>CAVTHS010000008.1:0-553154 GCA_963734535.1 uncultured Chloroflexia bacterium | reverse complement strand
GAGCTCCGCCGGCGGGTCATGCCGATCGGCAGCTACATCATCGCCACGGAGCCGCTGTCCGAGGATCTTGCCCACGAGATCAGCCCGAACGGCCGGATGTTCTTCGACTCGAAGAACTTCCTCTACTACTGGCGCCTCACACCGGACCGGCGGATGCTCTTCGGCGGGCGCGCCTCGTTCTGGCCATCGTCGGTCGAGAAGACGGCGCGGATCCTGCACCGGGGCATGCTCCGGGTGCACCCGCAGCTCGCCGGCGTGCGGGTTGCGTACGCGTGGGGTGGCAAGGTCGGCTTCACGTTCGACCGCATGCCCCACGTGGGCCGGCTCGGAGGGATCACGTACGCGAGCGGCTGCTGCGGGAGCGGCGTCGCGATCCTCCCGTACCTCGGTCACCGCGCGGCAGGCTGGATCCTCGCCGGCGAGCCGGCCCCGGCCCTCGCGTCGCTGCGCTTCCCGCTGGTGCCGGCCCCGTACGAGGGCCGGCCCTGGTTCCTGCCGGCGGTGGGGGAGTGGTATCGCCTCGCGGACTGGCGGGCGGGCCGGGAGCGATCGCTGCCCTGATCCTCGGCCGCCTCTCCGGCGTCCCGTGACCCGCCCGGCGACCCGCTCGAGCCGGGGCTGCCGGCGATCCCGGGCTCGTCGCCGCCTGTGTGCAATCGCCGCCTGGCTGCTCGTCTCCCGGCTGCCCGTCGCCCGGCTGCCAATCGTGCCTGGTCGCACGTCGACTGAACTGCCAATCATTGCTGGCTGCCCGCGAACCCGTGGAATTGCACGTGAAGTGAACACGACCCTCTGCGCGCGCACCGACGACGGCAGGCTTCGGTCCCGCGGCGGCCCACTCAGGGCTCGCGGGTCGCCGTGTGGACGGCCCTGATGCTCGCCGCGGAGCCGCTCGCGGGCGCACTGGTCCCGACCGCGGCCGGCCAGCGAGAGCGACAGCTGCGGCGGCCCCCGGAGTGTGGACTTCACGTGCGATTCCGCGCGTACCGGGGCGGTGACTCCCGGTCGCCGCCCGGTGGACCGCAGCGCCGTGGACCGCAGCGCCGTGGACCGCAGCGCCGTGGACCGCCGCGCCCTGGCCGGGGGGTACGGGCCGTGCTGGCCGGTCGCCGTGAGGGACCGCTGCGCCGTGGCGCGCCGCACCCTGATCGGAGCGCCCGGGAACCCCCGCGGCTCGTGCCTGCCTACGCCGCGTGGATGCCCGCAGCATCGGCCGCCGCGGGCGAGAGCCGCCGGAGCGTCGCGAGGACGGCGTCGACAGCGGCGGCCGTGCTCAGGTAGTTGACGATCCCCGCCCGCAGGTACGTCCGGCCGCGCAGGATCGTGGTCGACAGCCAGCCTTCGCCGGTGCGATTCAGCGCCGCGCAGAGGACGTCCGTGTAGCGGTCGAGCGCCGTGGGATCGGCCGCATCGATCGCCGCCGCCCGGGCCCGCCCGCCCGGGACGTGGCGGAAGCAGACGACCGACAGGTCCGGCGCGCCGTCCGGGATCCCGTCGAGGTCGTCGCTTTCAGCGATCCGCGCCGCAAGGTGCGCCGCGAGGTCGACGTTCATCTCCACGAGCCGCCCGAAGCCCGCCGTCCCGAGGTGCTTCCAGCTCGCCCAGAGCTTGAGGGCGCGGAAGCGGCGTGTTCCCTCGAAGCTGTACTGGTGCCAGTGGATCGGCTCCTCGCCCGGGTGGCCGTGGCGGTAGTACTCCGGCTCGCGGTGGAACGTGTGCTTCAGGTCGTCGTGCCGGCGGACCAGGAGGCCGCCGATGTCGTAGGCCTGGAAGAACCACTTGTGCGGGTCGATCGTGATCGAATCCGCCCGGGCAAGGTCCGGCACTCGACCGGCGTCGCGCGCCGAGAGGAGCGCGGCGCCCCCGTAGGCCGCGTCGACGTGGAGCCAGAGCCCGTTCGCTTCGGCCACGTCGGCCAGCTCGCCGGTGGCATCCACCGCGCCCGTGTTCGTGCTCCCCGCGACGGCCGCGATGGCGAGCGGCCGCAGGCCGGCCGTGGAGTCCTCCTCGATCGCCGCTGCGACGTCCGCGCCGCGCAGCCGGAAGCGCGGATCCGACGGCACGACGTGCAGCGTCGCTTCCGGGAACCCCAGGATGTCGAGCGCCTTCGCGACCGAGAAGTGGGCCTGGTCGCTGGCATAGACGCGAACGCCGTCGAGCGCCGCGCCGCGCGGCACGGCCGGGTACGCGTTCACCCCGCCGGCGACGAGGCGGGCCGGATCGAGCGCCGCCGCCGCCGGCAGCCCAGCCTCGGTCGCCGCCGAAAGCCGTGCGAGGTGGACGTCGCGGACGACCGTGAGCGCCATGAGGTTGGCCATCGTGCCGCCCGAGGTCAGCACGCCCCAGCTCGCCGGGCCGTAGCCGACGAGGTCGCACAGCCAGCGGTTGACCTCCTCCTCGACGAAGGCGCCGACCGGGCCGGCCTGGTAGACGTCGATCCCCTGGTTGATCCACTGGCCGAGGAGCTCGCCCACGATCGAGAGCGCGAGCGGCGGCGGCGTGAAGTACGAGAGGACGCCGGGGTGGTATGGGTTGAGCTGGTACGGCGCGAGCCGTGCCGTGAACTCCGCCAGCACCTCCGCGGCACGTGTCGGGGACGCCGGCGCGTGGCCCGGCAGGCCTCGTCGCGCCGAAGTGGAGCGCGCGGAGCTCGGCGTACGTCTCCGGGCCCGTGCCGCGGCGGATGCCCTCCCTGTAGAGATAGTCCAGGCTCGTCCGCCAGGCCGTCTCGCCCAGCCGCTCGAGGGCCGCCCGGCTGGCCGCCTCGTCGCCGATCCCGAGCAGCTCCGGCTCCGGGTGCCAGCGAAAGCGGGCCAGGGGGTCGTCGGGCGCCGCCGCGAGGCCGCGGCCGGGGATCGCGTCGTCCATCGTCGGGAGATCGTACCGGACGGCTCGCGCTCCCGGCCCGCGATTCGCGGGGCCGTGCCGGGTGCCGGACACCCTTCGCGCCGGGCAGCGGGCGCCGGGCGCCGGCTGTCCGGCAACCGCCCGCCCGTCGCGCCGGGTGCCGTGCGACCCGGACGGCCGGGATCGTCGCGGCGTATCGTCACGGTGACGCAACCAAATGCCCTGCCGGGCCCCCGAGGATCTCCGACTCCATGACCGACGACGTGACGCCCGCGCCTGCTCTCGACGACGACACGCCCGGACCCGAGGCGCCGGCGCCAGCCGGCGAGCGCCGCAGCTCCGCGGACGTGACGTCGCGCCGTCCCGCGTACAAGGGGGCGGAGCTGGATCCGGCGCGCGGCCCTGGCCTTGGCTGCTTCTGGTTCCAGGCGGCGGTCCTCGTCTTCTTCCTGGCCCTCATCCCCATCGGGGTGAAGCTGAACTGGCCGTTCGAGGTCCTCGCTGCCCTCCTCTTCGTGGCGCTGGGCCTTCTCCTCTTCGTGGGACAGACGCTGATCTTCCTGCTCCGGCTCGTCGCGTCCGATCGCCGCGACGCAGGACGTCGCCGGCCCCTGGCGAGCGCAACGCCGACCGTGGGCCAGCTGGAGGACGCGCTCCTCGGGGCGCCGGAAGCCGTGGGCGCCGCCGTCGACGACGCCGCGGTCGACGGCGTGATCGCTCCCGACGACGATGCAGACGGCGAGGTTTCGGCCGATCCCGCTGGGACACCCCCTTCGCCGACGGTCGAGCCCGGGTCGGAGGGCGTGCGAGAATAGCGTTCGCCGCGAACGGCGACCAGGCTGGGGGCACGTGCCCCCGAACCACCGGGAGGGCCGGTGAGAAGGAGGGTTGACGGCCGTGCCGGTGCTCGCGACGTACTTCACCGTCCGGCGCGGGCGCGACCCGTTCTTCAAGTTCTTCATGCGCACGATCTTTCCGCGGCAGGTGCGGGAGTACGAGGAGAAGTTCGGTATCCGGTTCATGGGCTGGTACAACGTCGCCCACGGCTGGGACTTCGACAACGTGATCCTGTTGGACCTGCCCGACTACGCGACGCTCGACAAGCTCGAGGCCGACGAGGCCTCCCGCGTGCTCGGCCACCGGGCCGGCGAGTGGATCTTCGAGCGGCATCACTCGATGTTCCTCCGCGAGCGGATGGGCACCGATCTCGTCTTCCACCCCTAGCGCCGGGCGCCGACGACGGCCCGGGAAATCAATCGACAAGGAGGCGCCAGCCATGGACGCGAACCGCACCGATCTGCTCGGCGAGCTCGCCCGCGACGCCGCCCTCGAGCGCTCGGATTTCCTCGTCCGATCCGCGGACCAGCTGCAGGGGTTCCTGGAGGCGAATGCCGCGCGGATCAAGGAGATCGGCGGCATGACGCTGATCGATGACGACCCCGACTACCTGTCGGTCGCGCCGGACCTCTCGTTCCGCAGCCGGACCCGCTTCCAGGACGAGGCGACGGGCGAGTGGGTCAGCGAGACGGAGGTGATCGAGAGCGCTGCCGAGCTGGTCGAGCTCTACAACCCTGCCGACGTCTACGCGGCGTTCGCCGAGGCTGCCCGCGAGGCGGCGGGCCTGGAGCCCGAGCCGACCGCGGCTGACGAGCTCTTGAGCGTGGCCGGGATCGCACAGGAGGAGTCGGTCTCGCCGGAAGCCGATGTCGCCTACGCCGGGGCCGCCGACGACTGGGCCGCCGGGCAGCCGCTCGACGCGGACGACGAGACGTCGGCCGCGCACAAGCTGTACGACCTCGCGCTCACCTACCAGGAGCGCAGCCAGCTCGCCGAGGCGCGCCTGATCGAGCAGTTCCAGGTCGCCGCGGGCGGCCTCGCCGAGCAGGTCGGCGACATGATCGTCATCGACGACGACGACGAGCGCCTCTCCCTGTCGCGGACCGGCCAGATCCACGCCGAGGTGGAGCCGGAGGGCGAGGAGGGCGAGTGGCGCAAGCTCACCACGCCCGAGGAGCTCGTCGAGTTCTACGACCCGACCGACGTCTTCGGCGACATCGCCGACGCCATCGCGGAGGCCTACCCGGCCGTCGCCCCCGAGCTCGACGAGGCGGACGACGACGAGGAGGAGGCCGGCGAGGACGACGAGGACGACGAGGGCGACGACGCCGAGGACGACGAGCCGGCCGCCGACGCCGGCGCGCAGCCCAAGGCCGACCGCTAGCCGCCCGGCAGAGACGGCCGTCGCGCGGCCGCGCACCGCACGCCGCCGAACCGAACGCGCCGCATGCTGCTCGTCGACGCCGAGCTCCAGGAGAGCCGCCAGATCCTGCCGGGCCAGTGGCTCCAGCAGTACCACGCCCCGACGCTGGCATCGGCGGCCCGGGCCGGGCAGTTCGTGCACGTTCGAACGGGCGACTGGTCGGGGCTCGTCCTGCGCCGGCCGTTCACGATCAACACCGCGGACCCGGCGACGGGCGCGATCTCGCTGCACTTCCGGGAGGTGGGTCGCGGGACCGCCTGGATGACGAACCTTCGGCCCGGCGAGCGCGTCGACATGCTTGGCCCGCTCGGGCAGGGCTTCCAGGTCGATCCCCGGAGCCGGCACCTGCTCCTGGTCGCCGGCGGGCTGGGGATCGCCGACCTCCGGCTGCTCATCGACGAGGCGCTCCGCGATGGGCGCCAGGTGGTCCTGCTCTACGGGTGTCGCGACACGTCGGAGGTGTATCCATCGTCGCTCCTCCCGGACGAGCTGGAATACGTGGTCGCGACGGATGACGGGTCGGTTGGCCATCACGGGTTCGTGACGGATCTCGTCCTCGAGTACGAGGCCTGGGCCGACCAGGCCTTCGCCTGCGGCCCGCTGCCGATGCTGCGGACGCTGGCGGCGCAGGTCGCCGGGCGGAAGGGCCGGCTCGGCGTCGCGACGCTCGGGCGCAAGCGCGGCGGTGGCCGGCCCGTCCCGCCCGGGTCGGCGGCGGCCCGGAAGAAGGCCTTCCTGCAGGTCGCGATGGAGCAGCACATGGGCTGCGCGGTCGGCGCCTGCCTGGGCTGCGTGGTCTGGGGTGTCGACGGGCCGCAGCGCGTCTGCCGCGAGGGCCCGGTGTTCGCCTTCGACGAGATCGACTGGGACGCCACGGCCGGGACCGGGTCGGGCGCGCGATGAAGGCGAGACGGCGCGTCGTGACCCAGGGCAAGGGCGGGCCCCCGTCGCGCGGCGCCGCGAACGCGCCCGCCCCGAAGATCCGGCGCACGCCGACCGTCCGTGCGTTCAGGAGCGCGATCCTCGAGCCGAGGCCGGCGTTCGGATCTGCGCCCGCCTCGCCCGCGGCGGCGACCGGCCGGCCGGTCGAGGATGCGGCACGCTCCAGCGCCGTGGACCTCTCGGTGGATCTCGGGCGCGGCCTCGTCCTGCGCAACCCGATACTCGTGGCGTCCGGGACGTTCGGCTACGGCGTGGAGTACGCGGACGTCGTCGACGTCGAGCGGCTCGGGGCGATCTGCTGCAAGGGAACGACGCTTCGACCCCGCCAGGGCAACCGCCCGCCCCGCGTGACCGAGACGCCCGCCGGGATGCTGAACTCCATCGGCCTCCAGAACCCCGGCGTGGACGCGGTGCTGGATCGGTACGCGGCGCAATGGGCGGGCTGGAAGGTCCCCGTGATCGTGAACGTCGCCGGCGAGTCGATCGAGGACTACGTCGGCGTGGTCAGGAAGCTCGACCTGGTGCCGGGGATCGCGGGAATCGAGCTCAACATCAGCTGCCCGAACGTCGGCAAGGGCGGGCTCCAGTTCGCGATCGACCAGGAGGCCGCGGCGGCCGTGACGCGCGCCGTCCGGCGTGCCACCGAGCTGCCCCTCATCGTCAAGCTCTCACCCAACGTCGCCGACATCCGGCCGATCGCGGCGGCGGTCGCCGAGGCCGGCGCCGACGCCCTCTCGGCGATCAACACGCTCTCGGGGATGGCGCTGCGGGCGGACCGCACGGGCCCGTTCCTCGGCAACACGTATGGCGGGCTCTCGGGACCGGCCATCAAGCCGGTTGCGCTCCGAATCGTCTACGAAGTCGCCCAGGTGGTGGGCATCCCCATCATCGCCATCGGCGGGGTGACCGGGCTCGACGACGTGCTCGACTTCCTCGCTGCCGGGGCCGTCGCGGTCCAGGTCGGGACGGCGATCTTCGCGGACCCGACGCTGCCGGTCCGGCTGGTGGACGAGCTGGCGGCCGCCTGCGCGCGGCGAGGGCTGGCCCGGTACGACGCGCTCGTCGGGACCGCCCTCCCGCGGCGCCCGAACCCCGCCTCCGCGAAGGGCGTCGAGTACCGGCCGTAAGGCCGACGGCGCAGCGCGCTGTCGCGTGCCGCGACCGTGCCATCGGCGCTCCTGTGTCAGGCGGGCCTGCTTCGAGCCTTGGCGCGGCATCGGACCCTGGACCACGGCGCGCGCTATCTACGCCAGGGTCGGGAACCCAGGCGGCACGCAGTCGCCCGACTGGTGCCCGATCCTCCGAAGCGGAGCCGCCCGTTGCGGAGCCGGGGGACCTGCGCCCGATGCTACGGGAGCTGCCCGCGGTCCCCGAGGATGAACCCCACGCCGGCCCCGGCGAGCACGGCCAGACCAAAGACGAAGATGAAGGCAGCCATGAGGGTCGTCCAGCCCCCGGCGCTGAGAAGATCCATAGCAGACGCAGGGTAGATGGATTGCCTTCCGGTGTCATGACGATCAGTAATGACGCGCTCCCTCACGACGGATGCTCCTCGTCGATGGGCCGCGGAGGGTCCCCCAGTCCCGCGTGACCCCTCCCGCCGAGGTGCATTTGTCCCATCGAGGGGAAGTGCCCCCGGGCGCCTGTGTCCCCGGACGCCTGCGCCCCGGGATCCGCCGATCACCCTCGAGCCTGGCTAGAATCAACGCATGACCACGATCCGCCCGGCCCTCGACGCCGCCGCACGTGCCGCGATCGGCGCCCGCACCGAAACCCTGTTCCAGCGCGCCGGCGCCCTGAAGGACGGGCATTTCCTGCTCAAGTCCGGCCGCCACAGCGAGCGATACCTGGAGAAGTTCCTGCTCCTCCAGGACCCGGCCATCACGAGCGAGCTGTGCTCGCTCTGGGCGGCTGCGGCGCGCGGCGCCGACGGCCGGGCGATGGTGGACGTGGTGGCCGGGCCGACGACGGGCGGGATCGTCCTCGCGTTCGAGACGGCGCGCCAGCTCGGCGTGCGCGGCATCTTCGCCGAGGAGGTTCGCAGCGCCGATGGGACGACACGCCGCGAGTTCCGGCGCGGCTTCCGGATCGAGCCGGGCGAGAAGGTCCTGCTGGTGGACGACATCCTCACGACGGGCGGCTCACTGCTCGCCATGCTGCCGCCCGTGGAGGCGGCCGGGGGCGAGATCGTGGCCTGCTTCGTGATGGCCGACCGCTCGGGCGGAACCGCTGTCCTCGCCTCGCCGGAGACCGGGCGACGCTATCCCGTCCAGGGCCTGTGGCAGCTCGAGATCCCGACCTTCGAACCCGGCGAGGGCTCCTGCCCGGGCTGCGCCGCGGGCACGCCGCTCCACGCGCCGGGGAGCACGGGCGCTGCGGGCGCCTGAGGTTCGGCGCGGGACGCCGCCCGACGTAAGCCGGACGCCGCCGTGCGCCCGCGTCTAGCGAGTCGCGGCGGTCGGTGTCTTCGGCTTCTTCGGCTTCGGCGGACGCTTTGGTGTCTTGTCGCCCATGTGTTCCTCCTTGCACGCGAGTGTACGGGGCGGGCCCCCACGCTGCCAACCCGAGGCTACCAGCGCTGGTGGACGAGCGGCCTGATGCGTTCCCGGTAGAGGCGCGCGATCTGCTCCATCGTAGCGGCCGGGAGCGGGGCCAGGTCCGCCGCCGCGGCATTCGCGCGTGCCTGCTCGGGCGTCTTCGCTCCTGGGATCGCGGCCGTGACCGCTTCCGACATGAGGATCCAGCGGAGCGACATCTGCGCCAGCGTGGCGTCCGTCGGCACCAGCGAACGGAGCTCCTCGACGACGGCGAGGCCCGTCTCGTAGTCGACGCCCGCGAACGTCTCGCCCACGTCGAACGACTCGCCGTGCCGATTGAAGCGACGATGGTCTGACTCGTCGAAGACGGTCGCCCTCGACAGCTTGCCGGTGAGGAGCCCGGAGGCGAGGGGCACCCTGGCCAGGACGCCGACGTCGCGACGTGCCGCCTCGGCAAGGAAGCGCTCGGCGGGTCGCTGACGAACGATGTTGTAGATGATCTGGACCGAGGCGACGCCGGGGAACTCGATGGCCTTGAGCGCCTCCTCGACGCGTTCCACGCTCACCCCGTAGGCGGCGATCGCGTTCGCGGCCACCAAATCGTCGAGTGCCGCGAAGATCTCCGGGCGGTAGTAGATCGCCGTCGGGAGGCAGTGGAGCTGCACGAGGTCCAGGCGGTCGACGCCCAGGTTGTCGCGGCTCCGGTCGACCCAGCCGCGGAATGCCTCGGGCGTGTAGAGGGCCATGTCGAGGGGCGCCCGACGGCCCATCTTCGTCGCGACGAAGAGCGACTCGCCGCTCCGCTCCCGGAGGAGCTGCCCGACCAGCCGCTCGCTGCGCCCGTCGCCGTAGACGTCGGCGGTGTCGAAGAGGGTCACGCCCGCATCGGCGGCCGCGTGGAGCGCGCGAAGGCTGCCGGCATCGTCGACGCTGCCCCAGTCGCCACCGATCGCCCATGCGCCGAAGCCGATCGTGCTGACCATGCGCCCGGTCCTGCCGAGACGTCGAAGCTCCACGTTCCATCTCCTCCCGGGTTGCTCCCGCAAGGATAGGGCCGCGGGAGCGACGTGGACGACTCGCTCCGCAGGGCGCCCGTCGGAGGACGGTGACGCGCCGGCGCGCACGAGCGCATCATCTCCGCATGCGACGCTGGAACGGCTGGGGCGACGACTCCATCGCCGATGCCGTTCCAGCCGCCGGGGCCGCCACCCTCGCGCGCCTGGTGGGTGAGGGGACCCCGCCGCCGGCCGCGGCGCTCGCCGACGTGGTCGCCGCGATCCCGCCCGGCCGGCTTCCCGCGCATCCGTCGGTCGTCGTCGACGCGGAGACGCGGCTGCGTCACGCACGCGGCCAGAGCCTCCCGGACTGGCTCGCGCTCCGGAGCGGCCGCCCGGGCGCGGTCCCCGACGGCGTCGCGTTCCCGGCGGACGGTGCCGAGGTGCGCGACCTCCTCGCGTACGCGGAGGCGGCCGGGGCACGGGTGATTCCCTACGGCGGGGGCACGAGCGTGGTGGGCGGCGTGACCCCGGGCGACGACGGTGCCCCGTGGCTGACCATCTCGCTCGCGCGGCTCGCCGGCCTGCGACGCCTCGACGCGGACGGCCTCCTCGCGACGTTCGGGGCGGGCACGGTCGGTCCCGACGTGGAGGCGGTTCTCCGTGCGCGCGGCCTGACGCTTGGGCACTTCCCCCAGAGCTTCGAGTACTCGACCGTGGGCGGCTGGGTCGCCACGCGGAGCTCCGGCCAGCAGTCGGTCGGCTTCGGCCGGATCGAGGCGCTGTTCGCCGGCGGGACGCTGGAGGCGCCGGCCGGCACGCTGGAGATGCCGCCGCACCCGGCATCGGCGGCCGGCCCGGACCTCCGCCAGCTGGTGCTCGGCTCGGAGGGCCGGCTCGGGATCGTCACGGAAGCCGTGCTGCGGGTCGCACCGCTTCCCGACGTCGAGGTCTTCCCGACCTTCTTCCTGCCGGACTGGGAGCGCGCCCTCGCGTTCACCCGCGCACTGGCGCGGGCCCGGCTCCCGATCACGATGATCCGCACCTCCACCCCGGCCGAGACCTATACGAACCTCGCCCTGGCCGGGCACGAGGCGGTGCTGCGGGCGCTGCGGCGCTACCTGGCGGCACGCGGCGCCGGTCCCGGACGGTGCATGGTCCTGCTGGGCCTGGCCGGGCCCCGCCGGCTGGTCCGGGCCACCCTGGCCGGCGTCACGGAGATCGCTCGCGATCTCGGGGCGGTGCGTGCTCCCGGACGTCTCGGGCGCCAGTGGCAGGCCGGCAGGTTCCGCACGCCGTACCTGCGCAACGCGCTGTGGGACGCCGGCTATGCCGTCGACACCCTGGAGACGGCCGTCCCGTGGTCGTCGGTCGACGTGCTCGCGCGGGAGCTGGCCCCGGCGCTCCGTGCCGGGCTGGCCGCGGACGGCGAGCGGGTCCACGCCTTCACCCACCTCTCGCACGTCTACCCGACCGGCAGCAGCCTCTACACGACGTTCCTCTTCCGGCTGGCCGGCGACCCGGACGTGACGCTCGCCCGATGGCGGCGCCTCAAGGCGCTCGCATCCAGCGCGATCGTTCGGCGAGGCGGCACCATCAGCCACCAGCACGGCGTCGGAACTGACCACGCCCCGTACCTCCCCGCCGAGAAGGGAATCCTCGGGATGGCCGTCCTCGCCGAGGTTGCCCACCGTTTCGACCCTGCCGGCCGGATGCATCCCGGGGTCCTCCTCGGGGACGCATCATGATCCCGCCCGCCGTCCCAATGCTCCGGCCGGGCTGGCGCGACGAGGCGTGGGAGCGGCTCGCGGGGCCGTGGGACGTGCTCGTCGTCGGCGGCGGGATCAGCGGCGCGGGAATTGCGCGGCGGGCTGCCCGGGCCGGCCTCCACGTCCTCCTCGTCGAGCAGCGCGATCTCGCCTGGGGCACCAGCTCGCGCTCGTCGAAGCTCGTGCACGGCGGCCTGCGATACCTGCGGGAGGGCCAGGTCGGCGTCGTGCGCGACTCCGTCCGCGAGCGTGAGCGTCTCCTGCGGGCCGCCCCGGGGCTCGTCGACGAGCTCGGCTTCCTCATGCCCACCTATCGGGGCACGTCGCCTGGCCGCTGGACCTACACGGCAGGCCTCGAGATGTACGACGTCCTCGCCGGCCGTCGGACGCACCGCCGCCTGCGGCGATCCGAGCTGGAGCTGCTCGCGCCCCGCCTCCGGCCTGGCCGGGCTGACCGGCGGCTTCCGGTACGCCGACGCGCAGACGGACGACGCGCGCCTGACGTTCCGGGTCGCCCTCGACGCGGTGGCGGCCGGCGCGACGATCCTCACCTACGCCACGGCGGAGGACGTGCTGCGCGATGCGGGCGGCGGCATGGTCGTCGGTGCCCGCGTCCGCGACGCGCTCGACGCGGGTCGCTCCGTCGACGTCCGCGCGACCGCCACCGTGAGCGCCACGGGCGCGTGGGCGGACCGGCTGCGCGGCAAGATTGGAGCGGCGCCGCGAATCCGGCCCCTGCGCGGCTCGCACCTGGTCTTCCCGGCGTGGCGATTCCCGGTTGCGCAGGCGGTGAGCGTCAGCCACCCCGCCGATGGGCGGCCCGTCTTCGCGTTCCCCTGGGAGGGCGTCACGCTCGTCGGGACCACCGACGTCGATCACCACGGCGATCTCGACGTCGAGCCTCGCATCTCGCTCGACGAGGCCGCCTACCTGGCCGACGCGATGGCCGCCGCGTTCCCGGCCCTCGACCTCGGCCCGGAGGACGCGATCGCGTCGTTCGCGGGGGTCCGGCCGGTGATCGGAACCGGTCGCGCCGACCCGTCGAAGGAATCGCGCGACCACGCGGCCTGGGATGAGCACGGCCTCCTCACGCTGACGGGCGGCAAGCTCACGACGTTCGACGTGCTGGCCCGCGAGGCCCTGCGGGCGCTCCGGCCGCGCTTCGCGGGGCGCGTGACGGTGGGCCTCCCCGCGGCGGACCCCCCGGTCGATCCGGTGCCCGCGCCGCGTGGCAGTGACCTCGGCCCCGGCGCGCACGACCTGCCCGCCGACGACCTGCGGCGCCTCGCGGGCCGTCACGGCCGGGCGACCTCCCTGCTCCTTGCGGCAGCGGCGGAGCGGGGCGCGCTCGACGACTTCGCGCGGATCCCCGGCACCGCCTCCGCCTGGGCGGAGGTCCGCTGGGCGGCGCGCGCCGAGGGTGTGGTGCGCCTCGAGGACCTCCTCCTGCGCCGGGTCCGCCTGGGGCTCACCCTCCCGGGGGGCGGGGCCGCGGTCCTGGGTCGCGTACGGGAGATCGCGCAGCCCGAGCTGCGCTGGAGCGACGCGCGCTGGGACGCGGAGGAAGCCGCCTATCGAGCGCTCTGGGGGAGCGACTACGCGCCTCCCGGCCCGGTAGATGCGGGCGGCGGTCCTCCGCCCGCGGGCCTCGATGCCGACGGCGATGCTCCCCCGCGGGCATCGATGCCGGTTCGCCCGCGACGACGGTGCGATGACCGCCGCCGATCACGTCCTGGCGATCGACGTCGGGACGCAGAGCGTCCGCGCGCTCCTGTTCGGGCCGGATGGATCGCTCGCCGCGAAGGCGAAGATCGCGATCGAGCCGTACGTCTCGCCCCACCCGGGGTGGGCGGAGCAGGACCCGGAGGTGTACTGGACCGCGATCGGCCAGGCCTGCACGGCTCTCTGGGCGGATCCCGCCGCCCGGCGCGACGCGGTGGCCGGCGTGGCGCTCACGACCCAGCGCGGCACGGTCGTGGTCGTCGATCGGGACGGCGCGCCCCTTCGGCCGGCGATCGTCTGGCTCGACCAGCGCCGGACCCCCGGCCTGCCGCAGGTCGGCGGGATCAACGGCCTCGCGTTCCGCGTGCTCGGCGTGCGGGACACGGTGGCCGCGTTCCAGGCCGACGCCGAGGCGAACTGGCTGCGCGTCAACGAGCCCGACACCTGGGCGCGCACGGCGAAGTTCCTGCTCCTCTCGGGGTTCCTGGTCCACCGGCTGGTGGGCCGCTATGTCGACGCGGACGCCGCCCAGGTGGGCTATCTCCCGTTCGACTTCAGGCGCCGCCGTTGGGCCGGTCGCGGCGACTGGAAGTGGCGCGTCGCCCCGCTCGACCCGGCGATGCTGCCGGACCTCGTCACGTCCGGAGCGGAGCTGGGCGCGCTCACGCCGGGCGCGGCCGCGCACCTCGGCCTGCCTGCCGGCACGCCCGTCATCGCGGCGGGCGCCGACAAGGCCTGCGAGGTCCTGGGCTCCGGCTGCCTTGCCCCGAACCTGGGCGCGCTCTCGTTCGGGACGACGGCCACCTTCAACTCCACGCACCGGCGCTACGTGGAGGCCGTGCCGCTCGTCCCGCCGTACCCCGCGGCGGTCCCGGGGGCATGGAGCCTGGAGATCCAGGTCTACCGCGGCTTCTGGCTCGTGGAGTGGTTCCGCCGCGAGTTCGGGGCAGCCGAGGAAGCGGCCGCGCTGGCCCGTGGGATCGACCCGGTCGACGTCCTCGACGAGCTCCTCGCGACCACTCCGCCCGGCGCGATGGGCCTCATCCTCCAGCCGACCTTCTCGCCGGGCGTCCGGCTCCCGGGGCCCGAGGCGAAGGGCGCCGCGATCGGATTCGGCGATGTCCACGGCCGCGCGCACCTCTATCGGGCTGTCGTCGAAGGGCTGGCGTACGCGCTTCGCGAGGCGAAGGAACGGACCGAGCGGCGCACGAAGGTCCCCATCACTGCGCTGCGCGTCTCGGGGGGCGGGGCGCGCTCGGATCGCGTCGTCCAGATCACGGCCGACGTCTTCGGACTGCCCGTGGGACGGCCGCACACGTTCGAGACGTCCGGTCTCGGTGCCGCGATCGATGCTGCCGTCGGCCTCGGGATCCATCCCTCGTTCGACGCGGCGGTGGCCGCGATGACGCGCCTGGCCGAGGTTCGCGACCCCGACCCGACCGCCCAGGCTCGCTACGACGCGCTCTACCGGCGCGTCTACCTGCCGATGTACGCGCGCCTTCGGCCGCTCTACGAGGAGATCCGGGCGATCACGGGCTACCCCGAGTAGCGGGCCGGGCGACCGGCGCGTGCCGGGCCTTGGAGGCCGCCGGTCACGTCCGGGGGCCGTCGGCCGGCCGCGCCCGCCCGGTCGCGCTCGCCGGCCGCGACCGCCCGGGCCGCGCTCAGCCGGACTTCGCGGCCTTGATCGCCGCGGCCAGCTCGTCGGGCGCGACGACCGCCTCGAACGAGGCCACGACCTTGCCCGACGCGCCGATGACGAAGATCCAGGGCTCCGTCGGGATGCCGTAGACGTTCGTTGCCTCGACCGTCACGAAGTCCCCGTTGGCCAGCACGGGCTGGAGGCGACCATTCGTCCAGGTGAGCTGGTACGGCTCCACGTTGATGGCCCGGATCGGGTTCGCCTTGACCACGGCCTTCACGGTGTCGAGCGTCGGGCCGCACTCGGCGCTCTTGCAGAACGCCGGCGTCGCGAATGCCAGGACGAACGGCTCCCGAGCCTTGAGCGCCTGGTCGACCGATTCGGTGTAGAGCGATGGGTCAGGGCTGGGGTCGGAGCTGATCTTCGTCACGTCGCCACCGACGTCGGCGAGCGTGGGCGTCTTCACCGATGGGGCGGCGGCCCCGATCGCGGGCGTGGTGCCGCTCGCATCGACCGAGAACTGCATCCGCGCGGTGGTCTGCTTCCCGGCCGCGTCCGTGGCGCTGATCGCGACGCCCCACGTGCCGGCGGTCGTGAACGTCGGGGTCGCGATGTAGAAGCCGCGCTGGCCGACGATCCCCCAGGCGAAGATCGGCGCCACCGTCTCGGTCGGCGTGGTCGCGCTGGCGCAGAGGTCGAAGAACGCCATCTGCAGGTGGATGTCGGGCGACGCCACCGGCTTGTTGGCCTGGTCGATCAGCGAGAACACGAGCCGGCCCTTGCCCACGACCTTCTCGGAGCTGGCGAGGACCGGGATGATGCCGCTGGTGGTCACCTGGCCGGCCTTCGGCCAGCCCGGCAGCGCGTCGGTGTTGCACGCGCTGCCGGCGGGAGCAACCGCCGACGCGTCCGCCGTCCCCGGTGTCGGGCTGGTGGCGACGCTCCCTGCACAGGCGGCGAGGAGCCCGGCGACGAGCAATGCGGAAATGGAGAGGCGGACCGATGGATGCACGCGCGGAGGGTACGCTTCCCGGCCCGACATCGCTCCGGCGGCGATGGCCGGTTGCGCGGGACGCCACGGGCGCGCCTTTCGCGCCGCCACGTATCGCCCAGCGGGGCGCTCGAGGGCCGCCGCGAGCGAGTCACGCTACAATCCGCCGGCGTCCAGGCAGGCGTGCTCGCCGCAGCGCAGATCGCGCGCCGGGAGCACGGCGGAGGTTGGGTGACCCGGTTCCAGAAGCTCGTGGGCGTGACGCTCGCCACGACGCTCGCGCTCGTCATCGTGGGGGTCGTGGTTCGCGCGACCGGCAGCGGCATGGGCTGCCCGGACTGGCCGTTCTGCTACGGCCAGGTGATCCCGCCGCTCGGCGACTTCAAGGCGTGGGCCGAGTGGGTCCACCGCCTCGTCGCCGCGGTGATCGGGGTCCTCGTGCTCGGGATCGCGGTCCTCGCGGTGCTCGACCACCGCGATCGGCTGAGCCTGCTGCTGCCCTCGATCGGCGCCGTTGCCCTGGTGGGGTTCCAGGCGTGGCTGGGGCGGGAGACGGTTCGCCTCGGCAACTCCGGTCCGTCGGTCACGGCGCACCTCGCGACGGCGCTCGCCGTGGTCGGCCTGCTCGCCTTCCTGCTGGTCCGTGCCGCGTATCCGGCGCGCATGGCGAGCCGCGGCGCCAGCCAGCGCTTCACGCTGCTCGCGGTCTTCACGGCCGCCGCGGCCTACGCGCTCCTCCTGTTCGGAAGCAACGTCACCTCCGTCGACGCCGCGCTCATCTTCCCGGACTGGCCGCTCATGGGCGGCGCGATCATTCCGCCGTTCGGGGACATGCAGCCCGCGACGCAGCTGCTGGCGGTCACGAATGCGCTCCACCGGTACGTGGCGGTGATCGTCGGGCTTCTGCTCGCGGCGACGTGGCTCGCGGCGTGGCGCGGCCAGCGCGGCAATCGAACGCTCTTCCGGCTCGTGACGATCGCAGCCGTGCTCTACCCCGTGCAGGCGGTCGTCGGCGCATTCCAGATCTGGACCCAGCTCGCGCCATGGACGCAGACCCTGCACGTGGCGCTGGCCACGTTCATCTGGGTGGCGGCGGTCGCGGCCGTCTTCGTCAGCTACTACGGCGCCCGGGTGGGCGTCCGCGAGGGCGCGGCAAGCCCGGGCTCCGGCGTTCCGACGGGCATCCCCGACGCGGGTGCGGGTCCGTCGACCACCGCGGGAGCGTCGATCGTGCACGCGGAGGCGGTCGCGGTGGTCGTGGTGGCGGCCCCGCAGGATCGGCCCGATCCGCCGTTCCCCGCGGCCGCTGTGGGCCTCGCGGCCCATGCGGGCCCTGCCGTCCCTGCCGCCCCGGCGGCCCCTGCCGCGCGGCGCCCGTTCCGCGCGACCCTGGGCGCCTACGTCGCGCTCACGAAGCCGCGAATCATCGAGCTCCTGCTCATCACGACGATCCCTGCCATGGTCCTGGCCACCCGTGACCTGCCGGGCGTGAACTGGGCGAACTGGGGGATCATCGTCTTCTGGACGCTCGTCGGCGGGACGCTCGCGGCCGGGGCAGCGAACGCGATCAACCAGTACCTCGACCGCGACATCGACCTGCTGATGACCCGGACGCGTCGACGGCCACTGCCCGCGCATGCCGTGGAGCCGGATCAGGCCCTCGTCTTCGGGATCCTGCTGGGGATCTTCTCGGTCGGGCTGCTCGCTGTCTTCGTCAACCTCGTCGCGGCGTTCCTGACCCTGCTGGCCATCGGCTTCTACGTCTTCGTGTACACGATGCTCCTGAAGCGGACGACGCCCCAGAACATCGTCATCGGCGGTGCGGCCGGCGCGCTCCCCCCGGTGATCGGATGGGCGGCGGTGACCGGGAACGTCGAGCTGCCAGCGATCATGCTGTTCGCGCTCGTCTTCTACTGGACGCCGCCCCATTTCTGGGCACTCAGCCTTCGGCTCGCCAAGGACTACGCGGCGGCCGGGGTGCCGATGCTGCCCGTGGTTCGCGGCACGGCCGAGACGACCCGCCAGATCTTCCTGTACACGGTGCTGCTGGTCGCCGTCAGCCTCGTCTTCTTCGCGGTGGCGAGGATGGGCCTGGTCTACCTGGTCGCGGCGCTCGTGCTCGGCGCGATCTTCCTCTGGCAGTCCGGGAGGCTCGCCCGGGAGGGCACGGTCGAGGGCACGACCGCCGGCGCGATCCGGCTCTACAAGTTCTCGATCACGTACCTGACGCTGCTCTTCCTGGCGGTCGCCGTCGACGCCCTCGTCGCGGTCCGGGTCGCCTAGGCCGGCGCGGCCCCGGTCGGGCTGGGTGCCCTGGCCGGAGCCGGGCCGGTTGCTCGAGCCGGGGCGGGCTGCCGGGCTGCCCCGGGGCCTGGCCGGGCTGGGCGCTGCCGGGCGAATTGCTCGAGCCGGGGCGGGCGGCCCGGGCTGCCCGGGGGTGACGCCGGGCTCGCCCGGGGGGTGATGCCAGGCTTGCCTCGCGCTACTCGCCCACGGTGCCCGGGGAGTCGAGCGCCTCGGCCAGATCCGGGCGGCGCGCCCGCGCGACTCGCCCCTCGCGGTCGAACACGCCGAGCGCGACCTGGACGATCGGCCCGATTCCGAACGCGAAGAGCATCGTCCCGATCCCGACGGTGCCGCCCAGCAGGAACCCGGCCACCAGGGCGCTCAGCTCGATCGCCGTTCGCGCCCGCCGGATCGACCAGCCGTACCGATGGTGCATGCCGGTCATGACGCCATCGCGCGGGCCGGCTCCAAGGTCGGCCGCGAGGTACAGGCCGGTCGCGATCCCGATCACGAGGACTCCCGCGGCGGTCATCGCCAGCTGCAGGACCGGCTGGGATGGCTGGGGCAGGAGGGGCAGCGCGACGTTCGTCGCAGTCCCGATCAGCACGACGTTGAGGATCGTGCCGATCCCCGGCCGCTCCCCGAGCGGCCACCAGAGGAACAGGATCGGGATCCCCACGAGGATGCTCACGGTGCCGAGATCCACGCCGATGTGGCGCCCGATTCCCTGGTGGAGCACCTCCCACGGCCCGAGGCCGAGCCCGGCGTCCGCCATCGCGGCGATCCCGAGGCCGAACAGGAGCAGCCCCGCGATGAGCCCGGGCAGGCGCCGCGCGACGCTCCACCCGAACCAGCGATCGTGCATGTGCTCGATCGTAACGGGACGCGGCGGGTCCGGCATTCGGGGTCGTGGGGTCTGGGCCGGAATGCGGCGGGGACGGGTCGCTGTGCGCCTGGCGCGCGGCCGGTCGAGCCGGGGAGCGTGTCGTGTCGCGCTGGGCCGCGGGTCGAGCCGGGCAGCGTGTCGTGCCCGATCAGCCGCCCGGGCCGAGCGCTCTCCAGAGTTCCGCGACCAGGCAGCGCAGAATCGCACGTGAAGTCAACACCGGCGGCCTGATGCCGGCCCCGGGCAGCCTCGGGTAGCGTTCGCGCGATCCGTCAATCCCGCTCCGGTGACCGCAGGGTGACCGTTCGTCACGCTCAGCGACGCGTTCGCGGCTCGCCACGCTCACGACTCGTCAGCGCCGGCGGCGAGCGTTCGCACCGGCTCACGGGGCGAGCGAGATACGCGTCGAGTGAGGGGCGGGGTGTTCACTTCACGTGCAATGTCGCCGTTTCGAACGGTCCAGCCTGCGACTCCCGCCGTCGCTCGCCCGCGTGACCGTCATCTGCGCCGCGCTCGGGGCGCAGGTCCGCGCGGCCCGCGTGCGGCGCCGCTGGACGACCGGGCGTCTGGCCCTCGAGGCGGGCGTCTCGCGGACCCTGGTCTACCTCGTGGAGCGCGGTGACCAGACCAGCCTGGAGACGTACGCTCGAGGCTCGGGCTCGCGCTCGGCCTTCGGCTCGAAGTCTCCCTCGACGACCCCGCGTGAAGGCGTCCGCAGGTCGCGCCCAGGATCCCGTCCACGCAGCGATCGTCGAAGCCCTCGCGGCACGGTACGGTGCCCAGGGTCGCCGCGTCGGAGTCGATGAACCCTTCCAGCACTTCCAGTTCGCCGGGCGCGCCGACGTGACGGCGGTCGACCCGGACGGGCCCGGATCTCCTCCACCACGAGGTGAAGACCGCGATCCCGAACGTCGGTGAGATGGCCGGAGCGTGGAACGTGAAGCGGCAGTACCTGGCGGGAGCGCTCGCAGACCGGCACGCGATCCGGGGCGGCTTCCGCTCGGTGACGCACGTGCTCACGATCGCCTGGACGGCCGATTGCCTGCACGTCGTCCGCCTTCGGGAAGCCACCATCAGGAGCCTTGGCCCGGACGCGCCCGACGCTTTCGCCCGGTGGTGGGACGGCGGCCGGCCTGCGCTCGCCTGGTGTCACCTCGACGGTGGTCATCTTCGACCCGGTCGAACGGCCCCGCAGTCCCGCCTGGACGTCCCTCGATCTCCTTGCGACCCTTCGACCGCGGCACCGCGACTACGCGGATCTGTTGCGCCGGCTGCGCGACGCCGGGCACGCATGAGCGCGGCTCCGGCTGGCACCCTCCGCGCCTGGCCCGGTCGGGCCGGCGCGCGCGTGCGCCGTGGCACGGCCCGCGACGTGACGCAGCCCCGCGCCGGTGGCACCATCCGCGTCATGGACCTTCACTTCCTCGGCGCCGCGACCACCGTCACGGGCAGCCAGTTCCTCCTCGAGACCGGCCAGGCACGCATCCTCGTGGATTGCGGGATGTTCCAGGGAGGGCCCAACGAGGCGATCCGCAACCGGATCCCGCTCGCATTCGACCCCGCCACCCTCGACGCGATCCTCCTCACGCACGCCCACCTGGACCACTGCGGGCTGATCCCGCATGTCGTCCGGGAAGGCTTCCGTGGCCCGATTCGCGCGACCGCAGGGACAATCGAGCTCGCGCGCCTCGTCCTGCTCGACTCGGGGCGGCTCCAGGAGGAGTTCAGCAAGCGCGAGGATCGCTGGGAGCGGCGCCACCCGGACCGGGCGGAGGCCGACGACGCGAAGGAACAGGCGGCGCTCGACGCCGCGATCGAGCTCGCCGAGGCTGGTGAGCACGGCACGCAGCCGACCAGCGCCGCGGCGAGCTTCGCAGCCCGGAGCCACGAGACGGTCGATGACGCGCCAACGTCCGGTTCGACCGCACCCACGCCAGCGTCGCTCGCGTCGACGCCGGCGGTGCCCGCACCCGCCAGCCTCGCCGCCGCCCCGGGGACCATTCGCCATGCCCAGGAGGCGGCGCACGCCGAAGGCGCGCACGTCGCCACGTCGATCGAGCCGGTCGGAGGACCCGGGCGACCGGACCACGAGCGCGACCTTCGGGCGACCGGCGCGGAACTGACGCCCGACCTGGACGCGCCGCTCTACACGGAACGGGACGCGGTGGAGAGCCTCCGCGGCTTCCGCCCCGTCCGCTACGGCGTGGAGGAGGAGGTCGCGCCCGGGATCCACGCGACCTACCTCGACGCGGGTCACATCCTGGGCTCCTCGATCATCCGGCTCCGCGTGCAGGACGTGCCCGGCGGGCCGGAGCGGATCCTCGTCTTCTCCGGCGACCTGGGCCGGGCCGGGGCGCCGATCATCGCCGACCCGACGCCCATGAGCGACGCCGACTACGTCCTCTGCGAGTCCACCTACGGCGGCCGGGAGCACGAGCCGACGGCCGAGGCGCACCGGATCCTGGCCGAGACCGTCCGTCTCGTCGCGGAGCACGATGGCGTCCTGCTCGTGCCGTCGTTCGCGATCGGGCGGACCCAGGAGATCGTCTGGGAGCTGGATCGCCTGGTGTCGGCCGGCGAGATCCCGGCCCTCCCGCTCTACCTGGACTCGCCGATGGCCTCGAAGGCGAGCGACATCTACCGGCGCCACACGGAGTACTTCGACGAAGAGACGCGGGCGCTCTTCGAAACAGGCGACACGCCGCTCGACTACCCGAAGCAGATCGTGGTCAACGACATGGCGCAGTCGCAGGCGATCGCCAGGGCGCGCCGGCCCTACATGATCGTGGCGTCCAACGGCATGCTCACCGGCGGACGGGTGGTCGGGCACCTCCGGAACCTGATCGACGACCCCGCTGCCACGATCCTGTTCGTGGGCTACCAGGGCGAGGGGACGCTGGGCCGCCACCTCCAGGAGGGCGCCCGGACGGTCCGCCTGGACGGGCAGGTTCGCGACGTCCGCTGCCGGATCGCGTCGATCAGCGGCTTCTCCGCTCACGCGGACGAGCCGGGGCTGCTCGCCTGGCTGGCGGGATTCGGCCATGGGAAGGCCGCCGGCGACCCCGGCTTCCCGCGGCGCGTCTTCCTGGTCCACGGCGATCCGGGGCCGCAGGCGGAGCTCGCCCCGAAGGTCGCCGCGCTCGGCTTCGACGTGCACGTCCCGCGCTGGCACGAGGTGGTCACGCTCGACTGAGTCCCCGTGAACGATATGGGCCGTGGCGATCTTGGTCGAGCCATTGGGCTCGCGACGATCAGGAGCGTGTCGATTCGACCGGGCTTTCGTCGCCATCCGCTACGATCCGGGCTCGCGCCGCAGGAGTTACGCCGCAGGAGCCGCCCCGCATGACCGCCACGCCGCAGGAGCCCCGCCACACGACCGCCACGCCGCCGTCGCATCGCGCGTCGCCGCTGACGCCGGACGAGCTTGCCTCCATCCGACGCCCGTTCCGCGGCGCGCGCCTCCTCCCCGGCCGTGCCTACCACGACGAGGCGTTCCTGGACTTCGAGCGTGACGAGTGGTTCTTCCGCGACTGGGTCGCGGTGGCGCGCGCGGAGGAGCTGCCCGACCCCGGGAGCTTCGTCCTGCGCGACTACTTCGGCGAGAGCATCCTGCTGGTCCGCGCTGGCGACGACGTGGTCCGTGCCTTCTACAACGTCTGCCGGCATCGCGGAACGGCCGTGGAGGAGCGCGAATGCGGCACCGCCGTCCGCTTCCAGTGCCCGTACCACGCCTGGATCTATGACCTCGACGGACGCCTCGCCCGGGCCAGGCACACGGAGGACCTCGAGGACTTCAGCCTCGAGACGTTCGGCCTCGCGTCGATCCGGGCGGAAGCCTGGGGCGGCTGGATCTTCCTCTGCTTCGACGACGCGACCCCCGGCCTCGAGGCGTACCTCGGCGACTGGTTCGCCCACCACGCCGGCTTCGGGCGTGACTTCGCGCGGCTCCGGCGCGCCGCCCGGCTCGAGTACGACGTCGCGGCGAACTGGAAGATCGTCGCCGAGAACTACTCGGAGTGCTACCACTGCCCGGGAGTCCACCCGCTGCTCAACCGGCTGACCCCGTACGACCTGGGCGAGGACTTCTTCCCGAGCGGCCCGTGGAAGGGCGGCTGGATGGTGTTCGCGAACGGCTGCGAGACGATGTCGCTCGACGGCCAGCGCCACGGGCGCCCGCTGCTCTACGCCCGCGACGAGATCGAGGCCGGCCGGATCTACTACTACATCCTCTGGCCGAACCTGATCGTCTCGGTCCACCCGGACTACGTGCTGACCCACCAGGCATGGCCGGACGGCCCCGGCCGCTCGAAGGTCGTCTGCGAGCTGTACGTGGACGCGGACCAGGTTGGATCGGCGGACGTGTCCGGCGCCGTGGAGTTCTGGGACATCACGAACCGCGAGGACTACCACGTCGTGGAGCTCCAGCAGCAGGGCACGCGCTCGCGAAGCTGGGAGGCGGGGCGGTACTCGAACCAGGAGGCGGCGGTCCACGCGTTCGACCTGATGTGCGCGGACCGCTACGCGATGGACGGCAGCCGCACGGAGCGCGAGGCCCGGACCGCCGTGGCGAACGCCGAGAAGCGGCTGGCGGCGCGGTCGCGGGCCGGCGCGGCGAGCACGCCCTCCCGTTCCACGGCGGACGGCTGACCCGGCCCCTCGATCCTGGCGCGGCGGAGCCGGCCCCTGCCGCACCGCCGATCACGCGCTCACATCGTCGCAGCCCGCCGCCGTCGGACCTCGTCCGAGGGTTGCGATGTCGCCCCCGAAAACCACCCACCGACCGTGGCCGTAAGACGGGTGTGGGGGGCGCCTTCGTTCCCCGAACCGACATGGACCATGCAACGGGGTGACCGATGAACGCACGCAACACGATGGCTGGAGCCATCATTCTCATCGCCGGGGTCGCGGCAGCCTGTAGCGGGGCGGCAACGGCCGCGCCGGCCGCGAGCCCTTCGGCGGCGCCGGCCGCCTCCGCCGCGGCATCGGCCCCGGCCGCGGCCGGTGGACCCGTGGTGATGACCGCGACGGTCGGCACGGTCGGCACGCTCGTCGTGGCCAGCTCGAACGGGATGACGGTCTACACGTTCGACAAGGATGTCGCCAACAGCGGCACCAGCGCCTGCACCGGCGGGTGCATCACGAAGTGGCCCGCGCTCACGGTCCCGGCCGGCTCCACTCCGACCGGCGCCAGCGGGGTCACCGGGAAGCTCGGGACGATCACGCGGGCAGACGACGGCACGCTCCAGGTGACGTACAACGGGAAGCCGCTCTACTTCTTCGCGGGCGACAAGGCCGCCGGCGATTCGAACGGCATCTACACCGGCTGGTCAGCCGTCAAGCCCTGACCGATCGAGCGGACCGCGGGCGCCCTCGTCCGCGGTCGACGCGCGGCTCAGGTGCGGGGCCGCTGTGAGAGGAGGAACAGCGCGGCCATCGACGGGACCACGAGGATCGCCCCGACCAGGAGGCTGGCCAGCAACGCGACCATGGTTGTCTCTGCAGCCGACGCCTGGCCGATCGTCAGGGAACCGACGAGGAGGTTCGGGTACTGGGCCACGGCCCATCCCCACATGACGCCCCCAACCGCGAGGGCGGCGCTGATCCGGGCGGCGCCGAACCTCCGGCGGTAGAGGAGCACCAGCGATCCCAGCCCGGCCACTGCGGACAGGACGACAAGCGGCAGGGCCCGCGAGACGAGCCCGTCGTACAGGATCGGGGCGTCCGCGCCGAGCACGACGATCCCGAGCATCGCCACCATCCCGACCGCGACGCCCATGACGAGCGCTCGCCCACGGAAGGCATCGGCAAGCCCCGGGTCTCTCGCCCGGCGTGCGTCCGAGGTCAGGTAGACCGCCGCGAGGTATGCGCAGATGCCGACCGCAAGCGTCCCTCCCAGGACCGACGTCGGGTTGAGCCAGCTCCCGATCGCGTCGCCGGCAGCGTTCCCGGGCGGCACGCGGCCGGACGCGATGGCACCGGCGATGGCGCCCAGGAAGAACGGCGTGATGATGGACGACAGCCCGAAGAGCAGCCCGAACCACCGCTCCAGTCGCGGCTCCCGCACGGACTTGCGGAAGGCGAATGCCGAACCGCGCAGGATCACGCCGATCGCGACCGCCGTGAGCGGGATGTAGAGCGTCGACGCGACCGCGGCGAAGACCATGGGGAAGGCGGTCCAGACCACCACGAGCGCGAAGATCAGCCAGACGTGGTTGGCCTCCCAGACCGGGCCGATCGTCTCCTCGATGAGCGACCCGATCGCATCGTTTCGCCGGCCGCCGCGGACGAGGTCCCAGAACCCGGCGCCGAAATCGGCGCCGCCGAAGAGCGCATAGGCGGTCAGCCCCGCCCAGAGCAGGACGAGGATCGCGTCGGCGATCGTCACGATCGCGACCCCGCCGGGTCGGGTTCGGGCGGGCCGGACGCGCCGGGCGGGTCGAGCCCGGCCGGGCCGGGCGCAAGGGTCCGCCGGACCACGAACACGGTGGCGACCGTCAGGACGACGTAGACCGCGAGCAGGGTGAAGAGCCCGATCGGGAGGCCGCGCGCCGCGGTAACCGCCTCGTCGACCCGCATGATGCGGTAGACGATCCAGGGCTGGCGGCCGAGCTCGGTCACGACCCAGCCCGCCTCCATCGCGATCGCCGCGGCCGGGCCTGCGGCGACGGCCCCCAGCAGGAAGATGCGCGACCCGGGCAGGCCGCGCCGGCGCCACCAGGCCCAGAGGAGCCAGGCGCCGAGGCCGAGCAGGGCGAACCCGATCGCCACCATGACCTGGAACGCGATGTGCACGGGAAGGACCGGCGGCTGCTGGTCAGCCGGGACGGTGTCGAGCCCCTGGACGAGGGCGTTCGGGTCGCGGAACGCGAGCAGGGAAAGGCCGTCGGGGATCTGGAGGGCGAAGCGCATCTGGCCGTCGATCGGGATGCCGCCGATCGAGAGCGGCGCCCCGCGCTCCGACTGGTAGAGGCCCTCGATGGCGGCGAGCTTGATCGGCTGGTTCGTGGCCAGGAACTGGGCGGCCGCATCGCCCGCCACGATCTGGGCCGGGGTCACGAGGGCACCCAGCGTGAAGGCCACGAGGAAGCCCGTCCGATGCAGGCGCGATCCGCGGTCGCGGCGCAGGCCCCAGGCATGGCCGGCGGCGATCCCGAAGCCGGTCACCATCAGCGCGGCGAGGATCATGTGCGTCGTCTCGATCGGGGTCGCCGGGTTGAAGATCGCGGCCCACGGGTCCACGCCGGTGACCACGCCGTCGGTGAGCACGAAGCCGACCGGCTGGTTGAGCCACGCATTCGCGGTCACGACGAACCAGGCGGAGGCGACGCCGCTGATCACGATCGGGACGCCGCTCAGCAGGTGGACCCGCGGCGACAGGCGGTCCCAGCCGTACAGGTAGATCCCGATGAAGATCGCCTCGATGAAGAAGGCAACCCCTTCGATCGCGAAGGGCAGTCCCATGACCGAGCCGAACGTCTCGATCAGCCGCGGCCAGAGGATCCCCATCTCGAACGAGAGGATCGTGCCCGACACGGCGCCGACGGCGAACAGCACGCCGAGGACCTTCGCCCAGCGGTGGGCAAGCTCGTCGTAGACAGGCCCGCCGCCCCGGTGCCCGCGGAACTCCACGACCAGGATCAGGAGGGGCAGGCCCACGCCGAAACAGGCGATCACGATGTGCCAGGCAAGCGAGAGGGCCATCTGGGCGCGCGCCGCCCACAGGTCCGGCTGGTCCACGGTGACGAAGATGTCGAACAGGCTCATCCGCGGTCCCGAAATCCCGTCCTTCCGACGGGCGATCACCGAATTGGGGATCGCCAGCCTCCAGTCTAGGCCGCGTCGCCGTGGAGAACCGGGCCTGGAGAACCGGCCCGGAGAACTGGGCCGGGTACCCGGCCCAGCACGCGCGGGCCCGCTACCCGGCCATCAACGCGCGGGCCGCTACCCGGCTCCCGGCCTCGATGCGGGGCCGCCGACGTGGTAGCGAAGGAAGAGATGGTCGCCGGACCTGCGTACGGACCCGAGCTGCGCCCACGGCGCCTTCGCGATCTCGAACGCGGTGCCTTCCACCAGCGCGAGCCGGTGCGTCAAGTCATCTCGACCTGCGAGCTGGGGCGCGAGGGTCAGGAAGAGCTCGTCGAGCAGCCCGGCGGCGAGCAGGTCGCCGATGAGGTGCGGGCCGCCCTCGCAGAGGACGACCCGTGCGCCGGACCTGGCGGCAATCTCGACCAGCGCCGTCGCCGCAATCGGCCCGCCGGATCCGGCGACCTCGATCCGCGCGTTCGATGCCGGACCGGCGGCCCGAAGGCGCGCGGCCCCGGATTCCGTCGTGGCCAGGATCACCGGCACGTCGGGAGCGGACAGGCCAGGGTGCTTCGGATCGAGCGAACCGCTCGCGGTCGCGACGATCGTCGTCGGCTGCGGGCTGGCGATTCCCATCGTGTCGCGCCACGACGCGTACAGCCCGGCCGACCCCGGCTGGACGCGCCGCGGCGTCCATTCGTGCGTCGGCGCGGCGCGGACCGTGCCCGCCCCGACGAGGACGACATCGGCCATCGCCCGGAGCAGTCCCATGACGAAGCGATCCGCGTCCGCGAACCCGCTGACCTCACCGCCGCCGGTGCTTCCGTCCGTGTCGAACGCGACCACGCCGTCGATCGTCGACACGAAGTTGGCGATCACGGTCGGTCGATCGGGGCGCAGGGCGACGCGCAGCTCGCCGTCGTAGCGATCGCCGAGGCCGGAGGGCAGCCGGCCACCTCGGACGTCCGGCCGCGATGGCGCCGGCGCCGCGGGGTCGGACGCCCGGTCCCACAGGCGTTCGAGCCGGGAATCTCCCCGGTGGCCCGGCGCCAGCGCGGGATCGGACCCGGTCAAGACTCCGCCCGACGAAGGCCGCTCACGTCGAAGAACTCACCGCGCAGCTGCGGGCTCTCCACGTACGCGCCGCGATACGAGGTGGTTCGCGTCTTCGGGTGGAGCTCCCGGACGCCGCGCATCTGCGTGCAGAGGTGGTGGGCCTCGGCGTAGACGGCCACGCCATGCGGCGACATCATCCGGTCGAGCTCGTCGGCGATCTGGTAGGTCATCCGCTCCTGCACGCCGAAGCGGCGGGTCACCACGTGGACGAGGCGGGTCAGCTTGCTGATGCCGATGATCCCCTCGTGGGCGACATATCCGACGTAGACGTTGCCGAAGAACGGCAGGGCGTGGTGCTCGCACAGCGCGAAGAACGGGATGGGGCCTTCGACGACCTGCGCGATCTCGCAGTTCGCGCCGCCCCGGCACTCGGTGGGGAAGGCCGTGAGGAGCTTGGGATCTCCCTCGTACCCGGCCGTCGTGTCGAAGAGCGCCTGCAGGAGCCGGCGCGGCGTGGCGCTCGTCCCCGGCGTGTCGAGGTCGAGGCCGAGGGCGGTGAGGATCTCGGCGAGGTAGCCCTCATAGCGGAGCCGGTCCGCGTCCGAGACGGTCCGCGGCTCGTCGGGCCTGAACCGCGGGCCGAAGTCCGCGTCCTCATCCTCGCTCGCGTGGTGCGAATGGTGGCCCGTTGGGCCGGGATGTCCGGCCTGCAGCGCGATCGCCTGGTCTGCGTCGGGTGTCATCGAACCTCCGTTTCCCGGTGATACGGCCGCGTCGAGCCGGTGGATGTCAGGCGCCGGCAGCACTCCGCCGGGCGGCCACCCGATCGGCGATGCGCGCCGCCGCGTCGGACCAGCCCGCGTCGAACGGCCGGCCCGGCTCGTCGAGGTCGAGGACGAGCGGCGCGTGGTCGGATGGGACCGGCTTGCCCTTGCGCGCCTCGCGGTCGACCTCGACGGCGACGATGCGCGCCGTCACGGGGCCGGTCGCCAGGAGGTGGTCGATTCGCATCCCCTCGTCGCGCTGGAAGTTCCCGGCCCGGTAGTCCCACCACGTGAATCGCCGGAGGCCCGGGTTCCGCGAGCGCCACGTGTCCTCCAGCCCCCAGTCCAGAAGGGTCCGGAACGCCGCCCGCTCCGGCTCGGAGACGTGCGTGCCCCCGTGCGCCGCGGCGGGGTCCCACACGTCGAGGTCCGCGGGCGCCACGTTGAAGTCGCCGCCGACCAGGAGCGGGGCCCCAGGCTGCTGGGTCGCGTCGAGCCAGCGGCGGAGTCGCGCGAACCAGGCGAGCTTGCCCGCGTAGAACGACGACCCGACCACGCGGCCGTTCGGCGCGTAGATGGAGACCACCCGGACCCCGCCGCAGACCGCGCTCACCATCCGGGCCTCGCCGAGTGGGTCGAACGCCTCCTCGTCGACGGTGCCGGCCGCCGACGAGCGCACCGGTCCGTCCCCGAAGTTCGTGACCACGTCCGAGAGCCCGACCCGGCTCGCGATCGCGACGCCATTCCAGCGCCCCTCGCCGTGATGGAGCAGCTCGTAGCCGGCCATGGAGAAGGGGAGCAGGGGAGCGGCGTCGTCGGAGAGCTTCGTCTCCTGGAGCAGCAGCACGTCGGGCGCTGCGCGCTCCAGCCACCATTCGACCTTCTCCAGGCGCGCCTTGAGGGAGTTGACGTTCCAGGTCGCGATTCGCACGGCGCAGGACCCCTCAGTACCGCCGGCCGCGCTGCCGGGCAAGGTCGAAGGTCGCGGTGTCGGCGACCGCCATGACCGCCATCGTTCCGGCCTGGACCGGATCGGTCACGACGAGGTCCACGTGGTCGGTGATGGATCCGACCATGTTGAGGGCGATGATCGGGATGCCGACCGCACGCAGCTCGTCCGCGGCCCGGCTGATATCACCGCCCATGATCGAGCCCGCCAGGACCAGGCATCGCGCGCGGGGCAGGTCCGCCACTGCCCGGACCGCGCCGGCGATGTTCGCTTCGCCGACCAGGGCGATCGTGTCGACCGAGATGCGTTCGCCGCGCAGGTTGTGGCGGTCGGCCTCCGAGACGGCGCCGAGCGCGACCTGGGCGACCTGCGCGCCGCCGCCGACGACGATGATCCGCTTGCCGAAGATCCGGTCCATGGTCCGGGTCGCCCGCCGTTCGCGCACGCCCGGCGCGTTGGCCGTGGCAGCGTCGAGGCCCGCCTCGTCGACGCCTTCAACCTCGATCTCGGTCTCGACGGCCGGCCCGGTGCCGGTGTCGTCCAGCCGCCGGACCGTGCTCAGCGTGCGGAGCGTCGCGCCGGCCCGTGCGAGCGTGGCGAGGATCGCCGGGAGCGCCGCGGGCGTGTCGTCATGGATGACGCGGATGGCGACGGTCGGCGGGGTCGCGGCTCCCCGGCGCGGGCTCACGAGCGCACGCGACCGTCAGGGTGCAGCACTGCGAGGCGCGGCACGGCGGGGGCTCAGCGGTCCGCGAGGCCGCGGGCCAGGTCGGCCAGGGCTCCGGGGCCGGCAAGCCCGTGCGGGTCGGTGGGGTCGTGCTCGTCGAACGCCACGCCCAGAGCCGTCAGCGCCTCGCGCGTCGCGACCGCGTCGCTGGTGGTGAGCATCAGCTCCCCGTCCGTGTCCTCGGCAACGCCGACGATGCCCGTGATGTTGACGCCGCGCTCGGCCAGGGCCGCCGCGGCCCGGGCAAGGGAACCCGGCGCGTCGTCGAGCCGGACCGTGAACCAGACGGACACCTTCGATCACCTCCACGCCGATGGTAGCGCCGGGCCCCGCGGGCTGCTCGTGCCCGCGGGCTGGTCGAGCCCCCTTGCGGACGGCTCGAGTCCCCGACGCGCCGGCGGCGCGCTACGATCGCGACATGCCTGCCGCGCCAGCGCCAAGCGTCCAGGTCTTCGGTCGCGAGGACAGCCAGCCGACCCGGGCCGCGCTCCGCTTCTTCAAGGAGCGCCGGATCACGGTGCACTTCGTGGACCTGCGGCGCAAGCCGATCGCGCCCGGGGAGCTGCAGCGGTTCGTGGCGAAGCTCGGCGCCGCCGCGCTGGCCGACACGACCGCGCGACCGTGGCTGGACGCCGGGCTGGGCTACCTGCGGATGGACGACGCGGAGCTGGCGGCGCGGCTCCTGGGCGACGCGCGGCTGCTGCGCCTGCCGCTCGTCCGGAACGGCAATGCGGTCACGGCCGGCCCGGCCGATGCCACCTGGAAGACCTGGTTCACCGTCCCGGGTCCCTGACCCGGCCGTCCATCGCCCGGAGGTCCCGATGCCAGACACCGACGCGCCGCCCCCGTCCCGGGATGCGCCGCCCCCCTCCCGATCCGACGAGCCGGAGGACCTTCGCGCCCGCGGCGTGGAGGGCGAGCCGATCACGACCGGGCGCGACAAGCTCCGGCGGGCGGGCCGGCTCGTTGTCCGGCGGGAAGCGGTGGACCGCCAGGTCCCGTCGCGGGCCGGTACCGCCGACGAGCGGCTCCTCCGGCGGAGCCGAACCGCGTTCCTCGATTCGGACCCGTGGCGGACGCTCCGGATCCAGGCCGAGTTCGTGGAGGGGTTCGACGCGCTGGCGGGCATCGGGCCCGCCGTGACGGTCTTCGGGTCCGCGCGGGTGGCCGAGGACGACCCGGTCTACGAGCAGGCGCGCGAGCTCGGCGGCCTCCTGGCCGAGGCCGGCCTGACGGTCATCACGGGCGGCGGGCCCGGCGTCATGGCCGCCGCGAACCGGGGCTGCTTCGAGGCCGGGGGATTCTCCGTGGGCTGCAACATCGAGCTGCCCCACGAGCAGTGGCTGAACCCGTGGGTGGACCTGGGCGTCGAGTTCCGCTACTTCTTCGTCCGCAAGACGATGTTCGTGAAGTACGCGGAGGGGTTCGTGATCTTCCCCGGCGGCTTCGGGACGCTGGACGAGCTGTTCGAGTCGCTCACCCTGATCCAGACCGGCAAGATCAAGCACTTCCCGGTGTTCCTGGTCGGGACGGCCTACTGGTCGGGCCTGCTCGCGTGGTTCCGGGGGACGCTCCTCGCCGAGGGCACGATCGCGGAGGCCGACCTGGATCTCTTCACGGTCACCGACGACCTCGCCGAGGTCGTGGACGGTCTCCGACGTTTCGTGGAGACGAACCTCCCCCTCCGCGCGACCGAGGACGCCTGAGGATCAGAGTGGGTCGAGCGTCGCCCAGTCCAGGGTGGGGTCGGCCCGCAAGGGGAACCGGCTGAACCCGTTCGGCGTGGTCCAGTAGCGCTGGATCTCGACGCCCTGGACCGTGCCGTCCGCGGCCACCGGCAGCTTCCTGAAGACGAGCAGGTCCGTCATCCCGTCGCCGGTGAAGTCCGCGGTCGCGAGGCGGATGTCGTCGAAGGCGAGCGGCAGGTCGGGCGAGACCGGATACACGTCGCGGCTCATGGTGGCCTTTGCGCTCGAGTCGTAGACGGCGAGGACGGCCGACCCATCGGGCTGTCGCTCGGCGACGAGCAGGTCGTCGCGTCCGTCGCGGGTGGCGTCGCCCACGACGGCCTTGATGGCGTCGGGCGGCACGGGCGCCTGCAACCAGGTTGCCGGCGCGCCAAGGGTCGCTCCCGCCGACATCACCGCGACCTGGACGGCGGTGCCCGTCGGGGCGGGAGGGGCGCTGGGCGGCGGGCTGCCGTCGACGGGCGGCGCGACGTCCGGGCTCGTCGGCCGGAGGATCACGAGGTCGGCGCGGCCGTCCCCGGTCGTGTCCCCCGCGAGGAATTGGCTCGTCGAGAGATCCTCGGGCATGCTCAGCATGACGCCCGCCGGGTCGAACGAGCTCCCGTTGGAGGTCGCGACGAGCACGTCGGTTCGCGGCGCATCGCCCGGGACGACCCGGATCAGGGCCGCGTCCGCGAATCGGTCGGCGTTGAAGTCGCCCCCCACGAGCCGCAGGCCGGTCGTGTCGAAGGGCTGTGGCTCGCCCGCGCTCGACCACCACGTGGAGGCCGGCACGAACCCGGTCCCGGTGGCGAGCATGACGCGCAGGACGGCGACGCCATCCGCGCCTGCCACCAGGCTGACGATGTCCCGTCGCCCATCGCCGTTGACGTCGGCGGCCACGCGGCCGAGGAGCTTCGCGCCCGGCGGGATCGCGTCGAGGGCGGTCGTGGCGGCGGCGCCATCGGCGGCAACCGCTGCCGGGTCCGTGGTGACCAGGCGCGCCGTCACCGTCCCATCCGTCGCGCTCTGCACGGTGGCCACGTCGCCCCGGCCATCCCCGGTCATGTCGTTGATGCCGGGCCAGACCCACTCGATGGTGCCGTAGAAGCGGCGCAGGATCTGCTCCGACGTCTCGCCCAGGCGGCGGGCGCAATCCGCGGCATCGCGCTGCAGCAGCCGGCCGTTCCAGGCTGCGATCCCGCACGCGCTGGATCCGGACCAGTACCCGGTGGGGAAGAAGCTGCCCGAGCGGCGCAGCGTGAGCGGCCACGTGGCGGCGACCGCCGCGCGGTGGGCCGGGGCCGGAGCCCGCGACGGGTTGTACACCTGGTCGAACCCGTTGTCGCGAACGTCGTAGCAGGCGCCAGCCGGATCCCTGCCGCCGCGCCACACGCGGGCGTAGTACCAGGCGTACTGCTTCACGGCGAGCGCGCCGGCCTGGAGGGCTGCGGGTGGGTTCGAAGGGCCCCACTCGGACGCCATCACCGTCTCGACGTAGGACCGGAACGGAACCTTGACGGTCCGCCGGAGCGTCGATCGGTAGACCCGGATCGTCGTGGGCGGGACGAGGGTGCTCGTCCAGCCCGTGCACGTCGACCCGGCGAAGGTGGGACCGGTGCCGCTGGGGACCGCGAACGCCCCCAGGGCGATCGCCATTGCGGCCACGGCCCTGATGAGCCGGTGTTTCATGGGCTTGGCGATCCTACCGGCCCATCCCGCATCCGTCAACGTCGGGACCGTTCAGGGAAGGCGCACGCCCGAGCGTCGCTCGGGCGAGATCAGGTGTGCGGGAAGGCGACCTCGATGAACCCGTTCACCACCCGGACCGGGTAGTGGCGGAGGCGTCGGACGCGGGTGAGGCGGCGTGCCTCGGCCTTTCGGCCGGGGGGTTCGGGCTTCGGCTCGGTCCCGGGAGGGGACCATGGCAGGTGCGGAGCGCCGTCGGCATCCAGGCCGCCCGTCGTCGGCATCTGGATCGTCTCGCCGCTGCACAGGTCGAAGCGCCCGTTGTGAAGCGGGCAGTCCACGATGCAGCCGTCCAGGCGCCCCAGCGAGAGCGGCGCGGCCATGTGCGGGCAGCGGTCGTCGGTGGCCAGCAGGCCGCCGGGGACGTTGGCAAGGAGCACGTCCAGGTCGCCATTGGTGACGCGAACCATTGCGCCCGGCGCCAGGTCAGCGACCGCGAGCACGGCCACGAATGCCGCGCCGGCCGTTCCGGGTGCGGCCAGCCCCGGCGGGGTGGCCACGATCCGCGGCGTCGCGGGCCCGGGCTCGCGCCCCGGCGAGACGCGCTCTCCTGCCACCGGCCGCTACTCCCCGGCGAGCGCTGGGGTGTGCCCAACGCCGTCGGTGCCGGGCCGGTTCGGCGCAGCAGCTCCCGGCGTTTGCGCGCGGGCAGGCCCGAGCGAGGAGCGCAGCGGCAGCTCCCGGATGACGAGCACGGCAAGGAATGCGAGCACGGAGGCTCCCAGCCCCAGCCAGAAGACGGACCCGATCGCGAGCGACATCGCCTCGTAGATCGAGGTCACGATCTTCGGGATCAAGGGTTCCACGACCGGCCGGACCTGGGCCGGGACACCCGCAAGGATCTGCTGGCCCAGCGTGCCCCCGACGCCGACCAGGTTGTTGAGATCGAAGCCACCACCCTGGAACTGGGCCACGGCCTGCTGCGGAATGCCGTTCGCGAGGAGGCGGGCCGGGATCTGGCTGGCGATCTGGGTGCCGAACAGGGACCCCGCGATCGAGAGGCCCACGGTGCCGCCGATCTGGCGGAAGAACGTGAGGTTCGAGGTCGCCACGCCGAGCTTGCTGAACGGCACCGCGTTCTGGATCACGATCGTGAAGACCGCCAGCGTGGGGCCGATCCCCGCGCCCAGGACGAACTGCCAGAAGCGGATCACCCACGGGTCGGACGTCGCGGCGAGGTTCGTGAACAGGAGCGAGCCGACGCCCACGAACACGACCGAGGCGAGCAGGAGCGCCTTGTACCTGCCCGTCCGGGCCACGATCTGGCCGCTGACGATGCTCGAGACGATGACGCCCACCAGGAGCGGGAAGAGCTCGTAGCCCGAGATCGTCGCGCTGTCGCCCCTGACCACCTGGTAGAAGCGCGGCAGGAAGATCGTGGCCGAGAAGAAGCCGAAGGCCGCGAAGAACGTCGCGATCTGCGAGCCCGCGTACGTGCGGCTGCGCCAGAGGTCGAGCGGGACGATCGGCTGCTTCACCCGCGACTCGATGAACAGGAAGACCGGGATGAGCACCGCAGCGATCAGCAGGAGCCCGCCAACCTCGGGAGTCGCCCAGTCGGCGGTCTGCTTGTTCGTGAGGCCGACCAGGAGCGGGATCATCGCGGCCACGAAGACGAACGCGCCGACGAGGTCCAGGTCGAGGGAGTGATAGGGGCGCTTCACGCTCGGCAGCACGCGGCTGACCACGAGAAGCGAGAAGAGGCCGATGGGCAGGTTGATGTAGAAGATCCAGTGCCAGCCGACGGTGTCCGTGATGATCCCGCCCAGCGCCGGACCCACGAGGGCCGAGAGCCCGAACACGGCCCCGAACAGGCCCTGGTACTTGCCCCGTTCGGCGGGCGTGAACAGGTCGCCGATGACCGCCAGCGAGATCGGGAAGAGCGAGCCGGCCCCGATGCCCTGGATGCCACGGAAGAGGATCAGCTGCCACATCTCGCCGCTCAGGCCCGAGAGCGCAGAGCCGACCAGGAAGACCGTGATCCCGAAGATGAGGAGGGGCTTCCGGCCGTAGTAGTCGGACAGCTTGCCGTAGAACGGGACGCTGATCGTGGAGGTCAGCAGGTAGATCGTGACGGCCCACGTGTAGAGGTCGTTGCCGTGCAGATCGGTGACGATGCGCGGCAGCGCCGTCCCGACGATCGTCTGGTCGAGCGCGCCGAGAAGGAGCGCGAGCAGGATTGCGCCGAGGACCTCGAACCGCGCTCGCGGTGAGATCTCGACGGCCGGGTGGGGTGCGCCGACGGGCGCGCCCCCCGCGCCCTCCGCGACCGGTGCCCCTTCCATCATGGTCGTGCTGTCTCCTCTCCCGGACCTGGTCCTGCCGCGTCCAGTGGCAGGTCGGTCCCGTGTGTCAGGATTGCCGCGCGAAGCTCCTCGATGCCGCCCACGAGGCGCACGAGCTGGTCGGTGTCGAGCCGCAGCAGGAGCGCCTGGAGCATCTCGCTCCGCCAGCCATCGACCTCCTCGACCGCGCGCGCTCCGTCCGGCGTCTGCCGGACGATCACGACACGGCGGTCCGCGCCGTCCCGGAGACGCTCGACGAGCCCGCGCTGCTCCATCCGGTCGATGATGCCGGTCGCGTTCGGGACCGCGACGCCCAGCAGGTCCGCCAGGTGGGTCATCGGCTGGGGGCCGTGTTCCTGCAGAATCCACAGCGTCTGCAGGTGCGCCATGCTGATGCCCTGCCGGTGCAGCCTTCGGGCGACCGCGCAGCGCTGATGGCCGGCGATCACGGCAGTCCCGGCGAGGATCTCCTCGATCAGCGCCCGGCGTTCGGGCGAACGGGTCGGTTCGACGGCCGTGGCCGGGTCGGCCGCCAGGGCCGGCGTTGTTGTTACGATCACGTCAATAATATATCTGAACCAAGATCACTTCGTCAACGGCAACCATTTCGATCACGGGAAGTATCGACGCGCGAATATCCCGGGGCCCGACAGAGGATCCACCCAGGCGGCCAGAAACACGGAGAAGCCGAATGCGATATGCGCTGATGATCGAGCCCCAGCAGGGCTGCTCCTACGCGGACCAGCTGGCGGTTGCCCGGCACGCCGAGGCGGCGGGGTTCGAGACCTTCCTGCGTTCGGACCACTACGACAGCTTCCCGGGCGCATCGGGGCGGCCGACGACCGACGCGTGGGCCGTCCTCGCGGGGCTCGCCCGCGAGACCACCACCATCCGGATCGGCGCCCTGGTCTCCCCGGTGACGTTCCGGCACCCGGGCAACCTTGCCAAGCTGGCCACGACCGTCGATGAGATGTCAGGCGGGCGACTGGACGTCGGCCTCGGGGCCGGCTGGAACCAGGCCGAGCACGAGCACCACGGCTTCCCGTTCCCGCCGATCGAGGTGCGCGCCGAGATGCTGGAGGAGCAGCTGGAGGTGCTTCGCGGCCTGTGGCAGGGCCCGGACGGGTGGTCCTTCAGCGGCCGCCACTACCAGGTCCCGGCCGGGCTGCTCCGGCCGCGGCCGGTCCAGCAGCCGGCGCCGCCGCTCATCGTGGGTGGCGAGGGGAGCCCGCGCTCGATGCGGATCGCGGTTCGCTTCGCCGACGAGTTCAACCTCTCCAGCGCGTCCCCGGAACGCGTGGTCGAGCGCTTCGCGATGCTCGACACGATCGCCCGGGAGGCCGGCCGGGATCCCTCCACGATTCGCCACTCGGCGATGGCGGGCGCCCTGATCGGTCGCGACGCTGCCGAGGTGGAGCGCCGGTCACGGGCGCTCCTCGACGCGTTCGGGATGGCCGCGGAGGGAACTGCCTGGTTCGAGACGCGCCGGCCGCGCTGGATCTACGGCACTCCGGACGAGGCCCGCGCGATGGCCGCCCGGTTCGAGGCGGCCGGGTGCGAGCGGCTCATGCTCCAGGACTTCCTGCCCTGGGACCTCGCCCACGTGGACCTGCTCGGCGAGGTCCTGGTCCGCGGCTGAGTCCGGCTACTCCGCGAGCGCGGCGGCCTCGCGGTAGGCGAGCTGGTCGCGCCGGATCGGGTCCGGGTCCGTCCCGCGGGCGCGCGCAAGCCGCTCGGTCAGGAGCTGGAGCGGCGTGGCCGTCCCGATGAGCGCGGCGACGGGGCCCGGCAGCGCCGGTGCCTCCGGGACGAGGAGCCTGCCGGCCGGCGCAAGGAATGCCGGCCACTCGCGGTCCAGGTCCGCGGCCAGGATCGCGCCCGGCCGCATCCCGATCCGGGCTGCCGCCGCGAGCGCCTGCTGCGCCCGGGCCGAGCGCGCCTCCCGTCCCGCGCGGTCGGCGAGGATGAGCACGAGGCCGGTCGCCCCGTCCATCGCCGGGAGGTGGCCGTGGAGGAACGTCTCGGTCTCGCGGAACGCCGCGGGCAGCCAGGTTGCCTCTTCCACCTTGAGCGCGAGCTCGCGGCCGGCCGTCGTGTCGGCGCCGGACGCCAGCACGATGATCTCGCGGCAGCCGGCCAGCTCGGCGGCGATGCGTTCGGCGGAGGTGGCCTGCTCGAGACCCGCCGCGAGGAGCGGCCGGATGACGCCCGGGTCTGCATCGCCCGCCTCGCCGGTCAGCGCGGCCCCCACGGCGACGCCGGCCAGGATCGGGGAGAGGTAGCCGATGGTGTGGCACCAGCTCCGGTCGATCTCTGCGGTCTCGAGGATCAAGGGGCTCAGGCCGCCGATCGGGGCCAGCCGGCTCACGGTGACCGCCGCGACCTTCGCGCGGAGGGCCGCGGCGGCGGTCAACGCGGCCAGCGTCGCCCCCGTGCCGCCCTCGTGGCTGATGCCGATGATCAGCCCGCCGCGCTGGGGTGCCAGCGAGGCCTCGAACGCCTGGCGTGCCAGCACGCTGCCGGGCTTCCCGGAGCCGCGGATGCCTCCACGCTCGGCCGCATCGGCGACGATCGCGGCGAACGCCATCGCACCGTGCTCGCTGGTGCCACACCCGGTGACCACCACCGGGTCGCCGGCCTCCAGCGCGGTGCGGATCGCCGCCGCGAGGCGTCCGGCCGAGGTGTCACGACCGGGCGCCTCGAGCTTCGCGGGCACGCCCGGGACGCCCGAGCTGCGCCGGACGATGCCCAGGCGCCGGAGCAGGCGGCCGGCGAGCGCCGGTTCCGCATCGATCATCTCGGTCATCCACCACGGGGGGCCGTCTCGACGCGCGGGCGCCGGCAGGGACGCCCACGGTGTCGGCGGGCCGGACAAGGTGGCCTCCGGGTCCGGGTGGGCGAGGACGGTCGGGTCGAACGGCGGCGGCAGCTCCATGCCGCCGATGATAGGCTCGACGCCGGTGGGGATGGTGGACTGGACGCTCGCGCGTGGTCGCGCGGGCCGGATCGCGACCGATCGGTCGATGTCGGAGGAAGTGGGCACACGTGGATGTCGGGGTGATGGTTCCCCAGGGCTGGAAAGGGGAGTTCGACGGCTGGAGTCCCGCGGACGCGTGGGCGAACTCGATCGCGCGGGCGCAGCAGGCCGAGGCGCTGGGCTTCGAGTCCCTCTGGGTCTTCGACCATTTCACGACGGTGCCCAACCCGACCGAGGAGATCACCTTCGAGTCGTTCACGATGCTCGCGGCGCTGGCGCAGGCGACGTCACGCGCGCGAATTGGCCACATGGTGGTCTGCACCGGCTTCCGCAACCCCGCCCTCACCGCGAAGATGGCCTCGACGATCGACGTGATCTCGGGCGGCCGCTTCGAGCTCGGGATCGGTGCCGGCTGGAAGGAAGACGAGTGGCTTGCGTACGGCTACGGCTTCCCAACGCTGCGGGAGCGCCTCGGCGCGCTCGGTGACCATCTCGAGGTGATCCGGCGGATGCTCGGCCCGGGCAAGGCCACGTTCGAGGGCGCCTATGCGCGCGTCGAAGAGGCAATCAACGTGCCGAAGGGGATCCAGGGGCACATCCCGATCGTGGTCGGCGGCAACGGGCAGAACGTGACCTTCCGGTACGCGGCCCGCTACGCGGACGAGCTGAACCTGGTCTTCCTGGGACCCGACGAGATCCGCGAAGCGCTCCCCGTCGCGCGCCAGCGCTGCGAGGAGGAGGGCCGGGATCCCTCGACCCTGCGCATCTCCCTCTACAGCCGCGACAACGATTCCCGTGCCGACGGGCAGGCGCGCGTCGACCGCCTGGGCAGCTACGCCGCGCTGGGCCTCGACCGGATCATCATGTTCCCGTCCCGGTGGGATACCAGCGACGAGGGGCTTGCGTCCTTCGCGGCTGACGTGCGCGCCGCCCACGTGCCGCTCGCGGGCCAGGCGCTGGGCGTCGCTGCCGGGTAGCGTCGCGCGCTCGCGCGCCGGCGCGGCCGGCTCAGCGCACGGGTCCAAATCTCCGGATGGGTCCGTATCGCCACGCGACGCGGCCCAGCAGCAGCTCGGCGTCAACCGGTCCATATCGCCGCGAATCGATCGCTTCGTCCGGCGCGTCGCTGAGGAGCCACGCCTCCGTTGCGCCGAGCACGGTGACCGACCCATCCGCCCGGACAACCCGGTCACCCGGGCGCGCGGCGATGCGCTTCACGACGACGAGGTCGCCCTCCGGCTCGCGGACGACCACGACCGAACCCCGCCGCGGCCATCGGGCCGGTGTCGGGTCGACCAGCAGCCAGTCGCCGTTTCGGAGTGCCGGGACCATGCTCTCGCCGACGACCTCGGCGCGCCACGGTCCGCGGCGCGCACGGCGCGCGAGAGCGCCCGCGTCCCAGGCCAGCGCGAGGACCGCGGACGCGAGCAGGAACAGGCGAAGCCGCCAGGGTCGACCGGCGCGCCCCGATCGTCGCCGGCCCGTCACGTCGACAGGCCGGCCTGGCCGATCACCGCTGCGCGGCGCCGCGGTGACGTCGTGCGCGACGCCGGCACGCCGGGTCCTGCCGGCTCGCCGCGTCGGCTACTTCTTGGTCGCCCAGAACATCTCCGCGAACTCCTTGGTGGCCGCCTCGAGATCGGCAGCCGCCTGCGCGTCGATGCCCTGCTTGTTCTTGCCCGCGAGCTTGAGCAGGTTCCAGACCTTGGTGTGGAGCTCGGGGAACGCCGCGAGATGCTCCGGCTTGAAGTAGTCGGACCAGATGACCTGGACCTCGTGCTTCACCTTCTCGGCGTGCTGCTCCTTGACGGCCACACAGCGGACGAACGTGTTCCGATCGGCGACGGCGGTCGAGCCCTCGGGGAGCTTGCCGATCAGCTCCACCATCCGGGCGACGGTCCGCGCCGCCTGGACGGCCTCGGCCGGGTCGTAGATGCCGCATGGGATGTCGCAGTGCGCGTGTGCGACCGTCGACGGGCGCAGCCAGCTGGTAAGACGGGACATGGGACTTCCTCGCTTCGCGTATCCGGGACGGTGGGCCCGGGACCCTGACCACGGGGCCGCCACCGGCGGCCGCAGCCGCTCCGAGAAGTGTCGGAGCGTGCCGGGTGCCTGTCAAACGTGGCGCGGGAGAGAGGTAGAGCAAGGGCGAAACGCCGCTGACCCGGAGTGGCGCGGGAGAGGGGAAGACAGGGGCGGGCATCTGACCCCGGATACGCGCTGCGCTCGGGTCCGCACGGCTGCTCGTCGGACAGTCGTTGATCAGCCGCACGCCCGTCAAGAGCCGATAGCGTCGTGACGGCCGCGCTCCGCCCACCCCGGCGCATTCGATGGCCGCCAGGCACATCGGCTCAGGTCGGCGATGGCTGGTGCCTCACGCCCGGCACGGTGGCGGTCAGGCGGCCCGCCGAGCGGACGAACGTACCCGCAAGGTCGCCGAACGGCGCCGGGAACGTCATCGCGCCCAGCACCCGCGACCCGACGACCTCGAACCTCCCGACGAGAGGCGAGAGGGCGATCCGGAAGGCATGGACAGCACCGAGCGGAACATCGTGACGGCGGCGACCGGAGATGAAGGCGATCGAGTCGGGGGTGAGCGCGCACGCCTCGGCGCGAGGGTGGCCCTGGCGCGCTGGGCCGAGGAGCCATGCGACCGCATCGGCATCGAGCTGCCTCGTCAGCGAACGGACGTCCGTTCCCCCGCTGAACGCATCGAGCCGAGACCAGTCGATGTTGCGGCGCTCGACGACGTACCGCCGGCGCGGGAGGCGCACGTCCGCGGCCGGGATGAACCGCTCGATCAGCTGGGCGGCGACCCCCACTTCGGATGAGAGCTCGGCCGGAAGCCGCGCCTCGGTCTGGCCACGGTCGGTGGCAATGACGAGTCGACACCAGCGACCCGACTCGACCACGCGGGCGGCGGTCACGAGCTCGATCGGGATCGTCTCGGCATCGATGCCCCAGTCCGAGAGGTAGCGGTCAGGGTCCGCGTGGTCGACGAGCCAGGCGACCTGGCGATCGGTCAGGACCAGGAGTGCGCTCCGCCGGTCCTGCCGTGGGACCTGCCCGATGAAGCCCGTAGCGGTGATCCCGGGGCGCTCGATCGAGTAGAGGATCCGCTCGCCTGGGTCGAGCAGATCCCGAAGGCCACGGAGGAACCGCGGCGGTAGCCGTCCGAGGGAGTACTCGGCGAGCGAGTGCGGGGTCGTGAAGCGGGCGGCCTCGGGCGTTGCCCCCGACGCCTCCCACGCCCGGCCACCGACGATCCGGTCCATCGCCTGGCGCCGCCGGTGTTCGCGACGGGCAGCGGCTGCGATCCCGGCTGCCGTTGCCGCGTCGAGCCACGCCCCTTCGGGCACCTGGGCGACGACGCGTGCGACCGCCGGCAGCGGTTCGGGGACTCCACTGATCCTCGCGACGAGGATCGTCCGACCGCCAGCCGCCAGGGCGCCCACGATCTCCGCGTCGACCTGGCAGCCTGGCCATGTCGAGCCGGGAACCGCGACGATGACGGGCACTGAGCGGCCGGACCCGTCGTCGGAGTCCACCAGGGCCCCGCGATCGAACCCGAGCCACAGGCCGCCGGACCGGGCGCGCGCAGCAACGAGGCCACCCGTGCGTTGGTCGTGTGCGAGCTCGAGGCCCGGGCCGAGCGCCTCGACGACCTCGATACGGAGCCGTGCCGGAGCATGCCCCGAGTCTGGCCCGAGGGTCGCGGCGTCGGCCGTCATGTGCCTCCGTCCGGGGCAAGAAGAAGCCCCACGTCTGCCGATGCAGTCGAGGGGCCATCAGCCCATACCGGGCGGTTCAGACGCACCAGCGTCTCGGCGGACACCATCGCCGTGGCGCGAGCGTAGGACCTCCCTGCCCGACCGTCAACGCGCGGCCCGCAAGACGGTTGTTTGACGGGCTTCACGCTTGGGCCCATGCTTGGGTGACAACCGATCGCGCGATGAAGCTCGCGCCGTATCCCGTTCGCGGGTGATGGCTTCTGGACCCAGTTCCAGGAGCCATTCGTGTATCCGGGAGCAAGAGGGTCGGGAGCACCACCTCCGATCGCGCCGAGTCGAGCGCAGCGTTGACCCTCCGGTCGCGGGACCGACCGGCTGGTCGCAGGTGAGAACGAGCCATGACCGAGGATCCACGCCCGGCGGCAGGTCCGGGCGCCGTGAGCGTCCTCTTCGACCGCGCTCCCGACCGCTGGCCGGCGGCCCAGTCCGGCGACTTCGTCGTTGATCTCCACCTCGACGAGATCGCATCGTGGCTCACGTGGCGGCGCGACGAGTACGACCTGCGGGGGTTCTTCTTCGCGCCGTGTCCTGATGTCGAAGCGGTCGCCTTTCGGCACGAGGTCTTCCGGGACCTCGAGTCCAGCGAATTGACGGCCTCGCTCCGGTCGTTCGCGGACGCGATGCGGCTCGTCCGCGGCAGGATGGCGCGTTCGTCAGCCAGCCGCCATCGATACGAACGGGAGCGCTGGCTCCTGGAGGCCGTGCGGGTCTACGTCCCGACGATCGTCGCCCTCGCCGACACGCTCGACGCGGCCGGCCCGCGCTCGCGCGGCCTCAGGCAGATCGCCGACCATCTGCGGGGCTACGTTGGTTCGGATGCCTTCGCGACGCTCGGCTCGGATGCCCGACGTGTCCTCGCCGCGCTGGACGCGCTCGACGTTCGGCTCCGGATCTCCGGACGCCGGGTCGTCGTCAGCTCCTACGAGGCCGAGCCCGACTACGGCGTGGAGCTGCGCGCCACGTTCGCGCGCTTCCGGGCAGCCGATGTGGCGCCACCCGAGTTCTCGATGCCGTCGAAGGGAGCCCTCGATCACGTGGAGGCAGCCGTGCTCGAGGGCGTCGCCCGGATGCATCCCGACGCCTTCGCGGCACTGATCGCGTTCGCCGCCGACCACGGCGGCTTCATGGACCCGACCCTGGCTGGGTTCGACCGCGAGATCCAGTTCTACCTTGCGTACCGCGAGCGGATCGACGACCTCCGGCCCCACGGGCTCGAGTTCTGCTATCCGGAGGTGTCGGCCGACTCGAAGGCGACGTGCGTGCGCGAGGTGTTCGACCTCGCACTCGCCGCGAAGCTCGCGGTCCCCGGCCGCGCCATCATCACGAACGACCTCGATCTCGCGGGGACAGATCGGATCGTCGTCGTCACCGGCCCGAACCAGGGCGGCAAGACGACATTCGCGCGGGCGGTCGGCCAGCTCCATCACCTCGCCCGGCTCGGCTGCCCCGTGCCCGGCACGGAGGCACGGGTCTTCCTCGTCGATGCGATCCACACGCACTTCGAGCGCTCGGAAGACCTGGGGAACCTGGCCGGCAAGCTCGAGGATGATCTGCAGCGGATCCGCCGGATCCTCGGTGCGGCAACGCCGCGGACCCTCCTGGTGATGAACGAGAGCTTCAGCTCGACGACGGTGAGCGACGCGCTCTTCCTCAACGAGGCGATCCTCGGCGCGGCCGTCCGGCTCGACCTGCTCGCGGTCGTCGTCACCTTCCTCGACGAGCTCGCGTCCCTGACGGCCACCACCGTAAGCCTCGTTGCCGCGGTGGACCCCGCCGATCCTGGTCGGCGGACGTTCAAGCTCGAACGCCGGCCCGCCGACGGCCTTGCGTATGCGGAGGCGATCGCTCGCAAGCACGGGCTGACGTACGAGCTCGTGAAGGGGCGGGTCGCCGCGTGAGGCCGCACCTGACCGCCCGCGACGGCGACCTCGTCCTCGCGCGGCCGGCCGCCCATCTCGCATCCGTCATTGCCGACCTCGAGCTCGAGACGGTCATCGGCGCGATGGCGGGGCGCGACGGCCTCCTGGCGGAAGTGGCGCGGGACATCCTGCTCGCCGCGCCCGGTGATCCCGCCTCGATCGCGTACCGGCAGGACGTGCTCCGCGACGCGCTCGCCGAGGAGGCGGTCATCCGGGAGCTCTACCAGCTCACGCTCGAGACGCAGGAAGGCGAGCGTCGCAAGGTCTGGGGCTACGGGCTGCGCTCCCCGGACGCCGTGGTCCACCGGTCCGTGGCGGCCCTCGTCGTCTACCTCGGGTCGTTTCGACGGCTGCGCGCGATCTCCGCGGCGCATGCCGCCCGATTCTCGTCGGAGGGGTTCCGCCGCTTCTTCGAGACCGTCGAAGCAGAGCTTGACGACACGTACCTTCGATCCGTCGAGCAGCACGTGAAACGGCTCAGCGATCGAACGCGGGGTGCTCGTGAGCGCACGTCTCGGACCGGAAGGGCGGGCGGCCGACCTCGTGCTGCGGCGGCGGCACCGCGACGGCCGGACCTGGCGCGAGTGGATCGGGCTCGAGGAGCGGCGCAGCTTCGCCTACGAGGTCGGTCGCGCGCGACGACGCCGGGATGCACACGCTCAGCGAGATCCGCGATGCGGGGCTCGCATCGGCAGCGGCGGCGCTCGCCGAGTCGACCGAGCACGTCCACAGGTTCTTCGAGCAGCTTCGGACCGAGCTCGCCTTCTACGTTGGCTGTCTCAACCTCCACGCAGTGCTCGCCGCGAAGGGTGAGCCCCTGTGCTTCCCTGGCCCGCCCGCCGTGGGGTCGGCGACGCTCACAGCCCGCGGGCTCTACGACCCGGCCCTCAGCCTCAGGATCGACGGACGTGCGATCGGGAACGACGTTGCTGGGGATGGCAAGGCACTCCTGGTCATCACGGGCGCCAATGGGGGAGGAAAGTCCACGCTCCTGCGCGCCATCGGGATCGCGCAGCTCATGATGCAGGCGGGGATGTTCGTTGCCGCCGACGCGTATCGCGCGGATGTCCGGGACGCGGTGCTGACCCACTTCCGGCGGGAGGAGGACCCGACGCTGGAGCGAGGCAAGCTCGACGAGGAGCTCGCGCGGATGAGCGAGGTCATCGATCACGTGAGCGGCCGGAGCCTCGTCCTCCTCAACGAGTCGCTCTCGGCGACAAACGAGCGCGAAGGCTCGCAGATCGCCCGAGGAATCGTGCTCGCGCTCCTCGAGCACGGGGTGAAGGTCGCCTATGTCACCCACCTCTACGACCTCGCCGAGACCTTCCATCAACTCGGGATGCCCGACGCTCTCTTCCTCCGGGCGGAACGAGGGACGGACGGCGAGCGGCCGTTCCTGCTCCGCGAAGCGCCGCCGCTGCCGACGAGCTTCGGGCGGGACGTCTACCGCCGGGTCTTCGGCCACGACGGACTTGACAGCGCCGACTCCGGCGAGGCCGCGTGAGCGCGTTGCGAGATGCAGGCCCGGGCCACGGCCTTGCGCCCGCGACCATTGGCGTCGCATGAACCTCAACCCCGGCCAGGAGCGGGCCGTAACGATCAGGTTGCGGCTGCTCGAGGAGCGCCTTGCGACGGTGCGCCGCCTGATGGATGAAGACGCTTTCGGGCGTCTCTATCGTCGCGATCGCGCGCCGTTCTCTGCCGAGCAGCGGGTCCGGATGGAGGCGTTGATCGACGAGATTCGGGCGGAAATCGCCCGAGTGGCCGACACGTTCCACCTCCAGAGCGAGGAGCAGGACGCGGCGCGAAGGATCAGCGGGCTGCTGGGCATCACCTGGGAAGGCCTCGGCGATGTCCGTGTCGAGCGACTGGGGGGGCTCGGCGACGTCGACCCCGTGCTCCACGACCTCCTCGACCCATCCGTGGATCGACTGATGCAGCTGGTCCTGGAGCTGAAGGAGGATGTGACGCGGGCCGGCTGATGCTCACTGTCGGGCGCGGCAGCCGGCGCAGGGCCCATTCCGCGCCCCATTGCTGTCAGGCCGGGGTTCCAGGCGTGCGCTGAGCCTGGCGAAGCGCTCGCGCCTTCACCATGACGCCCGTGCTTCGCACGGCCCGGGTTGCCCGGTCCAGCGCCGAGCTGCCGACGCGGTTCCGATCGTGAGACCGCCAGTCGCACGACCGGAGTCGCCACGCGGTAGGCTTTGACGCGGCCTGCCGGGACCGCCGGAACTGCGCCGGGCCGATTGGCGGGGAGGAGCCGGTCAGAGCGGCTGGCGGCCCGAGGTCCGCCCCTGCACCTCCTCCAACCTCAGCGCGGGTGATCGTCCTGTCGAGCTTCGAGCGCCGCTTCGCCCCATTCCGCGTCGGCTTCGGGATTGCCGTCCCGAGCGTCATGCGGACGAGCCACCTGCTCGCGATCGGCGCAGCGGGCGTCGCCGTCGTCGTCGCGCTGGCCGCTATCCGGCCGACGCTCGGGCCGCCGCTCGCCTATGACACGTTCGCATCCGTGCTCCATTTCGATCGCCTCGTCAGCGGACGCCATCTCGAGGGAGGCCTCGGTACGACACCGAAGCCGCTCCTGACGCTCGCGCTCGGCCTCGCCCACGCGGCCGGCGGGTGGCTGCTGGTATCCATCGTCTCGATCCTCGCCTGGGCGAGCGCAGTCGGGCTGGGGACCGCGCTCGCAGCGCGCTTCGCCGGGATCGCGGGTGGTGCCGCCATGGGCGCCCTCCTCGTCACGTCGCCCGCGCTCCTCCTCGAGACGGCGTGGGGCCTCGCGAGCCCGTGGGCGCTCGGCCTCTGGTTCGCGGCGGCGCTCGCGGTGCTCGCACCCCGACCGCGCTGGGGCCTCGCCGGGCTCCTGCTCGGCCTCGCCACCCTCGCCCGGCTCGAGACGGTGCTGCTCATCGGGCTCGCCCTGGGCGCGGTCCTCGTTCGCTGGCTGGCCAGCCGCGACGGCCTGGGCTGGCCTCGGAATTGGTCCGCCGGTCGAGCCCGGCTGCGCGCAGCCGTTCCACCCGGATCCTGGCGGATCGGGATCGGCCTCTTCGCGCTGCCCGTGATGCTCGTCCACGACGCCCTGCTGACCGGCGACCCGCTCTACTGGGCGCGTGTCTCGGCGGCCTATGGCGATGCGCTGGCGCGAGCCGGCGCGCTCCCGGATGCGTGGAGCGCCGCGCGGCAGGTGATCGGCGTCCCGCTGGGGCTGCCCATCCTGTCCGTCCTCGCCGTGGTCGGCGTCGTCGCTCTCATCCGTCGACGGGCGTGGCCGATCCTCGTCGCGCTCGTCGCGCTCGGCCCGGGCATGGGGGTGTTCCTCATCGCCATCGCCGCGAGCGGGCGATTCGCGGATCCGCGCTACCTCCTTCCGATCCAGGCCGTCATCCTCGTCGCGGCGGCCATCGGGATCGGCTCGCTCGCGTCGCTCGCCGGTGCTGGGCTGCGGCGATGGTGGGACCGTCGGGGGCGCACGGACGCCCGGGCACACCGAGCGGCGCTCGTCCCGGGCCGGGGCTTCACGGCCCGGGTCATCGCAGCGTGCGCCCTGGTGGTGGTCGGTGCCGGCGCGGCCCTCATCGGGTCACCGACGCTCGGCCCCCTCGACGCGCCGACCCAGGCGACGCTCGCGCGGTTCCAGGCACTGGCCCGATCGGCGGACATCGCGGAGCCGGTGCTGCGGCACGAGCTCGCGGGCTTCCTCTCGGCGCGCGATTGGCCGGGGACCGCGCCGCTCGGCGACCGCGAGCGACCGGACATCTTCTCGGTGCCCGGCAACATCCGTGCGCGGCTCGCCCTCGACCTCGATGTGCCCCTGACGCGGCTCGTCGCGACCGACCCGACGCGGTTCGATCCCGGGCAGAGTGGGCCCCCCGTCGGCCAGGTCGTCCTTCACAGCGGCGGCGACCTCCCGGCATCGTCGTTCGCCGGATACGAGATCGACACCCCCTCGGTGGCCGGGACGGTCCTCCTGGTGCCGCTCCTCCACGACGTCGCGAACGCGACGTGGGTCGTGCGGCTCGACACGACGGGCGGGTCCCACTGGGGCGGGCAATCGAAGCGCTGACGCCGATCGAGCGACAGCGCGTGGTGGATCACCCGCTGGACTTCGGGGTCGCGTTCGCGCAGGATCTCGCGAGCGCGCCGCGTCCCTCTGACGGCGCCAGTGGGGGGTCCCGATCATGGCCAGGTATGTCTCGCTGATCAACTGGACCGAGAAGGGGATCAAGGACTACAAGGACACGGTCGCGAGGGCCAGCGCAGCAAACGGGCTGGCCGCGAAGTTCGGCGGCCGCATCGAGTCGATCTGGTGGACCATCGGGCCGTACGACCTGGTCTCCGTCACGGAGTTCCCGGACGAGGAATCGGCGACGGCGTTCGCGCTCGCGCTCGGCTCGGCCGGCAACCTCCGGACGACCACGATGCGCGCCTTCGACGCAGACGCGATGGCGTCGATCGTGGCCCGGACAGGCTAGGCCGCGAGACCCACGCCGCCTGCTGAAGGCTCGCATCTTCCCGAGGTGAAAGACACCGTGCTTACCGACTCACTCGTGGTTCCAACCGTCGCCGTGACCGACCTTGACCGCGCGAAGCAATTCTTCACGGAGCAGGTGGGCCTGCCTCTGCTCGAGGACACGCCGTTCTCCTTCCGCCTTGGCGCAGGGAAGGGGTCGCAGATCGGCGTCAGGCGCGGCCAGCCGAACGCCGGCCAGACGGTGGCCCACTTCGAGGTCGACGACCTCGAGGCGATCATCGGCGACCTGACCTCGCGCGGCGTCACCTTCGAGGAATACGAGACGCCGAAGACGGTCAACTTCATCGCCCAGATCGGTCCGGCTCGCGGAGCCTGGTTCGCGGACCCGGACGGCAATGTGTTCGGCCTCCGCGAGGGACCGGTTCCCGGCGCCGGCTAGGCAGACCCCGGACGTTTCGCCGACCCCGGACGTTTCGCCGACCCGGACGCATCACCTCCCCTGCTTCCTTCGCGGCGGCGCCCCCGGACGGCTACGTTCGCCGACGAAGGAACGCGGCGCCCATGAGGTCCGGCCCGAGATGCGGACCGGTTGACGCCCCGATCAGGCCGGCGGAGATGCGGTCCGGGTCGACGCCGCCGGGAATCCGCGCGAGGACCCGGTCGCAGAACGCCCGGATCTCGTCCGGCGTGCTGGTCGACGTGTGGAGGAAGGCGATCCGCTCGATCGGCGCTGCGGTGATGAGCTCCACGACGCGTTCGCGGGCCCTGGCCCGGGTCCGCGGCCGCTCGGCCATCACCACGAGCCCGTCGATCACGGTGATGATCGGCTTGACCGAAAGGAGCGTGCCGATGGCGGCGCGTGCCGGCGAGAGACGGCCGCCCTTCCGGAGATAGTCGAGCGTGTCGACGGCGACGTAGAGGTCGACATCGGGAAGGCGGTCGCGGACGCGCGCTGCGATCTCGGCTCCCGACGCGCCGGCCGCCGCCATCTCGACCGCGAGCAGCGCCGGGATCCCGGTGGACATCGACGTCGATCCGGTGTCGATGACGTGGATCTCGCGATCCGGAAGCGCCTGGGCGGCCAGCGTTGCGCTCTGGAACGTGGCCGACAGCTTCGAGCCGATCGTGGGGCAGATGATCGCCTCGGCGCCCTCCGCGAAGCACGCTTCGAACGTCTCCCCGAAGGTGCCCGGGGACGGCGCCGCGGTCGCCGGGAAGGGAGCTCCGGGCGCGAGCATCCGTGCCCAGAACTGCTCCGTGGTGATGTCCACCCCGACCCGGAGCTCGTCGGTCCCGAAGCGCACGAACAGCGGCACCACCCGGATCCCGGCGGCCGCAGCGGCAGCGGGCGCCAGGTCGGCAGTGGAATCGGTGACGACGGCGATGCGTGCGATGAATTCCTCCTCGCTCCCCGGGCCCGACGATCTTACGATGGCGCCCACGCCGCGACCAGGCGAATCGGGGAGGCACCAGTGACGGGCAAGCAGCGGATCAGCTACGTCGCACCGGGGCACCACCAGGTGCTCGCGGGTGACAGCGGGTCGGTGGCGCCGGGACTCGAGATCGCGGCGGCGCTCGCGGCCAGCACCGCGCGCGATGACAATTGGGCGAAGCGGTGACCGGCGACGAGCGGCCGCGGCAGCCGAGCCGCGTTGCCGACGCCCTGCTCGCCCGGGCGGCGCAGCTCGATCGCGCGATGCGTGATCAGGGCCCGGCGGAGACGTACCTGTTCTGGGAGTTCGATCCGCCGCTGCTCTCGGAGGTGGGCTACCGGCTGATCGAGTTCGACCGGGAGGCGCGGCGCGAGACGGGGCGTGGCGCCGACCAGGCGGACGACCGCCCGCGGCCGCTCCGGATCGGCGAGGCGGGATTCCGCGTGGTGGACGCGAGCCCGGGCTCGCTCGACCTCCTGGTCCAGGCGATCGGGGCCACCGAGCAGGTCCTCCGGTCCGACCCGGTCCAGTTCGTGATCCAGGTCATCGGGGCGATCCAGGCAGTCCGCGCGGTCCGCTCGTGGATGGGGCGGCGCGGGAAGGTCGAGGGGACGATCACCGCTGCGGACTGCCGGAGGATCCTCGCCGATGCCGGCGAGCAATCGGTGGAGTGGGACGACCACGGTCCGAAGGTGACCGGCTCGGCGCGGGTCACGATCGTCCGGCAGTACGCCGATGGTTCGTATGACCTCGTCATGGTGGAACCCGGGACGGCACCGCCGGCGGGCAGCTGAGCCACGTCTGCACTACGCGGCGGTGCCGAACGGCGCGCCCGCGGCGGTTGCCGGCTCAGCCGGCGTACAGAAGCGACCCCGGCGTGGTGAGAAGCTCGCCGGACTCGAGCCACGTCTTCAGGCCCGAGAGGATCATCGGCCAGCCGCCGTAGAGCTGCTCGTTGGCGCCCTCGCGCAGCTGGTCATGGGTTACGGTCAGCCGGCACGAGTCGGGCGCGATCGGCTGGATCTCCCACGTGATCCGTGATGTGCCTTCGGCTTTCACGTCCTCGCCCCACAGCGCGACCATGCTCTGGACGAGCCGGCGCGGCGGGTCCACCTCGAGATTCACGCCCTCGCCGAGCACGGCACCGATCGGCGTGAGCTGCCGCATGGTCGACCCGACCGTGAAGTCGGACTCGATCCGCGCGCCGAAGTTGTACTTGCTCCGGATCTCGGGATCGGTGATCGCCTCCCAGAGGCGCTCCGGGGTCGTCTTGATGTAGATCTCGAACACCTTTTCCATGGGACGCTCCAATCTGCTCTTGAGGTCGCTGAGCGCACTCGCCCAGGGCTCGGCGTACTTGCTCACCCACCGGTCGTGGACGAGCCGGATCGGGACCGGGTTCAGGAAGTGAAGCTTCTCGCGGCCGCGTCGCCGGGTGACGATCAGGCCCGCCTCCTCGAGCAATCGCAGGTGCCGCATCACGCCGAAGCGCGACATCGAGAAGCGCCCTTCGAGCGCGCTCAGGGTCTGCCCATCCTCACGGAAGAGCTCGTCGAGCAGGCTCCGCCGCGTGGGATCGGCAAGCGCCTTGAACACCGGGTCCATGCCCGTCACAATACGTGATGAAATAGTCACATGTCAAGCGTCTCTTGCGTCTGAGCCGGTTGGTACGTCCCTGACCTTGACGGCAAACGAGTCGGGGTAGAGTGCTCGAGGGAACCGCGTTGGAGGAACGAACCGGGACAGCCGCCGAACCGCTCGCCGTGCGGCCGGTTTCGCTTGCCTTCGCGCCAGCGGAGACCGAGAATCTCATCGATGGGCTCGAACGGCGCAGGTGCGCCAGGAGGCTGCGATCAAGGTCCGCGTGAAGTGGGTGTTCGGGCTCACGCTCGTGGTGTTCGCCCTGGCCCTGGTCATCGCGGGGTTCTGGTATCTCGCGGTCCTCGCCCTGATCGGCGCGGCGGGTTGGCCGATCTCCGAGCGTTACAGCCGCGAGTACACACATCGGCTTGATCCGAACGCCCGCGAGGTCGGGCCGGGATCCCCGTTCAACCGACACCTGCCCTGACGAGACTCCCCGTCAGGCGATCGACCGCCTCGATCCGAGTGACGACACCCTCCGGAATGATGCTGGCTTCAGCACCCAACATCTCTGCCTGCTGCCGGACTGACTGACCGCGTTTGATCACCGCCGACGAGGTGGGGCTATGCGACCTGGCATTCGATCCGTTCCCTGGATCCTCGCGGTCGCGGGACTTGGCCTTCCCATGCTCGCGGGCAATTTCGTTGGCTGGCCCTACGTGGTCCTGTGGGGCGTCCTGCTGATCGTCCCGTGGATCGTCACGCGAGAGCATCACCCTGCAGGCCGACGTGAGCGGATGAGACTCCCAGCCTTCCTGCTGCCTGTCCTGCTCCTGCTCGGCTTCATCGGAGGCTGGTATCTCATCCCCGCAGACCTGGCATGGTTGCTCATCGAGTTCAGCGACGGACGCCGCGACACGACTCTTCCCGCGCCCACCGCCGGCCCGTAGCGTCGAGCACAAGCGCCATCGCGGCAATGGCCTGCGCAGATTCAGCCACGGGATGCCCCGCCGGTGGGGTCAGATCGGCCGGATTCTCAGGCGGCCGCCGCATAGCTGCGGCGTCGGGCGGTCGTATTGTCGAACCCTCACCAAGGAGGACTCCGATGCGCAGCGTGACCTACTCGATGGGCGTCTCGCTTGACGGTTACATCGTCGGGCCGGACGGCGGCTTCGACTGGACCGTGCCCGACGGGGAGGTCTTTCGCTTCTGGATCGACGAGATTCGAGAGGTCGGCGTCCACCTGATGGGACGACGGCTGTACGAGACGATGCTGTACTGGGAGACCGCCGACGAGGATCAATCGCTCGACGACGCAGAGGTCGAGTGGGCCGCGCTCTGGAAGCCGCTCCCCAAGGTGGTGTTCTCCACCACGCTGTCGGCGGTGCAGGGCAATGCCCGCCTGGCCTCCGGCGGCCTGGCGGAGGAGATCGAGCGGTTGCGAGCCGAGCCGGGGGAGGGCGACATCGCGATCGGCGGCGCGACGCTGGCCGCCGAGGCTGCCGCGTTGGGTCTGATCGACGAGTACCGGGCAATGGTCTACCCGGTGCTGGTTGGCGGTGGCATTCCGTTCTTTCCGCAGCGCGAGCGCCGGGTGGATCTCGAGCTCGTCGAGACCCGCACCTTCGGCTCGAGCGTCGTCTACCTCCGCTACCGCGTGGCGAGGTAGCCGGCTCGTCCGCCGGGCAGCGCACGCGCGCGGCAGGTCCCGGGCGGCGGTTCGCGGCGCGGGCGGTGCTCAGTTGCGGGCGTGCCCGCTCGCGTGCGGCGCCTCACCCGACCCGGCGTCGGAAAACGTTGGGATGAAGCGGTAGCCCTTGTTCTGGACCGTCGCGATGAAGCGCGGATGCCTGTAGTCGTCATGGAGCTTGACGCGCAGGCTCCGGACGTGGCGGTCGACGATGTTGCTCTCGGCCACGAAGTCGGTGCCCCAGATCGCGTCGAGGATCTCCTCGTGCGTCACGACGCGACCACCGCAGCTGGCCAGGAGGTAGAGCAGGCTCTGCTCGATCGGTGTCAGCTGCACGACCGAGGTGCCCGCGCGCACCTCGCGGTTGACGATGTCGACGTCGATCTCGCCGAGCCGGATGACGGGAATGAGCGGCAGGTCGACGCCCAACGACCTCCTCGTGATCACGATGGTGCGCGCGAGCAGCTCTTCGGGCGAGAAGGGTATTGCCAGGATGTCGTCGACGCCGAGGTCGAACGCTGCGAGCTTCGTCCTGAGGTCGCCCCTCGTGGTCAGCCCGAGGACCGGCGTCCCGATTCTCCGCATCGCGTTGGAGGCGCCCAGGAGCTTGAGGAGCGCCGTGCTGTCGTCGTGGTCCATGTCGATCAGGGAGATGTTCGGGCGCCACTCCGCCATGATCGCCTTCGCCTCGGCGAAACTGCTCGCGGCCCGGACGTCGAACACGCCGTGGTTCAGCGTCAGGGTGATGAGATTCACCATCAGCGGGCGATCGTGGAGCAGCAGGGCTCGGCGGGCTTCGATAGGGGGTGATTTCACGCGTCCGTCCATCGCGACTCACCTCCACGTTGCGAGCGAGGGTCTTGCCATTATGGCGGGTCCGGCCGATGACCGGGCCCCATCAGCGCCGTGATGAAGGGCCGTCATGACATGCCATCCGGACAGGTCTACCGTGGCGCGGCAATGCGAAAGCAACCCCGTCTCATCGCGTGCGCCCCGGCCGCGGCGACCATCCGACCGAACGAGCCGACGATGCGACAGCTTGCCGTCCTCGATGCCTACTCGGAAGCAGGCACCTACGAGCTCACCGCCGCGACCACCGGCATCGCCGCGGCGACGGTAAGGAACCTGCTCATCGAGATCCGGGAGCACTACTGCGCCGCGACCACGATCCAGGCATATCGGGCCGCCCTCGCGGCGGGAGACCTGGCAACGCTCGGCTGTCGCTGCCTCACCGTCCGCCCCTGACTCCCCGGTGCCGGCGACGCGGCCCGCCACTCGGTGCCGGACCTGCACTGCCGTACATTTCGACGCATGACCCCGACCGAGTTCGCCGCCAAGTGGCGCGGCATGATGACCGGCGAGCGTGATGCGATGATCCGACGACCGGCACTGGACCGGAGCACGTAGCCATGTGCGGTTGCCTGATCGTCGGGCTCCTCGTCGTCCTGCTGTTCGTCCTGGTTCCGCTCCCGCTATGGCCGCTGCTGGTCGTGGGCCTTGTCGTCCTGGTGGCGCTGGCTGCCGCGCTCGGATTCCTGAGGGGCCTGATCGGGGTGATCTTCCGGCGATAGCAGCAGGCGGTCCAGCGTCTCGCCGTACCAGGCCTCGAACCGGGCGGGGCTCCAGCCGCGGTCCGTGACCAGGAGCTGATACGTCTCGGGGCTCCCAATGGCATACAGGATGTCGGCCGCGGTCTCCAGGTCCAGGCCCTCCCGCAGGCCGCCGGCACCGACCACCATCCGCAGCAGCTCCCGCTGGCCCGCGTGGCGCTGGGTCTTGCCGGCCCGGCGGAGCGCGGCGATGTCCGGATCGGCCGCTGCGGCGCCGCTGACGACCTCGTCCACGGCCGCGCGGCGCTCGAGGATCGAACTCCCGCCCCCGGCGAGCATCCGGAGGCGGTGGTGGGGATCGGGCTGGTCGCGCATCTCCCGCACCCATTCCCGCTCGAGGACCGGCGCCGCGACATCGTCGCCGGCGATCGAGACGTCCACGAGGTCCGAGAGGATCGTTCGCTTGTTGCCGAACCTCGAGTAGACCGTCTCGGGAGACACGTCCGCGCGCTCGGCGATCGCATCGATCGTCGTCGCGACGTAGCCGCGCTCCACGAAGAGCGCACGGGCGGCCTCGAGCACGCGAAGGCGGGTCGCCCGCGCCCGTTCGCGACGCCGCGGAAAGTCGACGGGGCGCGGTGGCTTGACAGGATCTGTCATGTAAGTACAGTATCACAGTATTGATACAGTCTCACTGTATTCACCAGTCCACCAACCGGGGGAACCGCCATGCCCGTCCTGCAGATCGAACATCCCGTCCGCGATTTCGAGGCCTGGAAGGCTGCCTTCGACCGCGAAGCGGCGCGCCGGGACGCCGGCGGGGTCCAGCGGTACCAGGTCTACCGGCCGGTCGACGACGCGAGGTTCATCGGGGTGGACCTGGAGTTCGACAGCCGCGGTGAGGCCGAAGCGTTCAAGGTCGGGCTCGAGGACCTCTGGCGGTCGCCCCAGGCAGCACTGGTCCTGGGCGGCACGCCGCGGGCGCGCATCGTCGACGTCGTCGAGAGCAGGACCTACTGAGGACCCGGGCGACCTCGTCCCCGGTCGTCGGCGATCGTCGTCGACGACAGGGCGGGTGCGTGCGTCGGAGATCCGCGGGCAACCCGCGCCAGAGGCTCAACCGGGAAGACCGCGGAGGACGTCAGCCGCGCGCCTCGTCCGGGTGCTCCAGGTGCCAGGTGCACTGACTGCACAGCGCGAGCTGGTCCTGGAGGGTCTGCAGGCGGCGGTGCGGATCGGCCGGGTCGAAGGGTCGGCGGCAATCCGTGCAGACGACGGGAATGCCGAATGCGGACGCTGCGCGACGGCGCAGGGCGGGGTTCGGGATCGGCTCGAATGGCGTGACCATGGGGGGTGCCTCCCCGTTGCCAGGTGCCTGACGGCCCCGGTCGCCCGGGCGCCCGGATCGTCGGCGGCTGCGCCTATTTCCGCAGGGATCGCGCGTGGCGTGAAGACCCTGCCCGGGGGATGCGGCATGCCCCAACTGGGGGATTCGTCGTGGACCGAGGACGGCCGCGCGGCCGCGCTGCAGCCCCCGCGTTCAGACGAAGATCTCGACCAGGTTCTCGTGGCGATCGAGCCCCGCCCCGAAGGAGGATTTCGCGATGAGCATGCCGCCCGGTCGATAGGGATTCTCCGCGTACCGGCCGCCTTGCACTGGCCGGCCGTTGACGCGGACCTCCCGGGGCGAGAACCCATCTCCGGCGACGTGGTAGAGGTAGCGGACCGGGCGGCCTTCGTACTCGAAGTCGAAGGTCAACCCGTCGGCTCGCCGGGGAAGCACCGGGTCGAGCACCACGTCGTCGAACGAGGTTCGCACGCCCAGCACATTCGAGATCACCTGGTTGATCCAGATGCCGGGTCCACTGGAGTAGACGCGCCACCCACCCCGGACTCCCACCCGCCCGGTCCGGATGCGGCCGAACTGGCGGCTCGCCTGGCGGCGGTCCATGAACGCGGCATCGGAGCTGCTGAAGTAGGCGTTGCCCTGGCGGGGGAGGGCCGCTGGCACGTCGAGGTCGGGCAGGATCGGGCAGACGGCCAGGAGGCCCCGGAACGCCTCGTCGGGCCGGCCGATCCGCGCCATCGCCTCGACGTAGCGAATGTGGGCGTGGACATACTGGAGCCCGACCTCCCGCCCGAAGCACGCCGCGCTCTCGGCGCGCTTGAAGATGCGCGACGTGCCGCCGTGATAGTCCATCGGCCGGTTCATCAGCCGCACGCCGTCCGGGAACGAGAGATGGCGCTCGATCAGCGCGACATGCCGGCGGGCCTGCTCTGGGCTGAACATCCCGCTGATGATTCCCCGCGTCATCGGCAGCAGCCGATACGAAACGCCGGTCCTGCGATCGCGCGGGTGGAGGAAGTACTCGACGCCGTCCGGGCCGAACCAGGCCAGCCCGGCGACCACGCCGCCGGGGACGAGGTGGCGGTTGAAGTCCGACCGCATCCGCCCGCAGATGCCGGCAAGACGTTCCACGACTGCACCCCGTCCCGCCCGGGCGCAGACCGCTCGATACCGGCCGAGCGTCTGGTAGGCGAGCTCGACGGTCCAGGCACTGACCAGCCGCAGGGCCATCGCCGGGTCGGCCGGCTGGAGCGTGTCCTCCCAGTCGCCCCCGGCGAAGACCGGGAGCGCCGTGCCCGGGATGCAGTCGTCCTCGATCCGGGCGATCTGCCGCTCCGTGTGGGCGAGGATCGTCTCGGTCTCGGCTGATACCGTCTTCGTCCGGGCATCCGTCCAGGCGACCTGCTCGTCGAGGATCGAGAGGTCGCCCGACGCCTCCACGTAATCGCACAGCGCCTTGATCGGCCAGTGGATGATGTCGGCGTGGCTGCCGTCGGCCCGCACCTCGCGGTACCGGTCGAACATGAACCACTGCGGCCAGTCGCCGGTCCGCCTGTCCTGGTGCTCGTAGATGAGCCGGATCAGGTCGCGCAGCGGTCGCAGGTTTCGCGTCGCGACCAGGAGCTCCACGGGGCCCTGGCAGACGTCGCGCAGGCCCATCGCCGCCCCGTTCGACTGCTCGAGCCCGTGCGGAGTGGTGTAGTGGATCATCGCGTCGTGGACGTACCAGCGCAGCACGTCGTCGAGGCGCGCCAGGTCGTCGGCGCACCGCCCGGTTGCGCCTCCGAGCACCGCCCGCCGCCCCACGACCGACGAGGAGTCGTTCGCGTCGCCGTCCAGGTCCGGTCCTGGGTCCGGTTCGTGGCCGTACTCCGTCGCCAGCTCGGCGGCCCGCTCCCGGCCCAGGATGCTGCCGGTGAGGACGAGCGAGAAGCGCGAGACGGGCCTGGTCTTCACGACGACGTGTGATCCGCCGCGATCAACCTCGCCATCTCGGAGGAGCTCGTCCCCGCCCATCACCTCGATCTGCTCCGCGTCCGGAGAGACGATGAAGAAGGTCGCCGCGGGATAGTGCCGGCTGAGCTGCCCGTCGGGCGCGGGTCGCAGCTCGACGAATCCGGCGGCCGCGTCCGTGATCACCTGTCCCTTCGCGTCGTGCTCGTTCGAGCCGAGGACCACGTCGTGGCTGATGAGAAGCTCGAGCGGGCCGCCGCGCTCGACCTCCACGGCCAGGCGGCAGGCAGGCGCGTCGAGCGCGACGGCGACGCGGATGGAGATGGTCGTCCGCCCGCCCCGGTAGATCCAGCGTGCGCTCGTCGGTCCCATCTCGAATGCCGACGGGAGGCCCAGCAGCTCCCAGCCCCGCTCGGCCTTCACGAAGATGCGCTGGCCGCTGGTCTTGAGCACGTTGAGCGGATTGCGACACGCGCCCAGGAGCTTGTTGAACGACGTGTTGCCGATCGTGACCTGGGAGCCGAAGACGCCGCACATCCAGGCCGTGGCGGACAGGATGTCATCGCTCGGGAACAGGTTCCGCCCGGACTGCATGATGTGCCCGGTCGGTCGCTCCACGAGGAGCTCCTTCGCCCTGAGCACGACGTGCTGCTGGCGTCCGTGGAAGAACGAGAGGAGCGTCCCGTCGCGCTTCTCCACGTGACGCCACTCCGGCCCGAAGTAGCGTTCGAGATCGGCCTCCCCGAGATCCTCGCTCTCGAACATGACCGGAGAATCGAAGAGGCCGGCCGGGCGGGGACGCGGTGTCCGGGGGATCGTGCCGGAGCGACGGCTCGCAAACGCGGCCCGGGCCGCGATGACGCGTCCCGCGTCTGCGGCGCTCGTGGCGTCCGGGTGGTCCGGTTCGAAGGCAGCGAAGAACGTGATCTCGCCGATCCCCCCGGGCGCGAGCGACAGCCTCGCCGACTGGAGCGTCGGCAGCGCGAACTCGTGCTGGTAGTTCCGGTTCGGCAGCTTCGGGCGGACGAGGGCAGCCGGAACGTTCGTTGCCCGGTAGCCGAGGCCGTAGAGCTGGAACCCGTCGGTCAGGTACCCGACCGCGCCATCGAGGCAGCCGTGCATGATCCACGGATACGCGTCGCCCTGGGGAAGGTTCTGTCGCGAGCAGACCAGGAACCCGAGGCCCTCGTCCTCGAGGATCGTGTGATCGATGTACTGGCTGGTGTACAGCTCGCTGCTCCGAACCGCGGCCTTGTTCGCGATCCCCAGGTCCTGGGCGAGCACGGCGTCGAGGCGCAGGCGCCGGGTGGTGGCGTTGGCGAGCCGCAGGGTCCAGAACCATGTCGGCTGGTGCGCTGCGAGACGCAGCGTGCACGAGTAGTCGAGCCCGTCCACCGATCCCGCCCAGACCGCGCCGTGGCGGGACGCCCGGAAGCTGCCCGGCGCTGCGGGCCCCAGCAACGGGAAGGCGGTGATGCCGTCGGGTGTCCGGCGACGGAGGTAGATGTTGCCGAGGCCGCCCTCGACGGGGCTCCCGAGCACCTGGCTGACCAGGATCTCGCGGTGGCGGATCGCGAAGACCGCGCCGTTCTCGAGGAGCTCGATGGAGAGGCCCGACCGATTTCGCAGCTCGGCGGCCATGGGCGGGCGCGGGTCCCCCGTGCGCCGTCGGTCGGCGACCCTCGGTCGCGCCTCGGCAACCGGTGCTCGCGGCTCAGCGACCAGCGACACGGTCGCTCCAGCGCTTGATCGGGACGAGCTCGACGAGCGAGATCGCCGGCATCGGCAGCTCGAGCTCCAGGGTCAGGCGTCCCCGCTTGGCGCGAACGGTGTGCTTCTTCCCGATGGTCTCGAGATGGTCGGCCGCGCGGAGACGCGCCCAGCCCGCGTCGTCGGGCCAGTCGGGCCGCCCGAGTCGCTTCCAGGTCCGGGCGATGTTCGAGTGCCGGGCGTCAACCCGGCGGTGCCGGAGCTCGTACCGGCCCGGTCGCAGCCCGTCGACCCGGAGGGTGACCGACCGACGGAGCGTCCGCACCACCGCGCCCCGGGACTGGTCGAGCGTCCCGTTCCAGAGGGCGATCGCGATCCTGCCGTCGGGGTCGCGGGAGGCCCACGCTTCCACCAGCGAGCCCGCGCCGTCCCCCTCGAGGTCGCACGCAAGCTCGTCCTGGCCGAGCCGGTCGAGCATCGCGATCGCCCAGAATCGGGGCTTGCGGAGGTTGCCGATCGTGAGCAGGCCGAACCCGCCGTGGAAGAGCCTCGGTGCGTCGCCGCCCTCGACGAAGTGGTCCGACGCGACCCAGTAGGCGAGCGCCTCGAGCCGGCCGGCGGCCGAACGCATGCCCCGCGCGACGAGCGGCGCGGCCCAGGCGCTGTCGTTGATCGCAGCGCCATCTCGCGGGCTGACGCCCCACTCCGTCCACCACAGCGGCATGTCGGGCGTTCCGAAGCGGGCGGTGACCGGCCGGAGATCCAGCGGCGGAAGGCCGTACGTGTGGGTGGAGATGAAGTCGATGGGGACGTCGTTCGCCCGACAATGCTCGAGCAGATCGTCGATCCAGCCCGCGGCCGCGGTCGCCGGGCCGCCGACGCGGAATCCCTGGTCAACGGACTTCACGGCCCGGACGCTCGCGTCGTAGAGCTGGAGGTAGTCGGACTCGGCGCCGGCCCAGAAGACGCAGAGGTTCGGCTCGTTCCAGACTTCGAATGCCCAGCGGCGCACCTCCTCGTGGCCGTATCGATCGGCCAGGTGGGCGGCGAGGTCGCGCACGAGGGCGGCCCACCGACCGAGGTCGTGCGGCTGCGAGATGATCGCGCCGTAGTCGAACACGGTCTTCCCGGGCTCGGCCGCGAGGTCGCGCGGCATGAACGAGAGCTCGACGATCGGCCGGACGCCGGTCTCGAGCAGCCGGTCCAGGACCTGGTCAACCGTCGAGAAGTCGTGGTCGGCCCGGTCGCCCGCGTCTCGGTAGACCGCGAGCGAGTCGTCGAGGATGGCGTGCGCCCGCACGGCCTCCGTGCCGAGCTCGCGACGAGCGATCCGGAACGCCTCGGCCAGCTCTGCGCCGACGTCGTGGCCGCCAGGTCCCGGCCCCCGGAGCAGCATGGCGAGGTGCTCCGAGCCGATGATCGGGCGCCAGGGTTTCGCGACGGGCCCGATGGCCTGGCTCGCGTTCACGCGGATCGTGACGGCCGCGTCGGCCGGGCCCTTTCGGGGTCGGACGGGCGTCGAGAGCGCGCCTCCCTCCGCCTCGATCGTCGGCAGGCTCGAGACGGCATACCACGCCCGTCCCCGCGCCTTTGCCTTCCCGTGCGGCCGGCGCGTCGTGTCGAGGTACGGTCCGTGGGGGACGGCGAGGACGTCGCCGCCGCCCTGGTCGATCGGCTCGAACGGGCCGTCGGCCGACGAGCCGAAGTGGACCAGGTAGCCGGCCGCGCCCGCCACCGGCGACCAGTCGATCGTCACCTGGCCGCGCCCGCGCACGGCCCGAACGTGCCCAGGCGGCGGAAGCGAGATGGGCGGCGCCGGCCGGTCGCGCTCGGTTCGTGCCCCGAGCGTGGCGAACCAGGCGATGCGGGCCGAGCTGGCCGATGGCCCCAGGCCCTCGGGAAGCGCGCCAGTCGCGGAATCCGGGCCCGGGGCGGTGTTGCCCTCCGGCCGGCGAGGGAGACGGTGCCTCGGCATCTGAGCGAGGCGCTACGGGAGGACGAGCTGGGTGACGCGGTCGCCCGCGCTGGCGTTGAACTGCTCGATGGAGATCACCGGCTCCAGCGCCCGCTGGAACTGCCGGGTCGCGAACGCGCGGCGCAGCATGTCGCCACCAAGCGCGTTACCGATCGCAGCCATGATGATGCCCTGGTCGAGCGACAGGTACGAGTCCGAGACCCTCCCCGTCCCCACGTTCACCGAGTCGTGGAAGCCCCATTTGTCGTAGATCGCGAAGTTGCGCTCGAGCCTGGCCAGGTTCGCGATCGCGGCGGCTGGCGCGAAGCGCAGGGCGAGGAACGATGCGTGAGGGGTGACCACGCCGTTGGTGTAGGCCTTCGGTTTCGGGTCCGGCGCCGGGTCGCGACCGGGACAGCCTGCGAAGCCCGGATCGACGAACGTGCCGTCCTCGTTCGAGGGATAGCCGCTGGGGTTCAGTCCGAGCGCATCGACGCCGTACTCGTGATAGCCGCCCTCGGGGATGTTGGCAGGGGAGAAGCCCCAGTAGCCGTAGCCGGCGTCCACGAGCCCGTGGTGGATCTGGGCGGCCACGGTGAGGGGATGGTTGATCGCCCAGCTCTTCGGCCCCCATTGGTCCTCGGGCACGAAGAGGTCCGGCATGAGCGCCTCGAACATGCTGCCGCCCCAGCCCGGGACGATGCGCATCCCGTCGTACGGGTAGGCCCCCTCGAAGACGCTCACGCCGAGATACGTCCGCGTGACGCCGATCGGCTTCGTCTCCTGCCAGCTCCAGTCACAGGTGTCCGGGAACGTCCGCCAGGAGCCGTAGTACTCCTTCGGGGGGATCTTCCCCGTGGCGATCCCGATGTAGCTCGAGATCCGGCTCTCGCTCACGATCGTGTCGTAGCAGCAGTCCGATGCACCGTTGCCGGGCGCATAGAAGAAGGCAATCCGGTTGACGGCCGGCCGGTAGTAGAAGCCGAAGTCCATGCTGTCGAAGAGCGCCCCGGCGCGCGCCGCGACCTCCGGGACGCTGTTCGCCACGACCTGCAGGCCGGTGGCGAGCCAGCCGTTGTCGACGGACGACAGGATCGGGCCATTCGGCGGGTTGATCGGCAGGCCGGTCGGCGGCCAGAGTGTGAGCTTGGCACCCGTCGTGTGGTCGTACCAGTTGTAGTACTGGCCGCCGGGCCAGTAGCGCTCCATCGTCTCGAGCGAGGCGAGCGTTCGCCTGAGACGCTTCACCGCGTCGGCGTGGGTGATGATCCCGAGCCTGTCGGCGACAACGGTGCTCCACAGGTAGGCGCCGATGTTCGTCGTGGACGTCTGGACGCTGGTCGTGCCGTCCGACGAGAGGCTGTCGGCCGGCAGGCCGCTCTTCGGATCTGTCATTGCGACGAATGACGCCCAGGTTGCGCGGGCGTACCGGAGCAGGGTCTGCTGATCCCGCGCCTGCCCGGTCACGCTGAAGACGGCGGACCTCGCCGGTCTCGGGACGGGAGTCGCGGCCAGCGAGATGTTGGGCAGGACCAGCACGACCGCGATGAGACCGACGATGAACGCGACTGGCCGGGGCACGCGCCGACGGATGGGCATCAGAAACCTCCGTTGTCGGTCGTCGCGGTTCTCACCGCGGGCGTTCGCCGCCGTCGCCGCGTTCAGCCCTTGAGGCCGGTCGTGGCGATTCCTTCCGTGATCCAGCGCTGGAAGAGGATGAAGACGATGAGCACGGGTACGACCAGGATCACCGAGCCCGCCATGAGCATCCCGTGGTCGGCCTGGTACTGGCCCGTCGCGAACGTCGCGAGCGCAACTGGCAGCGTGTACATCTGGGGCTCCTGGGCCATGACCAGCGGGTAGAGGAAGCTGTTCCAGTTGCCCAGGAAGGTGAGGATGCCGAGCGTGGCGAGGACCGGCGTCGCGATCGGGACGACGACCGACCAGAAGACGCGGAACTCGTTGGCACCGTCCATGCGTGCCGCCTCGAGCAGCTCGTTCGGTACGCCGTACATGAACTGGCGCATGAGGAACACGCCGAACGGCCCGGCGAGGAACGGCAGGATCAGGCCGGGGTAGGTGTTCACGAACCCGAGCTTGCTCATCAGGATGAAGTTCGGGATGAGCGTGATCCCGGCCGGAACCATGAGCGTGGCCAGGACCAGGCCCATGATCACCCGCTTGCCGCGCCAGCGCAGCTTTGCCAGCGCGTAGCCCAGCATCGGGCAGAAGACGAGATTGCCGATCGTGACGGCCAGCGCGATGAGGGACGAGTTGAAGAAGAAGCGCGGGAAGTCGAGCTGGTCGAACAGGCGGCTGTAGTTGTCGGTTGTCGGCACCGACGGCAGGAGCGTCGGCGCGGTGAGGAAGTCGGCCTGGGGCTTGATCGAGCCGAGGAGCATCCACAGGAACGGCCCGACCATGAGCACGAGCCCACCGACGAGGAGGAGGTAGATCCACCGGTTCGGCGTCGTCCGGCCGCGACCGGGCGCCGAGAGCGGAGCAGCGGGGGCCGGCGCGGCAGCCGGGATGGCAGTCATCGTGCGGCCCTCCTCATTCGTCCGACCGGAGGAACTTGAACTGGAGGAAGGCGATCAGCGCGACGATGACGAACAGCACGTAGGCGATGGCGGAGGCGTAGCCCTGGTGGAAGAAGGTGAAGCCCTGCTGGTACATGTACATCGTGATCGAGAGCGTCGCGTCGAGCGGTCCGCCCTTGGTCATCACGAACGGCTCCTCGAACAGCTGCAGGTAGCCGATCGTGGTGATGACCGTCATGAACAGGATCGTCGGCCGGAGCATCGGGATGGTCACGTACCGGAATGCCTGCCAGCGACCGGCCCCATCGATGCCCGCCGCCTCGTAGAGAGATGCCGGGATCGTCTGCAGGCCGGCCAGGAAGACGACCATCGCGAAGCCGAGGTTGCGCCAGACGGCCATCGCGATGATCGACGGCATCGCGAAGACAGGGTCGGCCAGCCAGGCCGGCCCCTTGATGCCGAGGCCGCCCAGCAGCATGTTGATCAGGCCCGCGTCCGGGTTGAGTAGGAACCGCCAGACGACCGCGATCGCGACGATGCTGGTGATGACCGGCAGGTAGTAGCCGACCCGGAATGCCGTCCGGAAGCGGGTCACCCCGCGGCTCAGGGCCGTCGCGATCAGCAGCCCGATGGCGAGCGTCACGGGCACGCCGACCACCACGAAGTAGAACGTGTTGAACAGCGCCTTCCAGAACTTCGGATCGGCGAAGAGGTCGACGTAGTTCTTGATCCCGATGACGCTCGTCCCGACCGGGTTGGCGATGTCCCGGAGGCCGAAGCTCGTGAAGCTGAGGAGGAACGAGGCCAGGATCGGGAACGCGAGGAAGACGACGAACAGGATCACGAAGGGGGCGGCAAACGCCCAACCGACCAGGTCGTCTCGCCACGGCCGGCGGGAGGCGGACGGTGCCGCCTCCGCCGTTCTGCGCTGGGCGAGCGCAGGGACTGTCACCTCACTGGCCCGTCCCGATCGTCGTTGCCTCCTGCTGCATCTCGTCGGCCGCGGCCTTCGGGTCCATGCCGCCGGTCGTCATCTTCTCGAGCGTTCCGTTGAGCGCGGTTGCCAGCTGGCTCCACGTGGAGGTTGCCGGCTGCGCCTTGGTGTCCTTCAGCTGCTCGCCGAACAGCGCGACGTTCGCGTCAGCCTTGAGGGCCGGGTCGTCCCAGGCCGCCTGGACGGCGGGAAGGTCGGTGACGTCCGCGTACCACGCCAGCTGCGTCTTGGGGTCGGAGAGGTACTGGACGAACTTCCAGGCGAGGTCCTTGTTCTGGCTGTCCTTGTAGACGACCATGTTCCCGCCGCCCACGAACGAGGTCGAGCTGACCTTCTTCGGCATCGGCGCGATCGCCCACTTGGAGTCGAAGCCCGCGCCACCCGCGGTCTTGATCAGGCCCAGGTGCCACGGACCCGAGAAGAACATCGGGTTCGTCCCGGCCACGAACGCCGGCGTGATGTCGAACCCTGCGGGCACCGACGTCGGGGTCAGGCCTGCCTTGAAGAACGACTCGTAGTAGGTCAGTGCCTCGACGGCCTGCGGGCTGTTCAGCTGGAACTGGCCCGACGCGTCCATGACGTCGCCGCCGTTCGACCACAGGAAGGGCAGGTACTCCTGCCAGTTCTGCGTACCCAGCGAGATGCCCCACTTCGCGCCGCCCTTTGCCTGCATCGCGGTGGCCATCGCCGTCAGGTCGTCCCACGTCGCGGGGGGCGTCGTGATGCCGGCCTTCGCAGCGATGTCCGTGCGGTAGTAGAGGACCCGTGTCTCGACGTACCACGGAACGCCGTACACCGTGCCGTTGACGATGTTGGTGTTCCAGGCGCTCGTGAAGAAGGTGCTGGCCTGGAAGTTGGCCGGGACGGCCTCGAGGGCGCCGGTGGCCGCGAACTGGCCCATCATGTCGGTGCCCATCTGGCTCACGTCGGGCGTCTGGTGGCCGGCGATGGCGGTCTGGAGCTTCGCGACGGCCTGGCCCCAGTCGACCGGCGTCACGTTGACCGTCGTGCCCGGGTTGTCCTTCATGAACGTGGCGGCCAGGTCCTTGAGCTTGACCCCCTCGTTGCCCATGGCCCAGACCGTCAGCGTCCCGCTGACCGCCGCGGCCGGGCTGATGGCCGGCGCCTGGCTGGCGGCGCCCTGGCTGGCGGCGCCCTGGCTGGCGGATGCGCCCGGCCCGGAGGTGCCGGCGTTCGTGCCGCAGCTCGCGACGAGGAGGGCGACGCCGGCGAGGACGGCGGCGATGCGGATGGGTCGTCCGCGGGTTCGATTGCTCCAGCTCAGCGAGGATGGAGGTTGCGGCAGGGGCTGTGGCATGTCCGTCTCCCCGGGTGCGCATGCACGGAGCGGGCCGGTCTCAAAGGTGCGACAAGAGCGTTCCGGTGGCGTCGGCGAGTGTCGCGCCCCGCTGCCGCCTCGTCATGACGCCGCGTCATTTGCTCGGCACGTCACCCGGGGCGGGGACGCGCGGGCACAGCCGCCGTGCGCCCTGGGGGCGCTCCGCGCATCACCCGGGCGGCACGCCAGTCGCTCGACGGGTCGGGCGCCGAGTCGAGGCGCGCCAGGCGCTCGCCGAGTCGAAATCGCGCGGATATCGGGCCTGCCGATGAGGATCACGCTCTCCACGCTCCGGGTCGCGGCCAACGTCGACGTTCGGCGCGATTCCACGCTCGAGGTCCCGGATCCGATCGGCCGAGCCGATATCTAGCAGGGCAGGGCAGAGCAGGGCAGAGCAGGGCAGAGCAGGGCAGAGCAGGGTAGGGCAGAGCAGGGCAGGGCAGCGCAGATGCAGCGGGCGCAGCGCTGCGGGCCAGGCGCGCCGGGCGGGCGCAGCGCGGACGCAGCGGGAGGTGGCTGGACTCGGCTAGCTCCAGCTGAGCGTCGATGGTGGCTGTGGCATGGCGTTTCTCCCCTCTCGCGACCGCGGCTCGATCGTGCGGCGACCGCGGCTCGTGCGTACACGGCGAGCGCGGCTCGTGCCTGCACGGCAGTGCCCCCCGAGGTCCGGGCAGTTTCTCCGCACAACCCCGGACCGTCATTACGGGCCGTCATGACGCGGCATCGCCATCCGCGCGACCGTGTCGACCGAACGAAGGAGTGACGGCCGCACATCGACGACGTCAGACCACGAGGACCACATGCTCGAGCTCGCCATCTCCGCCGACGGACTTCGCAAGTCCTACGGTGACGTCCACGCGCTGCGGGGGATCGACCTGGCCGTGCCGGCCGGCACCATCCTCGGCCTGCTCGGCCCCAACGGCGCCGGGAAGACGACCGCGGTCCGAATCCTCAGCACGCTCCTGCACCCCGACGGCGGCCGGGCGACCGTCGCCGGTCACGACGTGGTGCACGAGCCGGATGCCGTTCGTGCGGCCATCGGCCTCAGCGGACAGTTCGCAGCCGTCGACGAGAACCTCACCGGCCACGAGAACCTCGAGATGGTCGGCCGCCTGCTTCACATCGGCGGGCCCGCCGCGCGGACTCGCGCCGACGAGCTGCTCGCGACGTTCGACCTGCTCGCCGCCGGCGGCCGACCCGCCCGTACCTACTCCGGCGGCATGCGCCGCCGCCTGGACCTTGCTGCGAGCCTGGTGGGCCGCCCGCAGGTCCTCTTCCTCGACGAGCCGACGACCGGGCTCGATCCGGCCAGCCGGCTCGGGTTATGGGATGTCATCGAGGGCCTCGTCATGGACGGGACGACAATCCTCCTGACCACGCAGTACCTGGAAGAGGCCGACAGGCTGGCGAACCGCATCGCCGTCATCGACGACGGCCTCCTGATCGCGGAAGGGACTGCCAACGAGCTCAAGGACCGCCTGGGCGAGGACGTCGTCGATGTTCGCGTCGCGGATCCCGCCCGTACCGCCGAGGCGATGGAGCTCCTGCGCTCGCTCACGGCCGCCGAGCCGCGGGCGAATGCCGTCGAAGGCCGAATCCACCTCCCCGTCCACCACGGCGCGGGGACCCTGGCCGAGGTGGTTCGCCGCGTCGACGGGGCCGGGCTGGAGATCGCGGAGCTGTCGCTCCACCGGCCCAGCCTGGACGACGTGTTCCTGGCGCTGACGGGCCATCGCGCCGAGGATGGGCCCGCGGCAGACGTCAGCGGCGACCCGGGAACCGCCATTCCGCGCCGACGGTTCGGCCGCCCAGCGAAGAGGAACGCCGCATGACCGCCATCGCCGCCCCCGCCACCGGCGGCCGCCCGATCCCGCAGAGCCGTCGCCGGCCCATGTGGATCGTCACCGACTCGATCACGCTCGCCTGGCGGAACATGCTGGCGGTCGTCCGGAACCCGCAGCTCCTGGTCGTCGACACGATCACGCCGATCATGTTCGTGCTGCTGTTCGCATTCGTCTTCGGCGGCGCGATCAAGACACCCGGGATCGACTACGTCACGTTCCTGATGCCCGGAATCTTCGTCCAGACCGTGGTGTTCGGCGGGACCGGCACTGCGATCGGCCTCGCCGAGGACCTCCAGAAGGGAATCATCGACCGCTTCCGCTCGCTCCCGATGGCGCCCTCCGGGGTGCTGATCGGCCGGACGTTCGCGGATCTCCTGCGGAACGCCTACACCGTCGCGGTCATGACCGTGGTGGGCTTCCTGATCGGGTTTCGCTTCGCAGGGAGCATCCCGGAGTTCCTGCTCGCCCTCGGGCTGGTGACCCTGTTCGGCTACGCGATCAGCTGGCTGTCGGCGAACATCGGCCTGCGAGCGAAGTCGGCCCAGGCCGCCCAGGGGGCGATCTTCATCCCCGTCTTCCCGCTCACCTTCGCCAGCTCGGCATTCGTGCCGGTGGCAACGATGCCGGACTGGCTCCGCCCGATCGCGGAGGCGAACCCGGTGACCATCGTGGTGAACGCAGCGCGCGGGCTCATCCTGGGAACACCCGATGCCGGCACGGTCCTTCTCGCGTTCGGCTGGATCGGCGGGATCGTGGCGATCTTTGCGCCCCTCGCCATCTGGACCTACCGCCGCAAGGGGTAGCGCCGCGCCCGCGGGACGATCGACATGTCCGGTTGACCGCGGCGGGCGTACCATCCCGGACATGGACGTCCCGCTTCGCGGATCCCCCGAGCGTGCCGACCACGAGCGCCGTCCCGGGCGGTTCCACCGGTTCGTCCCGGGCCTCTTCGTCGCTGTCGTCCTGGTCGTCGCGGCGTGCGGGAGCTCCGGGCCGACGCTGGCACCGACGCCGGCCGCCACCTCCGCTCCGGCGGGAGCTTCGGCTCCGAATGCTTCCCCCACGTCGGCGAGCGCGACACTCGCGGCATCGCCCGCCGCAACGCCCGGCGTCTCGCCGGCCGCGTCCGGCCCCATCGCAAGCCTGGCAGCCCCGACACCAGAGACGTCGCGGACCGCCCACATCCCGGTCGTGACGTGCCCGACCACGTTCGGGCTCCCCGACGAGACGATGGCACCCGTGCCCTCGACGATGACCGCCACCGTGTCAACGGCGGTGGCCGCGGAGGTCACCTTCTACAGCAACGGGACGCGAACGCTCCTGGGCCCGAAGGGCTGGCACTGCGAGGCCGCGGTCGGCGTCGACGGATCCTCGAGCATGACGATCACGCCGCCGGGCCAGGCGACCCCGACCGGAAGCCCTCCGCCGGACCACCAGGCGGTGACCGCGTATACCGGGGGCGCCTGCGTCGGCTGCATCGCGACGATGGCATGTGGCCTGTTTCCGGAAGCCTGGAAGCTGTTCGAGCAGCCCGGCTCATCCTGCCCGACCAGCTCGCCGGCCGGCGAGCTGATCAGCAGGCCGGTCCCGAGGTCCGCCGTCTTCGAGGACCCGCCCGGCGTAGCCGGCACAGGGGAACCTTCCGGGGGTCGGTACCGGGCGCTCGGGTTGCTGGTGTTCGACCCGGGCACCGGCGCAGCCGGCTCGGGCACGGACTTCCCGTCGGCCCTCAAGATCACCTGCACGCTGCCGGCCGCGATGGACCAGGTCTGCGACGAGATCGTGGAGGGCGCCCACTAGGTCCGGGCGGCCGCGCCCGGGCCGTCCGTGCGCCGGCATCCCCGGTATGATCGGCGGGATGACCGAGCGCAGCGCCATGGGAACCGAGCAGGGGTTCGTCTGTCCGTTCGTCGCGTACGACGAGGATCGCGACTTCCGGTCGACCGTGCCCGATCACCGGCACCGCTGCTTCGCGGAGAGCCCGGCGGCCTCGCGGGCGCTCGCCCACCAGGCCGCCTATTGCCTCTCGTCCGCGTTCGCGGGCTGCCCGACGTTCATGGATTGGGCGCGACGCGAGGCCGCACCACCGAAGGACGAGCCGATCCGGACGCTCCGCGAGGCGCCGACGGCGCGCCGCGACGCCGACCGAGCCGCTCCGGCGGGGGGCCGGCCCATAGCGCCCCAGGCCGCATCGACGACGTCGGGTCGCCAGCGACGGGCCGAGTGGACGGCGCCGCCGCCATGGGCCCCAGATGCGGGCGCCGTCGTTGGCGCCGGCGAGGCCGACCTCGAAGACGAGCCGGTCGGCCGTCCGGACTCGCGGTCCACTGCGTGACGAGATCTCCGAGGTGGAAGACGAGGCCGGATTCGCGGGGGCCGAGAGCGCAGGCCTCGGTGCGTGGTCCGGTTCGGCGCTCGGTGCCCTCGCAGGCGCCGGCGGCCCGTCCAGCGGCCAGGCGGCCCGTCCGTCGGATGCCGCCGCCGGCGCTGATCGGGAGCTCGGACCGATCCCGGCGGAGCCGGCCACGCCCGCGTTCCTCGCGGGCCGCGCCGCGCGACCCGTCCGCGCGAGCGAAGGCGTCGACCTGCCGGGCGAGGCGGTCGGACTCCACGCGAGGCCCGCGACCGAACGGGCCTGGCCGGGGGCAGCGGGTTCGATCCCCGGCGAACCGACGCGACGGCCGATCGCGGGGGCCGGCCGCGGCCGGGATCGAGGACCCGAACGCGGCGCCGATCGGGCCGTCGGCCCCGGCCCCGAGCGGGTCATGACCGATCCCTCGGCGCCTTCCTGGGAACGGCCCCGGCGGTTCGAGGCGTATCCGTCCCTCAAGTCGAGCGGCGGGCGCGTCGCAGCGCTGCCGCGCCCCGTCCTCTACGGGCTCATCGTGCTGATCGTCGGCGTGGCGCTCTTCGCGACACCCTTCGTGCTGCGCATCTTCACGAGCGGCGATGGCGCCTCGTCCAGCCCGACACCTGCCGCGAGCGCCTCGGCCGCCGCGACCGTGGCACCGTCGATCACGCCGGTCCCGTCACCGAGCCCCACCATCTACGTCGTCAAGGCGGGCGACGTGCTCTCGCGGCTTGCCGTGAAGTTCGGGGTCACGGTCGACGACATCGTGAAGGCCAACCCGCAGATCAAGAACCCGGACAGGTTGAACCTCGGCGATCAGCTCGTGATCCCGCCGGCCGTCGCGCCGGCGATCACCGATGGGGCGATCACACCCGCCCCGTAGCGACTCGAAGCCCGGGCGCACGCGGCTCTCGGTGCGCATTCGCGGCTGCCGGCGCGGGCGACCAGCCTGGCGCGGCGGACTCCCCCCGCAGTCGCCTCAGCGCCGCGGCGTCAGGTTGATCGAGGTGATCTTGCCTGCCTCGACACGGAACGCGGCGTCGAGATGCTGCGACTCGGCGCCGGGCCGCACGACGAGCAGGTCCGCCTGGTAGGTGTTGCCCATGTCCTGGACGGCACCCGGGATCATCTTCAGGCCGGCGTCGGCACGGAGGAACCAGCCGCTCACCTGGTCCAGGCCCCGCAGCGTCCGGGCGTTCTCGCCCACGTGGATCCGCATCTCGATCCGCTCGTCCATCAGCGCGACCGCGCCCTCGCGCGACCCCCCGTTCAGCTGCTCGAAGAACAGCTCCATCGTGTCGGTGGCTCCCATGGACCGGAGTCTAGCCGAGCGCGGCGGGGCGCGCGGCACCCGGTTCGACGGACGGCGCGACGGCCTGCCCGGCGTCCGGCGCGACCGGGCGTGATTCGGCACGCAGGCGACGAACCAGCTCCGCCGCCTGCTCGTAGCGCCCGAAGGACGGCATCACGTAGGTTCCAGCCACCTCGTTCCCGACGTCGCGGAGCAGTGCCAGGGCGGTCTCCAGGCCGACCTCCGCCGCGGCCTCGCCCGCGCCGCGCATCGCTGCCCGCGTCGAGTCGGGAATCGTGATCCCGGGAACCTCGTGGTGGAGGAACTCGGCATGCCGGCTCGACTGCAGCGGCAGGATGCCGAGGAGCACCGGGACCGGGAAGCCGCCCGGCCCGAACCTGCGCCGTGCCTCGCGGAGCATCGCCTCGACCTGCGCGGCGTCGTAGAGGGGCTGCGTCATGACGAGATGGGCACCCGCCGACAGCTTCTCCTCGAGCCGGTCCCACTCGCGAGCGGGCTCCTCCGCCGTGGGGTCCAGCGCGCAGGCGATCGTGAACCCTGCCGGTCCCCCGATCGGAGCACCCGCCTCGTCCTCGCCCCGGTTGAGCCGGGCGAGGATCCGCACGAGCCCGATCGAGTCGACGTCCCAGACGCCGGTCCCGGTCGGGTAGTCGCCGACGCGCGGCGGGTCGCCGGTCAGGGCAAGGATGTTCCGGACGCCGAGCGCGTGCGCACCGAGCAGCTCCGATTCGAGGGCCATCAGGTTCCGGTCGCGGGTGGTCAGGTGGACGACGCACTCGAGATCGAGGTCGTGCTGGATCCCGAACGCGACGGCCAGTGCCCCCATGCGAACCCGCGCCATCGCCGAGTCGCTGATGTTGACGCAGTCGGTGCCCGCCGCGGCCAGGAGTCGCGCCGCCTCGACGGTTCGCTCGATCCGGACTGAGCGAGGAGGATCGATCTCGACGGAGATCACGTACCGGCCGCCGCGGAGCTTCCGGAGGAGCGCCGTCGGGCTGGGCGCATCGACTGCGGCGGATTCGATTCCCGGAGGTGGCGTCGCGCGCGGCGTCTCGACCAGCGCCGGCCGGCGTGCCGGGTGCGAGGTTGGAGCAACGCCGTCGGGGCCCGAGGCTTCCCCGGACCGCTCGGCACTGCCCTCGACCGGGGCTCCCGCAACGGCGCTCAGGCGGTCGACGGCCACACGCATGGCGGCGACGTGGGCCGGCGTGGTCCCGCAGCAACCGCCCACGATGCGCGCACCGGCGGCGACGGCGAGGGGCACGACCTCGCCGAACCAGGCCGGGTTCGCCGCGTAGACGAACTGCCCCTCGATCCGTTGGGGCAGGCCCGCGTTCGGCATGAACGACCCCGGCAGGTCGTGGCTTCGCGGGTCGATCCGGCCCAGTGCGTCGAGCGAGGCGCTGGGGCCCACCCCGCAGTTGACGCCGACCACGTCGACGTCGGATCGGGCAAGGAGCGCCGCGGCCTGCTCCGGGGTTCGACCATCCGCCAGACCGAGCTCCTCGCCGAACGTCATCGAGGCGACGATCGGGAGGCCGGTCGCGGCGCGGACCTCGGAGATCGCCAGGAGGAGCTGGTCGAGGTCGTGGAAGGTCTCGAGGATGAGCAGGTCCACGCCCCCCTCCAGGAGCCCGTCGAGCTGCTCGCGGAACGCGGCCCGGGCACCCGCATCACCGACTCCCAGGTCGCCGTGCGCAGGACGGCCGAGGGGCCCGATCGACCCGGCGACCAGGGAGTCGCGCCCCGCGACGTCGCGTGCTTCGCGCGCGAGCTGGGCCGCGCGCCTGTTCATCCGCGCGGCGAGGTCGCCCAGGCCCCAGCCCGCGAGACGGACCCGGTTCGCGCCGAACGTGGCCGTCTCGATGAGATCGGCGCCTGCCTCGAGGTACTCGCGGTGGATGGTGCCGACGAGATCCGGCCGCGAGAGGACCAGCTCGTCGAGGCAGGCTCGCTGCGGAATCCCGCGCGAGAAGAGGAGCGTCCCCGTGGCGCCGTCCGCGACCAGCGGCCTCGAGGCGAGGCGCGCCCGAAACCGGTCGCGCTCCGACGCGGGCACATGGCGGGGATCGACACCGGCGCTCACCTCGCCATCCTAGCGTGGAAGATGCGTCGCACCTGCCGAACGGCGCCCGCCGTCAGCCGAGGCTTGCGAGGCCGCCACGCCTTCGGGCGCGCGTGAGCGTCCCGTCGGGTTCGACGAAGATCTCCGGGGGCCGCGGCCGGCCGTTGTATGCCGAGCGCATCGCGGCGCCGTACGCGCCCGTGTCGCGGATGGCCACGAGGTCGCCGCGCCGGAGGGGTGGCAGGCGATGCTCGCCGAACGTGTCGGTCGACTCGCAGATCGGGCCGTCGACGCGAACAAGTGGCCAGCCGGTCGCGACGCCGGCCTCGTCCAGCCGCGGCGAGAGCCCGGCGGCCGAGTCGCGGGCCGCGCGGATCGCTCGTCGATCGGCCACCGCCGCGCTCCACCCAGCGGACGCGGATACGTGGACGGCCTCCGGCGCCGGACGCACGGCGCGTCCTCGCGACGTGAGCGCCACGACCCCGTGCTCGGCCCCATAGAGGGCAGGCCGCAGCAGCTCGGTCATCCCGGCGTCGATCACCACCAGCCGCTCCGCTCGATCCTCCGTGCGTGCGTCGCGCGGCACCACCGCGAGGCTCAACGGCCCCGACCGCTCGAGCCGGGCCGGCTCCGCGGAGGGGCCGATGCGCTCCCGGACGTGGAGGACGCGCGCCACGATCCAGCCCGCGCGCGCCACGAGCATGCGGCCCGGCTCGACGGCCAGGCGATCGGGTCGGCGGTCGGCGGGGATGGCGGCGAGGAGCGCGGGCATCTCACGCGCGAAGCGGCCCGGGCCGGGGACCGGCACGCCGAGCGGCGCGACGGGGAATCCGCCGCCCACGTCGAGCGTGTCGAACGTTGGCAGCCCCCCGCGCAGGAGCGCCAGCAGCGCCAGCGCTCGCCGGACCGCGTCCCGCCACGCGTCCGCGGCGCCGAGCTGGGACCCCACGTGGAGGTGGAGGCCGCGGAACCGAAGCGGCCCGTCCGGGCCGCCGACCGCCTCGATCGCGGCCGCGACCTCGTCAGCGGTCATCCCGAACTTCGAGGCAGATACGCCGGTGGCCAGGCCGCGCTGCGTCTCCGGATCCACCTCGGGGTTGAGCCGCAGGAGCACATCGACGCGGAGCGCCAGGCCGGCCGCACCTGGACTGCGGCCGTCGGCCGCGTCCGGGCTCGGCTGGTGTCCCGCGAGCGGGCCCGCCCGGACGGCCAGGACGGCACGGGCCAGCGCGGCCGCTTCGTCCGCCGACTCCAGGGCGATCCAGTGGAGCGGCACGCCCGCGGCGGCGGCCCGGGCCGCGGCGGCCAGGTCCGCATCCGTCTTGCCGATCCCCTCGAGCGTGATGTCGGCGTTCGGGATGCCGGCCCTCGTCGCGAGGGCCCACTCCCCGCGCGACACGACGTTCGCGCCGAACCCCAGCCCGGCAAGCCGGGCAACGATGGCCGGGAGGTCGTTCGCCTTCAGAGAGTAGCGTCGTTCCCAGGGTGGCGGGAAGGCCGCGCCGACCGCGCCGGCGGCCGCCTCGAGCGCGACGATGTCGGTGACGTAGGTCGGCGTTCCGAACCGCCGCGCGATCGCCCGAAGGGCCGGAGCGAGCGCCGTCAGGCGGTCGCCGGCCGCGTCATGAGCGCGGAGATCCACTCGGTCAGTCCGGGATGACCATTCGGGCGACTGCCGAGACGACGCCGAGGACGATCGAGCCGATCAGCGCGGCCACCACGGTGGCCTGCGTCAGCAGGGTCGGGGGGAAGTCGCCCACCTTGACATCGCCGCCGACCTGGTTCGTGACCCAGGCGGCGGCCAGGAAGAGCACCGCGTTGATGACGATCCCGGCCAGGCCCAGCGTCAGGAGCGTGATCGGAAACGAGAGCATCTTCACCACGGGCTTGACGAGCCCGTTCGCGATGCCGAACACGATCGCGATGAGCGCGAAGGTGACCAGGTCGCCGGGGAGCTTGTGGAAGGCGGACGAGGGGATCGTGATTCCCGTGACGAACCGCGCGGTCACCCAGAGGGCGATGCCCGTGGCGATGAGGCTGGCGACGAACCCCTTCACGCTGGTCCCTCCTGCGATGGCCGCGACGCCGGGCTGATGCCGGGCGGTCGTCCGGGGATCATCCCACGCCAGGCTCACGGCCAGCACGGAGGCTGGCGCGAGAGTCACCGAATCCCGCGCCGTGGGTCAGCGGCGCCGATCGCCGGTCCGGCTCAGCGGAGGAGAAAGCCGGTCCCGATCGGGTCTGCCGGGTCGAGGACGAACGTGTGGCGCCCGGTCGGGTGGGCGCGCCCCTCCACCTCGGTGACCACCGCTGGCCGCCCGGCGACCAGCGCCGCACCGACGACACGACCGGTGAAGACCGAATCGACGATGCTCAGGTGGCGGAGCTCCTCGCCGGTCCGCAGCCGGCCCTGCGCATGCAGGATCGCGAGCCGCGCCGATGTCCCGCTGCCACACGGCGAGCGGTCCACCTCGCCATCCGCGAAGACGGTCACGTTGCGCTGGGTCAGCGCCGCCTCGTGGCCCGCGGCGGACGTCTCGTCCTGCCACCAGGTGATGCCGTAGATGCCGCGCAGCTCGGGTTCGTCCGGGTGCACCACGTCCAGCGCCGCGTCGAGGGCGGGCCGCAGCTCGCGCTGGAGCGCGATGAGCCGGGGCAGGCTGGCTCGATCGACGGACAGGCCGATCGACGACCGGACGTCCACGCTCCCGTAGAACGCCCCACCGTAGGCCACGTCGACCCGGATGGAGCCGGCCGATGTGGCCACCGTGACGCCCTCCGCGAGCACGAACGACGGCACGTTCCGGAACCGCACGCCGAGGACCCGGTGAGCCTCGACGTCGCAGCGCGCAACACAGGCCAGGCGGCCGGACGGGACGTCCACCACGACGCTCGTCTCCGGACCGCTCATCGGCAGGCGACCGCTCTCGAGCGCCCACGTCACGAGCGCGATCGTGCCGTGGCCGCAGGCGGTGGAGTAGCCCTCGTTATGGAAGAAGAGGACGCCCAGGTCCGCGCCGTCATCGTCGGGCTCGACCACGAAGCAGCCATACATGTCGGCGTGCCCCCGCGGCTCGTTCACCAGGAGCCTGCGCACGTGGTCGAGGTTCGCGGCGACCCAGCGCCGCTTCCCGAGGAGCGTGGCACCCGTGATCTCCCCGACATCGCCCGTCACGATCCTGAACGGCTCGCCCCCCGCGTGGTAGTCGACGGTGGTGACCTCCAGGCCGCCGGGGAGCAGGGGATCGGGGACCGGCTCGGCCGGCGGGAGGTGGTCGTGGATCCGGCTGGCCCGCCCGAGTCGCCCGGCGTCGTGAGCCGTCATCTCGATGCCGCCAGCCGGGCCTCGAGCCGCGTTCGCACCGAGGGCCAGTCGTCGTCCGTGATCGCGTACCAGGCCGAGTCGCGGATCCGGCCGTCGGGCATCCGCATGTGCTTGCGGAAGACGCCCTCGAACTGGGCGCCGAGGGCCAGGATGGCCGCCCGTGATCGCTCGTTCCGGGCGTCGGTCTTGAGCTCGACCCGCATCGCACCCAGCTCGTCGAAGGCATGCGCCAGCAGGAGCAGCTTCGCCTCGACGTTGATCCCGGTTCCCCAGGTCGCCGGAGCGAGCCACGTCCAGCCGATCTCCATGCGCCGGTGGGCCGGCACGATCGCCAGGTACCGGGTGCTCCCCACCACGCGGCCCGTCTTCGCGTCGAGGGTCGCGAACGGGATCTCCGTGCCGGCGTCCCGTGCGCGAAACGCGTCGGCCAGCCACGCCCGAAGGGCAGCCTCGTCGTCGAGCCGCCCGAAGAGCCACGTCCACGTCGCGGGGTCGGCGGCCGCCTCGAGGAGGCCCGGGACGTGGCGCGCGTGGAGCGGCTCCAGGCGGACCCGCTCGCCCTCGAGCACGGGGCTGTGGGTCCAGGCGGCGACGTCAACCATCGCCGGGAAGTCTACCGGGGCACATCGCTCGCCTGCCCGGAGTCTCCTGCGCCCGGCAGGCGGTTGGGCGCGGTTCTAGACTCACGTCCCGCAGCCGCGGCCCTCTCCAGCGGAGCAAGCGTGTCCACCTACCGCGACCTCGTCCCGCCGTTCTTTGCGGACCTGTTCCGGGCCTACCCGGTCCTGGCCACGGCCCTCGGCAATCACGACCACGACGGGGAGTGGCCGGACCTGTCCCCGTCGGGCACGGCCGCCCGCATCGCGCTGATCGACCGCTGGTCGGAGGCGTTCGCCGCGCTCCCGGAGGCGGAGCTTCGACCGGACCAATCGATCGACCGGGAGATCGTCCTCGGCGAGCTGGCGGCCCTGCGTTTCTCGGAATCCGTCCTCTGCGAGGAAGCCTGGGATCCGCTCTCGACGGTCTACCTGCTCGGGTCCGGGTTGCACACGCTCCTGGCCCGCGAATACGCCCCGCTGGGGGTGCGGCTTGCCGCGGCCGCCGGCCGAATCGAGGGGATCCCGCACCTCCTCGCCGCCGCGTCCGCCCGGCTCACGGGCCTGCCCGGCCGCCCCGTATCGAGGCTCCATCTCGAGATCGCGCTGCGCGACCTGCCGGGAACGGCCGACCTGCTCGATGCAGCGCTCGCCGCCGCCACGGTCGCCGACCGGGACGGCGAGCTGTCGGGCGTGCGGGCGCGCCTCGAATCGGGAATCCCGGCAGCCCGCGACGCGCTCGAGCGCCTCAGGCGGCACCTGCTGGACGTCGTGGGGCCGGCGGCGGACGGCGAGGGCCGGCTTGGCCCGGACCTCTACGCGGCGAAGCTCCGCCACACGCTGCGGATCGAGATGACGCCGGACGAGCTGGAGGAACGCGCCAGGCGCGAGTTCGAGGTCGTGCGCGCCGAGATGGTCCGGATCGCACGAGCGATGTGGTCCGCGGTCCGGGGTGCCGAGGCCGGCCCGGACGACGATGCCGGGGTGGTCCGGGCGATGCTCGACCACGTCGCCGTCCTGCACCAGCCGCCGGACCGACTGCTCGACTTCTGCCGCTCGGAGCTCGCCCGGATCGAGGCCTTCTGCCGCGAGCACGACGTGGTGGACCTTCCCGCCGATCCGCTGGCGATCGAGTGGACGCCGCCCTTCCTGCGGTCGTTCGCGGGGGCGATGCTGCTCTCCCCGGGGCCGCTGGACCGCGGCCTGGGCAGCTTCTTCTTCGTGACCCCGATGCCCGCCGACTGGACGCCGGAGCAAGTGGAGTCGTCCCTGCGCGAGGACAACGACCGGATGCTCCGGCTCCTCACGATCCACGAAGCGGTGCCGGGCCACTACCTCCAGCTGGCCCACGCGAACCGGTCGCCGTCACTGGTCCGTGCCGCATTCGCTTCGGGCGTGTTCGCAGAGGGCTGGGCCGTCTACGTGACACAGGTGATGATGGACCTGGGCTACGGCGCCGACGATCCCGGCCTCCTCCTGACGCACTGGAAGTTCTACCTGCGGACGATCACGAACGCGCTCATCGACGTCGGGGTCCACGCCCGCGGGATGACCGAGGAGGAGGCCGTCGGGCTCATGGTCGAAGGCGGCTTCCAGGAGCGCGCCGCGGCGGTCGCGAAGTACGAGCGCGCGCGGCTCTCGTCGACGCAGCTCTCCGAGTACTTCGTGGGGTCGGTGGCGATGTGGGACCTCGAGAACGAGCGGCGCCGCCGGTTCGCCGCCGCCTCCGGCGACCCCCGAGGAACCGCCGCCGTTCCCGCGCCGCGCGTCGTCGGCGGCTATGCGTCGACGCCAGGCTTCACGTACCGGGAGCATCTCGCTGCGGTCCTGGCGCACGGAACGCCGCCGATCCCTGCCCTCCGCCGGATCCTGCTGGGCTGAGAGGGACCGTCGCCACTCAGGCGCGCGACGCTGTCGCGACCTCCGGGCCGCGGGCCGCTCGGATGCGCTCGACCGCGCGCCGGAGCAGCTCCAGGCCCGCCGCATCCAGGTCGTAGGTCCACTCGCGGATCCGGTCGTGGCGCCCGAACCGGGCCGCCAGGCCGATCTCGAGCGCCTCGCGGGTCAGGAGCAGGAGGTCGGCGGTCCTGTCGGCCCGGTCCAGCGCGGTCTCGTCACCCTGGAGCGCGGTCAGCAGCTCGACGCCCTCGGTGCCCGACTCGTGGAGCCACTGCGCGATGTTCTGGGTGCTCCGCTCGGTCGCACAAACCAGCCCGACCGTGCTTCCCCGGGGGAGCGCGCGGACCTCGTCGAGGAGCTCCGCGTACGACGGCGCGGCCAGCATCGCGATGACCGGGGCGCGTCCGTCCACGAGGGCAATCGCCTCGTCCGCGTGGAACGTCGACGTGGCCACCAGGTCGTAATGGAAGCGTCCAAGCCGCTCGTCGACCCGGTCGATCAGGACACCGTCCGCATCCGCGAGACCCTCGAACGTGTCGGCGATCCGCTCGGCCGCCCGCTGCGCGTCGGCGGCCGTGCATTCCACGAACAGGATCTGGACGCGAGGACCGGGCCGTTTCCGCGCGGCCGCCACCGCGTAGACGGCCGATGCGACCTCGTCCGCGGAGTAGCCCGACCGCGCGGCCGAGCGGAGCAGCTCGGCGACGAGGCCCTCGAGGGCGCCCGAGGTTCGGCGCTGGGAAGCCCGGGCCGTCACCCGGGTGCCGGCCCCCTGGCGCGAGACAACATAGCCGGCCTCTGCGAGCCGCTTGTAGACGGCGCGGACCGTGTTCGGGTTCACGTGGAGGATCGCGCCGAGCTCGCGCACGGTGGGCAGGCGGGATCCGGGATGGAGCCGGTCGGTGTCGATCTGGTAGGCAAGCTGCCAGTAGAGCTGGGTGGAGATCGGAACGTCGGAGTCGCGGGAGATGTCGAGGGCGCCGCCTGCCGCGGCCGACGCCATGCCCGTCACGGTCCCGGGGGCCGCCGCGGCCGCCGGGTGCCGCGCATCGCGGCCGACCGACGGATCGTCGCGCCACCGCGGGCGATGGACACTCCGGGACGTCTCACCCATTGACATAGCCCGATAGTCCAACTATGCTGCACATGTCTTAGTTGACTATATCAATTCGCGGCCACGGGGCCGCGGGTACGAGGCCACGAATCCGATGGAGTTCCTGCTTCTCATCCTTGCCGTCCTGGTCGGTCTCGCGGTGCTCGACGCCACTGCGGTCGAGGTCGGCGTCGACTCCCGCTTCGATATCGAGGACTCCCACGCGCCGCTCCACGGCGCTCACTGACCTTCGCGCGTTCCCGCTCGGCGAGGCTCCCCTCCCTCCCCACTCCTCGCCAGACCGAGCACGATGAACCGTCGGCCCCCGGCCGGCGGTTCATCGATTCATGCCGGTCAGCCGGGCCGGCCGACGTCGGCGAGGGCCTCCCGGTAGAGGCCGTGGCCGTCGATCCCGCGTGACGGGGAGACGAACAGCGCGAGGTCCTCCTCGAGCCGGCGCTCGAGATGCGAGCCGGCCAGCCGGTCCAGCATCCGCGCCGCCCGGGCCGCGCAGCGCAGGACGTGCTTCGTCTCCGGACGGGCCGGGTCGTCCCAGTACCAGCCATCCGAGGCGAACATCGCGAGCCGCCAGCGCTGCGCCTCCATCAGGTCGAGGAGCCGTGGGCCGGCGTCGTCGGCGGACCTCGGCGCGAGCCGCGCAGCCGCGAACTCCGCAGGCGCCACGGCGCCGGTCACGACGTCCACGTAGGCGTCCCGGGCCTCCCACGGATCCAGCGGGACCCGCTCGCGGGGGACCTCTCCGCGGCCGCGGAGCTCCCCGGCCAGCAGCTCGGTGAGCGCGTCCACGCCCGCGGCCAGGCGATCCAGCGCCGCCCGGAGCGGCCCCTTCCACCGACCGTCCGTGGCGCAGGGGCACTCGCCCGACCAGCGCAGCACCCCGTGGTGGCAGCTCCAGGACGTCCGATCGGCGATCCGCGCCAGCGGGAGGGTCGCCGGGTCCTCGGCGGCGAGGGCCGCGCCGAGCGACACGACGTCGAAGCCGCGATCCTCCTCCGGGTTCGTGAGACGGGCGAGGAACAGGTCGCGCCAGCGCTGATGATGGCCGTAGAGCTCGCCGTCGGTGGCGACCAGGACGAGCGGTGCACCGGGCTCGCGCCGGTGGGACCCATCGCGGTGGAGGGGCGCCGCGAGGGCCGGCAGGACGTGGTCCCGGGCGAACCGATCGGCGTCGGCGGTGACCTCGGGCTGGAACGAGACCGCCCCGGACAGCGGCCCGTCGTAGAACGCGACGAGCATCTCGAGGCCGCCACCGAGCTCGACGCGGTGCGGGCGCCGCGTTTCCAGGCCGGGCGTCGACGCCTGCCACGGCGCGAGGATCGTGGCGTGGACGCCCTGGCGGGCCATCTCCCGCAGCGTCGGGCAGGTCGACGGCGGTCTCGGGCAGCCACATGACGCGCGCCGGGCGGCCGAAACGGAGCGCGAAGTCGCGCAGCCCCCAGCGGATCTCCGTGGCGCGATCCCGCGCCGACGCGAGCGGGAGGATCGCGTGGTGGAAGCCCTGCGCCACGGCGTTCTGGGCGTGGTCCGCCGCGACGATGCGGGCGAGCGTCGCGGGCTCCTCGGCCGCCAGCCAGGATGTCAGCGTGGGCCCCACGTCGAAGCTGATCCGGTCCAGGTTCCCGCGCTCGGCGTTGGGCCGGTAGCACTCCGCCGTGACGCGAGCCGTCCAGTTCGCGAACGGCGCCGCGGCCGGGTCGTCCGGGAGCCGGCCCGTGAAGGGGTCGCGCCGCTCCGGCTGGTAGAAGTGCCCGTGGATCGCGAGGCGACCTCGTGTCATGGGACGTGGGGCCGGCGGGCGCGCAGCGCCTAGAGCCCTTCCTCCTCGGCTCGGTCGCGGCTGGTGGAGACGACGTGCTCCACGCGGACGGACATGCGCGCGCCGGGCGCCAGGTCGAGCGGCCACGTGAGGACCAGCGCCGAACCCTGGTAGACGCGCTCGAAGCCGGCCTCCGAGTTCGAGACGGTCTCGATCGGCGAGATCCAGGCATCCGTCGGGGGCGTGGCGGTGGTCGCGACGTCGAGGCCCACGTAGTCGTTGCCCGAATGGAGCGTCGCGAGCGCCGGCGCGGCGGTCCGCGCGGTCGTGGGCGATGCGCTCGCCGTCGAGGACGTAGTAGGCGGCCGGGTTCGACCCGCCGCCGAGCATCGTGGCGACCCACTCGACCGCGAGGAGGCCGCGTACCGGCGCGATGCCAAGGTTCTCGAGCGTCACGTCCAGGGTGAGCGTCGGGCCGCGGCGGTCGCCCCCGACCTCGATGCGCTTCTCGACGCGGATGGGCACCGGGCCGGCCGCCATCAGGGCCGATCCGTGGCGCTCCAGGCGGACGTGGCCGCCGCCGCTCGTGGCCCGTGTCTCCAGCACCCGGTAGGGCTCGTCGACGACGTCGGCGAGCTCGTCGACCTCCGCCCGCGCGAACGCCTCGGGCGTGGTCCCCGCCGGGAGCACGTGGACCAGGCCGGAGCGGCGCTCGTAGCGGTCGTAGCTGAGCAGACCAGCGAGCCCGGATTCCTTGGTGGCGACGCGGTCGTGGATCGAGCCGACGCCCGCACCGGCGCCGGTCCCGCCCTCCTGCGCGGCGAGCGCCCGTTCGTGCTGGACGAGCGTCTCGTGGGATGCCTCCGGCCGCCGGCGGAGCACCGCGCCGAGCGCGTGGCGCACGGCGCGCACGTCCCAGCTCCCGATCCCGGCCCCTTCCGATGGTTTCACGACCACGACCTGACCCGGGGTCGACAGGACCAGCTCGTCGATCCCGTCGAGGTCGACGTCGGCCGCCACGACGCCATCCGGGCCGGGCGTCGCGCCCGCGGTGCGAGCCGCGCGGTCGGCGGCGTCCTCCGCCGCGATCAGGTGCTCGTACGTGGCGAGGCGCATGTGGCTGATGTAGATCCCGCCGAACAGGCCATGCCAGTAGCAGTTGTTCGACTGGCCCTGGAAGAGGTGGTCCAGGGCCGCGGAGCGGGCCGGGCCGGGCGGCATCTCGTCGACCTTCGCGGACGTGCGCAGCATCTGCTTGTGGAGGTCGTTGACCTCGCGGTACTTGATCTGGAAGTTGCGCCAGAACCCGCCCCGCAGGTACCGGGCCTCGGGCCGTCCGGCCGCCTCGGCCGCGTGCAGGAGGGAGGTGAAGACGCGGCTCTCGCCGGGCGGCAGCGACCACTCGCCCATCTCCGCGTACGAGGCCGTGGGGATGTACACGCGGCCGATGGGCAGGTTCCGGTCCAGCCAATCGGACGGGGTCGTGGTGGTGAGCCAGCCCGCGTTCGCCTCGAGCGCCTCGAAGAACCGGTCGACCCAGCGATTGGTGCCCCAGCAGTGATCCCATGTCGTGGGCCACGACCCGAACTTCTCGCCGTCGTCGCCCATCATCCCGACCCGGTCGCCCGCCTCGGTGGCATGCTCGCGGAGGTAGCCGATGACGTCGTCGACGTCCCCGAACGGGATCCGGTACCGGAGCCCCTTCTCCGTCCCGAAGACGGTCAGGATGCTGCCCTGGTCGTCGGTCGTGTAGGGGCCCCAGAGCTTCTCCTCCGGGATCGCGGCGGCCCGGAAGTGGTTGTCGTCCAGGATGGTCCAGCCATAGCCGCCCTCGACCAGGGCGGTCGGCAGGTCCGGCTCCCAGACGCGTTCGGCGAGCCACGCGCCGCGTGGCCGGCGTCCGGTGATCCGCTGGATCTCGTCCGCCATCTTGTGCAGCTGCCCGACGCGGTCGCGCTCCGGGAGCGAGGCCAGGACGGGTTCGTAGTAGCCGCCCCCGAGGAGCTCCACCTGTCCGCGGGCGACGATCCCGGCGAGGCGCTCGATGAACTCCGGGCGCTCGTCGCTGAACCAGTCGAGCAGGGGGCCGGTGTAGTGGAGGGCCAGGCGGACGCCCGGGTGGCGGTCCAGCGCGTCGAGCATGGGCCGGTAGGCGGCATCGTAGACGTCGCCGAAGACCCATCCGAAGTTGCCCACCGGCTGGTGGTTGTGCAGCGCGAGTGCCAGCGAGATCCGCGGCGCCACGAGTCCTCCTGTGCCTGTCGGCCCGAACCTCCGACGATCGGCGGGCAGCTCAGCCCGCCTCGGTGACCAGCTGCCGCCTGCTCGCCGTCGGCCCGGAGAGGTCGACCCCGGCGGCCGGCAGGTAGAGCTGCTCCGCGTACTCGTGCAGCATGCGCGTCGTGGAGAACCGCCAGATGGTGGTGGCCATGGACCGCTTCATGAGCGCCAGCCACTCGCGCGGGAGCCCCGCAGCGGTCCGTTCGTAGTAGCGGGGCACGACCTCGTCCTCGAGGATGCGGTAGAGGTCCAGCGCGTCGGCCCAGTCCTGGGCACCCTCGTCGGGGTTCGTGACGCGGCCGCCGATTGCCCAGCCGTTGTCGCCGGTCCAGCCCTCGTCCCACCACCCGTCGAGCACGGACAGGTTGACGATGCCGTTCGCGGCGGCCTTCATGCCCGAGGTCCCCGACGCTTCCAGCGGGCGGCGCGGGTTGTTCAGCCAGACGTCGACGCCGCGCACGAGGAGCTTCGCGACCCGCATGCTGTAGTCCTCGAGGACGAAGACGCGCCCGCGCAGCTCCGCGGAGCGGCTCCGCTCGAAGATCGCCTGGATGACCTGCTGCCCCGGCCGGTCTGCCGGGTGTGCCTTCCCGGCGAACACGAACTGGACCGGTCGGTCCGCGCTCCAGACCAGGCGGCGGAGGCGCTCCATGTCGGTGAACAGGAGCTGTGCCCGCTTGTAGGTGGCGAACCGGCGGGCGAACCCGATCGTGAGGATGGCCGGGTCCAGCGCGCTGTCGAGCTCGAGGAGCGTCGCCGGGGACTCGCCGTGCCGTGCAAGCTGCGATCGGAGCCGCTGCCGGCCGAAGACGGCCAGCTCCAGCTTCTGGTACTGGTGCGCATCCCAGAGGTCGCGGTCGGGGACGCGCCCGACGCGCTCCCAGAAGTGCGCCGCGTCGGTCTGGCCGTCCAGGTCGTCCAGGTCGGCGTCGAGGTGGCGCTCGAACAGCTCGCGCGTTGCGCGACCCACCCAGGTCGGCGTGTGGATGCCGTTCGTGATCCCCAGGATCGCCCGCGTGCCCAGGATCGGCTCCCACGTGTCGTTGGCGGTCTCCGCGTGGAGCCGGGAGACGGCGTTCGCCCCGTTCGAGAGGCGGAGGCTGAAGGCGGTCATGTCGAACTGCCCGGCGTCGCCGTCCACGCCGAGGCCGAGGCGGAGGATCTCGTCGAGCGGCACGCCGCCGCCCGGCGCGCCGTCCCCCTCGCAGAACGGGCCCGGCGAGACGCCGGACCAGGCCCGCGTCGAAGCGCTCGTTGCCGGCCGAGACCGGCGTGTGGATCGTGAAGACGCTCGACCGGCGCACGGCGGCCCAGGCGTCCGCGAGCGGCATCCCGGCCGCGACGAGCTCGCGGACCCGCTCCACGAGCAGGAACGCGGAGTGGCCCTCGTTCAGGTGCCAGACGCCCGGCGCCAGGCCGAGCGACCGAAGCGCGCGGACGCCGCCAACGCCCAGGACCAGCTCCTGGTGCAGCCGCATCTCGCGCCCGCGGACGTACAGGATGTGGGTGATCGGGCGATCCGCATCGTCGTTGCCCGAGTGGTCCGTGTCGAGCAGGAGGACCGGGACGCGGCCCACCTGGAGCAGCCAGACAGCGGCGGAGACCACCCGGCCGGGCAGCTCGACCGGGACCGACAGCGGGTCGCCCATCGGGTCGAGCACCCGCAGGAAGGGGAGGCGCCCCAGGTCGAAGTCGGGGTACTCGTGCTCCTGGTGGCCGTCCGCGTCGATCGTCTGGCGGAAGTAGCCCTTGCGGTAGAGGAGCCCCACGCCCACCAGCGGCAGCGCCATGTCGCTGGCCGACTTCATGTGGTCGCCGGCGAGGACGCCGAGCCCGCCGGAGTAGATGCCCAGCGACTCGTGGAAGCCGTACTCGGCGCAGAAGTAGGCGATCGGCCCCGTCAGCTGGCCCGCATGGCGGCGGTTGAACCAGTGATCCGCCCCGTTCGCCAGGTAGTGCTCGAACGCCGCCATCACGTCGTGGTACTCGGTGATGAAGACCGGATCCTCGACGAGCGGCTCTCCAGTTGATCGCGGTCTGGAGGAGGGCCACCGGGTTCCGGTAGCGCGACCACGCGTTCGGCTCCAGCCGGCTGAAGAGCATCGCGGCACGGGGATGCCACATCCACCACAGGTTGTAGGCGAGCGTGCGCAGGCCGTCGAACTGGGGAGGGACCCGGAACGGGGGGCCGGGCTGGGTGGGGACGCGGACGAGCGGGACCATATGGGCCGCGATGATACCGGAGGGGCCGCAGGGTCGTGAACCGGTTTAGTGGCGCGCGCGCGTCTGCCGGGCTACCATCGCCCACCATGCGCGTGATCTTCGTCGCCGCCGAATGCGAGCCGTGGGCCAAGACCGGCGGCCTCGGCGACGTCGTGGACGCCCTTGCGCGGGCGCTGGGACGGATCCCGGGCGCCGTCGACGGCCCGGTCGAGGTCTTCCTGCCGCGCTATCGAAGCGTCGCAGGTGCCGCCGTCGGCCGCGGTCGACGACCTGGAGGTCCGGGTGCCCGATCCACTGGCGCCCGGCGGCACGAGCGACGTGACGATCCGCTCCTTCGACGCGAACGGGTATCGCCTGCGGCTGGTCGACCACCCGGCCGCCTACGATCGGGCCGGTTTCTACGGCGACGCCTCGGGCGACTTCCCGGACAACGCCCGGCGCTTCGCCCTCCTGGGACGCGCCGCCCTCGAGACGCGGCGCGCCGAGCGACGCCCGGTGGACGTCATCGCGATCCATGACTGGCATGCCTGCCCGGTCGCGCTCCTGCGCGACGTGCAGTACGCCGACGACCCGGTCGTCGGTCGTGCGGCGGTCTCGCTGACGATCCACAACCTCGCCTATCACGGGTGGACGCCCCGCGATCGGGTCGACCAGCTCGGCCTGGGGGCGGCGGGCGCGACGGTCGGCGACGCGTGGGGGATCGACCTCCTGGGCGAGGGGATCCGGCGGGCCGAGACCGTCAACACGGTGAGCCCGACCTATGCCCGCGAGGTCCTCCTCCCGGCCTTCGGGATGGGCCTCGACGGCGATCTCGTGGCGCGCGGCGACCGGTTCACCGGGATCCTCAACGGCCTCGACCAGGAGGTCTGGGACCCGGCCACGGATGCGGCGCTCGCGACGCCGTACGACGCGGCGAGCCTGGCCGGAAAGGCGGCCTGCCGGGCGGACCTGCTCGCCCGCGTCGGCCTCGATCCTGCCGACCCGTCGGCCGTCCTCGGCGTCATCGGCCGCCTGGACCCGCAGAAGGGCTTCGACCTGGTGGCCGGTGCGGCGCGGCGGCTCGTGGCGCGCGGTGCGCGGCTGGTGGTGCTCGGCAGCGGCGACGCGACGCTGCTCGACGGGCTTCGTGGCGAGGCGATCCGATCGCCCGGCCGGATCGCCATCGTCGAGCGCTTCGACCGTGAGCTCTCGCGACGGATCTACGCGGGCGCGGACCTGTTCCTGATGCCGTCGCGATTCGAGCCCTGCGGGCAGGGCCAGATGATCGCGATGCGCTACGGCACGCCGCCGATCGCCCATCGCACCGGCGGCCTTGCCGACACGATCGTCGACCTCGGCATCGATCCGGCGGCCGGCACCGGGTTCCTCTTCGACCAGGCCACGCCAGAGGCGCTGATCGCCGCGGTGGACCGGGCGCTCCGGGTCTTCACGGCGGCCGACCGGGGACCGTGGAGCGCGCTCGTCGCCCGCGGGATGGCGGTCGACTGGGCCTGGGAGTCGTCGTCGGCGCCGCTGTACGCGGCCCTCTTCCAGCGCGCGATCGCGCTGCGACGGGCAGCGCCGGGGTAGGGAAGGCCGGCAGGCTGGCCCGGCGTCCGCGCGGGTCGTGCCGCCGGCAGTCTCCGTGCCGCGGGCCGTGGATGTGCCGGCGGCCGTGGCTGCGCCGGGGTCAGGCGCGCGAGGCGACGATCAGCCCGCACTCGACGCGGAGCGAGTCCGCGTCCGGCGCGATCCCGAAGTGCCTCCCGCGCCGCGGGGCTCGCGTCGCGGAGCATCGCCCGGACCGCCTCCGCGCGCCAGGGCGCGGGCGCCGTCGGTGGCAAGCCACGACTCCACGTCGTGCTCCAGCTCCCACCTGCGCTCGACCTCGGCAGCGAAGCCGGCCGCCTCCAGGAGCGCCAGCCATTCCGAGGCCCGGAGCGTCCGGGCGTGCGAGGGGTCGCGCAACAGCTCGACGGTGTTGATGAACGTGTCGAGCGGCCCGTCCTCCGGTGCCAGCAGGTCGACGAGCGCGAGCCGCCCACCCGGCCGGACCACCCGGCCGATCTCGCGGAATGCAGCCCCGGGCCGCGGCCAATGGTGGATCGAGAACCGGCTGATCGCACAGTCGAAGGTCGCGTCGGGGAAGGGGAGCGCGTCCGCGCCCGCCAGCGTGAACGTGACGTTCGGGATGCCACGCTCCGCGGCGAGGCGAGTCGCGACGGCCAGCATCTCGGGCGTCGGATCGATCCCGACGACCGCTGCGACCGACGGGGCGAGCGCGAGCGCGGCATGGCCGCCGCCCGTCCCGACGTCGAGAGCGCGGTCCGTCCGTGCCGGGTCGAGCGCGGCGACGAGCCAGCCCAGGTCGGGCGCGTTCGCCTGCTTCCAGCCCGCGCCGTACTGCTCGGCGACCGCGGCCCACTGCGTCCGGGTCGCGTCGTCGGTCACGCGGTGGGTTCCGGACCGGACGGCCGTCCGCGGTCCCGCCACTCCTCGCGCCGGCGACCCGATCGCGGCCAGAGGGCGGGCGGGGTCGCCTCGCCGGCGACGGCCGGGGTGCCCAGCGCCGCCAGGAGCCGCGCCGTCGCCGCGGCCACCTCGGCGATCGCGGCCTCGAAGGCCTCGGGGTTTCGACGCGGGGGCGTCCGCGCGCCGCTCACCTTGCGGACGTACTGGAGCGCGGCGGCGCGAACGTCGCCATCGGTCGTGGGCGGCTCCGCGACGCGGAGCGGGCGAATGCTTCGGCACATGCTCCGATGGTAGCGCGACGCCTGCGATGGCAGCGCGACGTCCCCCGTGGCAGCGCCACTCCGGGTGCGGAGCGCGCCTCCGGGCGGTGACGTGCAACTCCTCCGCGCCGTGCCAGCCGAGCCGGCACGGGAGCGCGCAGAATCGGTGCAACGGCGCGCGGCGCTGAGCGGGCTCTGGTCGCCGGCCACCTGTGCGGGCAACGATCACACGACCGCGCCGTAGCCGGGTCGTCGCCGAACCGGTCCCGGTCGGAACCGGCCGCACGGCGGGAGCCGCTCGCAGGAGTCGCTGCTACCATGCGCCGAAATCCTCTCGCGACGGCGGGAGCGTCCAGCGCAGTCCGAAGGGGGCGTCATGGCAAACGCGGCGACGACGATCGTGAACAAGCCGACCTGGGTCGACCTCTCGAGCGCTGATCCGGCGGGATCGCGCGAGTTCTACGCGAAGCTCTTCGGCTGGGACATCGCGGTCTCGCCGGACCCGCAATACGGCGGGTACGCGATGGCGAAGATCGGCGACAAGGACGTCGCCGGCATCGGGCCAACCCAGTCGCCCGGGGCGCCGACCGCCTGGATGCTCTACATCGGCACCCCGGACGCCGAGAGCCTGGCCACGGAGGTGCGGGCCGCGGGTGGCACCGTCGTCGCGCCGCCGTTCGACGTCGGGGACCAGGGCCGCATGGCCGTCTTCCAGGATCCCGCGGGCGCCTTCATCTCGGCCTGGCAGCCCACGACCATGTCCGGGTTCGTCAGCGGCGCGCCGAACACGTTCGGCTGGGCCGAGCTGAACTCCCGCGGCATCGAGAAGGTCATCCCGTTCTACAACCACGTGTTCGGCTGGACCCAGAAGACACAGCCGATGGGCGAGGGCATGGGGGACTACACGGAGTTCCAGCTCGCCGGCGTCAGCCTCGCGGGTGGCATGGAGATGAGCCCGATGGTCCCCGCCGAGGTGCCCAGCTACTGGATGGTGTACTTCGGCGTGGAGGACGTCGACGGCGACGTACCAGAAGGCGCTCGGCGCCGGGGCGCGCGAGATGCTGCCTCCCCGCGACTTCCCGGGCGGCAGGTTCGCGATCGTCGGCGACCCGCAGGGCGCGGTCTTCGGCCTGCTCAGGATGGCGCAGCGCTAGTCTCTCCGAACGGATCCTCGACGTTCGCCGGCGGGTTGCGGCTCCTGAAGCTCGCCGGTGAGGAGGTCCATCAGCAGCCCGTCGTGCCACGTGCCGTCGCGGCCGCGCTCGTAATCCCGCATGACCCCGACCGGCCGGAACCCGACGCGTTCGTAGGCCCGGATTGCGCGCGCGTTCGCGGCCGCCGGGTCGATGGTGAGGCGATGATGCCCGCGGGCCTCGAACAGGTACCGCGCGACGAGCCAGATCGCCTCGGGCCCGATCCCCCTGCCCTGGTGTCCGGTATCGACGAACAGGTCGATCCCGGCATGGCGGTAGTCGGGCTCGTCTTCCTCGGCGACCTGGATGCTCCCAACCACCTCGCCATCCACCTCGATCACGAAGGTGGTCTGGTATGGCTCGAACAGGTCGTCGACAGCCTCCTCCGCCGTCCGCGATCCCCACCACCGGGTGACGCTCGGCTCGCGGAGGATCGACAGGAGTCGCGGACGGTCGGCCTCCTCCACGATCCGGAGGCTCAGGTGGGTGCCGGTCAGCCGAGGCGCAATCATCGCGAGATGATCGCGCGTCGGGGCCGGAGTTGCTCCCGAGCGAGCGTCGCGCGTCGCGCGCTCGCCTCTGCGGCGCCGCCGGAGCCGCGCAGAAACACGCCGTCTCTCGCCGGCGGCCGCACTCGCCGGCGGCCGTGCTCACACCCGTGCTACGCTCTCTCGGCGCCTCGAGAAACCGCGGGCGGGAGTAGCTCAGCTGGCAGAGCGGCAGCCTTCCAAGTCTCCCTTTGTCGAGCGCTGTGCTCTGAACTCAGAATCCCCGCACGAACTGGCTGATTCTGGCCAAGTTAGGCGCTGCGGCCGAGAGCGTGAAACTGGCCTTCAGCGCATAATTTTCGCGAGCCGAACACGGCGTTCTGGCAGCTCGGCGACGATCAAGATGACTGGCCGCGGGGGACGGTCGTAGGGCTGACAGGACTCAAGCGCGCGGATGCCAGTAGACCCCCGGATCTCGGCCGAGGACGCGGGCCCGGGACGTCGCTCTTGAGGTACTGCCCGCACTACTGAACACGGACCTCCCCCGGTGCGGTCCCCCCGCGAGGGTTGTTCGGGAGGGCGGCCCGGCTCGGCGCCCTGAACGTCGGGAGAGGCGAGTGGGCCGAGTGAGTGTTGAGGGTCACGACACTGTCGCGCTCCTCAACGCGCTCCGTAACGCGCTCCCTAACGCCATACACGACGCCAGGCTGACGATGAGCGCGACACCGGATCGTGCTCAACTCGAGGCGGGCCCGAAACCCGACTCGCTACGCTCCACACGGGCCGGTGCCATCTGTTGGCGCGCTCGAACAGGGCGGATCGCGGCAACGGCACCTACTGGGCGGGCCCGTAGACCTTGAGATTCACCGAGCAAATCCCGCCATCGTCGCCGCCGAGTTCGCTGAGCAGGTCGCCAGCTCGGCCGATCACGCTGCCGTCCGGCTCCACGATCTCGAGGCGGCCGTTGTACTCCCGTGCTGAGAAGCCCCGTGGCCAAATAAGGCTGCGGCCACCGAAACTGAGGACGTGACTCGCGGCGTTCCATTCCACGGTCACGGGCGCGAGGATGGACGCTGCGCAGGCCCAGACCGCGGGCTCGGATGTCGCGGGCGAAGCAGTAGGGATGGGGACATCGACCGCACCGGATGGCAGTGGGAAGGGCGTCCTAGTCGGCCATCCGGAGGGGGAGGGCGATGGGCTCGGTCCCCGGTCAACGCAAGCAGTTGCAGAGGCCAATATGGACGCAACGAGCAGGACGAGAGACGGGACACGACAGGCCTGGCCGGTCGTCGTCGACGCGGCCGTTGCAAGAGGCGCCGCGCCCGGCAGGCGGGCGTCTAGCTCGAGCATGAGCTGTTGAGACATGGCGTCCGCCCGCCGGTGACGTACCAGATCGGACTGTAGTAGTTGATGTGCGCGTCAGAGGTGGCGCCGGACATGATTCCAGTCGCTTCCAGCCCCAGCGCCCAATAGTCGAACACAGGCCCTCCACTATCGCCAGCGTACGCTTCGAACGTCGCCTGGCGCATATGGGTGATGTGGATCGAGCACGGGTCGCCGTAGCAGACCGTGATCTCGATGCCGGAGATCATTCCGCAGCTGCGGCCGACCCGCCAACTCTGTGTGCACACCGTCATTCCCACGTAGTCACTGGTTCGGCGGCCGGTCACGAAATCGAGCGTCGGAGGTACTCCAGTATCTGTCATGACGTAATTGCTCTTCTGCGCGCTGGCGATCGTGATGGCCTGGGCGTCCGCCGGCGAGTAGTCGTACCACTGACGGGATCCTGACGCCGTCGACCCGATGGAGACGCCGTTGTGGCGGAACGACCCAGATGCGCAGTGGCCAGCGGTCACGAGAAAGGGGTTGCTGGACGCGTCTCTGTAGACGAAGTTCGACGTGCACATCGCGCCCGCGCTGTCGTAGATCGTCAGCCCGCCCTTCAGCGGATTGGCGCAATTGTCTCGACTGCACGTCGCAGGCTCGGGCGCCACACGCGCGATGGTCTGGACGGAGTCTCCGAATGCCTTCCATAGAGCCGCTGCCACGACCTCAGAGTAAGGGTCGATGCCCACGACGACCTGGTTCTCGACCTCGCCGATGCCGAGATAGGTGATGGTGGACCCGCCCGCCTCGATGACAAGCCGGCGGCCTTCGATTGCGGCAGCCGTGCCTTCGAGCTCTGTGTACGTTCGCGTTGCCGTGACGACTCGGCCTGAGAGGCGCGTTTGCGCCTGTGCCAACAGCGTCGCCGCCGCATCGGTGTCGGATGGCGTCACGAGCAGCACGACCTGGCCCCCATGGGCCTGGTCGACGTAGAGACCTGCGAACCCGGCAAGGCCGGCAGCTCGTTCGCGCAGGTTCGCGATCATGTCCTGCTCTGCCTGGCGCGCTCCGAAGTCGGCGGCCTCGTCGGGTGTCAATGCGATGCCATATGTCTTGATCGAAGGCGCGGACGCCGGATCAGCTCGCAGGGCCTTGATCACCGCGAGGTCGGTGTTGTAGCCGAACGTGAGTCGAAACAGCAGGTCGCGACAGACGAGATCCTGTTGTCCGGCAGCCGTCAAGGTTGTGCAATCGGTTGTCTTTGAATGGCTCACGTCGGGGCTGCTGAGCGCGTCGGGTGCACCCGCCTGCACCCGCAAAGGCGTTAGTGAAGTCACCGCCGAACCGACGGTTGTGACGACGAGAAGCCACGCAGCTATCGTTCTGTACATTGTTGACTCCTTGTTCGTAACAACAACCAGAAGGAGCCTTCGTCGACCTGCTGGGGGACTCCCTTCCGGATTGACAAAGTGGCGATCGTCGCCCGTTCGGCAGAACATCGACCGGCGAACAATCCTCCGCGCACGGCTCCGAACGCATGTACGCACTTCAGGACCGGTGAATCTGACTGGGACATCATTGTCGGAAGATCAGGCTTGCGGCACCTCCTCAGCGGTGGTTCACCTCCCCCCCGATCAGCCCTTGTCCGTGCTCGAGAACTGGTCGTTGGCAGCGCCGAGGGTGGCCGCCGAAGCGGTGCCCCAGTCCCACCTGTTGCCGGTCCGGTTCGGCCCCGTCCACCACAGAGGATGGCCGCCGTTGAGGGGCATGAAGGAGCTGATCTGGTTGTCCCAGCCGATCGCGGCCAGGTCCGGCTCGTAGACATAGGCTTCGAAGCTCGGACCGCTGAAGTTGGCATCGCGGTACCAGCGGACGTACGGGCTCAGGAGGTTGGGCTGACCAACGCTGCCGGCGACCGCGCCATCCGGCGCCCCGGCGAGCCCGCCCTCCTTGGTGGCCCGGTCGGCTGCCGTTCGGAAGCAGCGAATGACGGGGTAGTCCCGGTCGTGACAGAAGAGGTTGGCTGCCGCGCGGCCCTCGATCCGCTGGCCACCGAGGTAGACGGCCGGCACCCCATTCGCGGCCGGCGCGGCCGAGACCGACATCGGCAGCGCGAGGAGGCCCAGCACCGCGAATCCGATCACCCAGCGGGATCGACGTCCCTGATATCCATGCATGGCGGCGCGACCTCGACTGCGGTATAGGTGGTCAGGGACGCACCACCACTGTCAGGCCGGTCGGCGCCGATGCAAGGCGTGGGATCACGCCTGCCGGACGGCGTGGAGTCACGTCAGGGTCGGGACCAGTTGCAGGGCGTCGAGCCGATCCCGAGACGTTTCCGATGGTCATGCAGCGCCGTTGAGAGGGCGTCAGTGAGCATGCCGGCGGCCGATCTACAGACTGTCGAGGACACCCAAGCTTGTACGCCTCCGGTTCCGGCACGTGCAGCCGCCCATGGGCCGTCACTCGACGAACACGATCGCGGCCCTGGGCGTGCGGGGTCCCGCGGCAGTTGGAGGCGACATCGGTGCAATGAAGCGCCCTCGCGCGAGCGCACGAGGGTCAGCTACGGCGAGCGGGTGGTCACTTGCCCGCCGTCACGGGCAGATCACGCTCGCCACCCTGTTGGTGGTCCAGTCGTACTCGTGGCCGACAGATCGCCAGAACACGAAGGCCCCATTGGCGAGTACCTGGACTTGGGCTGAGTCGTCCGGCGTCTCGAGGAGCACCGTCGGCTCGGCCTGCCCGGACGGCAGGATCCAGAGGTGCTGCTGATCGGCCCACGCGAGGAAGCCCAGCCCGGCTACGACGGGTCCCCAGCCGTTCGGCAGGGCGAACGTCCGGGTGAGTCCGGAAGCATCGTGCGTCATCACATCGGCGATGGCCACGGAGTCGTCCGCCGTCGCCTGCCTCAGCAGGCGCGTCACGACCGTTCCCGCTGGGCTGGAAGCCTGAGAAAGGAGGACCGCGGGCTTCATCCAGTCCTGCGGCGTCGCCTTGCCGCCGGGAAGGCTGATCGTCGTCGGCAGACCGAGCACCTTGCCGGTGGCGGGGTCGGTGCCCACCTCCGTGGCGGCACTGATCTCGAGCGCGGACATCATCGAAGGCCAGTTCGCCTCCATGTCGAGCCGCCGGACGGTCCCGGCGCGCAGGTCCGCCACGTAGATCCGCTGCCCGGCCCGGTTCGGACCGAGCATCGCCGGGGCCGACCAGGTGACGATGTCGCCCAGCAGGGATAGATCGCTCGCCCAGCCTGGTGCGACCTGACCGTCGGTACCGGGTTCGAACGAGGCGACCTCGCGGACCTTTCCGGTGGCGCGGTCAAGCGCCCACATCCGCCAGTCCGAGTGCTCGAGCCAGAAGCCGACCTCTTCCCACACGACCCAGTCGGCGTTCCCGGTTACGAATCCCCCGATCGCGGACGTCGCCGCCTCCGGGTTCTTCGGGGTCGGCCGCGAGACCACCGGCGTGACGGTCCCCGTCCGCGGGTCGAACAGACTCAGGGTGTCGGTGAAGCCGAGCAGATGGGACTGGGCGACGATCAACTCGCCCCGGTCGGTGACGCCGATCACCCCCCCGCCGACGCGAGTGAAGCGTGTGAGGCTTGCCGGCGCGGTCACCCCGACCGGGTCAGACAGGCGGCAGGCCGCGGCGTCGGGCGACGGCCGCGGCGTCGCGGTCACGAAGGGAGTGGCGCTGGCCGTCGCGGCGACGGGAGTAGCCGTGGCGGGCGTGGGCGTGACGGGCACGAGCGTCGACGCGCCCGTCACGGAAGGAGAGGCTGGCCCACCGCAGGACGCAACGAGGCACGCGCTGGCGGCCAGCGCGGCGAGCCGATACCTCACCAGGCGATGCCGAACGTGGCGCCGTTCTGCGTCTGGTAGTAGTAGCCGTTCGACGAGCTCATCGAGAAATACGGTTGCACGTTTGCCCAGGCACTGCCGAGGACGCTCGTGTTGGCGGCGGAGTCCTGGAGGTCGAGCGTCGAACCTGAGCTCGTGTATCCGCGGATCGTCGTCCAGTGGTAGATGGTCAGGTTCGGGTGGGAGTTGAAGTGGCTCCCATTGATCCACTCCACCGTTCCCGCGGCCATCATCATGTTGAGGTCGATGTCGGTCGTGACGTGGCTGGCGAGCGCCGCAGCAGACGTGGGCGTGTACTGCACGTACGTGACCCCGCCATTGAAGATCCACCGGTTCAGCGCCCTCGTCATGTCGCCGTCGCCCCAGTCCGTGCTGTGACTATTGTCGGCGTTGGTGTAGGTTGCGGTGCCCAAATGTGCCTGGCTGAGGCTGGCGCCGTCCCATTGCGACGCCGTCGGGTAGAGGACGGGATTCACGTTATGCCAGGCGAGCACGATGCTCTGGCCCGACGCGGGTCCGCAGTAGTACGTCTGCGTCTGCGGCTGCTGGGTACCGGTGAGGTCCCGTGAAGTCGCCATCGGGACGATGCCGCCCGATGCCGAAGGACCGGCTGTTGAGATCCGTGCTGCCGGGTCGAGCCCCTGGGCGTCGATTATGTTGTTCCATGCGGTGGCATCAGCCGCCGTCATCATGCCGGCGTCTCGCTTCGTGTGTAGGGCCAAGAGCTGCGTTTTCCAAGCCGGGGCCATGTCGTCGGTGAAGGTAGCGGACCGCATCACGCCGGCTGCGCCGACGGTTGGCCCGGCGGCGCTCACCGACCCGACGGTCATGGCGAGCAGCGCCACGGCGGCGATGGGCCCGAGCAAGCGCGGGTGACAGTGGCCCGCGGCTCGGACATGCGTGGAGGAACATCTCATCGGAATCTCCATTTGCTTCCCGTTCTACCGTGCCCCACGTCGCATGACCTCACCCCCGATCAGCCCTTGTCCGTGCTCGAGAACTGGTTGTTGGCAGCGCCGAGGGTGGCCGCCGAAGCGGTGCCCCAGTCCCACCTGTTGCCGGTCCGGTTCGGCCCCGTCCACCACAGAGGATGGCCGCCGTTGAGGGGCAGGAAGGAGCTGATCTGGTTGTCCCAGCCGATCGCGGCCAGGTCCGGCTCGTAGACATAGGCTTCGAAGCTCGGACCGCTGAAGTTGGCATCGCGGTACCAGCGGACGTACGGGCTCAGGAGGTTGGGCTGACCAACGCTGCCGGCGACCGCGCCATCCGGCGCCCCGGCGAGCCCGCCCTCCTTGGTGGCCCGGTCGGCTGCCGTTCGGAAGCAGCGAATGACGGGGTAGTCCCGGTCGTGACAGAAGAGGTTGGCTGCCGCGCGGCCCTCGATCCGCTGGCCACCGAGGTAGACGGCCGGCGCCCCATTCGTGGCCGGCGCGGCCGAGACCGTCATCGGCAGCACGAGGAGGCCCAGCACCGCGAATCCGATCACCCAGCAGGGTCGACGTCCCTGATATCCATGCATGGCGGCACGACCTCGACTGCAGTTGGGGTGGTCAGGGACGCACCACCACTGTCAGGCCGGTCGGCGCCGATGCAAGGCGTGGGATCACGCCTGCCGGACGGCTTGGAATCACGTCACGGTTGACTCGCCCGTGCTGGCCGGCGGCCTTTGGGGTGTCGGCATGACCCGAACGAGCCGAGGCGACCCCTGCGAGGTCGCATGGGCAGCTGGGCGCGGATTGGTCGTGCCCATCTCGAATGGCCCAGGACGTCGCGTCTCCCCAGAGTCCACACCTGTTCCCGCGTCCAGGAACGCCCGTCCGAGAGCGCCCCGGGACGTTGCCGGCTGCCTTGCCGGTCGTCGTGAAGGTGGCCACGCCAGATCAGGGGTCGAGCGCCGACGGATGCTCGCCCGGCGAGCTGTTGTCGGATGAGGGATGCTGGGGTGTAGACAGCAGTCTCTGGCAACGCTGGAATTCGGACTCATCAATCTCGCCCAAGGCGTACCGCCGCTTCAGGATGGTGTCCGGGTCCTCGCCTGTCCGCGCGGCTCGCAACCCGTCACGAATCCCGCCCGCGATGACCGCCCTGAGCAACAAGAGCAAGACGACGACCAGGAGAACAGGCGCGACCACATACAGGACTGCACCCACAAGACTGCTAATCGATCCGTCGTACATTCGCTTCCGTCCTTTCGATCGACCGGAGCAGAGGCGCCGATTGATCCGCGCCTCCGCTCCGGCTCAACGAGGCGATCGGATCTACGATCCGATCGCCTCGATCTGGGACTTCGAACCGAACCCCCAGTGGCGGAACGAACTATCCAAGGCGCCCGATGATTCGACGCCCGGACGACATCTCCAACCGCGGGCTCGGTGCGGGCCTCTTTCGGGACTAAGCGCCTTGACAACTCCACGTGCCTGGGTAGTTGACGTAGATCTGAACGTAACCCGAGGTTGAGGACCCTGGCTGGCCGTAGATGGTGTAGTACGTGAAGGAGTACCTGCCCGAGGCGGTGCCCGCGTACGGATACGAGATCCACCAGTGTGTTGGAGGCGGGGTGGAGTTCTGGACCCAGCCCAACCAACCCGTCCCGTCCGGCTGCGGGTCCGGAAAGTACGTGATGTAGGACCCATTCGACCAGAAGTCCTGCCAGACAGTGAAGGTCCAGATTCGGTTGGTGCCGCTCCAGCCGGTCATATTGCATCCGGCGTGCCACTGCCCGGCGGACATCGGCGTGATCGCAGCCGGAATCGCATTGGCCGGGCTCGTCGTCCACACCTTGCTAAGAACTACTCGCGTACCATCGGGCAGCTGGTGGCTGTTGACCGTGACGGACATGATCGACGACGCAGGTGAAGTGGCCGCCACCGGCGCGGCCGGAAGCAGCAAGGCGGCGGCCATGGCGAGCGACAGAACCGTCGCGCGTCGAATTCTCACGAGTACACCTCTCGATGGATCTACCTGGTGCCGTGAAGTTGTGCCCGCAGTCGTGCGCCGCGGAGCAAGTGGAGAGTCCCGTCCCCTAAGGAACGCCGTTGTCCCCTTCTCTTGAGGACCCCTCCTTTGGGACGCCGACAACCGGTCCGACTGGAGCTGACGACGTCGCGCGGTTAGCCAGCGCGGCTGTCACCGGGATCGGGTGAGAGCAGCGCTCAGGGCCGACCCCCCATTCGTGGCTGGTGCGGCCGAGACCGTCACCGGCAGCGCGAGGAGGCCCAGCACTGCCCATCCGATCACCCAACGCCCTCGACGACCTTTGGATCCATGCATGGCGCGCGACCTCGACTGCGGTTCCGGTGGTCAGGGACGCACCACCACTGTCGAGCCTGTCGGCGCCGATGCAAGGCGTGGAATCACGCTAGGCGGGCGGCGTGGGATCACGTCACGGTCGGATTGGTCCGTACGACGAGCCATCTCAACGCCCGTATGATCGGAGGCCGATCCGCCAAGAAGCAGGGAACGACCGTGTCTTTAGCAGCACCGGGAGACGCCCAGATCCGCACAGCCCGGCCGACCCGCGCCCTCGGCGTGGCCATCGGCATTGCGATCGCCTCGCTGCTCGCACTTGGCTGGCTGGTCCTGGTCGGAATGCCGACGCTCAGCATCGGCGTGACGCACCAGCCTGACGACCGCTGGCTCGTGACGACCGTCTCGCCTGGGGGCATCGCTTGGATCGGCGGCATTCGCCCCGGGATGGAGGTCATCGGGATCAGCCCGTCGGACGTGCTCCCGTCCGGCGACTGGGAATCGATGTTGATCACCGACGGCGTCGCCCGGATCACGGTCCAGCGCCACGACCTGCCACCAGAACCGCAACCCCTGATCGCCGGGCTGCTGGCCCTTGGCCTCGCGATCCTCGCCTCCCGCGTCGTGCCGTCGGTCGCCTGGTGGCTTCTCCTGTTGCCGCCGATCCTGGCGTCGCTCGCCGCGACCCTCGTCGTCGATCCGCCGCTCAGCCTGGCCATCGAGGTGGCCGGACCGGTCGTTGGAGCGTTGTACGTGGTCGCTGCTGCGGGCCCGAGGGCACGTATTGCCCGGTTCGCCGCGATCGGGGCGGTCGCGGCCTACCTCGTCGGCTGGGCCGTGTCGTATGCAACGGCGCAGGACGACTGGGTCGCCCTTCGGAACCTGTCAGTCGTCCTGACCGTCGGCATCGCTGCCGTGGCATTCTCCGCGACCGTCGCCTCGGCGTTCGCCCGCGCGCGAGCACGCTCGGGAGCCGGCCTGTCGACCCTGGCACCGGCCGTAGCGCTGGGCCTGGTCGTCGACGAGCTCGTGCCCGGCCGAACCCGGACGCGCCTCACGGCCATCGAGCGCGAGCGGGCTCGACTCGCCACCGAGCTTCACGCGGACGTCCTCCCCGATCTCTCGGCTGCGATCCGCTCCATCGAGGAGGGAGGCTCCGCCGTCGACGCCGCCGAGCGGCTGCGCGGGATCGCCGTGGACCTCCGCGACCTAATGGGTGATCGGCGGCTGAGCGTTCTCGAGGAGCTCGGGCTCGTGCCCGCGCTCGAGGGGCTGGTCGAGCAGGTCGAGGCCCGGACCGGTGTTCGCATCGAGCTGGACGTCGAAAACGCGCCGCTCGGGTCGGAAGCACGTCCGCCACGAGACGTCGAGCTCGCGGCGTATCGCATTTGCCAGCAGGCGCTCGACAACGCATTGGTCCACGCGCGCCCGCGGACTATCCGGGTTCGACTTGACGTGGACGCTGGCCACGCCGAGCTCGAGGTGAGAGACGACGGCGTCGGCATCCAGGCCGGAGACGAGCAGCGGGCGCTCCGCGCGGGCCACCTGGGTCTCATCGACATGCGGGGCCGGGCGGCCGCGATCGGCGCCGTCATCCAGATCGGGGCGCGGCCGGGCGGTGGGACGATGGTACTTCTTCGGTGGCCGGCGTAATGCGCCTTCTCGTGATCGACGACCACCCGTCGACCGCGACGGGCCTGGCCGCCCTCCTCGATCGGGAGACCGACATCGACATCGTTGGGGTCGCCGGTGACGTGGAGGAGGCGCTCCGACTTGCCGGCGAGCTCCAACCCTCGGTGGTGCTGTGCGACGTGCAGCTCCAGGGCGAGCCCGGCGGCTTCGAGATCCTTCGAGGGCTCCGCGATCGACCGGACCGTCCGGCGGTCGTTCTCTTCAGCTCGTTCGACTACCCCGCGTTCCACCAGCGTGCGCTCGAGCTTGGAGCCGCAGGCTATCTGCCGAAGACCGCAGGCGTCCCCGAGATCGTGGCGGCCCTTCGCCGCGTGGCGGCGGGCGGCACTGCGTTCGCCACGTCCGCGTCGCACGGCGCCTCCCACGCGCCTCGACCACCCTCGGACCGGGAGCTGGAGGTCATCCGGCTCGTCCGGAGCGGCCATTCGAACGATGAGGTCTCGGTTCGCCTAGGCATCGGCACGCGCGGCGTGGAGAGCTCCCTCCGGCGCCTGTTCGGGCGCTACGGAGTCCTCAGCCGGACAGAGCTGGTCACGCTCGCCGAGACGCAGGGATGGTTCGCGCTCTCGCCGTCAGAGCCCTCCTGAGCTCCGCGATCACCGGAGACCCATCGGGCCTGAAGAGCACGTAGCGGACGTCCGAAGGGTTGAGGTCCGGGACCGGCAGCTGTCCGAGGCTTGACAGTCGGGCTTGTTCCGCCCCCGCCGGGCTCTTCCGAGAAAGTACACCGAACAATACACTTAACTCACTTGAATTAGGCGCCGCGCGAGCGTACGGTCGGGGCATGGAACAGACGATCTCCACGGTATCAATTCGTCGGCAGCCGGACGCCTGTCTAGCAAGGGTCTCGCGCGGAGACAAGGTCCTCGTCCTGCGCCACGGCCACCCCACCGCTGTCCTGCGACCTTCACAAGACAGAGAGGCTTTCCGAAGCTGCATGGCGACGTTGCCGTGGCGGAACCTGTGTAGCCTCGAGCCCACCCACCGCGAGCCCGTCCTCATCACCCGGTGCGGCGACGGTATGGCAGTTCTCGAACCGCTGTCACCGGCCTCCGATTGGGAGGCCGAGTCGTGATCAACGGCGAGCCGCGGACGATGGCGGTGCACGAGCTCCGCGACAAGGCTCGACTGGCGATCGCCCACGCAACGGCGGGAACGCCGGTGATGGTCTTCCAGCACGGCGATCCGGCGGTCGTGCTCGTCACCAACGTCGAGGTCGAGCGCTGGATCGCCATTGAGCGGGCGCTGTCGACGCTCCACGGGCTCGATGTCTACCCGGAGCTCGCCGACGACACGAGCGCGCTCGGCTCATTGGTCGGCGGGGAGGTCCGCCCAACCGGGACTGCCATCCGACGGCTGGGGCGTGCCGTACGGCAGGTCCTCGAGATCCCGCGGCCGATCGGGATCACCGAGATCCAGCGGCGGGTCGCCTCCATCGTCGATGAGGTCACCGAAGGTCGCCCGGCCGCCATCTACTCGAGCGGCACGTTCGTCGGCGTCCTCATCACGCCCGCCGAGTACTACCGCCTCCGTCGCCTGTCCCGCGTCGTCGCATGGTTCCTTGCGGCAGGACTCGACCTCGGAACGGCGGACGGGCTCGAGATCGTGGCCTTCGTGAAGGCGTTCCGCGAGCGTGGCGGCCGCACCGGAGAAGCGCGAGCGATGGCCGGCTGACGCGGCCTCGTCCGAGCGTCCGTGCGTCCCGCGATGGCCTTCCCGTCCCTCGCCTCCGTCTATGCTCTCGTTCGGGTGGATCCCGATCTGGAGCACCAGTCGCTCCGATGAGGCGCGAGTCCCTCACGCCCTCGGAGCGTGTGATGCGCGCCCGGATGGCCGCCTACATGCTCCACGCCCGCTACGACCCACGCGAAACAACCAAGGCCGCCCGCGTCGCCTTCAACGAGCGCTTCCTCGACCAGGTCGACCCCGACCGCCGTCTCCCCGAACATGAACGCCACCGCCGCGCCGACGCGGCGAGGCGGGCCTACTTCACGAGGCTGGCGTACCTCTCTGCCAGGAAGCGCCGATCTGGACGATAGGGAGCGGCAGACGCGGCCTGGTGATTGGTGCCTGCAAATGTGGCGGGACCCCCCATCAGGACGTCTCGTCCTGTAGCCGTCGCAACAGTTGATCGACGCGGGCGTAGGCGAGCGCCTGGAGTTGGTCGGCCTCCGAACTGCCGAGCGGAACGCGCCGGTAGAGGGCCACGCTCGCCGGCCCGATCGCATCGATCGACCTGAACTTCTCGGCCAGGACGCCCAGGGCTTTCTTGACCGGCTCGAGCTGGCCAAATTCGGCGACCCCGGCCGCCACCCCTTTGACGCCGACGTGGCGGAGGAGGTAGTCGATGTCGTAGGCGTCCTTCGGCTTGTCCCGTTGACCCATCGCCAGCGCCTTGAGGATCACGAGGGCCGCCGGTGTGGCGACGCGGACCGCCACTCGGTTCGCCCGCCCGTCGGGCAGCACACCTTCGAGTTCGCGCTCGACACGGCCGATCCGGACGAGCTCGGCGCCCTCCGTCCGGCGGGCCAGCGGCTCTCCGCCGATCCGCTCGTGCCGGTGGTCGGATGCCGTTCGCGGCGTGATAGGGGCGAGCAGATCCAGCTCGACGTCGATTGATCGTCCGTCGACCGTCAGCGACCGGAGCCAACGGAACGGCTGCTCGAGCTGAAGGTAGCCACGCTCACGGAGGAGCTCCGCGATCGTCCGGTAGACCTCATCGGGGACGTCGATCGGGTCAACCACGAGATCGACATCTAGGGTTCCGACGTAGGGATCGTCGGGCCGATCGCCGGTGAGCAGGGGCGGCGCGCTGCCGCCGACGATCGTCATGGCGTCGGCGAAGCCGCCGAGGATCGTCCAGAGCTCGAGCATCACCCGCTCGGCCGCGACGACCGACGCCGGGTCGTCGCGCGGGTCTATTGCGGCCACAGCGCGCCCCTCTCACGCATGAAGGCCGCAGCCTCAGCGGCCGCTCCACCGCGGCGGACGAGATCGACGTACAGCTGGGGTCGACTCGTCAGCGGCACTCCGTCACGCTCGAACGAGCCGTCGAACACACCAGCGTCCGCAGGCTTGATCAGTACCACGGTCCCGCCGCGCGGGACGCTGGTCAAACCGAGTGCCCGATCCCAACCCGCGACGTCCTGGACGTACATCTCGACTCGGCTGAACCGGGCGAATGGCGCGAGCCTGTCGGCGGCCGCTTCGGCAGTTACGGCGTACGGAGATGGCGTCGTGAACGCGCGGATCATTCGGAGGAGCGCCTCCGGGCCGTCCACCGTCGCGACACGCTCGAAGGCGGACTGACGGGGCGACGGCGCTGCTGCCCATGCCTCTAGCAGAGCGTCTCGGTCGGTCAGTCGGGTCGCGCCACGAACTCGCTCGATGTAGGCATCCCGAGCGAGGGTCTTGAACGTTCGGCTGGCGAAGCCCAGGGTGAGGCCGCTGCGTTCCGCCATGTCGCCAACGGACCAAGATCGGCCAGGTTCGATGAGGAGCCAGCGGACCACACGCAGTGCTCCGCCCGCGAACACGTCGGCGACGAACCTTGTGTCCGGAGCACCGGCCGATCGTCGCTTGGATTGCCCGATGAGTCGCTCGATGAACAGCCCGCCGATCGCAATTCGGCAGTCACCGCCCGGCACATACCGAGCTCACGCCGGCATCGTTCAAGAGGCTTCGGGCTCGGGCGCTCATCCGGGGCGCCACAACAAGCGACGATGGGTTCTTCGTCAACCAGGGCAGCTAGCGTGGATCTGCGCAGGCTCCAGCCGAGCCTTGAAGATCACACCGGCCCGGCTCGTCTCCCCCGTTGGTGCGACGAGGTCAAGCACGCCGTCGATCTGTGGGTCATCCGACGCGCTGGTAGGCGAGAATGCAGCGTGCCACCCTGCAGGTAGGGTCTTCTGAAGGCCTGCCTCGAGTGACTCGCGAAGGTCGCGCTCGGTGACTAGTTGTACCATCGAGAGCCACTATACCACAGTGGTATATGAGCATTCGATGGTATAGGTCTTCCGACCCACGCGGGCCGTACCGGCGGGGCGGTGGGATTGAGCGATCTACCGTGGAACCTGGCTCAGATCCGATCTCCCGGACTCCGTCACCGGTAGGCATCCCTCGCCCGCTCGTCAGCCGCCGACGCGCCGTAGCGGCTGAGCATCTGGCGGCTCTTCCAGCCGGCGAGGCGCATGAGGTCGCCTTCGTTGCCGCCGTCGGCGAGCCAGAGGTGGGCGTAGGTGTGGCGGAACTGGTGCGGGTGGAGCTTCGGCGAGTCCCAGCTGTGGCGCCGCGGCGCCGCAGCACCTGCAACACGCCGCTGTCGGTGAGGACGCCCCTGGGGGCGAGCCAGAGCTCCGTCCGTTGCGCGTGAGGATGAGCCAGCGCGAAGCCGCAGGTAGCGATCGAGCGCCTGGGCGGTCTTGTTGCCGAACGGACAGGCCCGCGGTCGACGGCCCTTGCCCATCACGATCGCGACCTGCTGGTCCATGTCGATGTCGTCGCGCTCGAGCCCGGCGAGCTCGGCCCGCCGCATGCCGGTGTCGAGGAGGAGCCGGATGATCGCCGTGTCGCGGCGGGCGTCGAAGTCGGCCCCGGCACACGCGTCGAGGATCGCCTTGAGCTCCTCGTTGCGCAGTATCGGCCGGCGGCTCCTCGGGCACGATCGGGGGCGTCATCCGCTCCATCGGTGAGGCGGCGATCTCGTCTTCGCCGAGGGCCCACTTGAAGAACGGCTGGAGGCTCCGGTAGGCGATCGACACGGTCGCCGGGCGTTGGCCCGCGTCCTGGAGGGCGACGATGAAGGCCTCGACGTGCTCCCGCCGGATCGCCCGCAGGGTCCGAGGCATGCCCCGCTCGGCGAGGAACCGGCTGAACCGGGCCAGGGCCGCGAGGTAGGTCTTGATCGTGGCCGGGCTCTTGTTGCCCGCTCGAAGGCTGAGCCGGTAGCGAGTCGATCGCAGCGTCGATCGTCAGCCCGGTTGCCGCCGACGACTCGTTTCGGCTACGATGGGGGACGTGCGAGACGATCTGGCCATCCGGAATCAGTCAGCCTCCCTGGCCGAGTTCAGCAGCGAGCGCACAGCGTATGCTTTGACGCTGTCCCACGCTCAGAAGTGGTCGCTTTCGGCGATATTATCCGCTGTACGAGCGGTGTGGTCAACTGACGGAGGCCAAATTCTACAGTTATCCGCTGTAGTTGAGCACAAACTCGAGCGGGAGTAGCTCAGTTGGCAGAGCGGCAGCCTTCCAAGCTGCATGTCGCGGGTTCGAACCCCGTCTCCCGCTCCACTTCAGCTTCACCTCTCCTCTAATCGCGGCCGTGGCGCCCGTCATCGCCGAACGAGTACCAGCCGTCCCAGTACCAGATGGACGCGTCGGCGTTCGCGGTGACGACGACCCGGAGATGGAACTCGCTCAAACGGCCGGTTCCGTTGCTGAACGTGCAGATCGCGTTCACGGCGGTGCTCCAGACACAGGCACCGCTCGTGCTGCCGTTCCTGATCCTGATGGTCGCCTGCACCACGTTCCCGGCCTGGCTGGTGTAGTGGACCTTCGTGCCCGACGGCATCCACTTGAAGTCGGAGTGCTGGACGGTGCAGACGTACCCGAGCGGCTCCGACGCGTCGGCCGCGCAGGTCTTGTCCAGGTGGAACGCCTTCTGGGTGCCCGCCGAAACCGATGGGACGGCGAGCGCGACAGCAAGGATGGCGCCTGCCACCACCAGGAGTCTGCGAAGCGAAACGCGGATCGTCTCGGGGCCGCTGGCCGTCTGCCGCTGGGCGGCGCGGCCGGTCGCAACCCGGGCTTCACGGGCAGAGCGCCGATCCGCCTCGCGGAGGTCGCGGGCGATCATCAGCATCGAGGCGGTGGTGGCGTGCATGTCTGGTTCTCCCCGTGCACCAGCGGCAGCACCGTCACCTGCGGCGCCTGCCTTCATGGCGAGGACCCTAGGCACGGTGAGACCGCCCGACATCGGGCGATAGCCTTAGCCTGACCGGCTCGCTACCTCATTTCGCGGGCGCAGACCCCACCGCTGCGGGTGTCAGGCTCCCTGGTCGGCCCCGCCAACATCGGTGCAGATGAGCTCGGATCGCTCAGCTCGCGCGACCGCCCTTCCCGAACGCCCGACGAGCGCCTACCCTGCGACCATGCCGACGGGGGAGGCCGGTCCTGCGTTCCGGGGACGCGAGCAGGAGTTCGCCAGGCTTCAGGTCGCCCTGGCCGATCGCGCGGCCCGCCCGTGCTTCCTTATCGGCGGAGAAGCCGGTATCGGGAAGACCCGACTCATCGCGGAGTTGGCTCGTTGGGCCGCCTCCGAAGGGGTGACGGTCGTGAGTGGCGGCTGTCTCCAGCTCGGGGCGGAGGTGCTGCCATTCGCCCCGTTCGTCGAAGCCCTCGACCGGCTCAGCGAACTGGCGGGCGTGGTCGATTCCAGTCTTTCCGGCTCCGGCCCGAATCCTTTCGCCGCGCCGACGCCAGACGTCGAGGCGTCCGGTCCGGACCGCACCTCGGGCCAACTGGGGCTCGGTCGGCTGTACGAGGCGGTGCGAGAGGTCCTGGATCGGGGCCCCGCACCGCTCGTCCTGGTTCTCGAGGATCTCCACTGGGCGGACCGTTCCACGCTCGAGCTCCTCGACTACCTGGTCCGGCGCCTTCGCGCGGGCCGGACGCTCCTGGTGGCAACGTTCCGCAACGACGAGCTGCATCGCCGCCATCCATTGGCGCCGGTGCTTGCGGAGTTCGCACGAAGCCGACGAACCACCCGGCTCGACCTGCCGCCGTTGAGTGACGCCGACGTCGGGGCGCTGGTTCGCGAGATCCGCGGCGCGGATGCACCCTCATCGCTGGTTTCGGGCATCGTCGAACGGTCGGAGGGCAACCCGTTCCTCGCCGAGGAGCTCCTGGCGCTCGGCGCCGGGCGCGGTGCGCCGCTCCCAGTGACGTTGGTCGAGACCCTGCTGGCCCGGATCGAGCGCCTGTCCGACGCCGCCGGCGAGATCGCTCGGATCACCGCGGTGGCAGGCAGGCCCGTGAGCGCCGAGCTCCTGGAGCGTGCCTGGGAGGGAGCGGCCCGGGGCTTCGAGCCGGGGCTGCGCGAATGCGTTGATCGGTCGATCCTCGTGCTGCACGCCGCAGACCAATTCGTCGGTTTCCGTCACGCGCTCCTCGCTGAGGCGGTCGAGAGGGATCTGCTGCCCGGCACGCGGGTCCGCTTGCACAGCCGTCTTGCGCGACTCCTCACGGAGCGGCCGGATCTCGCCGGCCCTACGGCAGCCGGTGCCGCCGCCGAGCTCGCCCACCACTGGTACGGAGCCCGCGATCTGCCTGCCGCCTTTGAGGCGTCCCTGCGAGCCGCCGAGACCGCCGTCCACGCACGAGCCTTTCCCGAGGCGTTGCGCGCCTACGAGCGTGCCGTGGGACTCTGGGACAGGGTGGAGGACGCGCCCCAACGGGCTGGCGCGGACTTCGTCGACCTTCTCGACCGCGCGGCGCGCACGGCGCTTTTGGCCGGTGACCGGGCACGGGCACTGGGGCTCCAGCGGCAGGCTGCAAGTCTGGTCGACCCGCTCGGAGATCCGCTCCGCGCAGGGTATCTCCTTGCGCGGCTGGCGGGTGCCTGTGAATTCGCCGGTGAGGTCGCCGAGATGATCCTCCCGGCGGAGGCCGCCGTCGCGATCCTGCCCCGCGATCCGCCGACGAGCGAGCGGGCCGAAGCCGTCTGGATGCTCTCCTCCGGTCTGTGGTGGCAGGGCCGCTACACGGAAACGGGCGTGGCGGCGCGCGAGGCCATTGAGATCGCCGTCGCGGTCGGCGCCGACGCGCTCGAGGGGTCTGCCCGTATGACCCTCGCCTGGGCGCATGCGGGCCTATGTCGCGACCATGAGGCCTTCGTCGAGTCGGACCGCGCGCTGGAGGCCGCCGACCGCTCCAGCGGCAGCGACTCCGTGTTCTTTATCTACGGAGAACGGACCGCGATGTTGATCCGGTGGCTGTGGCTTCCGGTCGAGGCAGAGCGGGCGCTCGAGGCCGTGCGCACGGTCGCCGAGCGTGAGGGCGTGGGGGACTGGCACGAGGTCGCCCTCGGCTCGTACACGACCCGCATCCTAGGGCACCTCGGGCGCGGGGAGGAGGCGATCGAGATCGCCACCGACGCACTTGCGGACGAGGCAGCACACCCGAGGTTCCGTGGGTTGCTCTATATGTTACGAGGGACCCTGCGGGTCCGGCGGGGCCAGCTCGAGGCCGGCGAGGCCGACCTGCGGGCGGCCCGAGACGGCCCCGACGACGCACAGATGAGGCTCGAGGTCACCTGCGGCCTGGCCGAGGCCGCGCTGGCGCGGGGCAAGCCGGCGACCGCGCTGTCGATCATGCGGGAAGCGCTGGCGGAATCCGAGCGGTCGGAGGAGGTGGTGGGACGCTCGTTCCTCGCCGCCCTGCGACTCCGAGCGTCAGCCGATCACGTCGAGCGGCTGCGGGCGCGGCGCCGGGAGGGCGATGCCGCTCCGATTCTGGCGGAGGCCGCCTCGGATCGCCGGGTGCTCGAGGCGGCCCTGGAAGGGCGGCTCATCGCTGGCGCCGGCGTGAACGGTCCCTTGCGCGCCGTGGCGGCATGGGGGTTCGCCGAAGCGGATCGACTCGCAGGGACACTCGCCCCGGATCACTGGGCGACGGCCGGGACGGCGCTCGCCGCCGTGCACCAGCCGTATCTCGTGGCGTATGCGCACTATCGCGAGGCGGAGGCCAGGTTCGCCAATCGCACCGATCGCGTTCGAGCAGCGCGGGCTCTCCAGGATGCCCATGACGAGGCTCGCGCCTTGGGCGCCCAGCCTCTCATCGCAGACATTGAAGCCCTGGCCCGCCGCTCCCGCACCCAGCTGGCGGCAGCGGCCCTGCCGATTAGGGAGTCGGATCTGGCGGCGACCCCGGCCGACCCCTATGGGCTCAGTCCCCGTGAGCGCGAGGTGCTAGCCATGTTGGTCGATGGGCGCAGCAATGGGGAAATCGCCAAGGAGCTCTTTATCAGCCCAAAGACCGCCTCCGTGCACGTCACGCATCATCCTCGACAAGCTCGGCGTGAACAGCCGTGGCGCCGCCGCTGCGGTGGCCGTTCGCGCGGGGCTCGTCCCTCCGGCAGGGCCGCCCGGACCGAAGTCGACAAACGGGGACTGAGGGGATCGTGCCAGCGCGAGCACACCCGCCGGGACACCAGCCGGAACACGCCTCGAGCGGGTGTGACGGGTACACATTGCCCGGCCGTTATCCGTCGCCGGAACGCGCTGTCGCCGCGCCGCACGGGGCAGCCCCTAACGCGGTAGGCTGGTGGACAGCGCGCCGCCTCCCACGCCTCCGGGTACCTCGCGTCCAGACACCCGCCGTGGTTGTCAGTCACTCGGCGAGACGGTCCACTGGATGGAGAGACTGTCGATGAGCTCCGAAGATCGGTCCCTGGCGTCGCTGCTCGAGGCTGCCGCAGAAGCGGCGCCCGATCGCCGCATCGAGTATCGCGACCCGATCGCGGCACACGGCGAGGCCGCGATCAAGGGCGTCAGCCCATGGCTGGCCGATCCGGCGCTCGGCGCGTTCGCGGTCCGCGTCATTCGCAAGGCCGCCAACCCCGACACGCTCGTCGTCGCGCTCGCGTGCCTCCGGTCTGCCAAGACCTCCGCCGGCAGCGACGGCGTGACGCGCGACATCGAAGAGGCGATCAAGGCCCTCAAGCCGCCCGCGCGACGCGCGCCGGCGCGTTCCGCCAGCTAAGGGTCCCGCCCCGAACTTTCGCAGCGCGCCCGTCCCGGCAGGCACGCTCGTCGTCGGTGTGACCGGCGACCGTGCCTCGCGGTCGGCAAGGTGGGCCGCACGACACCGGTCCCTCGCGCGTGCTCGCAGCCGTGCGCGTCGGACAGGCTTCAGCATGACCTCAGGAACGAGACGGAGACTCGGACTCTCACACGCCGGGATGAGCGCCGACCCACGTGCGCCCGCCATTCGGAAACCCGAGGCCTGCTTCGATGGCACATGCAACACCGCTGATCGCCTCCGACCTTTCGGCACTGCTCCCGTCGGGCGGGGTCGTGATCGCCATGACCGACGATGGCTCGGACCCTCGATACGCATCCGTCCGCGCCGCGGCGATCTCGGTGGCGGCAACACTGGGCGCCAAAGTCCTCCTGTTCCATGCTCCAGTCGGCCAATCGGACCACACCGACCGGACGTGGCGCCTGTTCGAACGTGGCGCGCGCCCGGATCGTGACGTTGGGTATGTGCCCGGCTCCTCGCCTCGAGGTGCAGCTCTTCGGCGCCAGGCCGATTCGCTGCGGGAATCCGGGGTTGAAGTCGCGGTCTGGGTGTCATACGGGCCAAGTGTCGCCGGGTTGGCCGAGGCAGTCGCGCACACGCATGCGTCCCTGGTCCTCATGCCGGCGGAGGTCGACCGGCCTGGGCTCGTCCGCCGGACGTTGGACTACCGGGCGGCGCGCATAGCGGCCCCGGTGATCGCCGTCGACCTCATTGGCGTCCTTGCGATGGTCCGGCCGCTCGGTTTCCGCGCGCAGGACGGCCAGCCAATGGAGCGGACCTCGTGGCGCACGCCTGGCAACCCGGAGGCGCTGCATCTTCACGGGTAAGGGGCTCGACTCGAACCGATTGTGAGGGTTCGTTGTTTGGCGTGACGGCGCTTCGCGATGCCCGCGACGACCAAGGGCCGCATTGCGTGTGAAGCTCCACATGTTGCCTTCAGGCTCGCTTCAGCCGCCGGACACAGGATGCGGGCATCGAGCGGCTCCCGGCTGGGGTCGCCATGCCACCGGGGACCATCCGTGCAGTCCGCCTCGCGACCCGTCCGCGTCCCGCTCCCGCGCCGCTGGCCGGTCCGCGCGTCCGACATCGTCGCGCTCCTCGCCGCCAACGGCGCGCTCATCCTCGCGATGTGGGTGCGACACGGCGGGGCCGACCACCTGACGAGCGCGGGGGCCATCCTGACGGCCGCCGGCCAGGTCACCGCGCTTCTCGGCACCTATCTCGCGCTCATCCAGCTTGTCCTCATGTCGCGCAGCCCGTGGCTGGACCAGGTCTTCGGGATGGACCGCCTGGCATGGGCGCATCGCTGGCTCGGGTTCGCGACGGTGTGGCTGATCGCCGGACACGCGGTCCTGACGACGGTCGGCTGGTCGCTGGGCGACGGTCGGAGCGTCCTCGACGAGGCAACCAACCTCCTGGGGACGTATCCGTTCGTGCTGATGGGCACGGCTGGGTTGGCCTGCTTCCTCGTGGTCGCGGTCACCTCCGTTCGCGCCGCCCGGCGCCGGCTGTCGTACGAGACCTGGTACGGGATCCACCTCTACGCGTACCTCGGGATCGCCCTTGGCTTCGCGCACCAGCTGGTCGTGGGCACTGACTTCCTCGGCGACCCCGTGGCCCGGCTCTACTGGATCTCGCTCTTCGTCATGACGGGGGCGATGATGGTGGTCTTCCGCTTCGGCCAGCCGATCGCCACGACGCTTCGCCACCAGCCCCGGATCGGAAGCGTCGTGACGGAGGCGCCGGGCGTCGTCTCGGTCTATGTCACGGGCCGGGATCTCGACCGCCTCGCGGTCCGCAGCGGGCAGTATTTCAACCTTCGTCTCCTGACTCGCGACGGATGGTGGCGGGCGCACCCGTTCTCGCTCTCCGCGGCGCCGAACGGGCGGTCGCTGCGCTTCACGGTCAAGGACCTGGGCGACTGGACGGCGCGCCTCCAGGCCCTCGCGCCGGGGACCCGCGTGGCCCTCGAAGGCCCGTACGGGACGCTCACCGGGGCGCGCCGAACGCGCCAGCGGGTTCTCCTGGTGGCCGGTGGGATCGGCATCTCGCCGCTGCGTGCGCTCATGGAGTCGCTGCCGGCCCGCCCCGGCGATCTCACCCTCATCTACCGCGCCAGTCGCGAATCGGACGTCGTGTTCCGCGAGGAGCTCGATGCGCTGGCTGCCCATCGTGGCGCCTCGGTCCACTACCTCGTCGGCCACCGCGGAAGCCGCCAGATGCCGCGCGACCCGCTCGACGCCGCCGGCCTCCGTGCGCTGGTACCCGACGTGCGTGACCGCGACGTCTACCTGTGCGGTCCGTTCCGGCTCATGGAGTCGGTTCGGGCAAGCCTGACGGCGCTGGGCGTGCCGGCGTCGCAAGTCCACGTCGAACGCTTCGCGTTCTGATTCGGAGATCGAACATGCCGAAACGCGGCGCCATCGCCCTCTCGCTCACCGCCCTCGCGCTGGTCCTGCTCTTCTCGTTCAAGACCCCGGACGTCGCGATCACGACCGGCAGGAATACTGCGATCGTCGCGTCCGGCGCGGGAGCTGCCCCGGCGGCCACGTCCGGGCCCGCCGCCGCGCCCCTGTCGGCAGCCGGCCAGGGCAGGGGCACGGCACCCCGAGCCACGACCGCTCCCGCCGCCTCGACGGCCCCGGCCGCCGCCTCGACGGCTCCTGCCTCCGGTGCCGGCGGCGCTGCCCTGGCCAACGGGACGGTCACCGGCCAGCTCGTCCAGACGCGGTTCGGGCCGGTCCAGGTCCAGGTCACCATCGCCGGTGGGAAGATCTCGGACGTGACGGCCCTCCAGCTGCCGAACGACCGCCAGCGCTCCGCCGAGATCAGCCAGATCGTCGAGCCGATGCTGCGCAGCGAGGCCCTGACGGCCCAGAGCGCGCAGATCGACCTGGTCTCCGGGGCCACCTACACGAGCGACGCCTACGCCCAGTCCCTCCAGTCCGCGCTGGACCAGGCGGCGCATGGCTGAGCCGTCCGTGGCTGAGCCGTCGCGTGGCTGACACGACAGCTGCGGCCTCCCGTTCGGAGCCTCGCACGCGCGGCCCGCATCGCGTCGCGCCCGTGATGGGCACCGTGATCAGCATCGACGTCCGCGACCCGGGGATCCCGGAATCGGTCCTCGACGCGATGCTCGCGCGACTCGAGGAGATCGAGGACCGGTTCAGCACGTATCGGCCCGGAAGCGAGATCAGCCGCATCGCCCGCGGCGAGCTGGCCGAGGCCGACGCATCGGCGGAGGTCCGGTTCGTCCTGGGCATGGTCGATGACCTGCACCGGACCACGGACGGCTGGTTCGACGCGCGCGGCCACCGCGCCGACGGCCGCCTGGACCCATCCGGGATCGTGAAGGGCTGGGCGGTGGAGGAGGCCGCGCTCCTCCTCGACGAGGCCGGTGCCCGCAACTACAGCTGCAACTGCGGCGGGGACGTGATCGCCCGTGGCGAGCCGGAGCCCGGCCGTCCCTGGCGGGTCGGGATCCGCCACCCCGACCGCGCCGATGCCGTGGCCCGCGTCCTTGCCGTCCGCGATCTCGCGGTGGCCACATCCGGCACGTACGAGCGGGGCGAGCACATCCGGGACCCGCGCACCGGAGCGGCCCCTGCCGGCCTCCTCAGCGTCACGGTGGTTGGGCCAAGCCTGACGTGGGCGGACGTCTATGCGACCACCGCCTTCGCGATGGGCGTCGCCGGCCCCGGGTGGGTCGGGACGCACCCCGGCTACGGCGCGCTGGCGATCACCTCGGACGAGCGCCTCGTCTGGACGCCGACGGTGGAGTCGCTCCTCGCCTGAGCCGGTTCAGGCTCCTTTCAGGGGACCGCGGTACACCTGCCTCTCATCGTCCGACGATCAGGCCCCGCCCCGGCCCACTGGACCGTGCCGCCCCGGCCCCTCGGCACGCATACAAAGAGGAATCCACATGAAGCTTCGTCTCCTCGCCGTGATCGGCCTCATCGCCGTCGGGGTCGGCGCCATCGGGTTCGCGGTGATCGGTCCCAGCCTCGGGTCGACCGCGGCCACGCAATACCTGACCGCGACGGCGACCCGGGAGAACGTGGTCGCCCAGTCGGTGGCCACCGGGAGCGTGGCCCCCAGCGCGATCTACGGCCTTGCCTTCGGCAGTCAGCCGCAGCTCGTCGCGTCGACCGCGTCGAGCTCGTCCAGCTCGTCTGGAACTGGGGGCGGGGCCAGCACGTGGTTCGTGAAGAGCGTCAACGTGGCGGTGGGTGACGCCGTCACGGCAGGCCAGACCCTTGCCGTCGCCGACTCCAGCACGGTCAGCTCGACGCTGGCGATCGCCAACGCCAGCCTCGCGGTCGCGAAGGCGAAGCTCGCGACCGACAAGGGCGGTCTCTCCGCGACGGATCGGGCCGCCGCCGCGGTCTCGATCCAGCAGGCGCAGCAGCAGCTGGCCCAGGCCCAGAAGAGCGCCCCGATCAGCACGGCCTCGGCCAACCTCCAGCTGAGCCAGGCCCAGGCGGCCCTCAAGAGCGCCCAGGACCAGCTTGCCGCGGACACTGCGGCCGGTCCGCTCGCCAACACGATCACCGCGGACAAGAACGCGGTGACGTCCGCCCAGAACAACCTCGATTCGCTGAACCTGCAGATCGCGGCCGCGCAGGCGCAGTCGAGCTCCACCTCCACGCAGAACACCCTCTCGCTCCAGCAGGCGCAGCAGGCGCTCCAGACGGCACAGCAGCAGACGCCGCAGCCGGTGTCCCAACAGCTGCAGCAGGCGCTCATCGACGCGAACGCCAAGCTGACCCAGGACACGGCCGCCAACGCCGACTCGGCCACGATCACCGCCGACCACGTCGCGATCGCCAACGCGCAGTCGGCAATCGCGAGCGCAACGAACAGCGCGCAGGCCGCAGTCGCGAGCCAGGTGGCCGCCGCCCAGGCCAAGCTCGACACGCTCAATGCCCAACTCTCCGGCACCGGCACGATCTCCTCGATCACGGACCAGCAGAACGCGCTCAAGCTCAGCCAGGCCCAGGCAGCGCTCAAGAGCGCGCAGGACCAGCTCGCCGCTGACCTTGCCGCGGGCCCGCCCAGCACCCTGATCAAGTCCGACCAGGCGGCTGTCACCAACGCGACCAATCAGCTCGCCTCGCTCAAGCTCCAGCTCTCGACATCCGCCAACTCGTCGGCCGCGCAGCTCGCGTCCGCGAGCCTTGGCCTCACGTCCGCGCAGCTCTCGTATGCGAGCCGGACGGCGCCCGCGACGGCCGCGACCCTCGCGTCCGACCAGGCCGCCATCACGAACGCCCAGGAGTCCGTCCGCCAGGCCAAGATCCAGGTTGCAGCCGCGACGCTCACCGCTCCTGCGGATGGGGTCGTGGCCTCCGTCGGCGTGGTCGCCGGTGTGCTCGCACCGTCGGGCAACGCGGTCACGCTCGAGGTGGGCCCGATGCAGGTGACCTCGAGCTTCGCGGAGAGCGACATCGGCAAGCTGAAGGTCGGCCAGCCGACGACGGTGACGGTCGCCGCCGCCGGCTCGACGCCGATCGAGGGGACCGTCAGCCAGATCACGCCGACCGCGTCCACGAGCGCCGGCGGTTCGAGTGTTGTCACGTACGCAGTCCGGATCACGCTGACCAACGCGCCGGCGAGCGTGCTCTCCGGGATGACCGCGAGCGCCGCGGTCACGACGGCACAGGCGGCAAGCGTCGTCGCCGTCCCTGCCATCTCCCTCGTCGGATCCGCCGGCAACTACGGCGTGCGCGTCGTCGCGGCCGACGGCACGTCCGAGGTCGTCCCGGTCCAGGTTGGCCTCGTCACGACGAGCCTCGCGGAGGTCAAGTCGGGCATCACGGAAGGCCAGACGGTCTCGATCGGGACCGTGTCGGCGCGCACGTCCACGACCACCACGGGCGGCGGCGTGGCGATCCCCGGCGTCGGCAATGGTGGCGGCGGCTTCGGCCGAGGCGGGATCGTCGCGCCATGAGCGACGCGATCATCGCCCTCGAGGGCGTCTCCCGTGTCTACACCTCCGGCCGTCTCGCCGTGCCCGCGCTCGTGTCCGTGGATCTCCAGATCGACCGGGGCGAGTTCGTCGCGATCATCGGGCCATCGGGCTCCGGGAAGTCCACGATGATGAACATCCTCGGGTGCCTGGACCGGCCCACATCGGGTCGCTACATCCTCGACGGCACCCCGGTCGACACGCTCGACGACGACGGGCTTGCCCGCCTCCGGAGCCGCTCGATCGGCTTCGTCTTCCAGTCATACAACCTGCTGCCACGGACCTCTGCGCTGGAGAACGTCTCGGCGCCGCTCATGTACCAGGGCGTTCGGCGCCGCGAGCGCCACGCCCGCGCGCAGGCGGCGCTGGAGCGCCTGGGCCTCGGCGACCGGCTGGACCACGAGCCGACCGAGCTGTCGGGTGGCCAGCAGCAGCGCGTGGGGATCGCCCGCGCGCTCGTCACCGAGCCCGCGCTCCTCCTGGCCGACGAGCCGACCGGCAACCTCGACAGCCACTCGGGGGCCGAGGTCATCGCGCTCTTCCACGACCTCCATGCGTCCGGCCGGACCATCATCCTGATCACCCACGACCCGGAGGTCGCGGCCGTCGCCGACCGACAGGTCCACATCCGCGACGGACGGATCGCGGCATGAGCGCGCGCGACCTGCTCCAGCTCGCGCTGGGGCGCCTGGGGACCGGCAAGCTGCGGACGGCGCTGACGATGCTCGGAGTGATCATCGGCGTCGCGTCGGTGGTCGCGCTGGTCGCGGTCGGCCAGGGCGCCACGAGCGGGATCACCAACCGGCTCGCAGGGCTCGGCACGAACCTCCTGACGGTCAACGCGGGCTCCTCGGTCAGCGGCTTCACGCGCGGGGCGGCGGGCTCGTCGACCACGCTCACCCTCGCCGACGCCACCGCCCTTCGGTCGCTGACCGGCGTGCAGGCCGTCGCACCCGAGCTCTCGACCCAGAAGCTCGTCATCGCCGGCGCCAAGAACACGACCACGACGATCATCGGCACGACGCCCGACTATCCGACCGTCCGGGCCTACACCATGTGGCAGGGATCGTTCCTGACCCAGGCCAGTCTCGACGCCGGGCTCCGGGTGGCGGTCCTCGGTTCCACGACGGCCGACGACCTGGGCCTGGGCGCGAGCTCGGTCGGGACGGACGTCGCCATCGGCGGCCTCCCGTTCCGCATCGTCGGGATCCTCCAGCCGAAGGGCGGCACGGGATTCGCGAGCCCCGACGATCAGATCCTGATCCCGGTCTCCACGGCCAACGCGCTCCTCGTGGGCGGGACCAGCGTCCGGTCCGTGGGGGTGAGCGTCGCGTCGCCGGACCAGATGACCACCGTCACGGCAGAGATCACGGCCGCGCTCCGTACCCGCCACGGTCTCACCGGGACGGCCGCGGACGACTTCACGGTCCAGAACCAGGACCAGCTGCTGGCCACGGTGTCGTCGGTCACGACGCTGCTGAGCGTGCTGCTGGCCGGGATCGCGTCGATCTCGCTGATCGTCGGCGGGATCGGGATCATGAACATCATGCTGGTGTCGGTCCGGGAGCGGACGCGCGAGATCGGGATCCGCAAGGCAATCGGCGCGCGCGGGCGGGACATCATGGCCCAGTTCCTCATCGAGGCGCTGGCCCTCTCGCTGGCAGGCGGCCTCTTCGGGATCCTGATCGGCCTGATCATCTCCGCCGTGATCGGCATCATCGCCGGCTGGGGATTCATCTTCAGCCCGCTGACGGTCGTGGCGGCCGCCGGCTTCAGCCTTCTCGTGGGCATCGTGTTCGGCGTGTGGCCCGCCAGCCAGGCGGCCCGACTCGATCCCGTCGTCGCCCTCCGCTATGAATGAAAGGACTGCCCAGTGAGTGATCCCTTTGCGCCCGTCGAGCCTGGTCCGCAGGCCGGATCCCAGGTGCCGTCGGCCGCGCCGTTCAGCCATACCGTTTCGACACCGCCGCCGCCCGTGATCGCCCCCGCCAAGAAGGCAGACCGGACGTTCACCATCCTATTGGCCGTGGGCCTCCTCATCGCCGTCGGCGGCGTGACGTTCGCTGTCGGCCGAATCACCGCCCCGGCGGCGGCCGCAACGACGCGCGGCAATGGCGGATTCGGCACTGGCGGATTCGGCACTGGCGGAACCGGCGCTGCCGGCGCGAGCCCGGGCACGGGCTTCGCACGCGGCGGCTTCGGCGGCGGCGTCCTCGTCACCGGCACCGTCGACTCGATCTCCGGCACGACCATGACCCTCAAGGAGGCCAACGGCGGCACGGTCACGGTGAACCTTGCCGGCACCACGACGTACCATGCGCAGGCGGCGGCAACGGTCGCCGACGTGACGGCCGGGAAGCAGGTCCAGGTCGAGGTCCAGGTCGCCGGCGGCTTCGGCGGCCAGGGTGTCCCGGGTGCGAGCCCGGGCGCGGACGCGAACCCGGTTCCGGGCGCAAGCGCCGCGACGCGGACGATCACCGCCCGTGACGTCACGCTGATCACGCCCTGACGGGCATCCACGGCACGAACCTGCCTTACGCGCACAGGAGATCTCGTGCACCTGCTGGTCATCGAGGATGACGCGCGGCTCGTCCGGCTCCTCCGGAGGCTCCTGACGCAGGATCGCCACGTGGTGGAGACGGCCGAGACGGCCGACGAAGGCCTCGAGGTCGCCGGCGCTTCGCCGGGCCTCGATGCCGTCATCCTCGACGTCGGACTGCCGGACCGGTCCGGGTTCGAGGTCGCGCGCCAGCTCCGCCGGGCCGGAAACGCGGTGCCGATCCTGATGCTCACGGCCCGTGACGCGGTCGGGGACCGGGTCGCGGGGCTGGACGCAGGGGCGGACGACTACCTCGTCAAGCCCTTCGCGTATGAGGAGCTGCTGGCACGGCTCCGCGCGCTGGGCCGGCGACCGCCGCCACGCTCGACGATGCGCCTCACGGCGGGCTCGATCATGCTCGACGAGGCCCTGCGCCGGGTCACCGTGGCCGGGAAGGAAGTCCAGCTCAGCGGCCGCGAGTACTCGATCCTGGAGTGCCTCCTGCGCCGGCCGGGACAGGTCCTGAGCCGCGATCAGCTGCTCGACTATGCGTGGCCATATGGGGCCGCCCTGACCCCGAACACGGTCGAGGCATACATCCATCTCCTTCGCGAGAAGCTGGGGCCGGACGGCGCGGCCTGCATCGAGACAGTCCGTGGGATGGGGTATCGCCTTCGTGGCAGCTGACGTCCTGCGCGGGGGAGGCGATCCTCGTGGCAGCTGAGGCCCCGCGCGAGGGCGGCGACGCAGCGCTTCTCCGGCGTACGCGGCTTCGCCTTCTCGCGTGGAGCGGCGGACTCACCCTGCTCATTCTCGTCCTGCTCGGCGCGGCGCTCTACGCCGCGGTCTCGGGGTCGCTGGCGGCCCGGGGAACGGATCTCCTGGCCACCCGGGCGGATGGGCTCGAGCGGCTGCTCCAGCGGCCTGGGCAGATCCCGGACCAATTCGTGCTGGGGCCGGGCTTCAGTGGCGAGGCGTCCGGGACGCTCGCGCTCATCGTCCGCCCCGATGGAGGGCTCGTCGGGCCGGCCGAGGTCCAGGCGATCGACGGGATTCCCGACCCGGCGGGTGTCGCGGCCGCCCGGGCCGGAGTCGTCGACGTGCGCCAGATCGAGGTCTCGTCGATCCCGGTCCGCGTCTACTCGGTGTCGGTCACCCGGGCGGACGGCGCCTACGTCGTGCAGGTGCTCGGCGAGCGGTCGTCCGAGGTGCAGCTCCTCTCGACGCTCCTCACCGTGCTCGCATTCGGCGGCCTGGCCGCGTTCCTGCTGGCCCTTGCCGCGGGCTACGTCTATGCGGGGCGTGCCCTCATCCCGGTGCGATCGTCGATGGATCGGCGGGACGCCGCGCTCCGGCGCCAGCGGGAGTTCACCGCGAACGCGAGCCACGAGCTCCGCACGCCGCTGACCGTCATCCGCGCGAGCGTCGCCGACCTCCGGCGCAACAGGAAGCAGCCCGTGGAGACCGTCGGCGAGGCGCTCGACGACATCGACGCCGAGGTCTCGCACCTCACTGCGCTGGTGGAGGACCTCCTGCTCCTGGCCCGCACGGATTCGGGTGCCCTGGCCCTCGAGCACGTCCCGCTCGACCTGGCAGACGTCGCCGCCGAGGCGGCCGGCCCCCTCACGCCGGTCGCGGCGCAGCGCGGGGTCCAGCTCGAGGTCGATCCGCGGCCCGCGCTCGTGATCGGCGACGCACTCCGCCTTCGCCAGCTCGTGACAATCCTCGCCGACAACGCACTCGTGCACAGCCCAGCCGGGACCACCGTCTCGGTGCGGGTCCGCCCCGACGGGCAGCACGCCGTGCTCAGCGTCGAGGACCAGGGACCCGGGGTCCGCGACGAGGACCTGCCGCGGATCTTCGAGCGCTTCTGGCGCGCCGACAACGCGCCGGCCGGCGGCACCGGGCTGGGGCTGTCGATCGCCGCGTGGATCGTGGAGGCGCACGGTGGCGCGATGTCCGCCGCCAATCGCCCCGAGGGCGGGGCGCGCTTCGAGGTCCGGCTCCCCGCGACCACCGCGCAGGCTCCAGGCTCCTGAGAGCGAGGGGGGTTGGGTTGGCACCAGCTCTGCCCGGTGCAGCGTGCCTCGTCGGCGGGGCGCCACCGCCGTTGCCGTAACTCCCGCGCCAGGCAAGCTGGCACCGAGAGCCCGTAGCATGCCGCGTGCATGCAGCTCCTCGACGGCGCGCCCGTCTATTCCGCGACCGACCTCGTGGGCTTCCTCGCCTGCGGGCACCGTTTCGAGCTCGAGCGGGCGGCGCTGGCGGGCCTGGTCACGAAGCCGATCCGGAGCGACCCGACGATCGAGCTTGTCCAGGCACGCGGGTACGAGCACGAGAAGCGCTACCTCGCTGACCTGGCGGCGGCCGGCCGGCGGATCGTCGAGATCTCGCGCGATGGCTCGGTCGCGAACACGCGAGCAGGCCTCGCGGATGCCGCCGAGCTGACCCGCCGGGCAATGCTCGACGGGGCGGACGTCGTCTACCAGGCCACGTTCTTCGACGGAACCTGGCGTGGTCATGCCGACTTCCTGCTCCGGGTCGACCACGAGCCCGCGGAAACGGACAGCGCGCTCGGTGCCTGGCACTACGAGGTTGCCGACACGAAGCTTGCCCGCCACGTCAAGGCTTCCGCCGTCGTCCAGATCTGCTCGTACGTCGACCAGCTGACCCGGGTCCAGGGGACGCAGCCGGAGCGGCTCCACGTTGCGCTCGGCGGCAGCGCCCGTGAGACCGTCGTCCTCCGGGTCGACGACTTCATGGCGTACTACCGGCGCGTGAAGGCCGACTTCATGGCCGCAGCGGACGAGCGGCACGTTGGCCGGCCGGTCTATCCGCCGGCGAACACCTACCCGGACCCGGTCCAGCATTGCGATGTGTGTCGCTGGTGGGCGGCCTGTCGCGACCGCCGCCGCGCCGACGACGACCTGAGCCTCGTCGCGGGCATCACCGGCCGGCAGCGACGCGGGCTCAAGGAGCGCGGCCCGGAGCTGCCGCCGGGCCCCGTCCGCACGCGCCGCGGCCTTGCCGCGCTCCACCTCCCGCTTCGGCCGAGGCTCGACGGAAGCGGTGACGCCGCGCTGGCGCGCGTCCGCGAGCAGGCCCGGATCCAGGTCGAGGGCGAGGACCGCGGCGAGATCCTCTGGGAGCTGCTCGATCCCGAGTGGTCTGGCGTCGAAGGAACCGGAGCACGAACGCTCGTCGCGGATCGCGGGTTCCTGGTGCTGCCCGAGCCATCGGCGAACGACCTGTTCCTCGACCTCGAAGGCGACCCGTTCGCGTTCGACGACGGGATCGACTACCTCTTCGGCATCCTCGATCCGGCGGCCGCCGAGGTGGACCCGCGGTGGGCGCCCGACGATCCGGGCACGGCCGCCGAGGTGGACCCGCGGTGGGCGCCCGACGGCCGGGGCTCGGTCGCGCCGCGATTCCATGCGTTCTGGAGCCGTGACGCCGAGGGCCTCGTCACCCTGGCGGCCGAGAAGGCCGCCTTCGAGCACATGGTCGACTTCGTGATCGCGCGCCTCGACGCGGACCCTTCGCTGCACGTGTACCACTACGCGGCGTACGAGAAGACGGCGCTGGCTCGACTGGCCCAGCGCCATGCGACCCGCGAGGACGAGGTGGACCGGCTCCTGCGTGGCCGCGTGCTCGTGGACCTCTATCGCGTCGTGCGCCAGGGGATCCGGGCCAGCGTCGAGAGCTACTCCATCAAGCGCCTCGAGCCTCTCTACGGGCTTCATCGCGAGGTCGCCCTCAAGGACGCGGGGAGCAGCATCGTCGAGTTCGAGGTCTGGCTCGGTCGCGGCGCCACCGCCGAAGGGCTGGTCGGCGACCAGATCCTCCGTGGGATCGAGGGCTACAACCGCGACGACGTGCTGAGCACGTGGCGCCTCCGCGACTGGCTCGAGCTCCGGCGGCGCGATCTTGGCGAGCGGCTCGGGATCGAGATCCCGCGGCCACCCCTCCAGCCCGAAGCCGTCGAGCCTCCCGAGCTTGAGGGCCGGGCGGCAAGGGTCGCCGAGGTGGTGGCGGCGCTGACACGCGGCCTCGAGGAGATCGACCTCGCGGCCCCGACGACGACCGAGGAGCAGCGCTCGACGTGGCTCCTGGCGCAGCTGATGGGCTGGCACCGCCGCGAGAACAAGGCCTTCTGGTGGCGCTACTACGCGCTCTGTGGCATGACCGACGCCGACCTCGCCGAGGAGCGTGAGCCGATCGGGATGGTCGAGCTCGACGCCGACCTCGGCGAAGTCAGCCGGCGTGGCGCACGCCTCCAGCGATTCCGGTTCCCTCCCCAGGATCACGCGGTGAAGGAGGGACGCCGGGTCGACGACCCGCGGACGCAGCGGTCGGTCGGCACGGTCCGCGAGGTGGACGATCTCGTCGGAACGGTCACGCTTCACCGCACGAGCGCGGAGCTGGAGCGCGGGATGCCCGTCTCGCTGATCCCGTACGACTTCGTGAGCACGGTCGTGATCGAGGATTCGCTGCTCCGGATCGGCGCGTGGGTCGCCGACGAGGGAATCGCGGCCGCAGGCCCCGACCGGGCTGGACGCGAGCTCGTTCTCCGCCGTCCCCCGCGGATCCCGGGAAGCCCTCCGGGCGCGGCGCTCCAGGCTGCCGGCGAGCGCGCCCTGGACGCGGCCGTGCGCCACGCGCTGGTCCTCGGCGAGGGCACCCTCGCGATCCAGGGCCCACCCGGCACCGGGAAGACGTACACCGGGGCACGGATGATCCTCGCCCTCGTGGCCGCGGGTAGGACCGTGGGGGTGGCCGCCACCAGCCACAAGGTGATCGGCAACATGCTCGACGCCGTGGTCGAGGCGGCACGGGAGACCGGGGCCACCACCGCAGCCGGTGCGCCCATCGTCATCGGCCAGAAGCCGGCCACGGACGAGGAGCCCACGTGTGGCGCCGCGCGGCCCCTCGGCGAGGCGCGGGACATCGCCTCGGCCCTCGCCGCGGGCGCCGTGCACGTGGTCGGGGGCACGGCCTGGCTCTGGTCAAACCTCGCCATGGCAGGCAGCGTCGACGTTCTCCTCGTCGACGAGGCGGGCCAGATGAACCTGGCCACGACGGTTGCGATGTCACCGGCCGCGACCTCGCTCGTGCTCCTGGGCGATCCCCAGCAGCTCGACCAGCCCCTCAAGGGGAGCCATCCGCCCGGCGCGGAGCGCAGCGCCCTCGCCCACCTGCTCGCGGGGAACCCGGGACAGCCGCCCCATGCCACGATGCCCCTCGATCGTGGCCTGTTCATCGAGAAGACGTGGCGGCTCCATCCCGACGTCTGCGCGTTCACGAGCGAGGTCTTCTACGAATCGAAGCTGACGCCCGAACCCGGGCGCGAGCTGCAGACCGTGCACGGCGTGCCTCCCGCATCGAGGCCCGGTGTGCCGCCCCTGCGGGGGGCCGGGATCCGCTGGCTGCCCGTGAAGCACACCGCGAACGACGTCGACAGCCCGGAGGAGGCCGCCGAGATTGCGCGGCTCCTCGGGGACCTGTTCGACCCCGCGACCTCCGCGTCCTGGACGAACGCGGAGGGGCGGGAGGCGCCGCTCCGCCCGGAGGACGTGGTCGTGGTGGCGCCGTACAACGCGCACGTGGACCGAATCTCGGCGGCCCTCCGGGCGGCCGGCCTGGGCGGCGTCCGGGTCGGCACCGTCGACAAGTTCCAGGGCCAGCAGGCGCCGCTCTCGATCTATGCGATGGGCTCCTCGTCACCGGAAGATGCGCCGCGGGGCATGGAGTTCCTGTACTCGCTCAACCGGCTGAACGTGGCCACCTCGCGCGCGCGCTGCGTCGCGGCGGTCGTCGCGTCGCCCGCCCTCGTTCGCGTCGAATGCCAGACGCCGCGCCAGATGCGCCTCGCAAACGCGCTCTGCCGGCTCGTCGAGATGTCCCTGCCGGGAGCCTGACCGCAGCGTTCTGTTGTGCGCGAGTGTGCGCGAGTGTGCGCGAGCACCCCGAGATCCGTTGGCCCGACGCCGGCGTAGTACCCCCCACACCGTGGCACAAGCCCACGGTCACCTGGGAGGCCTCACTGATGAAACACCGGCTCGCCAGCTTCGCCGCTGCCGCGGCCATCGTTGCGCTCGTCCTACCGGGCATCGTCGCGGCCGCTGACACGCAGGTCGTGGCCGGCAAGGTAATCGGCACGCACGGGACGCTGATGGTCGCCTCGAGCAACCAGATGACCGTCTACACGTTCGACAAGGACGTGGCGGGCAGCGGCGTCAGCAACTGCACCGGCGGATGCCTGACCAACTGGCCCGCCCTGACCATCGGCGCCGGCGCAACCCCGACCGGCGACTCGACTGTCACGGGCACGCTCGGCACGATCACCCGGACTGATGCCTCGACAGGCTCCGCGGCGGCGATCCAGGTCACGTACAACGGCAAGCCCCTCTACTTCTTCGCCAAGGACGCCGCGCCCGGCGACACCAACGGGATCTACCCGGGCTGGCAGGCCGTCGTCCTCGCAGCCGCGGCGACCCCGACGCCCGCGGCGACGGCAACCTCGCAGGCAGCGACGCCGCCCCCGACCTCGACGTCCCCGGCGGGCACCGGGTCCCCGAACGGCAGCGACGAGGTGCCCGCGCTCCTGTTTGCGGGGCTTGCGGTCCTCGGCTTCGTCGTGACGGCGCGCCGCCTCGCGGCCATCCGCGCATGATCTGACCCTCACGGGCGATCCGTTCCTCGGACGGTTCGACGGCGGGCGGGAGCCGAGAGCTCCTGCCTGCCGTTCATGCCCGGCGCCGGGAGCGCCGTCCGACGCCGGGAGCGCCGTCCGACGCCGGGAGCGCCGTCCGGCGCCGGTAGCGCAGTCCGGCGCCGGTAGCGCAGTCCGGCGCCGGGTTTGCCTACGAGGCGCGACTCGGGCCGCGGCCCTGCGCCGCGCCGACGCCCAGCACCTCGGTCCCGGCCTCGAGGAAGTCCGCCTCCTCGTTCATCCCCACGTAGAGGAGCGGCGAGGTCAGGAAGAGGTCCGCAGCCGCGAGCGACGTTGCGATCGGGACGTTGTGCACGTTGCAGACGCGGAGGAGCGTCCGGATGTCCGGATCGTGCGGGTGCGCGCTCAGGGGATCCACGAAGAAGAGGACGGCGCGGATCTTGCCCTCGGCGACCATGGCCGCGATCTGCGCGTCGCCGCCGAGCGGGCCTGACAGCTTGGTCACCACGTCGAGCCCGACCTTCTCCGCGAGCAGGCGCCCGGTGGTCGCGGTCGCGTAGAGGTCGAACTGCGCGAGAACCTCGCGGTTGTACGTGGCGTAGGCCACGAGATCGGTCTTCTTCCCGTCGTGCGCGATCACGGCGAGGCTTGGTCGAACAGGCATGGATGACTCCGGGAGATGCGATCAGGAATGCCCCGAGTCTACCCCTCGTGGCCCCTACGGACCGCCGGTGACGAGCGTCCGATCGAGCCCTCAGCCTCGCCGCGTGCAGCGGATCGCCCAGCGACCATCCAGGTCCTGGTGGGCCCCGGCGATCCTCCCGGCTCGCAGCAGCTGACCGAGCGCGCTGGCGGGACGAGCGGGCGATTCCCCGAGCAGGCGCCGGATGGATCCCTCGGCGTTCGCCTGCGAGGGCGTGATCTCCAGGCCGGGCTCGCCGCAGGCGAGGTCCTGGAGCAGCTCGTTCACCCGGGCAAGGTCATCGTCGGAGATGGTGGTTGGGCTCCGCCGGACCGCGCCCTTCCCGGCCGCGACCGGCTCGGCGGGCGCGGGTGGTTCGACCGTGGATCCGGTGACCCCATCGGGCCGCGCGGTGCCGTTGGGGTGGCGGCGGTTGGCGAAGGGGAGGACAGGGCCCTTGCCGGGGATGTTCGCCCGGACCTCGGCCGGGACGGCGGCGGCGAACGCCTCGAAGCAGGCGTCCTCGTACTCCTCCGCGGCGTCGGTCGATGCCCACCAGACGCGCGCGCGCCCGAGGTTCGTGAGGGCCTTGAGCCACTGCCCCGCGGCGTGCGGGCGCGCGTCCCCGAGCGGCGTGCGGTAGAAGGCGTCGACGCGGCGCGCGATCGACTTCCCGGTGCTCCCGATGAAGACGATCGGCTCCCCGGGGAGCCACCACGCGGCGAGGCGTGCGGCGAGCCCCTTGCCCGTCGGCCGCTCACCGTCGACCGCGAGCGTGGGCACGCGGCTGAGCCACGTCCCGACCGCCGAGATGTCGACCGGTGCGCGCTCCGGCACCACCGGCAGCTCGACGATGTAGATGCCGGGGCCGTTGGCACGGACGGGGCTGCCCCAGACGACAGGTCCGTCGGCGCTGAGCCCGACGCTTCGAAGGAGTTCGGCGGCGACGATCGGCATACCCGGATGGTACGGCGCGGACGCCCTGCCGGCCGCGCTTCGTCCCAGCCTCGAGGGGAAGAGCTCGGCTGCCCGGCACGGTTACCCCGCGATGACGGCTCCGAGCGCGTCGGCGAACGGCCCGACGGTCGCGGAGGTGAAGCCCGCCACGTTGATCCGGCCGCGGCCGACCACGTAGACGGCGTGCTCCTCGCGGAGGCGCGCCACCTGCTCGAGGCTGAGCCCGAGGAGCGCGAACATCCCCCGTTGCGTCGCGATCGGGGCCCAGTCACCCGGGATCCCGCGGCCCGTGATCGCCTCGACGAGCGCCGCCCGATTCGCCTTGATCCGGGTCCGCATCCCGGCGAGCTCGCCCTCCCACTGGGCCCGCAGGGCCGGATCCGCCAGGATCGTTGCCACGATGTCGCCACCGTGCGACGGCGGGTTCGAGTAGTTCGATCGGATGGCGACCTTCACGTGCGACTGGGCCGCCGCAGCCTGCCCGGCCGACCCGGCGACAAGAAGCAGGGCGCCGACCCGCTCGTTGTAGAGGGCGAAGCTCTTCGAGAACGACGTCGACACGAGGAGCTCCAGGCCCGGCCGGAGCAGCCCGTCCATCCAGTCGGCGTCCTCGCGCAGCCCGTCGCCGAATCCCTGGTAGGCGAAGTCGACGAGCGGCAGGATCCGCCGGTCCTCGACGAGGTCGCCGATCCTGCGCCAGAGGTCGGGCGACGGGTCGACGCCGGTCGGGTTGTGGCACGAGCCATGGAGCAGGACGACGTCACCCGGGGAGGCTTCGCCGAGCGCAGCCAGCAGCGCAGGTTCGTCGATCCGCCGGCCGGTCGGATCCGTGTACGGGTATTCGCGAATCCGGAAGCCGGCAGCCAGGAACAGCTGCGGGTGGTTCGGCCAGGTGGGCTGGCTCATCCAGATCGTGCCGCCCGACCCGGTCTGGCGGAGGAAGTCGGCCGCGACCCGGAGGCCGCCCGTCCCGCCGGGCGTCTGGCTGACGGCGACGCGACCCGATCGCACCACCTCGTGGTCCGGCGAGAAGACGAGGTCGCGGACGGCGTCGCGGAAGGCAGGCTCACCGTCGATTGGGCGGTAGAGCTTCGTCCGCCCGACGGCCAGGATCCGCCGCTCCGCCTCGGTCACGGATGGCAGGACCGGCGTCGTCCCGGTCTCGTCCACGAAGACGCCCGACGACAGGTTGATCTTGCCGGTCCGCGTGTCGGCACGGGCGGCCTCGGCCAGGCCGAGGATCGCGTCGGGCGGGGCGGGGACGCGCGCGAGCGACGGTAGGGCCACGGCTCGGTGCTCCTGGGTACGGATGGACGCCGCGAACGATACAGGGGCGCGGGGCTGCCATGCCTCGGCAGCGGGGACGGCTGCGCGGCCATCATCGGCGCTGGTAGGCTAGCGATCGATGCGCCTGCTCGCCCTGACCTGCGAGGTTCTCGCCCGCTCCGTCTACCTGTGCGCGGCGCGTTCGCGGCACGTGGTGGACGTGCGGCTGAACCGGCGCGGCCTCCACGACGACCCACCGAACCTCCGTGCGCTCCTCCAGGCGGAGATCGACGAGACCGGCTCGCCGTATGACGCGGCCGTCCTCGCCTACGGACTGTGTGGCGGCGCGACCGCGGGCCTCCGCGCGGGCGCGATCCCGCTGGTCGTGCCACGGGCCCACGACTGCATCACGCTCTTCCTGGGCGACCGTGGGCGCTACCAGGCGGAGTTCGCGGCGAACCCAGGCACGTACTGGTACATCCAGGACTACCTGGAACGGACCGACGACGGGAGCGCGTTCGGTGGGGTGGGAGCGGTATCGGACGCGTCCGCGCTCGAGACATACCGCGAGTACGTGGCGAAGTACGGCGAGGACAACGCGGCCTATCTGATGGAGGCGCTGGGCGCCTGGAGCTCGCACTACGACCGCGCCGCCTTCATCGACATGGGTGTCGCGGCGCCGGAGGCGGCCGCGGCGGCGGCGACACGGGCGCGCGACGACGCCGACCGGCGCGGCTGGCGCTTCGCGAAGCTCGCCGGGGAGCTGCTCCTGATCCGGGGCCTCATCGAGGGCACCTGGAACCCGGCGGACTACCTGGTCCTGCAGCCGGGCGAGCGGCTGGCGATGTCGTACGACGAGAGCGTGATCCGGGCCGAGCCGGTCCCGTCCGCCCCCTGACGGCCCGTCGGTCCCGCCGTCGACGACGCCGCTCCGCCGACGGGCCGGCGCCTGCGCTCGTCCTCGTCGGGGTGTCAGCCCGCGCGGAGCGCCTGCCGGGCCGCCTCGACGGCCGACGCCGCGTCGGAGGCATAGCCGTCGGCGCCGATCATGTCGGCGAAGTCCTGGGTCACCGGGGCGCCGCCGACGATCACCTTGACTCCGCCGAGGTCGGCCGCGCGGATCGCGGCGACGACGTCCCGCATGCCGACCATCGTGGTCGTGAGCAGGGCGCTGATCCCCACGATGTGCGCGTCGTGCTCGCGGGCCGCCTCGACGAACCGTTCGGGCGTGACGTTCGTGCCGAGGTCGATCACCTCGATGTTGGCGCCCTTCCACATCATCCCGACGAGATTCTTGCCGATGTCGTGGAGGTCGCCCTTGATGGTTCCGAGGACCGCGGTGTGCTCCGGGCGAATCCCCGCCTTGACGAGGACCGGCTCGAGGACGGCCGTGGCCTCCTTCATCGCCCGGGCGGAGATGAGCATCTCCGGGACATAGATCTCCTGGCACTGGAACTTCGCCCCGATCACCTCCATCGCGGCGGTCATCGCGCCCAGCACGATGCGGGGGTCGAGGCCCTCCTCCACCGCCTGTCGCGTGATCGTGACCGCGGTCGCACGGTCGCCCGCCTCGATCGCCGCCGTGAGTGCCGCCAGGTCCGCCATCCGTCGTCTCCCCTTGTCTCGTCATTGTCTCGTGTTGGCCCCTTGCGCGGCTGCCGGGCCCGCTCGGCCGGGCGACCGTCAGGCGAGCTCGCCGGCGCGAAATGCCACCAGGAACGCGCCGCCGTACGGGTCGGCGCCGGTCAGGAGGTCGGAAGCAAGCCGGTACGGCCGTGCCTCCCGATCGAGCGCCGCGATCCGCCCGAGGTCGTTCGCGAGCGGGTCGATGATGCCGCTGTCCGCCCCGGCGGCCGTGGCGAGGTCGATGAAGACATCGTTGAGAAGCCGGCGTGCCGGCAGCCCGTAGCTGACGTTCGAGAGGCCGCCGGTCAGGTGGATCCCGGTCCCGAATGCCGCCCGCAGCCCGCGGACGGCGTCGAGGAAGAAGCCGCCGACCTCCGGGTCGACCGCGACCGGCAGCACGAGCGCATCCACGTGCAGCGCGTCGAGGCCCAGGCCCCGGGCCGTCGCGGCGTCGACGAGCGCGCGACCGTTCGCGACCCGCTCGTCCGCGTTCGCCGGCATCGATCCCGCGCCGGTCGCGGAGAGGACGACGGCGCAGCCCTCCGCCGCCGCGAGGTCCAGCACGTCCATCCGGTCGAGCGCCGCGGAGTTGAGGAGCGGGGCGCCGGCTCGGCGCGCGGCGGTGGCCAGGCCCGCCCGGAGCACCGCCGCCGACGACGAGTCGAGCGCGAGCGCGACGTCGGTCGCGTCCTCGACCGCCCCCACGATCCAGCGCATCGCGTCGATCCGGCCCTCGACGTCGGTCGTCACCTCGTCGACGTTGAGGTCGAGGAAGTGCGCGCCCGCGGCCGCCTGCCGGCGCGCCATCGAGCGGATGTAGGCGCGTCCGAGCGCCGCGTGCGCGGGATCGTCGCCCATTCCGGCGAGCACGGCCGCCTTGACGTGCTTCACGCGCTGCTTCGGACCTTCGGGCCCGTCGAGCGCCGTGTCCGGGACCGGCAGGAGCCGCTCCGCCCCGGACTCGTCGGCGAACGGGAGCGCCGGCCGTCCGTCGGCGAGCGCGACGACGCGGGCGCCGCCGCGCAGGACGACCCGCGTCGCGTGGATGTTCTCGCCGATGACGATGAACGGGCCGCCGGCACGCTGGGTCATGGGGTTCCCTTCGCAAAGTGGTCGCGCTCGAGGAAGGTGTTCGCCCAGGCGCTCGTGCGCCGGAGGCGATTGTCGACGATCACGGGTGGGCGCTCGAGCATCGCGAGCTCCTCGCCGTACGGCTTGAGGCGCTCGTACGCGCGGACCCAGACGCAGCGCCGCGGGAGCACCTCGCAGATGCCGTCGTGGGACCCGCCGCAGGGACCGTTGCGCTCGCCTTTCGGGCACTGGGATTCCGGGCAGAGGTAGGCGACGTCGGGCAGCGAGCAGTCGCCACAGTCCCGGCAGTCGTAGAGCGGCACCTTGACCGCCTGCTCCAGCACGTGCAGCGGCCGGCCGACATGGGCCGCCTCGAGCCGTCCGTAGACGCGGCCGGCCGCGCGGAAGCCGGGCGTTCCGGGCGCGAAGACGACGCGGTGCGCGAGGCGGTTCGCCCTGTACCAGGGCGATGCCCGGCGGCGCGCCCGGCCGCGCACACGGGGCGTCAGCGTGCGGGCGTACCCGGGCGAGAGCTCGTCGGTCGCGAGGCCGGTCTCCGGGTTCCCGGCGAACATCCGGAAGCTCCCCTTCGGCGCGTAGGCGATCTCGCGCGCGAATGCCCGCCAGTCGTCGGGCGCATAGGAGGACGCGGTGTCGAGCACCCGCGACACGTCGGCCGCCGGCAGGTGGCCCGCCAGGTAGACGCCCTGGAAGCCGAGGCCGCGCGCGATCGCGACCTGCCGTGCGGCGAGCTCGAGGAAGAAGGCCCGACCCTTATCGGCCGATGCCGCCTCCCGCTCGGCGACCGCGAGCAGCTCGTCCGAGACCACGCAGCCCGGGACCCGGTTCGCGTGGAAGAGGCGAGCGACGGTCCGCGACAGGACGTACACGTTGGCGAGCGCCGGGATGCGCAGGTCGGCCCGGCGCATCCAGCGCAGGAGCTCATCCCACGCCCGCGCGTCGTAGCCGAGCTGGGGAATGACGAAGTCCGCGCCAGCCCGCACCTTGAGCGCGAGCTTGAGGTACTGCGGGATGACCTCGGCCTCGAGGCGCTTGAAGGGCGAGACGGCACAGCCGAGGTAGAAGCCCGGCTGCGGGGGGTCGGCCGCGGAGGCGCCACCCGGGCTCCCGTTCGAGCTCCCGTCGACCAGGTCGCGGTACAGCGCGAGAAGGCCCACCGAGTCCACGTCGAACACCGGCCTGGACAGGCCTTCGAAGCCCTCCACCGGATGGTCGCCGGAGACGGCCAGCACGTTCTGGACGCCGCGTCGCTCCAGCTCCCAGGCGAGCGAAAGGAGCCCGTTGCGGCTGCGGTCGCGGCAGGCGACGTGGACGATGACGTCCTGCCCCCGCGCCAGGAACTCCTCGGCGAGCAGCGTGGGACGGGCCATCGCGTGACCGCCGGCGTTGTCGGTGATCGAGATCGCTGCGATCCGCGGGTCGTCGACGAGCGCATGCGCGGCCGCGAGCCCCGCCTGTCCGGCCTTGTCGGCCACCGGCCCGCGCCATGGGACGAGCTCGGTGACCGTCACGAACTCGTCGCTCGTGGCGAGGCGCTCGCGCAGCCCGGGCTTCGTCGCGGTCACGCGGGAATCCCCGCGGTCGACGGGAGAGTCGCCGCGGCCAGCGGCTCGAACCGGCAGCCGTCCACGAACAGCTCGAAGAAGTCAGGCTCAGCCTCGAGCTCGACGTGCTCGATTCGCGCGACCCGCGCCGCCAGCCGCGTCCGGGCGGCGCGCGAGAGGAGCAGGGCCTTCGCCCCCCGGACCGACGCGTTGCCGTGTCGCACGACCCGCTCGGGGTGGACCTGCGGAAGGAAGCCGATCGCGATCGCGTTCGGGACGTCGAGCGACGAGGCGAACCCGCCCGCGAGATCGAGCCGCGCGAGGTCGGCCGCGGCCAATCCGAGCATGCGCAGCAGGACCTGCATGCCGACCGCGTTGGCCGCCTTCGCCTGGGCGAGATGGCTCGCATCGGCGCGCGAGAACGTGATCCGGCGCTCCGGCACGATTGTCACCCCGGAGGTCCCGTCCGCGAACCCGCCGCGGGCGTTCATGGCGCCGGTCCGGCGGAGCTCGGCGAGGAGGTCCACAAGCCCCGAACCGCAGATCCCCTCCGGCTCGACGTCCCCGATGGTCCGCACGACGAACGCCCCGTCGACGCTGCGGACAGACTCGATCGCGCCCTCCGAGCCCGGCATGCCATGGCGGATCAGGCCGCCCTCGAACGCGGGGCCGGCAGGGCACGAGCAGGCCAGGGTCCGATGACCGTCGGTGAGGATCACCTCGGTGTTCGTGCCGACGTCCACGAGCATGCGCGGGAGCCCGGCCGCCTCGCCGTCCATCGCCACGAGGTCGGCGGCTGCGTCCGCCCCGACGTGGCAGGCGACCAGGGGCGCGCCCCAGACCCGGGCGCGCGGATGGACCAGGAAGCCAAGCTCGTGGGCGCGGCGCTCGATCGCCGTGGAGGCCGTCTCGCCGGCGCGCCAGGCCACCTCGGTCGTCGACCGGTACGGGGTTCGCCCGATCGGCGTCACGTCCAGGCCGAAGGCGAGATCACGCATCGTCGCGTTGCCCACCACCACGACCTCGACGACCTGGTGGCGGTCGACGTCCCAGGCCGCATAGAGGCGCCCCAGCTCATGGTTGAGCGCGCGTCGCAGCGCCCGTCGCAGCTCGCCCGGGTGCTCGTCGTCGTACGTGATGCGGGCCATGACGTCGCTGCCGCCGAAGCGCTGGGGGTTCTCGAAGGCGGCCGCCGCGAGCGCCTCACCCGACGCGAGGTCGACGAGCTCGAGGACGACGGTGGTGGTGCCGACGTCGAGCGCCATCCCGAGCAATCGGCCGTGCGCCGGACCCAGGTCATCGGCCATGGTCCCATCGTCCGCCAGGAGGCGCACGCGACCGTCGATCACTCGCGCCGCGGGATCCACCTCGAGCGGGGGCCCGTCCGGCGGCATGAAGATGCGGAGGCGCCGGCGCAGGACGTCGAACTCGATGTCGATGTCGCTCCGCTTCACGCCCGCGCGGCAGGCGAGCCGGTAGCCGGGGCGCAGGAACCCCTCCTCGTCGCCGGGCGCGGTCAGGGCCTCGCCACCCGCGGTGACCTCGACGATGCACTCGTGGCAGCGACCGGACCGACGGCACGAGGCCGGCACCACGAGCTCCAGCTCATCGGCCGCGTCGAAGAGCGTCCGCCCGGGAACGAGGGGGACGCGGTGCCCGGCATGGACGAGGTCCGGCGCCATCCCGGTAGCATAGGTCCGGGCGGAGCCGCGACGGCGAGAGGATCGGCCCCTCGCGTGGCGCCATTCGGCACATGGTGTGGCCCGCGCGGGTGGGGCCAGGAGGCGTCGCCGGTGCCCCGGCCGCGGGACCCGGTCCACCGGGCCCGTGGGACCGCACCCCGCGCCGGGGTTCGTCCGAAACCGGAGCGGCACGGGGCGGGAACGCGTGCGTGGGGCTTGACCGGCCGATCCGTGAGGTGATACTTACCGTCCATGGAGATGAACCCACGCGCTCTCGACGTCCTCGGTGATCCCACCCGCCGCGCGATCGTGGACCGGCTTCGCCGCGGACCGTCCCCGGTCGGCCGGCTCGCGGATGGAATGCCGGTCAGCCGCCCGGCCGTCTCGCAGCATCTGACCGTTCTCAAGACCGCCGGGCTCGTCAGCGAGCACCGTGAGGGCACGCGCCGGATCTACCGGCTGGAGCCAGCCGGGATCGAGGAGCTGCAGCGCTGGGTCGAGGGCCTCGTCGTCGACGCGCGCCGCGGCCATGCCGCGGCCGTCGGCGTGGGGGTTCCCGCCCCAGCGGCGGTCGCGGCCCCGGGCCCTCGAGCCGGGACCAAGGCGGGTCGATCGGCTGCCAGGGAAGACGGCGGCAAGAAGAAGCACGGGAAGAAGCGCGCCGGCAAGAAGTAGGTGGGCGCCGGCACGCACGAGCCACGCCCCGGCACGCGGGAGCTACGCCCCGATCGGGAGCGCCTCGTCAGTCCGGGGAGAGCTCGCCGACGATCCACGCGGCGAGCGTCCGGGCGCACGCGACCACCTCGGCCAGCGCGACCTGCTCGTTCGCGGCGTGGGCGACGCGGACGTCTCCGGGGCCGAACAGGACGCACGGCGTTCCGCCCTCGTTGACCAGCAGCCGCATGTCGGAACCGTAGGGAACGCCGACGAGCGCCGGCCGATGGCCCATCACCGCGGCGGCCGCGTCCGCAAGGCCGGCAGCGAGCGGGTGCCCGGCCGGCACCTCGCACGACGAGAAGCGTCCTCCCCAGACGTCGAGCCTGGCCGGATGATCGCGAAGCCAGGGGTCACCGGCACATGCGGCGCCGACCACGGCCCGCAGCTCGGCCTCGGCCGCTGCCGCCGTCTGTCCCGCCCGGACGCCGTAGCGGCCCTCGGCGACGAGCCGGTCCGGCAGGCTGGACGGCCAGTCGCCGCCGTGGACCGTCCCGATCATGGTGGCATAGGGGAGCCCGAGCACGCGCATCTCGGGCCGTGTCTCCGACGCGTTGCGAACACTCTCGTCCGCACGGAGCGCCGCATGCAGCAGCTCGAGGTTGTCGAGCGCGGAGACGCCCTCACGGCGCGTCGACGCATGCGCGGCACGACCCGGGACCGTCAGGCGGAACGTGATCGCGCCCGCGGACACCGTGACGATCTCCAGCCGGGTGGGCTCCGGGATGACGGCCGCGTCGCCCACGTAGCCGGCCCGAATCGCGGCGAACGTGCCGGCTCCGCCGTCCTCCTCGGACGGGACCCCGACGAGGACCACCTCGCCCGCGAGCCCCGACGCCCCGACGGCCGTCGCGACCGCCCCGATGGCGGCGAGCGCGGCGACCAGGCCGCCCTTCATGTCGCAGGCGCCGCGGCCGACCACGCAGCCGTCGCGGACCTCGGGCGCGAACGGCGGTGTCGTCCAGGTCGCCGGATCGCCAGGCGGCACGACGTCGGTGTGCGCCACGAGCAGGAGCCGCTTTCCCGGCAGCACGCCCCGCAGCGTCCCCGCCACCAGCGGCAGGACCGTGCGGGGAACCTCCATCCCCGGGAATGCCGGATCGGTCGCAAGGGCTGCCGGGTCTTCGTCCCACGCGTGCACCCCGAGGCCTGCCCGCTCGAGGGCACGCGCGAGATGGTCGCGGGCCGCGGTCTCGTCGCCCGTGACCGACGGGATCGCGCAGAGCGCGAGGAGGTCTTCGGCGACGGCCGCTGGATCGACCGCTCCTGCCGCGAGGCGCTGCGACGGGCGCAGCCGGACCGGGTCGGCCTGCCGGTCGCCGGCCGCGGGGCGGTCGGTCATTCGAGCCGGAGGATCGGCCGGGCCAGGCAGGTCGGGCCGCCCGAGCCGTTGATCCCGATCTCCTGTGCCGCGTACGCGTGGACCTCGCAGCCGGCCGCCTCGAGTGCGCGTCGAGTGACCGGGTTGCCATCCGCCACGACGCAGACGCCGGGCCGGACCGCGAGGACGTTGCAGCCGAGGGTTGGGAGCTCCTCGTCGGGGACGGTGATGAGCCGGATCCCGAGGTCCCCGAGGAGCTCCCACAGCCCGGCCGGCAGGAGGGGCAGGTAGACGACCGCGAGGTCATCCGCGACGGGCGAGATCACGGACAGGAGATGGAGCAGCTCGGCAGGCCCGCGCCAGTACGGGACATCGAAGACACGGACATCGCCGCCGACGATCGCCGCGAGCTGGCGCGACCCGGCGTCGTTGGAGCGGAGCGTCCTCGCAATGCAGAAGAGGTCGGGCCGAAGCCAGAACGTGTCCCCGCCGTCGACGGTCCCGGGCGCCCGTACCCGGCCCAGCGTCGGGATTCCGCGAACGTTCATCCACCGCTCGAGCTCGGCCTCCTCCCCGCGCCGGGTCGGCTTGCCGGAGCGCAGGGGGATGGCGCCCCGATCGGTGACGAGGAGGGGGTCGAACGTGTACGCGAGGTCCGGGTGCCAGGAATCCGATCCCAGCTCGTGGACGATGACGCCCAGCCGCCGCAGGAGCGCCACGAACGCGTCGTGCTCGTGCTGCGCCCGCTCGAGATCGACGGCGTGGAGGAAGCCGTGCGCCGGATCGTCGAACGCGCGACCGAAGGCCCGCCCCGGGCGCTGGACGAGGACGTCGACGAGCGGTGCGGTCATGGACCGGGCGCCGTACGCGGTGAACGAGACGGGCAGAGCGAGCTGGCCGGACATCGCATCCAACGATAGCGCCCCGATCGGCGCCCGAGCGGTACACTCTCACCCCGGTCAGCGATCGCACCGGTTCGGCTCAGGAGAGGAACGGATGACGAAGCACTCGAAGCGCGAGCGCGAGCGGCGCGCCGAGGAGACGGAGCGGGTCAAGCAGATCGAGGCCGCATGGATCGGCAGCCTCCCGCCTGCCGTCGCCAAGGCGTTCGCGACGAGCGTCGAGGCGGCGCGCGCGCGGGGCCCCGAGCCGCGCCGGCCGGACATGGCGCCCGGGACGCTCCCGCGGCCGCCACGCCCCGGTCACGAGCCGAAGATCAAGGAGCGGGAGCCCGCGCGCGGTCGTCGCGAACGGTGATCCCGTCCCGCGCGCCGACGCGGGATGCTGGACTGGCCGCCCGCGCCTGACGTCCCCGTCCGCGGGACGCCCGGGCCTCAGCGGGTGACGTGCTCGACGAGCCGGCCCACCTGGTAGCCGACTGCTGCCGCCTCCCGCGCCAGGAGCACGCTCAGCTCGTCGGCCGCGACCACGCGCGCGATCGCATCCACGCCCGTCGCGCCGCTGCCCGCCGCGCCCCTGGCCCCGGCAGCTTCCAGGCCGCCCTCGACGGCGGCCACCACGACGATCCAGCGGAGCGCCCGCTCGAGCGATTCGCGGTTCACGTAGGCGATTCCGTCATGGCGGTTGACGCCGAGCCAGCGGCCCAGATCGTCGTCCGCGAACCATGCCCGGACCAGCCGGCCGGCCCGCTGCTCCTCGGGAGCGGCGAGGGCCGCGTCCCCGGGCCGCGCCAGCAGGTGGCGCACGGCCTCCACCGTCCACCACGCGGCACCCTCGTCGAGCCCGCGCCAGCGGTAGGCATCCGCCATCACCCGGCCCAGGCTCGCCCGGTCGAACCAGCCGCGGGCTCGACGCGCCGAGTCGTCGGGCTCCAGGATGCCGCCGAGCGCATCGGCCACGAGCCAGCCCAGGAGCGCGCCCCACGTGGCGGTGTCGGGCGGCAGGGCGTCGGCGACCGTTCGTCCGGGCGTGGGCAAGCGCCGCTGCCTCGGCCGGCTCCCCGGTGGCGGAGCCGGGCCCGCGACCAGAGCCCGGGTCCGTGGCAAGCAGGAGCGCGCTCCGGAGCCGCGCACCGAAGCGCGACGCGAGCGCATCGATCGCCCCGTCGTCCACGACCGCGTGCGTCACCGCGCGGGCACCCCGGAGCGCGTCCGCGCAGCGCGCCGCGGCCGACGCCGCGATCCCATCGAGGTCGGGGAGGGCGAGCGGGGGCTCCGCGGTCGGGGATGCCGGCGCCTGCTCCGAAGCGGACGCATCCGATGCGCCCGGAGCCGGGTGCGTCGGTGATGCCGCCGGGAATCCGCCCGGTTCGCCGGGAATGACCGACGTGGCGGGCAACGCGCCGGACACCGCCTTCGCCGCGCGGGCATGCCCGGCGAGCGTTGCCCCGACCGCGTCGACGATGTCGCGGAGCTGGCCCTCGTTCATCACGATGGCGACCGCGTCGTGGAGCGGGCGGAGGCGCCGCTCGGCGAGGGCCGCCTCGACGCTGGGCACGCCAGCGCCTGCCAGCTCGCCGGCGAGCGCCCGGTATTCCGCCGCGGCCTCGCCGGCGACCTCGCGCCAGCCGAGGTAGACATGCGTGGCGTACGCGTCGAGGACCACCCGGAACCCGTGGGCCCGCAGGTCGGAGATCTCGCGGACGTGCTCCAGCCCGGCGAGCACGTCGCGATAGACCACCACCGCCCCGGGCGCGTCGGCCAGGCCCAGGCCCTCCGCGAGCGTGGACCGGACCAGGCGCTTCTCGCCGTCGGCGTCCTTCTCCGCGAACGCGACGCTCTGGCGGATGCGGCCGTGCATCGACCCGAACCGGTTGTGGTAGACGACGAGCGCCCGCTCGTCGCCGCTCCGGTTCGAGTAGGCGAAGACATCCTCGTTGACATGGCCGCCGTCGTCGATGACGTCGTACAGGCGGAAGTCGCGGACCTCGGCGAAGAGCCGGCGGCGGTGGAGGAGCGGGAAGATCTGCCACTCGTGACGGCTCACGAGACCCTCGTTCGGGCGCTCGTCCCAGTAGGCGCGGCGGAACTCCATCCCGTACTTCTCGGCGAAGCCCTCCACCTGGCCGTGCCCGAACATGGGCAGGCCCGGCATCGTGGACATCACGGTGGCGATCCCGAAGTACTTGTCGCCGGTCCCGAACTGCTCCACGGCGGTCTTCTCGTCGGGGTTGTTCATGAAGTTCACGTAGCGCTTGAGGATCTCCGGGTCGAACTCGAGGGTGTTCCTGACGACGAGGCGATACTCGGCGTTCTTCTCGTCCCGGAGCATGTTCATGAAGGCGCTGTTGTAGACGCGGTGCATGCCGAGCGTCCGGACGAAGTAGCCCTCCATGAGCCAGAACGCCTCGGCCAGGAGGAGCGTGTCGGGGACCTCCGCGGCGACCCGGTCCACGACCTCGCGCCAGAACTCGACGGGGATCGCGGCGTCGAACGCCTCCTTCGACATCGCCGATTCCGCGCGTGACGGGATCGCGCCGCCCTGCCCGGGCTCCGGGTACCAGAGCCGCTCGATGTGCTTCTTGGCGAGCGTCATGGCAGCGTCGAAGCGGATGATCGGGAAGCGCCGGGCGACGGCCAGGATCGTCTGGATGACCGCCTCCCGGACGTCGGCGCGAAGGTAGTCGAGCTGCGCCGTGTCGTTCCACGGCATGCTGGTCCCATCGTTGCCGTGGTAGACGTAGCGCACGTGGCCGGACCCGCGGTCCTCGCGCTTGAAGACGACCGCCGCGTCCGTGGCGTCCCAGTAGTGGTCCTCGAGGTAGACGCCCACGCGCGGGTCGTCCGAGAGGTCGGGGCCGCTGAAGCTGTACGCGGGGTACGGCGCGTCCGGCCGCGAGAGGAACCAGTCCGGGTGCTCCATCACCCACCGCGAGTCGATCCCCATGTGGTTCGGGACCATGTCCGACGCGAGGCGGATGCCGCGCGCCCAGGCGCGGTCCCGCAGGTTCGAGTAGGCGGCCTCGCCGCCGAGGTCCTCCGCGATCGCGTAGTCGCGCAGAGAGTAGGCGGACGCCACGGCATCGGGGTTCCCGCGGCGCTGCTTGATCCGCTGCGACGCAAGGCTGCGCTCCCAGAGCCCGATCAGCCAGAGCCCGCCGAACCCCCAGCGCGCGAGCCGGTCCAGCTCCTCGTCGGGGATCTCGTCGAGACGCCCGATCGGGCGCCCGTACGACTTCGAGAGCTGGTCCAGCCAGACGTAGGTGCTCTTGGCCATGAGGACGGCGCGCGGCATCCACGCCTTGTCCTCCGAGAATCGCTCGGGTTCCACATCCAGCTCCCCGAAGTCGGGTGGTTCGGCGGCGGCGCCCCCGCCGGGGCCGCCATGGAAGCGGAGCCAGAGGGCGCGCTCGTCCTCGGCCGCGATGTCGATGCCCATGACCAGCCGGTCCAGCAGCGCGCCGAACCGGTCCCCGAGCGCCGCCGCGAGGAAGGCACCCCAGTGGGTGCGGATCCAGCGCAGCTGGCCGCCCAGGCTCGCCGGTTCCGCCACGGCCGGCGCGCGCAGCATCGTCACCAGGTCCTGGCTCTGGGGCCCGAACGGCGTCCGCATGGCGAAGAAGCGACCGATCTCCGCGATGACGGCCCGATAACGCGTGGCGGCCGCCAGGTCGGCGTCATCGAACAGCTCGCGGAACGGGTCGGCCGCCGGGTTCGCGTTGGCGAGCCAGCAGTTGGCGAGCTCCTCGAGGGCGACCTCCCGGTTGGGCGTGCCGTCGGTCTCGCCGGCCAGGTAGTCGAGGGGCGTCAGCTCCCCGCGGTGGACCGCCAGCGGCGGAAACCGCGTGGTGAACCGGGCGAGCGTCGCGTCGACGGCGTCCGCGCCGAGGACCTCGTCGAGGTGGTCGAGCGCGTCGTCGATCGCCTCCGGATCCTCCTGCTCGCGGTAGATGCCGACGACGGCGTGCAGGATCTCGTCGACGAGGCCGAGCGCGTTGAGCTCGCCCGGGCTGATCGTCGCGTCGGCCACGCCATCGGCGCGCCGGCGCGCGGTCATCTCCGCGGCCAGGCCCCGGACCGCTCGCAGGTTCGCCAGGATGACGTTCCCCGACAGCTCGAAGAGCGTCTCGTTCAGGCGGTAGCGGGCCCGGGCCTCGGACGAGACGTGGAACTCGCGCCTGCTCATGGTGTCATCGGGATGCCATAGAGGCGGATCTCGCTGATCGCGGCCTGCGTGGTGGGGCTCCCGGCCGCCGGGGTCTTCTTCGCCGGGTACCAGTCGAGGATCGCGATCCGGAGACGGGTCACGCCGACGATCCCGAGCTCCGGGGGGATGTCCACGCGCTGGGATCCGTACACGTCCACGAGCTTGAGCGGGATCGGTGTCTCGGAATCGAAGCGGAGCGTGACGTTGCGCGGCCGCCGGTTGCCGGCGAAGTAGTCCTGCGTGCGCTGCCAGCCGTTCCACAGCTGGACGCGCGTCACGGCGGCGGGCGCGAACGTGATCTCGATCCACTGGTCGGACGGATCCGATCCGCCCGTCTTCCAGGCCGTGGTCGGGTCGTTGTCGGTGGCCGCCGATGCGGCATGGCCCGCGAGCGACGACGAGGCAGTTGCGGCTGTCAGGGTCAGCCCGATCGAGGGGCCGGGCGGGAGCGTGGCGGGGGCGGCGGACGGCGCGAACGAGGCTCCACCCGCGGACGCTGCAGCTGCAGAGGCACCGGGGACCGCAGCGCTCGCCGCCGCCGAGCCGCCCGATGCGACCGGCGCCGACGCGACCGGCGCCGACGCCGTCGGGCCTGGCTTCCCGCCGAGCAGGACGGCCGCACCGCCGCCGGCGAGGACGAGGAACAGGACGCCGGCGCCGACGATCAACGGGAGCGGGCTCCCGCCGCGGCGCCGGGTCGTGGCCGGCGCGGGCGTCTCGGGTCCGGCACCGGGCCGGGCGCCCGGCGGAACGACCGGCCGGCCGGGCGCCGTCGGGAACTCCCACGCCGCTGCGGCCGGCTGCGGCGGCGCGACAGGAGCGGCCGTTGGGGCCGGGGCCGACGCGAGCGGGGCGGGCGGAACGGGGGCCGGCGCGGTAGGGCGCGTCGCCGCTGCGATGGGCGCCGCGGCGATCGGTCCCGCCGGGTGCGATGCCGTCCCCGGGCGCGCGCCTGACGTGGTCACCCGTCCCGCGGCGGGCAGGCGCTCGCCGCACGAGATGCAGAACGTCCGACCCGCTGGGTTGGCACGGCCGCAGGCCGGGCAGGTGGGACCCGACGGCGCCAGCGACGGCGCCACCGCGGGCACGGAGGCTGCGACCGGTGCCGGGGCCTGCGGGGCGGGTGGGGGAGCGTCCACGGCCGGCGCAGCGCCCATCGGCGTCGGCGCGGCCGCCGTCGGGAGCGCGGCCTGCGCGGACGTGGACGCCCCGGGCTGCGGTTCGGCTGCCGCGGTCCCGGGCGAGCCGGCCTCCTCGGCCGCGAACTCGAGGAACGCGCCGCAGCTGCCGCAGAAGGCGTCCCCGGCCGCATTCTGCGTGCCGCATTTCGCGCAGATCATCCTGCTGGCGTTCGCCTCCATCGCTCGCTCGTCGGATGCAGCGTAGCCCACCCGGTGGGGGATGGCGCGGCCACGCGGTCTTCGCTCACCGGCGCAGGATGATCGGCTGGCCGAACGAGTCGCGGAAGACCTGGATCAGGCCGCTGACGGGCGGCGCTGCCGTCCCGGCGACGACGAGGAAGCGCGCGGTCGCGGGTGGCGCCGGGACGCCGGAGAGCGTGGCCACGGCGCTGAGCGTCCGGGGCCCCTCGCGATCCTTCGGCAGCACCAGGACCTGCGCCGTGAACGAACCGTTCGTGTCGGTGAAGATCGCCTGGAGAGGCGTGGGCGTGATCCCGACGGACCAGGTGAGCACGACCGGCGCGTTCGCCGGGAAGCCGGCGCCCGTTGCGATCGTGACGGTGCCGGTCGGGCCGGTCGCGGGGTCGAGGCGGAGGATGCCAACGCCGACCGCGGCGACGAGCGGGACGGTCTCGGGGGGTCCTGCGTTCGAGGCCACCGAGAGAATCGCCGTCCGTGTCCCGGTCGCCGTGCCGATGAAGAGGATCCCGATGACGCACGAGGCTCCCGGCGCCAGGCTGGTCCCCGTGCACGGGTTTGCGCTGACCAGGAAGTCACCCGCGTTGGTGCCGCTGATCGCGATGGCGCCGATGTCCGCCGGGCCCGTCCCCACGCTCAGGATCGACGCATTCCGCGACGTGCCGAGCGTGCCGATCGGGACGCTGCCGAAGTCGACGGGGTTGGGCGAGACGATGATCGCGGGCTTCACGATCGGCGTGGGTGTCGGCGTCGGGGTGGGGGTCGGCGACGGTGACGGAGACGGCGTCGGCTGCGGGGGGCGCCGCTCCCGGACGAAGATGTCGGAGTTGCCGTTCGTGTCGCCGCGAACCAGGTTCGTCGCCAGCGACTCGAAGAAGACGAGGCGGGCCCCCAGGGCGAGCGATGGCCGCAGGCTCGTGTCATCGGCCTCGGTCGGCCCGACGCCGACGCTGACGCGCGCCAGCCGGTCGGTCTCGGGCCCGGCCACGAAGATGTCGAACGGGGTTGCCCGGTCCGTCTGGGCGAAGGCAGTTGCCGTTCGTGTCGCCCGGCACGAGGTTGGAGGCGCGCGAGGCGAACGCAATCGAGCGACCGTCGGCTGACACGGCAGGCCACGCGCTGGAATCGTTGGCCTCCGTCCCGTCGGGGGCGGTCGAGATGCGGCGGACGCCCGCATCGGCCGTCCAGGCGAAGACGTCGATGGTCTCGTTCGTGTCACCGGGGACCAGGTTGGCGGCGTCCGACTCGAACGCGACGACGCCGCCGTCCGACGAGAGGGCGGGGTGGTCGCTCGTCCCGGCCGCCGGTGCGCCGTCCGCCGCGGAGACGAGCGTGGTCGTCAGCGAGGACCGATCGCGGCGCCAGACCTGCATCGACGTCAGGACGCCTCGGATGTTCGCCCCGCCGGCCGCCCCTGGCGGGAGCAGGTTCTGGCTCGAGGCGAATGCGACCACGGAGCCATCGCCCGACACGGCGAGGGAACCGTACTGCCGCCCGATCGGTCCCGGGGTGGTCGAGCCCGTGGGTGCGCTCACCGCCTCGACCTGTCCGGTCGCCAGCACGAGGACGTAGAAGCCGGCGGGCAGCGGCGTGACAACCGCCAGTCTGGTCAGCGGGGCGTAGCCGTCCGACTGGAACGCGAGGACGCTTCCGTCGGCCGAGAGCCGTGGGTGGTGGAGCGCCGAGTACCGCAGGTTGGCAAGCCCCGGCACGTTCCCGGTCAGGGCCCCGCTCAACGGGAACGTGAGGCCGCCCTCGCGACGCCAGAGAATGATCGTGGGCGTCTGGTTGCCGCTGGCCAGCCCGAAAGCCACGAGCGAGCCGTCCCCGGAGACGCTCGGCTCCTCGACCGTGACCGGCCCGACCGGCCCGTCGAGTGTCCCGGCGACCGGGGCGCTGGTAGCCGGGAAGATCCGCGTGGTCGTCCCCGCCGCGCGATCCGCGAGCATCACGTTGTCCGACCTGACGTTCGCCCCGACCAGCGAGGCCCGGTAGGTGACCCAGCGGCCGTCCGGGCTCACCGCGGCCTCGTCCGACGCGATCCGGAGGAGCTGGGATCCGTCGTCGTTGACCGACACCCGGGTGTTCGCGCCCGGCTCGAGCGAGATCGCGATCGGCGCTGCCGGGCCCCTGCCGGGAATGCCGCGGCCCTGGCTCGTGACCGCTGCAAGTGCCGGCACCACGGTGATGGCCAGGGCGAACCACGCCGCGACCGCGATGCCGGCGCGGCCGCGTGAGGTCATGCCTGTCACCGGCTCCCGGGCCGCCTCAGGGGCGGACGAACCCCGAGTAGTAGACGGATGGGTCGCACGCACCGGACGACGTGCAGCTGGCCGCGAAGCTCAGCGTCTGCCCCTTCTGGATGACGATCGGGGTCACGTAGTGGAAGTCGAGATCACGGAAGTTCTCGAGCCGCAGCGTGATCAGGACGAACCCGTCCCGCAGGAGCTGAAGAGTCCCGGCCCGGCCGTTCGGGTTCGCGAAGACGAGGTCCGTCATGTAGAAGGTCGAGGTGAACTTCGCCGACGGCGGGTTGGACCCGTCCGCGGCCAGCCGGCCATCCTGCGGCACGCCGTTGCCGACCGGGGCCGGCGTGGGCGTGGGAGGGCCGGCCGAGGCGGCCGGGCTCGGCGAGGCGGCCGGGCTCGGCGAGGCGCCCGGCGCGAGCGAGGCCGCCGGAGATGGTGAGCCGCCGCCGGGTGCGGGGCTTGCGCCACCACCACCGCCTCCCGAGGCCAGGCTCGGGATCGGCGTGAACCCGGCATCGGCAAGCGCCTGCGTCGTGGCGCTCCTGATCGCCGGCTGGAGGATGGTGGCCCACAGGATCGCGGCAAGGAGGAGCAGGCCGAGCAGCGCCAGGAGCGCCGGCACGAGCCAGCGCGGGAGGATCGCCTCCTGGAGCATCGTGCCGTCGAGGACGATCGGCCGCCCGTCGTCACCGGAAACGGCGACCTTGAAGGGTCGCGTCTTCGGCTGGCCGCGCCAGAAGCGCTTCGCGGGCCTGACCCGGACCTTCGCGAACCCGGCCGTGCCCGGGTCGACCACCAGCCCCGGCGGCTGCACATCGAATCCGAGCAGCTGGTCCGGGTCCGCGGCCGTGATCGAGGCATTGAGGCGGGCGTTGCCGCGATTGTCGACGGCAAGCTCGTGGGTCGCGCCTCGGCTGCCGCGGGATGCCCGCGGGACGAGCTCGGCGAACGTGTCGCTGAACGTCCCGACCGCGAGGACGCCCTCCTCGACCGCCGAGCCTCCCGGATCCTCCTGCGACCGCGCGCGGATCCCGAATGGGAGTGCGCCCGCCGGTGTGGCGGCCTCGCGGGGAGGTGCGAACGTGACCACCGCGGTGCCCTCGGCGCCCGGGAAGAGCGAGAGCGCCGGCGGTTCGGCCGAGGCAAACGCGCCAGGGTCGCCCAGGACGTCGATCGTGAACTGGTCCACGACCGTGCCGGTGTTCTTGACGGTCACCGTGCACGACGCGACCGAGCCGGGCACGACCTCGAGCGCCTTCGAGGCGAGGGTGACGAGTGCTCCCATGGTGGCGGAGTGTAGGGGCCGCGCTCGGGCCGCGCCAGCATCCGTGTCGGTTCACGCGACGACCGTCGGGCAGGTTCGGCTGCCCGATCAGGCGGCCGTCGTCCCGGCGGACCCGGTCAGCGCGCGCCTGACCGGAAGGTCACGAGGGACTCCGTATCACGGCGTCCCGTGGAACCGGCCCGCGCAGGCGGCGTCCGCCCGACCCCTGACGAGTGCCCGAAGAGCGGCCCGTTATGCCGGCGTTAAGTGCCCGGATGTGCCGCAGGCGCACCCTTGTCGCGCTCGTCGCGAGATCCGGTCCGGAACGGGACTGCCGCGGCGGCGCAGGGGGAAGGGGCCATCGAGATGTTGACCGCCGCGCCGATCTCCATCCGTCCCACCGCCGCGGCGCTGGCGGCCCGGGTCGACCGCATCGCCGTCGCGATCGCCAGCGCCGACCCCCTGTCGCGCGCCGGCCTCGCGGCCCACCTCCGCGACCAGGCCGGAATCGACGTCGTCCCCGAGTCCGCCGCCGAGGCCGCCGCGGTCATGGTGGTCGTCGCCGACGACGTGGACGAGGAGACGACCCGCGAGCTGCGCGGTCTCCGGGCCGCAGGCCACGAGCGCCTGGTCCTCCTGGTCGCGAAGGTCGACGACGCCGGGCTGCTCGCGGCGGTCGAGGCGGGCGTGAGCGGCGTGGTCAGGCGCAGCCAGGCGACAGCGGGCCACCTTGCCACCGCGATCCGGGCCGCGGCGGTCGGGGAGGGGACCCTTCCGCCCGATCTCCTGGGCAGGCTCCTGTCCCAGGTCGGGCGCCTCCAGCGCCAGGTGCTGCACCCGCGCGGGCTCACGTTCGCCGGCCTCACGGAGCGGGAGATCGCCGTCCTGCGGCTGCTGGCCGAGGGCCACGACACCGCCGAGGTCGGCCGCCGGCTGTACTTCTCCGAGCGGACCGTGAAGAACGTCATCCACGACGTGACGTCGCGCCTTGACCTTCGCAACCGGACCCATGCGGTCGCCTACGCGATCCGCCAGGGCCTCATCTGAGGCGCGCCGCCGCCGACATTCCCGCTACAGCTGCCCAGCCGCGGCCCCGCCACCCGTCCGCCGCGAGGCCCGGCGCTGGATCGCGAGCTGCTGGACCTCGTCCTGTTCCTCCTCGGGCCGCTGGACCTCCGAAGCGCCGGCCGGCGCCGGCCCTTCCTCGGGCCGCTGGACGTCGTGCGGCTCATCCCCGGGCGTCGGCACCTCGTCCGGCACGTCCTCCGACTCGTCGCGACGCTGGATCGCGAGCTCCTGGACCTCGTTCTCATCCTCGGGGGCGGCCTCGCGCTGGATCGCCGGTGCTGCGTGTCCCGCGCCGTCGCCGGCTCGTCCCGTCGAGATGACCTGATCGGCGGTCGTCTCGGCGGCGCGCTCGAAGCGATCGCTCGGGCTGCTGACCGAGATCCCGCCGGGGGCGGGGGTGCCATCCACGGGCCCGGATCGCTGCTGGACCACGTGGGTCAGCTCGTGGGCCAGCGTCCGCTCGTGCGCCGACGAGCCCTCGGCGTGGCCGTCGCCCAGGACGATCTCGTTGCCGACGGTGTAGGCGTGCGCATCGACGGCGCGGGCCGACGCCGCCGCGCCCCCGCCGCTGTGGACCCGGACGTCGGAGAAGTCGGTCCCGAAGCTCGACTCCATGCGCTCCCGGACGGCGGGCGCGAGCGGGGCTCCGCCTCCACGGCCGACCACGTCCTTCACCGGCGATTCCGGCTCCGACGCGCCATCGAAGAGTCCGGCGACACCGGCATTGCCCGCCGCACGCTGGAGGCGCAGGACCGAAGCCGGGCCGAGCGCGTCCGTTCGTCCTGCGGCAGCGGCCCGGGCCGCGAGCGCCGTCGCGGCGGCTTCATCGCCGGAGCGCCGGATCGGGCGGCGTGGCGGCGTCTCCCGCTCGTGCTCGTGGCGGTGCATGCTCGCGTCCTCCCGCATGGCCGTGGCGTCGTCTGACATCGTCCCGCTCCCGTCAATCCCTGCTCGGCCGCGCGTGCCGCCGGTGCGTCTCCATCTCAGGCGCTCGCGACCACGCCGAACCACGAGCCGAACTCGGCCTCCACGCAGAGGCGGCCCAGCTTGCGATACTCCCGGGCCGTCTCCCGGACCAGGTCGGCCATGGCCACGCGCCGTTCGCCCTCGGCGGCGCGGAAGGCGGCGCCCACCGCCACGTTCCGGATGTTCCCGCCCGAGAGCGTGAAGCGGCGCGCCAGGAAGTCGAGGTCGATGTCGTCCGTCGTCGGGAGCGCCCCGGGGAGGTTGCGTTCCCAGAGGCGCCGGCGATCGTCGACGTCGGGTACCGGGAACTCGACGATCGCGTCGAGCCGGCGCAGGAACGCCTCGTCCACGTTGGCGCGGAGGTTCGTGGTGAGGATCGCCATCCCGTCGAACACCTCCATCCGCTGGAGCAGGTAGGCAACCTCCACGTTCGCATAGCGGTCGCGGGCGTCCTTCACCTCCGAGCGCTTGCCGAAGATCGCATCGGCCTCGTCGAAGAGGAGGACGCCGTTGACCCGGTCGGCCTCGTTGAAGACGCGGTCCAGGTTCTTCTCGGTCTCGCCGATGTACTTGTCCACGATCGTCGAGAGGTCGATCACGTAGAGGTCCAGGCCGAGCGACCGGGCGATCACCTCCGCCGACATGGTCTTGCCCGTGCCGGAGTCGCCCGCGAACAGGGCAGTCACGCCACGTCCCTTGAGCGACGTGCGGGCGAGTCCCCAATCATCGAGGACGCGGTCGCGGTGGCGCGCCCGCGCGGTCAGCTCGCCGAGCTGCTCCACGACCGGAGCCGGCAGGACCAGGTCCGCCCAGCCGACGCGCGGATCGATCCGGCGCGCGAGGCGATCCAGGCCGGCCGCGTTCTGGGATCGAGCGCCGGCCGCGACGTCCGCGACGCCCACCGCCCGGCCGGATGCCGCCGCGGTGAGGCGGCCCGCCTCGGCTGCGCGTTCGACCTGTTCGGGCGCCAGCCGGTAGGGGAGCGCGGCGATCGCCGCCGCCATCTCGTCCGACGCCGACCCGTCCAGGGCGGCCAGCCAGACGTCGCGGCGCTCGGTCGCCGTCGGGAGCTCCGCCTCGACGAGGAAGGCGACCGTTCGCGACCAGGCGGGATCCCAGCCGCGCGCGCCGTGCAGCACGGTCACGCAGCCGGCTTCCGCGAAGGCGCGGACGGCAGCGGCGCCCCGTTCTGCGAGCACCTCGACGGGACCCGCCAGCAGGCCGGCGCCGCGGAGCCGTGCCTCGCGGATCGCGGCCGTCGCCGCTTCCCCGATCTCCTCGTGCGGCCCCAGGCGGCCCAGGTCGACGACGATGGGCGGCGGCCCGAGGCGCGCCAGCGCGCGGGCGGCCACGGTGAGCGGGGCCGTGCCGATGCGCTCGCGGACATACGCGAGGCGCGCCCCTGCGCGCAGGCCGCGCTCCAGCGGCTCGGCGCCCGCGAGATCCCTCCCGGACGGCGTCACCTCGAGGGCGGCCACGAGCGGATCGGTCGTGTCGTCGCCGACGAGATGGCCGGCGACGCGGTCCGGCACGCGGAGCGCACGTGTCAGGAAGGGCCGGTCGACGTCCTCGACGATCAGCAGCCCGCCCGCGATGAGCGGTCCCGACGGCCCGAGCCGCGCCCGGCCGGCGCCCGACGCGCCGCCTGCACCGACCAGCTCCAGGGCCAGGCCGATGCTCGCCCGTCGGCGCGAGACATCGTCGTGGAGGTAGCCGTAGAGCCGCTCGAAGCGCGGGTCGAGGTCCGGCGCCAGCGCGACGAGCAGGAGCTCCACGTCGAGCTGCTCGAGCGCGAACGACCGGATCAGCCGGCGCAGTCGCACGTCGACCCCCGCCGCCTCGGCCGCGTCCGCGCCCGCCTCGATGGCCTCCAGCCGCGCCGTCGCCTCCGCGTCGGGGGCCGCGGGCAGGAGTGGCACGGGCGCGCCGGCCAGCATCTCGTCGACCTGCACGTCGGAGACGTAGAGGCCCCGGAACCGGTCGTCGGGGTCGGGGTCGGTGGCCCGCCGGCGAGCGACCGCGACCCGGATCCGGGCCTCGACCAGCTCGAGTCGAGCGGCAAGGTGGCGGACGGACGCGTCGGTGACGGGGGACGCGAGGGTCATGCTGGGCCGCCGGTCATGGACGGTCAGGGCCGCGGATAGCCGCGGATCCGGTACGTGCGTCCGGGTTTCGCCTTCGTCCCGCCGACCACGGTCTCGTCCTGGGCAACGGGCGTCTCGTCGGGGGACAGCGGCCTGCTCCGGCGGACCGAGGCGTTCCCGCGGCCCGCCATGGCGCGTGCCGGGCGCTCGGGCTCGCCGCGATCGTCGGCACGGGCGATCGAGAGCCGCGGCAGCTCGCGAACGGGTGCCCCGGCAGACAGGCTCCGACCGACCACGAACGGCGCGTTGAAGATGACGTCGAGAGACGGCTTCAGCTCCCCGCCGAGGGCCGACCAGACGTCGGCGATGGAGCGGTCCGGCCCGAGCGGCAGGCCCACGCTCAGCATGGCCGGCAGCGGCTGCTCGGCGAGCGCGCCCGTCATCTCGGATGGGCCCAGCGTCTCGTGGCGGAGGAACGCCCCGAGGCACGCGGAGAGGAGCCGGTGTTCGTCCTCCGGACGCTGCGTCCACGCGGTGACCATGTACTGGAGCTTGTAGTGCCGCGGCGGAGGCTGGTGGCCGGTGACGTAGCCCTCCGCGGCGTACACCGGTGCCCACGCGGCGTCGCGCCGCGACAGGTCCTCGCGGATGTCGTAGAGGTAGAGGTTGATCGTCGGCGCGTTGCGCCGCGACGCCCAGTCCTTGGTGGGGGCGTCGAACGAGACCTCCACCTGGCTTCCGCTCAGGACCTCGGTCCGGATCAGGCCCCGAAGCGTCTCGTCGACTTCCTCGATCATCCGGTGCACCCCTGGTGGTCCGTCGCGGGACGCTGGTCGCCGGCCGACCCCGATCGCGGGTCCGGGCAGGCGCGCATTCGGCCGCGGGCACGTCGACCCGCCTGGGTCAGCCTCGCAAGGTGTCCGTCGTGCGGCAAGCCGCCCTGGGGCAGCCGATCGGGTCGCCCCCGGTGCCCCATCGGGCAGCTCGACCGGCCCCTTCGGCTGTCCGGTCGCCCGTTGCCGCGATCGTGCCCCCGGTGCCACGCTCGACCGGTCCCTACCTTCGCAGCCCGGGAGGGCCGATCCGCATGCCGAACTACCTTTCGCCCGGCGTCTACGTCGAGGAGGTCCAGGCCGCCTCGCGCCCGATCGAGGGGGTCGGGACGGCCGTCGCGGCCTTCGTCGGCCTGGCCCAGAAGGGGCCCGCCAACACGCCGGTGATGGTCACGAACTGGACCCAGTTCGTCGCCTCGTTCGGCGACTTCATGGAGGGGTCCTACCTGGCCCACTCCGTCTACGGGTTCTTCCTCAACGGGGGCACGACCGCCTACATCGTCCGGATCGGCGCCGATGGCGCCGGTGCCCCGACCGCACGCCTCGAGCTGCCGAGCTCCACCGACAAGGGCCAGGCGGCCTTCCGCGTGGTCGCGCTCGACGCGGGCGCCACCGGCAACGACGTGTCCGTCGAGGTGAGCGACCCGGGCGAGCCCGGCGAGGGCGTCTTCAAGCTGGTCGTGACGCGCGGCAGCGAGACCGAGGTCTACGACAACGTCAGCCTCAAGAAGGGCCGCAACAACGTCTTCACCGCGACGAAGACCTCGAAGCTGGTCCGCCTGGAGGAGACCGCGAAGGGCGACCTCGCCCCCGCCACCGGGACGAAGGCGATGCTGGCCGGCGGGACGAGCGCCACGCCCGCACGCGTCACCCCCGACGAATACGTTGGGAGCACCGCGGACCGGACCGGGTTCGGCGGCCTCGAGGCGGTCGAGGAGATCACGATGGTGGCGGCGCCGGACCTGATGGCGCTCTACCAGCGGGGCGTCATCGACCTCGAAGGGGTCAAGGCGGTCCAGCTCGCGATCATGGCCCACTGCGAGCTGATGGGCGATCGCGTCGCGATCCTCGACGCCCCACCGGACTACAACGCCCAGCAGATCAAGGAGTGGCGCCAGGACAAGGCGGGCTACGATTCCAAGTACGCCACGCTCTACTGGCCGTGGATCAAGGTCTTCGATCCGATCGCGGGCCAGGCCGCGTTCGTGCCGCCGTCCGGTCACATGGCCGGCATCTGGGCCCGCAGCGACGGCGAGCGGGGGGTGCACAAGGCGCCCGCCAACGAGATCGTGCGGGGTGCCATCTCGCTCGAGCTGAACCTGACCCGCGCGGAGCACGACCAGCTCAACCCGATCGGGGTCAACTGCATCCGCACCTTCCCCGGTCGCGGGATCCGCGTCTGGGGCGCCCGGACGCTCTCGTCGGACCCGGCATGGCGCTACCTCAACGTGCGACGCCTGTTCAACTACATGGAGGAGTCGATCCTGCTCGGGACGCAGTGGGTTGTCTTCGAGCCGAACGACATGGACCTCTGGGAGCGCGTGAAGCGCACGGTCGGGTCGTTCCTCGTCCGCACGTGGCGCGACGGGGCGCTCTTCGGGGCGTCGCCGGCCGAAGCCTTCTTCGTCAAGTGCGACGGCGAGAACAACACCGCGGAGTCGATCGATGCCGGCCAGCTCATCGTCGACATCGGGGTTGCCCCGGTGAAGCCGGCCGAGTTCGTGATCTTCCGCCTCGCCCAGTTCTCCGGCGGCACGTCGCTCAGCGAGTGACGAGGACGCCCAACCACCCTGCCTGACGACAGACTGGAGGATCCACATCCATGGCAGCCGGACTCCCCTCGGCGACGCCCTTCGACTCGCTCGTCGCCCAGCGCTTCAAGATCGAGATCGGGGGCGTCACGATCGCTTCCTTCCAGGAGGTGGGCGGCATCAGCTCCGAGATCGAGGTCGTGGAGCTGAAGGCGAATGATGCCCTCGGCAAGCCCATCCTCAAGAAGATGATCGGGGCGACGAAGCCGCCGACCATCACCCTGAAGCGCGCCGCCGACTCGAGCATGGATCTCTACAACTGGCACAAGGCTGCCCTCGACGGCGCCATCACCGGCGCCCGCAAGGACGGCTCGATCGTCCAGTACGACTTCGCCGGCGGCGAGGTTGCCCGGTACAACTTCTTCCACGCGTGGATCTCGAAGTTCGAGGCGACCGGGATGAAGGCCGGGGACAACACGCCGTCGGTCGAGAGCGTCACGATCGTCTGCGAGCGGCTCGAGCGGATCAAGTGACGTGGCGCTCGACCTGATCGCGGGGCCGGCAGCCGCCTCCGGCGGCGCGTCCGGCCCCGCGCCGGCGGGCCTGCGGACCGAGTTCCCGTTCGTCCTGCCGCGTGGCTATGTCGACGACGCGGGCACCCTCCACCGTGAGGGCGCGATGCGCCTGGCGACGGCTCGCGACGAGATCCTCCCGCTGCGCGATCCGCGCGTCCGGGAGAACGAGGCGTACCTCACGGTGATCCTGCTCAGCCGGGTGGTTTCCCGGCTGGGGACCGTCCCCATGATCACGCCGCAGGTCATCGAGGGGATGTTCGCCTCGGACCTCGCGTTCCTCCAGGATCTCTACCGCCGCGTCAACCAGGAGGGGACGTCCCAGGCGTCCGTGACCTGTCCGGCCTGCCGCCACGAGTTCAGCGTCGAGATCGGGGGCGCGTCGCCGGGGGAATCCTGACGTACGCGGCCGACCGCCTCTTCGAGGAGGTCGCGTACGTCGCCTACCACCTTCACTGGTCCATGGACGAGATCCTCGACCTGGAGCACCCGGACCGGCACCGCTTCGTCGACGAGATCGCGGGGATCAACCGGCGCCTGACCGAAGAGGAGTGAGTTCGTCGTGCGCTGGCCCTTCATGAACTGGCTTCGCGGCGCACCGGCCCGGGACGATCCGGCGCCCGGCGCACCCGAGGCCGCGCCCACCGCGCCCGCGGGAGGGTTGTCCGCGCCGCCGGGTCCCGGGCCGGGGCCGCGCGTGGAATCGCGTCCCTCCGCCTGGCGCGACCTGGCCCCGGTTCAGCGGACCGTCGGCGCGGCGCCCCTCACCGCGCCGAGCGCAGCCTTCGCCCGCGACCTGGCGAGCCGCCGCGCGCCCGACCCGATCCTGGCGCCGCTCGGCCACGACGTGACGTCCGACGGTCCGGCGGGTCTCGTGAGCGGCATCACGGTGCCGCTGGTCCAGCGCGTGCCATCCGGCTCCGACCCGCGGGTCGCGCCGCCGATGCCTTCCGCGGCGACTCCACGGCGCGGTCGGCCCAGCGCGCAGCGCGGGGTCACGACGGTGGCCACGCTGCCACGGCATGGGGCCGCGGATCCCGGGCTCGAAGCTGGCCCCGATGTCCGCGGGCCCAAGGACGAAACGGGCGCCGAAGCAGCCGACGCAGCCGAAGCAGCCGACGCAGCCGAGCGCCGCGCGCCATCCGGGATCTCGGCGAGTGATGCTCCCGGCCCCGGACTTCGCGTGCTGCCCGTCGCGCGGCTCGCGGCGGACACGCCGGCCATCGCGGCGACGCGCGTTGCCGCTACGAGCGCGCCGCTCCCGGTCCTGGCGCTGGCCCGGGTCATCGCGTCCGGATCGCCGCTCCATGGCGACGCGGCGGCCGCGACGCCCGTGCCGGCGACGGCTGCTGCGACGGCTGACGCGACCGCGGGCGGGCAGGCCGCCGGGGAGCCCGCGGCCGGCTCCCGACCGAACCTGGCGGAGGTGGTGCCGGCCGCACCGAGCCGACCCGACGATCATCCCCAGGCGGTCACGAGGCGGACGCTCGGGGAGTCCCGGCGCCTCGGCCTCGGGGCGCCGCTGGTCGGCCCGCCTCCGTCGGCGACGCGGGACGCCGCGCGGTTCGACCTGCCGGTGATGCGGCGCGCCCGCACCGGGGACGCCATGCTCTCGACGGCCCCGGACCCGGCCGCGCTGCCGGGCATGGTCCCGGCCGCGGCCGCGTCCTCGCCACTGCCTCGCCTCGTGGTCGCGCGGCGCGCGGCGACGGCGTCCGCGACCACGACCGCCGCGATCCCGCCGATCGCCGCGCCCGCGTCATCCGGTGCGCCGGGCTCGTCTGCGCCGGCCGTCTCGTCCGGGCTGGGCTCGTCTGCGCCGGCCGAGCAGGTGCCCTCCGACGTCGCGGTCGACTCGTCCACCGACGCGTCCCCCGGGGACACGGCCCCCGACGCGCCGCGCCCGGTGCGACCGCTCGTGGGCGAGTCGCCGATCGGTGTGGCGCGCCTTGCCCGGGAGGACCAGGACACGGAGTCCGACGCGGAAGCACCCGCGGAGCCGGGCGTCGGCGCCCTCCAGCGCGCGAGCAGCTCGGCGGTTGTCCCGGGCGCGGGCCAGCCGGCTGGCGCGACGGGACCCGGATGGACGAGCACAGCCTCCCTCCGCGATCCCGCGAGCGGCGGGGGATCCGAGGTCGGGGGCGTCGCAGCCGTCCAGCGCGCCGCCGCAGCGTGGGCCGGAGCCGGATCGTCTGCCCCGGTACCGTCGGCCACGAGAAGCGCAACGCCCGCGATGGCGCCCATGGTCGCCGCGCGCGCCATGCGTTCGGGCCCGACGGCATCGATCGCCGGCCCGGCACGTCGCGCCGTGGACGAATCGACGCCCGTCATCGCGCGGATCGCGCTCCCGTCGTTCGATGGGGGCGCTCCATACGGCACCCCGGGCCCCGACTCCACGTGGACCGGTCATCCGGGCTTCCCGTCCGCTCCGGGCGGCGCCCTCCGGCGGGATGAGCGTCCGGTCGTCTCCCGCGCCGCGCTGGATGCCGGTCGAGGCCCGACGTCGGCCGTGCTCTCCGCGCTTCCCGTGGCGCGCGCGGCGGCCGGCGCGGCCGGGTCGTCCTGGGCGTCCGGGCCGGACACGATCCCGGCCGGACCTGGCGGGGCGCTCGGCTGGACATCCGCGGCCGGGTTCACGAGCGTCGCCCCGATCCCTGGCCCGTCGGTCCAGCGTGCCGTCCAGATCGACGAGGTTGCGGTCACGCCGGATGGCGGGGGAGCAGGCGCGGGGGAGTCGGGCGCCGCCGCGGCAGGCCAGTCCGGCTCGACCGGAGCGGCGGCGGCGGCCGGGGGAGGCGCCGGCACCGACTACGAGGAGCTCGCGGACCAGCTCTACGACCGGATCCGTGCCCGCCTGACGACAGAGCTCCTCCTGGACCGCGAGCGCGCCGGGACGCTGGTCGACGCGTGAGAAGCATGACAACCGTCGTCGCCCGGAGGTCACCATGAGCGATCCCGGGTACGGCCTCGTCCTTCGCTTCAAGGTCACCCTGGACGACCACACGGACCTTGGCGCCTGGACCAAGTGCGAGGGGCTGACCGTCGAGTACGACGTCCAGGAGATCAAGGAGGGTGGCCAGAACGACTTCGTCCATCGCGTGCCGGGCCGCGCGAAGTACCAGAACATCAAGCTGACCCGGCCGATCGACAAGGACACCGGCAAGGTGGCGGTGTGGCTGGCGTCCGTCGCGAGCGACCCGAAGCGCTCCACCGCGGAGATCGAGCTGCTCGACTCGGGCGGCACCAAGGTCACCTCGTGGAAGCTCGCCGGCGTCTACCCCGCCAAGTGGACCGGGCCGACCCTCGACACCGGCACCAGCCAGGTCGCGCTCGAGGTCCTCGAGCTCGTCCACAACGGGTTCACGCGCTGATGCTCAACGGCGGCGGCCAGCTGGAGCACGCGGTCCTGCGGGTCGAAGGCGGCCCGCAGGCACCCGCGGACGGTGGCGCGCCCGTCGGCGAGCTCCGCTTCATGTACAACCCGGCCGAGATCACGACCAGCAAGGCCGCGAACTGGAACCGCCCGCCGGCGCGCGGCGCGCGGTCGTCGAGCCGGCCCGAGTATCACGGAGCCGGCCCGCAGAGCGTCCAGATGGAGATCTGGTTCGACGCCTGGGACAGCCCCGACGCGGACATCACGACGAGCGTCAAGGCGCTTCTCAACTGGACCAAGCCCACCAGGGCCTCGATGGACCGCCACGTCCCGCAGCCGCCGATCCTGCGCTTCGAGTGGGGTGCGAGCCGCATCTTCCAGGACTACCGCTGCTTCCTGAAGTCCGTCTCCGCCAAGTACATCCTGTTCAAATCGGATGGCACGCCGATCCGCGCCAGCTGCACGATCGCCCTCGAGGAGGTCCCGGAGGAGACGCCGGCGCAGAACCCGACATCGGGGTCGCGCGAGAGCCGGCGCAGTGTCGTGCTCGACGACGGCGACAGCCTCGCCGGGATCGCCTACCGCGAGTACGGCGACCCGAACCTCTGGCGCGGGATCGCCGCCTTCAACGAGATCGACGACCCGCTGCGGATGGCAGCCGGGACGCGCGTCCTCGTGCCGTCCGTCGTCGAGGCCAAGCAGCTCTCCGCTCGGGAGCCCTGAGCGATGCCCGACTCCCCGATCGCAACCGCCGTCCGGATCGAGGTCGATGGTCAGCCGCTCGACCCTGCCGTGGAGCCCAGCGTCCTGCAGGTCACCGTGGACGATCACCTCCTGCTTCCCGACACGTTCGAGATCGTCTTCCAGGAGACGCCGGGCAAGGACGTGGCGACGAAGGCGCACCTCAAGGTCGGGGCGAAGATCGTGATCTCGGGGAGAGCGCTCCAGGATGACGCGCCGGCGCCCCTCATCACGGGCGAGGTCACCGCGCTCGAAGGCGTCTACCACGAGTCCAAGGCACCGACGCTCGTTGTCCGCGGCTACGACCAGGGCCACCGGCTCATGCATGCGAGGCGCTCGGCCGTCTACCGCCAGGTGAAGTACTCGGACATCGCACGGACCATCGCGTCCGACCTGGGCCTCGAGGTGGGGACCATCGCCGACTCGCGCGACGTCCTCGAGTACGTCCTGCAGGCGGGCCAGACCGACTGGGAGTTCCTCACCGACCTGGGCCGTGAGCGCCGCTTCCAGGTCGCGGTCACGGACGGCAAGTTCAGCTTCGCCCCGCCACCGGATGCGTCCACCGCCCCGGCCGCCGGTGACCTGAACAGCACGAATGCCCTCCAGCTCGTCTTCGGGCAGAACCTGAAGGAGTTCCGGCCGCGCGTGACCGCAGGGGGCCAGGTCGCCACCGTCACCGTTCGGGGCTGGGACATGTCCGGCAGGACGGAGCTGACCTCGGAGCAGCCCACGGCGACCACGAGCGTGCAGCTGCCCGACACGCCGGCCTCGATCGCCGCGATCTTCGGTCTGCCCGGCTACGTGAGCGGGAACCGGCCGCGCACGACGCAGCCGATGGTTGAAAGCGCGTCGAAGGCCCTCGCGGAGCAGGTCGGCAGCGCATTCGCGGAGGCGAGTGGCACCGCCACGGGCAACCCGAAGCTCAAGGCTGGGAGCACCGTCAGCGTCTCCGAGGTTGCTGCTCCCTTCGCGGGGAGCTACACCCTCACCCACACCCGCCACATCTTCGACAAGAAGGGATATCGAACCCAGTTCGAGGTGAGCGGGCGCCAGGAGCGGACGCTGCTGGGGCTGACCACGGGGAGTGGCGGCAGCAGCGGCCAGGGTGGCGGCATGGCCGGCGTGCAGATCGGGATCGTGTCGGACAACGCCGACCCGTCGGACCTCGGGCGGGTCCGCGTCCAGCTGCCATACCTCGGGCACGACTTCGTCACGGACTGGGCCAGGGTCGTCGCTCCCGGCAACGGCCCGAACCGGGGCCTGGTCTGGCTCCCCGAGGTCCAGGACGAGGTGCTCGTGGCGTTCCACCAGGGTGACGTCAGCGAGCCCTACGTGCTGGGCGGGCTCTGGAACGGCGTCGACAAGCCGCCGCCGTTCGACATCGACGGCGACAAGAAGCTCAAGGCGCGCCAGCTCGTCAGCCGGACCGGCCAGAAGATGGTCTTCTCCGACGAGTCCGGCAGCGAGGGGATCCTGCTCTCCTCGGCCGACGGGACGATCCAGATCCACGTGGACGCCGCCAACAAGAAGGTCGTGGTCACGGCCGACGGCAGCGGCACGGTCGAGATGAAGACCGGGGGCGACTTCACGATCGACTGCCAGGGTTCGTTGAAGATCAAGGGCCTGGGCGGGGTCGAGATCAGCTCGCCGGCGAGCACCAAGGTGAGCGGCGAAGGCCAGCTCTCCCTCGAGTCCAGCGGCATCACGTCCGTCAAGGGCTCCATGGTCTCGCTGGGCTGAGGAGGACGGACATGGTCAACGACGAGTTCATCGGCGCCGGCTGGGCCTTCCCGCTCCGGACCAACGCTGCCGGCGGGATCGCCCTCGTGACGCACGAGCGCGAGATCGAGGAGAGCATCCGGCTCGTTCTGGGGACTGCCTACGGCGAGCGCCCGATGCGCCCCGAGTTCGGGTGCGGCATCCACGACGAGGTCTTCGCTGCGATCGACCCGTCCACGTTCGGCCGGATCGCGGCAGACGTTCGAGGCGCGCTTCGTCGCTGGGAGCCCCGGATCGACGTGCGCGAGGTGGAGGTCACGCGCGACCCCGACGAGCCCGCGACCCTCTACATCGACATCCGCTACGCCGTCGGGTCATCGAACGACCCGCGGAACCTCGTCTTTCCCTTCTACATGATCCCCGCGGAGGAGTGAGCGATGGCCCTGCCGGTCCCCAACCTGGACGATCGCCGCTTCCAGGACCTCGTCGACGACGCGAAGCGGCTCGTCCAGCAGCGCTGCCCCGAGTGGACCGACCACAACGTCTCCGACCCGGGCGTGACCCTGATCGAGCTCTTCGCCTGGATGACCGACCAGCTCCTCTACCGGGTCAATCGCGTCCCGGACCGCAACTACGTCAAGTTCCTGGAGCTGATCGGGATCCGGCTCTTCCCGCCGTCCGCGGCGCGCGGCGACGTCACGTTCTGGCTCTCCGGCCCGCAGCCGCAGGCGCTCCGCATCCCCGGCGGGACGCAGGCCGCGACGATTCGCACCGAGGCCGACCAGGCAATCGTCTTCACGACCCTCGACGACCTCCCGATCGTGCCGGTCGCGGTCACGGCCGCGTTCACCTCCGCGGATGGGAAGAAGTACGCCGACCGCACCACCGAGGCGCTCAACGCGCGCGACTTCCTGGCGTTCGAGACCCAGCCGAAGCCAGGCGACCTCCTTCTCATCGGCCTCTCCGACCCGGCGCCGTCGAACGCGCTCCGGCTGCGCTTCAAGTGCACGATCGAGGGCGTGGGGGTGGACCCAACGTGGCCGCCGCTCGCCTGGGAGGCCTGGACGGGCGAGGACTGGGAGGCCTGCGATCTCGACCTCGACACCACCGGCGGCCTGAACCGGGACGGCGACGTGGTCGTCCACCTGCCGGCGGGCCATTCAGCCTCGGTGATCGAGAAGACACGGGCGGGCTGGGTCCGCGCGCGTGTCACGGAAGCGGAGGAAGGTCAGCCCTTCTACTCCGCGTCGCCGAACGTGCGTGGCCTGGAGGCAGCCACGATCGGCGGAACGGCGGCGGCCGTGCATGCCGACGTGATCGTCGACGAGATTCTCGGCGCGGCGGAGGGCGTTGCCGGCGGCCGGTTCCCCGTCAGGCATCGCCCCATCGTGCCCGGCGACCGGCCCATGACGCTCGGCGTCTCCGACGACGAGGCCGGCTGGCAGGAATGGACCCAGGTCCCGGACTTCGCCGACTCCGGGCCGGACGACCGTCACTTCGTCCTCGATGCCGTGGCGGGCGAGATCTCGTTCGGGCCCGCAGTCCGCGAGCAGGATGGGACCGTCCGCCAGTACGGCGGAGTCCCGCCGAAGGGTGCCCGCATCCGCGTCGATGCGTACCTCACGGGCGGCGGGCGGGAGGGGAACCTCGCGCCGCGGGCGATCAGCGTGCTCAAGAGCTCGATCGCCTACGTCTCCCGGGTCGAGAACCGCCGGCCCATGGCGGGCGGCGTGGACGGCGAGGACATCGAGAACGCGAAGCTGCGCGGCCCGATCTCGCTCCGCACACGCGGCCGCGCCGTGACCACGGAGGACTTCGAGCACATCGCGCTCGAGGCGGCGCCGGAGCTGGCGCGGGTGCGCGCCGTGGCCGCGGGCGACGGGGTCGACGCTGGCTCCGTCCGCGTCCTCGTCGTGCCGGCTGCCGAGGCCGACGCCGGGCGGCTCCGCTTCGACCAGCTGCTGCCGTCGGATGAGACGCTCGCGCGGGTCGCCGCCCGGCTCGACGAATGCCGGGTCGTCGGCACGCGCGTGCTGGTCGAGCCGCCGGCCTACCGGGGCATCACGATCGTGGCGCGCCTCCGGGCACGCCCTCGCGTCAACCCCACGCGCCTCCAGGACGAGGCGATGCGTGCCATCTACGGATACTTCCACCCGATCACGGGCGGCCCGGAGGGCACCGGCTGGCCGTTCGGCCGCCCTGTCCAGGTGGGCGAGGTGTACGCGGTGCTCCAGGGGCTGCGCGGGACGGAGCTCGTGGAGGACGTTCGTCTCTTCGGGGCGGACCCTGTCACCGGCCAGCGCGGCCAGGTGACCCAGCGCCTCGACCTCGAGCCGCATGCGCTGGTCTTCAGCTACGAGCACCAGCTCCTCGTCGAGGGGGCGTAGGGCAATGCGGGGGCACATTCCCGGGCTCCGTTCGCCGCACCCGCTCGGGGAGCATCTCCCGGGCGTCTACCGTGACGACGACATGACCCAGCGTCTCACCGCGGCGTTCGACGAGGTGCTGGCGGGTGTCGTCCAGGTGCTCGACTGCTTCCCCGCCTACCTCGATCCGGCGCTCGCGCCCGAGGACTTCCTCGAATGGCTGGGTGGGTGGACCGGAGCCGCGCTCGACGAGACCTGGCCCATCGAGCGGCGCCGGGCCTTCGTGGCGTCGGCCGTCGATCTCTTCAGGATCCGGGGCACCGTCGGCGGCCTGGCGGCGCACGTCGCGGTCTTCAGCGGCGGCGAGGTGGAGATCGCCGAGCCGGGCGCAACGGCCTGGTCGCACGATGCGGGCGGACCGATCCCGGCTGGAACCTCGGAGGACCTCTTCATCCGGGTTCGGGTCAAGGATCCGGCGAGCCTCTCCGCGTCGGGCCTGGAGGCGCTGGTCTCGACGGCCAAGCCGGCACACGTGCCGCACCGGATCGAGATCGTCAAGGGGTGAGCCGCGCGCTCGCTCGACGCGGCCCGCTTGCTACGATGCGCGCACGTTCCGCCGGTCCGGTCGCGCGCGGCCGGACCAACCGTCGGGGCGCACCGCGAGCACGCGGGCAGGCTGGCTGTCGAGGGAGCGCCACGTGATCGTCTGCACCAAGTGCGGGTTCCAGAACACCGCCGCGGACAGCTTCTGCGGATCGTGCGGCAGCTTCCTCGAATGGACCGGGTCGAAGGTGGCCGAAGCGGCGCCCGAGCCGGTCGTGCCGGAACCCGAAGCGCCGCAGCCCGTCGAGCCCGAGCACCTGACCTTCGTTGGCCGCGTGCGCGATGCCGTCGGCCTGGGCAGCGCCGGGTCAGCACCGGCTGGGACCGGAGCCGAGCCGGCCGGCGCTTCTTCGGCCCAGCCCGGCGCAGGAGAGACGCCAGGATCTCGTGAGGCGGCGGACGCTGCCGGCGCGGCAACATCGCAGGCTGGTTCCTCGGGAGCCCCGACCGCACCGGTGATCGTCTCCGGTACCCGTGTCTATCGGATGGCGGAGCCCGAACCCGAGCCGGCGCCGTTGCCCGAACCCGAGCCGGCGCCGTTGCCCGAACCCGAGCCGGCGCCGTTGCCCGAACCCGAGCCGGCGCCGTTGCCCGAACCCGAGCCAGCGCCGTTGCCCGAACCCGAGCCGGCGCCGTTGCCCGAACCCGAGCCAGCGCCGTTGCCCGAACCCGAGCCGGCGCCGTTGCCCGAACCCGAGCCAGCGCCGTTGCCCGAACCCGAGCCGGCGCCGTTGCCCGAACCCGAGCCAGCGCCGTTGCCCGAACCCGAGCCAGCGCCGTTGCCCGAACCGCCACTCCGCACCGGAGCCAGAACCGATCGCAACAATGGCACCCGCCCCGTCGCCCGCGGCCGTGCCCGCGCCGTCCACCGTGGCCGAGCCAGTCGAGGCAATGGCCTCGACACCCGAGCCCGGGCCCCAGGTCGTGGCCGAGCCGGTGCTCGAGCCTGGGCCGACACCGACCACGGCGCCAGCTGCCGAACCCGGACCCATCCCCGAACCGGGGCCCTCTGCCGCGCCGACCCTGGCACCCGCTCCAGTGGTGCCCGCGACGCCGCGCATTCGGCCTGCCCTGGGGGGCCCCGGAGGCACGATCCCGCGACCACGTCCGCTCTTCGAGGCAGCCCGTCCGACCCCACCGCCGATCGTCGCGACCCCGCCCCTCGCCGAGCCGACGGCGAGCCTTCCGACAGCTCAGCCGCCAGCCGCTCGGCCCGTCGCCCTCCCACCCGCCCAGCCGCCCGCAGCCCGCCCGGTTCGCCAGGTCGCGCCGCCAGCACCGGTCGTGAGTCCGGCAGTCCAGCCCGCGGCCGTCGTGCCGGTGCCGATGCCGGAGCAGCCTGCCTCCCGGCAGCCCGTCGCGGTTCGGCCCGGCCCGGAACATGCCCGACAGGCGGCCCGCCAGGCGCAGGCCGAGACGCCGCCGGCAAACCCCGGCGATCTCATCTGCGGGAACTGCCGGATCGGCAACGATCCGACCCGGCGCTTCTGCCGGCGCTGCGGCCAATCCCTGGCCGAGGCCGTCGTCGCGGTGGCGCCGAAGGTGCCCTGGTACCGGCGGATCTTCCGCCGGCGTCGAACGACGGCTGCCGCCGGCGAGCGGCCGAAGAGCATGCGCACCGACGGTCGCGCGGGCCGGCGCGGGCTCTCGATCGGACGGCTGCTTACCCTCGTGATCCAGGTCGTGGTCGTGGCGGCGCTCGTCGGCGCGGTCGTCGGGTACGCCGTGGTCCCCGACTGGCGCGACGGCGTCAACTCGTTCATCTCGTCCATTCGGCAGACGGTTGCGCCGAACCTGGTCCCGGTCCACAGCGCCGGCCAGGCGACCGGGCCGGCCGTCAAGGGGCACCCGGCCCAGGCGGCGTTCGATGGGTTCAGCAACACGTACTGGGCAGCTCCGGTGACGGGCGGGGCGGCCCCGGCCATCAGCGCCGGCTTCAGCCCGGCGACGGACATCGCGAAGATCCTCGTCACCTCGGGCGCCGTCCCCGATTTCCAGGGCAGCCCGCGCCCGCACGACATCAGCGTCGAGTTCCTCGACGCGTCGGGCGCGGCCGTCGCGTCCAAGGATCTCGAGCTCAAGGACGTCAAGGACCCGCAGTCGTTCGACGTGTCCGCCAAGGGAGCAACGACCTTCCGGTTGACCGTGAAGTCCGTCTATGCCTCGAGCGGCGGCACGAACGTCGCGATCACCGAGGTGGAGTTCCGCGCGGCGAAGTGAGCGGCACGGACTCGGCCGGGCGGGTGCCTGCGGTCGCGCGGGCCTCGCCGGCAGATTCGGCGAGCCCGAGATCGGCAAGCATGCGGGCGTAGCTCGCACGAGCGCTCGCGGCTGCCGCGCGATCACCGGCGCGCTCCCGCGCATCGATGAGCAGCCGCCAGAGCGGGTCGTGGTACGGGTCGATGCCGAGCGCCGCGACGCACACGGCCGCAGCCTCCCCGGGCCGCTCGACGAGGACGAGCTCGGCGAGGCCGAGCGCCGCCTCGACATAGTCGGCACGCGCCCGCTCGCGCCGAGCGACGACCCAGTCGGCCGGGCCATCCTCCGGCAGCAGGTCGCCGGCGTATTCCGCCACGGCCGCCCGGAACGCCGCGATGGTGGCGCGGTCGTCGCGTCCGCGAGCCGATCGTCCGCGGCTCATGGCCTCCTCGAACGCGAGCACGTCGACGCGGGAGCCACGCGGGATCGCGAGCCGGTAGGCGTCGCCGTCGCGAAGCAGGATCTCGCGGCTGACGCGGCCCTCGGCCGGCTCGAGCTCCCGGCGGAGCGCCGAGAGCGCGACATGGAGGCTCCGCGCCCCGGCCTCGGGGTCGGCGTCCCGCCAGAGCGCATCCTGGATCACCTCGCGATGGACGGGTCGGCCGGCGTTCACGGCCAGCAGGCGCAGCACCGCCCGGGGACGCGGCTTCAGCGACGCAAGGTCGACGGCACGGCCCGCGACCGAGATCGCGAACGCGCCGAAGCACCGGATCTCCAGCGGCGGGACCCCGTCCGAAGGCTCGCGCGCAGCGGCGCCGATCTCGGGCACGTGCGATCGAAGACCCGCCGGTCGGAGTGCCTCAGGCTCGGAAAGCCCGGTATCGTCGTAGAGGGCATCCGCAAGGGCGCGGAGATCCGGCGCATGCGCCGGATCGGCGATGGCGAGGGCCGCGTAGGCAAGGGCATGCGGTCCCGGCGTGCCGGCCGTCCGCGCGAACGCCTCGGCGGCCAGGGCAGCCTCGCGGGCGCCGGGGGCGTCCTCGATTGCCAGGCAGCCGGCGGCGAGCGATCGTGCCCAGGCCTCGAGGGAGGACGCACCGAGCGCGCGGAACCGCGCAACGGCGATCTCCAGCGATGGACCCGCCTCCGCCGGCTCCTCGAGCGAGGCCCATCCTTCGGCGAGCGCGGCCAGCGCCTCTCCCCACGGGTCCTGCTCGCGGCCGGCGGCGACCCGGACGGCCGACGCGTCGGCCCGTCCATACTCGCTGCCGATCGGGCTTCGCGAGATCGCGAGCGCGGCCCGTCCGACCTGGGCCAGCCACGGGACGCCGAGCCGCTCGGCGGCCGCCACGGCCGCCTCGGCCTCGATGGCCTCCCGTGCGTCGCCCGCGAGGAGTCCGGCGACCGCTCCGCCGAGTGCAGCAGCCGCGGCGAGCGTCGGGGCGTCCACCGCGGCCCGCGCCGCCTCGTCGAGGAGCGACCTGGCGTCCCTGACCCGTCCGGCGACCAGCGCGGAGAGCCCTGTCGCCAGCAGCTCGCCCGTGCCCGGCGACGTCGGCCCGGAGCCTGGCGTGTGGTCGGCCGTGGCGGCGCCGGCCACCACGGGTCCGCGCCGCGAAAGCGGATCGCGGGCGACCGCGGCCCGCAGCCAGCCCGTCCACTCGGTGCTCGGCGCCGGATGCGGGTCGAGCCACGCGGCGAGCGCCACCCGCTCGCGCCGGCATGCGGCCCCGGAGTCGCCCGCCCCGAAGAGCGCCTCGGCGCTTGCGTACGCGTCGAGGGCCTGGCCCCAGCGTCCCTCGGCGCGGTGGCGCCGGGCAGTGGCGAGCGTGAGCCACGGATCCTGCACCAGGAGCGCCGCCGGGAGGCTGTCGATCCACGCCCCGTGGCCGTCGACGATCCGCGCCCCGTGCCGTTCGAGGAGTCGATCCACCGCGGCCCAGTCCTCGGCGCGGCTGAAGGCGGCAAGGGCCTCCGCCACGGCTCCCACGGCCACCAGCAGCTCCGCGGCCCGGCGTGCCTGCTCCCGCGCGCCCTGCTCGCCGGCTTCCGCGACGAGCATGGCCTCGAGATGGCTGCGCAGGACCTCGTGATAGCGGAACGTCCCCTCGTCGTCGAGCGCAACCGTGAAGACGCTGCGTCGCTCGAGCTCCTCGAGCAGGGCCCGGCTCCCCGACCGTGCGAGGAGCGCATCGCAGAGTGGCCCGCTCAGCCGGCGCAGGACGCTGGTCCGGACCAGGAAGTCGCGCAGCTCGTCGGGGAGCTCCGCGACGACGTTGCGGGCCAGGTAGTCGCGCACGAACCGGGGGCTGGAGCCGAGGCCCGCGAGGATCCGCAGTCGCTCGTCGCGTGGCTTGCCGCGGGTGGCGAGGTGGAAGAGCTGCAGCCCGGCGGCCCAGCCCTCGGTCCTTCGGGCGAGCCGGGCGAGCTCGTCCGGGCGGAGGGCGTCGTCGTAGAAGTCGCGGAAGAGCCGCTCCACCTCCCACGACCGAAACCGCAGGTCGTCGACGCTGATCTCCAGCAGCGCACCGGAGACACGGCGCCGCGAGAGGTTGAAGGGCGGGAATGTCCGGGAGCCGGCGAGGACCGCGAGCGTCGGCGGTGCGTAGTCGATGAAGCGCTCGAATGCAGTCTCGGCGGGGGACCCCGTCAGCGTGTGGAGGTCGTCGACGATCAGCAGGACGTTCGTCGTCGCGGCGGCTTCGAGCGCGGCCACGGCGTCCTCGACGCTCGTCCACCCGCGCGGCAGGTCGACGATCGCCGGTGCGAAGGCCGCCTCGAGGCAGGCGACCAGCTCCGCCTCGCTCCCGTCGGTGCTCTCGGCCCGATACCACGCCACCGGTTGATCGGACATCGCGGCCCAGCCGGCCAGGAGGGTGGTCTTCCCCGACCCGGCCGGAGCCACGACGAGCGCCAGGCGATGCGCCCACAGCTGCGGCAGGAGCTTGTCGAGGCGCTCGCGAGGCAGCCACCGAACGCGTGGCGCCCGAACCTTCGCGGGGACGACCGCGCCGCCGGCGTGACCGTTCCCTGCAGCTGGCCGCGTGGACTGCGGTCCCATCCCCATGTCAGGTGATGCCGGCCCCCCAGCCCACCGGTCGAGCGCCGGTGCGAGACGCCATTGTGGCCGCGCGGGACGCGCCGGTCCAGCCCCGGAATCAAGCGGGTGGTTCGGATCCCGATTCGAGCGTCGCCGGCCGGCGACGCCGTGTCAGCCGGGGTGCGAGCGAAGCGCCCGGAGGCGCGCGCGGAGCGCGCCGTCGGCTGCATCGAGGTGCGGGTCCTCGACGAATCGTTCGGGGTGATGGCCGATCCGGACGTACTCACGCTCGAGAGCGGTCCGTTCGTCCGGGATTCCGGCGATCACGACGGGTGAGCGGTCGCCGACCGCGTGGAGGATCCGGACCAGGTAGGGCTCCGGGCTGCGCGCTCGCGACCGCCGCGGGACGGACACGATCTCGGCGCCGCCGGCCACCCGATCGCGGGCCACCCGCGCTCCCGATCCGCCGAGATGCACCACCGCGCCGCCGGATGGGCGATGGGGCAGCGTGGCCACGGTCGCGCCCGTCGCTCCTGGACTCGTGGTCCGCTGGCCGGGGGCACGGGGAGGTTCGACGGAAGGCCATCGCCGTGGGATCGCCGTGCTCGCCGGCCCGGCAGGGATCGGCGGCGCCGGCGCCGGTGCGGGCACGCTGAGAAGCGGCGGCCCGGGGCGGCGCGATCGTCCGTGCATGTGCGTACCTCCAGCGCCCCGACGGTACGTCGCCGTGGTGACCCGCGAGACGGCCGTTCGGATCCGAACCGGTCGCCGAACGGCACGCCGCGTGCGGAACCGCGCCGCGTGCGGAACCGCGCCGACGGCGTTACCGTCATCGAACCGTGCGCGTCCCATCCCGACCTGCCGTACTCGCCAGCCTGCTCATCGTGGGGCTTGTGGTCGCGGCGTGCAGCGCCCCGGCCGCCGGGAGCCCCGGCGCTCCGACCTCGACGCCGGCCGTCACGCCGACGGCTCGCGCCAGCGCGATCACCGCATCCGAAGCCGCCGCAATCGTCGTCGCGCTGGACGCCCGCTTCGCCGGGATCGGCCCGCGCGACGCGGGCATGGTCGGCCAGGGTTCGTGGTACGAGGTCATGCCGGCCGCGCCCGCCTGGAGCGTCACGGTCCAGGTGGGCTGGGGCGATTGTCCGGCCGGCTGCATCTCCCACCACACGTGGGTGTACGCCGTGACGTCCGATGGGGTTGCCTCGAAGGTGAGCGAGGCCGGTGATGCGCTTCCCGCGGCGAGCGGCCCGATCGCGAGCGCCCAGCCCGCCCCGAGCGCGCTGGCGCAGGCCAGCCCGACGCCCGCTCCGACGGTGTCGCCGATGCTCTCTCCGACAGTGCCCCCGACGTTCACCCGGCAACCCACGCCACGCCCGACACTCGTGCCGACCCCACGAGCTTCCAGCACCCCCTCGGTCGGGATCCCATCGAGCGGCGGGCCGTGGATCGTCGGCGTGGCGACCGCCGGCCCCACATGCCCTGTCGAGAGCAACCCGCCCCTTCCCGGCTGCGCCCCGAAGCCCGTCGGCGGGGCGACGATCATCGTTCGCGACGCCGGGGGAGGCCAGATCGCCAGCACGACAACGGCCCCGGATGGCTCGTACCGCATGGCCGTCCCCGCCGGCAGCGTGCGCGTCGAGGCGGCCCCTGCGGCCGGGCTGATGCATGCGCCCGCGCCGATCGAAGTGGTCGTGCCGCCCGGCGCCGGCGCCTGGGTTCGCGTCGATCTCTCCTACGACACCGGGATTCGCTGACTCGGCTGCGCTTCGAGTGCGGCCGATGGACGGTCGTCCCGTGCCGCGGGCGCACAAACGTCCGCCGGCGCGGTTCCTGCTACCGTGCCGCGCGATGATCCCTCGATCGGCTCGACTCGCGCGCCCGTGGCTCTGGGCATCGGCGTTCGCGCTTGCCCTCCTGATCCTCACGCCGGTCGCCGCCGCGCTGGCGCACGCGTCGCTGGCCAGCTCCGATCCGGCGGACGGCACGACGCTCACGGCCTCCCCGGCATCGATCAGCGCGACCTTCGCCGAGGCATTCGACACGGGCAGGAGCTCGATGGAGCTGCTCGGTCCCGATGGTTCGACGCTTGCGGCGAACGCCGCCGTGACCTCGGCGACTGCCGAATCCATGACGATCTCCGGCTACGGCACGCTCGCGCCCGGGGTCTACAGCGTTCGCTGGACCACGATCACGCCGGACGACAACGGGATCGAGCGGGGAACGTTCAGGTTCACGATTGCGGCTCCCGCGGAAGGATCCGTCCAGGCGGGGTCTGCATCGCCCGGCACGGCCGCCACCCCCATCGCGTCTCCGGGCGCTGCGGCTGGCGGCAGCTCGGGCGGGTCCGGAGATATCGCAGTGGCGCTCGTGGTCCTGGCTTCCCTGGTCATTGCAGGACTGGCCTGGTTCCTGCGCCGGTCGCGCTGATCAGGTGGAACAGGTTCGCGGTATCCGCGCCGCCACGCCCGAGCGATCACGGGCGCGTCGTCGCGCGCCGCTGGCGCTCGCGGTTGCGATGGCGGTCGCGCTGGTCGGCTGTGGCGCTTCCGGGAAGACCGCCGCGGGAGTGGTGCTCGCGATCGATGCGACGGGCGGACAGGTGACCAGCTTCACGCTGCGGACGACCGACGGCCAGGTCATCCCGTTCGCGGTGGGCACGCTGGAAACCGACGGGGCGGCCTTCCCCGCCTCGCACCTGGCGGTGCATGCCGCAACGCTCGGGCCCATCGCGGTGGCCTACCGCGAGGAAGGCGGCCGAAACGTGGTGTATCGAATGGTGGACGCGCCATGGGCGCAGCCGACGTGAGGCGACCGGACACGCGTGTGCGTCGCGCGGCGGCGCGCCTCGCGGGGATCAGCGGGGCGGTGACGCTCGCGCTGCTCGCGTTCCCCGGAGCGGCGCTCGGCCATCAGCTGGTGGGGCTCTTCGAATCGCCGATCCCGCTCCCCGTCTACCTGGCCGGGGCGGCCGCGGCGGTGGGACTCTCGTTCGCGATCGTCTTCGTGCGGGACGTGCGCCCGTTCGGGGCCGGCGACGACCGGCCGCGGACCGTGCCCGGGTGGCTCCGGACTGCGTTGCGGCTGGCGGGCGTCATCGCCGTCGGCTGGATCGTGGCGCAGGGCGTCGTCGGCGGGGCAAGCGACGGCGACGTGGGCGTCCTGTTCCTCTGGATCTACGGCTGGGTCGGCCTGGCGCTCATCTCCGCGCTCGTGGGCCCGGTCTGGGCGTGGCTCGACCCGTTCACGACCCTCTTCGACGCCGGCGCGTGGATCGTGCGGCGTCTCGGCGTCGCCCCGTGGGAGCCGGCGCCCTATCCGAGACGGCTCGGCCGCGCGCCCGCCGCGGCCGGCTACGCCGTCTTCGTCTGGCTGGAGCTGATCGTGACCGGCGGTGGCGGTGGCCGGATTCTCGTGGGGGCGTTCCTGGCCTACCTGGCGATCACGCTCCTCGGGATGGTGCAGTTCGGCCGGGACGAGTGGCGGGCTCGAGCAGAGGTGTTCAGCGTCTGGTTCGGGCTGCTGGGGCGGATCGCCCCGATCGCCCTGGCCGGCCCGCCGGTGGCCGGCGTCGTCCGCCGTCGATCGTTCGGTGCCGGGCTCCTCGAGCCTGGCTGGGGGCGCGCCGACGTCGCCCTTGGCGCCCTCGGGGTGGCCGGCGTCCTCTACGACGGTCTCTCGCAGACGCAGCTCTGGTACAACACGGTGGGGCTGACCGGGATCGCGGGTGGGACGCTCACGCTGTCGGTCTTCCTCGGCATCGCCGTCATCCTCGCGCTCGGCGTGGCGCGCGTGGTCGCCGGATCGTCCGGCGCTGCCGTCGGCGTCGCGGCGGTCGGCGCCGGTCTCGTCCCGATCGCGGCGGGGTATATCGCGGGCCACTACCTCACCTTCGTGCTCATCGATGGCCAGAAGATCCTGATCGCCCTGGGCGACCCGTTCCTGCAGGGCTGGAACCTCGGTGGCCTCGCGTTCTTCACGCCGAGCAGCGGATGGCTCCCGCCCGGCATCGTCTGGGCGGTCCAGCTCGGCGTCGTCGTCGGCGGCCACATGCTCGGAGCGGTGGCCGGCCATGCCGCGGCCGCGCGGGACCTCGACGCCGACTCCCCGGGGACGCTTCGGTCGCTGCGACTGCGCCAGCTGCCGCTGGCGGTCTTCATGGTCGCGCTGACCGCGACCACGCTCTGGTCGCTGGGCCAGTCGATCGTGGCGGTCAAGCCGGCCGTGTGACGGCGGCGCATGGCGTCCGCCGCCGTCCCGGGAGCGTCGAGCCCAGCCCCGCCCGGCAGCGTCGAGCCCGGCCCGGGAGCGTCGAGCCCGTCCCGGCCGCGGCACCGGGGCACCGGGGCACCGGTACACTGCCCGGGTGCCGCTGATCGCGACGGAGAACCTCACCAAGCGCTACCCGGGGCCGGCCGGCGGCGTCCTTGCGCTCGACGCGCTGACGGTCGAGATCGAGCCCGGGATCGTGGGCCTGGTCGGGGCGAACGGGGCCGGCAAGAGCACGTTCCTGCGGATCCTGCTGGGGCTCCTGGCGCCGACCAGCGGGCGGGCATCGGTCCTGGGTCTCGACACCGCGACGCATGGCGGCCGCATCCGCGAGCGGGTCGGGTACATGCCCGAGCACGACGTGCTGCCGCCCGACCTGACCGCCACCGATCTCGTGGCGCACCTCGCGGAGATGAGCGGTCTCCCCCGGACCGCTGCCCGCGAGCGGACAGCAGACGTCCTTCGCCACGTGGGGCTCTTCGAGGAGCGCTACAGGCCGATCGGCGGCTACTCGACCGGGATGCGGCAGCGCGTGAAGCTTGCCCAGGCGCTCGTCCACGACCCGCGGCTCCTCCTTCTCGACGAGCCGACCAACGGCCTCGATCCCGCCGGGCGCGACGAGATGCTGGACCTGATCCGCCGAACCGGGACCGAGTTCGGGATCGCCGTCCTCGTCTGCTCGCACCTGCTCGGCGAGATCGAGCGCGTCTGCGACCATGTCGTGGCGATCGATGGCGGGCGGCTCCTGCGGTCTGCGCCGCTGGCCAGCTTCACGGGCCGGACCGGGACGCTCATCGTCGAGGTGGACGAAGGGGCCGACGACCTGGCCGCCGATCTCGTGGCGGCCGGCTTCCGCGCCAAGGTGGACGGGCCAAGACGGGTCCTGGTCGCCCCCGGCGACGTGCGCCCCTACGACGTCATCCGGGACGCGGCCGCGTCCCGCGGGCTCGCGCTGATCCGCATCGAGGCGGCACGACACCGGGTGGAGGACCTGTTCCGCGACGATCCCGATGAGGAGGGCGCCGATGGCTCAGCCGCCTGACCTCGTGGCGGGAAGCGCGACGGGCTCCATCTTCGACCTGGGCTACCGCGGCTACGACGGTCCCCGCCTGGGCCGCCGGCACGCGATCACCACGCTTTTCACCCAATCGCTGAAGTGGACGTTCGGGATCGGCCGGGGTGGTCGCGCCAAGATCGCGCCCTTCGCGCTGGCGGGGCTGACCCTGCTTCCCGCGATCCTCGCCGTCGGCTTCCGGGCGCTCGCCGGGCAGGCAACGGAACGAGTGTCGCCGATCACGCCGGAGAACTACCTCACCTTCGTGCAGACCTTCATCGCCTTCTTCGTGACCGCGCAGGCGCCCGAGCTGCTGGGGCGTGACCAGCGCCACCACGTCCTGACCCTCTACTTCAGCCGCGCCCTGGAGCGCACGGACTATGCCCTGGCCAAGTACGGGGCGCTTGTCTCGGCGCTGGCCATCGTCCTCTTCGTGCCGCAGCTGATCCTCCTGCTCGGGATCGTGTTCGCCTCGATCGACCTGGGTGCCGGCTTCGCCGAGGCCCTGCCGCTCGTCTGGCCGATCCTCGCGAGCACGCTCGTCGCCGCGGCGTTCTTCTCCGGCGTAGGCCTCGTGATCGCCGCGTTCGTTCCCCGGCGCGCCTTCTCGGCGGGCGCGATCGTGGCCACGTTCCTCGTGCTGAGCGGCGTGGTGCAGGTCCTCGTCGTCCAGGGCCGCCTGCGGGACCCGTTCCGCTACGTCGCGCTGCTGGACCCGTACGCGCTTCTCGACGGGCTCGCCACGACGATGTTCGGTGGCGTCGGGCGAAACGTGACCGTCACGCGCTCCGGGATCGACCCGGCCGTCTTCGCGGCCGGTGCGGTGGTGGTCGCCGTCGTGACGCTCGTCGTTCTGGTCATGCGATACCGCCGGATCGAGGCGTGAGCCTGCTCGCAGCGACCCCGAGCGTCGAGGTCAGCGCGGTCGCGAAGTGGTACGGCAACGTCGTGGCCGTGAACGACATCACCTTCACCCTCGAGCCGGGCGTGACGGGCCTCCTGGGGCCGAACGGGGCCGGCAAGAGCACCCTCCTCCACCTCGTCGCGGGGCTCCTGCGTCCCTCGGCCGGGAACGTCAGCGTGGACGGGCGGCCGACGTTCGGCGACCCGGCCGTCTACCGGCGCGTTGGCCTCGTCCCGGAGCGCGAGGCCGTCTTCCCGTACCTGACCGCCCGCGAGTTCGTCCGGCTCAGCGCGCAGCTCCAGGGTCTGCCCGTCGGAACCGGCGCCGTCGACCGGGCGCTTGGTACGGTGGAGCTCGCAGCGGCAGCCGACCGCGAGCTCGCGACCTACTCGAAGGGGATGCGCCAGCGGGCGAAGGTCGCGGCCGCCCTGGTCCATGACCCGGCCGTGCTGATCCTGGACGAGCCGTTCAACGGGATGGATCCGCGCCAGCGCCTCCACATGATGTCGCTCCTCCGGACGCTGGCCAACGAGGGCCGCGTGATCCTCTTCTCGTCGCACATCCTCGAGGAGGTGGAGCGTGTCGCCGAGCGCGTCCTCGTGGTCGTGTCGGGGCGACTGGCGGCGTCGGGCGACTTTCGCGAGATCCGGCGGTTGATGACCGATCGCCCGCACTCCTTCACGCTCCGCACGTCCGACGATCGCGCGCTGGCGGGGCGCCTGGCGGGCCGGCCCACGGTCTCCGGGCTCACCTTCGAGGACGGCAGGCTCGACGTGCGAACGGCGGACTTCGCGACGTTCACCCGGGAGCTCCCGGTCATGGCACGCGACGCCGGCGTCTCGATCTTCGAGCTGGCCCCCGCCGACGAGTCGCTCGAGTCGGTCTTCGACTACCTGGTGCGCCGATGAGCAGCGGGGCCCCTCCATCCCGTCGCGACCCCGTGCCAGGCTGGCCCGCGGCGGCGCCGTCACCGCCGCCCATTCCGCGTCGCCCATCCGCGCCCGTGCTCGGCGCGTCGGTCCTCGGTCCGCTCGTCGACGTCACGATGCGGGGGCTCCTGGGCAGGCGGCGGATCCTGCTCGTCGGCCTCCTCGCGGTCGCGCCCGTCGGGGTCGCGGCCATCCTCGTCGTCGGCGGGGGCCTCGGCACGACGGCACAGATCACCCGCCAGCTCTACGACTCGCTGGTCATGACCACGGTGGTCCCGCTCGTGGCGCTCATCCTCGGGACGACCGCGATCGGGGCCGAGATCGACGATGGGACGGTGGTCCATCTCCTCTCCAAGCCGGTTGGGCGCGGCTGGATCATCCTGGCCAAGATGCTCGTTGCCGGGAGTGCCGGCGTCATCCTGTGCGGGACCTCGATCCTGCTCACGGGCCTGCTGCTCGTGCGCCTCGATTTGCCCGGGCTGCTCCTGGGCATGCTGGCGGGCGTCGTTGTCTCCGTGATGGCCTACACGGCCGTCTTCGTCACGCTGTCCGTGTGGACGGGCCGGGCGCTCATTGCCGGGCTCGCGTACGTCCTTCTCTGGGAGGGCCTGGTCGCCACGTTCTTCTCCGGCACGCGGCTCCTCTCGATCCGCGAGTACGGGCTGGCCGTTGCCGCCGGGATCGCCGGCTCGGAGGCTGGCACGCTCAGCCGTGACGTCACGGCGGTGACCGGGTTGGCCCTGGCGGCCGTCGTGACGGTCGTCGCGTTCTGGCTCGGGGCGCGGCGCCTTGCGCGGTTCGAGGTCTCGGACGCTGGGTAGAGGCGCCGGGTAGATACGCGCCCGCGGCATCCCGCCCACGGCCGGAGCCTCCGGCCCGTACAATCCGGCCCGTGCCGAAGCCACACCCATACCGACCCAGGCGCTCCCGTTCCGCGGATATGGCCGGGACCCCCGGCACGCCCGCGGCCGGCGAGGGCCTGGGAGCCGAGGCAGCCGCCGCGGCCGAGGCCGCTGCCGAGGCAGCCGCGGAGGCGGAGGCCGCTTCGTGGCCCGGGTCGCCGGGTCGTCCGGGCGGCGACCTGCTGCCAGGCCCCCTGGACGAACCGCCCGGCTGGTTCCGCGACGAGGCGCTCGGCGATGGGGCGGATGCCGCGACCGTTCCGGCGACGACCGTCGTGGACGGGAGTGCAGGCCCCGCGACGACGGCACCCCTCGCCGCGCAGGTCATTCCGGTCGCGATCCCTCCGGCGGCAGTCGCGCCGGTCCCGGTCACTCCCGCGGCGATCGCTCCGGCCGAGACGGCCGAGACGGTCGATGCGGCCGAGACGGCCGATGCGGCCGAGACGGCCGATGCGGCCGATGCGCCTGCCGAGTCCGCCGAGGGCGGCGATCTCGAGCCGACCCCGCAGCCCGGGACGATCTACCGGACGGTCCCGCCGCTTCCCGAGGATGCTGCACCCCGGCCACGCCGCCGGTCGCCTGTCGTCTCGGTCCTCCTCGGGCTGCTGATTCTCGTGGTCGTCGGCGTCGGCGGTTTCGTCATCGGGATGGCCCTTCCCCTGCTCATGCCGCTTCCGACCGGCGACACGCCCATCGTCTCGCCCGCCCCCAGCGGCGCCGTGCCGTCCGCGACACCTGTCCCGAGCGTGGCCACCTCACCGGCGCCGGCCGCGTCCCCGTCGGCTCCCCCGAGTGCGGCCCCGACACCGACCGCGACGGCCCGCATCTATGTCGTCGTCAGGGGCGACCAGCTCGGCCGGATCGCGGCGTTGTTCGGGATCACCCTCCAGGCGCTCCAGGCCGCGAACGGGATTGCCAACCCGAACCTGATCTTCGTCGGCCAGAAGCTCGTGATCCCGCCGCCGTCAGCGTCCCCGGGCGCCTCCGCGAGCGCCTCCGCGAGCGCCGCACCCTAGCTCGAGGGCCGGTGCCGCCCGGGAACGCCCGTCCCAGGCCCGCGTGCGGCCGGCACCGCGTGCGGCTCGACCCGGCGCCCGGTCCCCGGAGGTGGCGCGGGGCGCGATCAGCGGGCCGGGCCTGCCGTCCAGGCGACGCCATCCGGCCTGATCCCGGGGACCCCGTCCTCGTCCGCGTCCGGCCCGTCGTGCGATTCGTCGGTCGCGTGCGGGTGCGAGTGGCGGACCCCGCCATGCTCGTGCAGGTGCTCGTGGATCAGGTTGGCGGCGATGAGCAGGTCGCGGTTGCCCAGGACGGCGGCGGGCGTGCCGTCGGCGTGGACGCGCCGGTCCTCGCCGAGGACCACCACCCGGTCCGCGATGACGGGGACGATGTCCAGCTCGTGGGTGGCCGTGATCACGGTCCGGCCGGCCTCGCCGAGGCGCCGGATGAGGTTCACGAGGACCCATTTCGTGCGGGGATCGAGCGCCGCCGTCGGCTCGTCGAGAAGGATCACGTCAGGTCGCAGTGACAGGACGGAGGCGATCGCCGCCCGCTTCTTCTCGCCGCCCGAGAGCTCGAAGGGCGCCCGGTTGGCCAGGTGCCCGATCTCCATCATGCCCAGCGCCTCGTCGCAGCGCGCCTCGACCTCCGCTGCCGGGAGGCCCAGCTGGAGCGGCCCGAAGGCCACGTCGTCGAGCACGGTGGCGCTGAACAGCTGGATGTCCGGGTCCTGGAAGACGAGGCCCACCTGGCGATGGAACCGGAACGCGCCGATGCCATCGACGACCGACGCGATCTCCAGGCCCATCGCCCGCATGCGACCGCTCGAGGGCGCGATGATCCCGTCGAGGAGCTTGAGGAGCGTGGACTTGCCGGACCCGTTCGCGCCGAGCAGGACGACCTGCTCGCCCGGACGCACGACCAGGTCGATGCCGTCGAGCGCCACCTGGCGGTCGTTGTAGACGTAGCGGACGCCGGCGAGCTCGAAGACCGGCTCGCCGTGCGGTTCGACGACGGGTTCGATCACGGCAGCATCCGACCGCCGACGAGCGTGACCGCCGCGACCGCGACCACGCCCCCGAGCGCCGCCCAGTCCGCGGTCCGCATCCGGCGCACCGATCGGGCCCGCATCTCCCCGGAGAAGCCGCGCGCCAGCATCGCGGCATAGACGTCGTTGCTCATCTTGAAGGCCCGGCTCATCAGGTTCCCCATGGTCCCGCTGATCCAGCGGCGCTGCTCGCCTCCGGTCGTCCGGGCAACGACCCGGCTCTTGCGGGCGAGCAGGATCCCGTTCGCGGTATGGAGGAAGAGGAAGATGTAGCGGTAGGTCATCGAGAGGACGAGCACGAACACCTGGGGCACGCGCAGGGCGCGCAGGCTCTTGAGGATGTCCGCCCACGGCGTCGTCATCACGAGGAGCACCGCGACCGAGACCGATACGCCGACCCGGGCGAGGAAGAGGACCGCGCCGGCGCAGCCGGGCGCGGAGAGCGCGAGGTGCAACGGCCCGAACGCAAGGTCGAAGAGGCGCGGCCCGGGGACGATGAACAGGGCCGGGATGACCACGATCCCCGCGAACAGGGGGATTCCCAGCCAGACCCGCCTCACGAAGAACGAGAATGGCACGTGGCTGGCACGCGCCGCCGCCAGCGTGAGCGCGTAGAGCGCGGCGAGGACCGCGACGGAGGACGTGAGGCTGGCCGCGAGCACCAGCACCAGGAACATCCCGAGCTTGGCCCGCGGATCGCGCCGCTGCAGCCACCCGTCCGTGCGGGCATGCTGCTCCGTGAAGATGGCGTGCTCGATGGACGTCGTGATCCCGCCGAGCGTCTGCTCGAGCCAGCCCACTCGGCCCTCGCGGCGCCCGGCGACCTCGGCCGCGGATCGGGGTGCCGTCGCAGCGGCCTCGGCGGCTCCGGGATCGGGAGCCGGGGCGGCGCTCCCGGGCGCCGCGCCGCGCCGGCCGACCAGCCGCGTGACAGCCAGCACGACCCCGCCACAGAGCAGGATCCCGATGATCCCGGCCGCCTGGTAGCCGACGGCCGCATGCCACAGCGTCGCGTTCGCCCCTTCGAAGAACGGCAGGGGGATCGTGTACCCGGACAGCGGCGCGCTGAAGAAGCCGGACAGGTGCTGGAGGCCCTGCGGGATGTAGCCGAACGCGGCCTGCACGTCCGCCGTGCCGCCCTCCCCGTACGCGAAGCCGGGCGCGATCAGGCCGAGCGGCGCGATCACGGCCCCGAGCGTGAACGCGGCCCCCACCCGTTTGAGTCGCGACGGCAGCACGAGATAGGCGAGCGGCACGCCCACGGCCCCGATGACCCCGGTGACGAGGAGCATCGTCGCGACGTCGGCCCAGTTGACGCTGGACCAGTTCGCGCCGAAGAGCCTCCCGGGATCGCCGCCCCCGAGGACCAGCCCGACCGCCACGAGCACGATCAGCGCGCCGCCCGCGGTCGCGGCCAACACCTGCCGGAAGGGCCGCGATGGAGCGACGCCGTCGTCGTCCACGCCCGGCGCGTAGACGCCGCGGAGCGACGTCAGGTAGGCCGGATGGCGCTTCTGGAGGTAGGCGACCCCGAGGTAGGTGATGAGTCCCTCCACGATCGAGGCCCCCAGGGTGTGCGCGAGGAGCATCGCCGGGATCGCCGCGTTGAGGTCGTAGGGGGAGTAGAGCGGCCGTCCCGACGCGTCGCTGAAGAGGAGCGGCTGGATTCCCAGCTCGATCCCGACGGCGAGCGCGGACGCGGTGATCGCGACATACGCCGCAATTCCGGCCGCGACGGCACGCCGCGACGAGAGCAGCGGCGAGCCCCCGGCAAGAAGCCGGTAGACGGCGTAGCCGACGAACGGCAGGAGGACGCCCATGTTCAGGCAGTTCGCGAAGATCGCCAGGACCCCGCCGTCCCCGAAGAAGAGCGCCTGGATGACCAGCGCGACGCTCACCGCGATCACCGCCGCCCAGGGACCCAGCACGATCGCGATCAGCGTCCCGCCGACCCCGTGGGCCGTCGTGCCCCCCGGTACCGGGATGTTGAACATCATGATCGTGAAGCTGAGCGCGGCGAAGATGGCGAGGAGCGGGATGGTCCGGTTGTCGAGGATCGCCTTGACCTTCTGGGACGCGATTCCCCAGGCGGGGAGCGTCGCGGCACCCAGGCCGACGGAGACGATTGGGCTCAGGTAGCCATCCGGGATGTGCATGGAGCGCTCCGGTCGACCTCGGACAAGCTGGCAGGCAAATCGGCCACGCGCGCGGCGGACCTGCCGAAGTCTAGGCGAGAAGGCCGCTTGCTGCAATCAGTTGCAACAACGGTCGCGGGCGCCCATCCCACCTATACTTCGCGCGATGCAGCCCGCCGGATCGCACCCCCGCAGCGAATCCCGGGCGGACGACGTCGCCGCCTGGGAATCGGTTCGGGATCGACTCCGCGCGCGCGGCCTGCGCTGGACTCCCCAGCGGAGGGCGCTGGTCGCGGTGCTCTCGCAGACCCGCGGCCACGTGACCGGTGCGGACCTGATCGAGCGCTGCCGCGAGCAGGACCCGTCGACGATCCCGTCCACCGTCTACCGGACGCTGGACGTCCTCGAGGACCTGGGCATCGTGCGCCATGGCCACGGCCCGGACGGTCGCGAGGAGTACCACGTCCTCCCGGATGCCGAGCACGGGCACCTGCACTGCCGGGCATGCGGCGCTGCCTGGGAGATCACGAAGGATGAGGGCGCCACGATCGTGGCGTCCCTCGAAGCCGCTCGAGGGTTCGCTGTCGACCTCTCCCACGTGACGATCGTGGGGCGCTGTCGATCCTGCCGCTGAGCGCGCCGGCGCGCTGGCGGAGGGGCGGGTGGACGCCGCCGTCAGCCGGCGGCGTCCGGGTTCGGGACTCCCATGATGCTGAAGCCGCCATCCACGTGGACCGTCTCGCCCGTGACCTGTCCGGAGAGGTCGGACGCGAGCCAGACCGCCGTGCCGCCGACATCCTCGATCGTGATGTTCGAGCGCAACGGGGCGACATCGCGGAATGTGCCGTACATCTGCTTGAACCCCGCGATCCCGTGGGCCGCGACGGTCCGGACTGGGCCGGCCGAGATCGCATTCACGCGCACGCCTTCCGGGCCGAGGTCGGCGGCGAGGTACCGCACGCTCGCCTCCAGCGCCGCCTTCGCCACGCCCATCACGTTGTAGTGCGCCACGACCTTCTCGGCCCCGTAGTAGGTCAGGGTGAGGATGCTCGAACCGGGCGCGAGATGCGGCCGCGCCTCCCGCGCCAGTGCGACGAGCGAGTAGACGCTGACGTCGAGCGCGATCGCGAACCCGCCTCGCGACGTGTCCACGAACAGTCCGTCGAGGTCGGCGCGATCCGCGAATGCGAGGGCGTGCACCAGGATGTCGAGGCGTCCCACTTCCGCGCCCCAGCGGTCGAAGACGGCCCGCAGCTGGTCATCGTCGCGCACGTCGCAGGGCACGACGAAGGTCGACCCGATCTGCTCCGCAAGCGGGCGGACGCGTCTCTCGATGAGGCTCTCCATCGAGCTGAAGCCCACCCTGGCCCCCTGCTCGTGGAGGGCCCTGGCGATGCCCCAGGCGATCGAGTGGTCGTTCGCCACCCCGAAGACGAGGGCGTTCTTGCCGTCGAGCAGGCCCATCGGTCGCCATCTCCTGCAGCGCTGCACGCCGGTCTGGCGCGTGTCGCGACATCCTACCCGGGGCGCGGCCTCGCGCCTCGGCCGCGGGCAGGCGTCACGGTCGCGGACGGCGGACGGGCGCCTCGACCGCGAGCGGGCCGCGCACGGCGGCCGACGATCCGCCGATGACGGACACCGCGGGCCTTGGTACTGTCGCGCCGATGGACGCGACCATGCCGGCCGCCGGCAAGCCCGCCACCCACCCGAGTCTCCGCGAGGCCCTGGCGGGCGTCCGTGCGCTCGTGCTCGACGCGGACGGCGTGATCGTCCTGAAGGGCAGGGCCCTTCCCGGGGCGGTCGAGGCCCTCGGCGCGCTCGAGGCGAAGGGCATTCCCTTCCGGATCGCCACCAACTTCTCGGGGGCCCACCGGGCGACGCTCGCGGCGCGGTTCCAGGGGGACGGCCTGCGGGTCCCGTGGGAGCGGATCGTGACCGCGGCCAGCGCAACGGCCGCGCACACCGCGGCAACCTTTCCCGGCCAGCCGCTCTTCGTGATCACGAAGCCGGACGGTCGGCGCGAGTTCGACGGGCAGCACCTGATGCCCTACGAGGAGGCCGACGCGCCGGGCGCACGGGCCGCCGCGGTGGTGATCGGGGATGGCGCCGAGGACCTGAGCTTCGCGAATCTCGACCGCGCCTTCCGGCTCGTCCGCGGCGGCGCCGCGCTCCTCGCGATGCACCGGAACCCGTGGTGGTTCACGCCACGGGGCCCGACGCTCGACAGTGGCGCCTTCGTCGTCGCGCTCGAGTTCGCCACCGGCGCGCACGCGGTGCTGTGCGGCAAGCCCGGCCCGATCATGTTCCGGACCGCGCTCGCCGGCCTGGCCGCGGATCTCGGGCGGCGCGTGCCGGTGCGCGACGTCGCGATGGTCGGGGACGATCCTGCCCAGGACATCGCCGGCGCCCGCCGGCTGGGCATGCGCAGCGTGCTGCTGCTGACCGGCAAGACGAGCGCCGCCGAGGCAGCAACGCTGCTCGACGTTGCGCGGACCGGGACGGCCGCCGTCCGGCGATCGCGGGCCGTCCCGGACTCGGTGGCGCCCTCGCTGGCCGAGGTCGTCGCCGCGCTAGACTGAAGGCCACCGGACCGCACCATCCGGCGTCCGGGCGCCGTCCCGACCACGCTCGCGGGTCCTCCGCGACCGGTCCGCCCGCGCCCGATTCGCCGACGACGCGCACGAGGGGATCGCCAATGGCCGAGCGGATCAAGATCACGTACGCAACGCTCCGCAACGACAACGAGGAGCTCCACCAGCTGTACGAGGCGGGCCTCGCCCGGGCGCGAACGCGCCTCGGCGCGTATCACCAGAACCTCGTGAACGGCGTCGGCCGGGACGGCGATGGCGCGTTCGAGCTCCGCTCGCCCATCGACGAGCGCGTGCTCGTCGGCACCTTCGCGAAAGGGACCGCGGACGACGTCCGCGACGCGATCGCCGCGGCGCGGGCCGCCCAGCCGGCCTGGCGAGCGATGCCATGGCGCGACCGGCTGGCCATCCTGCGGCGGGCCGCCGAGCTGATCTCCGAGCGGCAGATGGAATACGCCGCGGTGATGGCGATCGAGGTGGGCAAGAACCGCCTCGAGGCGCTGGGCGAGGTCGAGGAGGCAGCCGACCTGCTGCGCTATTACGCGGACATCTTCGAGGACAACGACGGGTACGACCACCCGATGGACAACCTCGGCGACGAGGCCGTCCACACGCGGTCGATCCTTCGCCCGTACGGCGTCTTCGCGGTCATCTCCCCGTTCAACTTCCCGATGGCCCTCGCGGCCGGCCCGTCAGCCGGGGCCCTCGCGGGCGGCAACACGGTGATCTTCAAGCCCGCCTCGGCCGGCGCCATGACGGGCGTCCTGCTGGCAGAGGCCCTCACCGACGCCGGCATCCCGGCCGGCGTCTTCAACCTGGTGATGGGGCCGGGGGCGACCGTCGGGGAAGAGCTGCAGGCGAATCCTGGGATCGACGGGATCGTCTTCACCGGCTCCTTCGACGTGGGCTTCGAGCTCTTCCGCCGATTCTCGACGCGGTTTCCCAGGCCCTGCATCGTCGAGATGGGAGGCAAGAACCCGGCGATCGTGACGGCCCGGGCCGACCTGGACGAGGCCGCGGAGGGGATCGTCCGCTCGGCGTTCGGCTTCGGTGGCCAGAAGTGCTCCGCCAACAGCCGCGTCTACGTGGAGCGATCCGCCCGGGACGAGCTGGTCCGGCTGCTCGTGCAGAAGACCGAGAAGCTCACGATCGGGGATCCGCTCCTGCGCGAGAACTGGCTCGGCCCGGTGATCGATGCGCACGCGGTCGAGCGCTACGGACGGGCCGCGACGGAGGCCCGCCGCGACGGGCTCGTTCACATCGGCGGCGAGCACCTCAACGACGGGGCGCTCCGCCACGGCTTCTACGTCGAGCCGACCGTCGTCGAGGTGCCGCCGAGCCACCGGCTCTTCCGGGACGAGCTGTTCGTGCCCCTGACGGCGGTCGCCGCCGTGGACTCCCTTGGCGAGGCGATCGGCCTGGCGAACGAGAGCGCGTTCGGGCTGACTGCGGGCGTCTACAGCCAGGACCCCGCGGAGGTCGCGCAGTTCCTCGAGGGGATCGAGGCCGGGGTGCTGTACGTGAACCGGCAGGCCGGCGCGACGACCGGCGCATGGCCGGGCGTCCAGGCGTTCGGTGGCTGGAAGGGCTCGGGGAGCACCGGCAAGGCCGGCCTGTCGATGTACTACCCGGTCCAGTTCATGCGCGAGCAGAGCCACACCGTCGTCGACTGACGCCGCGCCGCCGGAGTCCGTGTCGCTGACTCCGGTCACGTCGTCGTGACCGGAGCAGGGCGCCCCTGGCTGCCGGCGGCGGGGATGGCCCCCGGTGCGCCGTGCGGCCGCGATTCGCGGACCGTGCCCGGCTATACTCGCCATATCCAGTCTGCATAGTTTCTATGCGTTCCGGCCTCGCCGCGTGCCCACGCGTCGCAGCTCGCTCGTTTCCAGGGAGGTGCTCCATGAGCCACGCGGCAGTCCGCGATGTCGCGAAGACCGGCGTCCCAACCGACGCGGCCTCCGGCTTCGACGCGCCGCACCTCGTGACCGAGCTTCCCGGTCCGAAGGCGCGCGAGCACATCGCGTTCGACGAGCGCTACACCTCGCCGTCGCTGCCGCGCGCCTACCCGATCGTGCCCGTCCGCGGCCTCGGGTCGACGATCGAGGACATCGACGGGAACCGGTTCCTGGACTTCTGCGCGGGAATCGCGGTCAACGTGACCGGGCATTGCCACCCCCGGGTCGTGGCGGCGATCCAGGAGCAGGCAACGCAGCTCCTCCATTACAGCGCCTCGGACTTCTACCTGCCGGTCTACGCCCACCTCGCCGCCGAGCTGGAGCGGATCGCCCCGATGCACGGCCCCACCCGCGTCTTCCTGGGGAACTCCGGAACCGAGGTCGTGGAGGCAGCCCTCAAGCTGGCCCGCTACGCCACCGGGCGCCAGTACGTCGTGGGGTTCCTGGGCGGCTTCCACGGACGCACGTTCGGGAGCGTCAGCCTCACCGCCTCCAAGGCGAAGTACCACGCGCATTTCGGCCCGATGCTGCCGGGCATCTATCACGTGCCGTTCGGGTCAGCCGGCCTCGACGAGCTGGAGCAGCGCGTCTTCCACCGCCTGGTACCGGCGAACGAGGTCGCGGCGATCGTCGTCGAGCCGATCCAGGGCGAGGGCGGAATCCAGGTCCCCGACGCCGAGTTCCTCCCGCGACTGCGCAGGATCTGCGACCAGCATGGCATTCTTCTCGTCGCGGACGAGGTGCAGAGCGGCATGGGCCGGACCGGCCGGATGTGGGCCACCCAGCACTGGGACGTGGAGCCGGACGTGGTCCTGACTGCCAAGGGCCTCGCCTCCGGGATGCCGATCGGCGCCATGATCGCCAAGGAGCACCTGATGACGTGGGCGGCCGGCGCGCACGGCTCGACGTTCGGCGGGAACCCGGTCAGCTGCGCGGCAGCGCTCGCCACGATCGGCCTGCTCGAGGGGGGCCTGATCGACAACGCGGCGACCCGCGGCGAGCAGATGCAGGCGGCGCTCGGGCCGCTGGTGGCCGCCTACCCGGGCCACGTCCGGGAGGTCCGGGGCAAGGGCCTCCTCATCGGCGTCCAGTTCGATTCGGGTGCCACGGCCGCCGCCGTCGAGCACGCGGCCTTCCAACGCGGCCTGATGGTCCTCACCGCCGGGGACGACGTCATCCGGATGTCCCCGCCGCTCGTGGTGACGGAGCGGGAGATCGCCACCGGCTGTCGCGTCTTCGCGGAGGCCGTCGCCGCGGTCGCCGGCCGCTGAGGCCAGTCATGTCCGGCTCGAAGGTCGCCACGATGCGCGACGCCGTCGCCGACCTCGTGCGCGACGGCGACACCGTCGCGATCGAGGGCTTCACCCACCTCATCAGCTTCGCGGCCGGGCACGAGATCATCCGGCAGGGCCGGCGCGACCTGGTGCTGGCGCGGATGACGCCCGACGTCATCTACGACCAGATGGTCGCGGCAGGCGTCGCGCGCAAGCTCATCTTCAGCTGGCTCGGCAATCCCGGGGTCGGCGGCCTGAACGCGATCCGGCGTGTCACGGAAGGCGCCGACACGTCGCTCGAGCTCGAGGAGTACAGCCACTTCGGGATGGTTGCGCGATACGCGGCCGGGGCGGCGAACCTCCCCTTCATGCCGCTCCGCTCGTACTTCGAGACGGACCTGCCCGTCGCGAACCCGCTCATCCGGCCGATCGAGAGCCCGTACGGCGACGGGATGGTCTACGCGGTGCCGCCCCTCAAGCCGGACGTCACCGTGATCCACGCGCAGCGCTCCGACGCGGCCGGCAACACGCAGGTCTGGGGCCTCCTCGGCTGCCAGAAGGAGGCGGCCTTCGCGGCCGACCGAGTGATCGTGGTCGTGGAGGAGCTCGTCGACGAGGATGTCATCCGGGCCGACCCGAACCGGACGATCGTGCCCGGGATCGTCGTGGACGCGGTGGTGGTCGAGCCCTGGGGCGCACATCCCTCGTACGTCCAGGGCCGCTACGACCGCGACAACCGCTTCTACCGCGATTGGGACCCCATCAGCCGGGATCCCGCTGCCACCGAGCAGTGGCTGCGGGACTGGGTCTACGACCTCGATGGCCGCGCGGCATACGCCGAGAAGCTCGGCCCGGAGCGACTGCGCTCACTCCTGCCGAGCGGCTCCGCCCCGTCCGGCGTGGTCGACTACGGGGAGTACCGCTGATGGCTGCCGAGCGCCCCGGAGACGGTCACGCGCCCGCGGCCACCGGCCCGGCTCAATTCTCGAAGTCCGAGATGATGATCGTGGCAGCTGCCCGCGAGCTCGCCGGGCAGCGGGTCTGTTTCGTCGGCGTCGGCCTCCCGAACATCGCCGTGAACCTTGCCAAGCGCACGATCGCGCCCGACATGGAGCTCGTCTACGAGGCAGGCGTGTTCGGCGCGCGCCCGGCGCGACTCCCGCTGTCGATCGGCGACCCGACGATCGTCACCGGCGCGACGGCGGTCACGAGCATGTGGGAGCTCTTCGCCTACTACCTGCAGGGCGGCCTCATCGACGTCGGCTTCCTGGGCGCGGCCCAGATCGACCGCTTCGGGAACATCAACACGACCGTCATCGGGGAGTACGCGCACCCGAAGACGCGGCTCCCCGGGTCGGGCGGTGCCTGCGAGATCGCGATCAACGCGCGCCAGATCTTCGTGATCATGCGCCAGTCGGCCCGCTCTTTCGTGGAACGGATCGACTTCCGGACCTCGCCCGGGAACCTGGGCGGCGCCGAGAAGTCGGAACGGATCCGGCGCGAGCAGGGCTGGCTGGGCAGCGGCCCATCCGTCGTGGTCACGGACCTCGGGATCTGGCACTTCGACGAGACCGGCGAGATGCGCCTGGACTTCCTCCACCCCGGGGCGACGCTCGACGAGGTTCGCGCGACGCTCGGCTGGGAGCCGCACGTCTCCCCGTCGCTCGCTCCGACGCCCGCGCCGACACCGGAGGAGCTCCGGCTCATCCGCGAGGAGCTCGATCCGGAGGGGATGTACACCAGGTAGGGTGCTGCACCGCGTGGCGTCGTTCGGGCCGATAGCTCCCGGACCGCTGGTTCCGCCGGGCGACGGGCGTCGTTCGGTCCGGTGGCTCCCGGACCGCTGGATCCGCCGGGCGACGGGGTCGGGATCGCACACCGGACGCGACGCGGCTCCCGGACCGCTGGTTCCGCCGGCGACGGGGTCGGGATCGCTGGTTCCGCCGGGTGCTCGCGGGCCGCTGCCGCCGGGCGGGTCAAGGGTCGGGATCGCACACGGGACGCGGCGCCAATCCCAGCGTGCCCAGCCCGGGGTGGGCTCGCGGGCCGGGGTCGCCGGACGGCGGCGTCGTCGTCATGGTCGTCCCTCGTCGGGTTGCACGCGGTAGCCACGAGCGTGCTGGTAAGTCCGGGCTGCACCCGGTTCGCGCAACTCGGGCCGCCGATCCGGACGATCGCGAGCACGATTCGCGGATCGACCCGAGTCCGGCCGGCCCCGAGGCATCGCGACGCGCGCATACGAGCACCCGGGGTGCTGGGACGTGCAGGCCAGACACCGCGGCTGCGATATCAGCACCCGGGGTGCTGGGACGTGCAGGCCAGACACCGCGGCTGCGATATCAGCACCCAGGGTGCTGGGACGTGCAGGCCAAACCCGCGCCGGCGAGACCAAGGGGCCGCGGTTCGAGCGTTGCAGACGCAACGGCCGCCCGGCGCGCCCGCACGCGACCCGGGCCGGCCCCCGCCCGCCGCCGCGACCCGGGCCGGCCCCCGCCCGCCGGCTCCGACCCGGGCCGGCCCCCGCCGCCGGCTCCGACCCGGGCCGGCCGCCGCACGCACGCACGCACGCGACCCGGGCCGGCCCCCGCCCGCGCGCACCCGAAGGCTCTGCCCCTGCCGGCCCCGCGTTCAGCTTGACGAGCTGGACAGCACGTGCGTCGGCCGAACCACCATGACCGGGCACCTGGCATGGCGGACCACGTGATCCGAGACGCTGCCCAGGAAGAGGCGCCCGACAGTGCCGCGCTCGTGCGTCCCCACGACGATCAGGTCGGCATGCTCCGCCGCAGCCGCCTCGACGATCGACTCGCCGGCGTCACCGTCCCAGGTCAGGCCCTCGGCGCTCGCACCGCCGGCGCGCGCCCGCTGGACGACGCCCTCCACCGCGACCAGGCGGCCCGATCGGACTTCCGGCGAGCCGGAGACCGCGGAGACGACGACGAGTCGGCTGCCCAGCCGGGCGGCCAGGTCGATGGCCTGCTCCTCGGCGGCTTCCGACGCGCGTGAGGCGTCGGTGGCGAGGAGGATCGTCTCGATGTGCGCCATGGTCAGGTTGTCCCGTCTTCGGTGCTGCGGCGCGGAGCGGACGCCTACGCCAGGAGCGGCGCCAGGTCCACCTTGGTCGGCGTGACGATGAGGGTGTTGACCATCCCGAACATTCCCTCGGTCCCTTCGACGTGCGGCAGGATGTGGCAGTGGAAGGCCCACACTCCCGGACGGTCGACATCGACGATGACGTCGTAGCGCTCGCCGGGGTTGACGCCTAGCGTGTCGGCGAAGAACTCGGCAGTGCCAAGCCGAGCGCCGTCGCGCGCGACGACCCGCATCCGGTACCCGTGTAGGTGCCACGGGTGCATCATGATTCCCTCGTTCATGAAGCGGACGAGAACCTTCTCGCCCTTCGCGGCGACGATCGGCGCCACGGCCGGGAACCCGTGCCCGTTGATCGTGAAGCCGCCGACGGTGTCATTCGAGATCCAGGTGTACTCCTGGGTGACCCCGTATTTCCTGGCGTAGCTCTCGGCCGGATCCTTCGGGTCGACGATGAACGCGGCGAGGAGCCCCCGCCCGACCTGGTCGGTCGCGTTGTGGTGGGAGTGGTACATCATCGAGCCGTGCGGCGTGGCGGTGAACTCGTAGGTGAACGTCTCACCTGGCGCGATCGGCTTCTGCGTGACGAACGGGACGCCGTCCTGGAAGAAGTCCTCGAACTCGATGCCGTGGAAGTGGACGCTGGTGGTCTCCTTCAGATTGTTCGTGAAGACCGCCTTGACCTTGTCGCCCTCGGTCGCGCGCAGCTGGGGGCCGGGCCAGATCCTGTTGTAGCCCAGGGCCTTGAGCGGCGCCTTCGTAGCGTCGATCTTGTGGTCGATCTCGTCGATGGTCAGCTCGAAGACCTTCACGCCGTTGACGATCTTCGGCGCGATTTGCTCGTTGCCCTGGGTGACCTGGGCGAACTCTGGGATCGCGGTGAGCTCGGGGTAGTTGTCGCCGGCCGCCAGCATGTCGGCAAGCTTGGCGAACGCCGCCTCGCCGTAGATGCCCTTGAGGGCCGGAGCGATCTTGCCGAGGTAGCGGCGGATCACCTGGCGGGCGTTGATGTCGTGCTCGCTCCACCCCGGCGGGAGGTTCGCGATCGCCGACGCGGACGGCACGGCGGTGGGGGCCGCCGTCGGAGGCATGCTCATGCTCGGCGCCGCCGACGCGGCGGCGCTGGCCGCGGCCGAGGCAACCGGCGCCGCGCTGGCCGCGGCCGAGGCAACCGGCGCCGGGCTGCCGCTGGCCAGCGGCTTGGAGGTGGCGTACTGCCAGGCCTGGCCCGCTGCGGGCGCACAGGCAGCCACGGTGGCAGCGACGAGACCCGTGCCCGCGAGCGCGGCGCCCCGGAGGAATCCGCGGCGGGTCACGGCGGCATCGATCAGCCCTGCGGGCGGGCCGCCCGGCGTGCTCCTGTGCGCGTCGCCGTCAGCGCCCTGCTCGGGCGTGGGCTGGAAATCCTGCAGCGTGACCGTCTTCATGGGGCGGCATGGTACGCGTCGCGAACGTGGCCCCGATGGGACCTTTGTCACAATCAGGCGGGTCCGAGGGGCAAAACACATGCGCATGCGCGCACGCCGAGCCAGGGTCCGGGCGCCCCAAGGATTGTCACGGCGGCCGGGCACCTCCGCTCTGCCATCGCTTCGCGCGAGATCGGTCGAGACAGAACCCGCCGGCAATATCGGCCCTGACGATCATCTCGGGTCGAATGAGCGTGGGCGTTGCAGCCAGACCCGGCTTGGCCCGCACCTCCACGCGTGACCCGCGCGATCCCATCGGCAGATCCGATACTCGCGGTGCTGTGCTCCCCGCGGTCCTGTGCTCCCCACGATCCAGCGCTTCCCGCGATGCCGTGCTCCGGAGCGCGGCCCGCCGGACGGCGCCACGATCGCAGGCGAAGGGCGCTTGGCTCCGTCACTGGGGCCCCTGCCGTACGCGTCGGCGGTCGGCGCGGCGGCCGCGCACATGTCCGGCTCTTGCGGTCGCGGCCTGCTACCCTCGCCGCTGTGACCGACGCCGCCGCGCCCCGCGCCGCCGATCCCGACGGGCCTCTGCCCGGCCAGCGCGCCGGCGGGGTCGAGTCGGCAGCACCTCCCGCGGCCGACGAACGCCCCGCGGCCGGTGAGCGCCTCGCCGACGACGAACGCCCCGCCGGTGAACGCCTCGCGGCCGATGCCGATTTGGCAACGGCGCTGGCGGCGATTGCCTTCGCCGATGAGCGGCTCGCTGCCTTCGACGCCTCGATCCGGGCAATGGCGGGTGTCCTGGCCGTGGACCGGGTGCTCCAGGTGATCGTCGACCGCGTGCGCGACCTGGTCGGAGCCGGCTATGCCGCCCTCGGTATCGTCGACAGCGAGGGGGTCATCGAGCAGTTCATCACATCGGGGATGCCGCGCCAGGAGCGGGCCCGGATCGGCGCGCCGCCGCGCGGCCACGGCATCCTGGGGTTGATCATCCGCGAGAACCGTTCCTACCGGCTTGCCGACCTGATGGTCGATCCCCGGCGCGTTGGCTTTCCGCCGAACCACCCGGAGATGCACGCGTTCCTCGGCGTCCCGGTCACGATCCGCGGCCGCACCATCGGGAACCTCTACCTGACGGAGAAGGAGGGCGGCTTCAGCGAGACGGACCAGCAGCTCGTCGAGCTCTTCGCCGGCCACGCCGCGATCGCCATGGAGAACGCCCGCCTGCACGACCAGGTCCAACGGCTGGCGATCGTCGAGGAGCGAGAGCGCATCGGTCGCGACCTCCACGATGGCGTGATCCAGTCGATCTACGCCGTCGGCCTCACGCTGGAGGACGTGCCGGACCTCATGGTGGAGGAGCCTGCGGAGGCGAGCCGGCGGGTCGAGCACGCGATCGAGAGCCTGGACCAGACCATCCGCGACATCCGCAACTTCATCTTCGGTCTCCGGCCCCAGCTCATCGACGGCATCGAGCTCGTCGAAGGCCTGGCGGCGCTCGCAGACGAGTTCCGGGTGAACACGATGGTCGACGTGGAGCTGCGCGCGGGCCCGGACGTCGACGGGGTTCCCTTGAGCCCCGAGCGCACGCTGGAGGTCCTCTCCGTCGCCCGGGAGGCGCTCAGCAACATCGCGCGCCATGCGAAGGCGTCGCGCGCGGAGATCGTGGTCGGGATGACCGGGGAAGGGCCGGGGATCACGCTCACGATCATCGACAACGGCATGGGGTTCGATCCGCGCGCGCCGCGCGGGCTCGGTCACCTGGGTCTTGCCAACATGGACGCCCGGATCGCCGGCATCGGCGGCACGCTGGCCATCGAAAGCTCGCCGGATGGCGGGACGCGTATCATCGTGCGGATACCCGGTGAACCCTCGGTCGATGAGACCGACGAGGGTGCCGAGGCGTGAACCGCGACGGAGGCCCATCCCGACCATGACCGAGCAGTCCGAACCGCGTCCCCTTCGCCTGCTCGTCGTGGACGACCACGAGGTCGTGCGACAGGGTCTGGTCGCGCTGATCGATCGCCGCGAGAAGTTCCAGGTCGTCGCCGAAGCGGGCACGGTCGAAGAGGCGCTCGAGGCCGCGCGAAGGTTCCAGCCCGACCTCGTGATCATGGACGTCCGCCTCCCGGACGGATCGGGCATCGAGGCCTGTCGCGAGATCCGGGCCGAGCTGCCCGGGACACGCGTGGTGATGCTCACGAGCTACCCCGACGAGGAGGCCGTGCTCTCCGCGATCATCGCGGGTGCGTCCGGCTACCTCCTCAAGCAGGTTCGCGCCCGCGACCTCGTCACCGCCCTGGAGGCGGTTGGACGTGGCGAGTCGCTCCTCGACCCGGCCGTCACGGAGAAGGTCCTGGAGCGCGTCCGGCGGATCGCGTCGGGAACCTACACCGACGAGCTCGCCCAGCTCACGGCCCAGGAACAGAAGATCCTCCAGCTCGTCGCCGAGGGGAAGACCAACAAGGAGATCGCATCGGAGGTCTTTCTCTCCGACAAGACGGTCAAGAACTACGTCAGCTCGATCCTCTCGAAGCTGAACCTCCAGCGCCGGGCACAGGCCGCGGCGTTCGTCGCGAAGCACCGGCTCCCCGGCTCGGGAACGTAGCCCCGACTCGGCCCGGCCTCGGCGTCCGGCGACGCTCGGCGCCGCCCCTGATCGCCCCGCCGCGACCGGGCGGCTTCCACCTCCTCGCGGGTGCGCCGCCCGAATCGACATCCGGTCCAGCCACGCCAGGTACGTGATGTCGACTCGGGCGATCTCGCCGAGGGGCCAGCCGGCAGAGCGCCCGAAATCCAGCTGTGTCTCAGCGCCCGTCAGGCCCGGACCTCCTGGCGCATGAACGCGATGTAGGCGAGCGCGAAGCACACGACGCTGAGGGCGACAATGGCCAGCACCTGCGGGCCGACCACCAGCAGGCTCTGGTCGAGCGAGAGGATCGACCCCGCCGCGCCCTGCTGCGCGACCGCGACGCGCTGGTCGATCGTGAGGATCCCTGCCGTCACGTGCGGGTCCAGGATGGCCTGGGTGGCGATCTGGAACATGCCATCCGGGCTGATCCGCGTCAGCGCGTCCTGCAGGTGGCCGTTCGCGATCACCTCGGCGGTCGTCGGAGATGCGCTCACGGGCGCCAGCAACCCGACGACGGTCGAGATCAGCAGGCCGCCGAAGAGGGACACGATCAGCCAGGCGGAGATCGCGACCAGCGCCGACGACGCGGCCCGACGCATGACGACCGAGCACAGGGTGGCGAGCGCCAGCCAGAAGCCGATGTAGACGATCGCCACCACGTACCAGACCACGATGCGGGCCACGTCCTCCGCCGTGGGAATCACTCCCAGCTGGATGACGCCCCACGCGGCGATGACGACGAGCACCGCCCCGAGCGCGATCCCGATGGCGGCGAGGCCGGCCGCAAACTTGCCGTTGATGACGTCGTCGCGATAGATCGGCTGCGCGAGGAGCCGGGGCAGCGTTCGCTCGGACCGTTCGCGGTTCACCGCGTCGAACCCGAAGGCGATGCCCAGGAGCGGTGCCAGGAGCGAGATCAGGGCCACGAACGACGGGAGTGGCGTGTTGGCCGATTGCTGCGTCGCGGCGGCGACGTCCGAGGCGCTCAGGGTGAAGAGCAGCGGGAAGAGACTCTCGGTCGAACTGACGCCGGCGGCAACGCTCACGATCTGCTGCGAGACCGAGTAGACGGCGGACGCGCCCGCGAGGCCGAGCACCACGAACAGGACCACGAAACGGGTGCTCCCGAGGTGGTCCGCGAGCTCCTTCGCCGCGACGATCCGCCACCCGCCCGACGGAGGGCGCGTCGCCGGCCGGGGATGCGCCGTCGCGGGGCCCGTCGGAGCCGCCGCGGACGCGCTCATCGGGGTCCCCCGGCGTCGTCGGCACGATGGTCGTGGCCGTCGCCACGGTCCTGGTCGCCATGGTCCTGGTCGCCACGGTCCTGGTCGCTGCCTCCGGACCGCGGGTGACCGGCGCGCCCGGGGGCCCGGCGGATCGATCGTCGCGGTGCGGGCGCCCGGCCGACCGCGCGGCGTTCGGGCGCGGCAGGCGGGGCCTCGGCCGCGGCGTGCACCAGCCGCGCGTAGATCGCGTCCAGCCGCTCCTCGTGCGTCCGGAGGTGGACCGCGTGGAGACCCGTCGCGGCGAGCCCCGTGGCCAGCGCGCCGGCGATCCCGGGCGCGCCCCTGACGAGGACGCGGCCCGGCGCGCCGGGGTCCGGTGCCACGGAGGCGACGCCCGGCATGCCGCGCAGCGCGGCCGTCACGAGGTCGACGCCCGCCGGGCGGCCGTCGGAGACCTGGGCCCCCACCTCGACGACATCCTGGGTTCGCGACCCCTCGCTCGCGAGGTCGCGGACGGACCCTTGGGCGATGAGGCGGCCCCGGTAGAAGATCCCGACACGCTGGCAGATCGCCTGGACCTGGTCGAGCAGGTGGGACGAGAGGAGCACGGCGATCCGCCGCTCGAGGGCGATTCGCTCGATGAGGGCGAGCAGCTCGACGACGCCCTCCGGGTCGAGGGACGCCGTCGGCTCGTCGAGGATCAGGACGGACGGGTCCTTGAGCAGCGCGTCCGCCACGCCGAGGCGCTGGCGCATGCCGCGGGAGAACGTGTCGACCTTCTGCGCGGCGACCTCGGCGAGACCCACCTGGACCAGCAGATCCGAGATCCTCTCTGCGGCGACGGCGCGCGGGATACGGTTCAGGCGCGCCGTATAGGCCAGGTTCTCGCTCGCGCTCAGCCCGTCGTAGAACCCGACGGTGTCGGGCATGTAGCCGACGTGTCGTTTCACCTCCAGCGGGTCGCGCATCGGGTCGACACCGACCACGCGCGCCTCGCCGGACGTCGGTTCGGTGAGGCCCAGCAGCATGAGCACCGTTGTGGTCTTGCCGGCCCCGTTGGGTCCGAGCAGGCCGAAGACCTCGCCCGGACGAACCTCGAAGCTGAGGTCATCCACGGCCACCCGGTCGCCGTACCGCTTCGTCAGGCTCCGGGCCTCGATGACCGGCTCGAGAGCCGAGTCGCGCCCGCGCGCCGCGAGCGGGGATGCCTGCATGACCATCGGTCAGCGGCGCCCGAACCGCCCGAAGACCCAGCTCAGGCCGACCAGCACGAGCAGGATGAGCGCTCCACCGACGACCAGCCAGTTGAGCCCGACCTGGACCGTCACCCTGACGGTCTGGCTGGCCGTGGCCCCCGGGACGCTCCCGCTGCTGGGGACGGTGGCGGTGAACGGGATCGTGTAGTCGCCGGCGACCGCGTTGCCGGACGGCGTGATCGTCGCGGTCACGTCCTGTGTCTTGCCGGGCGCCAGGCTGGGGATCGTGGCTGAATCGAAGGTCACCGTCCAGCCCGTCGGCGGCGTGGCGCTGACGGTGATGTTCCCGAGCGGCCCCGATCCGGTGTTCTGGACCACCCAGATGTAGGCCTTCCCTGCACCGGGCTGGGCGGACGTCTGGAGCGTCTCGTCGGGGGTCTGGGTCAACGCAACCGAGTAGCTCCCGGTGATCGTCACCGGGAGGATGACCGGGTCGGGCTGGACGTCGCCGTCGCTTGCCGTGTCGAGCTCCACCTTGTAGTCGCCTGCAGTCGCCGTGGCGGGCGAGGCGACGCTGACGGTGACGCTCCCGGTGCTGGCCGCGGCGACCTTGAGGCTGGTCGCCTGGCTCGAGCCCCCGGGCTGGGCGTTGACCTGCCAGCCGTCGGGCTGCTGGGTGGAGAACGTGAACGTCGTGTCGCGCGGGGTGTTGTTGTGGAGCGTCAGGGTGAACGTGAGCGATCCGCCCGCCGCGACCTTCTGGCCGGTCGGCGGATCGATCGTCACGCTGCCGCCCGCGCCGCCCTCGATCCGGAGCCGCACGGGGAGATCGGCGGCGAGGCCTCCCGACTTCGCGTGGACCGTCATCGTGATGATCCCGTTCGCGTCCGGGGGCAGCGTGACGTCGAGGCTGACGGTCGCCGGCTTGCCCGACTCTGCCTGGACGGCGTCGACCGTGAACCCGCCGCCGGTCAGCCGGGCGGACCCGCCCTGCGGGACGCCGTCGACGGTGAGCCCGACGGTCCGGGTCGCGTCCGTCGTGATCGTGATCGGGAACGAGACGCTGGCGCCCGGCTGGGCGGCCACGCTGGGATATGGAGTCGTCACGCTCAGGGGATCCGCTGCCGCGACGGTCGGGACGAGCGCGGCGGCGGGCAGGAAGAGGGCGAGCCCGAGCGGGAGCAGGGTGGCGAGCAGCCCGGCGCGCAGCCGGTGGTTCGTGGCGTGGTCCATGGATCCTCCGTGCAGCCGGTCCGAGCACCGGGGCTGGGAGCGCAATGCCGGCCCGCCTCTCGCGGGTCGGGGCGAGACGGCCCACGGCGACGAGCGCCGAAGACCAACCGACGGCGCAGCATACCCGGAGGACGGGCGAGGATCGGCGAAGACTCGATGGACGTTTCGCAACCTGCGTCCGCATTCGGCAGGCGGTCCCGTGATCGAATCCCGCGCTGGAGCCGTCCCGACCATGGCGTCCCTTCGGGCCCGATGGGCTCGGCCAATGGGGCCGGTCGGCACAGTTGCAGTCCGGAGCGGCCCTCCCAGACTGCGGCCATGAAGATCGTCTCGCCGGAAGAGGCCGTCGCCGGGATCCGCTCCGGCGACAGGGTCTACGTCCAGTGCGCGTCCGCCGCGCCGTCCGCCCTGCTCGACGCCCTCGTCGCGCGCGCCCCGGAGCTGCGGGACGTGGACATCGTCCACCTCCACATCGAGGGGCCTGGCCCGCATCTCGCGCCCGAGATGGCCGGTCACTTCCGCCACACCGCGCTCTTCATCGGCCCGAACGCCCGCGCCGCCGTGAACGAGGGCCGTGCCGACTACGTGCCCGTCTTCCTGTCCGACGTGCCGCACCTCTTCGACGCCGGGCTGCTCCCGCTCGACGCGGTGCTGTGCAACGTCTCCCCGCCGGATGCACACGGGTACTGCTCGCTCGGCACGTCGGTCGAGGCGATGCAGGCCGCGATCCGTGCCGCGAAGACGGTCATCGCCCAGGTCAACGCGGCCATGCCACGGACTCTCGGCGAGAGCTTCGTCCACGTCTCGCGGATCGACTACGCGGTCGAGGTGGACATCGCGCCCTATCCACGGCCGGACGGCGAGATCAACCCCGTCGAACGGCGGATCGGTGAGTTCGTCGCGGAGCTGGTCCCGGACGGCGCCACGCTCCAGATGGGGATCGGGGCGATCCCGACCGCCGTGGCCAACTGCCTCCGGGACAAGCACGATCTGGGCATCCACACCGAGCTGATGACCGACGCCATCGTCGACCTCGTGGAGGCTGGCGCCGTGACCGGGCTCGCCAAGGAGCGCAACCGCGGCAAGATCGTGGCCACGTTCATGATGGGGACCCGGAAGCTGTACCGCTTCGTCCATGACAACCCGATGGTCGAGATGCGGGCCACCGACTTCACGAACGACACCCACGTCATCCGGAGCTTCAGCCGGATGACCGCGATCAACTCGGCGATCGCGATCGACCTGACCGGCCAGGTCTGCGCCGACTCGATCGGTTGGCGCCTCTACAGCGGGGTCGGCGGGCAGATGGACTTCATCCGCGGCGCGGCCCTCGCAACGAACGGGCGCCCGATCATCGCGCTCCCGTCCACCGCTGCCGGCGGCACCGTCTCGCGGATCACCCCGTTCCTCGCCGAGGGTGCGGGCGTCGTGACCACGCGCGCCCACGTCCGGACGGTGGTCACGGAGTGGGGGGTCGCGGAGCTCTTCGGGAAGTCGATCCGCGAGCGTGCGGCCGCGCTGATCGCGATCGCGCACCCGGACTTCCGCGACGAGCTGACCATCCAGGCGCGTCGAACGCACTACCTGTAGGCGGGCGCGTCGGGTACGAGCCCGATCCGGCGGGTCGGGTCCCACGGGACCGCCGAGCGTCGCCATCGGCCGGGTTGCGCGTCGGGGATCCGCGGGTATCCGCCCTCGGGCGACCCCGAGCTGGGCGCGCCCCGCGCGGACGGCGTGTCAACGCCGCGTCAGCCTGCCCCGAAGCCGCGTCAGCCCGCCCCGAACATGAGTAGTGGTGGACATCGCGCGTCCCCTGCGACGTCCACCACGCTCCGCAGTGTGCCGCGCAGATCGCGACCCTTGGCAGGGCCGAATGGCCCCCTTCTTGGGGCCGGTGCGCGGGTGCCCGGTCCGGAGGCTCGGGGCGACGCTACCGGCATGTTCCCGTCCTATCCCCAGCCGGTGCGCCGGCTCCTCATCGTGAGCGACCACCTCGGCGCTTCCGATGCCCTCGCCGCGCACCTGAACCGGCACGGCTTCGCCGTCGTCGGCGAGGTCCGCTCGGCCGGCTCCGCGGCCCTCGCGGCGCGGACCTGCGCGCCCGATCTCGTCCTCGTCGATGGCGCGCTCCGGGGCGGCTGGCGTGCGGTGGCGGACGCTCTCGACGGCGTCACGCCCCGCGATCACATCGTCGTTCTCGCCGCGTACCTGGGTGCAGACGAAGCCCGGGAGGCCCGGGACGCGGGCATCGGCGCCACAATCCTCAAACACGTTGAAGGCGGCAGTCTCGCCAGCCGTCTTCGCGCAATCGGAGGTCCAGCATGACCCTGCAGACGCCCCTGGAGCGGCCCGTTGCCGCACCGGGCGCCGCCCCCGCCACACCAGACGCCCGGAGCCGCGACAAGGTCTTCGTGTGCATGGACGGCAACGAGGCCGCGGCCCGCATCGCCTATGCCCTGAGCGAGGTGATCTCGATCTTCCCGATCACGCCCGCGTCGCCGATGGCGGAGCACGCCGACGACTGGTCGGCGGCCGGGAAGCCGAACCTGTGGGGCAAGGTCCCCGACGTCGTCGAGCTGCAGTCCGAGGGCGGCGCGGCCGGCGCCCTCCACGGTGCGCTCCAGAAGGGCGCGCTGGCCACGACGTTCACGGCGTCCCAGGGCCTGCTCCTCATGATCCCGAACATGTTCAAGATCGCGGGCGAGCTGACGCCGACGGTGATCCACGTCGCGGCCCGCACGCTCGCGACGCATGCGCTCTCGATCTACGGCGACCACAGCGACGTCATGCACGCGCGGGCAACGGGATGGGCGATGCTCGCCGCGGGCTCCGTCCAGGAAGCGCACGACTTCGCGCTCGTCGCGCACGCCGCCACGCTCCGCTCGCGGATCCCGTTCCTGCACTTCTTCGACGGGTTCCGCACCTCGCACGAGATCAACAAGATCGCGATCATGGGGGACGATGTCATCCGGTCCCTGATCCGCGACGATGACGTGCTTGCCTTCCGGGCCCGCGGCATGACCCCCGACGCGCCCTTCATCCGCGGCACGGCCCAGAACCCGGACTCGTTCTTCCAGGCTCGCGAGGCCGCGAACCGGTTCTACGACAACGTACCGGGCATCGTGACCGAGGTCATGGCCGAGCTCGCCGAGCAGACCGGCCGCCGCTACGGCATCGTGGACTACCACGGCGCTCCGGACGCGGACCGGGTCATCGTGATCATCGGCTCCGCCGCCGGCGCCGTGCAGGAGACCGTCGACGCCCTCAACGCCACCGGCCAGAAGGTCGGCGTCGTCGTGGTCCGGCTCTTCCAGCCGTTCCCGTCGGATGCGCTCATGGCCGCCCTCCCCTCGACGGTCAAGGCGATCGCTGTCCTGGACCGGACCAAGGAGCCCGGCGCGGTCGGGGAGCCCCTCTACCAGGCCGTCGTGGCCGCGCTCACCGAGCAGATGGACTCCGAGGAGCCCCCGTTCACGACGATGCCCCGCGTCATCGGCGGCCGATACGGCCTTTCGTCCAAGGAAGTGACACCCGGCATGATCCGGCCCGTGTTCGACGAGCTGTCGGCGGACCGGCCCAAGCGCCACTTCACGGTTGGCATCTACGACGACGTCACGCACCTGAGCCTGCCGATCGACGTGGACTACCGCACCCCGCGCCCCGCGGGCGAAGTGCAGGCGCTCTTCTTCGGCCTCGGCTCCGACGGCACCGTCGGGGCGAACCATGCCTCCGTGAAGATCATCGGCGAGGGCACCGACCTCTTCGCGCAGGGCTTCTTCGTCTACGACTCGAAGAAGTCCGGCGGGACCACGGTCTCGCACCTCCGCTTCGGGCCTGTCCAGACGAAGTCGGCCTACCTCATCGACTCGGCGGACTTCGTCGCCTGCCACCAGTTCGGGCTTCTCGACAAGATCAAGATCCTCGACTTCGCCAAGCCCGGCGCGACGTTCCTCCTCAACTCGCCGTACGGGCCGGACGAGATCTGGGATCGGCTGCCGGTCGATGTCCAGCGGCACCTGGTCAACAAGAAGATCGACTTCTGGGTCATCGACGCGCTCGCCGTGGCCGCCGAGACGGGCATGGGCACGCGCATCAACACGATCATGCAGCCCTGCTTCTTCCACCTCTCGGGCGTGCTGCCGTCGGCAGAGGCGATCGAGCGGATCAAGGCCTTCGTGGAGAAGACCTACGCCAAGCGCGGCCAGGCGGTCGTGGACCAGAACTTCGCGGCCATCGACGCGTCGATCGCCCGCCTCGGTCACGTGACGCTCGGCCCGGCCACGACCGGCCACGCCCTTCCCCCCGTCGTGCCCGCCGACGCGCCGGACTTCGTCAAGACGGTCACGGCGACCCTGATGGCCGGCGACGGCGATCGGCTCCCGGTCTCGGCCTTCCCGGTCGACGGGACGTTCCCGTCCGGCACCACCCGGTTCGAGAAGCGGGCCATCGCCCTGGAGCTCCCGATCTGGGATCCGTCGATCTGCATCGACTGCGGCAAGTGCGCCATGGTCTGCCCGCACGCCGCGATCCGGATGAAGGTCTACCCGGCCGCGGCCGTCGAGGGCGCGCCCGCGGGCTTCCAGTCCAAGGAGTTCAAGTCCCGCGACCTGCTGGACCACCGCATCACGATCCAGGTGGCCCCGGACGACTGCACCGGCTGCGGTGTCTGCGTGGACGTCTGCCCGGCCAAGAGCAAGAGCGAGGTCAAGCACAAGTCCATCAACCTCGAGCCCGCTGCCGCTCATCGCGATGTCGAGCGGCCGCACTGGGAGTTCTTCCAGTCGATCGCGCCGCTCGACCGGAGCCTGATCGCCCACGACACCGTCAAGGGCGCCCAGGTGCTGGAGCCGCTCTTCGAGTTCTCGCTGGCCTGCAACGGCTGCGGCGAGACTCCGTACCTCAAGCTGGTCTCGCAGCTCTTCGGCGACCGGATGATCGTGGCCAACGCCACGGGCTGCTCGTCGATCTATGGCGCCAACCTGCCCACGACCCCGTGGACGGTGAACGCCCAGGGCCGCGGCCCGGCCTGGAACAACTCGCTCTTCGAGGACAACGCCGAGTTCGGCCTGGGCATGCGCCTCGGGCTCGACGCCCAGAACGACCAGGCCCGACGGCTGGTCACGAAGCTCGCGCCGGCAATCGGACCGGACCTCGTCCGGGACATCCTCGAAGCGGACCAGGACACCGAGACGGGCATCGACGCCCAGCGCGCGCGCATCGTGCGCCTCCGCGAGATCCTCGGCGCCATGGACGGCGACTCCGGTTCCGACGCACGGCACCTGCTCGCCCTCGCCAACGACCTCGTCCGCAAGGGCGTGTGGATCGTGGGCGGCGACGGATGGGCCTACGACATCGGGTACGGCGGGCTCGACCACGTCCTGGGCTCCGGCCGCAACGTCAACGTCCTGGTCCTCGACACGGAGGTCTACTCCAACACCGGGGGCCAGGCGTCGAAGGCCACCCCGCGCGGCGCGGTCGCCAAGTTCGCGGCGGCCGGCAAGTCCCGCGGCAAGAAGGACCTCGGCGCGGTCGCCCGGGCCTACGGTGACGTCTACGTTGCCCAGATCTCGATGGGCGCCAACGACGCGCAGGCCGCCAAGGCGCTGCTCGAAGCGGATGCCTGGCCGGGGCCGTCCCTGGTCATCGCCTACAGCACCTGCATCGCCCACGGCATCGACATGTCGAAGTCCATGTCCCACCAGAAGGACGCCGTCAAGAGCGGCTACTGGCCGCTCTACCGGTTCCATCCCAGCGACACCGAGTCCGGCCAGCCGTTCAAGCTCGACTCGACCAGGCCCTCGATGCCGGTCAGCGACTTCGTCGCGGGCGAGACCCGGTTCGCGATCCTCGCCCGCACCCAGCCCGAGCGGGCGGCCGACCTCGCGAAGCTCGCGCAGGCGGACGTCGACGAGCGCTGGCGCTACTACGAGCAGCTCGCGGCGATGCACCGCAGCGTGCCGCACCTGCCCCCGATGGAACCCGGCACCCAGGCGGAGCTCCCACCGGACGCCGACTCCGCGACCACGATCGCGGGAGGCACGCCGGACGACGTGACGGCGGAGCCGATGATGGCTGACTCCGCTGCCGCTGCGAAGGGAGATGTCGAGTGACCGTCGATCTGCGCACCCGGTACCTGGGTCTCGACCTCCGTTCGCCGATCGTCGCCTCGGCGTCGCCGCTGACCGGCGAGCCCGCATCCGCCCGCCTGCTCGAGCAGGCGGGGGCGGCGGCGATCGTCCTGCCATCGCTCTTCGAGGAGGAGGTCGTCTTCGAGGAGATCGAGATCAACCGGTCGCTCGAGGCCGGCACGGACAGCTTCGCCGAGGCGCTCGACTACTTCCCGAACATCCAGGCGTTCGCCGGAGCCGGGGACCGCTACCTGGCCAGGCTTCGACAGATCAAGGCCCAGTCGGCCGTCCCGGTCATCGCCAGCCTCAACGCCACCAGCACCGGTGGCTGGGTCCGCTACGCAAAGCTCATGGAGGACGCCGGCGCGGACGCGCTCGAGCTCAACCTCTACCACGTGGCCGCGGACCCGGCCAGGTCGGCGGCCGACGTCGAGACGGCGGACCTGGCGCTGATCGCCGCGGTCAGGTCGTCCGTCAGCATCCCGCTGGCGGTCAAGCTCAGTCCCTACTACTCCTCGATGGCGAACGTCGCGCGCCACGTCATCGATGCCGGGGCGGACGGGCTGGTCCTGTTCAACCGTTTCTACCAGCCGGACCTCGATCTCGACACGCTCGAGGTCGTCGCCCGGCTCGACCTGAGCCAGCCCTGGGAGCTGCGCCTGCCAATGCGCTGGATCGCGATCCTGCGACCCCAGCTCGGCCCGGACGCATCCCTGGCCGCCACCTCCGGGATCGGCTCCGCGACCGACGTCGTCAAGGCGCTCATGGTCGGCGCCGACGTTGCGATGATGACGTCCGCGATCCTCCGCCACGGCCCGGACAAGATCCGCACCGTCGAGGCGGCGCTTCGAACCTGGATGGCCGAGAACGAGTACGAGTCGGTCAGCCAGCTCCGGGGCAGCGCGAGCTCGACGGCGGTCGAGGATCCGTCGGCGTTCGAGCGCGCCAACTACATGCGGACGCTGCGTTCCTGGTCCACCCCGCCGCGACCTCACCCCCGCCTGACGGGCCCGGGCCGGGCGGTCCACGCCCGGCGCTTCGGCCGTTCAGCCTCCAGACCGCCGCCCAGCCGGGCGGCGGTCCAGTGCTCGCGCGCGCTCAGCCGGCCGCAGGCGCCGGTGCGGTCGCCAGCGCGGCCTGCCCGAACGAGAGTCCGCCTTCGAAGACCGCCAGGTCGGCTTCCAGCGCCTCGGGATGCTTGCGACCGAGAATCTCCCGCAGCGCGTTGGCAATCGCGTCCGCGCCCACGATGCCGGTCCGTCCGACGAGCGCCCCGAGGGCTGCCACGCTCACGAGCCGGTCGTCGCCGGCCTCGCGCGCAAGGCGCGTGCACGGGACGCGCAGCTCGTCCACGTCGTGGCGGCCGGATTCGGCCTCGATGAGCGTGGCGTTGACGACGAGCGTGCCACCCGGCGCCACGAGCGGTGCGAACTTCGCCAGCGACGGCGGGTTCAGCACGACGGCAGCCCAGGCCGCGTCGACCACCGGCGAGCCGATCGGCTCGTCACCCACGATCACGGTGCAGGCGGCCGTTCCGCCCCGCATCTCGGGCCCGTAGGTCGGGATCCAGAGGACCTCGCGATCCTCGTCCATCGCCGCGCGCGCCAGGACCTGCCCGGCGAAGAGGAGCCCCTGGCCGCCGAAGCCGGCGAAGATCACCGATCGTTCCATCGGTCAGGCCTCCTTCGTCCGGTCCACGATGACGCCGGGGCGGTATTCCTTCGCCACCACGTCGCGGAGCCGCTCGATCGACTCCGTGGGCGTCATGCCCCAGCCGACCGGGCAGTTGCTGATCACCTCGACGATCGCGAACCCGCGTCCCTCGAGCTGGATCTCGCACGCGCGGCGCAGGTACTGCTTCGTCCGGCCGATCGACGGCGCGTCGGCGACCGAGCCGCGGGCAGCGTAGGCCACGCCCGGCATGATCGCGAGCATCTCCGTCATCGGGATCGGGTAGCCGTGGAACGCGGCCTCCCGCCCGCCGGGCGACGACGTGGACCGCTGGCCGAGCAGCGTGGTCGGGGCCATCTGGCCGCCGGTCATCCCGTAGATCCCGTTGTTGACGAAGACGGCCGTCAGCAGCTCTCCGCGGCCGGCCGCGTGGATGATCTCCGCCGTCCCGATGGCCGCCAGGTCTCCGTCGCCCTGGTAGGTGAGCACGAAGGCGTCCGGCCGGACGCGCCGGATGCCGGTCGCGACCGCCGGCGCACGTCCGTGGGGCGCCTCCACGAAGTCGACGCCGATGTAGTCGTAGGCGAAGACGGCGCACCCGACCGGCGCCACCGCGATGGTCTTCGCGCCGAGCCCGAGCTCGCCGAGGACCTCCGCGATGAGCCGGTGGACGACGCCGTGCCCGCACCCGGGGCAGTAGTGGGTGCTGCGATCGGCGAGCAGCTCCGGTCGCTCGAAGATGACGCGAGCGCCCGCCGGGATCTCGGTCGTCATGGCCGGGTCTCCTGGCTCGCCGCATCGCCAGGCGTCGCTGGGGCGACGGACGTCGTGGCCCCGGCCGTCGCCCCGCGGAGCCGGCGCAGCGCGTCCAGGACCTGGCCCGGTGTCGGGACCATGCCGCCCGTTCGGCCCTCGAAGGCGACGGGTCGTCGTCCCTCGATGGCGAGGCGCACGTCCTCCACCATCTGTCCTGCCGACAGCTCCACCACGAGGACGCCACGCGCGTTCACGGCGACCTCCGCGAGGGCTTCCGACGGGAACGGCCACAGGGTGATCGGTCGGAAGAGCCCGACTCGCAGTGCGTCAGCGCGGGCCCGGGAGATCGCGGTCCGCGCCACCCGCGCGGCGGTCCCGTAGGCGACGATCACCAGCTCCGCGCCGTCGAGGTTCTCGCCGGCCCAGCGGACCTCGCGGGCGGCGATCTCGGCGAACTTGGCCTGGAGGTGCTGGTTGTGCAGCTCGAGGTCCTCGGGCTCGAGGTGCATCGACTTCACGACCCGCGGCGGGCGACCATCCGCCCCGGTGACCGCCCATTCGCCCGCGAGCCGGGGCGGCTCGCGGAACGTCAGCTCGACCGGCTCCATCGCCTGGCCCAAGCGTGCCGTCCGCCAGGACGAAGACCGGCGTCCGGTACCTCTCGGCGAGCTCGAACGCGTCCGCCATGAGCGCCATCGCCTCGCCGATCGAGGACGGCGCCAGGACGGGGACGCGGTAGTCGCCGTGGCCATGGCCCTTCGTCGCCTGGAAGTAGTCCGCCTGGCTGGGCCCGATGCCGCCGAGGCCCGGGCCGCCGCGCATGACGTTGACGAGGACCATCGGGATCTCGGCGCCGGCCATGTAGCTCATCGCCTCGGCCATGAGGCTGATGCCGGGGGACGACGACGAGACGAGGACCCGGGCGCCCGTGGCAGCCGCGCCGAGGGCCATGTTGATCGCGCCGAGCTCGGACTCGGCCTGCACGAACGGGCGGCCCTCCTCGGGCATCCGGCGGGCCATCCACTCCAGGAGCTCGGCCTGGGGCGTGATCGGGTAGCCGAAATAGGCATCGCAGCCGGCCCGGATGGCAGCCTCCGCCATCGCCTCGTTGCCCTTCATGAGGACGCGGTGGCCGTGATGGAGCGGAGTCGGCGGAATGGTCGCGATGGTCATCGCACGGCCCCACGGCGCGGCTTGGGCGCCGCGAAGACAGTCAGGACGCAGTCCGGGCAGACCCGCGCACAGAGCGCGCAGCTCGTGCACGCGGCGGGGTCGACGAGCCGGATGGGGTGGTAGCCAAGGGCGTTCACGCGCGTCTCGTCGAGGGCGAGAGCACCGTGCGCGCAGGCGCCGATGCAGAGCGAGCAACCCTTGCAGCGGTCGGTTTCGATGCGGAGTGGGCTCCAGGTCCCGGGCGCGGGGCCGGCGAGGGCCGGCGACTCCGCGCCCGGTAACGAGAGGGAGCCCTGTGCCACGGCGATCATGCGGTTGGAACCTCCTGCCTGGCTCTGTTGGCCCGAGCCTCCGCCCGCGGCGACCGGGGGGATAGGGCCGAAGGGTTGCGATCAGGTACCGAAACGGCCCCATCGTCCCTCGGGCCGGGAAGGGCCGAACGTCCCGAGGCGCTGTCAGGGGTGCGCCCTCCTCGTGCCGCACGCCCGGGAGCCGGCCCTTCACGGCCCGATGGCCGCGTCCGGCGGCCCGATGGCCGCGTCCGGCGGCCCGATGGCCGCGTCCGGCGGCCCGATGGCCGCGTCCGGCGGCCCGATGGCCGCCGTTCGGGGGACCTTCGGCACATCCGGTCGGAGGGCGTTGGGGCCATCCTATGCGCATGAGCGCACCCATCGACGCCCGCGAGGGGCGCGGGCACGCCGCCGCGGGCGTGCGCGGGGGTAGTCCCGGCGCCCGCGCCCTGACGGTCGAGGGCGTGGTCCAGGGCGTCGGGTTCCGGCCGTTCGTGTGGCGCCTCGCAACCGAGCTCGGGCTCACCGGCCGGGTCCGGAACGCCGCCGGCCGCGTCGAGATCGAGGCCGCCGGATCCGGCGGCGCGCTCGACGCCTTCGCCCGGCGCCTCCGGTCGGATGCGCCGCCTCGTGCGCGGGTGGAGCGAGTAACCTGGGTGCCGCTCGACCCGGGCGCCGCGGCCGGCCTCCCGACGCACTTCGCGATCGACGAGAGCGTCGACGCCGCCGCCGTGGACCGGCTCTTTCCGCCGGACATCGCGACCTGCGACGAATGCCTTGCGGAGGTCGCCGATCCTGCCGACCGGCGGTACCGCTACCCATTCACGAACTGCACGAACTGCGGGCCGCGGGCCACGATCATCGACGAGCTGCCCTACGACCGCGCCCGGACGACGATGCGAGCGTTCCCGCTCTGCGACGCATGCGCGACGGAGTACGCGGACCCGGCGAACCGCCGGTTCCATGCCGAGCCCGTGGCCTGCCCGGCCTGTGGGCCCCGACTGGCGTACCGCCGGACCGACGCGGCGGCACCGACCGCGCGCGACGAGGCCGCGCTCGCGCGCCGCGGTCGCGGACCTGCGGGCCGGGAGGGTCGTCGCGGTCAAGGGACTCGGCGGCTACCACCTCGCCTGCGACGCGACGGACGCTTCGGCCGTCGGCCGGCTGCGCGACCGGAAGCGTCGCTGGGCGAAGCCCTTTGCGATCATGGTCCGCGACCTCGATGCCGCCCGCGCGCTCTGCCACGTGACGTCGACGGAGGCCGCGCTCCTGGGGGGGCCGGCGCGGCCCATCGTGCTCCTCGTCGCGCGGCGCCGGGGTGGCACGCCCGCGCTGGCGCCGTCGGTGGCCGCCGGGAATCGCCGCCTCGGGATCTTCCTGCCGTACACCCCGCTTCATCACCTGCTCCTCGAGGCGGTCGGTCGGCCGCTCGTGCTCACCTCGGGCAACCTCACCGACGAGCCGCTGGCCACCGACGACGCGGACGCGTCCACACGGCTCGCGGGCCTCGCGGATGCCTTCCTGACGCACGATCGGGAGATCCGGGCCCGCTACGACGACTCCGTGACGCGGGTGGTGGCCGGACGCGAATCGCTGGTCCGCCGTGCGCGCGGCCACGCCCCCGAGGCGCTCCCGCTCCCGGTCGCGGCGATGCGCCCGATCCTCGCGGTGGGGGCGGAGCTGAAGCACACCTTCACGCTCGCGCGCGGCGGGCGGGCGCACGTGGCGCCCCACAACGGCGACCTCGAGGACCTTGCCACCCACCGCGCCTTCACGGACGGGCTGGCGCACCTCTCCCGGCTCCTCGCGCTGGAGCCGGAGGTCGTGGCGCACGATCGCCACCCCGAGTACCTCTCCACGAAGTACGCCGTGTCCCGGTTCCCGGCAGATCGCCGGATCGCCGTGCAGCACCACCACGCGCACGTCGCCTCGTGCGCGGCCGAGCACGGCATCACCACGCCGTTCCTGGGAGTCGCCTACGACGGGCTTGGGATGGGAGACGACGGGACGCTCTGGGGCGGCGAGCTCTTCGTCGCCGACCTCGTCGGGTACCGCAGGGTTGCCCGCTTCGGCCGTGCCCCGCTGCCCGGCGGCGCGCTCGCGGTGAAGCGGCCCTATCGGATGGCGCTCGGGTACCTGCTCGGTGCGGAGTCGCTCGGCCCGTCCGAAGGGGCAGCGATCGCCGGCGCCGGGAGCTTCGACGGCGACCTCGTGGCCGGCTTCCTCGGGCGCCTCGACCCGCGGGAGGTGGCGGTGGTCCGGACCCAGGTCGCGCGCGGCCTCAACGCCCCCATCGCCTCGTCGGCCGGGCGGCTCTTCGATGCCGCGGCGAGCCTCCTCGGCCTGCGCGACGTGGCCGAGTACGAGGCCCAGGCCGCGATCGACCTCGAGATCGCCGCGGGCGATCGCACGGCGGCGCCGCTGCCCTACGCCCTGGAGCGCGTGGGGGACCTGCTCGTCTACGACCCGCGCCAGACGCTCGCCGCGCTGCTCGCCGGCCGGGCGGCCGGCGGCGCCGTCGCCCCGCTCGCTGCCGCGTTCCACGAGACGATCGCGGAGCTGACCCGGGAGCTCTGCGCGGACGCAGCCGCGACCACCGGGATTCGCACCGTCTGCCTCTCGGGCGGCGTCTTCCAGAACCGCCGCCTTGCCGGCGCGCTGCTCCGGCGGCTGGCCCGCGATGGCTTCGACGTCTTCATCAACCGCCGCGTCCCGGTGAACGACGGCGGAATCAGCTACGGTCAGGCGGCCATCGCCGCCGCGACCATGGCGGCCCGGTCGGCCGCGGACACCGGCGTCCCCGCCGGCCGTGCACCAGGAGGGAAGTAGCAGCCATGTGCCTCGGGATCCCCGGTCGAGTCGTCGAGATCCGCGACGACGGAGGCCTGCCCATGGGCAAGGTCGACTTCGGCGGCGTCCGCAAGGACGCCTGCCTTGCCTACATCCCCGAGGTGCAGCTCGGCGACTACGTGATCATCCACGTCGGCTTCGCGATCTCGCGGGTCGACGAGGACGAGGCGCTCAAGACGCTCGAGATCCTTGCCCAGATGGGCGACCTTGTCCAGGCCGAGCTGGCCACGATGGGTCCCGGGATGGACGCGCCGGCAGTGGTCTCCGACGATGGGGCGCCGACCACCGGTGCCTTCGCGACCCCGGTGACGGGAGCGCCCGGAGGCCCCGCGTGAAGTACCTCGACGAGTACCGCGACCCGGTCCTCGCCAGGAAGCTGATCGCCGAGATCCACCGGATCACGACCCGGCCGTGGACGCTCATGGAGGTGTGCGGCGGCCAGACCCACACGATCGTCAAGCAGGGGATCGACGAGGCGCTGCCCGCGGGCGTCCGCATGATCCACGGGCCCGGCTGCCCGGTCTGCGTCACGCCGCTCGAGCAGATCGACAAGGCGCTCGCGATCGCGGCCCGCCCGGACGTCATCTTCACCAGCTACGGCGACATGCTGCGCGTGCCGGGCTCCACGACCGACCTGCTGGCCCTCAAGGCCCGGGGCGCGGACGTCCGGATCGTGTACTCGCCGCTCGACGCCCTGAAGGTCGCGGTCGCCAACCCGGACAAGCAGGTCGTCTTCTTCGCGGTCGGCTTCGAGACCACCGCGCCGGCGAACGCCACGGCCGTCGCCGAGGCGGCGCGCCGCGGGATCGACAACTTCAGCGTGCTTGTCTCGCACGTGCTGGTGCCGCCGGCGATGGTGGCGCTCCTCGAATCGCCCGCCAACCAGGTCCAGTCGTTCCTGGCGGCGGGCCACGTCTGCGCCGTCATGGGCTGGACCGAGTACGAGCCGATCGCCGCGAAGTACCACGTGCCGATCGTGGTCACCGGCTTCGAGCCGCTCGACCTCCTCGAGGGCATCCTGATGGCGATCCGCCAGCTCGAGGAGGGCCGCCACGAGGTGGAGAACCAGTACGCCCGCGCCGTCAAGCGCGACGGCGTCCCGCTCGCCCAGGAGCAGATCTTCGAGGTCTTCGAGATCGGCACGCGGAAATGGCGGGGGATCGGGGAGATCCCGGCCTCCGGCTACCGGCTGCGCGAGAAGTACGCCCGTTTCGACGCGGAGAGCCGGTTCTCGGTCGGCGACATCCACACCCAGGAGCACCCGGCCTGCATCGCGGGTGCGATCCTGACCGGCGAGAAGACGCCGCTCGACTGCACGGCGTACGGCACGCTGTGCAACCCGCAGAAGCCGCTCGGCGCGCCGATGGTGAGCTCCGAGGGGACCTGCGCCGCGTTCTTCTCCGCGGGCCGCGGGCTGGGAGGCCTGCGGACCCTGACCCCGGCGATGCCGCTGCTGCAGGTCGCACCGATCGCGCCCGCGCGCGAGCCCGACAGGACCGAGGCGGCCCGGTGAGCGGCGTCCGTGACCTCCCGGCGGGTGTCGCGTCCGCAGGGACGCCGGCCGCGGATGCCGTGTTCTTCGACGCGAACGGCCTCGCCTGCCCGGCGCCGATCCCCGAGGTCCAGCGCGTCATCCTGGGCCACGGCTCGGGCGGCCAGCTGTCCGCCGCGCTCATGCGTGACGTGATCGGGCCCGCGCTTGCGGCCGCCGCGCCGGGCGGCCCGCTCAACGACGCCGCCGTCGTCGAGGTTGCCGGCGCGCGCCTGGCGTTCACCACCGATTCCTTCGTCGTGAGCCCGCTCGCGTTCCCGGGCGGAGACATCGGCGAGCTGGCCGTCAACGGCACCCTCAACGACCTCGCGATGATGGGGGCCCAGCCGGTCGCGATCTCGCTCGCCTACGTGATCGAGGAGGGCCTGCCGTTCGAGGAGCTCCGCGCGATCACCGCGTCCGCGGCCCGCGCGGCGGTGAAGGCCGGCGCGCGGATCGTGACCGGTGACACGAAGGTCGTCGGGCGGGGCGCCGCTGACCGGCTGTTCGTGAACACGGCGGGGATCGGGCTGATCCCGGACGGCGTGGCCCCCGCCGCGGATCGCGCGGCCGTCGGCGACGCGATCATCCTGTCCGGCCCGATCGGCCTGCACGGCGTCGCGATCATGAGCGTCCGCGAGGGCCTCGAGTTCGAGGTGGAGATCGCCTCCGACACGCAGGCGCTCAACGGCCTGGTCGCCGCCATCCTCGGCGCCTGCCCGGACGTCCACGTCCTCCGCGACCCGACCCGGGGAGGACTGTCGTCGGCGCTCAACGAGATCGCGGCGACCTCCGGCGTCGGCATGGTGCTCGACGAGCCTGCCATCCCGATCCCCGGCCCGGTACGTGCCGCCTGCGAGATGCTGGGCCTCGACCCGCTCCACGTGGCGAACGAGGGCAAGCTCGTGGCGCTCGTGCCCGCCGCGTTCGCGGAGCCGGTCCTGGCCGCGATGCGCGCCGTGCCGGAGGGGGCCGACGCGGCCCTGATCGGCACCGTGGTCGCGGACCACCCTGCGATGGTCACGGTCCGCACGATCGTCGGGAGCGAGCGGATCGTGGACATGCTGGTCGGGGAGCAGCTGCCCCGGATCTGCTGAGCCGCGCGCCCGGCCGCCGCGGTCCACCCGTGCCGAACGGCCCGCGACCCCCTGCCGGCCGGTCCCGGTGATGGGCCATTCGCACCTTATGCGCAGATGCGCATGGGTACATGATCCCGCGCATGGACCCGATCTGGAGCCTCCAATCGGAGGTCATGAAGATCCTCGCAAGCCCCCGCCGGCTCGAGATCCTCCACCTCCTCGCCGACGAGCCGAAGGAAGTCGGCCGCCTTGCAGAGGAGATGGGGATCAGCCAGCCGAACGTCTCCCAGCATCTCGCAGTCATGCGGGCCGCGGGGATCGTGGAGTCCGAACGCGACGGACGGGAGGTCCGGTATCGGCTGACCGATCCGGAAGTCCTCGCCGCGTGCAGCCTCATGCGCGGGGTCCTGATGCGCCGTCTCGCCCGCCTCGGCGAGCTCTCCGAACGGCCCCAGCCGACCAACGAGCGTGCGCTTGCCGCCACCTCGGTGCCCGGCGCCGGCTGAGGTGACCCTGATGGACGAACCGATCAACCTGGTGCTCTTCTCGGGCACCGACGACAAGCTCCAGGCAGCCGCGGTGATGACCGCCGGCGCGGCAGCGCTCGGTCGCCGGGTCAACATCTTCCTGCAGTACTGGGCGCTCGATGCGTTCCGCAAGGACCGGATCGCGCTGGGACGCGGCCTCTCCGCGGAGGCCGGCGAGGCGGGAGCGGCCCTGGTCGCCGCCGCCGCGGTCGCGGGCCAGGCCCCGTGGCACGAGACCCTGCGCCAGGCGAAGGAGCTCGGCGAGGTCGACATCCAGGCCTGCTCGCTCTCGATGGACGTCCTCAAGATCGAGGAGGACGACCTCGATCCGCTCGTGGACGGGGTCGAGGGCGTGACCGCCTTCTACATCAACGCCGGCGACGGCCACATCGTCTTCATCTAGTCGGACCACCGGCGCGGCGGGCAGCGGCCCGGCCGCCGACGTACAGGAAGGGTTCAGGAATGCCTCTCGAGATCGCACAGCGCGTCGACGCAAAGGGCCTCTCGTGCCCGATGCCGATCGTCAAGACGGCCCAGGCCGTCAAGGGGCTGGTCAGCGGCCAGCTCCTCGAGGTGCTCGCCACGGACGCGGGCTCCACGAAGGACTTCGCCGCCTGGTGCAAGACGACGGGCAACGAGCTCGTCGAGAGCAGCGTCGAGGGCGGCGTCTATCGCTTCGTCCTCCGCCGGAAGTGAGGGACGACCCGATGACCGCAGTTGCCGAGCCGGCCATGCCGATCGTCGAGGCGCCGATGACGGCGCCCGCCGTGCCCGCTCACGAGCACGAGGCCACGCCGCACGACATCCTCATCATCTGCTACAGCGGCGAGCTCGAGAAGACCTGGGCCACGATGATCCTGGCCACGACCGGCGCCGCGATGGGCGCCAAGGTCCGCGTCTTCCTCACGTTCTGGGGCCTCCAGACGTTCGTCAAGGACCAGAAGCGCATCACGGGCGACAACGTGATGCAGAAGATGATGTCCTTCATGCAGCGCCCGGGCGTCTCGCATCGCAAGCTGTCGAAGATGAACTTCCTGGGCATGGGGCCCTGGATGATGGGCAAGCTCGCGAAGCAGTACAAGGTCGCCAGCCCGAAGGAGCTGCTCGAGCTTGCCATGGAGATGGGCGTCGAGTTCATGCCCTGCCAGATGACCATGGACATGTTCGGCCTCAAGCGCGAGGACATGCTCGATGGCATGGGCGAGCCGGTCGGCGCCGCGACGGTGATCGCCCTCATGAGCGAGGGCAGCGCTCCGCTCTTCATCTGACCTCACCCCGGGGCGCGGCACGGGCACGGCCGCGCCCCATCCTGCTCCCGCGCACCCGCATCGTCTGCATGGAAGGAACGGATTTCAGCATGGCTGCGACCATCACCCGAACCGTCGACGCCCGCGGCAGCTTCTGCCCGGGTCCGCTCATGGAGCTCATCCGCGCGATCAAGGAGTCCGACGTCGGCGACACGATCGCCGTCTGGTCGGCCGACAAGGGCAGCAAGATCGACATCCCGAAGTGGATCGAGAAGGCCGGCCACACGCTCGTGAGCGTCGAGTCGAAGGACGGCTTCGACGAGATCGTCGTCACGAAGGCTCGGTAGGCAGCGTGCAGCGCGTCGTCATCCTGGGCGGCGGGGTGGGCGGAACCCTCACCGCCAACCTGGTCGCCCGAAAGCTCAAGCGCCTGATCGCCGCGGGCGACGCGAAGGTCACGGTCGTCGACGAGACCGGGCAGCACGCCTACCAGCCCGGCTACATGTACATCGCGATGGGCAACGAGCGGCCCGAGAAGCTGCACCGGCCGGAGCGGTCGCTGCTCGACGACAACGTCGACCTGGTCGTCGACACCGTCGTCCGGATCGACCCGGAGACCTCGCTCGTGGAGCTGGCGTCGGGCGAGAAGATCCACTTCGATCAGCTCGTCATCGCGACCGGCTCGCGGATCCTCCCAGAGGCGATCAAGGACTTCGAGACGGAGGCGTATCACTTCTACACGGCCGAGGCCTCGGCCCGGCTGCGGAAGGCGCTGGATGCCTTCACGGGCGGCAAGCTCGTGATCGGGATCGCGGGCATCCCCTACAAGTGCCCGCCGGCGCCTCTCGAGGTCGCCTTCCTCATCGAGGCCGAGCTCCGGGCGCGGGGCCTGCGCGAGAAGACCGAGCTGACCTTCCTCTCGCCGATCAACCGTGCGTTCACCATCGAGAGCGTGAGCGACATGGCGACCCCGATCTTCGCGGAGAAGGGGATCGACCTGCAGCTCCTCGCCGGCGTTGACTCGATCGATGCCGAGCGCAAGGTCGTGATCACCGACGCGATGGAGGAGTACCCGTACGACCTCCTGATCTGCGTGCCGCCCCACAAGGGCGCCCAGGTCGTCACCGACTCGGGGCTCGCCCCGAAGTCGGGCTGGCTCCCGACCGATCGGAACACGCTCCAGGTCAAGCACCTGGTGGCGTCGAACACGCCCGATGCGGACATCCCGCGCTACCCGAACATCTACGCCCTCGGCGACGCCACCGACCTGCCACTCTCGAAGGCCGGCTCCACCGCCCACTTCGAGGCTCCGATCGTCGCTGAGCGCGTGAGCGCGCGGCGTGATGGGCCGCGAGCCCGAGGGCAAGCACGCGAGCTACACCGGCAAGGTGATGTGCTTCTTCGAGGTCGGCGACGGGAAGGGCACGCTCCTCCAGTTCGACTACGACCACCCGCCCAAGCCGCCCAAGCCGAACCAGCTCTGGCACCTGGGCAAGATCATCTTCAACAAGACGTACTGGCACACGGTCCCGAAGGGCCGCGTCTGATCCGACCCGGTCGCGGCGAGCCGCCGCCGGGTCAGGCACATCACGCGTCCGGGACGGCCCTCCCTTCCGGCCGAACCGGGCACCTCGCGGTCGGGCCGACCCCCTGAGGTCGGCCCGACCGCCGCGCCTCTCGGGGCATGCAGAGGCGGGCGCGCTGCGGGTCGTCGCGCGGGTCGCCGGCGTTCGGATCGCCGCCGCGGATCGCCGTTCGGGTCGCCGACGCGCGCGGCCGCCCATACAATTGCGGCCATGACGGATCCCCGCTCCACCGATGCCGGACCAGGCCGGCCGCGTCTTCCCGCGTGTCTTCGGGCGCAGGCTCCCGATCGTCGAGCGCGGCGAGGGCGCGACGCTCCACGCCTCCGACGGGCGCTCCTACCTGGACGCGGCCGGGGGCGCGATCGTCGTCAACGTCGGTCACGGGCGCCGAAGCGTCGCGGACGTCATGGCGGCCCAGACGGCGCGTGTCGCCTACGCGCACGGCACGGCGTTCACCAGCGCCGCGCTGGAGGCCTACGCCGCCGAGCTGGGGGCGATCCTCCCGCTCGATTCGCCCGCCATCTACCCGGTCTCGGGCGGTTCCGAGGCGATCGAGACGGCCCTCAAGATGACCCGGGCCTATCACCTCGCGCGCGGCGAGGCCGGCCGGCAGATCGTGATCTCGCGGTGGGGGAGCTACCACGGCAACTCCCTCGGGGCGCTGGACCTGTCCGGCCGCCAGCCGTTGCGACGGCCGTACGAGGCGTGGCTTGGTCGCTTCCGGCACGTCTCGTCCGCGTACCCGTACCGAGCCGGGGAGCCGCGCTCGAACGCGCTGGGCGACGTGGCGGAGCTGGCCGCCGAGCTGGAACGGATGATCCTCGCCGCGGGTCCCGGCACGGTCGCCGCGTTCGTGGCCGAACCGATCGTCGGGGCAACGCTCGGTGCGGTCGTGCCGCCCGACGGCTACTGGCCGGCGATCGCCGATGTCTGCCGCCGCCACGGCGTGCTCCTCGTCGTCGACGAGGTGATGACGGGGTTCGGCCGCACCGGGCGCTGGTTCGCGGTCGACCACTGGGGCATCCGGCCAGACCTGCTGGTGGCCGCCAAGGGCGCCACCTCGGGCTACTGGCCGTTCGGGTTCGTCGCCGCGGCCGGTCCGGTGTTCGAGACGATCGCGGCAAGCGGCTTCGTCCACGGCTTCACCTTCAGCCACTCGATCACGGGTGCCGCCGTGGCCCGCGAGGTCCTGCGGATCCTGCGAGACGAGGACCTCGTGGCGGCCTCCGCGACGAAGGGCGAGCGGCTGCTCACGCTCCTCGGCGAGCGACTCGCCGACCACCCACACGTCGGCGAGATCCGGGGTCGCGGCCTCATGGTCGGCCTCGAGATCGTGGCCGATCGCGCGACTCGGGCGCCGTTCCCGCGCGCCGAGCGACGGACCGAGGCGATCGTCCTCGCGGCCCGCGAGCGTGGGGTGCTGGTCTACTCCGGCACGGGCAACGCGAACGGCGTCGACGGCGACCTGATCCTCCTCGGTCCGCCATTCGTGGTCACCGACGACGAGCTGGTCGGGATCGCCGACGGGATTGCCGGTGCCGTGACTGCGGCAACGGCGATGGCCGCGGCAGGCTGAACCGGCTGGGCTCGGGATGGCCCCTCGTGGGCCGGGTCCGGCCGGAAGCTCACCCGCTGCGGCTCAGCGGCGGGGTGCAATCCCCCGGCGCAGGATGACGACCCCGGCCAACACCACGAGCCCCGGCACGAGCAGGTCGCCCAGCGAGGGGAAGCCGGGGATCACGCTGCCGACCGCGCCCCACCCGCCCCAGACGACGAAGAACGCGCCAACCCAGGCCTGCCACCCGACGCGGCCCCCGCGCCGCATCCGGAGGGCCGCCAGCACGAGCAGGCCGAGCCCGGCGCCGAGCGTGCCCCACCCGACAGTCTGCAGGCCCGCGACCTCGGCCACGAACCGGAATGCGCCGTAGCCGGACAGGATCGCCCCGACGTTGAGGGCCCACGCGCCGGCCCGCCCGGTCGCGACCCACGCCAGCAGGACCCCGCCGGCGAGCGCCAGCGCGAGCGAGCCGAGGATTCGCACCGCGGGGACGAACTGCTCGAGGACGAGGTAGGTGCCGATCGCCAGGAGCCCAACGCCGAGCCAGAGACCCAGCCGCCCGGCTTCCGCCTGTCCCAGCGACCAGCCGACGGCGCGGGCGGCGGCTCCCGGTCGTCTCGCGCTCCCCGGACGGCCCGTCGCCCCTCCGGGTGTGCCCGCCGCGCCCGAGCGATCTCCGCCGGGAGACACCGGGCCGTCGATGACCTCACCCTTGAGAGCGCGGAGGCGCTCGTCGAGGTCGTCGTCGGAGGAGCGGAACCCGGTCACGCCGGCAGCCTAGCGCAGCCCGGTGCCGACCGTGGCGCCGTCGCCGCCGGCGATCGGGCCGTCCGGGCCAGGCACGCCCGCCAGGGGCGCCTCGCCGCCGGGTGAGGCGATCCGGCCGGGCTCGTCGGCATCCACGTGCGAGAAGCCCACCCGGTCCGCGACCCGGCTGAGCGGACCGGGTGCCCACCAGTTCCAGCGGCCGAGCAGCCGCATCACCGCGGGCACGAGCATCACGCGCACGATGCTCGCGTCGATCGCGACAGCGATCGCCATGCCCACGCCGATGGACTTGATGGTCACCTCGTCGGCGAGCACGAAGGCGAAGAAGACGCTGACCATGATCAGGGCGGCGCCCGTGATGACCCGGGCCGTGCGGACCACCCCCTCGATGACGGAGGCGGCGTTGTCGCCCGTGCGGCGCCACGCCTCCTGGATCCGGGAGAGGAGGAGCACCTCGTAGTCCATCGACAGCCCGAAGATGACGCAGAACATGATGATCGGGATCCCGGCCACGGTGAAGCCGGGAGGATGGAAGGCCAGCACGTCGGACAGGTTGCCGTCCTGGAAGATCCAGACGAGGGCGCCGAAGCTCGCGGTCGCCGAGAGGAGCGTCATGACGACGGCCTTGAGCGGAATCACGGCCGATCCGAAGAGCAGGAACAGGATCAGCGCGGTGGCCAGCATCGTCCAGCCGACCGCGAACGGGAGTCGGTCGGCCTGGCCGGCCAGGAAGTCCGAGCCGAGCGCGGCCGTCCCGCCGAGGGCCGTCTCCGTGATGGGCGCGTCGACGGGCAACGCGCGCACGCGCGGGACGAGGGACGTCGCCTCCGGGCGCGAGGCCACGTACGGGCTGATGGCGTCGATGCGCACCGTGTTCCCCGAGACGTAGCGCGCCAGCAACGTGTCGACGCCCGCCGGGCGCTGGGCGGCCGGCAGCGAGAAGAGCGCCTGGACCTGCGCGGGCGGGACGGTCGTGCCGGTCCGCGGGTCGACGATCGTGAAGAAGCTCTCGACCCGCGAGACGCCGTCGAGCGCGGCGAGGCGGGCTCGCGTACGCCTGCAGAGCGGCGATCCCGGCCGGGCTCGTCGGCGCCGCGGACAGGTCGGCGAGGATGGTCATCGGGGTCGTCTCACCGGGCGCGAAGTCCGCCTGGAGCGCGATGAACGTGTCGCGGCTCTCGAGGCCCACGGGCAGGACCTCCGCGCCGGGCACGCCCTGCTCCATGCGCAGGAACGGCGTTCCCAGCACGAGCAGCACGATCACGATCGGGACGAGGACGCGCCATGGGTGGGCCATCACGCGGCGTGCCACGCGCCCCCAGCGACTCGGGTGGTCGGGATCGGTGACCTCCAGGACCACCTCCGTCTCGGCGATCGGCCCGCGCTCGCCGCGCAGCCGGTGTCGCAGGCCGGCCAGGCTCAGGCGATTCACGCGGTGCCCCAGCATGGCGAGGACGGCGGGCAGGAAGGTGAGCGCGAAGAAGACCGAGCACCCGACGACGAGCGCGCTTCCGAGCCCGATCGAGCGGATCGTCGCGAACGGGAAGACCATCAGGCCCGACAGCCCGATCGCGACCGCGATGCCCGAGAACATGACCGCCTTGCCGCTCGTCGCCACCGCGCGGGCGACGGCGTCGCCGACCTCCCGCCCGTGCGCCAGCTCCTCGCGGAAGCGGCTGGTGATGAAGAGCGAGTAGTCGATGGCGAGGGCCAGGCCCAGCATCGACGCGATGTTGAGGACGAAGACGCTCATCGTCGTCAGCTGGGCGACCCAGTAGACGAGCCCGAGCGACGTCGGGATCGCGAGGCCGGCCACGAGCAGCGGCATGCCGGCCGCGATCGCGGACGTGAAGACGAGGAGGAGCACCACCGCCACGACCGGCAGGCTGACCAGCTCGGCGCGCACGAGATCCTCGTCGGCCTGCTTCGCGGTGTCGATCGTGAACGGTGCGTAGCCGGAGACGTTGACCGTGTAGCCGGCCGGTGCGGCGAGCGTCGCGCGCAGGGCGGGATAGAGCGGCACCGATTCCTCGTCGGTCACCGCGAGGTTGATCACGATGTACGCCGCGTCGCCCTTCGTGCTGATGAAGCGCCGGTCCCCGGTCTCCGCGTAGCCCACGATCCCGGTGACGTTCGGATCCGCGCGGAGCGCCGCGGTCGCCGACGCGATCGCCGCCTGGAACTCCGCCGACGTCGCGTCGGCGCCGGGCTCGGTCCGGGCGAAGAGCGCGACGAGGCTGCTCTTGCCGCCGCCGAACTGCGCCGCGAGGCGCGTGTCGACCTGGGACGACTCGGAGAGCGGATCCAGCCAGCCACCCGAGCTGAGCTTGCCCGAGGCGCGGCTGGCGAACGGAAGGGCCACCAGGGCCACGACGAGGGCGGCGAGGGCGACGATTCGGCGGTGTCGGTAGACGAACGCGCCCCAGCGCTGGAACATGGTGCCTCGAAGACTACTTGATGAGCAGGCGCGCGAGGAACTTGGCCGTGCGCGGGTCCTGCGGCTTGTCGATCACCTGCTCGGGCGGCCCGACCTCCACGAAGGCGCCCGCGTCGATGTAGTAGACGCGGTCGGCCGCCTCGCGCGCGAACTGCATCTCGTGGGTGACCACGATCATCGTGGCACCCTCGTGGGCCAGCTCCGACATGACGACGAGGACCTCGCCGACCAGCTCCGGGTCGAGCGCGGAGGTCGGCTCGTCGAACAGGAGCACCTTGGGCTCCATCGTCAGCGCGCGGGCGATCGCCACGCGCTGCTTCTGGCCGCCCGAGAGGCGGGCGGGATACTCGTCGCGCTTCTCCGAGAGGCCCACCTTGTCGAGGAACTTCTCCGCCGTCGCGATGGCCTGGTCGCGCGGGACGCCCTTCACCCGGACGGGCGCCTCGATCAGGTTGTCGATCACCTTCATGTGCGGGAAGAGGTTGAACTCCTGGAAGACCATCTGGGCGCGCATCCGGATCTGCCGGATCTGCTCGCGGTGTGTGCCGGACCGCGCGTGGAGCGGATCCGCGTCCACGCGCACGCCGTCGATCTCGACGGCGCCCGCGGTCGGCTCCTCCAGGAAGTTCGCGCAGCGCAGCAGCGTGCTCTTCCCGGATCCCGACCGCCCGATGAGGCAGATCGTCTCGCTCGGGTAGACCTCCATCGTGCAGCCGCGCAGGACGTGGTTGGAGCCGAAGTACTTCTCGATCTCGAGAAGGCGCACGATCGGCCCCGTGTTCGACGGCGTCAGCGCACCCGGGGCGGCGAAGGGGTCGCTCACGTCGTGTGCGAGTGGGGTGCGGCTCGAGCCGGACATCGTGGCCTCCTCAGATTCGCCGGTCGCTCTCGGCCATCCGCTTCTCCAGGCGATCCTGGAAGAGCGACAGCACGATCGTCAGGCCCCAGTAGACGGCAGCCGCCACCATCAGCGTCTCGAGCGTCCGGAAGTTCGACTGGCCGACACGCTGGGCCCGCCAGAGGAGCTCCGGGAACGGCGATGATCGACACGAGCGACGAGTCCTTGATCATCGAGATGAAGTCGTTGCCGATCGCCGGGGTGATGATCCGGACGGCCTGGGGCAGGATGATCCGGCGCATCCGTGTCCGACCGGGCATGCCGAGCGCCTGGGCGGCCTCGGTCTGGCCGCGCGGCACGGCCTGGATGCCCGCCCGGAACATCTCGGTCATGTACGCGCCGTAGTTGAACGAGAGCGCGAACATGCCCAGCACGATCCCGGGGACCTCCGCGACCGCCGGGATGACCTGCGGCAGCGCGAGGTAGATGAACAGGATCTGCACCAGGAGCGGCGTGCCGCGGACGAGCGAGACGTAGAGGGTGGAGACCGCGAACAGGACGGCGTTGGAGCTCAGCCGACCGAGCGCGCCGACGACCGCGAAGCAGATCGCGAAGATGATGGAGCAGACGGCCACGACGATCGTGGTCTGGACGCCGCCCGAGGATGTACCCGCCCCACTTGGACAGGAACGCCGAAGTCGATCTTCCCGCCGGCGAACGAGGAAGCCGACGAGCCCCCGACGAGGACGATCCACGTCAGGACGAACGTGATCCGGAACCGGCGCGTCTGGCGCCGCCGCTGGGCGGCGATCTGCTGCCACGATCGCGTTCGGGGCTCGAGCCGGGGCCGCGTCCCCGGAGGCGCAAGCGCGCTGGTCGATGCCCTGCTCACCTGGTCCTCCCTCCCGTTCGGTCCCGGAAACGTCGACGGGGCGCCCGGCATCGGGCGCCCCGTCGAATCGGCGCGTGGTGGTCAGGCGCCCGGCGCGACGGACAGGTCGATGCCGAACCACTTGGTGGCGAAGCCCGTGAGGGTCCCGTCCGCCCGCATGGCGTCGAGGATCTCGTTGACCTTGGCGACCATGCCCGTCGGATCGGGCCCGCTCTTGTCGAACGCGACGCCGAGCGGCTCGTAGTAGACGGGGTCGCCGACCTTCACGAGCGGCAGGCCGTCCTTGACCGCCTGGTCGACCGTCGTCGAGGAGCTGAGCCAGCCCTCGAAGTCCTTGCGGCCGGCCTTCCACGCCTCGGCGCAGAGCCGGTCCGTGGAGAGCGTGGTGACCTTCGAACCGGTGGGCGGCTTCGTCGGCGGGGTGTACGACCCCAGGTCGAGCGTCCCGCTCATCCAGTCGAAGTAGGTCGTCGCCTCGCCGACGCAGATCGTCTTGCCGGCGAACCCATCGAGCGTCGTGATGCCCGAGACCTTGGACGCGGCGATCTGGGCCGGGGTGTAGTAGTACGGCTTGCTGAAGGCAAGAACCTTCTCGCGCGGCGTCGTGATCGTCATGGAGCCGACGCTGAAGTCCCAGCGCCCGGACCAGGAGCCGGCGGTGATGATGTTCCAGTCTGGAGTCTGGAACGGATCTTGACGCCGAGCCGCTTTGCGATCTCCGTCCCGACGTCGATGTCGAAGCCCTCGTACGTCCCGTCGGACTTCAGGGACGACTGGGGCGGGTACTGCGGGTCCGTCGACATCACGATGGTGCCCTTTGCCAGGACCTTGCCGAGGAGCGAGCTCGGATCGACGGTGGCGGCGACGCTCGGCGCCGCGCTCGGCGCAGTGCTTGCGGCGGCGCTTGCCGCGGTCGAGGGCGCCACCGACGGCGCCGCGCTCGGAGCCGGCGTTGGGCTGGCACCGCTCGAGCACGCGCCGAGCGCGAGCCCGAACACGGCCAGGAGCGCCACGAATTGGCGCTTCGTCTGCATTGCGACCTCCTCCTCCACGAGGGCAACCCGCCTTGGGCAGCCATGTAGCCTCTGTCGGCCGCGAGCCCCTCCACCCCGTGGCTGCGCCGGACTATAGGCCGAATGTGCCGGCTGGACAACGCGGAGCGCGCAACCACGCTGGAGCGCGCGTGACACGCCTATGATCGGCCGATGACGCCGCACGTCCAGACCGTCCTGGGCCCGGTCCCGCCGGACGCGCTCGGATTCACGCTTCCGCACGAGCACACCCGCTGCGTGCTCTGGCAGATACCCGGCCGCTGGGACTACTGGGAGCTGACCGGCGAGGACGACCTCATCCTGCCGGAGCTCGCCCGGTTCGGTGAGCTCGGCGGGACGTGCCTCGTGGACGTCACGCTCGCCGCGATCGGGCGCGACCCGCTGCGACTCCGCAGGCTGGCCGAAGCCTCGGGACTCCACCTGGTGATGGGGTGCGGGTGGTACCGCGGCGCGTACTACCCGCCGGATGCGCTCGTCGACCGCCGTTCCGTCGCGGAGCTGTCCGACATCCTCGTGGACGAGATCCTCGGTGGGGCCGAGGGGACGGACGTCCGGCCCGGGATCATCGGCGAGATCGGGTCGGACAAGCCATGGCTGTCGGCCCAGGAGGAGCGCGTGTTTCGCGCCGTCGGGCGCGCATCGCAGGCGACGGGTCTGGCGGTGATGACGCATGCCGTGATGAGCGACGTGGGCCTCGCCCAGCTGCGCGTCCTCGAGGAGGCGGGCGTCGACCCGGGCCGCGTGGTGATCGGCCACGCCGACTCCCACCCGCGGCTCGACTACTGGCTGGCGATCCTGGAGCGCGGCGCAAACATCGAGCTCGACTTCCTGGGCATGTTGTTCACGCCCCAGGAGCGCCTCGCCGAGCCGCGGCTCATCCCGCTCCTGCTCGACCTGCTCGGCCGCGGCAGGGCCGACCGCGTCCTGCTCTCGCAGGACGTCTGCCACAACGAGCAGCTCCGCCACTACGGGGGGAACGGCTACACGTACCGTCCAGGAGACGTTCCTGCCGCACCTGCGCGCTGCGGGGGTCGGCGAGACGGAGATCCGGCAGATGACCGAGACGAACCCGCGCCGCCTCCTGACGATCGGCTGATCCGGCCCGTCGCAGCGGCCCATTGACCCGATCGGGCGATCAGCCCTCCAGCGTCGCCTCGACCGAGAGCGCGACGTTCCCTTGCATCATCGACGGAGATCGGGCAGCCGTCTTTGGCCGCCTCGGCGAGCGTCGTGAACGTGGCGGCGTCGATCCCCGGGACGACGCCCCGGACCGTGAGGGCGGACGAGACGATCCGCCAGCCGGCCTCCAGCTTGTCGAACGTGACGGTTGCGCTGACCGCGAGCGATGTCGGCGGGGTCCCATTGCGGCCGAGGCCCCCGGAGAACGCCATCGCGAAGCAGCTTGCATGGGCGGCCGCGACCAGCTCCTCCGGGCTGGTCCGTCCATTGGGCTCTTCCGTTCGCGAGGCCCATGTCACCGGTAGCCGCGTGATCGAGCCGCTCGTCACGTAGTTGATCATGCCGCTCCCCTCGGCGAGGGAGCCGGTCCAGGAGGCTTCTGCGCGTCGTACTGCTGCCATCGGGTCCTCCGCGTGGGGTTGGGTTTCGTCGCGCGATGATCGTCCCACAGGCGTCACCCGGGCGTCCGTGGACACGAGTTGCGCTGTCGGGGCCACGACACCAGGGAGTCCGGCGTACCATTGCGCCTTGCGCTGCAATCGCTTTACGCGGTCGGCCCAACCCCGGGCTGTTCGTGCGCCGCTCGCCCTCGCTTTCGTCATCGCCCTCGGGGCGTTGGTTGCGCCGGCCGGCATCGCCGCGCCCTCGGTGCGTGCTGCGACGAGTTCGATCTTGATGACCGCCGAGGCCGCCGACATGAGCCCGGCCACCGCCGAGATGGCCCTGGTGGCCATGATCAACGCGGATCGCGCGGCCGTGGGACTCCCGGCCCTCCGCCTCGACGCCCGGCTCTCCGCCATCGCGCACGAACGCTCCGCCTCGATGGCCGCGACCGGCCAGCTCAGCCACGTCCAGTCGGACGGACGGACGATGGTCGACCTGATCACGGCGAACGGCATCCGCTGGTATGGACTTGGCGAGACGATCGGCTGGAACAACTACCCGACGCTCGGCGACTCCATGCGTGTCGTCAACCAGGGCTGGATGACGTCACCCGAACACATAGCGATCATCCGCTCCAGCACCTTCAACTACTTCGGCCTCGGCCTGGGCATCACCGCCACCGGCGACCGCTACTGGACCGCGATCTTCCTCCGGGGCCCGGACCGCACGCCGCCGTGGGCGAAGATGAGCGCGCCGGCGAGGGGCTCGCTGATCACGCTCGCAGGGCTGCACCAGGCACTCCAGGTGACCTGGAGCTGGGTCGGCGACGACCGGCCGCTGGCCGCGCTCACCGCCGGGCTCCGCTCGTTCGACGTTCAGCGCCGGGTTGACGGCGGCGCCTGGGCCTTCGTCCGAACCTCGACCACGACTCACTCGTGGTCGAGCTCCGTGGCGGTCGGCCACCGCATTGCCATCCGCGTCCGGGCACGCGACCGGGCGGGCAACGTCGGGACCTGGTCGTCGCCCGTCAGCGTCTCGGCCTGATCCTCAACCGGCCCGGGCCACCGCGCCGGCGAGCGCCCGGTTCGCCCGATCGCGCGGAAAGGTGACGCGGGTCGCCCGTCCGAAGGCCCGGTAGGCGTCCAGCGCGGCGGTGAACGCCGGCACGAATCCCTCGGTCGCGAGCGGATCGAAGCCCGCCTCCCACCAGGTGCCGAGAAGGCGGACCGCCCGGGCCGCACGGTCGAAGCGCGGCTCGATCCGGCCCACGAGCCGATCGCCGAACAGGATCGGCAGGACGTAATAACCCCAGCGCCGCTTCGCCTGCGGGACGTAGACCTCCCAGACATAGTCGAAGCCGAACAGCCCTCGCAGGAGGTCGCGATCCCAGCAGAACGGGTCGAGGGGCGCGAGGAAGCTCACGGCAGGCGCCGCGCCGCCGGGAGGGGCACCGGCAGCCACCTCGTCGATCGCCCGGCCGAGCCACGCGACGTCGGACGCGACGATGAGGCGCGGGCCGCGCAGCCCCTCCACGCTGACCGCGGTGAGCGACCCATCGGCCAGGAGCTCCGCCCGGAGCTCGGTTCGCGTGGGGAGGTCGGGCCGGGCGGGGTCGGGTGCGGCACGGCCCGTGCCGATCCAGAGCTCGGCCTGGCCGGCGGCGCCGAGCAGGCCGTTCGCCCGATACCGCGAGAGCAGCCGGTGCCGGGCCTGCTCGCGGACGGATGGGCGCTCCGCGAGGAGATCGACCGGGAAGAGGCGCTCGGCCAGGTCGTAGCTGCGCCGGTTGCCGTCCCGGCGAGCGATTGCCAGGATTCCCGCCTCGGCGAGCGCTTCGAGGATCGCGCGGACCGGATTCGTGGGGCGCCAGTACCAGTCGATCGCGGCGCGCGACTCGATGTCCGTGGACGACAGGCGACCGTCCCGGCGGATTCGGGCCAGCAGCTCCTCCACGAGCGGCGCGTGCTCGTCGAAGGCGGCGCCGTCGTGCCGGATGCGTGCGTGATCCCAGGTCAGCCGGTAGAGCGGCAGCTCCGCGGTCGGCAGGATGCTCAGGCCCTTGTTGTACGCCTCGAACAGGAGCCGCCGCTCGTACAGGAGCGTGTCCGTGATCTCGCGGCGATAGCCGGCAATCCGCGCCTGGAGCACCAGGTCGTGGTTTCGACCGGCGATCTCGAGCGGGTCGAACTGGAGCGAGCCGAGGCGTTCGACCACGTCCATGACGCTCTGCTCGCCGGCGGGCAACGCCCGCGGCGGTGCGAGCAGGTGGCGGAGGGCGAGAAAGCGCCGCGCGACCGCGGCCGGGATCGTTCGCGGGATCTCGACGCCGGACCCGGCCGGTGCGGCGACGGGTGCCGGAGCCGCGAGCACGGGCGGCGCCGTCTGTGCGGACCGGGTTGGGGCGGGGTTCTGCGTCACCGGCGGATCGTAGCCGGTCGCCGGGCGCGACTCGACGCCGCGAACCGGGTTCGCGCCCACGCGAACGGACCAATCCAATTCCTTCGCATCTTCGATATAGTTTGCACGATGCCAACGATCACGGAGGGAACCCACGCAACCATGCCGTCCGACGACGCCGGCCGCGGCGCGCGGATCGATCGCGTCATCGTGTCCTACGAGCTGCTCATGCATCGCATCGCGTCATCGCATGCGCCGGACCTGATGGAGGTCGGGGTGACGATGTCCCAGGCCAAGGTGATGTACCTGGTCGCCGCGGGGCAGGGGATGCGGATGTCGGAGCTCGCCGTCCACCTCGGGGTGTCGATCTCCACGATGAGCGGGCTCGTCGATCGGCTGGTCGACCACGGGCTTCTCGCCAGGCACGACGACCCCGCCGACCGGCGCCAGGTGGTGGTCACGATCACCGCCACCGGGAGCGGCCACCTCGAGCGCTTCCGCGAGCTCAACGCGGCCCAGATGCGGCGGCTTCTCGCCCGCCTCGAGGACGCCGAGCTCGACGTCGTCGAGCGCGCCACGCGCCTGCTGGCAGCCGCCGCGGACGACGAGTTCCCGATCACCGGTGTCCAAGCCGGTTCTCGCCAACCACACGGTTCCACGCTTCCGGGAGACCACTCGTGAGTCGACTCAGCGAGCTTGCCGTCAGCAAGCGGAGCGTCGCGCTCCTGCTCGCCATCGCCCTGTTCATCGCCGGCATCTCCGCGTGGGGCAGCCTCAAGCAGGAGCTGCTCCCGGACATCGAGCTGCCCGTGATCACGGTGGTCGCGGCGGACCCGGGGGCAGGCGCCTCCGACGTCGCCGACCAGATCGCGAAGCCGATCGAACGAGCGATCTCCGGGATCCCGCGCCTCGAGCGGGTCCAGTCGACCTCGGCCAACTCGATCGCCCTCGTGGTCGCCCAGTTCTCCTACGGGACGAACGTCAAGGACACGAAGGCGGCCATCGTCCAGAACATCACGGCGCTGAAGCTGCCCGCGAACGTCACGCCGCAGGTCAACTCCCTGGACATCAACGCATCGCCGGTCATCATCGCCTCGATCTTCGGTACCGGCGCGGACGGCCAGACGGGCGGCCGCCAAGGTGGCCGCGGCCGAGGTCGTGCCCGATCTCCAGGCGCTCGACGGCGTCGCGTCGGTCGACCTCGCGGGCGGACTCACGTCGCGCCTGATGGTGACGCTCGACCCGACCAGGATGGCGATCGCCGGCGTCTCGATCGACCAGGTCCAGGGCGTGCTCACCGCCAACAACCTGACCCTTCCGGCCGGCCAGCTCCCGACCGGCACAAGCCGGATCCCCGTCTCCACGTCGGGCTCGTTCACCACGCTCGACCAGGTCCGCAATCTCGTCGTGAGCGTGCGGCGCGCGACCCCCGCCGCGGGAGCGGGCAGCGGCGCCCCCGCAGCGGGATCGGCGTCGGGCGGCTTCACGACCGTCCCCGACATCCTCGGCCTGGTCGCGGCGGCGAAGTCGGCAATCCCGGCCGCGCCCGCCGCCCCGATCCGGATCCGCATCGCCGACATCGGCACGGTCGACGTTGCCCAGGTCGCGACGACCGGCTACGCGCGGACGGACGGCGAGCCGTCGCTGACGATCACGGTCGAGCAAGAACGCGAACGCCAACACGGTCGAGGTCGCCGACGCGGTGCAGGCGAAGCTGAAGGAGATCGGTGCGCTCCACCCGGAGCTCACGGTCGTCACCGTCTCCGACCTCTCGACGTTCATCAAGGAATCGCGGGACGGCCTGCTCCGCGAAGGCGGCCTGGGCGCCCTGTTCGCGGTGCTCACGATCTTCCTGTTCCTGTTCAGCCTCCGCTCGACGCTCGTGGCCGCCGTGAGCATCCCGCTCTCCGTGCTGACCGCGCTCGTGGTCATGCAGGTGACGGGGATCACGCTCAACATCATGACCCTGGGTGGTCTCGCCGTCGCCGTGGGGCGGGTGGTGGACGACGCGATCGTCGTCCTCGAGAACATCTACCGCCACCGGGCGCTGGGCGAGGACCGGCTGACAGCCGTCCTCAACGGCCCGCGCGAGGTGGCCGGCGCGATCACCAGCTCGACGCTCACGACCGTGGCGGTCTTCCTGCCGATCGGGTTCGTGGGCGGCATCGTCAGCGAGTTCTTCCTGCCCTTCGCGCTCACCGTGACGTTCGCGCTGCTCGCCTCGCTGGTGTGCGCGCTGACGATCATCCCGATCCTCGCCTACCTGTTCATCGATCGCGTGAAGCTCGCGGTCGACGAGACCGGCGAGCCGAAGAACTCGCTCTGGGTGCGCGCCTACGCGCCGACGATCCGTTTCGTGCTGCGCGACCGCCGGACCAAGCTCGGCGTCCTCGGGCTCGCGACGCTCCTCTTCTTCGGGTCCGTCTCGATCGTGGGGCGCCTCCCGACGCAGTTCATCTCGACCGGATCGGAGAAGGTCCTCCAGGTGAGCATCGTCCCACCGGCGGGGGTCACCGGGGAGTCGGTCCTCGCCGCGGCGACGAAGGCGGAGACGATCCTGCGCGCCGACCCGAAGGTGCAGCTCGTGGAGACGACAGTGCCGGGCGAGGGGGACACGGGCGGCGTCCACGCTCTCGGCGGCCTTCTCCGGCCGACCCGCCAACAGCGCCACGATGGTGGTGCGCCTCGCGAGCGACGTCGACCTCGACGCCTACACCACGAAGGTCGGGACCGACCTCGCGCCGCTGAAGACCAACGGCTTCGACGTCGCCGTCGGCCAGGCGTTCGGCTTCACCTCGAACGGCCTCTCGATCATCGTCAGCGCGCAGGACACGACGGCCGTCGCCGCCGCCACCGACGCGGTGATCGGGGCGCTCCGGAGCAACCCGGACCTGGTCCAACGTGAAGTCGGACCTCGTCAAGGCAACGCCGCAGATCGACATCCGGGTCGACCCGAACAAGGCGCTCGATGCCGGCCTGACCGCGGCGCAGATCGCGGGCCAGGTGCGCTCGGCGCTCGTCGGCTCGCTCGTCACGCGCGTCCAGCTCGCCGACGGCGGCCCGATCGACCTCTACGTCCGGCTCGACCCGGCGCGCGTCACCAGCGTGGAGGCGCTCCAGGCGCTCCCGGTCGGAACGGGCGCGAAGGTTGCGCTGAGCTCCGTGGCGGACGTGGCCGAGGTGGCGACGCAGGGCAGCATCACCCGGATCGACCAGGCGCCGTCCGCCTCGATCACGGCCGACATCACGAGCAAGGACACCGGCGGCGTCTCGCGGTCCGCGCAGGTCGCAGTCGACGCGCTGAAGACGTCGGGCACGATCCCGGCCGGGCGTCGACGTGCGGTTCTCCGGCGTCACCCAGCAGCAGGGCCAGGCGTTCGGCGGGCTCTTCAACTCGATGGCGATCGCGGTCCTGCTCGTCTACGTGATGATGGTCCTGGCGTTCAACAGCCTGGTGACCCCGTTCGTGATCATGTTCAGCCTCCCGCTCGCGGCGATCGGCGTCTTCCCGGCGCTGCTCCTGACGGGCCGGGCGATCGGCGTGAGCGCGCTCATCGGGATCCTGATGCTGATCGGGATCGTGGTCACGAACGCGATCGTCCTGCTCGACCTCGTGGAGCGGTTGCGTCGAAGCGGGCTGTCCACGACCGACGCGCTCATCGAGGGCGGCAAGACGCCGCGTGCGGCCGATCCTCATGACGGCGATCGCCACGATCCTGGCCCTGATCCCGCTCGCGGCGGGCTTCAACCAGGGCTCGATCATCGCCGCGGAGCTCGGCACGGTCGTGATCGGCGGCCTCTTCTCGTCGACGTTCCTGACCCTGATCGTCGTGCCGGTCGTGTACTCGCTGGTCGACGGCGGGAAGGGCATGCTCGAGCGGAGGCGCGGCGTCACGGCCGGGTGACGCCGGACGGCGGCGCGGCGCCGTGCGGTGCGGACGGCGCGCGACCGCTCGCGGCCGCGGCGTGGCCGCGACCACCGCCGCGATCGCGTGTGCGGCTACTGCCCGATCGTGCCCACCAGGCTGAGCGCCTTCACGCCGGTGCCGGCGGCCGAGGCGATGAAGTCGTACGTGCCGCCCTGCGAGATCGGGAACTGGGCCACCTGGACCAGCTTCCCGTTGAGGAGGGCCGGCTCGACCGACGGCGCGAGGCTGAGCTTGCCGGTCGGCGAGCTCGAGTCCCAGAACTGGAGCGCGGGCGTCGAACCGCTCGGCGTCGTGAAGATCACCTGCATCAGGCCCGGTGAGATCGCGTTCGCGTAGAGCAGGTCCACGTTGAAGTTCGTCTGGAACGGCGGCAGCGTCGGCGGCGGCGTGGCCGTCGGCGGGAAGACCCCGATGATGCCGCTCGGGCACCAGCTCGGGGCGGGCGCCGTCGCGCAGGCGGCCAGCAGGACGCTGATGATCGTCTGGGGCGTCTCGACCTGGAGCCCGCCGATGTTCCACCAGTCCGGCGGCAGGGCTGGCGGGATGGGGCCGCTCGGCGGGAACGAGACGGTCGGGTTGTCGGTCGGGAGCACCGGCGGGCTCGGCGACGGCGACGGCGCACCCGGCGACGGCGAGGGCGCGCCGGCGACGGCGACGGTGAGCTCGGCGGTCGCCGACGGAGACGGCGACGGGGTGACGCCCGGCTCGAGGCTGGGCGGCGGCCCCACCGGGGTCGGCGACGGGTACGCCGCCGGCGGCAGGACCGGGTATGTGGTGGGCGTCTTGCCGCCCGGGAAGGCCCACGCGGTATTGATCAAGCCGCCGCCGAACGCGGTCGCGAAGGCTTCGACCACGTCCGCCGGCCACCAGCCGCCGCGGTAGCCGGTCCAGATCGGCCCCAGCGGGTCGAGCACGTAGTACGCGGCGGGGCCGTCGGCGGATGCCGGCCGGAACCCGTCGAGGTAGATGGCGTGGCCGGCCGTGAAGTCCTTCTGGAGCCGCAGCTCGATCGGCACGTCGCCGTAGGTGCCCTGGACCACCGCGCCGGCGCCCGCGTAGAGCAGCGCGCGCAGCTGCAGCGGCGTGATGGCCGCCTCGCTGAACGAGACGCCGTAGCGCCCGATCGAGACCTGCGAGGTCGGACAGCGACGTCCCGCCCTCCTGGTCGGGCTGGAGCGCGCGCAGCTGCGAGCCCGTCGTCACGATCCCGTAGCCCAGCCGGGCGAGCATGGCGCCGGCCGCCATCGTGCAGTTCGAGGCCTGCAACGGGCCGCCGTCGAACTGGGTGATCGGCACGACCCTCGGGAAGCCCGCCGCCGCCAGCCATGCCGGCCGGTAGGCCGGGTCACTGCTCACCGGGGCCGAGCCCGGCTCCGCGAACGCCACGAGCTGGAGCGTCGCGTCGTCCGGCAGCGCGGCCAGCTTGACCGGCGTCTGGTCCGGGATCGCGGTGATCCCGAACATCGCGGCGGGCTGGTCTCCGGTGTCCGCCGTCAGCTGGTACGACGAGTCCGGCCCGGGGATCGCGCTCGACGCCGGCGGAGCCGTGACCGCGGCCACGCCGAATGCCCCGCCCGCGCCGATCACGGCGGCGAGGATGAAGCGGATCAGGATGCCGAGGGGAAGGGTCATCGATTCACTGCAGGACCACGCAGCCGTAGACGCTGATCTCCGCTTCCCCGTGAAGCTCTTCGACGTCCCTCCGTAGATGTCGGTGCTGGTCGCGAGGTACGTGAGCGTGTAGGCCGTCGCCTGCCAGTCGGCGGTGACCGGGAAGGACGCGAGGAACGAATTGCCCTTCTGGAAGACCGCCTGGGCATCGCCGCTGATCGCGCGGTCCGGTCCGGAGGTTCGTTGCCTGCCAGGTGACCACGACCTGGAGCCGGCTGCTGTCCCGGCCGCCATTGTCGCGATCGGAGGCGAAGACCGGGATGGTGACGCTGGTCGGCGTGCAGCGGCGCCTCGTTGTAGACGGGCGTCGTCAGCCCTCCGAAGTCGAACGTCGCATCGGTGTCGCACCGGACGACCCGGATCGATTGTGTATCGGACGTCGTGGTCGCGCCCTTCGTGTCGACGGCGATGACCTGGAACGTGAAGCTCCCGCCGGCCTGCGTCCCGTCGTCGTTCGCGTTGATGAACGAGGTCCAGAGGTTCCCGGCGAAGCCCTGCATCGGCCGTCGTGATCGTCGCGCCCGACTGGTCGGTGAAGACGAGCGTGGCCGACGTGACGCCGTCGACGTCGGTGATCGTGGCGCGGATCTCGGTCCCGATCGGGCTGCCGCAACCCGCCTGGAGCGGATCGGCGTACAGGGTGGAGTCTCCCGCGGACGGACCGCTCGCGAAGGTCGGCCCGGTGTTCACGCAGACGTTCACCGGGATCGCAAGGGCGCTCGTCGCGGGGCTCTTGACCTTCGCGCCGCTCGCGTCCAGCACGATCGCGTAGTACGCGAGGCTCCCCGCCGTGGTGATCCCGTTGGCGGTCGTGCCGAGGGTCGCCGTCCATGTCCCGTTCTGGGCCGATCCGCCGGCGAGCGACATCGGCGCCGGCGTGTACACCGCCGCACCGGGCTTCTTCCAGTACAGCGTCGCGGTCGTGATCCCGCCGGCGTCGGACGCCTTCACCGTGAACGTGACGGTCTTCGGTGCCGAGGGGCAATACGCGCCCTGGTCGAAGCTCAGCGAGGTCGTCGAGGCGGTGAGCGCGGCGATCACGGGCGGCTTGCTTCGGGGTTGGCTTGGGTGTCGGCGACGGGGATGGGATCGGGGACGCGCCGGGGCTCGGAGACGGGCTCGGCCTCGGGCTCGGGCTCGGGCTCGGAGCCTGCGACACGGCGGGCGAGGGTGACGGCTCGACGGACGGGCTCGCCTCCGGGGACGCCACGACTGCCGTAGATGCACCCGGGGTCGGGCGCGGCGTCGGGGTCGCCGGCGCCTCGCACGAGGCGACTGGCAACGTGTTCGGGTCTGCCTCCAGCTGGAGCGGTCCGGCCTTCGTCCAGGCGCGATCGAAGGCCGGGCCCGGGTAGAAGACCTGGAGCCATGCGCCGTCGGCGCTCCGGCCCGTGACGAGCACCTTCTCGCCGCGCGGGATCGAGCCGATCACCGGCCCGGCATCCGGGCAGGCGATCACCTGGAGCCCGACCGGCGCTGCGGCCGGGGCGGCGTTGCCGCCGCCGACGTGGACCGCCCCGGTCGCCAGCAGCGTGCCGCTCCCCAGGACCCCGACGATCAGCCCGGTCGCGATCGCGAGCAGGCCGTTGCCGGCGACGGCAGCGGCGAGACCCGCGAGCGGACCGCCGCCGCCCGCTGCACCGCCCGCGCCGAGTCCGGCCACCCGAATCGTCCTCCCCCTCGTCCGCCGCCTTCATAGACCCGCGGAGGCCGAGAGTCTAACCGGCGGCGCGCGACAACGGGAAGGGGTGTTTCGGGCAGAACCTCGCAGCACGGACGGTCCATCCGAAGGCTCGATAGGCCCGATGCGCCCGGCGCCGCACGCCTGAGTCCGCGTCGACCTCAGAACGGCTGCCGGAAGCTGACGGCGGGCACGGACCATCGGCGGCCGCGCGTGTCCAGGCTGACGAGCAACCGATACGTGCCCGCGGCTCGCGCCCACGCCGCGCCGATCCGCGTGGAGGTCGCGATGCGGACGCGGGCGCCGACCGGGACGTTGATGAGACGTCGAACCGTCTGCACGGTTCGGCCGGCGCCATCGACGATCCGGGACGACAGGACCCCACGTTCCGGGATGCGACCCGTGTTGCGCAGGACGACCACGGTGTCCACGGCCACGCTCCCGCCCGGCGCCCGGACGCGTGCCACGGAGGGGACGACCGCCAGCCGGCGGACCGGCGTCACGAAGGTCGATCGGACCGAGCCCGTCAGCAGCCCCTGCGCGTCGGAGTCGAGCGTCCACAACCCGACCCCGGCCAGGCCCCGGGCGATCGCGAGCCGGAACTTCGCGCGCATCGAGGCGTCGTCCTCGAAGTGCACCTCGCGCCAGGTCCGCTCGGCGGCGTTCCAGTAGCGGAACCACGACCCGTCCGGGGTGGTGTGCCGCACGATCGACGAGTGGTCGGCCAGGAAGGCGAGGGCGGTCTCGAACGTGACGCCGCGAACGCCGCCCCAGCGGGCGAGGTTCGTCCGGACCCGGGGTTTGGCGATCGGCTCGACGATCGGCCAGGAGTAGCCATAGGCAGGCACGCCGAGGATCAGCTTCCCGACCGGCACGTGGCGGGAGTACCGGGAGACCGTGTCCGCAACGGTCATCGTGCCGCTTTGCAGCGGCGCGACCGGGCCCGGTGTCGTCGAACCTTGCCAGTGGTAGTCGTAGCCCATGATGAAGAGCCGGTCGGCTGCCCGGCCGATCGCGGCGATGGCCGAGCCGCCCTGGGAGGCGCTGAGCGCAACCACCACCTGCGCGCCAGGGAGGCGCCGGTGGACGGCGTTCGCGAAGCGGTCCACGAACTGCGCGAATGCGGGCGCCAGCGCGTCCGGGACGGGCTCGAAATCGAGGTTCGCGCCGTCTGCACGGCGGCGAACCATGAGCGCGAGTGCGGCGGCGACGAAGCGGTCCTGCGCGCGCCGGTCCTTGAGGAAGGCGCGAAGCGTCGGGAGCGACCCGTTGTCGAACAGCTGGAAGGTCGGGACCACGCGGATCCCGCGGGCGTGGGCAGCGTTGGTCACGGCAGCGGCATCCCGGCTGACGTACGCATCGAAGCCGGGGGCACGGGTGTCCAGCGCTCCGCTCCGCTGGATCGGGACCGCGAAGAACGCGATCGTGGACAGCGTGGAGTAGTCGAGGCGATTGACCGTTCCGGCGTCGACCCGCCAGTACGGCAGGTAGCCGTAGACCTCGTGGGACACCGCCACCCGATGGCTCGCCCGCGCCCGAATTCCCGGGTCCGGACCGGTTGCTGCGGCCGTGGCAGCCGGCATCGCTCCGGCCACGCCGACCAGCGCGGCCATGAAGGCGAGCGCGCTGATCAGCACGCGACCCGATGCGGGGCGTCGTGGCCGGGCGGCCGCCCGTCGGGGCGCTGGCCGGGGCATGCCAGCGGGTGGTCGACGGCGCGGCGGGTTCGCGTCGGGCATCAGGCAGCGGCTCGGCTGGGCCGCCCGGTGGGGCGGCGCGAACGGCCGCCGGCCGGAGCCGGCGGTGGCCGTGGATCGGCCGAGGGCACGGCGCAACGGTACTGCACGAGCGCAAGCCCCCTGGCCGACGGGTCCCCAAGCCGACGGGCGGCGCTGACCGTGTGCGATCGGGGGCAGATCCCGAGACACCGCCCAGCGCGATCGAACAGAAGAGGACACATGTTGTATCGGGCCGGCGACTGGTCCGGTACGTTTGGCCGACAACGCCCGGCCAGGCGGTGCCTGTTTCCGTGTGGCGAGGGGCCTGGCCGGTGCCTCCCGACACCGCGAGCGCGAGCCACCGAACGACAAGGGGCCGAAGGTCACATGCACGACGACGCATACGGGAGTACGTTCGGCCGACGTCGCATCGGGAGCGGACGAGTCGCTCGACTCCGGGGTGTTCCGGACCTGGGCGGAGTCCGTGACCGACGCGAGTCGCCCGCCCGTGAGCGGGCACCTGGGTGACAACGCGGGCAACAGGCAGGAGCACCCCGATAGGAAGCCGCGCCCCGTCCTCCCGAGCAGCGATATTGCCGCGCTCGATCTCGCTCGACGGCATCCTGATGGTCGCCGTGATCGCCCTGGCGCTCGGCACCGCCGTATCCGTCGCTCGTTCCCGAGCTGCGCGAGCGCGTCGTCGCGCCGTCGCTCGACCTCGTGCTCGACACGCTCACCACGGTCGTGACGCTCTCCGTGGCGGTGCTGGCATGGGTGCGGTTCCGCCAGCGTGGGGACCCGTTCGCGGCGTTCCAGGCTGCCGCGTTCCTGGTGCTGGCGATCGCCAACGGCCTCACCGTCATCGTCGCCACGGCGGGCCTCGACGTCCAGGCGGGAATGGCACTCGCTTCGCCCGGCCAGGCGCCTATCTACGTCTTCACGTTTGCCCGCGTCTTCGCGGCGGCGCTGCTGGTCCTGGGCGGCCTGGCCTCGCTCCGCGAGCGGCTCGTCGATCACGCGCCTGCCATCGTGTTCGGGTCGGCCGTCACGATGGCGCTGGCGATCGGGCTCGTCGAGGCGGGTGCCGGCCGGTTGCCCCCGCTGGCGTCGATCGGCTTACCCGCCCTGGCGCCGGGAACTCCTGCGGCCGCCCCGTACCCCTCCGCGTTGATGCCGCTCGGTGCGGTTGCCCAGGTCCTGGCCGCCTCGCTGTTCCTCTGGGCGGCAGGACTGTCGCGCCGGCTGCATCGCCGCGACGGGTTGGTCGGCGACCGATACCTTGCCATCGGGTTCGTCTTCGCGGCCTTCGCCCAGGTCCATACGGCCATCTTTCCGGGCACGTACACGGGACTGGTCACGAGCGGCGACCTCCTGCGGCTCGCCTTCGACGTCATCCTCCTGCTCGGCATCCAGGCCCAGGCGGCGGCGATCCTTGCGCACCTGCGATCGGTCAACGCGGACCTGGCCCGGCTCGGCGAGGCCGACGTGCAGCGGGCAGGGCTGGAGGAGCGCGCCCGTCTTTCGCGAGAGCTGCACGACGGGCTGGCCCAGGACCTCTGGCTCGCGAAGCTGACGACGGGACGCGTCGCCGGTCTTCCGGATCTTGGGACCGAGGCACGTGCGCTGGCGGGTGAGCTCGGCCAGACCATCGACACGGCGATCGCGGAGGCACAGCAGGCAATTGCCGCGTTGCGGGAGCCCACCGAAGCGACCGGCTCGTCGTTCAGCGAGCTGATGTCGCGCTGTGTCTACGAGTTCGGGGATCGGTTCGGCCTGCGCGTCGAGTTCACATGCGAGCAGGACCTTCCGCAGCTCACGGCGCGCGCACAGGCGGAGGCGCTCCGGATTGCGCAGGAGGCGCTCAATAACGTCCGGCGCCACGCGGATGCGACCGTGATACGCGTCCGGGCCGGGGTGGAGGCGGGCCGGCTCGTCGTGGTCGTGGGCGACAACGGACGCGGATTCAACCTGAACACCGTCGGCCGGACGGCGTTCGGCCTGGCGAGCATGCGCGAGCGCGCCGCCCTGATCGGTGGAGAGCTGCGCATCGACTCACGACCCCTCGACGGGACCCGCGTCAGCCTCTTCGTGCCGCTCGGGCTTGCCCCGGTGCGCATCGCGTCGGACGTTCGATGACGGATCCTCGACCGAAACACCTGCGCGTCATGCTCGTCGAGGATCACGCGCTGGTTCGGGCGGCCGTGCGTCATGCGATCACGGCGCCCGACGTGGAGCTGGTTGCCGATGTCGCCACCGCCGAGGAGGCGCTGGACCTCGCCATGCAGGTTCGGCCCGATGTGCTGCTCGTCGATATCGACCTGCCGGGCATGGATGGCGTGGGGCTGGTTCGCGAGCTGGCGCCGCGCCTCCCCGAGACGCGGATCGTGATGCTGACGGCGTCGAAGGCGGACCACCATCTCGTGGATGCCATGCGAAATGGAGCGCGCGGATACCTCACCAAGGACCTGGCGCCGGAGGCGCTCCTCCGCGCGGTGCGAAGCGCCTACGACGGCGAGCTTGCGATGCCGCGCCTCATGGCCGCGCGACTCGTCAGCCAGCTCGTCGAGATCTCCGGCCGGACCGCCAGCTCTCCCGACCCGGCCCTGGCAGGGCTCACGACGCGCGAGGAGGAGGTGCTCCGCCTCCTCTCGGCGGGCCTGACCGACCGCGAGATCGCCGAGTCGCTCATGATCTCGGGCCGCACGGTGGAGGCCCACGTCAGCAGCGTGCTCCACAAGCTCGGCGCGCGGAACCGGGCCGAGGCCGCGCGGCGGTACCCCGAGGCGGGCTGAGCGGCGCTGTCGATTCCGACCGGTCACGCGGCAGTCAAGCCTGCGGCGCTGGCTCCAGGCGTGTCCGCTCATGCACTGGGCTCAGCCAGGTCGTCAACGACGAGATCCCCCGGTTGAACCAAGTGGACGCCGAACTCACCCGGGCAGCACCCAGCGCCCGTCAGCGGGGCGCGTCGAACACGTATCGCAGGGATCGTGACAGGGCCAGCGGCGGCGCGGTCTGGTGGTACTCGCCCGGCCAGACTTCAAGCTCGATGCCGAGGCTCGGGTAACCGCGTCCGCGCAGCAATGCGACCATCCGCTCGACGTCGGCCACCGCGTCGTACGGGGGTTCACCCTCCACCTGCGCCTCGGCCTTGGCTCGCCGGTCGGCTGGGAGCTGCGCTCTCCAGCGCCGCTGGCCTTCGGTGTTCTCGTTCGCCCCGACCGAGAAGAACACCTTCGCCGGGAGGTCGTTGTGCGTTCGTGCGTACTCCGCCTCGTGCTCGAACATCAATCCCTGGTCCCAGTCGAGCGACGGGCTCCCGATGCCGTAGCGCCGGAACGTGGCGGGCTCGTTGAGCAGCACGTACGTCGCGAACAACCCACCCAGCGAGTACCCGAAGAGGGTGGAGTCATCCGGATCGACGCTGTATCGCTCCCGCACCCACGGCTTCAGCTCATCGCGGAGGAAGGCGAGGAACCGGGCCGCTCCGCCCATCATCGCTGGGTCCCCCCACGTCTGGGTCAGGTCGACCGAGGGAGTGAAGTCGCGGCCCCGGATGGCCTCGTTCTCCTCGATGGTCACCGCTCGATAGCCCACGGCGACGACGAGGAGCGGCGGGAGGTCTCCCGCGTAGTGCAGGAGCCGGGTGATCCCCACGGCGGTCCCGAAGTCGCCCCACGGGTCGCCCATGAAGAGCACGCTCGGAGGGGTGGTGTCCGATCTGTGGGGGTGCCCGACGAAGATCTTGAACTCGTCACCCACGTGTTCCGAGCGGAGGTAGTGGACCTCGGTGTCGGGGAGCGGTGATACGTCGTTGCTGATCATCCCGACCACCTCCACCATCGCGACCCAGCGCGGCCAGCAGGATGGTAGCAACGGCCCCGGCCACTGGCGCGAGAGGCGGTGGCCGGGTGCCGATCAGGCATTGGGGTACTTGGATCCGCTCTGGCGGCTGATGCCGGCGGCCTCGGCTGCCCTGGTGATCGTCCAGCCGGACCGGACGCGAGCGGCGAGCAACCGGCGCCCGTGCGGGGTCAGCCGCGCATTAGGATGGGCCATCGAGGGCTCCTTCTTCGACTGTGGCTTCGACACCAACAGCCGAGGATAGGGGCCCTCAGCCCGTCAACAACCTGATTGGGAAGTAGAACTAGGCGTCGGCCTCGTCGTTGCGGGCACTGACCGCCTCCGGATCGTTGATGAACGTATCCGCGGGCGACCCCTCGACAACGCCCTGGTCGTTGACGGTCCCAAGCGGTCCGGGCCCTGGTTGGGGTCCGACCGAGTCGTCGGTGCCGTGCGACGCGTCGGCCCATTTCTCGGTCCCGGCATCGCCAGGCTCCGTGTTGGGGGCGACATACGGACGATTGTCGGGTTCCATCATGACCTCCGTGGCTGCCGTGCCGATTGGTACCGAGGCCACCCACCATACGCCCCGTCGTAGATCGCGATGAATGTGACCGCGAGGATGAGCGCGGCGTTCCGCCGCCGGCGCGGAACGCCAACGCGTCTCTCGGCCGCATGGAGGCGACCGGTGGACAAGCCACTTCCCCGGCGCAGATCTGGCCCTCACACTCACGTCGTCACGGGGGTGGCACGGAGGCGGGAGCCTCCACCGGTGCGGCGTCAACAAACGGTCGTCCTGGGCGCCGCTCCGGGCCAATGACGAGACCGACCCTCTGTCCGACAGAAGGAGCGACCCGTCATGGTTCGACACATGGTCCGTGCCAGGTACTCCGCCTCGGCCCGGTTGACGATCGCGTCCCGCTTACCCCACCAGACATGAACCACTTGGGAGACGTCGGCGACGGTGAAGCCCCAGGGTTCGCTCTGCGCGATCCAGTCCGCGACGTACCCGACTGAACCCTGACGCGCCCCCTCGCGAACGACGCCGATCAGCGTTTCGCGCGCGGCCGGGTCTGCCACCAGTTCTGCGTCCGGGCCATTGGAGTCGCCACCGGTGTCCCACATCCAGTGCTCGATTCGACAGCGCGCCAGGGCACGACTGGCGGACGGCGATCAGCCAACCCAGCGGACCTCGGGCTCCCTCCGCGCGACGGGCGCTGGCACAGCGTTCGGATGACCAACGATGATCGGTGCGACCGGCACCCACTCGGCCGGGAGGCCCAGCGCGTCCTTGCCCTCGGGCGTGTTCAGGTAGCCCTGTGCGTAGCCGATCCAGCAGGTGCCGAGTCCGTCACCGTGCGCCGCGAGCATGAGGTTCTCGGCGGCCAGGGCACAGTTCTCCACGACCCACGGAGCAGGCGCGGTCCCCGAGATCAGGATGAGCATCGGAGCGTGGTGGAAGATGTGGTACGCCGGATCGGCGAGCCGGGTTCGCTGACGGTCGGACAGCCTCCCTTTCGGGTCAGCCAGAAGGTGGGTCTTGGCGTCGTCCGACACGCGGTCGAGGAGGCCCTGATCGCGCACCACCGTGAACGTCCAGGGCTGCGCGTTGGTCGCACTCGGGGCGTGCGCGGCGGCATCGATCAGCCGACGAACGGTCTGCTCGTCCACCGCCTCTGACGTGTACTCGCGCACGGAGCGGCGGCCGTTGATCGCCTCGTCGAGGTCCATGGTGCGATCCCTTTCGTTCGGATGACCGGTGGCGCCTGAGCAGGCGCGGGCGCCAGGTGCGGAGCCGGAGGCGTCGTGACGTTCGCGCTCGCCGCTTGTCGGTCGGCTATGCACGACCCACGCGGGGAGGGTCGCCCCAGCGGAGGAAGCCGAACCGGCTACGTGGCCGCTCAATCTCGTCCCGCGCACTGTCGCGCCGGCGACCGAGCAGCCCGAGGATGGCGTTGATCTCCGCGACGTACGGACCGGCTTTCGGAGCATCCGAATCACCGCCCGGTGCCCCGTGATTGTCCACCAGCCACTGGAGATAGCCGGGGTCCGTGCGCGCGATCTCGCCGAGCGACCAGCCGGCGAAGACGCCGAAGGCCAGGACACTCCCCGATGGGCGGCCAGGCGGCGGACCGGCAATGCCCCACCAGGGAGGTGCCGCAGGCCCGGCCGGGGCCGGAGGAGGCCGGTTCGCCCGCAGCTCCGCGTCGTAGCCGGTGCGGCGCTCAGGGTCGCGAAGCACCTCCCACGCGTGGTTGAGCTCGCGCATCCGCGCCTCGCCGCCGGGGCCCGCGTGGTCGGGATGGTAGACGGCTGCCAGGGTGCGATACGCGACCCGGATCGCGGCGGAGTCGGCCGATGCATCCACCTGGAGCACACGGTACAGGTCGTCGGCCACGCCTCAGCTCCGAGCGAACGCGCGCGCCGTCGCGATCTCGACCCTGAGCTGGCGCGGGTGGGCAGCGTCGAGCGCGGCTCCTCTGCCATCACCCATGACCAGCAGAACCCGTTCTCCCGAGACCACGGCATCCTCGACCTCGTCGAGGTCGAACGCAAGGGTCACCCGGCCCACCAGGACGAGCCGCCGGGAGGTCACGTAGAGGTCGCCCGCGAGACTCGCCTGCCCGTCCGACCGGGGTGGCGGCCGGCGTCGGTCCAGGACCACCGAATGGCGCACGGCCAGGACGTGCTCGCCCGGGCCCAGCAGCGGTGCGATCCGATCGTCGGGCACGATCGGCGTCATGGCTCGCGTCAGGTAGACATCGCGCGCCCGGTCCGCGGCGGCTTCGTCAGCTGCCGCGCGCGCCACGATCTGGGCCGCATCGCGGATCGCCGGATTCTCCGATCGCGTGTCCCCGGCAGCGCGGCTCGGGGCTGCATAACGGCGTAGACGCTCCACTCACGGCAGCGTACTGCGCGCTGGCCGTCGCCGGCGCCCGGGGGAGTACCTAGCCGTGTACGCATCGCGCGCCCGCCTGGGGGCGGCCGAACGCGTACCCGGCTCCGGGCTGGCACGGATGGCGGCATGGTCGCCGGTGAACCAAGGTGAAGTACCTCGCGAGGGTAGACCGAATCGGGGAACCGTTTCTCGCGCCCAGGAATCTGGAGGTCCACCACGAAAGTCGGGCGCACGAGTCGTCGGTCCCGGCTGTTCACCGGCTGCTCCTCGTGGCGGGCGTGGCCGTCCTCGCCGGCGGGATCGCCTTTCGGATGGCCGACTTCCACGTGCAGACGGTCCTGACCGGCTCGATGCGGCCCACCGTGTCGCCGGGCGACCTCGCGATCACGCAGGGCGTGCCGATCGGTTCGCTCCGCGTCGGCGACGTCATCGTCTTCACCCCGCCGAACGAGACGCGATCGGTGCTGCACCGGATCGCGTCGCGGGATGGCGACGTGATCACGACGAAGGGTGACGCGAACAGCGTCGCCGATCCATGGCGAGTCACGTTGCAGGGAGCAACCGGCTATCGGCTGGTCTTCGTCGTGCCCTACGTCGGCTGGCTGACCGAGCTGCGCAGCGCGGCGCTCATCGCCGCCGGCCTGATCGTCGCCCTGCTCATCCTCCTCGAGATTCGAAAGGGGGTGGGTGCCCGTAGAGCCCAAGCCGCGTCCTGAGATCTGCCCACGTGCCCCAAGCACATCCCACGGAGTGAGAGGAACAATGTCTCTACGCAAGATCGCCGGCCTGCTTGCCGCAGGCGGCCTCACGGTCGGACTCATCGGCGGCGGTGTTAGCGCCGTCTTCCAGGACTCAGTCACCGCCACCGCAGAACATCGACGTCGGCACGTTCGCCTGCAAGATCGTCGCTGCGACACCGGGCGCGGCGTCGGACGGCATCGCGGCCGACGGCAAGTCGCTCACCTTCACGTCCCCAACGATCATGAGCTCCGTGGCGGGGAGCGCCCCGTTCTCCTTCACCGTGCAGAACACGGGCTCCATCCCGCAGTCGCTCACGGTCACGTCGAGCTGGGCGCGGGAACCTGTCGAGCAACTTCTCGAGCATCCTGGCCACGCCAACCGCCGCCGTGACCGCTGGCTGCCGGTGGGACCAAGACCTACAACGCTGGCATCCAGTGGGCTGAGCTTGGCACGAACGACCTCGGCGACGCCGGCTCGATCACCTACACGGTGAACTGCGGCGAGGTGCCCGCGGTCAGGCCTGGAGCGCTGGCATCGCTCGGGCACGTCGAAGCACCAACGCTGTGACCCGCAGCACGACGCGGCCAACGTGGGCAGCGGCTTGGCCCATGTCACCGTCGACGACCACGATCACGGTTCGAGCGCGCTGACCTTCACCCGGCGCCAGCGGCGGCAGTCTGCTTCGAGTACCGCTTCAACGGCAACACGCCCGAGCAGCGGCGGTCACCGTCGGGCGGCGTCGCATGACACACTGGAACTACCCGCTCGCTCACCGACGGCCTGTGGCCGTTCAAGTGCATCGGCGACCGCGCCTGAACCACGGCCAGACGTCACGATCACCGTCCGGTGTCAGCGCATGTTCGAGGTCCGCATGAGCTTCGGCGCTGAGGCGCGACGACCGCTTCGACTGGACCCGCTTCAACGCCGTCTGCCGTAACGGCATCAATCCGAGCGGCGTTGAGGGGACGCCGCTGGTGGACAGCTTGTCCACAGAGGGCCTCAGCCCGGGGTGCGTTCACACCGGGCTGGGCCATTCCTTCAGTGCTCGGTCGTCGGCGGGAAGGCGATCGGAACGCAAAGGCACAGTGATCAATCCCAGGAGAGGCCAGAGTCGATGAGCGGAACCCAGGTCCAGACGCGCTTTCGCGACTCGACCGAAGCCGTCCGCATTCGCCCGGCGATGCCGCTCGCACGACATCGCTCGTGTCGGGCGGCTTCTCGGTGCCTTGGTCGAAGTGGACGCTGTTCGCCGCCCTGGCGCTCGCCGTCTTCATCGGAGCAGGGATCGTCGGCAACCCCTGGTACCGGATGATCACGATCGAGGGCGGCTCGATGGAGCCGGCAATCTCGCGTGGGGACCTGATCCTGGTCGCGCCGGCTCCCTCGAAGATCGAGCCGGGCATGATCCTCGTGATGAGCGTGGGCGGCGAGGTCGTCACCCATCGCGTGGTGGCCGTCAACGCCGACGGGACGTTACGTCACGCGCGGGGACGCGAACCGCGTGAACAACGCCTGGAGCGGCCAGCCCATTCAGGTCGACGGGCTGTACGTCGCGACCGTTCCCTGGCTCGGCCACATCCTCCCGGTCTGGAACGGTTCGGAGGCTTCGTTTGCGGACCGGACGAGCGCCGGGATGCAGATCACGGTGGGCTCATGGCCAACACCCACCCCGACCCCGACTCCGATCGCCCCGCCGACCCCGCCAGAATGCACCGGCATGACGTTCGCCGAGGTGATCGTCGGCACGGAGGGTAACGACACGTTCCATGCGGGCCACGGCGGCGCGCTCGTGTTCGGCCTCGGGGGCAACGACACGATCTACGGCGGCAACGGCAAGGATTGCCTCGTCGGTGGGGACGGCAACGACACCCTGGTCGGCGGCAACGGCAAGGATGTGCTGCTCGGCGGGGCCGGCGACGACTCTCTCCACGGCGGTGAAGACGGCGACGTGCTCGAAGGCGGCAACGGCAAGGACCTCCTCGACGGAGGCGACGGAACCGATGCGTGCTACGGCACGACGAAGGACACATTCGCGGGCTGCGAGCTCGAGTCGACCGCTGGCGCAGCACCGGGCCCGAACCCGCTGCTCGATCTCCAGCCGACACCGACGCCCGACGTGACCCCGATCCCCACACGGGCCCCTACGCCCGACGTACCCCGACCTCGACGCCCGACGTGACCCCGACACCGACCGCCGACCCCACGACGACGCCGATGCCCGACGTGGTGGCCACGCCGACGCCGCCACTCGACCCAGATCCCACCCCGACATCCGCGCCAACGCTCGACGCGACCCCGACGCCCGACGCGACGCTCGCTCCCTGAGCGGTCGAACTCGCGACGACCGACGGCGCGGCCCTGGCCTCGCCAGGATTGCTCGGCCCAACGGCACCAGCCGCCGGGAGGTCACACAGAGGTCGTCCGAAGGCTCGCCGGCCGTCGGATCGGAGCGGCGGCGGGATTGGGCCCAGGACACGGTCGGTGCACGGCAAGGGGGTGCTCGCCCGGGTGAGAACCCGCGCCCGGGGACCACACCCTGTACGCACTCAGACCCCTGCCTGCACGGTTTGAACGCGTACCCGCCTACGGGCTGGCACGGATGGCGGCCGGCGTGGTCATCCCTACGGTGTCGCCATCAATCGTTCCGCCCGAGTTGGCGGAGGAAGCACGAAAGGATCGATCATGCGCAAGCGACTCGGCCTCTTCCTCGCACTTGCGACGAGCTTCGTCCTCATCTCCGGCGTCGTTGGCACCTCCGCCTGGTTCACGTCGCAGGCAACCGATCCGGTCACGGCGACCGCCGGCAAGCTTCACGTCAGCTTCAACGGTGCGGACGCCACCTCGATCACCATTTCGAACATGGCCCCCGGCGAGTGGACCAACCCGTACGAAGTCTTCGTGTACAACTCCGCGCCTGGCACACTGCCGCTCAAGTACCGCCTCACGTCAGCGTTCACTGGCGGCGACGCGGCGATGTTCAACAAGCTCAACGTCCGCGTCCACCACACGTACTGCGGTACCGCAAACCCGGGCTCGTGGCCCGTCGTGTGGGGCGATGGCGCCCTGAACGCCCTGGATGTCCGGTCGAATAGTTCGGCTGGCATCATCGCCAATCCGCTTGATGTGAACATCACCCACTGCTTCTACTACCAGTTCATGCTCGACACGTCCGCCGGTAACGACTACCAGGGCGACTCCGCGACATTCAATCTCGTCGTGGACGGCGCCCAGCCCGCGGATCCCACCTTCTAGCCTCGAGCCGGGAGGCTTTGGGGGAGGGGTAACCCACCCCTCCCCCAGGTCCTCGCCATGACACGGCGATTGGAGCACTGCCGATGGCCGAGATGACTCCCGCAACGGAAGTGGCCGCGAGCCTTCCGCTGGCGGTCGATCCCGAGGATGGCGAGCAGGTCGGGGGGACCACGGGGTTCGTGGTCCTGTACCTGCCCCCGCGACAGGACCCGGCACCGCGCGGCTGGCGGCCCGTGCTTCGCCGGTTCGGCGGTGCAGTGGGCGCCGCCTCGACGGCAGCTCTCTTCGCGGCCGTCGTGTTGTTCCTGTTCATCGGGTACGGTCTCGTCGACAATCGCTGGTATCACGTCCTCGGTGTCGAGGGCGGCAGCATGGCGCCGACCATTCTTCCCGGCGACCTGATCGTTCTCGTCCGGCCGCCAGCCGTCGTGGAGCCTGGGATGATCCTCACCCTCGAGGTAGACGGCAAGGTCGTGACGCACCGCGTGGTCGAGGTCCTGTCGAATGGGCGGTTTGTCACCAAGGGTGATGCGAACAACATCTCCGACGATTTCAGCCACAACCAGGTGCGCGTCGTCGGCCAGTATGCATTTCGGATCCCGGCCATCGGATCCGTGCTCAGCAGGTTCCACCGGGTCACGGCTCCGCCCTCCGGGGCGTGGCTCCTTGATCGTGCCGTCGTTGGCGGCAGCGCGGAGGTCGCGAAGCCGTCGGCAGCGGTCATCGACTTCGGGCCGCTACCGATCTCGATCCCGCAGCCCGATCCGGGGCTCCGGCGCATCGCCCAGCTGGGTTCGGACAATTCGGCGCAGCAGATCACGGTCTTCGTCCGTTCGATCACCGCACCGCGGAGGATCTCGGAGATCCCGCTCTCCTCGGTGGAACTCTGCTTCCGCGATGCCTGCATCCCGAACAGCGGCGCGGCGGCGGACAAGGACGGCCGGGTGGCGGTCAGCTTCGATCCCAGTGCGATGGCCGGAATCGTGGGCGCCAGTCGCGGGGTGCTCACATTCACTGTGCAGGGCTCCCTGCGCAGCGGCGGGACATTCGCCGGGCGGGACACGGTCGAGGTCGTGACTTCGACTACGCTCGAGAGCCCAACCCCGACGCCAGACGCGGTGCCCGTGGTGACGCCCGACGCAAGCCCGACGCCGACCGCCGGCGTGACCCTGACACCGACACCCGACGTGGTGCCCACGCCGGCCCCGATCTCGCCAGCGGAACCAACTCCTACTCCGACACCCAATGCGGAACCAGCGCCGACTCCGACGTCCGCGCCAACGCTCGACGCGACCCTGACGCCCGACGCGACACCGGGCCCCTGACCGATTGCGTTCCCGTCGGCCGACGGAACGGGATCGGATCTCGCCGCCGAACCGGCTATCGGCGGTCCGAGCGGCTGCTGTCGCTCTTCCGTGACCCGGCCGGGACCGCGGTCGCTGTCCGAAGTCCCGAGCACAGGCCGTCATGCAGTACGATCCGGCGGGGGGCGAAGAGGACCTCCATGGGCGCGATCGAATCGGTTGGCCTCCATGTTGATCGGCTGTTGCCCAACGCCGACGCCGGGTCGCTGCGTCGCCTCGAAGCTGCGGCTCGGCGACAGTCCTTCAGCAGCCGCGACGTGTTGCACGCGAGGGGGATCCCCCTGCCTCCCTTCGTCGTGCTCGACGGGCACGTCATGGATCGCCGGGTCGCGGAGACGGGGCAGGTGTACGCCGCGCTGATCGCGGGGCCGGGTTACTTCGGCGGGCTGCGCTCGATCAGCGACCGCGACGGGGAAGCGTTCTACGAGCTGGTCGCTCTGACGGATGGGACCTGGGCGACATGGGACCCGGACTTCCTGCGGAGGCTCGCGCTCGAGGACGCCGGGCTTGCAGTCGGCCTCCTTGACCTGGCATCGGAGTTCGCCGTGGTTCTCAATGTGCGCCTCGACGAGCGGTCGTTCGAGACGGCGCGCCAGCGGATGGCCGCCATCCTCACCCGCTACGGGAAGGTGATCTTCGACACGCCGCATCCGGTGGCACAGCGAGCCGACCTCGCAGCCATGATCGGGACGAGCCGCGTGATGATGTACCGGACATTGCGCGGGCTGGAGTCCGAGGGTCTCGTGAAGCGTGAACGCAGCGGGGGCATCAAGATCCTGGACGACGAGCGGCTGGCCGGACTGGTCACGGTGGCGGTCCCGGACGGCGCTTCGGCTCACTGAAGTAACGGCGCCGACCTCGGGTCGGCGCAGCGCGCAACCGCCGTCCGCGCAACCGCCGTCCAGGTGGCCGGCCCTCGAGTCAACGTTTGCGTGTCCTTTGGTCGCCCCCGACATCCGGCTGGCCCTTTCTTGACACACGGCCAATACTTTGCGCAGCGACATGGACGCCCCACGGGTGCCACGAGCCCGGGCCACCGCACCACTCGGGCTCAGCGCCGAGATCGTGCTCGACGCGAGCCCCAACGTGGTTGTTGCCGTCGACGGTCGCGGTCGGATCGTGTACGCCGGCCCGAGGGTCCTGGGCGCGTTCGGCTGGTCGGCGGAGGAGCTCCTGGGAGAGCCGATCGAGAGCCTCGTGCCGCTGCGCCTGGCCGAGCGACACGCCGCGCACCGAGCCGGGTATCGGCTTCAGCCGACGCCGCGTCCGATGGGCAGCGGGCTGGAGCTGGCCGCTCGCCGCCGCGATGGCACGGAGTTCCCGGCGGAGGTCAGCCTTGCTCCGGTGGAGGTGCCCGGCGGTCCGCTCGTCTTCGCCACGATCGTCGACATTACGAGCCGAACGAATCTCCAGGAGCAACTGGAGCACGCGAACGAGGAGCTCAGGCGTCACGCCGACGAGCTGGAGCAACGCGGACGCGAGCTGTCCCTCCTGGCCCGGATGGGGGAGCTGCTCGAGTCGTGCCAGTCGCTCGACGAGGCATACGCGGTGGTCGCCGGGATTGCCGAGTCGCTCTTCTCGGGCGACGCCGGCGCGGTGTATGCCCTCGTGTCGTCGGGCACGGCGGCCGACGCGGTGGCTCTCTGGGGCAGTCCACCCCCGTCGCGGAGCGTGTTCTCCCCGACCGAGTGCTGGGGTCTGCGGCGTGGCCGGCTCCACGTTGTCCACGACGGGGACCCCGAGCTCAAATGCCCGCACGTCGAGGAACCGATCCTGAATGGCCTGCTCTGCGAACCGCTGACTGCCCAAACCGAGACCCTGGGGCTGCTCCACGTCCAGGTCCGCGGGCGGGTGGGGAGCAAGGCTCGCGTGGCACGGCTTGCCGACCGGGAACGCCTGGTCCAGACGCTGGGAAAGCAGGTGGCCCTCGCCCTCGCCAACATCCGGCTCAGAGCCACGCTCCGGGAGCAGTCCTCGCGCGACTCGCTGACCGGTCTCTTCAACCGCCGATACATGGAGGAGTCTCTGGACCGGGAGATCCGACGGGCTGCGCGCGAGGGCTATGGCCTGGGCCTGCTGATGGCGGACCTGGACAACTTCAAGCAGCTCAACGATGCCTTCGGCCACGCGGCAGGCGACGAGGTCCTGCGGCGGATCAGTCAATTCCTTGGGGCGGCGGTGCGGGGCGAGGACGTGGCCTGCCGGTTCGGCGGCGAGGAGTTCGTCGTCATCCTGCCAAAGGCATCGCTGGCCGACACGCACCGCCGGGCGGAGGCGCTGCGGGAGGGAATCAAGGCGCACCAGTTCGACGAATTCGACCGGCTCCTATCCGGCTGCCACGATGTCGGTCGGGGTGGCCGCATACCCAGACCACGGCACCTCGGCCGCGGAGCTGATCCTCGCGGCGGACTCGGCGATGTATCTCGCGAAGGCGAAAGGCCGAGACCAGGTCGTCGTCGCCAGCGGGTCCGGCGGCCACCCCATCGACGTGTCCACAGCCCGGGACGAGTCGGCAGCCAGCTGAGCCGGGCGCGCTGCGGGGTCGCACCGGATTCCTCGGCCGCGCAGGCAGGCGAGAAGGGTACAAAGGCCCTTATCTACCCTTCACTGCCAACGTAGCCTTCATGCAACAGATCGCGGTCCGAGCTTCCGCGCCGTCTGTCGCCGGGTGTCAAGGGAGGAGGTTGTGACGCCGCCGAGGGGCAGACGCCGGGGTCGAAGGTACACGCTGCTGCACAGGCTGGCGCCCGTTACGTCGCGGCCCCGGTATGGCGAACAACCGTTTGATCTCCTGCGGCCTCGGAATATCTACGCGGTCGTCCTCATGACGGTCGTCGTCTTCCTCGCATTGACGGCGAGTGGCCGGCCGGCCCCATCGGGGCCAGTTGCCGTCCTGCCGACGACGGGCACGCCCGCAGCATCGGCACCCACCGCGACGTCAACCCCATCCGCCCCGGTCGCCGTCGTGCCGACCGGCACGCCCGCAGCATCGACACTCGCCCCGGCGCCAACCTCATCCCGGACCCCGGCGCCGACCCCGAACATCACGCCCGCAGCATCGACACCCACCGCGACACTGGCCCCATCCGCGACCCCTGCGCCGACCCCGACCGTCACGCAGCTTGCCGCGGCGTATCTCGAGGCCGCGACGGCCGTCAACAAATCAAACGGCGCGGCGTCCGCCACGTGGGACAAGTCGGCGCAGACGCTCGCGGACGCGAAGCACCTGGCGAAGGAGCGGGCGGCCGCCGGACTCGAGTTCATGCGCAACGTGCAGAAGATCAAGTGGAACGGCGACTTCAAGGCGCTCGCGCGCAAGGTCCTCACGCCCGACAACAAGCAATACGTCTCGTACCACTCCGCGATGGCGTCGAAGACATGGGCCGACTTCAAGGCCAAGCGGAGCGACGCCGAGACGGCCAACATGCAGGCGTCCGCGGCGTCGAACGAGCTCCGTATCGCGCTCGGCCTGCCGCCCGTCCCGCTGCTTGGTCGCTGAGTGTCCGAAGGGTCCTGGTAGCGCCGCGACTGCCTTCGGGCCCTGTCGCGCGCGCCGCCGCGTTGCCGTTTGACGGCGGCAGCCGGATATCCGACAATACAGGTCGGAATTCGGCAGCGACGGATCGCGGCACCCTCGCGATCCGGCGCGTCCCCGCTGCCGAACTCCCGACCTGCCCACCCGGGCACGCGGCGGCGGGTCGCCACCCTGCCCGAGGAGTGACGATGACTGTCGCGCGCGGAGAGATCGTCTCCCAGGACTACCAGTTCGGCTTCCACGACGACGTCACGTACCTCGCGGAGACGAAGGTCGGCCTGACCCGGCAGACGGTCGTCGAGATCAGCGGCTTCAAGTCCGAGCCCGACTGGATGCTCCAGTTCCGGCTGCGCGCCTACGACCATTTCATGGCCCGCGCGATGCCCACCTGGATCCCCGAGAGCGTCCAGCACCTCGACTTCAGCAAGATCGTGTACTACCGCAAGCCGTCCGAAGGCGAAGAGAAGTCCTGGGACGACGTCCCGGACAAGATCAAGCAGACCTTCGAGAAGCTGGGGATCCCCGAGGCGGAGCGCAAGTTCCTCGCCGGCGTGGGCGCCCAGTACGACTCCGAGGTGGTCTACCACTCGGTCCGCGAGGAGCTCAGCAAGATCGGCGTGGTCTTCATGGGCATGGACCAGGGCCTGCGCGAGTACCCCGAGATCGTCAAGAAGTACTTCGGCACCGTGATCCCGCCGGAGGACAACAAGTTCGCGGCGCTCAACAGCGCGGTCTGGTCGGGCGGCAGCTTCGTCTACATCCCGAAGGGCGTGGAGGTCCCGCTTCCGCTCCAGGCCTACTTCCGGATCAACGGCGAGAACACGGGCCAGTTCGAGCGGACGCTGATCATCGCGGACGAGGGCTCGAAGGTCCATTACATCGAGGGCTGCACGGCCCCGATCTACACGACCGACGCGCTCCACGCAGCCGTCGTCGAGGTGATCGCCCTGCCGGGCGCGCAGATCCGCTACACCACGATCCAGAACTGGAGCCGCGACGTCTACAACCTCGTGACGAAGCGAGCGCACGCCCACGCTCGCTCCACGGTCGAGTGGGTCGACGCGAACACCGGCTCCCGGGCGACGGTCAAGTACCCGGCGATCTACCTGCGCGGCGAAGGCGCCACGGCCGAGGTGATCAGCGTGGCGTTCGCCGGTCACGGCCAGCACCAGGACACCGGCGCGAAGGCCGTCCACCTGGCCCCCAACACGCGGAGCCGGATCGTCAGCAAGTCGGTCAGCAAGGACGGCGGCCGCGCCACCTACCGCGGCACGCTCAAGGTGGCGCCGGGCGCGACCGGCGTGGTGGCCAGCGTTCGCTGCGACGCGCTCCTCCTCGACGAGGCGAGCCGATCGGACACCTACCCGTACATCGACATCCAGGAAGACGACACGACGATGACCCACGAGGCCACCGTCGGCAAGATCAGCGCGGACCAGATCTTCTACCTGATGAGCCGCGGCCTGACGGAGAACGAGGCGACCAACCTCGTGGTCCAGGGCTTCCTGGAGATCTTCACGAAGGAGCTGCCGATGGAGTACGCCATCGAGTTCAACCGCCTGGTGAAGATGGAGATGGAGGGGTCGCTGGGATGACGGTCCCCACCGAGGCGGGGGCCGAGTCCTCCACCGACGGCGGATCGCCGGCCGGCAAGCAGCCCCCGACCGCCGATGCGGCGCGGGCCGGCAACCAGCCGCCGGCCCTCGTCCCGGCGGGCACTGCGGCGATAACGCCTGCGGCGACCGCTGCGGCGCGACCCGGTCCCGCCACGGCGCGTGCCCGGCGCCCACCCGCCGAGCTCCCGTTCACGTTCGCCGACGCGGCGCTCGCGGCCGCGATCGGCGAGCAGCGCGCCGAGCCTGCCTGGCTGCGCGAGGATCGCGCCGCGGCGGCGTCGGACTTCGCGCGGCTGCCCGTGGAGACCAGCGAGCTGTACACCTCCTACGTCGACTTCCGTGCCGCGGACCTGTTCGGGGCGCAACCGTTCCTGCGCGGCGCCGACGCGCCCGCCGCCGGTTCGGACGCATCGCTGCCGGAGGGGGCGGCGGGCGTCATCGAGCTGCGCGACGACGTTGTCGTGCGGCTTGCGCTCGAGCCCGGCCTCGTCGAGCGCGGCGTGGTCCTGGAGACGCTCGGCGCTGCCATTGCCCGCGACGCGCCGGGGATCCGCGACGCGCTCATCGCCACGCCGCTGCCGACGAACGAGAAGCTGGCCGCCCTCTCGCGCGGCTTCTGGAGCCAGGGCATCCATCTCCACGTCCCGGACGGCGTGCAGGTCGAGCGCCCGATCCTGCTCCGCTGGGCCGCGGGCACGCCGGATCGCGCCCTGATCGGCCGGACGATCATCCGGCTCGGAAGCGATGCCTCGGCTGCCGTGATCGAGGACCAGGTCGCGCCCGGCCCGGCGATCGCCTGCGCCGCCGGCGAGCCCGTCCCGCAGGGACTGGTCGGCGCCACGACGGAGATCCACCTGGGTGCGGGCGCGACGCTCTCGTTCGCCTCGATCCAGGACCTGCCGCTCTCCACGACGCTCCTCCACCAGCGCGCGGCGACGCTCGGCCGCGGCGCCACGCTCAAGCTCGCCCTGGCGCAGCTCGGCGGCCGGGTCGTGCGCTCGCGGATCGACAACCGCCTGGTCGGGCAGGGGAGCTCGGTCGAGCAGGTCGAGATCGTCTTCGGGGGCACCGACCAGCTCTTCGACCTCACCTCGTACACGCGCCACGTCGGCGAGGACACGACCGGGAACCTGCTCTCCAAGGCGGTCCTGGGGCAGGGCAGCCGGGCGTACATCAAGGGCCTGATCTCGATCGAGCAGACGGCTCGCGGGACGGACAGCTTCCTCGGCGAGTTCGGGATGATCCTCGATCGCAAGAGCCGATCGGTGACCATCCCGTCGCTGGAGATCGACCAGCCCGACTGCAAGCGCGCCGCGCACGCCAGCAGCGTCGGGCCGATCGACCCTTCCCAGCTCTTCTACCTGGAGAGCCGCGGGATCACCCCGGACGAGGCGCGCAAGTTCATCACGCTCGGCTTCCTCGAGCCGGTCGTGGCGCGGGTCCCGCTCGAGTCCGAGCGCGAGCGGCTGTGGGGACTCCTGGAGGCGAAGTGGGCGCACCGCCGCGACGAGGACGCATCCGCCGCGTGATCGCGTGACGGCATGAGTGCCGAGCTGCCGGTCGGGGCGGCGGTCGACGCGACGGACGGGGCGGTGCTTGGAGCGGCCGGCGCGCCAGTCGCGTGGACGTGGGCGCGGCCGCGGACGTGGAACCCGGGACGATGCTGATGACCTGGGTGGACGGCACGGAGCCCGTCCTCGTGGTCAACGTGGACGGCGCATTCCACGCGGTCCAGGGCATCTGCAGCCACGAGTACTTCGAGCTGGACAAGGGCTTCCTGACGGACGGCTCGCTGACGTGCGCGCTCCACCTCTCGCGGTTCGACCTCGACTCCGGCGACGCGCTGGACCCTCCCGCGGACGAGCCGCTCGCGGTCTACCCCGTCACCGTCGCGGACGGCCGGCTGATCATCGAGTTCCCGGGGTAGCGCTCGGCGGACCCACGCCGGGCAGGCTGCGGCGAGAGGCCTGGCCCGGGGGGCGCGCGGTCCGGGTGCACCAGCCCTGCCTGCATGCCCGCGGCGTCAGAAGAGCGGCCAGGACCCCACGACCGCGTCCGAGGCCAGGTGCGGGCCGCGTGTCGCCACGCGCGGACCCAGCCGGAAGCGCTCCTCGTCGCTGCCGTCCTGGCCGCCGATCGGCAGCCCGTCCAGGCGCCCCACCACGTACTCGCCGATGCGCGGCCCGTGCTTGAACCCGTGGCCGGAACCGCCGCCGACCAGCCACACGTTCTCCCAGGCCGGGTGCCGGTCGATGAGGAAGTGGCGATCGGGCGTCGACTCGTACTGGCAGACCCGCGTCTCGAGGACGGGCCGCTCGGCGAGCCCTGGGAATCGCCGGCGCAGGTACGCGCGGGCGAGGCGCAGGTCGTCGGGGTCCGTGATCCGCTCGCCGTTGGACGGGTCGAAGCGCGGCCCGACCCGGTCGATGCCGATCTTGAACCCCCGCTCGTCGACGCTCGGGATGCCATAGCAGCCGCCCGCGTCGTCCGACCACGCGGGCAGGACGTCCCAGCGCCAGCGCGAATCGCCCTCACCGGGGCCGAGGTAGAAGACCGGCTGGCGCGTCACGGCGACCAGGTCCCCCACGACGTCGGGGAAGAGCTTCGGCAGCCATGGCCCGGCCGCGAAGACGAACGAGCCGGCGCTCCAGCGGCGGCCCGACTGGTCCACGACGTCGAGGAGGCGGCCGCCCTCCGACCGGCCCGGCCGCACGGCCGCCAGGGCATAGGCGCCGCCCGCGCGCTGGAACGCGGCGACCGTCGCCGCCACCCCGCGCCGCGCCATCAGGAAGCCGGCCTCCGGCTCGAACACGCCGAAGGCGGAGCCAGCCGGATCGATCACCGGCCATCGGGTCGCGACCTCGGCGGGATCGAGCCGTTCGACCGGGATCCCCAGCGATCGCAGGGTCGCCTCGGAATCGGCCTCCCAGCCGACATCGGACGCGGAGAACCAGAGAACGCCCGAGCGGTGGAAGAGGCGGACTCCCCACTCCTCCTCGAATCGTTCCCAGTGGCGGAGCGCGCGGCGGGCCCAGCGCGCGTAGAAGCGATCCTCGCCGTGGGCGCTCCGGATGATCCGGTGCTCGTCGGACGACGTGGCGCGCAGGTGCCCCGCGCCCCATGCGTCGAGGAGCGTCACGCTTCGGCCGCCGCCCCAGTCCTCGTCCGGCCCGGCGCCTCCGGCCTGCGCCCAGAACGCGGTCCAGGCGCCCATGACGCCCGCTCCGACCACGCACACGTCGGAGCTCGTCGGCAGGTCCGCCGGGTTCGCCGGCGCCGGGTCGTTCACGGTGCGAGGGTCAGGGTCGTGACCGCCGCCCTCCGGACGGCGTCCGGCGTGAACGGGAAGGGGAGCGTCCGGCCCGCGAGCCAGTCGTCGATGAGGTCGCCGTAGTGGCGGTCCAGGGGGTTGCCGCTCTGCCCGGTCGTCTGGATGATCCGCGCACCGTCCAGGTCTCCCATGTCGATCGCCAGGCGGTATGACGGGATCGTGGAGGCCGCGAACGCGTCGAAGAGCGTGCCCGGCTTCGCGTCGGGCTTCTTCGGGTCCGGGTACCACGCGCCGAGCGTGGTCGTGATGTTGTCGACCGCGTCGCTGGTCCCTGGCGCTCCGTACGGGCCCATGTCGAAGTACGCCTCGAGCGGGCCGATCCCGCTCTCGCCGAGCGTCTGCTCCCGGAACGTGGTCCGGTGCAGGCGTCCCCAGGCCCAGCGGCTCGGGTCGCCCAGCGCCGTGCGAAGCTCGCTGCCCGCCGCGTCGAGTGCGCCCGCGACCCGCTCCTCGAGCGTCTCGACGGCGGTCGTGTTCGGGTCGTCCCAGAAGACCGCGCCGGGGTTCGCGAGAAGGGCGCGCAGCGCGACCCTGGAATGCGGGGAGCCGACGTAGCGCGGCGCAAGGACGCCGAGCCAGGGGTCGTAGATCGACCGCATCAGGCGCCATTCGGCCACCTCGTAGGCGCTGCAACCGCGGCTGTCGAGGTCGCAGCGCCGATCCCACGATCGGATCAGGTCCTGGACCAGCCTGCCGTCCGCGCTCGTCGGACGTGCGGCGAGGAGCGCCGGGATGACCGCATCGGCGCGCAGCAGGCGCGTGTCGGTCTGGATCGCAGAGAGATCGTCACGCGTGACGCCGCCGCGCTTGACCGCCTCGTCGAGGAGCTGCCGGATCCGCGTGGCGCGCCAGCCCGGGTCCCATTCGCGCCCGATCAGGTACGGGTAGCGGGCGTCCACGGCGGCGTTGTTGGCGGTGACGATGATGCCGTCCGGCGGGTTGAGCGAGCCCGGCAGGTCGTCGAACGGGATCCAGCCGGTCCAGTCATGGGCGCCGGAGGCACCGTCGACCGGGCGATCACCCAGGTCGCCCTTGGGTCGGGTGGGGATGTGGCCCGGCACCTGGTACCCGATGTTCCCCGCGACGTCGGCGTAGACGAAGTTCTGCGACGGCGCCCCGTAGGTCCGCAGCGCGGCCCGGAACTCGTCGAACGATCCGGCCGTGTCGAGGCGGAAGAACGACTCGAGCAGCCCGTCAGGCGCCGCCGTCCCGGCCCACCGCAGCGCGTACAGCGTGCCGGTCGCCTTCAGGTCGTCGTCGACGTCCGAGAGGATAGGTCCGTGGATGGTCTCGCGGACGGTGATCGTGACCGCATCGCCGCCCGCGACCTTGATCGTCTCCTGGCGGGTCGTATACGGCAGCGACGCCCCCTTGTACAGGTAGTTCGCGGCGTTCTTCGGATCGGGCGTCTCCACGAAGAGGTCCTCGACGTCCGGGCCAACGTTCGTTGCGCCCCACGCGATCTTCGCGTTGTGGCCCAGGATCACGGCCGGAACGCCCGGGAAGCTGACGCCCTGCACGTCGAACGGGCAGGCGGCCGAGACGGTCCGGCAGCGCAGCCCGTTCATGTACCAGATGCTGGGCATCTGGATCCCGAGGTGGGGGTCGTTCGCGAGCAGCGCGTGGCCGCTCGCGCTCTTCGACGGCGCCACGACCCAGTCGTTGGAGCCGATCGCCCGGGTGGCCGAACGCGGTGTCGGACGTGTCGAGCCCGGCGAGCTCCCCGATCCCGGATGCGACCGCGTCGATGCGGAGGAGGCCGGCGACGGCCGCGGGGCTCGGGGTCGACGCTACGGCGGCGGCCGCGGCGCTCCCGGCGCCCGCGGCGCTTCCGGTGCCCAGCGTTGGGCCGAAGCTCACGGTCAGGCCGCCGCCGGTCGCGAGCGGCAGCTTCGAGCCCGCCCCGAACGACCCGGCAGCGCCCGTGGGCACGGTCACCGGGCCGTCCGTCCCGAGCGCCGGCGCCAGCACGTCGGTCAGGGCCGGGCTGCCGAGCCGGGCGTCGCTCAGGACGCGGAAGATCTCGGCACGGAGGTTCCCTCCCAGGCTCCAGGCCTGGAGCTTGCCGAACACCACCGAGTCGATGGGCTGCCACGGCTCCGGGGTATAGCCGCCGAGGCCGGCGCCGGCTCCCGCCTGGAGGCCCGCGACCACGAACGCCAGCGGCATCCTGCCCTGCTGCCCGGCGATCCACGCGTTGACACCCGCGGCGTACCGGTCGAGCGCGCGCCGGACGTCATCCGGGGCCGCCGCCAGGTCGCGCTCCGCCGCCTGTCGCCAGCCCAGCGTCCTGATCAACCGGTCCGTGTCCAGCTGGCTCTTCCCGAACAGCTCCGCGAGCCGGCCGCTCCCGATGTGCCGGAAGACCTCCATCTGCCACATCCGCTCCGATGCGTGGACGAACCCCTGCGCGAAGAAGAGGTCGTCCGGGGAGTCGGCCACGATCTGGGCGATCCCGGCCGCGTCGCGGTAGACCGTGACCGGCGCGGCAAGCCCGGCGACCCGCAGCGTGCCGGTGGCCTGGGGCAGGGCGCGGGCGCCCACCCACGCGAGCAGGCCGCCGGCGGCGACGAGCGCGATGAGCACCACGATGAGCAGGCCCGCCAGCAGGCGACCGAGGATGCGCACCACTCCCTCCCTGGAACGCCGGGCCGTGTCCCCCAGCGGGTACCACGGTGCGTCGAAGTGTGCCCTACCCGGGCAGGAGCGTGCCGGCCCCGCGGACCTCCGCCGCGCGCAGGATCGCGTCCGCGAAGACCAGGTCGGCCAGGCCGACGCCGAGGTGCGTGACGAGGACGCGCCCGCTCGCCGGACGCGGCGTCCCGGCCAGGATTGCCTCACCGAGCGTGGCGTCCGGATCCGGGTAGCCGTCGAAGAGCCCCGCGTCCCGGTTCGCGATGAGCTGGCCACGCTCGTCGGTGAGGAAGAGGGCGGCGTTCACCGGCACGTCCGCCGCGACCGAGGTGGCGTAGTCGACCGCCACGATGAGCGCGCCAGGCGCGAACCAGCCGGAGTCCATCACCTGGCGGACCGGGCCGAAGGAGACGCACGTCACGACGACGTCCGCCTCCGCGACGGCGGCGCGCGGGTCGCGGATCGCGCGGGCGGCGCCGATGCCCGGGACTCCCGTCGCCTCGGCCGCAAGCGCGGCCGCTCGCTCGGGCAGCCGGTCGTGGATCGCGAGGTCGACGCCGGGCAGCAGGTGTCCGAGCACCGGGACGTGGGCGCGTCCCTGGGCGCCGGCCCCGATGATCGCTGCGCGGGGCGGCCGGCCGGCCACGGGTGGTGACCACCGGCCGATGGCGACGCCGGAGACCGCGGCCGTGCGCTGGGAGGTGATCGGGCCGCCGTCCAGGATGGCGAGCGGGATGCCCGTCCGCGGGTCGTTGACCACCACCAGGCCGTGGAGGGCGGGCAGGCCGGCCAGGCCGTTGGCGGGGAACCCGGCGATCCACTTCATGCCGATGAGGTCCTCCGACCCGTCCTCGGCCTCGCCGCGCAGGTGGGCGGGCATGGCGTGGACGAAGCTGTCGGCCGGGCGCGGGTGGACCCCGATCTTGGCGGGCAGCTGGGCGCCGGTCGCGAGGCCGATCAGCGTTCGCTCGGCCAGCCGGAGCCGATCCGCCAGCGAGGGCATGCACGCGATGACGTCCGCCGCGGCGAGGTATCGGATGGCTCGCGTCGTCACGGCCCGAAGCTCCCCCTGTGCCGTCGCGCGCATTTCGTCGCGGCGTCCGGGCGCGACGATAGCACGGAGCCCCACCGCGCCAGCGGGCCATTGGTACGATGCCGCCATGAACCCACCCGTCGCCCCGCGCCCCGCGGACCACGCCGAAAGCCTCGCCAACCTGCGCCTGGAACAGGATGCGCTGGCGCTCTACGAGGCCCTGAGCGCGATCGAGAAGGACCCCCGGCGCGCCGAGACCTTCCGGATCATCGCGGGCAACGAGCGGCGCCACGCCGGCATCTGGGCCGACCGCCTGCGGACCCTTGGTGCGGAGGTCCCGCCGCCGGCCCGGCCGAGGGCCCGGGTCCGCTTCATCATCCTGCTCGCCCGACTCTTCGGGACGAACGCGGTCCACGACCTCGTGGTCGGCCTGGAGGGCGAGGAAGAGCGGATCTACGCCAGCCGGCCCCCATCGCGCGAGGCGGAGGCGATCGCCGCCGATGAGCGCGCGCATGCCGAGATGTGGGAGCAGCTCCGGGCGGACCCGGCGGCCGGGACGGCACCCACCGGCGGGGAGGTGACCCCGACGCCGGTCCCCGCGGCGCCGTCGGGTGCCGGGATGGCGGCGGCGACCAGCGTCGACGATGTCCGCCGCGCTCGCGTCGCGCGGACGCCGGACGAGATCGCGCGCGCGGAGCGCTGGCACCGCGGCGGCGCGGGAACGCTCCGGGCGGTCGTCTTCGGGGCCAGCGACGGGCTGGTGAGCAACCTCTCGCTCGTGATGGGCATCGCCGGCGCCACGGACCAGACCAAGTTCATCCTCCTGTCGGGCATCGCTGGCCTCCTTGCCGGCGCGGCGAGCATGGCCGCCGGCGAGTACATCTCCGTCCAGTCGCAGCGCGAGGTGCTCCAGCGCCAGATCGCGCTGGAGCGAGCGGAGCTCGAGGCGATCCCGGAGGAGGAGAAGGAGGAGCTCGTCGCGATCTACGTGACCAAGGGGATCCCGGAGGTGGACGCGCGCCACATCGCGGACAAGGTCTTCGAGGATCCGGCGACCGCGCTCGACACGATGGTCCGCGAGGAGCTCGGCCTCGATCCGAAGCAGCTCGGCTCGCCGTGGGCGGCCGCCGGGGGATCCTTCCTGGCTTTCTGCCTCGGTGCGATCGTGCCCGTGATCCCGTACCTGTTTGGCGGTGGCACGGTCATCTTCGTGACGAGCTTCGTGGCGAGCCTCGCGGCCCTGTTCCTGGTGGGGTCGCTGGTCAGCCTCCTGACCGGCCGCAGCCTGCTCTTCTCGGGCTTCCGCCAGGTGGGCCTGGGCGCGGCGGCGGCAGCCATCACGTACCTCGTCGGGCACGTGATCGGCGTCTCGGTCGCCTAGGAGCGGCACGGCGATGGGGGAGCCGGACCTCTCGGCGCGCCTGCGCGCCGAGAGCCTCGCGCCGGGTACGTGGCGGAACGGACCGGGCGACGTGTATGCGGCCCACCGGCACGGCTACGACAAGGTCATCGTCTGCGTCCAGGGCTCGATCACGTTCGGGCTCCCCAGACGTGCCGGCACGATTCCGCTCGACGCCGGCGATCGACTGGAGCTGCCGGCCGGCGTGGACCACGACGCCGTGGTGGGCCCTGCCGGGGTGGTCTGCCTGGAAGCGCATCTTCCCGCCGGGCAGCTGGGCCGCGATCCGGTCCGGCGCCCCGCCGGGACGTGGTAGCGCGAACGAACGGCGAAGGGGCCGGCCGCCGGGCCGGCCCCTTCGATCTGCCGGGATCAGAAGACGCGGTACGACACGTCCGCCGGGGCGAGGAGCAGGTCCTTGATCTCGTCATCCACCTTGAGGATCGAGATGTGCGCGCCGGCCATCTCGAGCGAGGTGCAGTACTCGCCGACGTAGCTGCGGAAGACCTTGATGCCCTTCGCGGCCAGCTTCTTGTGGGCAATGCCGTAGAGGAGGTAGAGCTCGGCGATCGTGGTGCCGCCCAGGCCGTTGATCATGAGGGCGACCTCGTCGCCGTCCTTGAACGGCAGGTCGGGGACGATCGCGTTGAGGAGCAGGTCCACGATCTCGGTCGCGGGGACCAGCTTCGTCCGCTGCCGGCCGGGCTCCCCGTGGATCCCGATGCCGACTTCCATCTCGTCCTCGGCGATCTCGAAGAGCGGCGTGCCGCGGGTCGGCGGCGTGCACGAGCTGAGCGCGATGCCCATCGTGCGGACGTTGGCGACGACCTTGTTCCCGATGCGCATGAGCTCGTCGAGGTCGGCGCCCTTCTCGGCGGCTGCCCCGACGGCCTTGATCACGAAGAAGTTGCCCGCGACGCCGCGCCGGCCAACGGTCCAGGTCGAGTCCTTGACGGCCACATCGTCGTTGACGAGCAGGGTCTCGATCCGCAGACCCTCGGCCTCGCAGAGCTCGCGGCCCATCTCGAACGCGGCCCTGTCGCCGGTGTAGTTGTTGACGATGTGGAGGATGCCCTTCTTCGAGTTCATGAGCTTCGAGGTCTCGACCACGAAGTCGACCGGCGGTCCGGCGAAGACGTCGCCCGGGCAGGCGGCGTCGAGCATGCCCTTGCCGACGATCATCGTGTGCGCCGGCTCGTGGCCCGAGCCTGAGCCCTGGATGATCGAGACCTTGTTGTCGCTCGGAGCGTCCGCGCGGTAGATCAGGTTGTACTTCGGCTCGTACTTGAGTGCGCCGTCGCTGGCGAGCTGGATGCCCTCCAGGAACTCGGGGACGAACTGCTTCGGATCGTTCAGGAACTTCTTCACGCGCTCTGCCTCACTTCCCGTGCTTCTCGCGCCAAGCGGCGCTGACTGCCTGGAGAATCACGCCGATCGCCGTTGCGCCGGCATCGACGGAGCCGATGCTCCGTTCGCCCGTGTACGCGGCGCGGCCGCGCATCGCGAGCATGCCCTTCGTCTCCTCGGCCGCCTTCACGGCCACGTCGGCGGCTCGCTGGAGCGCGGCCGCCGCGTGGTCGCCCTGGAGCGCCGGGTCGCCGATCGCCGCCTCGAGGCTGTCGGTGGCCGGGACGAGCGCGTCGAGCAAGGTCTTCTCGCCGAGCGACGCTCCGCCGCGGGCCATGATCCCGGTGATGGCTGCTCGCAGGATCGCGATCACGTCCTCGGGCGCGAGCTCCGTCCTGTCGCCCGCGGCAACGCCGGCGCGAAGGAATGCGGTGCCCCAGATCGGTCCGCTGACGCCGCCGACCTTGCTGGTCAGCGTGAGGCCGACCTTCTTGAGGAGCGCTCCCGCGCTGGAATGGTCGAATCCGTCGTAGTCGCTGAGGACGACCTCCCAGCCGTTCCGGAGCGAGTACCCGAAATCGCCGTCCCCGACGATCGAGTCCAGGTGCGCGAAGTAGTCCGCGTTGTCGACGATCGTCTTCGCCATCGTCATGAGGACGAGGTCGAGATCGTCGATCGACGCTTGTGCCATGCGAGCCTCCCTTCTGGGTTGGGTGCGGGCTGCCGGGAGCGCTACGAGGCCAGGCAGGCCTCCAGGTCGGCGAGCGCCACGTATGCGCCGGGATTGGCGGCCGAGCGGTTGGCCAGGAGCGTGGTGGTCTCCCCGTCGGGGTCGCCGAGCGACGACACGACGAGGATCGCCTCGCGGAAGTCCTCGTTCTCCGTGTAGCCGTTGACCGTGACGAGACAGCGCAGGCCGGCCGCCGCGGCTGCCTCGAGGCCATTTCGCGAGTCCTCGACCACGAGCACCTCGGCCGGGCCGACGCCGAGCTTCTCGAGCGCGAGGAGATAGATGTCGGGCGCCGGCTTCTTGCGCGGAACGCAGTCGCCGGCGAGGAAGACGTCGAAGCGGGCAGCCCGTTCGGGGCCGACCGCGTAGTCGAGGATGGCGTGGACCGCGGCCTCGGCCGAGGTCGACGCGACGCCCAGCTTCCAGCCCGCGTCCTGGGCGGCCGTGATCACGCGGCGGATCCCGGGCCGCGGCGGAAGCTTGCCCTCCGCCACCATCTCCGTGTAGATGGCCGTCTTGCGCTTGTGCCACTTCGCGATCTCGGCGGCCTGCGCGTCGGGGTCCGTGGGCAGGCCGGCCGCGGCCACGAACTCCGGCGTGAGCAGGCTGGCCATGCGCTCCTTGCCGCCGCCGATCCTGAGGCGCCGGCCGTATTCCTCGACCGACCACTGCACCGGCAGCCCGAACTCCCGGAAGGTCTGGTTGAAGGCGGGCAGGTGGCCGTGGCGCTCCGTGTCGGCGAGCACGCCGTCGCAGTCGAAGACGAGCGCGCTCACCACGCCTTGCCCTCGCTCCCGAAGAGGCGGATGTGGTACTTCGCCATCTCCATGACGGCGGTCCGCTGGGCCGCGAAGAGCCTCGGCGGATCGTAGTCGCCCGGGTGCTCCGTCATGAAGTCGAAGCCGGACTTCATGAACGCGATCTTCAGGGCCGTGGAGATGTTCACCTTGGCGCAGCCGCGCCCGATCAGGTCGCTGAACTGCTCGGCGCTCATGCCCGTCCCGCCGTGGAGGGCGACGGGCTTGCCGGTTGCCGCCACGATGTCGCTCACCCGCTGGGCGTCGAGCGTGGGCGCCGTCTGTGTACGTGCCGTGGGCGTTGCCGATCGCCGGCGCGAAGACGTCGACGCCGGTGGCGCGCACGAACTCGACGACCGTCTCGAGGCTCTGCACGTGCTGTGCCTCGTCGCCGGTCATCTCCTCGGTTCGCTTGAAGCCCTCGATCTCGCCCTCGACGTCGGCACCGTAGCGGCGGGCCTCGGCGACGACCTCGATGCACTGCCGCTGGTTCTCCTCGACGGAGAGCTTGCTGGCGTCGAAGAGGACCGAGCTCCAGCCCTTCGCCAGGCAGGCGCTGATCATGTCCCGCTCGGGGCAGTGGTCCAGGTGGAGCGCGACCGGGACGCGCACGTCCTTCGTGTATGCGAGCCACATCGCGTACATCGCGTCAAGGCCGGTCATCATCACGTGCTTGGGCGAGGTCTGGACGATGACCGGGGCATTGAGCTCCTCGGCGGCGGCCAGAACCGCTTCCATCGAGAGGTCGTTGATGACGTTGATGGCCGCCACACCGTACCCCCCGGCGAACGCGCGATCGAGTATCTGCCTCGTCGGCACAACTGGCACGTGAGCACCCTCCGTCGGAGCGCCGGCAAGTTGGTGCTGGCGGGCGCGCCGGAAAACGTTGCGGCCGGGATGCGACTTACCTGCGAGTGTAGATCGGAGTACGGCTCCCCAACCGTCAACATAGCGTCAAGGAATTGTCCGGACGTGCCCGGGACCAACGGACTCGCGGACGCCTCCCCTCGATCGAGGGGGCGTCGATCGGGACGAATCGCAAGACCGACCCCGTGAGAGCACCCGCGGCCGCGTCTCCTCTTCGGGAAGGGGCCCCAGGACGCTAGCCGACGAGCTCCTGGATCTTGAGTTCCAGCCCGGCGGCGTCGAGACCGTAGCTCTGGAGGATCTCCGCGTACGGTCCCGTGGTCACGTACTCGTGCGGCACAGCCACCCGGTCGATGACAACGGGCAACCTCCCGCTGAGGAGCTCAGCGACCGCGCCCCCGAGGCCGCCGAGCGGGTAGTGCTCCTCCACCGTGATGACCTGCCCCGTGCGATGGGCCGACTCCACGATGAGCTCCTCATCAAGGGGCGTGACGGTCCCGAGGCAAAGAAGGTCGATTCCCATACCTCGTGCGATCAAAGCGTCGACGGCCTCGATCACCGCGACGGTGGTGTACCCGGTAGAGATCACCGTGACGTCGTAGCCCTCGCGCACGCGCCTGCCCTTCCCGATCACGAAGTCGTCATCGGGGAAGAGCTGCGGGACAGGGCCGTTGCCGATCCGCATGTACACGGGGCCCTTGAGCTGCAACATGGCATGGACCGCACCGCGGATCTCCCCGGCGTCCTGGGGGGCCAGCACGGTCACCCCCGGGATCATCCGCATGAGTGCGTAGTCCTCGAGCGAGTGGTGCGTCGATCCCGAGGTCGGCGTAGGTGAACCCACCGTTCCTGCCCACGATCTTGACGTTCTGGTTCATGTAGCCCAGGTCGTTGCGGAACTGCTCGAAGTTGCGGCAGGTCACGAACGGGGCGATCGCGCAGAAGATGGGGATCTTGCCCATGATGGCAAGGCCGGCGGCCACGCCGGTGGTGCCCTGCTCCTGGATCCCGAACTCCAGGTACCGGTCGGGGAACTTCCGCTGGAATTCGCCAAGCCCCGACGACCCTCCGCTGTCCGCCGACAGGACGAGGATCCTCTCGTCGAGCTCGGCCTCCCGCGTGACGGCAGCCCCGAACGTCTTGCGCGGGTCGTACGGTTCGCCGATCATCGCGCAGCCTCCAACTGCAGCGCCACGACCCGCTCGTCGGCCTCCAGGATCGCCGCCGTCAGCTCCGCCTGAGTCGGCTTCCAGTAGTGCGATTCCCCCAGGCCCTCGAGGGATGAGATGCCCTTGGCCTTCACGGTATGCGCGACGAACGCGGTGGGCTTGCCGGCGGCGAGGGGAACACGCGCAAGAACCTCGACGATCTGCGACATGTCGTTGCCGTCGATCTCGTCCACTGCCCACCCGAAGGCGCGGAACTTCCGGGCGATCGGCGCCATGTTCATGACGTCGCGCGTGCGTACCGCTGATCTGCAGCCCGTTCGCGTCGACGAACACCACGATGTTGTCGAGCCCGTGGTGGGCGGCAATCGCGGCGCCCTCCCAGTTGGACCCCTCCGGGAGCTCGCCGTCGCCCATCACGACGAACACGCGAGCGTGCGCTCCGGTCGAGCCGGGCTCCGAGGGCCATGCCACATGCGATCGCAAGCCCGTGGCCCAGGGCTCCGGTGTTCGCCTCGATGCCGGGAAGCTTGTGCATGTCCGGGTGACCTGGGACTGGACTTCTCGAGGGAACCGTACGTGTCCAGGATCTCGACGGGGAAGAAACCCGCGAGCGCGAGCACGGCGTACTGGGCCATGGCCTTGTGGCCCGCCGAGAGTACAAAGCGGTCGCGGCCAGGCGCCAACGGGTTTGCGGGGTCGATGGAGAGCTCGTCGAAGTAGAGCGCGGTCACGATGTCGATCGCCGACATGGCGCCGCCAACGTGACCCGAGCGGCCTGCCTCGATCATGCGAAGCACCAGCCGTCGCGCCCTGGCCGCGGTAAGGGCGAGCTCTGGAGTCGTAAGGCTCACCGCGCCTGGCTCAATTCGTACTCGTAAATCGCGGCGACCTTGGGCGCGCTCCTCGAGGCTGGGTCGAAGCTGTGACCCAGGTACTCGGCGAGGAGGCATTTCGCCACCTCGACGCCGACCACCTGGGCACCCATCGCGATCATGTTCGCGTTGTTGCTCAGTTGGGCGCGTTGGGCCTGGTAGACGTCACCAAGCAGTGCGCAGTAGGCCCCCGCAACTTTGTTGGCGGCGATCGAGACCCCGATTCCCGTCCCACATAGGACTACCCCCCGGTCGACCCGTCCGGCGACCACCTCGTGAGCGACCTTGATCGCGGTGTGCGGGTAGATCGGGTCATCGGACCCGTAGTCGAGCACCTCATGCCCAAGTTCTCGAGCGAATGCCATGAGGACCAGTTTCAGCTCGGTCGCGTTCGGGTCACACCCAAAGCCGATGATCATCTTGATCTCCCGCCTAGCGCTGACATGGGTTGCACTCCGGTCCAGGACAGCCGGGTCAGGCGGACGCGACGGGAACCTGGGCGGTCGCTGCCGCGGCCATGAAGCGCCGCTGGTAGCTGACGACCTGGTTGGTCGACGTGAACCTGGCGAGATAGTTCGGCTCGGCCGTGATGACCAGGCGGTCGATGACGTCGGCGAACTCGGGCTCGACCACGAGCTTGTCGAGGTCCGGGTAGTTGTTCGAGCCTTCCATGCTGCAGACGATCAGGCGTGTGTCCGGCAGGCCGGCATGCCTGAGGACGCGGAGGTTGTGTCGAACGCCGTCGAGTCCGTCGCGACCTTCGGCTTCGTGGAATTTGCGGTACGCCAGCAGATCCTCGGCATAGTGGAGGACGTCGACCAGGTCGTGGATCGGTCCGCCGACGCTCAGATGATCGGTAGCCATCAGGTACTCGCGCAGCACCACCAGGTGTGCCTTGTCCCGGCTCGAGCGGTAGAACTCGAGCAGCGCGGCGATTTGTTGGGACTGGATCAGTCGGTGGCGAATGAAGCTGTTGATGAAGTAGGGCTTCGCCTGGAGCGCGAGGGCCGTCTGGTACGGCTCGAACATCAGCGTGTAGTTCACGCGGTAACCGTGCTCGCGTAGCTTCAGCGCGAGGTTGTGGGATCGAAATGCGTCCTGGGTCGACGGAGTGGCGTACCAGGCCTCGAGGCGCTTCTCGCCGGTCAGCAGCTCGTTGACATTCTCCGCGTTCACCGGGCCCATGTGCGGGACCTTCACCACGAGCCGGTATGGCGACAGGATCGCCTCGAACGGCGCGATCGCGTCCAGGATCCGGTTGAAGTCCGGCTCAAACGGGTTCTCGATCTCGACGGAGACATCGCACCCGGGACCGAGGATGTTGCCCAGCTCGGACATCACCTCTTCGAGCGTATTGAACTTGTGCCCGACGTTCGCGCATGGGTTGTTGATGAACAGGTCGTAGACGATGCCCGGGTTGCACGTCAGGTTCCCCAGGAGCGGCGCGATGGGTGCCACCTCGTAGGGGTTTGCCGTGTCCGCTGAGTACACCACGGCCGTCGGCCGCCGCACCCCGTTGCGGTCATACGAGATGTCCCGCACCAGGTCAATCAGCAGGAGCCCGTCCGCCATCAATGAAGCCTCGACCCGGAAACCCGCGGGCGTTTCGCCGGCAGGCGTCCTGAAGGTCGAGACGACGTCACGGAACCGGGCGGTGACACCAATGGCGGCCGCCGCCGTCTGCAGGAAGCGAGCGTCTTCGGCCGCCAGGCCCAAGTGCGCCACCCGCGCCACGTCGTCCACGTCTCCCCGCGCCGGTCCGACTCCGAGCTGGCCCAGCGTGTAGCGAATGACAGCTGCGCCTTCTCCAGTGGAGTTGCAGTTGACGGTCAACATCTTCGTCTCCAGCGCGACCTCCGAGTCGGAGGTCTATGGACAGTGGACGGTCCCGTTCAGCAGCCGGACCGATCGCCGGCCGCCATGGCCCTCGCGTTTCTGTTTCTGCGACGACGCCGGCGCATTCGAGGATCAGGGCACCAGCCACCGCTCACGTACCCCGGGTCGGTATGCGGCCGGCCGAGCCGAAGATGTCGAAGAACTCGGACACCGTGGCGCCGATGGCCCCCTGGACCGACCGGAACATCGACGCCGGATCCCATTCGTTCCGCTCGTCCGCGATCTTCAGGAACTCGTAGGACGACTGCATATAGGACTGCTTGACCGCGGTCGAGATGTTGATCTTCGAGATCCCGGCCGCGATGAAAGTCCGGAACTCTCGCTCGGTAAGCCCCGTGCCACCGTGAAGCACGATCGGCTTGTCGGTGATGGTTCTGAGCTCGCGGACACGCTCGGGTAGGAGATGAGGACGGCCCTTGTACTCACCGTGCGCCGTTCCGAGCTGCGGAGCGATCAGGTCCGCGTCGGAGGCCCGAGCGGCCTCGGCGACCTGCTCGGCGGTATATGCATGGCCAATTGCGTCGGAACCGACGCCGTCCTCGACCCCGACGATGTTTTCGATCTCGGTCTCGACGTCGACTCCCGCGGCGTGCGCCAGCTCGCAGATAGCCGCCGTACCGCGGACCGCGTCGTCGAGGTCCATGTGCGAGGCGTCAAAGAGAACCGAGGACCATCGAGCGGTCACGACCTCGTCGATCATCGATGCGTCTGGACAATGGTCGAGGTGCAGGGCGACGGGAACCGTGACGCAGGCGACAGCCGCGTCGAACAATTGGGTGAGCAGCTCCACGCCCACCGACTTCGCCGTTTTCAGGGACGCCTGAATGATGACGGGGGACCGGGCAACGTCGGCCGCCTCGACAACCGCGCGCAGGCTGAGGGCATCAACGACGTTGAAAGCAGGTATCGCGTATCCCTTGACCTGCGCGTCCCTAACCAGAGCCAGGGTGGAAGCGCGCATCGCCACTCCTTCGCTGCTCCATCGGTGCGAGACGGACCCGGACGCCTCCTCGGTGTCCGGGTCCGTCTCGGCCTCGCTGGCTCAGTGGGCCTGGATGCCGGCGAGCTCGTCGAACGTGCCGCTGTCCGCGAGCGCCTCATATGCCTTCACGTACGCCACGTACATCTCCTCGTAGATGGCGTGGTTGGCGGGATTCGGCTCGATCTGGCCCGTGACCGCCACGAGCTGATCGACGCCCTCGGCGATCGAGGTGAAGACGCCGGCCCCGACGCCGCCCAGCAGGGCAGCTCCGAGCGCGGTCGACTCCCCGACCTTGAGGGTCTGAACGGGCTTGCCGTAGACGTCGGCCTGGATCTGGTTCCAGAGCTTCGACTTCGTTGCGCCGCCGCCGAGGCGAAGCACGTCGACTTCGACGCCGGCTCGATACCACGACTGCATGATGTCGCGGATCTCGAGCACGACCCCCTCCATCACGGAGCGAGCGAGCTCGCCGCGACCATGGGCGAACGACATCCCGATGAACGCTGAGCGGGCGTTCGCGTTCCAGCGCGGCGTGGCCGCCGTGGCGAGGAATGGCAGGTAGAGGAGGCCCTTGCTCCCGGGTCCGGCCGCCTCGGCCAGGTCGTTGAGATACTCGTATGCCGAGCGGCCGTTATGGCTGGCGGCTTCCTTCTCGAGCGTCCCGACCGTGTCCCGGAACCAGCGGTACGAGCTCGCCGCGGCGTTCGTGAGGCCCTCGGCCTCCCACATGCCCTCGACGGCATGGTTCGTGATCATCAGGCCGCCGATGCCCTCGATCGGCTTCGCCAGGGAGACGATCGCCAGGCCCGCGGTCCCGAGCGTGACCGTGGCCATGCCGGGCTTGATTGACCCCATGCCAACCACGCCGCAGTTCTGGTCGCCGGCACCCACGCAGACGGGCGTCCCGACCGCGAAGCCGGTCTTCTCTGCCAGGGCCGGGCTGATCGTCGCGACCTGCGTGCCGGCCGGGGTCGGCGTACCGAACATCTCGGGCCGAACGCCGAACAGCTCGCAGAGACGCTCGCTCCACTCGACCTTGCCGATGTCCCACGTGCCGTAGAAGGCCATGTCGGGGGCGTCAGTGTGGTAGGTGTCGGCGCCAAAAGCCTTCAGGACGAGGTCCTGGACCTGGATGAACCGGTCGGTCTTGGCGTAGAGCTCCGGCTCGTTCTTGCGCATCCAGAGGACCTTGGAGATGAGCCAGGTCGTGCCCATCGGCATCCCGCTGGTGTTGTAGTAGTCCTGGCCGTCGATCAGGGCCTGCATGTCGGCGACTTCCGCACCGGTGCGGGCGTCCTGCCAGCCGAGAAGGGGGCGGACCATCCGGCCGTTCTTGTCGATCGGGATGGTGACGGACCGCTGGGTGGAGAAGCCGACGGACGCGATCTCCTTGGGCTCGATGCCCGACTTGGCGATTGCCGCGCGGCAAGCCTCCATCGTCTGCGCCACGAGCTCGTCGGCGTCCTGCTCGACCCATCCCGGATGGGGATAGGTGGCGCCGTACTCGCGGTAGTCGTCGCCGACCGCGTTCCCGTTGAGGTCGAAGATGATGCAGCGCGCGCCGGTCGTGCCGACGTCAACACCGGCCAGGTACTTCGTCACCATGCACTCCTTGTGATGTCACGAGGCGCCGGACGACCCACCCGGAGTGGGTTCGGGCCACCCGGCGCCGCTTCTTCCGACCGTCTGCGCGCGGTCGTTCCTTTATGTCGCACGGGCTCGTGCCCGTCTCCGGGCAACGGGTCAGGCCGTGACGAGCTCGAGCTTCGGGACGATCCCGAGCTCCCGCATCTGATCGAGAGCGTTGACGATGGCGGGCGCGTCACGCGTGCCGAGCCGGTCGGCTCCGGCCATCAGGAAGACGTAGGCGTTCTGCGGGCGCGGGAACTTCACGCCGGCAACTTTCAACTTGACGTCGGTGCCCTTCAGCGCGTCCTTCATGACGAGAAACTGCTCGAGGCTCGGACCTTCGAACTGGCCGGATGAGGTCTTCGCATACTGGATGCCGGCCTCTGCGATCAGCTTGCAGCCAGTCGCAATCTCCTCGTCGGTCAGGAAGCAGACCTCGAGGATGCATTTGGTCACGGCTTTGCCGGCGGCCGCCACGAACGAGGTGAACTCCTCGAGGATGACGTCGTACTTGCGGTCTTTGAGCGCGCCGACATTCGTCACGAGGTCGACCGCGGTGCATCCGCGGCGGACGGCGTCCTCCGTCTCAAACGCCTTGACCGACGACGGCGCCGCACCCCAGGCGAAGCTGATTCCCGTCCCGATCTCGATGTCGGGATACCCGGCGAGCTCCTCCGCGACGACGGGTGTCCAGTAGGCGGACGCGCTGTAGAACGCCGCGAACTCGTACTCCCGGGTAACCGCGCATCCCTTGCGGATGTCGGCTTCCTGGGTGTTCTTCGGAAGCACGGAGTAGTCGAAGAGCCGTGCGACCTGGTGCTTGTCCATCCGCGACAGATCAACCATCTAGAGACTCCTTGCGGCCGGCGTTTCGTCCGGCCTTCGCGCACGCTGGTTGCTGCCGCTCCTCGGCCACCCATGGTCCGAGGAGCGGCGCGTTGGATCTCGCAGCGGGACGGTCAGACGGCTGCGGAAGAGGCGACGGCAACGGCCGCATTCGGGCGGCGCTGCAGGAAGGTGAACAGGCCGAAGCCCGCCGCGGCGACTACGACAGCGATCACGACGACAGGGGCGCCCGTCAACGTGAACGCGCCGAAGTAGTTGAAGACGGCCATGATCGTGAAGGTGGTCGCCAGGGAGGCCGACGGCGGATCGATGTGGCTGTCGCCATGCGCTGTGAACACGCACGCCCAGAACTCGCCGATGAAGGCGGCCATCAGGGCGAAGGTCACGCCCCACCACATGTCGCCTCCCGCGACGACGATCACCTGCCCGGAGGCCAGGGCGATGTGGTGCCAGACCGGGACCTTGGTCCCGTACTGCAGGAAGACCAGGCCCATCGTGGCGATGCCGAATCCGACGACCGCGAGGGCCGGAGCCTGGACCACGAGCCAGGAGACGGCCAGGCCGCCACCGAGACCGAGCAGCACAAGCTGCTTCGGGTCGTTCTGCCACGGAAGCCAGCTCGCGACATCGCTCGCCAGCCAGCGGTTGTCGCCGGCCCGGACCTTGCCGAACACCCCGGTCTTGCCGAAGGCGACGCGGGCGATGATCGCGTTGACGACGATCGAAAGCGCGATCGGGTTGGTCGCACCCATGCCGCCGATCAGGGGCAGCTGCGCGAATGCCCACCAGAGCACGTAGCCGAGCGCGCCGAACAGCCCACCGACGAGGAGCACGTCGGGCCGGTTGAGGCCCATCAGCCCTGCCGCGATGTCGCGACCGCTGCCAAGCTTGCCAATGCGCTGCGCGTACACGGCCGCGGCCGCACCGCCGGCGAATGAGATCTGCGGGCCGAGGATCGGACCCCAGGTGACCAGACTGTCGAAGGCGGAAGCGGGGGCCGCCAGGGCGATTGCGACACCCATCAGCGCAGCGAAACCGCACAGAATGAAGACGGGCAGGCCACCGAGGGCAGCACCGAGCAGCCCTCCTCCGAACGCGGCGGCAAGCCACATAGTATCGAACGTCATTTCAAGCCTCCACACCTCTCCGCTGCCCTGGGCTGGGCTGGGCCGGAGCTAGATCCCCCGTCATCCACGGTCCGCACAAGCGGGTTCATGTGATTCGCCAAAGGCACGCCTCAACTCATAGGCGGGACGCGGCTGTCTGCCTCACGGCTGCAACGTGTCGCGCCTGGGCGCCGATGGCTCGGACGGACCTGCTGTCGCCGCGTGGTTTCACGGGTCATGGCTGGTGCGACGCTGAGCGCCGAAGGGGTACGGGGCCTGTGATTCCGGCTTCGCACGCGCGCGCCAGGACGGTGCGGGCGTTCGTCTGTCGACGACCAGGACGTCGACGACACCTGCCTGGAGGATCCCGAAGATCGCCTCCGGCTTCTCGACCTCGCTGACGACGGCGATCACCGTCTCGATCCGCATGAGCTGATCGATTGAAAGGGTGATCAGCCGGCTGCTGTGGGGCGACAGGATGAGGTGGCCCCGCGCGTCGACGTACTTGCCGAGGACGTCGCCGACCGCCCCCTGGCTGCGAAGGTGGGCGATCTCGTCCACGGAGAGGCAGCCGCTGCGCACCATGGTGCATGCGTCGTCGGTCCCACCGATGCCGACGAGGGCGACGCTTGCCTGCGCGGCGACACTGAGGGTGTGGGCGATCGTCTCCTGCTCCAGGAGGCGATCGCGCATCTCCGCGCTCTCCACGTACGCGGGCGCATAGAGGCTCTCGGCGCGCCCACCGCTATTCTCCGCCAGCGCCTGGCAGATCTCGTTCGGGTTCGTCGGCGTGTCCACGCTCGGCGAGCCGCCCATCGCGCTGACGAACGTGCAGTTGAGGCGCTGGCGCGGCCGGAAGAATCGCGGCACCTCGCCGGTGTCGCGGCCGTGTCCAACGGCTACGATCGCCGAGTCACCCAGGTGGCGCTCCAGGAACTGCGCCGCGCTCCTGGCCACCGCTTCCCGCTGCGACTGCGGATCCATCCGGGTCGGGCTGACGATGGCGTCGGAGAGCCGGAAGGTCTCGCGGAGCTGCGCCTCCAGGTCGAGGTTCAGCCAGGGCGGCGCCTCGATGCGGATCTCAACAACGTGCGTGGATCGCGCCTGTTCAAGCAGCCGCTGCACCTTTGGGCGCGACAGGGCAAATTCCCGGGCAATCTCCACCTGGGTCTGCCCATCGACGTAGTAGCGGTCAGCAAGCCGCGCAAGCAGCTCGAACGCGTCTGGGCTCAGGTCTTCGGGCATGTACTCAAGTCCCAGTTGTGAGCAACTGCTCAGTTGTGAACATGTACTCAGGCATAGTCCGCAGGCGGGACCAACGCCATGGGCTGAACGGACCTCTTTTCCAACCGAGTGGCCGTCGGCGTCCCGTGTCGAAGCAGGTTCTGGCGCTCGAACGACTGGAGACGCGGCCACGCGGCTAGTGGCTGCGAACTCCCACCTGCGAGCGCGTCAACGGCGATGCCAGGTGACTCGGCGCACAACCCGGAGGTGGGCGGCGGGATCCGCGGCCAACCGCAAGGGGAACGGCCGCCGTTCGGGAGGGATCGGCTGGCGCGGCCGCGAGTGAACTGCGGCGAGACGCGCTTCGTGGCTGGCGCGGATGGTGTCGACGACCCGGGGAGAGTGCTGGGCCATCCGGTTGGGGATAACGGTCCGATTGGCCCATGGCGCTGGTCGGCACCTGCCGATCATGGTGACTGAGCACCCACTCGCTGATGAACAATTGCTCACCGCCAGGACGTGCTGGGGGCTCCGCCACGACACCCACCCGTCCCCGTGAGTCTCAACCGTTCCCCTGTCCTCCGGTCCGCCGTCGGGATCGCGGCAGGAACAGGGCCTGACTCGAGGAGCGCCGCGACGCCGCGGAGACATGCGGCGATAGGACAGCTTCGCGGAAGCGACTGGCACCAGGGCGTCAATCGCCTCGTCGAACCGAGGCGGACTCGCGACCAGGCGGTGAGCAGATCAGCGCGACCACGCGGAGGGATTCGTCATGAAAGCAATGATCTTCCCCGGCAAGTACTTCCAGGGCGAACGCGCCCTTGAGGAGTTGCCGGGCATCGTGACGTCGCTGGGCGCCAAGAAGCCGATGCTCATCTGGGACACCAACTCCAAGAAGGCCGTGGTGGGTGTGGTCGGCCCTGCCCTGGAGTCGGCGGGCATGGGATTCGTGGAGTACATGTTCCCGGGCGAGTGCACGAAGGAAGTCGCACGGGCGATCGCCCAGGCGTGTAGGGACGAAGGGTGCGACATCGTTGTCGGTCTGGGTGGCGGCAAGGTGATGGATGCCGCGAAGGCCGTTGCGATCTACACCGAGATGAAGGTGATCATCGCCCCCACCGTCGCCTCGAACGACGCCCCAACCTCGGCCTGTACCGTCTGGTATGACGACAATCACGTCATGACGGGCTTCGACCTGTGGCCCGTCAGCCCCAATGTCATCCTGGCCGACACTGGCGTCCTCGTGAACGCTCCGCCACGCATGCTGAAGGCGGGTGTCGGGGACGCCCTGGCGACCCACCTCGAGGCGCTGGCAAGCTATAAGACGCGGAAGCCCACCTGCGCCGGCGGAACGCCGACTGATACCGTCATGGCGCTCACCAAGCTGTGCCTCGAGACCCTCATGGCGAACGCCGAAGACGCGCTCATCGCCGTGGAAGCCGGAGCCGTGACGCCACGGTTCGAGAGCTTCGTCGAGGCGGTCGTCCTGCTCTCCGGCCTGGGATGGGAGAGCGGTGGCCTGGCCACCGCGCACACGCTGGGTAACGGCCTGCCTTCGCTGGAGGAGACCCACGGCGCTCTGCACGGCGAGAAGGTCGCCCTCGGCATCGTCACGCAGCTGATGCTGGACCCGGACATCGATGCCGAGGAAGCCAAGCGGATCGTCACGTTCATGGCGAAGATTGGTCTGCCGGTCTGTTTCGAAGACCTGAACATGCAGAACATCTCCAAGGAGCGACTCTACACGTGGTGCGAAGAGAACACCGCCGAGGGTTCCTTCTGCCACAACCACGCCTTCCCGGTGACCGCCAGGTCGCTGTACAACGCCATGCTCATGGCAAACCAGTACGGCATCAGCATCAAGCGCTCCCTGAACGCCTAACCCCAAGACGAAGCTCGGCAGGGTGCCTCTGTAACAGGGCGATCTCAGGAGCGCGAGACGCCAGGGCCGGGACCGGTTCGACCGTTCGTGCCGAGCTCCTGAGGTCGGCCGGGCGGCCTACGCCGTCGTGAACAATTCACCGGGGCACGGGTACTCCAACGTCGGCGGCTCCTCCGGAGGGCCGCCGACGTCATTCCCATGCCTTCGCGTGACACCGACGATGAGGGTCTCCTGCATGGACCACAGGCAGAGCCGGCGATCCACACCGCAGGACCGCCGCGCCCGACGCAGAAACAGCCCGTATATACTGCCGATTCATGACAAATGGCACATCCGGTTACTGGGCTCGCTACCGATTCCCGGAGACCTCGCCGGGCCACGCGCAGCGCACGTTCGGGCTCGAGGACCTGAAGCCGGGCTGGGATGTACACGACGTCGACGGATACCAGATCGGTCACGTACGGGCTGTCGGCGAGTTCCTCGTCGTGAAGCGGGGGTTCCTGGAGCGTGACCTTCACCTGCCCCTGTCCGCGATCCGGTTGGTCGTGATGCGTCGCGTCGACCTGAACCTTGACCTCCAGGAGGCGAAGCGGCACGGCTGGGATCGGCCTCCGCGCCGACGGGCGAACGCCTCGCTCGACTGACCGGCACCCGGTCGGTAACCGGGCAGGCCTGGTGCTTCGGCTCGATCTCGGTCCGCGAGCGCTGGCCTGAACGTCGCGTCTTCTTCGACGTCGAGACTGCCGCGAAACGCGAACTCGGGCCTGTCGCCCGCGCCCGCGTGAACGGGCCGCTCCACGACTGCGAGCCGCGGAGGGAGGGCTCCTGGCCGCGGACTGACTTACGCGAGGCGCGCGGGCGTGACCATGTGGCCCAGCAGATCGCCGAGGCGGGCGATCGTGAAGTCGGGCTGGGCGTCGGCGAGCTCGATCTCCTCGCCGTAACCGTAGGTGACGGCGCACGTCCACGTACCCGCTGCGTGACCGCACCTGATGTCGGCCGCGGTATCGCCCACCATGATGGCGTGAGCCGGCGACGCGTGCGCTGCCTGGAGGATCCTCGTCAGCGTCTCCGGATCAGGCTTGCGGCGCGCGATCGATTTCGGGCCCGACGATCAGGAAGAAGTGCCGGGCGACCCCGAGCTGCTCGACAAGATGTTGCGTGAGGGCTTCCGCCTTGTTCGTCGCGATGGCCATCCGTATTCCCGCCGAGCCGAGCTGGTCGAGGACCTCGGCGACGCCCGGAAACAGCGTCGTCTGATGGTCGAAGCAGCGTCCGTACCGGTCACGGAAGCGGGCCGCGGCCACGTCGAGCGGAAGGTTCGGGTGACCGGCGAGGAGCCCACGCACGAGGGCCTCGACCCCACCACCAATCTGCGAGCGGACCACCGAGACGGGCACCGCCGGCAGGTTGAACTCGCTGAGGACCTCGTTGGCCGCCGTCGCGATGTCGAGAACCGTGTCGGCAATGACCCCGTCGAAGTCGAACGCGATGACGTCGAGGGCTCGCGGCCCGACCATCGTCCGGCTCTCGATCCGGCCCGGCCGGCGGCTCTCGGCGTCCTCTCGCTCTTCACCCATCTGCGGGATCGTACACCGGCCAGCGACCACGCCGTGACGTGCCTGACTCGCGGAGAGGAACTTCCGCCGGCGTGCATGATCGGTTGCATCCCCCCGCCCATTGTTGGCCTGTCTGCGCGATCTCCGGGTCAGGTGGATCTGGCACGGAACGTTGAGCGTGTTGACGCAACCCGCGAAGGACATGACCGAGATGTAGGCCTCGGTCACCTTGGCCAGAACGAGGAGGCGGACGTCGTCGTGGCGAGGGATTTCCAGCTCGACGCTCCTGATCGCGCTGGGAATGAGGTCGACCTCGGTCACCTCGGCCCAAACGAGGAGGCGGACGTCGTCGTGGCGAGGGATTTCCAGCTCGACGCTCCTGACCGCGCCGGAAATGAGGTCGACCTCGGTCACCTCGGCCAGGACTAGGTAGAGGAGTCTCTCCCGCACGATCTGGGCGGAAGCCAGCACGCTTCGCCCAGACCGGCGCGCCCTCACAGTGGGGGATGGTCGGGTACGCACACCTCCGTGTAGCCACGCGACCGACGAATTCCGCCGATGTCGCGGGTATCCCAGAGCCACTTTGCATTCCGTTCGCGCGCAACGTAATCTGGTTACGTCATTAGGCAGCATCCTGCTTATTGCCTATTGAGATGAGGAAGTCCAGCGCGCGGCGGGAGGATCGAGGATGGGTTTCGGTGGCGTCTGGCCGGTGGCGCCGTTCGGCCGAGGAATTCTTCGCGAGCGCGATCGCGATCGTCGGGTACGGCACCCTGACTCTGCGCAGCCAACAACGTCCCTGTGTGTCCGAGGATGGCGCCGTCGCGGCGGCCGCATGACCGCAGGGGCCAGGCCGGTGGCAGTTCTCGAGAGCGGGCGCTTCCGGGTACTCGCGCTCGACATGGACGGCACCCTCGCCGGCGCGGATGGCCGCGTCAGCCGGCGGGCGATCACGGCACTCGGGCGCGCCGAAGCAGCGGGGTTGCGTGTCGTGATCGTCACGGGGCGAGCCGTGCCAACCCCGCTCGCGGTCTGGAAGGCAGCGGGCCTCTCGGCCCCCCTGATTGCCTGCGGTGGAGCGCTCACGATCCAGCCACCCGGCCTGGAGGCCGTCGACGTCCGGCCACTCCCCGAACATCTCGTTGTCGAGGCGCTCGATCTTGGCACGCGGCTGGAATTGGTCGTCAGTCTGTGGACGCAGACGGCGATCTGGGTCACGAAGCGCGGCCCGATCGCTGAAATGCTGCGTGCTCTCAACGAGATGGATGTTCTGGAGATCGACCGGCATGCGAATCCTGTTCCGCGGGCGCCGGTCCTGAAGGTGATGCTCGGCGGCGAGCCGGCGACCGTGGACCGCGCGGAAGCCGACGTCCTGGCTGGGTTGGCGGGTGCGACGGCCTCGCGCTCGATGCGGGTGAGTTTCGAGGCGACGGCAGCGAATGCCTCGAAGGAGCAGGCGCTCGAGGCAGTCCTCGAGCAGCTCGGCGTCGCTCCGGAGCAGGTCATCGCGGCAGGCGATGCCGACAATGACCTCGGGATGCTGCGAATGGCCGGGTTCGCCATCGTGCCGAGCGATGCGATGGCGCGACCGCGGGCGGCGGCCGATCTTGTCGTCGGGCCTCACGACGCCGACGGAGTCGCCGAGTTCATCGAGGCATTCGTGGACGATCTGTCCCGTCTGGGCACATAGGAGCACCATGGAGACCGACCACCCCGCCACCATCGAGAGTCGGATCCGCGAGGTCGTTGGGTCGGGCGCCGTGTCGAGCTCCGAAGACGACCTGGCGGCCCACAGTTACGACGCGTGGCCCATTGCCGCGAAGTGGCGGATGCAGCACCGGCAGCCGTTCCGGCCAGATCTCGTGGTCCGGCCCACAACCATCGACCAGGTGTCCCGGCTGCTCACCTGGGCCAGCGAGCACGGCGAGCCGGTCACCCCATGGGGCCTCGGCTCTTCGGTTACGGGGTCACCGCTCCCGATGCACGGCGGGATCACGCTCGACCTGTCGTCGATGCGGGCGGTCCTGCAACTCGATGAGACGAACCTCTTCGTCCGGGTGCAGGCGGGGAAGCTGGGGATCGAGCTCGAGCGGGAACTGAACGATCGCGGCTTCACGCTCGGCCACTCGCCCCAGTCGCTCGACCGGTCGTCCGTGGGCGGTTGGGTGGCAACCCGCGCCACCGGGCAGTTCTCGTCGCGGTATGGCGGCATCGAGGAGCTCGTCGTCGCCCTCACCGCGGTGCTCCCGACTGGAGAGATTGTTGAGACCTCGATGGTCCCCCGGATGTCCGTCGGTCCGGACCTGCGGCAGTTCTTCCTGGGTGCCGAGGGCACGACCGGCGTCGTCGTGGAGGTCGCCCTCCGGATCTTCCCCCGTGCCGAATTGCGCCACGTCGAGTCACTCCGCTTCGAGAGCGTCGAAGCCGGCGTCGAGGCGATGCGCCTGGTCATGCGCGGCGGCCTGCGTCCGTTCCTGGTCCGCTTCTATGACGAGGACGAGGCGCCTCACGCAATGCAGGACGCGGCGTTCAAGGGCTGTGCCATGTTCATCGGGGTCGAGGGCGTCGCTCCGATTGCCGCAGCCGAGTTCGAGGTGGCGATGCGGATCTGCGAGGCCGGCGGCGGGCAGCGGCTCGGGCCCGCCGCCGCTGAGTCATGGCTGGGGCGACGCTTCGACTTCTCGACGATCGAGAACCGCCTCGCGATTCCGGGCGGCTTCGCCGAGACCATCGAGGTCGCGCACTTCTGGGACCAGGCGCTCGACCTGTACGGGGCGATGAAGGTCGCCCTGGCACCCCTTGCCGACGAAGTCCTGGGCCACTTCTCGCATCTGTACCCGCACGGCACCTCGCTCTATCTGATCCTCCTCGGCCAGGCCGACGACGACGCGGCCGCGGAGGCATGCATCGGACGCATCTGGGAGGTCGCGATGCGTGTCGCCCTCGACCAGGGGGCGGCGATCTCTCACCACCACGGCGTCGGGCTCGCCCGGCTGCCGTACATCCGGGAGGCCCTCGGCACGGGGATGGTCCCGCTCCGTCGGCTGAAGGAAGCGCTCGACCCGGAGAACGTCATGAACCCGGGCAAGCTCGGCTTCGCGTAGGCGTCGCTCGACCGATTGGTCACACGAGGAGAAGGAAACATGGCCGCTCAGTTCATTCTCGTCATCGACGAGGGCACCACGGGCACCCGCGCCGTCATCGTCGACCGGGACAGCAGGATCCGAGCCTCGGCGTACTCCGAGTTCACCCAATCGCATCCCGCCGCGGATCGCGTGGAGCACGACGCCGAGGAGATCTGGCAGGCAACGTTGGCCATGATCACGAAGGCGCTGGCTGACGGCGGCCTCACGATCTCGGATATCGCGGCGATCGGCATCACGAACCAGCGAGCCACGACGGTCGTCTGGGACCGGGCATCCGGGGATCCCATTTCGCCTGCGATTGTCTGGCAGGACACCCGGACGGCCGACTACATCGAGACGATCCGCGATGCGTGGGCCGCCAAGGCGTATGCCCACACGGGCTGGGCCCTCGCGCCGGTCTACTCGTCGCTCAGCCTGCGCTGGATCCTCGAGAACGTGCCCGGCGCTCGGGCGAAGGCCGATGCAGGCCAGCTCGCCTTCGGGACGATCGACTCGTGGCTGATCCACCGCTTGACAGGCGGGAAGGTCCATGCCATCGCCGCGTCGAACGCCTCGGTCACCGGGTCGTACGACCTCACGAAGGGTGAGTGGTACGGCGAGTGGCTTGACTTCCTGGGCGTACCCCTCTCGATGTTCCCGGCCGTCCTCGATGACTCGGGCGACTTCGGAACGACCGAGCCAGCGGTGCTGGGGGCCGCCATTCCGATCACCGGCGCCATCGCCGACCAGCACGCCGCCCTGTTCGCCCAGGGCTGCATCGAGCCCGGCACGGTCAAGTGCACGCATGGGACCGGGACGTTCCTCGATATGAACGTCGGACCGTCCCTGGCGGTGGGTGCCGCCGGGCTCAATACGATCATCGCCTGGCGGATGGGCGAATCCACGACCTACGGCCTCGAAGGCTACGCGTCCGTCACGGGCGCGGCGGTCCAGTGGCTTCGCGACGGCGCCCACCTGATCGAGTCCTCCGCGGAAACCGAGGCGCTGGCAATGGCCGTCGCCGACAACGGCGGCGTCTACTTCGTGCCGGCCCTCACCGGTCTCTCGGCGCCGTACTGGGACTCATACGCCCGCGGCACGATCATCGGGATCACCAGGGGGACGAGCCGCGAGCACCTCGTCCGGGCCACCCTCGAGGGGATCGTCTTCTCGACCAAGGACTTCCTCGAGACGATGCGCAAGGAATCCGGCGTCAGCATCAGCTCGATCAAGGTCGATGGCGGAGCCGCCCGCAACAACTTCCTGATGCAGTTCCAGGCCGACATGCTCGATGCCGAGGTGGTCCGCCCGATCAACTCGGAGGCGACGAGCCTCGGGGCCGCCTACATGGCCGGACTCGCGGTCGGCTACTGGGCGTCGCCGGCCGACTGCTTTGCCGGCCAGCAGGTCGATCGCGTCTTCACGCCGCAGATGACGTCGGAGCAGCGCGATCGCCTTTACGCCGAGTGGACAGAAGCGGTCCGCCGGTCGATGGGCTGGGCGAAGAAGTAGAGGGACACACACCATGCGCAGGTTCGGGTTGGGCGATGTCGCGGGGCGGACCTTCGACATCGCGATCGTTGGCGGAGGCATCACAGGCGCGTCGACGGCCCGCGACGCTGCGCTGCGTGGCCTTTCCACGGTGCTGGTCGAGAAGGGCGACTTCGCGTCTGGCACGAGCAGCCGCTCGACCAAGCTGCTTCACGGCGGCGTGCGCTATCTCGAGAGCTACCAGTTCAGGCTGGTCCGGGAGTCGTGCCGCGAGCGCGAGCTGATGCTCAAGCTCGCGCCGCACCTCGCCACAGTCCGGCCGTTCATCTACGTGCTCTACCGCGGCTACCCGGAGAACATGTTCCTGCTGAACGCCGGGCTCACCGTCTACGACATCTTCTCGGGCAGCCCCCTGAAGCGCCGCCACCGGATGCTTCGGGGGGCCGCTCTGCTCCGCGAGGAGCCACACCTCAACCCCGACGGCCTCCAGGGCGGAGGCTGGTACTACGACTTCCTCACCGATGATGCCCGTTTCACGATTGAGTCCCTCAAGGGGGCCACGGAGGCGGGGGCGCTGGCTGCCAACTACATGGAAGTGACGGGCCTCGTCATGGAGCGGGGCCGGGTCGGCGGGATTGAGGTCGCCGACCGCCTGACCGGCGAGAACGGCACGATCTGCGCCCGCCAGGTCATCAACACGTCGGGGCCGTGGACCGACCAGGTCAGGTTTCTCGAGCCCGGGGTCCATGACCGTCTCCTCCGTCCGACGAAGGGCATCCACATCGTCGTCCGCAAGCAGGACTTCCCGCTCAATCACGCTGTCTTCCTGCGCTCCCCGCGCGACAACCGGGTGGTCTGGCCGATTCCCGCCCTCGATGAGAACCTCGTCTACATCGGAACCACCGACACGGACTACGACGGCCCGCTCGACCATGTCACGGCGACGACCGAGGACGTCGAGTACCTGCTGGAGGCAGCCAACTTCGCGATCCCTGACGCTCGTCTCGGCCTCAGCAACGTTGTGGCGACCTGGGCCGGCCTGCGACCGCTTGTCAAGCCCGAAGGCGATCTCGCCACGAGCGCCGTCTCACGCGACCACCAGATCATGATGAGCCCGGCGGGGTTGCTGACGATCGCGGGCGGCAAGATGACGACGGGCCGTTTGATGGGCGAACAAGTCGTCGACGCAGCCGTGAAGGCGCTCGGCACGAGCTTTGGTCTCCACGGCGTCCCGCACTCGCGAAGCGCCGCCGTTCCTCTGAGCGGCGGAAGCGCGAGTGCCCGGTTCGCAGCGCGCCGACGCACGAGCGAACTCTCGTCCGTCGATCCGGCGATCCGACAGCGCTGGCTGGCCACCTATGGGGGCAACGCGTCCGCGCTGGCCGACCGACTCCAAACCGACCCGGAGGCGGGGCGCGACCTTGGCGCCCTCCACCTCAGCCTCGCTGAGGTCCGTTACGCCGTCGAAGAAGAGATGGCCCGTACGGTCGCCGACTTCTTCGCTCGGCGGGCGTCGATCTTCTACTGGGCGGAAGATGGCGGGCTGGGCGTGGCCGATGCGGTCGCATCCGAGATGAGCACACTGCTCGGCTGGAGCGCGGACGAGCAGGCAACGCAGATATCCATGTATCGCGACCTGGTCGCCGCGAACAGGTTCACGCCGCAGCCTGCCTGACCGCATCGGTCGGGCCCGGACTGGCCTCCGGATGGCTGAACTGCACTGGCCTGTGCCATTTCCCCCGGCGCGGGCCACTTCCTGCCTCAATCGAGTGCCGGTCTCGGGCGCCCTAAACCGGCGCACCCGCTCCGGACGACCCATGGTCCCTCGAGGCAGACCCCAAATCTATACTTCGTCCTTGCATGGCCTTTGACGTCGCCCTCTCGAGCAACCAGCGAGCGGTCCAGATGCTCGCCCTCGACGTCCTTGGGCGCGTAGTCGGCGACCGCCTGCCGACCTCGCTGCAGTGGCAGGAGCTCCTGGGCGTCGGATCGGGGACCGTCCAGAAGGGCCTGCGGGTGCTCGAAAGCGCGGGCGCCGTGACGCTGCGAGCCCGGGGCCATCAGGGCACGTATATCGTCAAACGGCACGTGGGCCGTTTGTGGGCGATTGGTGGGCTCGGTAACGTTACGGGCACCCTTCCCTTGCCCGACTCGCCGGAAGGGTCCGGATTGGCGGCGGGTCTGCGTGCCCAGTTCGGCGGTCTCGGGATCCCACTCCGGATGCTGTACATGCACGGAGCCTCTCGTCGAGTCCGAGTGGTAGAGGAGGGGCAAGCGGACTTCGCGGTCCTGTCCCGGGGGGCGGCCGAGCATTCCCGATCCACGCCTCCGGACCGGGAGTGGACCGAGGTCGACCTCGGTCCCCATAGCTATTACAGCGACGGGTCGATGGTTGTGCTGGAGCACCCGATACAGGCCGCATCGATTTCCGGTGTCCATCGGATCGGAATTGATCGCGACTCGTACGACCATACGCAACTCACGTTGGCCGAGTTTCCGGCGGCGGACGGCTACGAGTTCCAGGCGATGGACTATCCGCACCTACCAGCGGCGGTCGCCCTGGGCGAGATCGACGCTGCCGTATGGCATCGGACGTCTCTGCTGATCCCGCTCGAGGTGGTCAGGATCACCGTGCGCTCCCTGGAGCGATCCGAGGCGATCGACACCTGCGAAACCCTGAGCCGGGCGATCCTGTTCGCTCGACGCGACCGGCCGGAGGTCGACGTAGCGCTCGGCGCGCTGGACGTTGAACAGATCCGTGATGCCCAGGCGCGTGTCCTGCGAAACGAAGATCCTGCCGGTCTTCTGACACTCGGAACAACCAGGGCCCCCGGCGGGCGGGGGCCCAGAGAGGGTGTAGGCTTGGATTCCGGCGCCCGCGGTCAGCGGACGCGTCCGAGGTTGGGGGGTCAGCGCATCCCGAAGCGTGCCCAGACGGGGAGATTGTCGCGCGGATCGACCTGAGGCTCCGAATCGTCACCGCTCAGCAGGATGCTGATGAAGGAGAAGAGCGCCAGGAGGCCGAGCACGGTCGCGAAGATCATCGTGCATACCTCCGTATGTTGCGGACATAGTCGACGATCGTCGACCTGATGTGAATGTTAGCCTAACAAATAGAGAACGTCAAGGTAAGATCGCCTAACGGAGTGGTACGAAGTGCCCCTCGAGCCCAAGCTGAACGTCATCGACGCCGGGATCGTCGACGCGCTCCAGCGCGACGGCAGGCTCTCCTATGCGGAGATCGGTGCGGCGGTCGGCATGAGCGGCCCGTCGGCGCACGAGCGCGTCAAGAAGCTGGAGGCACGCGGGATCATCCGGGGGTACATGGCCGCGGTCGATCCGGTCTCGGTGGGCCTCGGCGTCCTTGCCTTCATGTGGGTCACCCAGGCACCCGGCACGATCGCCGATGATCTCGCCGGCGACTTCTCCGCGATCGCGGAGGTGGAGGCCTGCCACCGGATCGCCGGGGAGGGCGACTACCTGCTCAAGATCCGGGCGAGCGACACGAGCGATCTCGAACGGATCGTGCGGATCGTCCAGGGCACCCGCCACGTCTACCGGACCGAGACGGACGTGGTCTTCTCCACGCCGTTCGAGCGGCGTCCGCTGCCGATCCGGGTGGCCGATAAGCCGTCCAGATCCGAATCGCCTCTCGAAGCGTAGCAATGAGTGACAGCCGCTCCGCGCCACCTGACGAGGCTGCGCTCGTCGCCGCGGTTGCGACCGGGTCCGAGGCTGCCCTTGCCTCACTCTACGATCGCCACGTGAGCTCGATCTTCGCCACGGCCTTCCGGCTCACCGGCGACCGATCCGTCGCCGAGGACGTGGTGCAGGAGGTCTTCCTGACGCTCTGGAACCGCGCCGAACGGTTCGACTCGACGGTCGGCTCGCTCGCCGCGTGGCTGGGAACGATTGCCCGCAACCGGGCGGTCGACCGCCTGCGCGCCGCGAGCCGCCGGCCCCAGCTCGTGTCGCTGTCGCCGATGGGCCGAGAGGACGAGCCGGATTCGAGCGCCCTCGAGCGCCTGGCCAACGTCCGTGGGACGGTCGGGGGTGTCGTCGACACCGATGCGGGCGACCCGGCGGACCTCCTCGCGACGGTCGAGACCCAGGCCGCGATCGCTGCCGCGCTCGCCGGGATGGCGGAGCCCGAACGCGAGGTCATCCTGCTGGCATACCGCGACGACCTGACCCAGAGCGAGATCGCCGCGAGGCTCGGCTGGCCGCTGGGGACCGTGAAGACGCGGACGCGTCGTGCGCTCCTGCGGCTTCGTGTCGCGCTCGCGGAGGTGCATGGCGACGGGTTTGCGCCGCTACCCCAGGCCGCCGGCCCCAACCGGGCGTCTGGCCCCAGCGAGTCCACGGTCATCCCGTTCGACGCGGCAGGCCGGGAGGCACGCCGATGATGGAGCACGAGGATGTCCGCGCGGCGCTGGAGATCGCGGCCGTCGAGCCGGGAGGGCTGGATCGAATCACTGCTGGAGCGACGGCCGACGTCGTCGCGCTTGCCGGCCACCTCTCGGGCTGCGCCGGCTGCACCGAAGAGCTGGCCCGGCTTCGGCGCACCGACGAGCTGATCCGACCGGCGATCGCCATGAGCCCGGCGCCCGAGCTCCGGGCGCGCACGCTCGACTATGTCCGCGCCGTTGGCCGCGAGCGGGGATCACCCGGAGAGGCGCCCACGCGGAGCGCCGAACCTCCGGTTCCCGCGGGCATCGGCACCGGGCTGGATCCACGCCGCGCCGATGTCGATCGAAGCCGCACGGTCGCCACCCTTCGGCGCGGTCGTCGCGCGGCCTGGCCGGCCGCGGTCGCGGCCGCGCTGGTGATCGGGCTTGCCGGAGGCCTCCTCGCGGCCGGTGGCAAGCCTGCGCCCGACCCCTTTGACGCCACGGTCGCGCTGACCGAGGTGAGCCACGAGAGCGCGGCGCTCCTCGGTGCTCCCGATGCCGCGCGGGTCACGCTCTGGGATTCCGCCGGCAGCGCCCGCGGCAGCATCGTGCTCGCGAAGAGCGTCGGCCGAATGGTCGCCGTCGCGGTCGACCTCCCGGCCCCCGGCCCCGGCCGCGAGTACCGGTGCTGGGTCGAGGTCGGCGGGGTCCGGACCCGGCTGGGCACCATGTGGCTCACCGGGAGCGTGGCGTGGTGGAACGGCCCCGCGAAGCTGCCAGCGAGCCTCGGGCCGGGGTCGCGCTTCGGCGTCTCGCTCGTGACCGTGGGCTCAACCGGGACGGGCGATTCGATCCTCACCGGCGGGCTCTGAGCCCGGACCAGGCTCCGGCCGACCAGGCTCCGAGAGCGGCTCCGACGTGATGGCCGAGTCGGGCTCCGGGGCCGGACCGGGCGCAAGGATCGCCCGCGGCTCCCCGGCCAGCCCGGGATCGGCACCTGCTTCCGGCTCGGCCGGGATCTCGGGCACGCTGCCGATCGCCAGCCAGACGAGCGCTGCGCCGGCCACGACGACGAGGGCGGCGAACCAGAGGACGTACCCGGAGTTCATGCGGCGGCTGCGCTGGCGAGCATCGTCGGGAGTATAGGGACCGGACGGAACGGCGACCCCCCGCTACACTGCCGCGGTGATCGACTGGACCCCGCAACCGATCGCGTTCTCGGTCGGCCCGCTCGCGGTCCACTGGTACGGGATCATGTACGCGATCGGCCTCGCCGCGACGTACGTCGTCGTGGAGCGCGAGGCCCGTCGGCGCGGCCTCGACGTCGGGCTCCTGGTCAACGGGTTCATCCTGATCGCCTTCGCGGCGCTCGTGGGCGGCCGGCTCTACCACGTCATCGACCAGTGGGACGCGCGGTACCGGAACGACCTGCTGGCCATCGTCCTCCCGCCATACAGCGGCCTCGGCGTCTACGGCGGCATCGCGACCGGGTTCCTGGCCGCCGTCCTCTACGCCCGCTGGAAGCACCAGCCGTTCCTGGGCTGGGCCGACGCCGCCGCCCCGGGACTGCTCGTGATGCAGGGCGTGGCGCGCTGGGGCAACTTCTTCAACCAGGAGCTCTACGGGCCCCCGACCAACCTTCCGTGGGGAATCGCCATCCAGTGCGCAAGCCGGACGCAGGCCTGGGCCTGCCCGGTGGACGGCGGGACCACGCCGGTCGACGCGCACTTCGTGCCGCTCTTCCTCTACGAATCGATCTCGGGGCTCATCGGCGCGGCCGTGCTGATCCTGCTCGCCCGCCGCGTCCGTTCCCTTCGTCCGGGCGATCTCGTCCTGCTCTTCTTCGTGTGGTACGGGACGACGCGCTTCCTGCTCGAGCCGCTCCGCACGAACAACTGGCTGCTGGGCGGGATCCCGACGGCCTCGCTCATCTCGGCCGCCGCCGTGGTCGGCGCGCTCCTCCTGCTCGCCTGGCGGCATCGGCCCGGCGCCGCAGCGGGGGATCGGGGGGCGGCGAACGACCCCCAGGGACCTGCCGTTTCGAGTCCGGGCGACCTGGCCGGCTCGGCCGCGGCTGCCGACACGCCGGGCTCGACCATGCCGGCCGGACCAGCGCCCGCGCAGGCCGACGATCCGGCCTGATGGAGTACGCGCGCTCGATCCTCGACCTGATCGGCAACACGCCGCTCGTCCGGATCTCTCGGGTCACGCGGGGGATCGGGCCGCTCGAGCGCCAGCCCCTGGTCCTCGCGAAGCTCGAGATGCTCAGCCCCGGCGGCTCCGTCAAGGATCGCATCGGCCTGCCGATGATCGAGGCGGCCGAGCGCGACGGGCTTCTGCGGCCGGGCGGCACGATCATCGAGCCGACCAGCGGCAACACCGGTCACGGCCTGGCGATCGCCGCCGCGATCAAGGGCTACCGCTGCGTCTTCGTGATGGCCGACAAGCAGTCGGCGGAGAAGCAGGCGATCCTGCGTGCCTACGGCTCCGAGGTCGTGCTCTGCCCGACCAACGTCCCGCCGGAGTCGCCCGAGAGCTACTACTCCGTGGCGGCGCGGCTGGCACGCGACATCCCGGGCGCCTACAAGCCGGACCAGTACTGGAACGCGGAGAACACCGCGGCCCACGAGGCGACGACCGGACCCGAGATCTGGCGACAGACGGCGGGCCAGGTCACGCACCTCGTGGCGTCCGTCGGGACCGGCGGCACGATCACCGGCGCGGCGCGGTACCTGCGCTCGCAGAAGCCCGATCTCGTCGTGGTCGGGGCCGACCCGGAGGGGAGCGTCCTCTCGGGCGACGTGGCGCGGCCCTACCTCACCGAGGGCGTCGGCGAGGACTTCGTGCCCGGCACGCTCGACCCGGAGCTCATCGACCGCTGGGTCCGCGTCTCCGACCGCGATGCGTTCGCAATGGCCCGCCGGATCACGCGCGAGGAGGGGATCCTTGCCGGGGAGTCGTGCGGGACGGCGATGCTTGCCACGCTGCAGGTCGCACGGGAGCTGACCGAGTCCGGGCAGGGGCCCGGCGCGGTGATGGTCGTGGTCCTCCCGGATGGCGGCCGGAACTACCTCTCGAAGCTCTACAACGACGAGTGGATGCGCGCGAACGGGCTGCTCGCGTCGGCAGGCTCCGTGGTGCGCGTCCGGCAGGTGCTCGAGGACCGGCATCACGGCGAGCAGATCCCGGACCTCGTCCTGGCCCGGACAACCGAGAAGGTCGGCGCGGCGATCCGCCGGCTCGAGGACTACGGCATCAGCCAGATGCCGGTCTCGGAGGCGGCCGAGGGAAGCGAGCTGGCCGGGATCGTCGGCTCGATCTCCGAGAAGGGCCTCCTCGAGCGCGCATACCGCGATCCGGGGGTGGTCGAAAGAACAGTCGGCGAGGTCATGGACCCTCCGCTCCCGGTGGTCCAGGAGGCCGCCCCGCTCGACGAGGCGTTCGCGCTCCTGGCCCGGGGAGTGCCCGCGGTCCTGGCAGTCCGCCTCGAGCGACCGGTGGGACTGGTCACCAAGCTCGATGTGCTGGAGTACCTGAGCCACCACCCGCGGCTGGGGGGCTGACCGCGTGCCGGACGGGCGAGCGGGCGACACGACCGGCCGCGGCCTCGACGCGTTTGCCACCCGGGTCGTGCACGCCGGCGCGGAGCCGGACGAGCTGACCGGGGCGGTGAGCCCGCCGATCTACCAGACGTCCACGTACGCGCAGGACGGCGTCGGCCGGCCGCGGGGCGGATACGAGTACGCACGCACCCAGAACCCGACCCGCGAGCGGCTCGAGCGGGCGGTCGCGGACCTCGAGGGCGCGGCCTTCGGGATCGCGTTCGCGTCGGGGTCGGCCGCGACCGCCATGCTGGCCGAGCTCGCGGCACCGGGCGAGACGCTCCTCGTGGGCGACGACGTGTACGGCGGCACGTATCGGTTCTTCGAGCGGGTCGCACGGCCGCGCGGCGTGCTCGCCACCTACCTCGACCTCGCCGGCGACGGTGGCGCGGCGCCGGCCGATGCGCTGGCAGCGGTCCTCGATGAGCGGACGCGGCTGGTCTGGTTCGAGACGCCCTCGAACCCGCTCCTGAAGGTGACGGACATCGCGTCGGTGGTGCGGGCGGCGCACGCCCACGTCGGGGCACGCGGCGCGGCGCCGATCGTCGTGGTGGACAACACCTTCGCCTCTCCTGCGCTCCAGCGACCCATCGCCCTTGGCGCGGACGTCGTCTTCCACTCCGCCACGAAGTACCTCGCCGGTCACAGCGACACGGTTGCCGGCGTGGTCGTCACCTCGCGCGAGGACCTAGCCGACCAGCTGCGCTTCCTGCAGAACGCGATGGGCGCCGTCCCCGGCCCGCAGGATTGCTTCCTCGTCCTGCGCGGCCTGCGGACCCTCGCGCTTCGCGCCGAGCGGCATTCGGCCAACGCGCTCGCCGTCGCTCGGTTCCTGGCCGGCCGCGACGACGTGACGTGGCTCCGGTACCCGGGCCTCGTTGACGGGCCGTTTGCGCACCCGCAGGCGGGATTGGCCGCGAGCCAGATGGCGGCCGGTGGCGGGATGGTCAGCTTCGTCCCGGCTGCCGGCGGGCGCCGTGGCCGGAGCGCCCGGGACCGCGCTGTCGCGATCTGCGAAGCCACGCGGCTCTTCACGCTGGCAGAGTCCCTGGGTGGGGTCGAGTCGCTCGTCGAGCTGCCGGCCGTGATGACCCATGCGTCGGTAGCCACCTCGCCGCTCGAGGTTCCCGAGGCCCTGATCCGGCTCTCCGTCGGCATCGAGGACGAAGCGGACCTGATCGCCGATCTCCAGGCCGCGCTCGACGGGGCGTAAGGGGCCTGCGGTCAGGGGTCGTCGGCGCGGCGATCCTGGCTTGCATTGGTGTGTTGACGTGCGCACCGTCGTGCGCAATCATGTGTGCATGGCCGTGCGCACGAATCTGATGCTCCCGCCGGAGGCTCGTTGCCGAGGTGGACCGGATCGCCGGGCCCCGCAACCGCAGCCGGTACGTCGCCGAGGCCGTCAGGACACGCCTTCGCCGCGACCACCTCAAGGAGGTCTGGGATCGCTCGTTCGGCATCCTGAAGGCGGAGGACCACCCCGAGTGGGCGACGTCCGAGATGGTCGTGGAGTGGGTCCGGGCACTCCGTGCCGAGGAGACGAATTCCGGGCCCGATCCGGTCCCGATTGGGACGATCCCGGAGTGGCACCCGCGATCGAAGGGCGGCATGCGGCCGGACCCCGAGGGCGACGAGCATGCGGATCCTCGCTGACTCCGCGTTCGTCATCGACTACCTCCGCGGCATGGAGGAGGCGGAAGCGCGCTGGGAGGCGGTGTTCGCTGACGGCGACGAGCCGGTCGTGAACGAGATCGTCGTCTGCGAAGTGAGCACCGGGCTGAAGCCCTGGGAGCTGCAGGACTTCGATGCGTTCCTCGAGCCGGTGGAGTTCATCCAGCCCGGCCCGGACGCGGCCCTGCTCGCGGGACGCTGGCGCTCGGCAGCGCGTGCGGACGGCTGGACCCTCGGGCTGGCGGATGCCCTGATCGCGGCCGCGGCGTACACCGACAACGCCGCCGTCCTCACGAGGAACACGCGCGACTTCGCGTTGACCCCCGTGCGCCTGGTCACCTACTGACCGCCCGCGCTGGGCTACAGGGCCCGTGTAGGAAAGCTCACACGCTCGACCGGGACCGTTTGGTCCCAGTCATCTGCCGTCCGGATCGGCGTCGGGGCCGTCGACGTTGACGTTCTGCGGGCCGGTCCCAACGCGGATGACGAAGAGCTCTGCCGGATCGTCGGAGGCGGTGATCTCGCGATGCACCATTCGGGCGGGATTGAAGATGAAGTCCCCGGCCACCGCCGTCACGTGCTCGCGCCCGGTGGGACCGTACTCGATCGTCACCCTGCCGCGGAGCACGTAGATGTAGGAGTCGCGCGCTCCATGGTGGTGCCAGCCGCCCGCGAGTCCGGCGTCGGTCCGCACCCAGCCGACCCAGCGATCCTCATGGTCGAAGAGCTGTCGGCGGTCCATGCCAGGCGTGGGTGGCCCGGGTGGCGGGGCCCCCTCAGCTGGCCGGACCACGATCGGTCGAGCTTGCTCCATGGGTGCTCTCCTCGCAGGTTGGCCTGGGCACCGTGCGAGACGCTCCGCCGGACGTCAAGACAGCGAGCCTGTGCTGGTCCGGAACGCTACACCGGGAGCCCGACCGCTCTCGAAGTTTCATACACAGGCCATACAATCCCGACCAGCACCGAGCGACCCGGCCACGGCCGAGCGCGCGCCACGAACGCAGCCGGGAGGAGCACCCCATGACCCGCGTTCTCCGTCGCAAGATCAGCATCATCGGCGCCGGCAACGTCGGCGCGACCACCGCCCAGCTGGTCCGGCCGAACTCGGCGACATCGTGCTGGTGGACATCCCGCAGACCGGGACATGCCCCAGGGCAAGGCCCTCGACCTGGCCCAGGCCGGCCCGATCGTCGGCTACGACGCCCAGATCATCGGCACGAGCGACTACGCCGACACGGCGCACCGACGTCGTGGTCATCACCGCCGGCATCCCCGCAAGCCGGGCATGAGCCGCGACGACCTGCTGGCACCAACGCCGGGATCGTCGGCGCGGTCGTGCGCAGATCAAGCCGCCCAGCCCCGACGCGATCGTCATCGTGGTCAGCAATCCGCTCGACGCGATGGTGCCACGGGCGCTGCAAGTCACCGGGCTTCCCGCCCGAGCGCGTGATCGGCCAGGCCGGCGTGCTCGACACGGCCCGCTTCCGCGCCTTCATCGCCGTGGAACTGGGCGTCAGCGTCGAGGACATCTCGGCCATGTTGCTGGGCGGCCACGGCGACACGATGGTGCCGCTGCCGAGTTGCACGTCCGTCGGCGGCATCCCGGTCACGCAGCTCATCGCCGCCGAGCGGCTCGACGAGATCATCGAGCGCACCCGCAACGGCGGCGCCGAGATCGTGCGCGCTGCTCAAGACCGGCAGCGCCTACTACGCGCCCGGCCGCGACCACGCGAGATGGTCGAGGCGATCGTCCGCGACAAGCGGCGGATCCTTCCCTGCGCGGCCTACTGCAGGCGAGTACGGCGTCGGCGGCTTCTACGTCGGCGTGCCGATCATCCTCGGCAACGGCGGCGTGGAGAAGATCATCGAGATCTCGCTGACGGACGACGAGCGGGCCGCCTTCAACCGCTCCGCCGACGCGGTGCGCGACCTGATCACGAAGCTGCCGGCCTGACGCGGGGCCAGGGGGGCCCCAGAGGTCGGCTGGATCGTCCGCGCTGCAGGTCGTGTTCATGGTGCCGACCAGCTCATCGGGCCGGGAGCGCGGCGCCGAGGTGCACGGGGTGGGACAGCTCGGTCGTGATGGACCACCGTGGCGCGGTGCGGGTTGACGTCACCGACGGGACCCCGGAGGATGCGCAGGCCGACTGGTCGGAGAGCGGCTGCTCCCAATTCGCTGCTGGAGGCGGGCCGGAAGGTGCGAGCGGGTCATCGTGAAAGGAGGGACGTCAAGCTGGCTCCAGCCAATCGACCGCCCGATCCACCCGCGAGTGGTGCAGCGGAGTTGACGATCACGTCGATCATCAAGGGGGGAACATGAGGATTTGCGAGGTTCGATCCGTCCTGGCCGCGTTGGCCCTCGTTGTCAGCCTGGCGCCAGGGGCGGGCACAGTCGCGAGCGCGGCGTCGTCCGCGTCTCCACTCTCGACGATGGGCCCGCAGGCCATCCCGGCCACCGTCAGCGGCCCGGGTTACGGCCTCTTCAGCTGCCAGCTGGGCCTGTCGGTCGGTGCCTGCTATGACCCGTACCAGATGCGGCATGCCTACGGCATCGACACGCTGATCAACGCGGGCTTCACCGGCAAGGGCAGGACGATCATCATCGTCGACGCCTACCAGTCGCCGAACATCGTCCAGCAGCTGAATACCTGGAACACGTTCTACGGCTTGCCGGCCCTCAACGGGCTGGGCGGCGCCTCCGATCCGAGCCTCGGCACATTCACCCAGGTCGCTCCGGACGGACTCACCCCGTTCGTCACGGGTGATCCGAACATGACCGGGTGGGCAGAGGAGATCTCGCTGGACGTCCTCTGGGCGCATGCCATCGCTCCCGGCGCCAACATCGTGCTGGACCTCGCCAAGTCGAACGATGACGCTGACATCCTGAGCGCGACGAAGTACGCCGTTGACCACAATCTCGGCGACATCATCTCGCAGAGCTTCGGCGAGAACGAGAGTTGCGTCGATTCGACGCTGCTCAAGGCAGCAGCATCAGCTGTTCGCAAAGGCGACTTTGAAAGGCATCACGCTCTTCGCCTCGTCGGGCGATCAAGGCGCGGCCGAATTCACCTGCGACGGCAACTCCTGGGTCAAGGCGGCCTCCTCGCCCGCCAGCGACCCGCTCGTCACCGCCGTCGGCGGCACCGAGCTGCAGGCAGCCGACTACTGCCTGACCGCGCTCGGCTGTGACCCGGCCGCGAACCCAGCGGCGGGACCTACCAGGGCGAGATCGCGTGGAACGAAGGTCCTCCGTTTGGCGACTTCCAGGACTTCTTCGACTCGACCCTCGCCACCGGTGGCGGCTTCAGCGTCCTCTACAAGGCACCCTTCTTCCAGAGGCTCGCCACCCGGGGAGGGAGGCAGCGGGGCGTGCCCGACGTGTCGTACAACGCCGCCGTACTGCACGGTGTGCTGACGTACCTCGATATCCCCGGCATCCCAGTCGGCTTCTACCGGTTCGGCGGAACGAGCGCCGGCTCTCCGCAGTGGGCAGCCATCGCCGCGATCGCCGATCAGAAGGCCGGGCGGAGGTTGGGCTTCATCAACGCGGCGCTGTACCTCTACAGCCTGTTCCCGAGCCTTTCGTCGACACTCTTCCACGACGTGACGAGCGGTAGCAACTCGGCCGCGGAGTTCGACGTTAACAACAACCTCGTGACGGTGACAGGCTTCAATGCCGGCACCGGCTGGGACGCGACCACCGGCCTGGGCTCCCCGAGGGCCGACAACCTCGTCAACTTCCTGACCAGGTTCACATCATGGAATGATGGGAATCAGGCAGTCCAGAGCACCGATCCGAATCTGAACGGGCATTCCGGCCATCACCGGGTCGGCCCGCATTGATATTGCGCGCTGTCGTGGCCGGGGGCCTGAACGACCGAGCGCGTCTCGGTCCAAGGGCCTTCCTCACGGGAGCGACCATGTAGCTGACAACCGCAGATAGCTCGCGCGGCAAGGACCGGACATCAGTGCCTTTGCATAGATGTCCGGTTTCCTTTCGTGCGCGTATCGCCCGTCGACGTGCTCGTCAGCGCCCGACGAGCAGACCGGTAGACTGAAGCACGACCCGTCCGCTCGAGCCGGGTTGCCGAACCCTATGCCCGGCCCGGTGGCGGAACCATCCTCGCGAGCCCCGCGTCATTGCGGACGAGACCCCCCGCCACGCGGGAGCGGTCGAGATGAAGGCCTCAGGGGGAGTCATGGCCGACAGCCAGCGTAACTGGACACAACGCAATCACCGCCATGTCAGGCAGCCGGTCGTGGCCAGCCTCGCGGTGGCACTCGTCTCCCTGGTGCTCGGTGGGTGCGTGGCTGCAGGGCCCTCCAACGGGGCGCTGCCATCGTCGAGCGCGACGGTCGTCCCCAGCGTGCCCGGCGCGGTCGCTCCGCTTCCAGAGTCGGCCTCGCCCGCGCCGAGCGCATCGGGTGGCCTGTTCACGGGGACCGAACCCTGTCTCTCCTCGACCAGCTCGGCGCAGGCGTGCAGCAGCGAACCTGTGGCGCCCTCGCCAGCTGGCTCGGCGATCCCTCCGCGGACCCCGCCGGCGGCCTCGACTCCGGCAGCTACCCGGGTCCCAGCCCCGACTCCGGCAGCTACCCGGGTCCCAGCCCCGACTCCGGCAGGGACCCCTGTCGCCCGGACTGCGCCGACTCCCACGCCCTCGCCCGCCAACGCGGCTGCATCGCCCGTCACCGTGACGCAGGCGGACGACGGAACCGTCCTGCACCTCGCGGTCGGGCAGCAATTCCTCCTTGATCTCGGCGCGAGCATGAGCTGGGCGATCACGGTGGCCGACCAGAATGTCGTGGGTCGAGTCCCCAGCACCCTCGTGATCCAGGGCGCCCAGGGGGTCTTCGTGGCGCGGACGGCCGGCACGACGCTCCTCAACGCCGTGGGGAGCCTGCACTGCACGTCGGGCGCGTGTCCGATGTTCAGGATCGCATTCAGCATCACGATCAAGGTCGGCTGAGCCTGCTCTTCGCGTCGCCGGGTCTCATCGTCAGGCTCGCAGGCGACACTCGCCCGGCCAGGTGCCCGCACGTCCATCGTCCCGCTAGACTCGGGGGCGATGACCCACCACTACACGGTCCTTCACGGCGGGACGATCCTCACGCTCGACGGGGCGCGCCCGACCGACGCCGCGTCGCGCGCCGGCGGTGACCCGGGCGTTCCCGACGCGGCCGGCCGGCGCGCGACCGCGATCTGCTACGCGCACGACCGGATCCTGGCGGTGGGGGGCGACGCCGAGGTCCTGGCCCTGGCCGGGCCCGACTCGCATCTCGTCGACCTGCGGGGCCGTGCCGTGCTGCCGGGCTTCGTGGATCCGCACGCGCACCCGTACTGGGAGGGCCTCGTCGCCGGGATGCGGCTCCTGGCGGGCCGCGAGCGCCGGGCCGCCCTCCAGGCCCTGCCGGGAGGCGCTGAGCGCCTGGAGCCCGATGCCTGGCTGGTCGCGCGCTATGACCCGACCGGCTGGGACCGTCCGGACGATCCGACGCGCGACGACCTGGACCGCGCCGTGCCCGACCGGCCGGTCCTCCTCGCGCACGTCTCCGGGCATGCCGTGACGGCCAACAGCCTGGCCCTCGCCCTGGCCGGGATCCGCATGGGCACGCCCGACGTCCCCGGCCGGAGCGCGATCGAGCGCGACGGGACGGGCGAGCCGACCGGGATCCTCCGCGGACCCGACGCGTGGGATCGCGTCGCGTCCGCGATGCCGGCGCCGACCGCCGCCGAGGGGCATGCGGCGCTCGCCCGGGCCGCCGCCCGGCTGGCTGCCGACGGCGTGACCAGCGTTGCCGATGCCGACCTGGGATCCACGGCCGGCATTGCGGCCGAGCTCGCGGCCTGGGGCGCGGCGATCACGTCGGGGGCGATGCCGCTCGCCGTTGCGCTCATGCCCGGGCTCGTCCGGATCGCGCCGGCGCCGGACGACGCCGTTCCATCCCCCGCCGACATCGCGGCCGAACTACCGGATGCCGCGCGGGACCGCGTCCGCCTGACACACGTGAAGCTCAAGGCCGACGGCGCCCTCACGACGCATACGGCGTGGCTGCGCGCGCCGTACGACGACGCGTCGCACGCCGGCGGACCGGTCCACGACCCGTCGGCGCTCGCGGAGCGCGTCCGCGGCGCGGTCGCGGCCGGCTGGGCCGTCGGGACGCACGCGATCGGCGACGCGGCGCGTGGTCGCGATCCTCGACGCCTATGCCGCCGCGGCGGCGTCCGCGTCCGCCATCGCGCCCCGACCCGCGCATCCCCACCGGGTCGAGCACGCGATGCTCCTCGACGGCGACCTCATCGCGCGCCTGGCCGCGATCGGGTGCGACGGCCGTCGTCCAGCCGGAGTTCCTCGCGTGGGCCGGGGCCACGTACCGGGCCCGCCTCGGGGAGGAACGCGCGGCACGGCTCCTCCCGTTCGCGGCGCTTCTCGCCGCCGGCATCCCGATGCCGTTCTCCAGCGATCGTCCCGTGGTCCCCGGCGCGCCGCTCGACGGCGTGCGCGCGGCCCTTCGCCATGACAGCGGCCTCTCCGTCGCGGAGGCGCTCCATGCATGGACGGCCGCGGGCGCCGCGGCGCTCGGTGAAGAGGACGCCGGGCGCCTGGAGGTGGGGCGGCGCAGCGACCTCGTGATCCTGTCCCGCGACCCCACGACCGTGCCGACCCGCGCCTGGGCTCGCGGCGATGACGGGATCACGGTGGTCGCGACGATCGCCGGCGGCCGTCTGGTTGCCGGCCGGCTCGAAGGCCTGTCGTGACGGGTGCGTCGTCGGCCGTCCTCGCGTTCGGCTTCGACGCCTCGCTCCACGTCGGGGACCTGGTTGTTCGCTGGCAGACCGTGGGGCTGGCCCTCGCAGCGCTTGCAGGCCTCGCGTGGTGCGCGCTCATCGCGGGGCGGACGCCGGCGTTCGAGACCCTGATCGGCGAGCCCAGGGACCACGCGGACGACGCGGACGCCGCGGAACGGCAGGACGCCGCGGATCAGCAGGACGCCGGAGTGCCGCAGGACGCCGCCAGGCCGGGCGACCCGTGGCACATGCGCCGCGACGACCTCCTGTTCATCATCCTCGGCGTGCTCCCGGGCGCGGTGATCCTGGGCCGGCTCGGGTACGGCCTCCTGCACGCCGACTGGTACGCGCGCGATTGGCGGCAGCTGCTCGACCCCGCGGGTGGCAGCCTCGAGCTGACCGGGGCCGTCGTCGGGGGAACCCTGACGGGGATCTACGTCGCGGCGCTGCTCGACGCGCCGGTCGGACGGTGGCTGCACGTCGCGATCCGGCCGCTCCTCCTGGTGCTCGCCGTCGGGAAGGCGGCCGAGGTCCTCGGTGGCGGGGGCCAGGGTGCCCTGGTGCTCGACGGCGGGACGTTCGCGACCGCCTATGCCGGGTCCGGTCCGTGGGGGAGCCCGGGTGCCGAGCTGCCGGCGGTTCCCGCCCAGCTGCTGGAGGCCGCGACGACGGCGGGCGTCCTCGTCCTCGTGACGCTGCTCGGCTGGCGGTCGGGGCTCCGCCGTGCCGACGGCAGGCTCTTCGCGGTCGGGATCGCGGCGTGGGCGATCGGCCGCGCCATCGTGGCGACGACGTGGCGCGACGCGGCGGTGCTCGGGGCGCTCAACGCCGAGCAGCTGATCTGCCTGGTCGTGGCGGCCGTCGCCGCGGGCGCGGCGTTGACGGCCACGCTCGTGATCCGTCGGCGGCGGGTCCAGGGTCGCCACCGGGAGGTGGTCGTCGGCCCCGAACCCGATCCGGAGCCGCGCGCCGCGGGCTGACGCAGCCTCGGCGCTCCCTCCCGTCAGCTCATCCGGGTGTGGTCCGTGGCGGGTCGCCGCAGGAACTGCCCGCGGCCGGCCGGCCCGACCCACGCGCCGTCGCGGACGAGGACGGCGCCACGGCTCATCACCACGTCCGAGGCGCCCTGCACCACGCGTCCCTCGAAGAGCGAGTAGTCGACGTCCATGTGGTGCGTCGCCGCGCTGATCGTGCGCTTCCGGTTCGGGTCGTAGACCAGGAGGTCGGCGTCCGAGCCGACCGCGATCGCGCCCTTCTTGGGGTACATCCCGAACATCTTCGCGGGCGCCGTGGCCACGATCTCCACCCACCGTTCCCGCGAGATCCGCCCGCCGACCACGCCGCCATCGTGGAGCAGGTCGACGCGGTCCTCGACGACCGGCAGGCCGTTCGGGATCTTGCGGAAGTCGCCCCGCCCCAGCTCCTTCTGGCCGTGGAAGTCGAACGGGCAGTGGTCCGTCGCGACGAGCTGGAGCGCGTCCGTGCGGAGGCCGGTCCAGAGCGCCTCCTGGTGGTCCCTGGGTCGGAGCGGCGGTGAGCAGACGAACTTGGCGCCCTCGAACCCGTTGCCGAGGTCGTCGAGCGAGAGAAAGAGGTACTGCGGGCACGTCTCGGCGAACGCCATCGCGCCGCGGTCGCGGGCGGCCATGACGGCCTCCAGCGCATCGCGCGCCGAGAGGTGGACGATGTAGACCGCGACCCCTGCCGCCTCGGCCAGGCGAATGACCCGGTTCGTGGCCTCGCCCTCGAGGATCGGGTAGCGGGCCAGGCCGTGCCCGATCGGATCGGTGGTGCCGGCCGCGACGAGGCCCGCGGCGATCACGTCGATGACCGGCCCGTTCTCCGCGTGCATCATGATCAGGCCGCCGTTCAGGCGGGTCCGCTGCATGGCCCGGAAGATGTGGTCGTCGGGGCTGAACAGCACGCCCGGGTAGGCGGTGAAGAGCTTGAACTCGGGGACGCCCTCGTCCACGAGCAGGTCCATCTCGGCGAGCGTCGCGTCGTTGACGTCGGACATCATCATGTGGAAGCCGTAGTCGATCGCGGTGTTCCCCTCGGCCTTCGCGCGCCAGGCGTCGAGCCCCTCGCGGAGCGACCGGCCCCTGGTCTGCGGCGCGAAGTCGACGATCGTCGTCGTTCCCCCGAACGCCGCCGCCTTCGAGCCCGTCTCGAAGGTGTCCTTGGCGAACGTGCCGCCGAAGGGCAGCTCCATGTGGGTGTGCACGTCGATGCCCCCGGGAACGACGTATTTCCCGGTCGCGTCGATCGTCGCGTCCGCCGTGACGCCCTGGCCCGCCAGGTCCGCGCCGAGAAGGGCGATCGTCTCGCCGTCGACGAGCACGTCGGCCGGCTGCGAACCGTCGGCGGTGACGACGAGGCCGTTCGTGATCAGCGTGCGCATCGAGCTTCTCCTCAGGCCTTCGCGGCCCGTACGTCGCGGAGCGCCGGGATGATCTCGCGTCCGTAGATCTCCAGCTGCTCCTCCTCGTTGCCGTTCATCAGGTACAGGTTGAACTGGTCGACGCCGGCCTCCGCCAGGACGCGCAGCTTCGCGACGTGGGCGTCCACGTCGCCCACGATCCCGAAGCGATCGACGATGTCGTCCGTCACGAAGTCCGCGTTCGAGGAGCCCACCTCCGCGTGGTGGAGGTAGTCGTAGCCCTGCCGTCCCCGGACGTAGCGGGTCAGGCTCTCCGGGAGGTCGCTCCCCTGGTACTTGTTGACGAGGTCCACCACGTGGTTCCCGACGAGGGCCGGGAACCAGCGGATCCGGTCGCGGCCGTCGGCGAGGTCGCCGACGTGGGCCGGGGCGGCCGCCATGATCCGGACCGCCCCGGGTTCGCGACCCGCCTCCTGCGCGGATGCGCGGACCTGGGCGACGAACCAGCGGACCAGGTCGGGGTCGCCGATCTGGAGCATCGCCCCGTCCGCGATCCGGCCGGTCAGCTTCAGCGCGACCGGGCCGTAGCCGGCGATCCAGACGGGCAGCCGGTGCGAGCCGGCCCACGGCAGCTCCAGCGAGGCGCCCTCGTACTCGATCGAGCCACCCTCGGCGAGCGCCCGGATCACGTGGACCGCCTCCTCGAGCGCCGCCATGCTGGTCGGCGCCTTGCCCAGGACCCGGCGAGCGGAATCGCCGCGCCCGATCCCGAGGTCGAAGCGACCCCCAGACAGCTCCTGCAGGACGGCCAGGCTCGACGCGGTCACCGACGGCTCGCGCGTGGCCGGGTTCGTGACGCAGGTGCCCAGCCGGAGCGTCTTCGTCGCCTGCGCCATCAGGGTCAGGAGGACGTACGGCTCGCGCCACAGCACGTGCGAGTCGAACAGCCATCCATGGGCGAAGCCGGCGGCCTCGGCCTGGCGCGTGAGCGCAAGCGTCCGCTCGATCGAGTGCTCGGGCTTGATCGTGAACCCGAACTCCATGCCGCGTCTCCTCCGGCGCCGACCGTTACGGGCGGACCAGGTCGGCGTAGGCCTCCGGCCGGCGGTCGCGGTAGAACTGCCAGGTCTGGCGGACCTCGGTGACCAGGTCCAGGTCGAGGTCGCGGACCACCAGCTCCTCCTCGAACGGGCTGGCGACGCCGCCCACGATCTGGCCCCGCGGGTCGCAGAAGTAGCTCTGCCCGTAGAAGTCGTCGTCGCCGATCGGCTCGATGCCGACCCGGTTGATCGTCCCGACGTAGTAGCCGTTCGCGACCGCGTGGCTGGGCTGCTCGATCCGCCAGAGGTACTCCGAGAGCCCGCGACTCGTCGCGCTCGGGATCAGCACGATCTCCGCCCCGTTGAGGCCCAGCGCGCGGGCGCCCTCCGGGAAGTGGCGGTCGTAGCAGATGTAGACGCCGACCTTCCCGACGGCGGTCTCGAAGACCGGGTAGCCCAGGTTCCCGGGCCGGAAGTAGAACTTCTCCCAGAAGCCCTTCACGTGCGGGATGTGGGTCTTGCGGTACTTGCCCAGGTAGCGCCCGTCCGCGTCGATCACGGCGGCCGTGTTGTAGTAGACGCCCGACGCCTGCGAATCCTCCTCGTACATCGGCACCACGAGGACCATGCCCGTCTGCTTCGCCAGGTCCTGCATCCGCTTCGTGGTTGGCCCGTCCGGGATGAGCTCCGTGTAGGCGTAGTACTGGGGATCCTGCACCTGGCAGAAGTACGGCCCGTAGAAGAGCTCCTGGAACAGGAGCAGCCCGGCACCCTGCGCCTTCGCCTCGTGGGCGCGCTGCTCGTGCTTCTGGATCATCGACTCCTTGTCGCCGGTCCACGTCGCCTGGACGAGCGCGCCTCGCACGATTCGCGGCATCGGTCACCTCCGGTCGGGTCGCAGCGGCGGGGCGGGCGGGCGGTCGGCGCCTCCGACGCCTCCGGCTGCCCGTCCGGAATGAGGCGGAATGCTACACCGCCGCGGTGCGGGGAGCGCCCCGTTGCGGTGTTCGCACGTGCGCATACACTCGCGGGCCGCTGTGGTGTAATTGGCGCGCATCGCTCCCCGGAGGGCATGGGCAGGAGCCGGCCCGCGCCGTCCCGACCTCCCGTGGCCGCCGTGGCGGCCCCCCGGCTTCGCGCCAGCAGTTGGCGGACCGCGTGCGGGGCACGTCCCGCCTCGAGGTGACCCGATGACCGTCCGAACCGCCGCCGATCCGATGTCCAGCCAGGAGATCGTCCGGCTCTCGCGCGCCCACACCTTCTTCTCGTGGTCGGTCCAGGGATCCCTGGACCCGATCGCGGTCGACCACGCGGAGGGTGTCTACCTCTATACGCCCGAGGGCGAGCGGATCCTCGACTTCAACAGCCAGCTGATGTCGGTCAACATCGGCCACGGCGACCGGCGGGTCATCGACGCGATCACGGCCCAGGCAACGCGGCTCCAGTACGTCCAGCCCGCCTTCGTCACGGAGGTCCGGGCGCGCCTGGGAGCGAAGCTCGCCGAGATCCTGCCCGGCGACATGGACAAGGTCTTCTTCACGCTCGGCGGCGCGGAGGCGATCGAGAACGCGATCCGGCTCGCCCGCCACTACTCGGGTCGCCACAAGGTGCTGGCCCGCTATCGCAGCTACCACGGCGCGACGCTCGGGTCGATGACGCTGACCGGCGACCCGCGGCGCTGGGCGAACGAGCCGGGGATCGTGGGTGTCGTGCGCTACCCGGACACCCACCGCTGGGGCGAGAAGGAGCCGCGACCGGTCGCCGAGAGCCTCCAGGGCCTGGAGGACGTGATCCAGTACGAGGGGCCGCACACGATCGCGGCGATCTTCCTCGAGACGATCGTCGGCACGAACGGGATCCTCATCCCGCCCGACGGCTACCTCCAGGGCGTCCGCGAGCTGTGCGACCGGTACGGGATCCTGATGGTCGCCGACGAGGTGATGGCAGGCTTCGGGCGCACCGGGCGCTGGTTCGCGGTGGACCACTGGAACGTGGTGCCCGACCTGATGACGATGGCCAAGGGGCTCACCTCGAGCTACCTGCCCCTCGGCGGCGTGGCGATGCGCCATCACATCGCCGAGGCCTTCGAGACGAAGATGTTCTACGGCGGCCTGACCTACAGCAGCCACCCGGTCAGCCTCGCGGCCGCGCTCGCCACGATCGGCGTCTACGAGGAGGACGGGCTCATCGAGCGCTCCGCCCGGATGGGCGAGGTGATGCGCGGCCACCACGAGGCGCTCGCCGCGAAGCACCCGAGCGTCGGCGCCTACCGCAGCCTGGGGCTGTTCGGGATCCTGGACCTGGTCCGGAGCCACGACCCGTGGGTCCCGCTGACCGGGTTCAACGGCTCGTCGGACGAGATGAAGGCGGTCGGGAAGTTCCTGCGCCAGAACGGCCTCTACACGATGACGCCCAACAACTCGATCCACACGAACCCGCCCCTCTGCATCACCGAGGAGCAGCTGGCCGAGGGCTTCGCGGTCATCGACCGGGCGCTCGAGATCGCCGACGAGGCCGTCACGGCGTGACCACGTCGGCCGCGGCCGGCATCGTCCCGCCGGGGCTGCCTGCCCTGGCCGGCGGCTGGTCGAGGCGGCACCCGCTGCCACGCCAGGCCGTGCTCGTGGCGAGCCGCGACCCCGGGTCGTGAATCAGCGAGGCCGGCCCGCCATGGCCGGCCTCGCCGCTGTGGCGTTCGGCGCGCTACGGGGCGGCGCGCACCTGCTGCAGCAGCATCGTCGTGTCCGAGAGCCGGTACGTCCCCGTCTCGGAAGCGGTGCCGGGTCGCGCCTGCGCGACGAGCGCGGCCGCGACGATCGCGATCATCGCGATCAGCCCCAGCCCTGCGATCAGGCGCGGTGATGCCTGTGTCATGGGACCGGCGGCGAGTGCCATGGTGACCTCCTTGTGCGCCGACGGTCGGCCGGCCGCAGGCGGCGTGCCGGGCCGGGCGGAGGGGAGGCCACGATCTTCGAAGACCGCGCTGGGGGCGCGCCGCTCGACGTGCGTTCCGGTCGGTCCGATGCCGGTCCGGGGCGCAGGCTACCGTCACCGCGGATGCTCGTCCCGGTCCAGGCTGGGCAGCAAGGGCCGTCCGTCACGACGGCCGCGCAACTCGGCGGCCCGCGGCCGCCATTGGGACTGATGATCGACGGATGACCGCGCCGATCCGTGACGTCAGCAGCTGGTCGGTCCGATGAGGCTGGCATAGTCGGCGCCCAGCGCCGCACTGACCGTTCGAGCGACGACCGGCAGGTACGCCTTGACGTCGTTCGTCGCCCGCAGGTGGGCCATGATCGCTTGGTTCCCCCGGACCGACGCCTGGCACAGCCGCATCCGCTCGATCTCCTCCTGGCTCGGGGTCAGCCCGGCCCGCTGCATGCGAGCAAGGCCTCCTTGCTGCTCGCGCAGCTCGGCGAGCAGGCCCTGGGCGACGGGATCCGCCTCGAGCGCCTCGGTGGCGATACGGTAGATGGCGACCGCGGGCGCCGCGCGCAGCGCCCGGCCGAACCCGACCGCCGCCTCGTTGATCTCGGTGCTGAGCATCTGACGTTCCTCTCAGCCGCCGCAGCAGCCGCCGGAGCGGCAGTTCGCGGCGAAGTCGATCCCGATCTGGGCGCTGAGGACGGCCGCCGTCTCGCGGCAGACCGCGCCGAACGCCTCCGTCGCGGCGACATAGGTTGCCACCGTCGGCACGTCGAGCATCGTCTTCTGCAGGCGTTCCAGGTCCGCGCGCTGGGCCGCGGTGAGAACCCCCATCATCGCCTCGGTTCGAAGCTCCGCCTGACGAGCCCCGAAGGCGTCGATGGCCTCGGTCGCCCGAACATCCGCCGAGAGCGAGTCGTTGGCCGCGAGGAGCGCGGCGAACTCGGGGCTCGCCCGCAGGGCAGCCCCGAACGTCCCGGCCGCCCCGAGCGCCTCGGCCTCCGCGGTGGGCGGTGCGGCCGCGATGCCGGCCGGCTCCTGGGTCGAAAGATCGAGCATGGTCGTGGTGCCTCCAGTCAGGCGACGAGAGAGGTGGGAGCGAGGGTCCGCTCGAGCAGCTCGGAGAGTCGTTCGAGACCGACGACCTCGCCGTCGAGGAGCGGGATCTCGAGCACCGGGGCATCGAAGCGCGCCTCGATGTCGGCGAGGTACGCCTGCTGCATCTCGCGGCGCGCGCGGGCGTACGGCGTCCGGCACGCCTCGTCGGGCAGGACCATGTTGGCGACGACGAGCCCGAGCGGGATCCCGAGCGTCTTGAGCTCGCTGATGGCTCGGCTCGCCTCGACGATCGGCGTCGACTCCGGGTACATCACGAAGGCGAAGGTGCTCTGCGCCGGGTCGCGCATCATCTCGATCACCCCGCCGAAACGGGCCTTCGCGACGTCGTCGGCGGCCGCGGTGTCGACCGAGGCGAAGACCTTGACGTCGATCTGGCGGCTCCAGTCGATGGGCAGCTCGAGCAGCCGCATCGTGTGGCCCGTGGGCGCCGTGTCGAAGACGGTGACGTCGAACGAGTCGCGACTGGCGAGCTCGATGAACTGGTCGAACGCCGCCATCTCCTCGGTGCAGGGCGAGTCCAGCTCCTCGCGCATCGCGGCAACCGAGGCTGGGCTGCGTCCGCGGGCCACGGCGTCGGCGATGATCCGGTCCGTGTAGGCGACCGCGGCTGCCTTGGCATCCACGCGGGCGGCCCACAGCCCCTCGACGCCGTCGACCGGCGCGGGCTCGGTGCCCACGGTTGCGCCAAGGACCTGCCCGATGTGGGCCGCAGGATCGGTCGTGACGAGCAGGGTTCGATTGCCCGCGCGTGCCGCCCAGAGGGCAGTGGCGCACGAGGCGACCGTCTTGCCCACGCCGCCCTTGCCGGCGAAGAAGATGGTCCGGGGGCCACCGTCTGGTAGCAGGACCGCCCTCACCGCGGTGTCGTAATCCACCGTCGGTCGCGCTGACCGAGACGTCGCGTGGCCGAAGGCCGGCCGCGCGGCCTGCTCGTCGGCGAGCAGCGGCACGAGGGCGCGCAGCCGGGCGACTCCCGCGGACCTCGCCGTCGAGGAGCGGGACGCGGCGGGTGGGCATCGGCAGCTGCCGCGCGATCTCGGTGAGGTACCGCTCCTGCATCGCGATCCGGGCGGCGAAGAAGGGAGTCGAGCCCTCTTCGGCGGGCAGGATGCCGTTCACGATGAGCTCGGTCGTGACGATCCCCAGGCGGGCGAGCTCATCCCCGCGCGGCGCGTCTCGGCGATCGCAGTCGCCTCCGGATGGAGCACGAAGGCGAAGCGCGTCAGCGACTGGTCGCGAAGCGCCGCGAGTGCGCGCTCGTACTTGACCTTCGCGTCGGCGATCGCCGCCGCCGGGCCGATGCAGGTCTGGCCCGAGCCCTGCCGCGGATTCGGCGATGCTCTTCGACCAGGCCTCGGGCAGCTCGAGCAGGCGCACGGTGTGGCCGGTCGGGGCGGTGTCGAAGATCACGAGGTCGAACACAGCGCCGCCGGCGGGCGGCATGGCGGGAGCCGTCGGATCGAGGAAATCCGCGAATCGGTCGAACGCGGCGACCTCCGCCGTGCAGGGCCCGGCGAGCTGCTCCTCCATGACCCGCACGATCTCGTGCGGGAAGATCTCGCGGATCGGCGCCAGCGTCCGGTCGGTGTACTCGGCGGTCGCGCGATCGGGGTCGATCTCCATCCCCCACAGGTTCGGGACGCCGGCGATCGGGGTGATCGCGTGGCCGATCGGCTGCTCGAAGACGTCGGCCAGGTTCGAGGCGGGGTCCGTCGTCACGATCAGGACGCGCGTGCCGGCATCGGCCTCGGCCACCGCCGTGGTGCAGGCCATGGTGGTCTTGCCCACGCCGCCCTTGCCGGAGAAGAAGAGGAACTGCGTCACTGGTGCGTCCTTTCGCCGGCGGCCCGTTGAGTGCGCGCAGTCGGCACGTTCTGTCGCGATCTCGGGCGTCCTCACGACCGTGCTTCCCATCGCGGGCGTCGGACTCGACTCGACGCTCGCCGTAGGCCCTCGCGAGGATCTCCATCGGATGGAAGACGGGGTACTTGAGCGCGTGGTTGAACTGCAGCCGGCAGCTCAGGCACTCGGTCACGATCGCGTCGGGGGCGAGCCTTCTCGAGGCTCTCGAACAGGGGGCGCCCGATCTCGAGCGACGCCTCGTGGACGTCCGCCTTGAACCCGACGCTGCCACCCATCCCGCAACAGGCGTCCTCGCCGACGACCTGGACCGACAGCTCCGGGATCAGCCTGAGCAGGTCGGCATAGGGGCGAGTCTTTTCCTGCGTCCGCTGGTGGCACGGTGGGAAGTACGCGATCCGCTCGGCGATCGGTGCGAACCGCGTGTCCAGCTGCCCCTGGGCGAGCAGATGGGCCAGGTAGTCCCCGGTGTCGAGCACGTTCTCGGCGACCTCGATGCGCTCGAGCGGCGGAATGGACGAGAAGTAGCCGTCGTCCGTGAGGACGTCCCCGTAGGTGGGTCGGGCCATGACCTTGAAGCTTCCGGGACCGCCCTCGCGGGTCGGGATCCGGATCTCGTCGTCTCGTGCATCGACGGACCGCTGGTAGGCGTCCGAGTAGTACGCGTTCTCCTTCAGGAGCACCTTGAGGAAGAACCCGCACGTCGGGCAGGAGCTGACGATGTCGTCGCCCGCCCGGCGCACCTCGAGCAGCTGCTCGACGTTGGACTCGGTCCTGGCCAGGGCGCGGCGCTGGTCGCCTTCGACGAGGAACGGCATCCCGCAGCACTCCTGCGGCGGGACGTAGACCGGCACGCCGTTCCGTTCGAGGACGGCGACGACCGCCCGCCCGACCTCGGGGAACAGGTATCCGACCGTGCAGCCCGCGAAGTACGCCGCGTGACGGCCGCCGTCCTCGCGCTTCGTGCGCCCGGTCCTCGCGGCCCACGTGAAGAAGCTCTCCTTCGCGAAGCGCGGGAACGTCCGATCGGGATGGACGCCGCTGATCTTCCGCAGGAGCGGCTGCACCGGCTTGCTGGACTGCAGGGCCTCGTAGACGCGCGGGAGCGTGCCGCACACGCGGGCCAGGCGTGGGACGTCGGTGAGCAGCCGCACGGACAGAGGCAGCCCGTTCTCGGCGACGTACTCGCTCTTCCCCTCCGTGAGGTGGGCTGGGATCTCGGGGCATGGGCAGAGCCCGCAGTAGGTGCAGTGCGTCCGCGAGCTTGCGAACGCGTCGCGTCGGATATCGGCTCCTGGCCTCGGATCCACTCGAGCGGGAAGAGCTCCGCGAAGAACCGGCACTCCCCTTCCATGAGGTCCATGCAGCTCGTGCAGTCGGCGCAGTACTCGACCGCGTCGCGCATCGCCTCCCGCCCGGTCGGGCGGTGGCTCCTGGCCGGTGCCACGCTCATGCTGCCGTCACTCCGCTCGGGCTCCTATCGAGAGCTTGGTGTGAGCGACCACGAGCGTCCTCTCCCTGGCGTCCGTCGGAACCAGAGGCCGGGCGAAGGGAGCATGGTCACGGTGCCGGTGCCGGGCCGGCTGGAGCTCGAGGGCGACGCGCATCTCGTCGAGGCTCGCGTAGGCATCCGTCTTCACGATCCGTCCGCGGACGACCGTGATCGGCAGCGCGGCGAGCTGGCGCTCCCGGATGAGCTGGTAGACCTCGCGGTTGCGCATGAACGCCTGCGGATCGGCGGTCATCATGTGGCGGACCACCGTGCGCCCGTCGGACTGAAGGGCGTTGATGGCCTCACCGAGGTCGACCAGGGTCGTGTCGAGGACCGGGCCACACAGGCCGGTCGGGCAGCACAACGGTGGGTCGAAGATCTCGACGTCGAGGGCCGCGGGGCCGGCTATCGGATCAATCATGGGACGCAACCTCTTGGGGGTGAGCCGTGGTGGTTGGGGCCGATGGGGCGGTGGACACGACCCGATCAAGGACCGTGTCCGAAGCGAGTTCGACCGGGTCGGCGGCTACGTCAGGCATTGACGACATCCGGGACGAGCCGTACGGCGACGGCGCGCTCGATGGCAGACACGTTGAGCTTCCCGCCGGCGAAGCGGCGGACGCCGTCGATGACGACGATCGGCGGGACGGCCTCCCCGGCCGCGATCGCCTCCTCGACGTCCGGGTGGTTGGCCATGTCCGGGCTGAACAGCTCGGCGTATTCGAACGCAACCGCAGGCCCGAACCGCGCGACCAGGCGCGCTTCCACGAACGCGGCGGCCGCCTTCCAGGTCTTCGTCGAGGCGCAGCCCGCCGGCGATGGCATCCCGACGATGAGCACCGAGCAGGTCACGGCGCGAGCTCCGCGAGGACCGGCAGTCTGCGAAGCCCGGGCTGCGGCATGGCCGGTCGGCTCGTCCCACAGTCCGAGCACAGACACGCGGTCGCCGCCGCCTCGCCGGGCGTGAGCAGGTCGGCGAGTGCGGCGCGGAGCGCCGCGAGACGGTCGAGGTCGAGCGAGTAGTAGACCCAGCGCCCGCTCCTGCGCTCGCGCAGGAGACCGCTGGCGCGCAGGGTCCGCAGGTGGTGCGAGACGAGGGCGGGGCTCAGGCCGAGCATCTCCCCGACGTCGCAGACGCAGTGCTCGCCGTGGCCGAGCAGGGAGACGATCCTGGCACGTGTCGGTTCCGCCAGGGCCTGGAGAGGAATGAGTACGTCGGGTGCCAGCGGGGGGCCGATCGGGTGCGACACGTGGGCGTCCATGGTCCACATGCTAACCGACGTTAGTCAAACGTGCGTTTGTGCCACCTGGACCCTTCCGGCGGGCCGAGTGGTCCGTTTCGGGACCTTCAGCGCCGCCAGGCCGACGCCGGAGCGAACGGCCCGCAGCGTGCCGAGGGACACGATCGCCCAGGCGGCCACGAGGGCCAGGAAGAGGACCGCGGCGAGGGCTTCGATCGCGCCCGCATGCCAGCCCCGGCCCAGGGCGAGCGTGCTCGCCGTGAACGCGCCGAGCGGGAACGTGAACGCCCACCAGCCCAGGCCGTAGGGCAGCCGGCTGCGCCGCAGGTACGCGACCAGGAGGACGATCGCGGCCGCGAGCCACCAGAGGCCGAACCCCCACAGGACCGTCGCCGCGATCGACGAGGCGGCGATCACGGCAGGCGCGGCGTCACCCCACAGCGGCGTGCCGGCCTGGGCGATGCGCACCAGGGCCAGGCCGCCGACGCCGAGCGGGCCGAGACCGATCCAGAACGACGGCGCGAGTGGGGCCGCTGGCAGCGGGTGGAACACCAGCCGGTCATACAGGAGCGAGGCGACGAGGAGAAAGAGCAGGAAGCCCATGCCCCACAGGGCGTAGGCGGTGAAGACGAGCAGTGGGAGGTCCGCCACGGCGACGTGCGGGATCAACGGTGCAATGACCATCGGGGCGATGATCGTGACCACGGGCGGGATGAACCAGGCGCCGTTCGCCGCCTGCGGATCCACGCCGTGCCTCAGGAAGAGCAGCGAGGCGAAGGCGACGGCGACCGCGAGGGCCAGGACGATCCCGACGGCCGCGAGAACGGCGACCAACGTGACCGTGACGTCGTCACGCAGCACGGACGGACCGACGGTGGCGATGCCGACCGCGAGAACGAGGATCCCGCCGGGGACCGTGGCGTACATGGCACCCGCGAGAGGGTTTGCCAGGTCGGCGCGCGCCGCGTCCGGGTGGCGGATCCAGCGCGCCACGTACGGGATGCCGAGCCCAACCGCGAGCAGGGCAGACAGCCCGACCATGAGAACGCCGAACGCCTTCGCAGCCTGTGCCAGGTCGGCCAGCTGACCCGGGTTCTGGTAGCCCACGATCCCGACGATCGCGGTGCCCATCACGGCCCCGTACCAGCCCGGGTGGAACCCGCGCAGCAGCGTCGGCTGCGCGGCCGTTGACGGATTCCCGGGCGTGACGGTGCTCATCGGGATGGGTCCTTCCTTCATGAGATGAGGTCCAGCGCGATCTTCGCGGCGATCACGAACAACAGGACGCCGATGACCCGCTTCAGCTGGGCGCCGCTGAGCCTGGTCCGCATGACGTGCGATCCGGCGAGGGAGCCGGCCGCCGCGAGGGCCGCCATCGTCACCAGGAACCCTGGGTCCAGGCCACCGAGCGCCGCGTGGCCCAGGAACCCCGACAGCGACGAGAACACGACCGCCAGCGCGGTGGTCCCCGCGGCCACCTTGGCGTCGAGCCCGAGCCAGGTCAGGCCGGGCAGGATGACGTTGCCGCCGCCGACCCCGAGCAGGCCGCCAAGGAAGCCAGCCACGCCGCCCACCGCGGCTCCCACTCCGGCCTCCGCAGCGACCGTCCGGTCACGACCACCGGCCCGAGGCCGGTAGAACAGCATCATCGCGCCCGCGAAGACGAGGAAGCCGACGAAGAGGCCGAGGAGCAGGTCTCGATCCACCTGGGCGGTGAGCGCGGCCCCGATGGGCGCAAGGATGACCGCGGCGATCAGGACGGGAACACCGGCCCGCCAGTCGATCAGCCCCGCCCGGGCGTATGCGATCGTCGCGGCCGACAGGCTCACGGCGTTCAGGAGAAGCGCGGCCGACGTTGCCTGGCCCAGCGGCACCCCGAGGTAGAAGAAGAGCGGGACGAACAGGAACGCTGCACCCAGCCCGGCCATCGCCATGACGCCGGAGCCGATGAACACCGTGGCCCCGCCGACGAGATAAAGCAGCATGACCGGGTACTGTCAGGTTCGGCTCAGCGCGGGTAACCGGAGCACGCAGCGCAGACGATCCTGCCCTCGGCCACCCGGGCGTAGGGCTCCGCCACGAGCTCGCCGCACGACGGGCAGACGAGGAAGCGGACGACCTCCTCGGGCTCGCTCCAGTCGCTCGGCCGATGGGGCCGATGGTCATGATCTCGTCCGCTTCCGCGTTCCAGACGAGGTTGACCACCTCCATCTGCTCGGCCTCGGGGATCTCCGTCGGCGACACGCCACCGGCTCGTTTCGGTCATGAACGGCGTTGCCTTGATGCGCGGCTGGAGCGTCGGCCGATACGCAACCCGCACGGCGCGGTTCGAGGCCTTGTCGATGAGGGTGACGGCGAACTTGCCCTCGCCGGATCTTCTCGATGTTGCCCTTGCCGAACGTGCAGCCGGTCGTGAACTGGATGCCGTCGCCGAAGCACATGCCGCCGTGGTAGTCACCGGTCTCGATGATTGCGTGGAGCTGTTTCGCTCCGGCCCGGGGGGCGCCGAGCGCCTCCATCGCCGCGAGGCCCAGCCGCACCCCAGCGGTGCTGGCCCAGCACTTGTGGCCGTGGAAGGCGAGGGCCTCGGCCAGGATCGCGGTCTCGTTCATGGGAGGGACTCCTTCTGTGGGGCGGTTGTGGCGGTGATTGCGGCCCGGTCGGCCGGCGCGGCGGGGAGGCCCTGCCCGCACGGTGCGTCCTCCGGCTGGAGCGTGACGTGCGCGAAACCTTCGGCGTTGAGTGCCGCCGTCGCCGCCCGCAGGACGACGGCGGCGTTCGAGTCGGGCAGGACCTCGACGTGCGCCGTGACGATCGGAAGATCGTCAGCGAGGGCCCAGACATGGAGGTCGTGCACGCCGCACACCCCAGCCGTGCCGCTGAGCGCCTCCGCCGCAGCGCCGAGCGAGACGCCGCCGGGGACGCCCTCCGCGAGGAGGTGGGCGATCTGCCCGAGCAGTCGCAGCCCGGCGAGGCCCAGCAGCACGCCGATGACGAGACTGGCGATCGCGTCCGCGGCCGGCGGGCCCCCGGCGAGGATGACGAGCGAGGACACGATGACCGCGACCGCGCCGACCGCATCACCGGCCAGGTGCAGCACGAGGACCCGTGAGGCGACCGTCTGGCGCTCGGCGCCGTGCACGAGGAGCGCGGACGCGCTGTTCGTGACGAGCGCGATCAGGGCGATCGGGAGGACCGCGAGGGCCTCGACCGGCGATGGCGCGACGAGCCGGCTGACGCTCTCGACGAGGACCACGGCGCTGGCCGCGACGAGCAGGACCGCGTTCACGAGGGCGCCGAGCGTCTCCATCCGGTGGAACCCGTACGTATGAGAGGCATCGGGGGATCGGGTGGCCAGCCGGGCGGCCCCCAACCCGACAAGGAGGGCGACCACGTCCACCGCCACGTGCGTGGCGTCGCTCAGCAGCGCGAGGCTGCCGGTGACCAGGCCGCCGCCAACCTCGAGCGCGAGGACCGCCAACGAGAGGACGAGGGCACCGGCGAGACGTCGCGAGGGGGCCGCGCGCTCGACGATCTCCGCGTGGCGCGTCGCAGGCGCGCCTGTTTCGACACCGGTCGCGTTCACGTGACCGCCTCGGCCACGTCGGCCTGAGCCACGGGGATCAGCGGATCAGGCTCCGCGCGCCGCCCGAACCGGGCCCGCAGCCGCGGAGCAGAGCGGAGGTAGAGGACCATGAGGAGGATCTGGAAGATCGGCATGGTTGCAGCGGGGATGGCCACGAGCGGTGAGAAGGCGGTGGTGGCGATCGCGATCGCCGTGCCGTTGTTCTTGCCGGTGCTCGTGAACGCCACGGCCATGTGCTCCTCGAAGCCCATGCCCAGGCGCCGATCGAGCCAGGTCAGCACGACCAGGCTCAGGCCGATGAAGATCGTGTTGGGGACGAGCAGGATCGCCACCGTCTGCCAGCGCTCGACGATGAGGGTGGCCTTGCCGAAGAAGATGAGGAAGACGATCGCGTACATGCCCAGCAGGGAGAGCGCCGGGAAGAGCGGTGCGATCGCCCCGAACCGAACCGGTCCCAGCCAGCGGAGGAGCCCCCGCCGGGTGGCATATCCGAGCACCATCGGCGCGAGCAGGACCGTGAGGATGGAGCTGATCAGGTCGCCGATCGGCACCGGGACCGCGTAGCGGCTCGCGAAGAGCGACATCCAGAGCGGGACCGCGACGATCGCGAGCACGAAGCTGAGCGCGACAACGACCGTCGCGAGCTCAAGGTCACCCTTCGCGAGCCCGGTGTACCCGATCGCCATGCTCGAGCACGGCACGACCATCACGAGCAGGAAGCCGAGCGCCAGGAGCGGGTCGGAGAGGAAGACCGTTGCGAGGACCCAGCCGACGAGCGGCGCCCAGACGAAGTTGAAGAGCAGAGCGACCCCGATGCCACGCAGGTTCCGGCCCGCCCGCAGCAGCGCCTCGAAGCGGACGTTGACCATCATCGGGTAGATGATCAGGAAGACCGCGGCCGTCGTGAGGCCGCCCAGGATGCCCGCCTGGCTCTTCGCGAACCCGGCGAGCCCGTTGCCGGCCAGGAGGCCCACGAGGATGGCGATGCTCACGTAGGCCAGCATCCATCGGTTGAGGTGCTCCTGGAGGGAGCGCAGCCCGGTCACGGGACGGGAACGACGCCGGTCACTCGGTGAGCCAGGCGGCGATGTCGCCCGCCGACGGGATGCGACCGTAGCTGACGACCTTGCCGTCGATGACGAGCCCAGGGGTGCTCATGATCCCGTAGCTCATGATCTGGCCGTAGTCGGTGACCTTGACGACTTCGGCTTCGACGCCGGCCATTTCGACCGCCTCGCGGGCGACCTTCTCGAGCCGGACGCAATTTGCGCAGCCGGGACCCAGGACTTCGATCTTCTTCATGCTGATGGAACCTCCGTTCGTGGGCGGCAATCGCCGCGCTCCGCGCTGCGCGATCGCGCAGCGATAAATGACCAGGTGGCGGAGGCGCGCGGTTCCGAACGGGATGATTCATTCGGGACCGCGCGCCGGTTCATGCGAACGTGAGCCAGCCCGCGATCTCGGCTCGCGGACGGGATCCGGCCGGCGCTGACCACCTTGCCGTCGATGACGAGCCCGGGCGTGTGCATGACGCGGTAGGCAGCGATCCGGGCGTAGTCGGTGACCTTGACGACCTTGGCGTCCACGCCGGAGCTGATGACCGCTTCGAGGGCGGCCTGCTCGAGGAGGCTGGCAGTTGTTGCAGCCAGGGCCCGAGGACCTCGACGACCTTCATCCGACGTGCCTCCTTCACAGACCGAGCGCGTTGAACAGGAAGCCGACGGCGAGAATGCCGGTGACGACGACGATTGCGAAGACGGCGATCAGGCGAAGCTTCATGACCCGGCGCAGGATCACGAACTCGGGCAGGCTGATGGCCACGATCGCCATCATGAACGCGAGCGTGGTCCCGAGCGGCATGCCCTTGCCGAGCAGCGCCTCGACGATCGGGATCGTGCCGGCGGCGTTCGAGTAGAGCGGGATCGCGATGGCGACCACGATCGGGACGGCGAACGGGTTGTCGCGCCCACCGATCTGGGCCACGAGCTCCGTCGGGACGAAGCCGTGGATGAAGGCACCGATCCCGATCCCGATGATCACGTAGAGCAGGACCTTGCGGACGAGGTCCTTCGTGGATGTCCAGGCGTCGCGCATCCGCTGCTCCACCGAGAGCCGGAGGTCGAGCGAGGTCGCGCCGCCGCCGGCGCGGACCGCGAGGACCCACGGCTCGATCCACTTCTCGAGCGGCAGGCGCCCGAGGACCAGCCCGCCGACCACGGCGACTGTCAGCCCTGCGGCCATGTAGAGGAGCGCGATCCCGGGACCGAAGAGGCCCCACAGCAGCACCAGGGCGACCTCGTTGACCATCGGGCTGCTGATCAGGAACGCGAAGGTGACCCCGAGCGGGATCCCGGCCTCCACGAAACCGATGAAGAGCGGCACGGCCGAGCACGAGCAGAAGGGCGTGACCACCCCGAACGCCGCCGCCCCGACGGTCGCCGGGAGCGTGCCGCGGCCGGCCAGCGCGGCGCGCATCCGCTCGGGCGGGAAGTAGCTCCGCAGGAACGAGACCACGGTCATGATCCCGAGCAGCAGGAGCAGGACCTTGGGGACGTCGAGCAGGAAGAACGCGACCGCGTCGCCGACGTGCGATCCGCGCTCGAGGCCGAGGAGGTCGTAGGCCGCCCAGTTGGCCAGGGGCAGGTTGACGAACCACGCCGCCAGCCAACCGACCACCACGACGGGCGCCAGGAGGCGGAACGGCACGTGGGCGCGGCGCAGCGGGAGCGCGGTCATCCGAGGATCCTCGCGAGGGTCGCGACGGCGGCGGCGCAGGCCGTCTCGTCCCGCTCGTAGTAGACGCGGCGTCCGTCGGATGGACCGCGGCTCACCTGGACGAGCCCCGCGTCGCGCAGCTTCGCCAGGTGGTTGCTCACGTTGTTCTGGCGCTCGCCGAAGGCGGCGGACATCTCGCACACGCAATGCGGTCCGCCGCGGAGCATGGTGAGGATGCCGGCGCGCGTGGGATCCGAGATGAGGGCGGCAATGGCGACGCCGTCCCGGACATCGGGAGGGCGGACGTCCATCCGCAGCTCCTGCAGGACGGGCAGCTCAATCGGCATGGGACGCCTCCTTCGTAGCATGGGTGGGCGAGACGGGACGACCCTGCGCCCGGCAAGCACGACCTGCCCGTCCGTGGCGCTCATCCGACCACCAGGATCCAGGCGCGCTGGGCAGCGAGCAGGACGAGCGCGATCGCGAAGATCCGGGAGAGCGTGGCGCTCTTGACCCGGCCCGCCGTGAAGCGGGCGCCCAGCCAGGCGCCGATGACGGACGCGATCGAGGTGACGATCACCATCGGCCAGTCGAAGGTCGCGGTCCCGAGATGGCTCGCGAACGCCGAGAACGACGGGACGGTGACGGCCACCGAGTTGGTCGCCGCGGCGAGCCGGGCGGAGTAGCCGACGAGCGTGAGGGTCGGCATGAGCAGGAAGCCGGGCCCGACGCCCAGGAACCCCGCGAAGATGCTGATCGGCACCGCGGCCGCCCCGGCCCGCACCCGGCCGCCATCGGTGATCTCCGCCACGTCCTCCGTCGAGCGGGGCTTCGGGAGGAGCATCCGGGCGGCCAGGAAGAGCAGCACGCCCACGTAGAGCCACCAGACCAGGGTGGTGGAGGCGAACTGCAGCAGCCAGACGCCGAGGGGCGCGCCGATCGTCGTGATGACGATGAGGATCAGCGCGCCGCGCTCGGTCGACCATCCCCGCCCGCCAGAAGGCGATCGCGCCGCTGATCGCGGTGAGCCCGTTGAGCAGCAGCGCCCAGGGCTGGATGACGTCCTTGAGGTCGAACCCGAAGAGGCCCAGCACCGGGATCGCGATGAACGCGACCCCGAGGCCGAGCATCCCCGAGAGGAAGCTGAGGCCGAACAGGAGCGGCGTCAGGATCAGGATCAGTGGCATCTCACTGGGGAATGTATCAGCGACAGATGATCTGTCATCGCGCCGGACGGCCCGAAGACGGGAGCCGATCGGCCCGGTCCACGAGCCTCCGCCGATCAGTTGATGATCTCGCCTCGTTCATCCGCGCGGATTGCCGCCAGCCGGTCGCGCCATGCCTGTAGCGCCGCGGGGGTCTGTCGCATCCAGTCGGTCACCTCGCCGACGACCCTGAGCGGCTCTCTGCTGCGGTAGGACCGGGTTGGGTTGCCGGGGAACTTCTTGTCGGTCACGTTGGGGTCGTCCTCGAACGTCCCCGTTGGCTCAACGACGTAGACGCGCGGAGCACCTTCGCCCGCCGCGAGCTCTGCGGCGAGTCCGGCACCGTCACGCAGCGCGGTGAAGTAGACGTGATTCATCACGACATCGGGCCGGTAGTTCGAACGGAAGCCGGCCGTGAGGAGGTCGCCCACCCGCAGGTCGGCTTTCGTGCCATGAAAGAACGGGCCCTCGTCCAAGGGATGTCCTCCTCGCGGAAGTCGGCCATCACCCAACGTCGTTGGGGCGGACGGGCTTCAGTCCGGTACGGGCTGATCTTGTGCTGGCTCGCCCACGGCGGCAAGCAACCCGCCAGATGCTCCGCGAGCGCCACCTGGACGCGCGGAAAACGCCCGACACTTCGCGCGAGACCATCAACTTTCCAGCAACGGGTCCGGCCGGTGTGGAGGCGGACGCCGGTCTGCGTCACGATTGCCATCGGTCCGGGAGCCGGGTTGCCCGTCGACGACGGGCCGGCCGGACCCATGCCGCGCTGTCGCGTTGGCTGCTATCGTGGCGGGCATGGGACTTGGCTTCGGCCTTCTCAGCGCGCAGCTCAGGCCAGGTGAGACCGACTGGACCCGCGCCTACGACGAGACGGTCCGGCTCGCAGTCGAGGCGGAGCACCTCGGCTTCACGTCGGTGTGGACGACCGAGCACCACTTCGTCGACGACGGGTATATGCCCTCGCTCCTCGTCGTCAGCGCGGCGCTCGCGCAGGCGACGTCGCGAATCGAGCTCGGCACGGGCGTCGTCCTCGCGCCGTTGCACCACCCGCTCCGCCTGGCGGAGGATGCGGCAACGGTCCAGCTGCTCAGCCACGGACGGCTGGTCCTCGGCCTCGGGCTGGGATGGTCGGAGGTCGAGTTCGCGGGGCTCGGAGCCGACGCGCGCCGTCGCGGTGCGGCAATGGACGAGATCCTCCGGATCCTCCCCCAGGCATGGAGCGGCGAGCCGTTCACGCACAGCGGCGCCGTCTTCGACCTCCCGACGCTCGCCGTCCGGCCCAGGCCGTCGACGCCGATCCCGGTGCTCGTCGGCGGTAGCGCGGAGCCCGCGATCCGCCGCGCCGCACGCCTGGCCGACGGGATCTTCGCGAACGCCCCGGCCGGGAAGCTCGTCGAGCAGGTCCGCTGGGTCCTCGACGAGTGCGAGCGCATCGGCCGCGACCCGGCGAGCTTCCGGTTCATCCACTACTCGGTGCTCCTGCCCGGCGCCTCGCGCCGGGAGGCGCTTGCCCGCTACCGCGACGCGCTGTGGGCGATGCAGTGGAAGTACTCCGACATGGGGGCCTCGGCAACCCGGCCACTCCCGCCGCCGTCACCGCCGCCGCTCGATCGCACGGACGATGAGCTGGTGAAGGGCCGCGCGACGTACGCCGGGACGGCCGACGAGCTCGTCGAGGTCCTGCTCGGCATCCGGGAGCAGGCTGGCGTGCCCATCGAGTTCGTGGCCCGAAGCCATGTCCCGCTCCTCGAGCACGACGCGCAGCTCGAGCTGATGCAGCAGCTCGCGGAGGGCGTTGCGCCCCACGTCTGACGAGCACCCGTCGGCTGGGCGATCACCGGGCGGAAGAGGCGGCTCGCGCGCACGACCTCACTCGCCAGTCGTTTGCGGGGCGCCGGCGCCGTCGGAGATACGATTCGGTCGCTGGGGCCGCTCCTGGGCAGCAGGACGTCAGTCCCGGCGGCCCGTCCCGAACTGGCGGTCGCCCGCGTCGCCGAGCCCGGGCAGGATGTAGCCCTTCTCGTTGAGGCCGCGGTCGAGCGCGGCGCAGTGGATGGTCACGTCCGGGTGTGCCGCGCTGACCGCGGCGACGCCCTCCGGCGCCGCGATGATGTTGATCAGCTTGATCCGGCTCGCGCCCCAGCGCTTGAGCACCTCGATCGCGGCAGTCGCAGAGCCGCCGGTGGCGAGCATCGGGTCGAGGATCAGGCAGAGGTCGACGGTCGCGGAGTCGGGCAGCTTGTTGTAGTACTCGACCGGCCGGAGGGTCCGCTCGTCGCGGAAAAGCCCGAGGTGCCAGACCTCGGCGGTGGGCATCAGCTCGAGCATCGCGTCCACCATGCCGAGACCGGCCCGCAGGATCGGCACGAGCCCGATCCGGTCGCCGAGCTCGTGGGCCTCGACCTCCTCGAGCGGGGTGCGGACGCGGCGCGGTCGAAGTCGCGCGTCTGCGAGCGCCTCGTAGCCGAGGAGCCACGAGAGCTCGCGGACGACCTCGCGGAACTTCTTGGGCTCGGTCTTCTCGTCTCGCAGGATCGCGAGCTTGTGCAGGACGGCGGGATGGCGCGAGACCGTCAGGGACGGTGCGCGGGGCGGGGCGGTGGTGTCGGACACGGCGCGCACCTCGGGCGTGGAGCGGGCGGTTGGCCGGCCGGGACGCTCGCGGCGCGACGGATCCCGACCCGCACGATCCTAGCATCCGCGCGGCCCGTGAACGGGGCTGCGGCGGTGCGCCTGCGTCTTCGAGGGCGGGACGTTTGCGCCCGCGGCGGCGGCGCGCCGCATCTGCCCCGATCGCGCGGTATGCTCGATCGATGCCGCCCACCCGAGCCCCGCGCAGCGTGCGCTCCGGTCCTGCCGCGGGGTCGCGCAGGGCTGCGCCGGTCCTGGCCCGTCACGTCCGCGGCGAGATCGTCGAGAGCGTCCACCGCGGGCACGTGGTCCAGGTCGACGCTCGCGGCATGGTGATCCGAATGGCGGGCGACCCCGAGGCCGTCGTGAGCCTTCGGTCGTGCATCAAGCCGTTCACGCTCATCGCGCTCCTCGAGGCGGGCGGCGTTCGCGAGTACGACCTGTCGGCGGCGGAGCTCGCCGTGATGGCCAGCTCCCATTCGGGCGAAGACCTCCACGTCCGGACGCTCCAGGGCGTCTTCCGCCGCGCCGGCGTCAGCCAGACGCTCCTCGCGTGCGGCACGGAGGGCGCCCCGCTGGACGCGTTGACGGCGATCCGCCTGGCGCGAGACGGCGAGAAGCCCGGACCGGTCCGCCACAACTGCTCCGGGATGCACGCGGCCCAGCTCCTGCTGGCCAGGCTCGCGGACTGGTCGCTCGAGGATTACTGGCACCCTGACCACCCGGTCCAGGTTGCCACCCGCGCCGTGGTCGCCCGCGTGTTCGCGACAACGCCGGAACGGCTCGTCACGGCGACCGACCAGTGCGGCGTGGACACGTACGGGTTCTCGCTCCGCGGCGTGGCCGCGGCGTTCGCTCTCCTGGCCGATCCCGACGCCGTCCCGGCGGCCGACTCGCGCCGGTCGCTGTCGGCGCCGTTGCACGTGATCCGGGACGCGATGCTGGCCAACCCGGAGCTGGTCGGCGGGACGCGCGACCGGCTCGACACCTCGCTCATGAAGGCGCTCCCGGGACGGCTCGTGGTGAAGGGCGGCGCGGAGGCGCTGCGCGGCATCGCGATCCTCGCTGACCGGGCGTCGGGCACGCCGGCATCGGCGTTCGCGATCAAGGTGGAGGATGGCGGCGGCTTCGCTCGGGCCGGATGGTCGATCGCCGTCGAGGCGCTGCGCCTGGTCGGGATCGTCGGCGGCCAGTCGCTCCGGGCGCTCGGGCGCTACCACCGTCCGGTCCAGCTGGACCCGCACGGGAAGATCGCCGCCGAGACGATCCCCGGCTTCGACCTCGTGCCGGTCGGCGAGCTCGTCGGCTGACGCCGTCGGGCGGGGTGGGGCAGCCGACGTGACGGCCGGGGGGGACCCGTACCGGGTATTGGGAGTGCCAGAGGGGGCGTCGGTCGCCGAGGTCAAGCGCGCCTACCGGCTCCTCGCGAAGCGGCATCACCCCGACGCGGGCAAGGGTTCCGTGGCGCGGTTCCTGGAGGTCCAGGCTGCCTACGAGGAGCTGGTTCGCCGGGACCCCGCGAACGGTGACCTCCCGGGCGCGGCGCGATCGCCCGGACGCCGGCCCGCCCAGCAGGGTTCGAGGACCGCGGGTGCGGGCCGGGCGGGCGGGGAGCGTCCCGGGGACCCGGGCGCGCCCGCCGACGCCGGGCACCGAATGGGCGAGACGTCCGCGCGAGCCTGGCGGGAGGTCGGCGGCGGGTTCCGCCGGGAGGTCGGCGGCAGGTCCCGGCGGGACCGGGGAGCGTGCCAGGCGCGGGCGCGGTCCGCGCAAGGCGACCCTCGGTTCGACCACGTACGACGAGGCGAGCGAGGCCGGTGAGCCAACCTGGGAGGGCGCGGACTGGTACGGCCCGGTGTCCGGCACCTACTGGACCGTCAACCCGAAGGAGTACGCCGACCCGCGCAAGCACGGCCCCGAGTACACGGCCCGGTGGGCGGGCCGAGCCGGCGTCGGCGCGCCGGAGCCGGCGCCGCGATCGTCGCGGGGTGCCGTCCCCGGAGCCGCCGCCACAGCATCGCCCGGCTGGGCGGCGCGGTCGCGCGTCGCGCCGGCGCCAGCGCCCAGTACCACGACACGCGTCGCGTCTGCTGCCTGGCCGCGGCTCCTGGACCGACTTGCCGCCGTGAAGGTCCGGTTGACGGCGCGACTGTGGCGAACGCGGCCGTGAGCACGGCCGCTACGATGGGCCGATGAACCGTCGCGCCTCGTCCGACCTGTCCGGCGCCGCCCAGGAGTACCTGCTGGCCCTGCGGTCCGCCGCAGTCGAGGAGGCGCGCGTGACCGCGGCCACCGTTGCCCGGCACGTGGGCGTCTCCACGCAGGCGGCGAGCGAGATGTACCGACGCCTCGCGGCGGAGGGCCTGGTCTGCCAGGCCGAGGGGCGCGAGCTGACGCTCACCCAGCCGGGGCGCGCGGCGGCCGACGGCATCTTTCGTCGCCACGCTTTGCTCGAGTGGCTCCTGACCAGCGTGGTGGGGCTGGGCTGGGCCGAGTCGGACGTCGAGGCTGCGCGCCTCCAGGGGGCGATCTCCCCGCGCGTGGAGGCACGCCTCGACGAGCTGCTGGGCCATCCCGAGACGTGCCCCCACGGCAACCCGATCGACGTCGCGATCGCTGCCCGGCGTCCGGCCGGCGTGCCACTCGCGAGCCTCGAGGCGGGCGACGTCGCAACGATCTACCGGATCACCGAGACGGCGGAGGAGGATCCCGCGCTCCTCTCGTACCTGGAGGCTCGCGCGCTCACGCCCGGAGCGCGCATCGAGATCCTGGCCCGCTCCGCGTCGCTCGACGCCGTGACCCTCGACGGGCCGATCGGGCGGGCAACCCTCGGCCTGCGGCCCGCCTCGCTGGTCCACGTGCTGCGGGGCGAGGCGGACCCGTCCCTCTTCCACCGCGTCCCGGGCCGCCTTCGAACCGGCTGACCCCGCGGCCCTGCACCCCCCGGCGGCGCCGGCGACCGTGGCTGCCCACGGCGCCCGTACAATCGCGGCCATGACGACCGTCCGTGTCCGCATCGCCCCGAGCCCGACCGGGCCGCTCCACATCGGGACGGCCCGGACCGCGCTCTTCAACTTCCTCTTCGCGCGGCACGCGGGCGGGACGTTCATCCTCCGCCTCGAGGACACGGACGTCGCGCGCTCCACCCCCGAGTTCGAGGAGGACATCCTCGAGCACCTCCACTGGCTGGGCCTCGAATGGGACGAGGGTCCCGCGGCCGGCGGGCTTCCCGAGCGCGGCGAATTCGGACCGTATCGTCAGATGGCCCGGCGCGATCTCTACCGCGCGGCAGTGGAGCAGCTGCTCGCGGAAGACAGGGCGTACCCCTGCTACTGCACGCCCGAGGAGCTGGACGCGGACCGGAAGCTGCGCGAGGAGGCGAAGCTTCCCTCGCGTTACAGGGGCCGTTGCGCGGCGCTGACGCCCGACGAGCGCGCGGCCTTCGCGGCACAGGGCCGCAGGCCGGCAATCCGCTTCCGGATCGAGCCCGGTGTGGTCGCGTTCGACGACATGGTCCGCGGCCACGTGGAGATCGACGCGAGCGCCCTTGGCGGCGACCTGGTGATCGTCCGGGACGACGGGACGCCGCTCTACCACTTCGGGGTCGTGGTGGACGATGCCGCCATGGGCATCACCCACGTGATCCGGGGCGAGGACCACCTCTCCAACACGCCCAAGCACATCCTCCTCTTCCGCGCCCTCGGCTATCCGGTGCCGGTCTTCGCCCACCTCCCGCTCATCCTCAACGCGGACCGGACGAAGATGAGCAAGCGCAAGAGTCAGACCGCGGTGAAGGACTACATCGCCGAGGGGTTCGTGCGCGAGGCGCTGGTCAACTACCTCGCCCTCCTGGGCTGGTCGACGGGGACCGAGGAGGAGATCCTCCCGCTCGACGACCTTGTCGCGCGTTTCGACACCGCCTCCATCCAGAAGGGCGGCGCGATCTTCGACCGCGGACGGCTGGAGTGGCTCAACGGCCAGTGGATCCGCCGCCTGGCCGACGACGACCTCGCCGCGCGGCTGGCGCCGTTCCTTGCCGCCGAGGCGGCGGCGGGGCGCATCGACCGGGCGCCTTCGCCCGCCGAGATCGTGGGGCTCCTGCCCATGGTCCGCGAGCGGCTGCCGGTGCTCGGGGCGATCGGTGAGCTGGTGGGCTTCCTGCTCGTCGAGGACCTGGTGCCCGACGCGGCGCTGCTCGTGCCCAAGCGCTGGGACGCTGCGACGGCACGCGCGGGGCTCTCCGCAGCCCTGGCCGAGATCACGGAGGCGGGCGAGGCGGGTTTCACGAAGGAACGCCTCGAGCCGTCGCTGCGCGAGCTCGCCGACGATCGCGGCTGGAAGGCCGGAGACCTGTTCATGGCGATCCGCGTGGCGATCAGCGGCCGGACCGCGACCCCGCCGCTCTTCGAATCGATGGTGGCGCTGGGTCGGGCGCGCACGCTGCAGCGGCTCGACCGGGCCGCTCACGCGTTGGACGATCCCGCGTGAGCCAGGCCGAAGGGCGCCCGACGGGGAGGAAGGGAGAGGCCGATACATGACCCGCGATGACGTCCAGGCCTGGCTCGAGCGCTACGTGGCGGCCTGGGAGACCTACGACCCGGCGGCCATCGCCGACCTCTTCGCGGAGGGTGCTGAATACCGCTACCACCCGGCCGACGAGCCCGTCGTCGGCCGCGATGCCATTCTTGCCTCGTGGGTTGGGCCCACCGACCCGGCCAGCGGTCGTGACGAAGCTGGCACATATGCCGCGCGCTACGAGCCCTTCGCCGTCGATGGGTCGCGGGCGGTGGCGGTCGGGTGGTCGCGCTACTGGGAGGACCCGGAGCACCGCGTCGAGGGGTCCACGTTCGACAACTGCTTCCTCCTGGAGTTCGACGACAGCGGGCGGTGCCGATCGTTCACGGAGTTCTACCGGGAGCGCGGCTGACAGCGCGTCGCGTCTCGAACCCCTGTTGACGATCCGCCAACGCGGCGTTCACCGGCGCGCATATCCTTGAGAGCGCATGGCCCGCACGATCCTTGTCGTCGACGACGAACCTGTCCTGAGGGAGACCCTCGCCGAAGCGCTCGATGCGGATGGCTTCCGCGTGGTCACCGCCGCCGATGGCCGGGAGGCGCTCAGCCGCTTTCGCGAGCACCAGCCCGACCTCGTGGTGCTGGACCTCATGCTCCCCGAGCTGTCCGGGATCGAGGTCTGCCGGATCATCCGCGCGGAGTCGGGCGTGCCGATCGTCATGCTCACCGCGAAGACCTCCGAGCTCGACAAGGTCGTCGGCCTCGAGCTCGGGGCGGACGACTACGTCACGAAGCCGTTCAGCCTGCGCGAGCTGAGCGCGCGAATCCGGGCGCTCCTGCGCCGGACGGAGCAGCTCGCCGAAGCCCCACTGCCCCTGGTGGAGCTCGGGGCGCTGACCGTCGATCTCGCCGGGCATCGCCTGCTCCGGGATGGCGAGCGCGTGCCGCTCAAGCCGAAGGTGTTCGAGCTGCTCGCGTATCTGCTTCGTCATCCGGGCCAGGTGCTGACCCGGGAGCAGCTCCTGGAGCACGTGTGGGGTTACGACTACGCGGGCGAGACCCGCACCGTGGACGTGCATATCCACTGGCTGCGCGCCGCGATCGAGCCGGACCTGGCCTCGCCGGTCTACCTCCACACCGTGCGCGGCGTCGGCTACGTGTTCCGCCGGCCGGCCTGAGCGGCGACGGCGACGGAGCGCGCCGGGTCCGCGGAATGCGGGCGCACCGATCGACGACCGTGCCGGCGCTCAGACGCCCTTGGCGGCGATCCGCTCCAGGATCTCGGCGGCGTCCTCGGCCGCGTCGATCGTCTCCTCCAGCGCGATGTAGAGGTCGCGGAACCGGATCACGTCGAGCGGGTCCATCCGCTCGCGGAAGAGCCGGCCGATCGCCGCCCGCGAGAGCCCGTCGGCCTCGTTCTCCAGCGTGTGCACCGACCGGAGGTGCGCCTGCATCGTCTCGGGCTTGTCGAGCAGGCGGAGCGCCGCGAGGAGCTCGGCGCCCTGGCCCGCGATGATCCCCGCGAGCTGGCGGGCCTCGGGCGTGGGCTTCTCGATCCCGTAGATCACGAAGGTCTCCGCGACCTCCTGGATCCCGTCCACCACGTCGTCAAGCCGGCTGGTCAGCTCGTGGATGTCCTCGCGGTCGAAGGGCGTGATGAAGGCGCGTTCGAGCCGGACGGCGATCTCCGCGTCGATCTGGTCGCCCTCGTGCTCGAGCGCCTGGATCGCGGCCACCCGCTCGTCGAGCCGGTCGAACGTGACGACGAGCTCCTCGAGCGCCCGCGCCGCGGCGAGGAGGTTCTCGCCGTCGCGGATGAAGATCTCGGTGAATGCTTCGTCGCGGGGGATGAGGCGGACCATGTGGCAGCTCCCTTGCAGCCCGTTACCGGACGCCGGCGGTCGAAAGGACGGCCCACGCCAGCGCGCCCGCAAGGGCGGTGGCCGGGAGCGTCACGACCCAGGCAATGACGATGGTGCGCGCCACGCCCCAGCGGACGCCGCGCGGTCCCTTGCTCGAGCCGACACCCATGATCGCGCTCGAGATGACGTGCGTGGTGGAGACGGGCATCCCGAAGTGGGCCGTCGCGAGCAGGACCGTCGCGGCCGTGGTCTCGGCGGCGAAGCCGTGGATCGGCTCCAGCTCCACCACCCGGCGGCCCATCGTCCGCATGATCCGCCAGCCCCCGACGGCAGTGCCCAGCGAGATCGCGCTGGCGGCCCCGACGATCACCCAGACCGGGACGTCGACCGTGGGGATGACGCCCGCCGAGAAGAGCGCGAGCGTGACGATCCCCATCGTCTTCTGCGCGTCGTTGGAGCCGTGGCTGAAGGCCATGTAGCCGGCAGACAGGACCTGGAGCCGCCGGAAGCCCCGCGTCATCGGGCGCCGGCTTGCTCGCCGGAAGATCCAGTAGAGCGCGATCATGAGGAAGAAGGCGATGATGAAGCCGAGGACCGGCGACGTGACGAGCGGGAGCAGCACCTTGTCCACCAGGCCGCTCCACTTCACGGCGCCCGTGCCCGCGGCCAGGATCGTGGCGCCCAGCAGCGATCCGATGAGGGCGTGGCTGCTGGAGCTGGGGATGCCCAGGCGCCACGTCAGCAGGTTCCAGGCGATCGCGCCGAGAAGGGCAGCGACGACGATCGTCTGCGACGTCGTCGCCTCGTTCACGAGACCCGCGCCGATCGTCTTCGCAACCGCGGTCCCGGCAAACGCGCCGATGAAGTTGAATGCCGCCGCCATGAGGATCGCGTGCTGTGGTCGCAGCGCCCGCGTTGCCACCGACGTGGCGATGGCGTTTGCCGTGTCGTGGAAGCCGTTGATGTAGTCGAAGGCGACCGCCAGCAGGAGGACCACGACAAGCGTGGCGGTCACCAGCCGCACTCCGTAAGGGAATGGTTACGATCGGCTTTCGTGCGTCTGGCGGGCATCGCCGGCAAGTATCGCGCGCACGAGCCCGTGCGGTTCGACAGCGGCGCAACAGCACGTTAACCCGTCGACCACACGGCATTCACGGGCGCGATCGACGATCCAGCACGTGATCGTCGAGCCATTCCCGGGCCTGGAGCGTTCCCGCCGTCGCCTCCTTCGTCTTCACCGGGCTGCCCCTGTCGCAGACGAACCGCTGGCGTCCCTGCTCTCCCTGCGCGCGGCCGAGCTCCTGCGGGCCGTCGAGACGGGGACCGTCCCGCCGCCCTGGCGTGTGCCGGGCTTCGGCCGGGAGGTCGACGAGATCCGGGCCCAGCTTGGACCGATCGAGCTGCGCGGGACGCTCGCGGCGTCGTTCAGCAGGGAAGCCGGGCTTCGGATGGCCCTGCGCGGGGCAGCCGCCGCGCCGCTCGATCTCGCCTACGCGGTGCGCTGGCTCGAGCTGGACCCGCGGCGGCCCCGGCTCATCGCCGCCTGGACGAGCTGGCTGCCGGCGGAGCCGGGCTGAACGTTTCGGGTCGAGGCTCTGCCCGCCCTCCGGCCGCTATGCTTGGTCCATGCGCCTCAGCCAGCTGTTCTTCGCCACGCTCCGCGACGACCCCAACGATGCGGAGATGCCATCGCATCGCCTGCTGGTCCGGGCCGGCTACGTCCGGCAGCTGGGCTCGGGGATCTACTCGCTGCTGCCCCTCGGATTCCGGGTCGCCAAGCGCGTGGAGCAGGTGATCCGCGAGGAGATGGACCGGATCGGCTGCCAGGAGATGGAGATGCCGGTGGTGCACCCGGCGGAGCTGTGGCGCGAGACCGGCAGATACGACGCGATCGGGCCGGAGATGGCGCGCTTCAAGGATCGCGCCGGCCGCGACATGGTCCTCGCGATGACCCACGAGGAGGTCGTGGCAGATCTCCTGCGTGACATCGTGAAGTCCTATCGCCAGCTCCCGATGATGGTCTACCACTTCCAGACGAAGTGGCGCGACGAGCCCCGTGCGCGCGGCGGCCTGATCCGTGTCCGCGAGTTCGTGATGAAGGACTCGTACAGCTGCGACCTGGACCTCGCCGGGCTCGACGTCAGCTACGAGCGGCATTACGAGGCCTACACGCGCATCTTCGAGCGCCTGGGACTCCACGCCATCGCGGTCGCGTCCGACGTCGGCATGATGGGCGGATCGCAGGCCCACGAGTTCATGGTCCTCAACCCGTATGGCGAGGATGTCCTGGTCCTGTGCGAGACGTGCGGCTTCTCGGCCAACCGCCAGGTCGCGACGGTGCGCGTCTCCGAGCCGCCGTCCGAGCCGGCGCTCCCGCTCGAGGAGGTCGCGACGCCGGGCGCGGCGACGATCGCCGACCTGGCCGCGTTCCTCGAGGTGAGCCCGGAGGAGACCGCGAAGGCGACGTTCTTCGTGGACCGCGACGCCCGCCTGATCACGGCGATCGTTCGCGGCGACATGGACGTCAACGAGACGAAGCTCGCTAACGTCGCAATGGCCGCCGACCTCCGGCCCGCCCGGGCGGAGGAGATCGAGGCTGCCGGGATGGTGCCCGGCTACGCATCGCCGATCGGCGCGCGCGACACGTTCGTGGTGGTCGACACCCTGGTTGCACGGTCGTCGAACCTCGTCGCCGGGGCGAACCGGCACGGGTTCCACCTGCGCAACGTGAACGTCCCGCGCGACTACGCGCCGGACCTCGTCGCGGATCTCTCGAGCGCCCGCGAGGGCGATGGCTGCCCCACCTGCGGTGCGCCGGTGATCCTGCGGAACGGAATCGAGGTCGGGAACATCTTCAAGCTCGGCACGAAATACACGACCGCGCTCGGCGCCGAGTACCTGGGCGAGGACGGGGGCCGCCACCCGATCGTGATGGGCAGCTACGGGATCGGCGTCGGACGCGCCCTCGCCTGTGTCGTCGAGGCGCATCACGACGCGAAGGGGATCGCCTGGCCGGCGGAGGTGGCGCCGTACGCCGCGCACCTGGTGTCGCTGGGCGCCGCGAAGGACCCGCACATCGCGGAGGTGGCCGGGCGGCTGCACGAGCTGGCCCTCGGCGCCGGGCACGAGATCCTGTGGGACGACCGCGACGAGTCTCCCGGTGTGAAGTTCACGGACGCCGAGCTCCTGGGGATGCCCGTCATCATGACGGTCAGCCCGCGCTCGCTCGCCGCGGGCGGCATCGAGGTGACCGTCCGGGCGACCGGCGAGCGCGCGATCGAGCCGCTTGCCGACGTGGAGGCGCGCCTCCGCGGCTGAGCCTGCCGCGAGCGCCGCCGTGGACCCCCTCGCCTTCGCCGCGGTCGCCGCGCTGGGCGTCGCCGCGCTCGTCCTTGCCGTCGGGCTTCAGCGCCGAGGCGCGTCCGGGGCCGTCACTGCCAGGACGCCGGCCGGCCCGGACGCGCCACGGGCGGCCGCTCGGGTTGCCGAGGCCGAGGAGCGCGCGGCGGCGTCGACGCGCGACGCGGGCGTGCTCGTCGACCTGGTCGGGATCGGCGTGATCCGCGTCACTGCCGACCTGACGGTGATCTCGGCGAACGAGGCCGCGGCCCGGATTCTCTCGCGACGTGCAGCCAGCCTGCCGGGTCGCAGCGTGATGGAGGTTTCCACCGACCACAGGCTCGAGGAGATCGTGCGGACCGCCCTCCAGACCGGGGCCGCTGCCGGCGAGCTGACGATCCGCACGGCCGAGGCCCCGACGCTCCTGGTCCGCGCGCGCCGCATGCCGGCGGGCGATGCGTGGCTGGTTCTCGAGGACGTGACGGAGCTGCGCCGACTCCAGCGAATCCGGACCGAGTTCATCGACAACCTTGCCCACGAGCTGCGGACGCCGCTCACCACGGTCAGCCTCCTGGCGGAGACGCTCGCGCTGGAGGCGGACCAGCTCCCGCCCCGGACCGCGGACCGGATCGCGAAGATCGAGGTCGAGACGGGCCACCTTGTCCAGATGGTGAACGAGCTCCTGGACCTCTCGAAGATCGAGAGCGGCAGCGCAGCCCTCCTCCTTCACGATGTCGACCTGCCGCGCCTCGTGAACGCGACGGTGGAGCGGCTGAGCCTCTTCGCGGAGCGCCACGGCGTCCGGATGGCGGTGGAGGCGGACGGGGCGATCCCGGTCGTGCGCGGCGACGGCGAGCGGCTCGGCCAGGCGCTGCTCAACATCCTGCACAACGCCGTGAAGTTCAGCCCGGCCGGCGCGGAGGTCGTGGTCCGTGTGGTCGCAGGGGAGCAGGGGGTCGTCGTCACCGTGCAGGATCACGGGCCGGGGATCCCGCGCCCGGCCCTCACACGCGTCTTCGAGCGCTTCTACAAGGGCGACCGGGCGCGCACGCGCGGCGTCGGCGGGACCGGCCTCGGCCTCTCGATCGCCCGCCACGTCATCGAGGCGCACGGCGGCAGGATCTGGGTGGACTCGGATGAGGGGAGTGGCGCCACCTTCGGGTTTTCCGTCCCGCTCGCGGGGCCGGACCTGGCCGCGACGCCGGGCGGCTGAGCACGGCTGCTTTTGGCCCATGGCGGTGACCATGCCAAGCCGTCGTGCGCCCGCGCGACGAGGAGCTGCCCGCCCTGCGCGCACGCGGCGAGCCCGTCGAGAGTCAGGGTCGCCGACGCGAGGAGCTGCTCGACCTCGGGAGGCCCTCCGCGGTCGCGATCCGAATCTCGGGGAACGGTGCCGTCATCCGCAGCAGCATCCCGGGTCGGAGCTCGACGCCCCTGCGGTCCCTCCAGCGCCGAGAATGACCTGGCCGGCCGGCGGCAGTGCGCGTGCCGCGAGCAGCCCCGCGCTGGCAGCCGCGGCCGCTTCGTGCGGGCCGGCACCAGGTCCGCCGGCTGGCCGGACGGCAGCGACGATCGCCCCGTAGAGCCCGTCGCCGACCGCATGCGTCGGGGTCAGGCGGATCCCGGTCAGCCCGGCCTCGGCGAGGCCGGCGGCGTACTCGCCGAACGACAGCGCCCCGGCGATGCAGCCCGCGAAGTCGCCTCGCTCGGCCCGATCGGCCGGCGAGAGGTCGTCGTCCGCGACGACGTCGCTCACCCCGACGCGTCCGCCGGGCCGGAGGACGCGTGCGATCTCCGAGAAGACGCGGGGCTTCTCCGTGGAGAGGTTGATCACGCAGTTGCTGATGACGACATCGACCGACGCGTCGGAGAGCGGGATCGTCTCGATCTCGCCCTTGAGGAAGATGGCATTCTCGACGCCGGCACCGGCCGCGTTGCGGCGTGCGAGCTGCAGCATCTCGTCGGTCATGTCCAGGCCGTAGGCGATTCCGCCCGGGGCCACGCGCCGCGCCGCGAGCAGGACGTCGATGCCGCCGCCCGACCCCAGGTCGAGGACGGTCTCGCCGGGTCGGAGGTCCGCGACGGCGGTCGGATTGCCGCAGCCGAGGCTGGCCGCGACCGCGTCGGCCGGCAGCGGCCCAAGCTCGTCCGGCGTGTAGAGGCCGGGCCCGAAGACCGGGTCGCCGGGACCGTCGGAGCCGCAGCAGCCGGGCCGCTCGAGGACCGTGAGCGCCGCACGCGCGTAGTGGTCGCGGACGTCGGCGCGAAGCTGGTCGGTCACCGGACGACCGACGCGATCCGGATCGTGGGCCGGCGGAGCGCGGCGACGAGGTGTCCGGCGAGGGAGACGCGGCAGCACCGCGCGATCTCGGCGGCGAGTCGGGCCAGGCGCCGGCGCTCCTGGGATGCCGGCGTGTCGGCGAGCGCGCGCTCGTTCCGGATGACGTCGAGGAGGAGCTCTGCGGAGCGGTCCATCGGGGTGAGGCCTCGGGCTGCGGGTGGGTGGTCGATGCGCCGACGGTAGACGATATATCGAGTGTTGTCAATATAGAAGCTCGTCGATAGAATGCGGGCGTGGCACGCCTCGATGATCCTGACGTCCGGCTCCTGGCAGCCCTCGCCGATCCTGCTCGGCTGGCGATCGTGCGGCAGCTCGCGGCGGACGGCGCTGCCTGCGCCTGCGACGTCGCCCCCGCGGCCGGCCTCGCCCAGCCCACGATCTCGCACCACCTGCGCGTCCTGCGCGAGGCGGGCGTCGTTCGCGCGGAGCGGCGCGGGACGTGGATCTGGTACGCGCTGGAGCCCGTGGCAAGCGAGCGGCTGGCGGCCCTCGGCGCGGCGCTCCGGCCCGGTGATCCGCGACCGGCCGCGGCCCTCCGCCGCGCCTAGCGGCGAAGCAGGTCGGGCGGGACGAGCCAGCGCAGCTCGGCGGATCCGGGCGCCAGCGGCCGCTCCACGTCGAGCAGCGCGAAGGCTCCCTTCCGCATCCGGAGGCCCGGCGACCCCGTGAGCGAGGCCAGGAGGTCGCTGAAGTCCGGGTCGTGACCGACGAGGACTGCGCGAACCGGCATCCCCGCTTGGTCGAGGATCGCGTCGACCGTGGCGAGATCCAGGTAGGCTGCCAGCCGCGGCTCGACGACGATCGAGATGCCAAGCCGGTCGGCGACGATCTCGGCCGTCTCGCGGGCACGCACGTGGGGCGAGGTGAGCACGGCGTCCGGGACGAACCCGGCCGCAGCCAGCAGGCGGCCGAGCCGTTCGGCCTGCTGGCGCCCCTTGTCGCTCAAAGGCCGCAGCTCGTCCGCCCGATCCCAGCGTTCCGGGTCGCCGGCGTGCGCGTGCCGGAGCAGCGCGAGCTCCACCGTCAGGCCTCCGGGCGTGCTGGGACTGGCTCCTGAGGCCAGACCGGCCGGGCGCGATCTGCGGCGAATGGGATGACCTGGGCGCTGATCTCGTCTCGCACGCGGCGGAAGACGGCGCGTTGCTCGTCATCGGTCCCGCGGGCCGCGGCCGGGTCGTCGAATCCCCAGTGGAGCGAAACGCGCCCGCCGGGGAAGACCGGGCACGCCTCGCGCGCCTGGTCGCAGACCGTGATCACGTAGTCGAACGGCTCGTCGACGTATTCGCTGACCGATTTCGAGCGCGCGTCCGACCAGTCGATGCCGATCTCGGAGAGTGCCCGGATCGTCAGGGGGTTGACGATTCCCGGGTGCGTGCCGGCGGAATGGACCTCGAAGTCGGACCCGCCGACGTGGCCGAGGATCGCTTCGGCCATCTGGCTGCGCGCAGAGTTGCCGGTGCACACGAACAGGACCCGGATGGGCGTCCTCGGTTCGGTCATGGGTTCAGGTCCTCGTGCTCGCCGGTAGCGAGGAAGACGACGTCCTCCGCGATGTTGGTGACCCGGTCGCCGATCCGCTCCAGGTAGTGGGCCGCGATCAACAGGCGTGCCGCTCGCTCGACGTTGGCCGGATCCGCCTGACCGAGCCGGATGAGCTCGTCCGTTGCGCGATGGTAGTAGGCATCGATCGCATCGTCCTGGCTGGCGACCGCTCGAGCGACGTCGACGTCCGAATCGACGAGCGCTCGCCCCACGTCGCAAAGGATCTGTGCGGCCAGGCGTCCCATCTCCGGGATCCCGACATACTCGGCCAGCGGAGGGTGCGGCGCCACGTCACGGACGCGCTTCGCGACGTTCGCGATCGAGTCGCCGATCCGTTCGAGCTCGTAGGCGATATGGTCCAGCGTCAACAGGAAGCGCAGGTCGCGCGCGACCGGCGCCTGGGTGGCGATCGTCCGGATGATGTGGTCGAGCGCCTCGGCCTGCATCGCGTTGATCTCGGCATCACCCTTGATCACGGTCAGGGCCAGCGCCGCGTCGTGGGTCTCGAGGGCGTCGACGGTCAGGCGGATGCGCTCCTCGATGAGGCTGGCCATCCGGAGGAGCGTCTCCTTGATCAGGCGTTCCTCGGTGTCGAGCGCCGGCCGCGGAACGCGGTGCGGCCACACGGCGGGGGAGCCTTCGGCGGCGACGGGCTCGTCTGCCGCCCTGTCGGCGGACGCTCCGGCACCACGGTTCGTCTCGGTCATGCGCGTCCCTCCCGATCGTGCCAGGTGGTTCGCCGGCTCATCCGAACCTCCCGGAGATGTAGTCCTCGGTGAGCTGCAGGCGCGGCTGGGTGAACAGGTCGCGGGTCGGCCCTTCCTCCACGAGGTAGCCCGCCCGGTCCTCTCCCATGTTCAGGAATGCCGTGCGGTCGCTCACGCGCGAAGCCTGCTGCATGTTGTGGGTGACGATCACGATCGTGTAGCTGGCTCGGAGGTCGAGCATCAGCTGCTCCACCTGCAGCGTCGCGACCGGATCGAGGGCCGAGCAGGGCTCGTCCATGAGCAGGACGTCCGGGGCGAGCGCCAGGGCGCGGGCGATGCACAGCCGCTGCTGCTGGCCGCCCGACAGCGAGGTCCCACCCTGGTCGAGCTTGTCCTTGACCTCGTCCCACAAGGCCGCCTGGATCAGGCAGCGTTCGACCAGCTCCCGTTCGGCGCCCTTGCCCTTGACGAGCCCATTGAAGCGCGCCGCGGCGGCGACGTTCTCCGCGATCGACTTGGTGGGGAACGGGTTGGGCTGCTGGAAGACCATCCCGATCGACCGCCGCACGGCCGCGGGGTCGACCCGCGGATCGTAGATGTTCACCCCGCGGTACTCGACCACGCCTTCGACGCTGGCCCGGGGCACGACCTCGTGCATCCGGTTCATGCACCGCAGGAGCGTCGACTTGCCACTCCCCGACGGGCCGATGATCGCCGTGATGGCGTTTGGCTGGAAGTCGAGGGTGACGTCTCGAACGGCCCGCTGCTTGGCGTAGTACGCGCTGAGGTTCTCGACCCGGAGGACCCCGCCGGCGGGGGCAGGCTCCAGGTACCGCGACTCGGGCGCGGGCACTCCGACCGAGACGGCGGTCACGGTCGCCGGTTCCATTCGCTCACTCATCGACTCCCGCTTGGCCGGCTTCGCGCGACCATCCATCGGCCGGCCAGGTTGAAGAGCAGCACCATCACGACGAGCGTCAGGGCGGCTCCGAACGCGCGCGCCTCGGCGGCCGGAAACGCCGAGTTGAGTGCGTTGCGATAGATGAGCAGGGGCAGGCCCTGCATCGGCTCGCTCATGTCGAGCGAGAAGAAGTTGTTCCCGAGGGAGGTGAACAGCAGGGGGGCCGTCTCGCCGATGGCGCGGGAGATCGCCAGCAGCACGCCGGTGAAGATGCCCGAGAAGGCGGTCGGCAGGAAGAACGACAGGAAGGATCGCCATCGGCTGAGCCCAAGGGCGCGGGCGCCCTCGGCGATCGAACGAGGAAGCAGGCGCAGCATCTCCTCGGTCGCGACCACGACGGGGGGCAGCATGATGATCGCGAGGGCGGCCGAGCCTGCGAACCCGGAGAAGTGCCCCTGGGCGACCACGACGAGCGAGTAGACGAAGATCCCGACGACGATCGACGGCAGCGCGCCCAGCACGTCGATGACGAACCGGATCACGACCGCCGGCGTGCCGCCGACCTCCACGTCGAAGACCGCCACGAGCAGCCCGAGCGGCACGGCGATCAGGGCCGCGAAGCCGGTCATCTCGAGCGTCCCGACGACGGCGTTGCGGATGCCACCGCCCGCCGCGCTCAGGTCGCCAGGCGGGTCCTGGGTGAAGAAGTCGACGTTGATGACGCCGATGCCCTTCGAGATGAGGTACCAGGCGATGGCCGCGAGCGGGACCAGGGCAACTGCGAACGCGAGGACGGCGAGCACGTTCACGAGGCGTGCCTTGAGCAGCCGGCCAGGGCTGGTCGGACGCAGGAAGATCGTCGGATCAGCGACCACGCTGCAGCCCCTGCTCGAAGCGCCGGCGAACGAGCACGCCGCCGCCGTTGATGACGACCGCGATCACCAGGAGGACCACGCCCAGGGCGATCAGTGCCTCCGGGTGGAGCTCCTCGGTTGCCTCGTTGAACTCGTTGGCGATGACGCTGGCGAGCGTGAAGCCGGGGGAGAAGATCGACGCCGCGATCTTCGGCGAGTTGCCGATGACCAGGGTGACCGCGATCGTCTCGCCGATGGCGCGACCGAGTCCCAGGATGATCGCCGCGAAGAGTCCCGTCCGGCTGATCGGGATCACGACCTGCCGGATCACGTCCCAGCGCGTTCCACCCAGGGCAAGGATTCCCTCCCGCTGCAGCCGCGGCGTCGTCGCGAAGACCTCGCGGGTGACCGCCGCCACGATCGGGATGATCATGATGGCAACGACGAGGCCGGCCGCGAAGTAGCTTGGCCCTGGCGTCGGTGGCCCGAGGAACGGCAGGATCCTGCCGATCGACCCGGCTGCCGCCTGCTCGAACGGCCGCAGGAACGGAACGAGCACGAGCAGGCCCCACAGCCCCCAGACGACTGACGGGACCGCCGCCAGAAGGTCGACGACGATCGCGACAGGCCCTGCCACGCGGCGAGGGAGGAACTCGGTCACCAGCAGCGCGATCCCGATCGCGATCGGCACGGCCAGGGCCACGGAGATGAGGCCGGTGAGGAGCGTGCCGTAGATGAACGGCAGCGCTCCGTAGATCGCGAACGATGGCGACCAGCGCGCGCCCGTCACGAAGCCCCAGATCCCGAACCGATCGAACACCGGCCCGGTGGACGAGATGCTGTCGTAGGCCATGAGCCCGATCAGGGCCAGGGAGAGCGCCGCCGCCGCCCCCGTCGCGGTCCGGAAGACCCTGTCGCCCGTGAGCCAGCGGCGGCGCAAGAGCGCCGACCCGTTGGTCGCGGGCCTATCCGGGAGGGAGCCCGGGGCCAGGTCGTGGGTGGTCATGGCTGCCAAGTTTCGGTCATCTGACCTGACGCCGCTGACCTGACGCCGCCCCGGGGCGGAGGAGTCCCCAGGGGCGGCGAGGTCAGCGGCGTGGGGCCGGCTACGGCAGGAGAGGCTGGCCGGCCCAGTTGAGCGACTTGACGGCAGCTTCGTCCTGCGCGAGCAGGCCTGCCGGGATCGAGCCATAGAAGAGCGGGGCAGCATCGCTCTGGCCGTCGTGGATGGCCCACCAGAGGAAGTCGACCAGGGCGTTCGCCCGGTCCTGGGACTTCATGACCTTCGAGAGGTCCTTGTACACGATCAGCCAGGTGGTGCCGGCGATCGGGTAGCCGGTCGGCGAGTCCGTGTTCGCGAGGTCGAACCGAAGGTCGGCTGGGTAGCTCGACAGGTTCGCCGCCGCCGTCAGAGACTCGAGCGACGGGGTGATGAACGTGCCGGCCTTGTTCTGGACGTCCGCGAACGGAATGTGGTTCTGGAGTGCGTAGGCCAGCTCGATATAGCCGACGCCGCCGTCGGTCTGGTTGATGCCCTGCGTGACGCCTTCGTTGCCGCTTGCGCCCTGACCCACGGGCCACTCGACCGTCTTGCCAGCCGACTTGGTGGCATCACCCTGGCCGATCGCGGTGACCCATTCGGGGCTCGCCTTCGTGAGATAGGTCGTGAAGATGCTCGTCGTGCCCGAGCCGTCCGAGCGATGGACGACGCTGACCGCGGTCGACGGCAGGGTCACGCCCGGGTTGGCGGCCGCGATCGCGGGGTCGTTCCAGGTCGTGATCGATCCATCGAAGATCCCGGCGATGACGGACGCGGTCATCTTGAGCGGCGCCGGCAGGCCCGTGAGGTTGTAGGCGACCACGACGGCCCCGAACGTGGCGGGGATCTCCACCGCCTCCCCGTTGGCCGATGCGCCCTTGATCTCACTATCCGCGAGGAACGCGTCGCTCGCCCCGAAATCGACGGTGTTCGCGGTCCATTGCTTGATGCCGCCGCCCGACCCGATCGACTGGTAGTTCAGCTTGACGCCGCACTTCGTGTTGTAGTCCGCGCCCATCTTCGAGAGCAGCGGGTAGATGAAGGTGGAACCGGCGCCGGTGAGCTGGCCGTCGCCCTTGCTGCATCGATAGGTGACCGCGCCTGCGCCCGACGCGGAGCTGGCCGGAGCGCTGGCGTCGGCCGAGCCTCCCGGTGACGGGCTGGCTGCCGGCGACGGTGTGGCGCTCCCGGAGCACGCGCCGACGGCGAAGGCCGCCGCGAGGGCGAGCGCGCCGAGCCGCCTGGGCGAAGTGATGATCACCTGTGTTGTTCCTCCCTGCGTGTCCCGCCGGGCACCCACGCTCGGGCACCTCGACGCGGTCGGTTCGTGCGATTTCCGCTCCCACCATCGGATCCACGCGTGAACTGGCCGTTGACGGTCTTTCAACGTTGTGTTAACGGCGCGACGGCCCCGGCCTGGGCGGCGCGCAGGGAATCGCCGGCCCGATCCCCCGGAGCCGTGACGGCGTCATGCGCCGAGTGGCGCCAGGGGTCACTCGAAGGCGCGCCGCCCGCCGTCCGCATCCAGGCAACCGCGATCCCGCGCCTGGTTGCCGCGGGTGGCAGACTGTCGCCACCGACGGGTTGGGCGCCGAGCGGCTGAGGAGGGTCGGCATGGGCAAGGGAAGTGGCAAGCGTGCCCTGCGGCGGCGCGTCTCGGACGTGTCCGCCACCGCGCGCGACGAGGCGGAGCAGCTGGAGCGGGCAACCAGGCGGCGCCTGGCCAGGCTCGAGCGGGACCTGGCCGAGGCACGCAGGATCGAGGAGCGCCGGAAATCGCGGTTGGCCGCTGCCTCCGCGGACGCCGACCGGATCCGGGCAGAGATCGCCGAGCTCGTCCACCTCGCCTGGGAGCCTGCCATCGGCGGGGCGAGGAAGGTCGGCCATGCGACGGGAAGCCTGGTCGAGGGCGCCGCGGATGCCGTCTCCGACGTCGCCGGGGGCGTGGTGCACGCGGCGGAGGCTGCCGCACACGCGGCTGCCCATGTGGCAGCCCCGGCCGGCGAAGCGGTGAAGGGGGCGGCGCACGATGCCGCCGGCGCCGTCAGGGGGGCGGCCGGGTCGGTCGTCGGCGCGGCCCGGCGAGCCGTGCGCCCGAGGCCTGCCGGGACTCCGAAGCGCGGAGCGGGAACCGTGGAGACGCCCTCGGCACCAAAGCCCGAATCGCGTGCGCCCGGGAAGAAGGCCGCTGAGGGTCAGGCTGCGGCCAGCCCGGTCGCGAAACGCGCGGCCTCCCCGAAACCCGCGAGGGACATGGGGAAGTCCGTGACGACCCCGTCGAAGCCCGCGACGACCCCGTCGAAGTCTGGGGCGACCTCGTCGAAGCCCGCGAAGGCGACGGCCGGCCGATCGCGGCGGGCTCGTCCGGCCGCGCCGCCCGACACGGGACCCGACAACGCCTGACGAGGCGGGGCCTTCCCCCGGGCCGGTCTGCGCCGCGGTCGACGTCGGGGCAAACTCGGCGCACCTGCTGGTGGGCAGCGTGGACGGGCATCGCGTCGTGCCGCTCGCCGACGAATCGGCATTGCTCGGGCTCGGCACGCTCGTCGACGTCCGGGGACTGATCCCCGCCGAGGCCCGGGGCCTCCTGGTCGAGACGCTTGCCGGGTACGCGGCGACGGCGCGAGGGCTCGGTGCGGAGCGCATCACGTTCGTGGGGACGGAGCCGCTGCGCCGGGCCGCGGACGCACGGGCCGTGGTCGTGGCCGTCGAGGATGCGACCGGGGTCGCCCTCCACGTCCTGGACCATCGCGAAGAGGGCCTGCTGACCCTCCTCGGCGCGACGTCCGGACGCGCGGTCGCCGCCGATCTGCTCGTCGTGGACATCGGCGGCGGGAGCACGCAGCTGGTGATCGTGGGCCCGGGGCACCGGGCGAGCGCTACCGGGCTGCGGGTCGGTGGCGCGCGTCTCACGGCGTCGCATGTGACGCATGATCCGCCGACGCGGAGCGAGATCGTCGAGCTCCGCGTCGCAGCCGCCGCGGCCCTCGCCACCGCTCCCGAAGCCGCGCCCACGGCGATCGTGGCGGTGGGTGGAACGGCCTCGAACCTCGTCAAGATCGTGCCCGGTGCGCTCCAGGATCGCGCCCTCACGGCGGAGCGGCTCGACGCGGCGTTCGAGCTGCTCCGCGGGTCATCCGCCGCCGAGGTCGCGGCACGCTGCGGCATCCGGCCCCAGCGGGCCCGGATCCTTGCAGGGGGCGCGGCGCTCCTCGAGGCGATCCTTGCCCGCTACGGAGCCCCGCGGGCCACGGCGTCGGAGGAGGGGATCCGGGAAGGGACGGTGCTGGCGCTCGCCCGGGCCGGGGCCGCGTGGCGGGATCGGCTCGAGGCGCTCGCGCACGGCTGGGGCGTCGACGCGCCCGGGTCTGTCACGGATCACGACGCAGGAGACGAAGCCCGCCCCCGTTCCCCCGGCGAGCGGGACCGTCCGTCACAGGCCGCTGACGGCGCGCCCCAGGAGGCGCCGGAACGCGACCCCGTCGACGCCCCGCCACGGGGCGCCGATCGACCGGCGCAGATGCTCCAGCTCGCGCTCCCGACCCTCCAGGTAGGCCGCGATCACCTCGGTGCCGGCCGGGTCGAGACGACCTGCATTCGAGACCAGGAACTGGCGGGTCAGGGCGATCGTGACGTCTGCGTCGTGAAGCCAGCCGAGGTGATCCTGGAGTGCCACGACCCGAGGGACGAGCTGGTCGACCTCCGGCCCCAGCGCCTCGCGGAAGAACTCGAGGGTGTAGCGAAGCCACTTCGCGGCGATCCGGAGCTGGTGGATCGTCTCGATGTCCGCCCAGCGCAGGACGCTCTCGTACCCGCGGACCTGCTCATAGGCCAGCCAGATGCGCGATCCGGCGGTGTCGCGAACGCGGTGCGGGGCGACCGGGCTGGCCGGCGCAAGGACGGCGGTGCCCTCGGCCGTGACGAAGATCCGGTACTCCTCGACGAGGCGGGCATACGCGCCCGAGTCGAGCTCTCGCACCAGGAGCTGACGGGCGACCTCGCGGTTCTCCGACCACGCCCGGACCAGGGGCGCGAAGGCGGTCCCCTCTGCCTCCGGCAGACCAACCCGGTGCGCCTCGGCGGCCTCGATGAGGACGTCGAGGTCGCGCACCGCGCCGAGCCGGGCCGCAAGGTCCCGGAGCCGCCGGCGCATTCGGCGCGTCCGATCCAGCCTGAACCCGTCGCCAAAGACGCGCCAGGCTGCCCGCATCCGGCGCGTGGCGACGCGCATGCCGTGGAGATCCTCGATGCGGAGCCCGGTCCGCGTCCCTTCCTCGCGGGCGAGCATCCTCGCCAGGTGGAACCGGAGGACCTTGCGGCCCGCTTCCGCCAGCAGGTCGTCGCGCCTGACACCGGGCGTCTTGCCCACCGCGAGCGCGGGCAGCGTGACGCCCGCCTCGGCCGGCCGTTCCGCCTCGGCCGGCCGCTCGGGCCCCGGCGGGATCTCGGGTCGGTCTGCCGTCTCGCTGGCCAGCGTGCCGTCCGTGGCCAGTGCCGGCGTGGGAGCCCCTGTCGGCATCGGATCCGCCGCGGCGGGCGGCGATGCCGGGCTGCTGGTCGATGCGGGGCGCGCCCGCGCGCGCGCCGGCCGACCGCCCCGGCCCAGGGCAGCGAGCGCCCGGTCCAGCTTCGATGTCGTGACAGGCTCGAGCGCGTCGTCCGCCTCGACGAGCGCCGCGATCTCGGCGAGCCGGCGCTCGTCGCCGGACTTGAGCTCGACCTCGAGCTCGAGGAACCGGTCGATCATCCGGCCGCCGGCGACGATCTCCACGTCGTCGACGCTCAGCTCGACCTCGAGCGCGTCACCCGCGAAGGTGCGCGCGCGCCGGAGCTGGCGGATCGTGACCGTCTCGATGAGCGGCAGGTCGCCGGCATGCTCGAGCACGAGCGAGCGGGCAGCCGAGGAAGGCCACGCATGCGGATCGAGCGACAGGTCGGCCGGGCCCTCGAGCTCCTCGCGCCGGTGGAGCGCCGATGCCGCCTCGTTGGACGCCTTGACGGACAGGATCGTCATCCGCGGGCCGCGCCGGAGGCGGACGGCGTAGCCGGCTCCAGCCAGGGCGCCATCGGCCGTGTCCAGGTAGCGGTCCTCGACCTGGACCTGGCGCGGGCGGCCGGCGACCCGGAGCCCGCCGAGCGCCCGGAGCGCGCCCAGCCGTGCGGCCGCCTCCGCGTCGCGCACGCGGTACTTGAGCTCCACCTCGATTCCCTGCCGGATGCTCGTCACGTCTGCCTGCCCGTGCGCTACGTCACGCGCGCGGATCGAGCGAGCCGACCGCAGCCGCCGGCCGGCGCGGCTCGTGGCCGAGGACGACGGCGCGCTCGGCGCGCTCCTTGAGGGTCGCGAAGGTGTCCGTCGTCCCGGCCGCGGCATTGACCTCCTCGGTCCGGCGCCACGTCGCGTCCGCCCCGAGCTGCCACGAGCGCCGGTCGTCCGCCAGCATGACCTCGATGATCTCCCCCAGACGTGCCTGCGCCTCGAGATCCTCGATCGGGAAGACGACCTCGATTCGCCGGTCGAGGTTGCGCTCCATCAGGTCGGCCGAGCCCGTGTACCACTCCTGGCGCCCGCCGTTGAGGAAGCCGTAGATCCGGCTGTGCTCCAGGAACTCGCCCACGATGGAGCGGACGTGGATCCGGTCGCTCACGCCGGGGACGCCCGGATGCAGCGAGCAGATGCCACGGATGATGCACTCGACCTCGACGCCGGCCTGGCTGGCGCGATAGAGCGCCTCGATCAGCTCGGGATCCACGACCGCGTTGCATTTGACGACGATCCGCGCGGGCCGTCCCGCCCGGGCCTGCTCGGCCTCGCGCTCGATGAGCTCGCGCAGGCGTGGCCGCAGCGCGACCGGCGCAACCAGGAGCCGGCGGAACTGGTGCTGGCGCGACAGGCCCGTCAGGTAGTTGAAGAGATCGGTCGCATCGGCGCCGAGCTCGGGGCGCGAGGTGATCAGTCCCAGGTCGATGTAGATGCGTGCCGTCTTGGGGTTGTAGTTGCCCGTCCCGAGGTGCACGTAGCGGCGCAAGCCCGAACCCTCGCGCCGGACTACCAGCGAGATCTTGCAGTGGGTCTTGAGGCCGACCAGGCCGTAGACGACATGCGCGCCGGCCTGCTCGAGCTTGCGCGCCCAGACGATGTTCGCCTCCTCGTCGAAACGGGCTTTGATCTCGACGAGAACCACCACCTGCTTGCCCTGCTCGGCCGCCCGGATCAGGTCCCGCACGATCGGCGAGTCGCCCGACGTGCGGTAGAGCGCCATCTTGATGGTCAGGACGTCGGGGTCGTCGGCGGCCTGCGCGATGAAGCGTTCGACCGACGCGCCGAACGATTCGTACGGGTGGTGGACCAGGATGTCGCCCTGCCTGACCGCGGCGAAGACGTCCACGGCGTCGCCCTCGTCATGCGGCGTCAGGCGAGCCGGAATGACGGGCTTCCAGGGCGGGTCGCGCAGCTCGGGCAGGTCGAGCGTGGCGAGCTCCCAGAAGCAGGTCGCGTCGAGGATTCCCGGGACCGCGTACAGGTCATCGGGGCCCAGGCCGATCCCGTCGAGGATGAAGTCGCGGACGCCGTCCGGCATCGCGTCCTCCACCTCGAGGCGCACCGCCGAGCCGAAGCGCCGCTGGCGGAGCTCGTGCTCGATCGCCGACACGAGATCCCCCGCCTCGTCCTCCTCGATGTCGAAGTCCGCATCCCGGGTGACCCGGAATGGATGCGACTCGACGATCTCCAGGCCGGGGAAGAGGACGTCGAGGTTCGCGGCGATGACCTGCTCCAGGGGGACGTAGGCGTGCGCGTCCACGGCGACCAGGCGCGGCAGGATCTGGGGAACCTTGATGCGGGCGAAGCGCTGCTCCCCGGCGTCGGGATCGCGCACCACCACTGCCAGCGACAGGCTGAGCGTGCTGATATACGGGAACGGGTGGCCGGGCGCGACTGCGAGCGGCGTCAGCACCGGGAAGATCTCCTCGAGGTAGCGCTCGCGAAGGCGGGCGTGGTGCTCGGGGATCGCCGCGTGGTCGAGGATCGCCACCCCTTCGGCCGCCAGGGAGGTGCGCACCTCTGCCAGGAGCCGGGCGTGCTCCCGGACCAGCTCGTGGACCCGGGCACGGATCGCCCCCAGCTGCTCGGCCGCGGTGCGCCCGTCGGGGGACCGCTTGCCGCTCGCCGACGCGACCTGCTCCAGAAGGCCCGACACGCGCACCTGGAAGAACTCGTCGAGGTTGGACGCAAAGATGGCCAGGAACTTGGCCCGCTCCAGCAACGGGGTGCGCTCGTCGCGGGCCTCGTGGAGGACGCGCGCGTTGAAGTCGAGCCACGAGAGCTCGCGGTTCAGGTAGGGCAGCGCTGCCGGGCGCCGGCGGCTCCCGGCGCGCGAGGAGCGGGCACGAAGCGTGGTCATGCGGGAAGATCGGCTCCAGGGGCGGTCACGAACGCGAGGGCGGGAGTGCGCGAGTCCACGGACCCGCGATCGTAGCACGCCCCCACGTGCCAACCGCCGCGGGTCCGGGCAGCCGGCATGAGAGGACGCGGGCTACCCCTCGGCGCGGTAGCGGCGCTCGCCGGTCGACGGGTCGAGCCAGACGCGCATCCGCTGGCGGCTGGTCGGGTCCTCGAAGAACTCGTCGGTGCGCCGGAACCGCGCCTCCATCGGCGCGTCCAGCTGCTCCCCGCCGCCGGGACCGGGGTCGGCGCCGGCCCGGTCCGCCTGCTCGCTCCGGTAGCGCTGCCGCTCGAAGGCGACCGCGAGAAGGAGAACGCCGCCCGTGAGGACGAGCCACAGCCCGGCGAACGCCCCGGGGCCGCCGGCGACGATGATGGCCAGCCCCACGATAAGGCCAAGGGCCCCGAAGAACGCCAGCAGGACGCGCACGATGCCGAGGCCCGCGCTCACACCATGGCACCCGCGGGCGCGCCGACGGCCGGCGCGCCGCGAGCTGCGGCGTGGGTCACTCGACCGGCGTCGTCGCGGCCGTCTGCGAGGCGTCCGCCTCGACGAGGACCGCGGTCCCGTAGGCCACGATCTCCGACATCGTGCTCGCGATCTCCGAGCTGTCGAAGCGCATCGAGATGACCGCGTTGCCGCCCGCGAGCGTCGCGTTGCGGATCAGCCGGTCAATGGCCTGGCGCCGGGTGTCCTCGAGCAGCTCCGTGTACTCGTGGATCTCGCCGCCGCCGATCGAGCGGAGCCCGGCCATGATGTTGCCGCCCAGTCCGCGGCTTCGGACCACCAGGCCGAAGACCATCCCCTTCGTGTCGATGACGCGGTGGCCGGCGATGTAGGGCGTGGTGGCGACGATCATCGTGGTGCTCCCTTCGGGATTGCCGCGTCGGGGTGACCGGCGGCGGCGCGGGCGACCGTGCACTCCGGGCACGGACAGTGGGTGCGCAGCGAGGTGAAGGTGTAGAACCCGGTGTGGTGGCCATCGCCCCAGGTGGGCGCGACCGCGTACCCGCCGACCGGCTCCATCGAGACCAGCCGGGTCTGCTCCCCGGTGAGCGTCGGGCTGGAATCCAGCCAGCCGGGCTGGCCCATCTCGCCCCGGCAGTAGGCGCATGGGCAGAGCCAGCGAAGCCGCACGAAGTCGTACGTCGAGACGTGCCCGTCCGTCCACTCCACGCGAACGGTCCGCGCCTGCCGGTCGGCGTGGATGCGGAGCGGGGCGGTCAGGTCATCGCCCCGCAGGTAGCTCGATGCCATGGGCATAGTGTAGGCGCGGCCGCCCGGCGCAGGTCGCCCGCCGTCACACCCGGCGCGCGGGTCCCGTCAGCGGCGCATCCGCCGCGCGCGGTCGCCGGCCGGAGCGGGCATCATGGCCGCATGGCCGAAGGACCGTGCAGGTGCCGAGGGTGAGCCCGGGCGGCCTCGGCCCATTCCTCCGCAACGTGCGCCTGGTGGCCCGGCGCGAGTATCGCGTCCGCGTGCACAGTCGCGCCTTCGTGCTCTCCACCCTCCTCCTGGCCGCCGTCGCCGTTGGCACGGGCCTGGTGCCCATCCTGGTCCGCGCGATGGACCGCAACGCGGTCGTCAGGCTCGCGGTCCATGCCGACGACGCCGCGCTGCAGGTCCTGGCGGTCCGGTCGCTCGATACCGTCCTCAACGGGCGGACCCAGATCGACCCGACGACGCGCCAGGCCTGGGCGATCGACCCCGCCGCCGACGTTCCAGCCGCCCGTGCGCGCGTGGTCCGCGGCGATCTGGCGGGCCTGCTGCTCGTGGGCCGCGACGCCGAGGGCACGCCCAGCTTCGAGTACGTGACGAACGCGCCGCCCGGGGGCCGGCAGGTGATCCTCATGCGCCTCGCGACACTCGCCGTCGCGGTGAACGACCGCGTGGGCACGGTCGCCGGGCTTGTCGGCGACTTCCGGGTCACGGCCGCTGATCCGGCCGCGCCCGTGCAGCCGCTCGAGGCGGATTCGGCCAGCCGTGCGATCCTCGCAACGATCCTCGTCATCCTGGTCTTCATCACGTCCGTGACCTACGGCATGTGGGTGGCGACGAGCGTGGCGGAGGAGAAGGGCAGCCGGGTCATGGAGGTGATGCTGAACGCGGCGACGACCGGCGAGCTGCTCGGGGGCAAGGTGCTGGGAGTCGGTGCGGCGGGACTTACCCAGTACACCGCGATCATCGTGCCGGCGGTGGCCGCGCTCGTCCTCCAGGGGCCGCTGGCGCAGCTGCTGCTCGGCGACGTCGCTGCCGGCGACGGGCCGCTGGTCGGCCTGACCGGGGGGATCCTCGTCGCGTTCGCGGTCTTCTTCCTGCTCGGGTTCGCGCTCTCGGCCCTGCTGTACGCGGCGGCCGGCTCGCTGGTGAGCCGCCAGGAGGACGTGCAGCAGGTCGCGTTGCCCATGCTGCTGCTCTCGTTCGGCGGCTACATCGCGGCGGCGATCGCGACCGGATCGCCGGACGCGCCGTGGGTCGCGCCGCTCTCCCTGGTCCCGTTCTTCAGCCCGTACCTCATGCTGGTCCGCCTGATGACGGGTCACGTGTCGGCGGCCGAGGTCGCGATCGCGATCCTGCTCCTCCTCGTCGCGATCGCAGCCGCCCTCTGGCTGGCGATCCGGGTCTACCGGGCAGGCGTCCTCCTGTACGGGCAACGCCCCACGCTCGCAACGGTCATCGCCGCGGCGAGGGGCCGCCGATAGGCGCCCCGCGCGAGCGGCCGGTCGGCCCCGCGCGGGCCGCCGGACCTACCGAGGCGGATGTGGCTGCTTCACCACCAGCACGGAGCACCGGGAGTGCAGGAGGACGCTGTGGGCGACGCTGCCCATCACGATCCGGCTGACCCCGGTATGCCCCCGCGAGCCGATCACGATGAGGTCGCCCCCGATGTCGTGGACCGCGTGGACCAGCTGTGCGGCCGGGTCGCCCTCGCGAAGGTCGCCCTCCGCGGTCCGGCCCGCGGCCTGGAGCGTGGCCACGGTCGCGGCCACCACCTGGCCGTACGTCTCTCGGGAGTTCGCGATCATCTCCGCGTAGAGGTCCATGGCCGCGGAGAACATCGTCGGCGCGATCCCGGAGCGCCAGGGCGCCGCCACGTCCACGACGCCCACCACCCGTACCGGGATCCCCGCGAAGGCCGTCCAGCTCAGCACGAGGTCGCGTGCGGCCATCCCTGCCGGTGAGCCGTCCTCGGCGAGCAGGATCGATCGCACGTGGTCGCCGCGCGCGACCAGGACCGGCGTGACGGCATGGTCCACCACAGCGGACGAGACGGACCCCAGGAGCGCCGACTCAACGGGTCCGTGGCCGCGGCTCCCCACCACGGTCAGGTCCGGCTTCCAGAGCTTCGCATCCTCGGGGATCGCGAACGCGGGAGCCCCGCGCAGCAGGTCGCTCTCCACGCTCAGCCCGGCCGATTCGAGCGGCAGGCGCGCCGCGTCGATGACGTCGGTCAGCTCGAGCAGCGCCTGGGCCTCGTACTCGTCGGCGCCCGCCGGGACGGCAGGGATCCAGGGGCCGCCCCAGAGGGCCGGGGCGACATCGAGCGCGGCGATCACCCGGACCACGGAGCCGGCGGGCCACGGGAGGCTGGCCACGAGGTCACGGGCCCGCAATGCGGACGGCGAGCCGTCGACGGCAAGGAGGATGCGCATGGACGATCGCCTCCGCTGCGGTGTGCCGGCATCATCCACCCGCGGCGTGGCGCGCTGCACGGCGGAAGTGCCCGAAAATGCCCCCCACGTGGTCCGATTCGCGGGCAGATTCGTTGGGGCGGCTTCGTGGAGCGGCTCGTTCGCCGGCGGAGTGACGCGTGCACGCGGGGCTGCGAGGTGGTGCGGTCGGCCCGCTGCTATCGTCCGCACCACCATCACGCAGCCCGCCCACCCACCTTCGAGGCAGTGCATGTCCCGCCCGCCGCAGCCCGAGGACCTCTACCGGTTCCGGATCCCGACCGATCCGCAGCTCTCGCCGGATGGCGAGTGGATCGCCTTCACTGTCCAGAGCGCCACGCGGGGCAGGGACGCATACCGCCACGCGATCTGGCTTGCCCCGGCCGACGGGAGCGTCGCCCCTCGCCAGGTGACCATCGGCGTCCGCCACGACACGCATCCCCGGTTCTCACCCGACGGCCACAGCCTGGCCTTCCTGTCCGATCGCCGGCCGGTCACGGAGGACGAGCCTGACGCGCCGGTGGACCGCGAGGACGGGACCCAGGTCCACGTGCTTTCGCTCGAGGGCGGCGAGGCTCGCCGCCTGACCGACCTCCCGCGCGGCGTCGACGGCTTCGCCTGGGCGCCCGACGGCGGCTCGCTCGTCGTTCGCAGCGCGTCGTACGCGCCGACCCGCCCGGCCGACGCGCGAGCCCGCGGCAAGGCCCCGCTGCCGAAGCCCGGCCAGCCGCCGATCTCGGATTATCGCTACCTCGATCGGCTCCAGAACATGCTGAACGGCCCGGGCTTCATCTACGACCGGGTCCCGAACCTGTGGATCGTCGACGCGGTCACGGGCACCGCCCGACGCCTCACCAGCGGCCGGACGAGCCACGACGAGCCCGCCTTCTCGCCCGACGGCTCCCGTGTCGCGTACGTCGCCCAGGGCGGACGCGACCCGGACCTCGAATGGCAGTTCGACGTCCGCGTCGTCGACGTGGCGAGCGGTCGCGATGTCCGGATCACGGATGGCCGCGGCTCCGCGTTCGGTGCCCCGGCCTGGCTGGCCGATGGCACGACCGTGGCCGTGCTGGGCCACCGCTACCCCCGGGCCGGCGGGAGCCGCAACGACATCTGGCTGTTCGCGGCGGACGGCAGCGACGCCCGGGCGGGCGCGGGGCGCAACCTCTCGGGCCGCCACGACCTGATGCCCGGTTCGGGCATGGGCAGCGACGTCACGCCCGGCGAGCCTGCGCGCCTGTGGGCGGCCCCGGACGGCCGCCATCTCCTGTTCACGGCTCCGATCCACGGCAGCTACGAGCTGTGGCGGATCGCGCTCGACGACGGCGAGGTGGAACGCCTCACCGATGGACGCCACTACCTGTCCGGTTGGCACGCCGTCCGGCGCGCCAACCTGGGCGTGCGCGTGGCGCTGGTCAGGTCGGACCCCACCGCGCTTGGCGATGTGCACGTCGCCGACCTGGCGCTGGACGGGGCGGCGGGTGACGCGGACGGCGCCGAGCTGCGCCGGGTGACCCGCTGTAACGACGAGGCGCTCGAGGAGATCGAGCTGCGACCGGTGGTCGAACGCTGGGTGACCGTCGACGGGCGCGAGATCCAGGGGTGGCTCATGCCCTGCGCAGCGGCGGAGGCGGGCGAGCCCGCGCCGCTGGTCCTCGAGATCCACGGCGGCCCGCACACCCTGTACGGCTGGTCCCCGTACTGGGAGTTCCAGGTCCTCGCCGGGTCGGGCGTCAGCGTTCTCGCCACGAACCCTCGGGGGTCGGAGGGCTATGGCCAGGACTTCAACGCCGCGAACGTGCCGGACTGGGCCGTGGGCCCGACGCGCGACGTGCTTGCCCACGTCGATGCCGCGGTCGCGGCGGGGCTCGCCGACCCGAAGCGACTCGGTGTCGCGGGGGGTTCCTACGGCGGCTACCTGACGAACTGGATCGTGGGGGCGGACCAGCGTTTCGCTGCCGCGATGACCTGCCGAAGCGTGACCGACCTCGCGATGCTGATGCTCACGGGTGATCTCGCCGGCGGCCTCTTCGGGAAGATGGAGTTCGGCGCACAGCCCTGGGAGGACCCTGAGCTCTACCGACGGCTCTCGCCGCTCACCTATGCCGATCAGATCCGGACGCCGCTCCTGATCCAGCACGCGGAGAACGACCTGCGCTGCCCGATCAGCCAGGCGGAGGCGCTCTTCGCCGTCCTGCGGACCCTCCGGCGGCCGGTCCGCTTCATGCGCGTGCCCAACGAGACGCACGAGTTGACGAGGTCGGGCGCCCCGTTCCGGCGGATGGAGAACCTGGTCCAGGTGCGCGCCTGGTTCGGCCATTACCTGGTGGCCGGGAAGCGTCGCCTGCCGCCGCTCCCGAGGGATCGGGCCGGCAAGTAGGAGCGCAGGTCCGCCTGCCCGGCATGAGGCTCGTCCGACAGTGTGACGGCGGCCGGGGCGGATCGGGGAGGCCGCCACGCCGGTGCGATAATCGGCGCATGGATGCTGCCCGCCGACCGACGAGGCGCTGAGCGTGGCTGCGGGGCCCAGCTCGCGCCTCCCGCGAGGGGCGGTCGAGCGTCGCCTGTTCGTGGACGCGCCGCCGGACGTCGTCTGGGCCGCGCTCCACGACCCTGCCTGCCCGGTCTGGCGCGACGTCCGGTTGCACCTCGATCCGGCCGGCCCGGATTGGCCCGCCGCCGGCGCCCGCCGGCACGCCCGCTTCCGGGTGGGGCCGGTTGTGCTCGGGACGCTGGTCGAAAGCCTGGAAGCGCGCCCGGCACGCCGGTTCCGAGTCGGCATCGGCGGCGGCGCGATCGTCGGCGAGCGCCGCTGGGAGCTCACGCCGGCAGCGGGCGGGACCAGGGTTGCCGGATCGGTCCATCTCGAGGGTCGCTCGCGGGTGGGTCGCGTCTTCCTGCGCCTGGCCCGTGGCGGGATGGGGCCGCGGCTCGAGGCCGAGCTGGCTGCCCTCAAGGAGAAGGCCGAGGCCGCGACCGGGCGTGCCACGCCCTAGCGTCGGTCCTCCTCCAGCCGGCGCGGCCGCCCGTTGCGTCCCGCTTGCGCCATATCGCAGGTCCCCGCGGCGCCTGATTTGGGGCCACGCGACTGAACTGTTAGAATGTACTGAACGGTCAGGAACATGCGCACACGCGGATCCGACCGGCAGCGGAGAGGGGATCCATGGTCCCGAGCGCGGTGCAGGACGCGGTCACCTGGGATGGTGATCCCCCTCGAGCTGTTGAGAGCCGGGCGCCTCGCGAGGACGAGCCCCGGCGCGAGGCGTACATCGAGGAGGTCGGCCGGTACTTCGAGAACCTGGGCTGGCCGCGGATGGCGGGCCGCCTCGTCGGCGCGCTCATGATCGCCGAGGAGCGAGAGCAGAGCGCGGCGGATCTCGCGACCCTGCTCCACGCGAGTCGGGGTTCCATCAGCACGACCAGCCGGCTCCTGGTCTCGACCGGTTTCGCCGAGCGGATCACGAAGCGAGGCGATCGCCGGGACTACTTCCGCACGAAGGACGATGCGTGGCAGTCCCTCCTGGAGCGCGGGAACGACAAGAGTGGCGATCTCCGGCGCATCGCGGAGCGCGGCCTCGTCCTCGTCCCGCCGGGCACCGTGGCGCACACGACGCTGGCGGCCCTCGTCGACCTCTGCAGCTTCCTCGAACGCGAGCTTCCGCAGCTCTTCGACCGCTGGCGCCGCGAGTGGGCGGCCCGGGAAGGGACCTCCGCATGAATGTCATCGAGATCGAGCGCCTGACCAAGAGCTATGGGAGCCACCGCGGGATCATCGAGGTGGACCTCGTCGTCCAGGCGGGCGAGGTTTTCGGCTTCCTTGGGCCGAACGGCGCCGGCAAGACCACCACGATCCGGACCTTCCTCGACCTGATCCGGCCCACCTCGGGCATCGCCCGCGTCTTCGGCATCGAGTCGTCGGCCGACCCGGTAGCGATCCACCGGCGGATCGGCTACATCCCCGGCGAGTTCACGCTCTACGACCGCCTGACCGGCGGCCAGACGATCGAGTACTTCGGCAACCTCCGTGGCGGCGTGGACCGGGCCTATCGGGCGGCGCTGATCGAGCGCTTCGACGTCGATCCGTCGCGGAAGTTCAAGGAGTACTCCAAGGGGAACAAGCAGAAGATCGGCCTCGTCATCGCGCTCCAGCACCGCCCGGAGCTGCTCGTGCTCGACGAGCCGACGTCTGGCCTGGACCCGCTTGTCCAGCAGTTGTTCTACGCCCTGGTCCGCGAGGCGCAGGCAGAGGGCAGGACGGTGTTCCTGTCCAGTCACATCCTGTCCGAGGTCGAGCGCACCTGCGACCGCGTCGCGATCATCCGTGACGGCAGATTGGTGAAGGTCGACAGCGTGGAAGGCCTTCGCGATCTCGCCCACCACGAGGTGGAGCTCCGGTTCGTGGACCGCGTCCCCGCCGAGGCATTCGAGGGCCTGCCGGGCGTGTCGGAGGTCGTCGTCTCGGATCACACGCTTCGGATGCGCGTCTCGGGCGCGATCACTCCCGTCGTCCAGGCGGCCGCCCGCTACGAGCTGCTCGACTTCGTCAGCCGCGAACCGACCCTCGAGGAGACGTTCCTGGCCCAGTACGGCCACGAGGCCGCGGAGGTCACCAGGCCATGACTGCCGGCGTCGGGCCCGCCCCGTCCGGGCGGACCGTGGCAACGTCCTTCAGCCGCGTCTACGGGCTGGGCAGCATCTATGGCAAGACCATCCGCGACTCGCGCCTGGCCTTCATCATCGCGGCGGGCCTCCTGGGCGGGATGGCGCTCGTCATGGGCCTCGCCGTGTCGAGCGTGTTCCCCTCGCCGGCATCGCGTCTCGAGGTCGACAAGCTCATCGGGAGCATGCCCGCCTCGATGGTCAACCTGTTCGGGAAGCCCGTGAGCCTCGGCACGCTCGGCGGCTACATGACGTTCAAGTACGGGGCGATCTTCGCCCTGGGCACCGCGCTCTGGTCGATCCTCGCCCTCTCCTCGACCCTTGCCGGCGAGGCCCGCCGCGGGAGCCTCGACCTGGTCGCGTCGACACCATTCGGCAAGCGCCGGATCGCGCTGGAGAAGGTGGCCGCGCACCTCACGATGCTGGGCCTCGCGATGGCGATCCTCGCCGTCATGACGACTGCCAGCTCGACGCTCTTCGGCGACGCCGCCCTCGGCGACCAGATCCCGCTCCTGTCGTCGGTCGGCTTTGCCCTCTGGTGCGGCTTCCTCGCGCTGTTCTTCGGCGGGCTCGCGTTCGCCCTGGCGCCTCTCCTCGGTCGCGCCGGCTCGGCGGGCGTCGCCAGCCTCGCCATGCTGGTCCTGTGGGTCGCCAACGGCCTGGACGTTGCCGGCATCGTGGTGGTGAGCCCCTTCCGCTGGACGGCCGACCACATCGCCCTCGTCGGCCGCTACGACTGGCTGCCGCTCGGGCTCGTCGGGATCGTCGCCGTGGTCCTTCTCGCGATCGGGGTCGAGCTCTTCGTGCGGCGTGACCTCGGGGTCACCGCCGGCCTCTCGCTGCCCGGCCTGCCGGCTGCGGTCCTCGGTGTGCGCGGGCCGATCAGCCGGGCCTTCGGCGACCAGCTCCCGCGCGCGCTCTCGTGGGGGATCGGGCTGGGGCTCATGGGCGCGCTCATCGCGTCGCTGGTCGGGCCGATGGCGAACCAGCTCGGCACGGACCCGAGTCTCTCGCGGACGCTCGCCGCGATCTTTCCCGGCTTCGACCTCGCGTCGACTGGCGGCTGGCTCCAGCTGTACGCGGCGCTGCTGTTCATCGCGGCCGGGTTCGCCGCCGCGACGTTCGTCTCCAAGTGGGCGTCGGACGAGACGGACGGACGCCTGGAGATGGTCCTCACCACGCCGATGGCCCGGGCGCGGTGGGCGATCGCCGGCGGGATCGCAGCGATCCTCGCCGTCGTGGTGATGACGGTCCTGTTCGCGGCCGGCATCGGACTCGGCGCGGCGTCCGGGGGCGTGGCGGCTGGCGACCCGATGGTCGGCTCGGCGGTGCTGGGCGTCTATGCCGCCGCGATCGCGGGGGTCGGCTTCGCCATCGGTGGGCTCTGGCGGACCTCGCTCGCGGCCGAGGTCGCCGCGCTTATCGTGGTGGCGACGTACCTTGTCGACCTGATCGCGCCGCCGCTCGGGCTGCCCGATTGGGTCCACCAGCTCGCCCTGACCGCCCACCTCGGGCAGCCGATGGTGGGCCAGTGGGACGTCCCGGGCGTGATTGCCTGCATGGCCATCGCGGCGGGCGGCGTCCTGCTCGGGGCCTGGGGCATGGCGCGGCGCGACGTGGCGTGACGGAGACCGGGGCCCCGGCGGCGGCCGGGGCCATCCCCTGGGCGGCCCGCACGGTAACAGTGGGCCAGGATGGTGTCGTCCGTTGCGCCTGGGGCGTCGACGGCGACCCGCTTTACCGCGCCTACCACGACGCGGAGTGGGGACGCCCGTCCCGCGACGGGCGGCACCTCTTCGAGATGCTCGTGCTGGAGGGCGCCCAGGCCGGCCTCTCCTGGTCGACGATCCTGCGCAAGCGCGAGGGCTACCGGCGCGCGTTCGCGGGCTTCGACGTATCGACCGTGGCGGCGTTCGGGGAGGAGGACGTCGCGCGCCTGCTCGCGGACCCCGGGATCGTCCGTAACCGGCGCAAGGTGGAGAGCGCGATCGCGAGCGCCCGGGTCGTCCTGGCGCTCGCTGGGTCCGGTGAGACGCTTCCCGGCCTGGTGTGGGGGTCCGTGAAGGGGGTCGCGATCGACCGGCGCCCGCGGAACCTCGGCGAGATTCCGGCGGAGACGGCCGAGTCGCGTTCGATGAGCCGGGAGCTCGTGCGCCGGGGGTTCCGGTTCGTCGGCCCGACCATCTGCTACGCGTTCATGCAGGCGACCGGGATGGTCAACGATCACATCGCCGGGTGCACCGCCGGGGAAGAGATCCGGGCAGCCGGCCGCCGATCGCGGCGCACATCGCCGTGAGGCGGTGTTCAGCCGCGCCGGCCGGCGGTGTTCAGCCGCGCCGGTTGACCACCCAGATGCCCGCCACGATGAGCACCGCGCCTGCGAGGAAGGTGGCATCGACGGTCTCGCCCAGCACGACGACGCCCAGGACCACCGCCACGACCGGCAGGAGGTACGCAACGAGCGAGGCGCGGGTCGGCCCCCACCGGGTGAGGAGCCGGAAGAAGACGAGGTAGGCGAAGCCGGTGCCCACGGCGCCGAGCCAGCCGATGGCGAACCAGGCCTCCGGGACGCCCGGCAGCGTCACTCCGCCGTCGACCATGAACGCGAGCGCGAGGACCATCGCGAGCGCCCAGCCCACCTGCCCTGTCGCGAGCACGAGCGGCCGCGTCTCCCGCAACGTCCGGCGCGCATACGTGTTGCCGATGGCGTAGGCAAGGGAGGCGGCCACCACCCCGAGCTCACCGAGCAGGCGCTGGGCGCCGGCCGCCGTCCCCGCGTCGGCGAGGTTGCCCGCCGAGAGGACGAGGATGCCGAGGAAGCCGAGCGCGATCCCGGCCAGCCGCCCCCGGGTGATGTGCTCGTCGTGCACGAAGGAGGCGGCCAGCACCAGGGTGAAGAACGGCGAGGTGGACTGGAGGATCCCCGTCAGCCCGGACGAGATGTGCTGCTCGGCCCAGCCGATCAGCCAGAACGGGATCGCGATGTTCACGGCGCCGAGGACGGCGAGGTGCCCCAGCGTCCGGGGATCGCGCGGCAGCGGGGTCCGCGTGGCGGCGACGACGACGATGAGGACGGCGAGGCCGATGACGAGACGCCCGGCCACGAGGCTGAGCGGCGGCAGCGTCTCGACGCCGATCTTGATGAAGAGGTAGCTGGAGCCCCATGCGAGGGCGAGCACGCCGAGCAGTGCCGGGTAGGAGGCGCCGGCGCGGGTCGTCCGTGAGTCGCCGTTCATCGCCATCGCGTGAGGATCGCCTCGCGGGCGAACAGCCAGCTGCCCGCCCGCAGCCCCACGGCGGCCAGGACCAGGACGCCCACGGCCGCGAGCCCGTAGCCGGTCGCGTCGACGAGGAAGCGACCCGCGGCCTGGGCGATCACGACGGCGACGAGCGGCACCACGATCACGGCACCGATCTGCTGGGCCGTCCGTGGGTCGTTGACGCGCGAGCTGACGAGGACGCCGAGCATCACCGAAAGCAGCGCGATCGCCGGGCCGAGCAGGAAGGTCGCGGCCAGCCAGTCGGGCGCGCTGACGATCGCGAAGAGCGCCGGTCCGTAGAGCGCCCGGACCAGGCCCGCGAACCCGAGGTACGCGATGAGCCCACCCGCGATCCCGGGCACGGCGGCGGCGATCGCCTTGCCCGCCAGGAGCTCCGCGGTCCGGATCGGGGTAGCGAGCACGGCCTCGAGCGTCCTGCTCTGCTTCTCGCCGATGATCGAGAACGTCGCGATCGAGAGCGGGATGAATGCCGGCAGCATCAGGAAGAAGAGCAGGAACTGCTGGAAGCTGTAAGCGGCCGCGAGGTCGCCCGAGTTCAGCGCAGCCCACTCCGGCCGTCCCGCGACCAGCGTCCCCGCCAGCCCTGCCGGGAGCGGCCGGCCCGCGACGAGCTTCCCCAGGACGACAGGGCCGATCACGATGACGATCGGCGGGCCGAGGATCGAGAGCAGCAGGAGCCGGTTGCGCAGCAGCTCGGCTGCTTCGCGCTGCAGCACGGCGACAACCCAGGCGATCCGCATCAGGCAGCCGCGTCCGAGTCGGCCCTGGCGCCCATGACCTCGAAGTAGACCTCCTCGAGGGTCGCGGCCTCGCGACGCACCTCGAGGACCGCGGCGCCCGCGGCCACCAGGGCGCGAACGAGCGCAGGCGTGTCGGCCTCCGGATCGCGCAGCTCGGCGACGAGCCCGTCGGCCGTGGCCCTCGCCTCGATGACACCCGCAACCGCGGCCACGGCCGCGAGGAGATCCGGGCCGGCGGGAGCGGCGAGCCGCGCCTGGACCCGGCCGCCCGCGGTCGCGGTCCGCAGCCGTGCCGGCGTATCGACGCGGAGGAGCGTCGTCCGCAGGAAGCCGATCCGGTCGCACAGCCGCTCGGCCTCGGGCAGGACGTGGGTGCAGAGGACGACCGTGCGGCCCTGCCCGCGGAGCGTCGCGATCGCGTCGCGCACGACCGCGGCCGACTCCGGGTCGAGGGCTGCGGTCGGCTCGTCCAGGAACAGGACGGGTGGGTCGTGGAGCAGGGCGCGCGCGATCGCGAGCTTCTGCTTCATGCCCTTGCTGAAGGTCCCGGTCGGCTCGAGGCGACGATCCCACAGGTCGAAGAGGCGGAGGAGCCGTTCGATCCGCTCCGCGCGGACCGCGGCCGGCAGCCCCTGGAGCCTCCCGAAGAAGTCGAGGTTGCGAGTCGCCGAGAGCTTCTCGTACAGCCCGGGCGCCTCGGTCAGGACGCCGACCCGTGAACGGACCCCGTCCGCCTCGCGGACGAGGTCGAGGCCGTCGACCCGCGCCCGCCCCGCCGACGGCCCGATGAGCGCCGCCAGGAGCCGGATCGTCGTGGTCTTGCCGGCGCCATTCGGCCCGAGCAGGCCGAAGACCTCGCCGCGCCGAAGCTCGAGGGAGAGGTCGCGGACCGCCCAGCGGTCTCCAAAACGGCGGCCCAGGCCCTCGGCCCACACGGCGAGGTCGGGCGGGGAGGGCGCGCTCGGATCCACCGGCGGAGTCTGCCACGCTCCGTGGGCTGATGCCGGGCGCCGGCAGGCTCCTGTCGGGCGCCGGCAGGCTGCTGCCGGGCGCCGGCAGGCTGCTGCCGGGCGTTGGACGACGCCGGGCGCAGGGAGGTCCCGGATGCACCGCCGGCGACCTGTCGCTTCCCCGTACCATTGCGGGCGCATGCGAGCCATTCGTGCCGTCTTCCTCGCCAGTGGGGCTTCCCAGGGCGTCTTCCTTCCCTTCACCGCCGTCATCCTGGCCGTGCGCGGCTTCTCGGCCGCCGAGATCGGGGTGATCGCGGCCATCCAGGCTGCCGCGTTCACGATCGCGGTGCCGGCATGGGGCCATCTCGCAGACGTGGTGCTCGGGCGCCGGAACGCCCTGGCGATCTCCGCCCTCGCAGCGGCGGGCGCCGTGCTCCTGGCGGGGGCGCCGGTCCCCGGGCTCGCCGTCGCCGCCTGCTTCGTGGCGTTCAGCCTGCTCGAGTCGGGCTGGGGACCGCTCGGTGACGCGCTCGCCGTCAACGCCGTCCGCGACCGGACCCGGGACTATGCGCGCGTCCGCCTCCTGGCGTCGTTCGGCTTCGCGACCGCCTCGGGCTCGGTGGGCCTCCTCTATGACCGTGCCGGATACGGACCGGCGTTCGCCCTGTGCGCGTTCATCGCGGTCGCGCTGGCGGCCGCGGCGCGGCTCACCCCGGACGTCCCCCGCGCCAACCTTGCTCACGAGGCGGCCGGCCGCACCCGCGGCGGCTCGATGGCCGTGGCGCTCCGGGTCCAGCCGCGGCTGCGCGGCGTCCTGGCCGTCATCCTCCTCGTCTACATCGGGATCATCGCGAGCTTCACGTTCCTGCCGCTCCGCATCGTGGCGCTGGGCGGCAGCCCGTCGGACGTCGCGCTCAGCGCGGCGGTCTCCGCCTTCGCGGAGATCCCGGCGATGCTGCTGACCGCGGCGATTGCTGCGCGGGTGGGGCTGCGCGGGCTGATGTTCGGCAGCACCCTGCTGTATGCGGCGTGCTTCGTGGCCTGGGGGCTGGTCGACTCGCCGATGCTCATCGTCGCAACGCGCCTGGTCAGCGGCTTCGCCTTCGCGGGCATCTGGGTGGGATCGGTCCTGACGATGGCGGTCCTCCTCCCGGCGCGTCTCCAGGCCACCGGGCAGGGCCTCTACCAGGTCACCGGGTTCGGGGTCGCGGCGGTCGTGGCGAACCTCGTGGGCGGGCAGGTCTACGCGGGCCTGGGATCCGCGGCGCTCTTCGGCGGGGCGGCGGCCCTGGCGGTGGCGGCGGCGATCCTCGCGCTCGTCGTCTTCCCGCACGCGGAGGAGTCGCGCATCCGCGAGGACGATCCCGCCGCATCGCTACCATTCGCTGCACCGACGCTCGGGTAGGGGAGACGGCATGCGGCTCTGGGGCGGGCGATTCAGCGGCGAGACGGACGCGCGGACCGCCGACTTCACGCGCTCCGTCGAGGTCGATCGGGCGCTCGCGCTCGACGATCTGGCCGGCTCCGTCGCCCACGTTCGGGGCCTCGGGCGCGCCGGCCTGCTCGACGACGAGGAGGTCGCCGGGCTGGTCGAGGGGCTCGACGCGCTCCGGATCGAGGTGGAGTCGGGCGCGCTGCCCTGGGACCCGGCCCTCGAGGACGTCCACATGAACCTGGAGGCCGCCCTCGGCGCGCGGATCGGGCTGCTGGCCGGCAAGCTCCACACGGGGCGCTCCCGCAATGACCAGGTGGCGACGGACCTGCGGCTCTGGACGCGCCGGACCATCGACGACCTCGACGCGGCGATCCTGGGGATGGAGCGTGCGCTGGTCGCTCTGGCGGAGCGAGAGGGTGACGCGATCCTCCCGGGGATGACGCACATCCAGCCGGCCCAGCCGGTGCTCCTGGCGCACCACCTGCTCGCCTACGTCGAGATGCTCGAGCGAGACCGTGGCCGGCTGGTCGACTGCCGCCGCCGCGCGAACGTGTCGCCACTCGGGTCGGGTGCGCTCGCGGGAGCAGGATACCCGCTCGACCGGGAGTCGACCGCGCGCGAACTCGGCTTCGACGGCGTCACCGCGAACTCGCTCGACGCCGTCGCCGACCGGGACTTCGTGGCCGAGCTGCTCTTCGTCGTCACCCTCGGCATGCTCCACCTGTCGCGCCTGGCCGAGGAGATCGCCTGGTGGTCGAATCCCCGTTTCGGGTTCGTGCGTGCCGCCGACTCGTTCTCGACGGGCTCCTCGATGATGCCCAACAAGCGGAACCCCGACCCGGCGGAGCTGGTGCGCGGGCGGGCCGCCCGGGTGGTGGGATCGCTGGCCGGCTTCCTGGCCCTGCTCAAGGGCCTGCCCCTTGCCTACCAGCGCGACCTGCAGGAGGACAAGCCGCCGCTCTTCGAGGCCTGTGCCACGTTCGAGGCGTCGCTCGGGGTCATGGCCGGCATGGTCGAGACGCTTGCCGTCGACCGGGAGGCGATGCGGCAGGCCGCGTCCGAGGGCTTCATCACCGCGACGGCGGTTGCCGACGCGCTCGTCAGGCGCGGCGTCCCGTTTCGCGAAGCGCACCACGTGGTTGGACGTCTCGTCGGCGCTGCTGAGGCGGCCGGTCTCGCGTTGACCGAGCTCGGCGACGGGATGATCGTGGCAGCGCTCGCCGAGAGCCGGGACTCGGGCATCATGGGACTCGCGGGAGATCCGGCGTTGCCCGGAGAGCTGCGCGCTGCCGCGACGCTCGACGCGGCGCTCGCGTCGAGCGACGTGATCGGCGGCACCGCACCCCGGCGAGTGGCCGCGGCCCTGGCGGCGGCGCGTGCGCGCCTCGACGCGCGGCGCATAGGTCCAGCGGCAGGCCAGCTCGCGTCCGCGACAATCGGCCCTTGCGGACCCGCCACACAGGACCGACGCTCCGCCTCGGGCACGCGGCTGCACGCGCGCCGGCGAACGCTGGACGTCGCCGACCCGATGCGCGAACGCAACCCCGTGCCGGGACGGAGGGATCGTCGTGCACCGTGCGGATCGTCGCATCGACGTGGGCGCCCTGATCTTCGGGGCGATCCTCCTCGTCGTGGGCGCCTACTACCTGCTGGAGAACACCTTCGGAATCAGGATGCCCGAGATCAACTGGGACCAGGTGTGGCCGATCCTCCTGATCGCGCTCGGGGCGTCCGTGGTCCTTCGGGCGGTCCTCTCGCGCCAGGGCCCCGACCGGCCCTGACTCGGCCCCGCTCGGCACGCGGGCCGAGCCGCGCGGGCCGGGTCGGCGTAGGATCGGGCCATGCTCGACGATCGCACGATCCGGCGCGCGCCAAAGGTGCTTCTCCACGACCACCTGGACGGTGGCCTCCGGCCCGAGACGGTCATCGACCTCGCCCGGGAGGCTGGCTACACGGCGCTGCCGACGCACGATCCGGCCGAGCTCCAGGCCTGGTTCACCCGGGGCGCGGACCGGAAGTCACTCGAGCTGTACCTCGAGGGCTTCGCCCACACGGTCGCGCTCATGCAGACCCGCGACGCGATCGAGCGGGTGAGCGCGGAGTGCGCCGAGGATCTCGCGGCCGACGGGCTTGTCTACGCGGAGGTTCGCTACGCCCCGGAGCTGTCGACGGCCGCGGGGCTCTCGCTCGACGAAGTCGTCGAGGCGGTCCTGGCCGGCTTCGAGCGCGGCATGGTCACCGCGGCGGCGGCGGGGCGGCCGATCCTGGTCCGGTTCGTGTGCACCGCGATGCGCCAGTACGCCCGCTCGGTGGAGATCGCGGAGCTGGCCGTCCGGTGGCGCGACCGCGGCTGCGTCGGCTTCGACATCGCGGGGCCGGAGAAGGGCTTCCCGCCGACCCGCCACCTCGACGCGTTCCACCTGGTCCAGCGCGAGAACTTCCATTCGACGATCCATGCCGGCGAGTCGTTCGGCCTGCCTTCCATCTGGGAGGCCCTCCAGTGGTGCGGGGCGGCCCGTCTCGGCCACGCGGTCCGGATCGTGGACGACATCACGCTCGACGAGGATGGTCGTGCGCACCTCGGCCGGCTCGCCGCCTACGTCCGCGACCGCCGCATCCCGCTGGAGATGTGCCCGACCTCCAACCTCCACACGGGCGCGGTCGCGACGCTCGCCGAGCACCCCATCGGCCTCCTGCGCCGGCTCCGCTTCCGGGTCACGCTCAACACCGACAACCGGCTGATGAGCGGCGTCTCGCTCTCGAGCGAGTTCGCGGCCATGTCGCGCGTCTTCGGCGTCGGCCTCGACGAGATGGAGTGGCTCACGCTCAACGCCATGAAGTCGGCCTTCGAGCCGTTCGACGGGCGCCTGCGGCTGATCACCGCGGTGATCAAGCCGGGCTACGCAGCGCTGCGCGCGGAGGCGGCTGCGGCGGCAGCCTTCTGACGCCTATCGAGGCGGAAGATCCAGCGTCTCGATCGTCGCCCGGAGCAGGTCGGCCGAGTGACGGAGGCCAGAGGCCTCCTCCGCCGACATCGCGAGGCGGAGCGTCCGCTCCACGCCGTTCCGCCCGAGCACCGTCGGGACGGACAGGTACACGTCGTCGATCCCGTAGTAGTCGCAGATCAGCGAGCTGACCGAGAGCACCGTCGACTGGTCGCGCAGGATCGCCTCGACGATCCTGACGAGGCCCGCCGCCACGGCATATGACGTGGCGCCCTTGCGCTCGATGATCTGGTACGCGGCGTCGCGCGTCGACTCGAAGATCTGCTGGAGCGAGCCCTGGTCGTGCCCGATCCCGTTGGCGCGCCCGAAGTCAGCGAGCGGCATCCCCGCGATGTTCGCCGCCGACCAGACCGGCACCTCGGAATCGCCGTGCTCGCCGGCGATGTACGCGTGGACGGAGCGCGGGTCGACGCCGTAATGCTCCGCGAGGAGCATCCGGAAGCGCGACGTGTCGAGGATGGTCCCCGAGCCGATCACGCGGCTCGGGGGAAGCCCGCTGATGCGGTAGGTCAGGTAGGCCAGGATGTCCACCGGGTTCGTCGCCACGACGATGATCCCGCCGGGGTTCGCGCTCGCGACGGCCGGCACGATCTGGCCGAAGATCGCGGCGTTCTTGCGGACCAGGTCCATCCGCGTCTCGCCGGGCTTCTGGGCAGCGCCGGCGGCGATCACGGTGATCGCGGCGCCGCGGCAATCCTCGATCGGCCCGGACCAGACGCGGGCCGTCTTGGCGAACGGGACGGCGTGCAGGAGATCCATCGCCTCGCCCTCCGCCCGGCGGGCGTTCGCGTCCACCAGGAGGATCTCCGACGCGAGCCCGGAGAGGAGGAGGCCGAAGGCGAACGTGGACCCGACGGCCCCGGCCCCCACGATCGCGACACGCGTCGGGTGAGCCGCCGGAGGTTCGGCCGCCAGGGGTGTCGGCGGGGTTGCGGTCAGGGGTGTCGGCACGGCCGCGGGGGACTCTGGCATTCTGCAAGTGTGCCCGGATTCGCCCGCTTCGTCAGGCGGTCGGCAGGCTGCCCTGGACGCGGAGCGCATAGCCGCGGCCCCGGACGTTGCGCAGCCCGGGGTGGCCCTCCGCGACGAGCTTGGCGTTGACCCGCGTGAGGTGGCTGCGGAGCGTTTCGGGCTCCACGTCCAGCCGGCCCGGCCAGGCCGCCCGGAGCAGCGTCCGATGGTCGACAACGTCACCGCGCCGGGCGGCCATGACCGAGAGCAGCTCGAACTCGGTCGGGGTCAGCGCGATCGCGCGGCCCGCCACGGACGCCTCGCGACGCCCGGGATCGACACGCAGGCCGTCGAGGCTCGGCTCGAAGGCGCCGGTCGAGAGCGTGGAGCGCCGGACCGCGGCGTTCAGGCGCGCGATCAGCTCCCCGACCCGGACCGGCCGCCCGACCACGTCGATCGCCCCGGCATCGAGCGCGGCGACCACGGCTGCCTCGTCCCGGAGGTCGAGGATGACGATGAGCGGCGCGTCGGTGCGGGCCCGGATCCGGCCCACCAGCGCGGACGGCTCGGTGTCCGGCAGCCCCGGGTCCAGGAGGACGGCGTCCGGGCGCTCCTCGGCAAGCCGGGCGAACGCGGTCTCCGCCCGGTACGCCGTGACGACCTCGTGGCCGGCGTTGCCCAGGGCGCTCGCAATCGCCCCGACGTCGGCTGGCACGGCGGCCGCGACGAGGATGCGAAGGCGGGCAGAGGTGGTCGAGGTAGCCACGAGTCTGCGCATCGTACGGGCGGACCGCGACGGCCGTTCGCTCGGCCCGCGACGGCCGTTCGTGAGGCCGCGGCAGTCGCTGAGGTGACTTACTCCTCGGTTGCCTCCAGGCGGTAACCGACGCCACGCACGCTCGTGGGGAGGGGTGCACCCGACTCCTCGAGCTTGGCGCGGAGCCGCGCGAGGTGGGGCTTGAGCCACTGCGGATCCGGGTCGGCGTCGCCGGGCCAGCCTGCCGAGAGCAGCCGGTCGTGCGGGACCACCCGGCCGCGGGCCGAGACCAGAGCCGAGAGCAGCGCGAACTCGGTGCGGGTCAGCGCGAGCGGCGCCCCCTCGACGGATGCCTCGTGGCGCCCGGTGTCGAGCGTGAGCCGGCCCACGTGCAGACCGCCGGTGGGCGTCTCGCCCGCTTCGTGGCGCCGCATCACCGCCCGTATCCGCGCCAGCAGCTCCTGCTTGCCGAATGGCTTCGTGACGTAGTCATCGGCACCGGCGTCGAGCGCCTCCACCTTGGCCAGCTCGTCGGCCTCGCCGGTCAGCACGATGACCGGGGTCTGGCTGGTTCGCCGGATCTCGCGACAGACCTCGACCCCGTCGCGCCCGGGCATCGCGAGGTCCAGGAGCACGAGGTCCGGGGCCTCCTCCTCGAACCTGCGCAGGGCCGCGTCGCCGTCGTAGGCGGTGATCACCTGGTGCCCGGCGGTCCCGACGAGCGCCGTGATCGCCCCGACCATCGCCGGCTCGTCGTCGACCACGAGGATCCGCAGCCCGGCTGCCTGCGCGAACGTCATCCGTCCCTCTCCCATCAGGCCGGCGCGACCGCCGGAAGCGCGAGCACGAAACGGCTTCCCCCGAAGCCGTTCCCCTCGATCCAGATCCTGCCTCCCATCGCCTCCATCAGGCGACGTGCAGCGTACAACCCGATCCCGGAGCCGCGCCCGCGCCGACCGCTGGCCCGAACGAAGGCCTCGAAGACCGATTCCCAATCCTCGGCGGGCACGCCGGGCCCGTCGTCGGTGATGTAGGCACGCATCTCGCCGACCTGGCGCCAGGCGCCAACCGAGACGCCCCAGCTTCGCGGCGCGTACTTCGCCTCGTTCTCCAGCAGGAGCTCGAGCACCTGGCGAAAGCGGCCCTCGTCCCCGACGGCGACGAGGACCTCCTCGGGAGGATGCCAGCGCAGCCGGTGATAACGCAGCAGCGGCCGCAACAGCTCGACTGTCTCGGCCATGGTCTGGCCGAGGTCGAACGGCAGGCGCGCCAGGACGCCCAGCCCCTCGCCGCGCACGGAGACGAGGATCGAGTCGACGAGCCGGTCCAGCCGGCTGATCTGGTCGACCGCCGCGTTGCGCCAGTCGTCGCTCGAAGCGCGGGCGGGCGCGTCGGTCAGGCCGCCGGCCGCGTCGGCCAGCAGGTCCACGTACGCGCGCACCACGGAGAGTGGCGTCCGAAGCTCATGGGTGACCACCGAGAGGAGCTCGGCGCGTGCCTCGTCGAGGGCCTGGAGCTCACCAAGCTGCCGCTCCTGCTCACGTTGCAGCCGGCCCTTCTCCACGATCCCGGCCAGCAGCGCCGCGATCGTGGCCAGGAAGTTGATCTCCTGGGACGTGAAGCGCCGGGTGGCGACCGTCTGGACGTTCAGGACGCCGACCACGATGTCGTTCCAGGTGAGCGGCACCGACAGCATCGAGGTGAGCCCGGCGAGGTCGAAGCCGCGGAGGTACTTGAAGCGCGGGTCGAGCCGGACGTCGGGCACCTCGATCGGCCGGCGCGACGTGGCCGCGGCCCCGGTGATCCCCTCGTCGAGCGCCAGGCTGACGCGGCTGACCTGGTGGCGGTCCAGCCCGTTCGTCGCGGCGAGCGTGAGCCGGCCCGTCGCATGGTCGAGCAGGTAGAACGAGCAGACCTGGACGTGGAGCGCCTCCGTGGTCCGCTCCACGAGCGTCAGCATGAGCTCGTCCCAATCCCGCGCCTGGGTCGCGAGCCGGGCGAACTCGTGGAGGAAGGCGAGCTCGCGGAGGGTTCGCGCGGTGTCCTCGTCGACGCCGGGCGCGCCGAGGGGAGCGGCGGGAGCGCTCGTGGTTGTTCGTGCGGACGGCTTGACCATCCGGGCGATTGTGGGGCGCGGCGGCGCAACGCGCGCTGGCGGGCGGCGGGGCGCCGGCGCGCCCCCCGCTCAGGAGGGCGCGCCGGCCGCGGCCGGGTCGGTGACGGAGGCCTCCAGGCGCTCGAGGAGCGGATCGGTCCAGCTCCAGGCCGCGCCGTGGCGGGCGCCCACCGCGCCATGGCGGGCGGCCTCCGTCCGAAGCGGCAGGCCGAAGATCTCGATGAACCCGACTGCCGAGGCGTGGTCGAAGGAATTGCCCGTGTCGTAGGTGGCCAGGTTCTTCTCGTAGAGCGAGAGCGGCGACCGCCGCCCGGTGACGACCGCGCTCCCGTGGTCCAGCCGGACCCGGACCTCGCCCGAGACGACGCGCTGCGCGCTCGCGACGTAGCCGCGCAGGTCGCGGTGAAGGGCGCTGAACCAGAGGCCGTCGTACGTGAGCTGGGCGAGCTCGTCCGCGACACGGCGATTGAAGCGCAGCGTGTCCTTGGTGAGCGTCAGGGATTCGAGGGCCGCGTGCGCCGCGTGGAGGACCGTCGCGGCGGGCGTCTCGTAGATCTCCCGGCTCTTGATCCCGACAAGGCGATCCTCGACGTGATCGATCCGCCCGACGCCGTGGGCGCCGGCGAGCTCGTTGACGCGCTCGACGAGGGCGACCGGGTCGAGCCGCTCGCCGTCGAGGCTGACCGGAACGCCTCCCTCGAACTCGAGCAGGAGGTCGACGGCCGCGGGTGCGTTCGACGGGGCCACGGTCCACGCATAGGCATCGGCCGGCGGCGCGGCCCAGGGGTCTTCCAGGACCCCCGTCTCGCAGGAGCGGCCCCAGATGTTGACGTCGATCGAATAGGGGCTCGACTTCGTGATCGGGAGCTCGATGCCGCGCGCGGCGGCGTAGTCGATCGATTGGTCGCGCGAGAGGCCCATGCCGACCCGCATTGGCGCGACGACCTCGAGGGACGGGTCCAGCGCGTGGACCGCGACGTCGAAGCGCACCTGGTCGTTGCCCTTGCCCGTGCAGCCGTGGGCCACGGCGTCGGCGCCCTCCCGTTGCGCCACCTCGACGAGGAGCTGCGCAATGAGCGGCCGCGCCAGGGCCGTCGCCAGCGGGTAGACGCCCTGGTAGCGCGCGTTTGCCTGCAGGTTCGGCCAGCAGAAGTCCCGCACGAACGTCTTCCGGGCATCCACGACGTAGGCGCGCGACGCGCCCGCGGAGATCGCGCGACCCTCGACACCGGGTCGCAGGGAGCCGCCCCCGACGTCCACCGTGAGGGTTATCACATCGACGCCGAACTGCTCGCGCAGCCAGGCGACCGCGACCGAGGTGTCGAGACCGCCCGAGTACGCGAGGACCACCTTCTTCATCTGCGTGTTGCCTCCGTTTCCCGGGTTCAGGGGTAGGTGTTGGTGAGATCCGCGTGGGGAAGGTCCGGCGTCTCCCCGGCGACGATCGTCGCGAGGCGCTCCCGCCAGCGCTCGAGCGCTGTCTCGTCGGCGAACAGGACCAGGAGCGTGTTGTCCCCGGCGAGCGTCCCCACCTGCTCGGGGAGGCCCGACTCGTCGATCGCCTGCGCGATCGCGGCGGCCGTCCCCGGCGTGCTGACGAGGACCAGCGTCAGGCCGCTCCGGGCGACCCGCACCGGGTAGTCGGCAAGGACGCGGCGCAGTCGCGCCTCGCCGGGGTGCGCGAACGAGCGGCCGTCGTCGGCGGCGCCCATGCCGATCCCGCCAGCCGCGGCAGCCCCGTCGGTCCCGGCCCCGCCGCCGCCGGCATCGTGGGCGAAGGTCCGCTGCGTGACGTAGGCGTGGTGATCGCCGCGGGGTGCCTTCACCAGCCCCAGGTCCGCGATGTCGCGACTCACGGTCGCCTGGGTGACGGCGAAGCCGCGCCGCCGGAGGAGCGCCGCGAGCTCCTCCTGGCTGCCGATGGCGGCCGTCGCCACGAGCTCGAGCACGGCGCGGCGGCGGGCAGCGCGGGCTGCCTCTCCCGCGCGCGCGGGCGCCTCGGTGGTCATCGGCCCGACCTCATACCGTCGCCCCCGCCGGGGCCCCGGCGGCCGTGGCCGCCGTGGGCCCGGCGGTGATCCGGGTGCCGAATGACGCGTCGTCGAGAGCACGGGCCAGCGCACCCGGGGCCGCGGCATCGCAGATGATCGCCTCGGCTCCCGGCTCGGTGATCCCCGCCAGCGCCGCCCGAACCTTGGGGACCATCCCTCCGCTGATCGTGCCGGCGACGATGAGCGCTTCCGCGTCCTGGGCGCTGATCGTGGCGAGCTTCGTGCCATCGGCCCCGCGGATCCCGTCGACGTCGGTCATCAGGATCAGCTGCCGGGCGCCAAGACCGGCTGCGAGGCCGGATGCGGCGTCGTCGGCGTTGACGTTGCAGACGATGCCGCTCTCGTCGCGGGCGAGGGGCGCGACCACCGGCACCTGGCCCCCGACGAGGATCGCGTCGAGCAGGTCCCGCTTGATCCCGACCACGTGCGCCACCAGGCCGATCCCGTCGACTCGCTCGCCGACCAGGAGGCCGCCGTCCACGCCGGAGAGCCCGACGGCATCCACACCGACGTCGCGCAGGGACGTGACCAGCTCGCTGTTCACCACACCGCGCAGGACCGCCGCGGCCACCTCGATCGCGGCCGCGTCGGTCACGCGCAGCCCGCCCTCGAAGCGGGTCGGCACGCCCAGCCGGTCCAGCCACTCGGTCATGCGCTTCCCGCCGCCGTGGACGATGACGACGGGACGCCGGCGGGCGACCGTGGCCACCTCGGCCAGCACCTGGCGCTGCTCGGCAAGCGTCGTCCCGCCGAGCTTGAGGACCACGATCTCGCTCATCCGCCCCCCGTCACGTGGTGTACTCCGCGTTCTCGCGCACATACGCCTCCGTCAGGTCGCAGCCGAACGCCTCGCCCGAACCCTGGCCCGCGCCGAGGTCGAGGCGGATCACCACCTCGTGGTCGGTCATGGCAGCGCGCGCCGCGCTGCGATCGAACGGCAGTGGGCCGCCCGCATAGACGGCGTGACCCGCCACCGTGATCCGCAGCAGCCCGGGATCAACCAGCACGGGCCTGCCCGCGCGAGCCGCGGCGTCGGCCGCACCAAGCCCGGCGGCTTCCAGGACCCACGATTCGGCCGCCTGGGCATTGCCGACCGCGCCGGCGATCCGGCCCCAGTTCGGATCGCGCCCGTGCACCGCCGCCTTGACGAGGCTGCTGGAGATCACGGCCCGGGCGACGGCCCGCGCGTCGACGTCGTCGCCGGCCCCGGTCACCTGGCACGTGATGAGCGTGGTCGCGCCCTCGCCGTCCGCCGCCTGCTGCCGGGCCAGCGAACGCGCAACGGCCTCGATCGCGCTGCCGAGCGCGGCGGATCCCGGGCCTCCGGCGCGGATCGGTGCGGCGCGCGACGCGCCCGACGCGAGCACCAGGACGCTGTCGTTCGTGCTCGTGTCGCCGTCCACGGAGAGCTGGTCCCATGTCCGCGCTGCAGCGCCCCGGAGCATGCGGTGGAGCGTCGCCGGGTCGGTTGCCGCGTCGGTGAGGATGACCGCCAGCATCGTGGCCATCCGCGGGTGGATCATCCCGACGCCCTTCGCGATGCCGGACACGGTCACCTCGACCTCCGACCCGTCGGCGGCGGGGAGCGCAAGCCGGACCGACGCCCACTTTGGGCGCGAGTCGGTGGTCATGAGAGCGCGGGCCGCAGCCACGAGCGCCTCGTCGCCCGTCGAGAGCTCGCCGGGAATGCGCTCGGCGACCGCCGCGGCGACGAGCTCCACCGGCAGGCGCGTGCCGATGACACCGGTCGAGAAGGCGAGCGTGCGGTCGACGGTCGTGCCGAGCGCCGCGGCGAGGCTGTCCGCGAGGTGGAGCTGGTCCGCGTCGCCCGCTGCGCCGGTCGCGGCGTTCGCCGAGCCCGACGTCGAGAGAATCGCATCTGCCCAGCCCGAGCCGGCCGGCCCGGTTCCACCGGTTTCCGCAAGGTGGGCGCGCGTCAGCCGCACGGGCGCAGCCGCGAACGCGTTTCGGGTGAAGACGCCGGCCGCCGCCGCGGGTCCGCCGGTGGTGGCGATCACCGCGAAGTCCGGCCGGCCCGACCGCTTGATCCCGATCGGCACGCCGAGGGCGCGGAAGCCCGCCGGCATGACCGCGCGCTCCTCGGCGGGCGGGAGATCGACCGTGAGCGGCGCAAGCGCTGCAAGCGGCGCGAGCTCGGCGGCCGCGCCACCAGGTGCGGTGCCAGCCCCCGGTGCCCTCGAGGTTCCTGCGCCCGGGGCGCTCGCGGTGCCCGACCGCTTCACGGCGCCCATCGCCGCTGCCGGGTCAGCCGTCGCGCCGCTCACGGGACGAGTGCGTGCTGCTCGAGGCCGGCCGTCTCGGGGAGCCCGTGGACGAGGTTGAAGGCCTGGATCGCCTGGCCCGCCGCGCCCTTGACCAGGTTGTCGATGACGCCGATGGCGAGGACGCGGCCGGTACGCTCGTCGAGGCGGACGTGGACCCGGCAGGTGTTGCTGCCCAGGACGTGCTTCGTCGCCGGTGGCTGGGGAACGACGTGGACGAACGGCGTGTCCGCGTATGCGTCGGCGTAGAGCGCGTCGAGCTCCGCCTGGGTCACGGGCCGGCTCGGGCGCACGTGACAGGCGGACAGGATGCCGCGCGTCATCGGGACGAGGTGGGGCAGGAAGTCGATGCCGCGCACGCCCGCGTTCGCATCCGCGCTGCCCGCCCCGAGGGCAGCCAGCTCCTGCTCCATCTCCGCGACGTGCCGATGGCCGCCGACGCCGTACGCCTTCACGCTCTCGTTGACCTCGCCGAACATGAGGTCCTGCTTCGGCTCGCGACCGGCGCCCGAGACACCGGACTTGGCGTCGACGACGAGATCGCCGATCAACCCGGCGCGCGCGAGCGGCGCGAGCGCGAGGAGCGTGGCCGTCGGGTAGCAGCCCGGGGCCCCGACGATCGCGTACCCGGACTCCCGAAGTGCAGCCAGCGCATCGCGATGGAGCTCGGGAAGCCCGTACACGGCCCCGGCGAGGAGGTCGGGGCGCGGATGCGTGAAGCCGTACCAGCGTGGGTAGTCGGCCGGGTCGCGGAGCCGGAAGTCCGGCCCAAGGTCGATGATCGCGGCGCCGTGCGCCGCGAGGTCGGGGACGATCTCCGCCGCGGCGCCGTGGGGCAGCGCGAGGAAGACCGCGTCCGCGTCGGGGACCGTCGCGTCCACGTGGAGACCGGTCCGGTCGAGATGGATATGTGTCCCGCCGATCGGCTCGCGGGAGCGGCCGCGGCCGACGAGCCCTTCGATCTTCACGTTCGGGTGCCGCGAGAGGAGCCGGACGAGCTCGGCGCCGACGTAGCCCGTGGCGCCCACGATCGCGACGCGGATGCGCGGGCTCCCGGGCGACGGCGCCCCGTCGGCTCCGCCGCCGCGCGGCAGCGGGATCGCCGGGCGACCGGGAGCGGCCGCGACGACGGTCCCGGTGGTCGCGCTCACGGGCGCGCGAGGCCGCTCACGGGCGGCTCCGCCGGGGTCGTCCTGGTCGCCGGTGTCACCCGGCTGGTGGTTTCGTGCATGACACGCATGACTATACACGGCTGATGCATAGTCATGCAAGCGGTCGACTTCGCCGGATCGGTCGCCGCCTCGCACCGTACGGGACGTCCGGCAGGATCCGGGCCGCCGGTGCCTCCGCCCGGCAGCCGCCGATCATGCCTCGACGGCAGCGGACTCCGTGGGCGCCACGAACTGTTCCAGGTAGAGGCGCGCGTAGAGGCCACCCTGCGCCAGGAGCTGGTCGTGGGTGCCACGCTCCACGATCCGGCCGCGGTCGTAGACCAGGATCTGGTCGGCACGCAGGATGGTCGAGAGCCGGTGGGCGATCGCGATGGTCGTGCGGCCCTCCATGAGCCGCTCCAGCGCCGACTGGATCAGCCGCTCCGACACGGTGTCGAGGGCCGACGTCGCCTCGTCGAGGACCAGGATCCGCGGGTCCTTGAGGAGGACGCGCGCGATCGCGATCCGCTGCTTCTCGCCGCCCGAGAGCTTGTAGCCGCGCTCGCCCACCATCGTGGCATACCCGTCCGGCAGCTCCGTGATCCGGTCGTGGATCGCGGCCGCGCTCGCGGCCGCCTCGAGCTCGGCATCAGTCGCCTCGGGCTTCGCGTAGAGCAGGTTGTCGCGGATGGAGGCGTGGAAGAGATACGTCTCCTGGGTGACGACGCCGATGACGCGGCCGAGCGACGCCAGCGCGATCCGCCGAACGTCGCGTCCGTCGATCTCGACCGCACCTTCGTCGACGTCGTAGAGGCGCGGGATCAGGTACGTGGTCGTGGTCTTGCCCGAACCCGACGGGCCGACCAGCGCGACGAGCTGCCCGGGCTCGGCGGTGAAGTCGATCTCGTCGAGGGCGAAGGTCATCGGGACGCCGGCCTCGCTCGGGTCCTCGGCCGCCTCCGCGGTCTCCCCGTCCCCGCTCACGTCGTCCGGCGGACCGGCGTCCGCCTCCCGCAGCCGGTTGACAAGCACCTCCTCGGCGATCGGCTCCACCACCGCGTCGGCCGCCGCCTCGTCCGGCGCGGACGTGTCGCCCTGGCCGGGCCTGTCGGCCGCCGCGGCGTGCGCGCGCTCGGACGGGACCGCCTTCGTCGGGTAGCGGAACGAGACACGGTTGAAGCGGACCTCGCCGCTCACGTCGGTCGGCCCGAGCGTCACGGCGTCCGGTGCGTCCACGATCTCCGGGTCGAGGTCCAGGTACTCGAAGATCCGGTCGAACAGGGCGAGCGAGCCCGCGATCTCGACCTGGACGTTGAGGAGCTGGCCGAGGGGGAAGAAGAGCCGGCTCTGGAGCGTCGTGAAGGCGACGATCGAGCCCGCGGTCGGCGCGCTCGGATCGCCGTTCATCGCCAGCACGGCCGCCAGCCAGTACACGAACGCCGGGGTGATGCTGAAGATCGTGCCGATGATCATGAAGAACCAGCGTCCCACCATCGCCTGGCGGATCTGCAGCCGGGCCAGCCTGCGGTTCAGCGCACGGAAGCGGTCGGTCGCCGCGGCCTGCTGCCCGAACGTCTTTGACAGGAGGACGCCGGAGACGCTGAGCGTCTCCTCGGTGACCGCGGTGACGTCGGCCAGCGTCTTCTGGGTCTCCGACGAGACCTCGCGCCGCACGCGGCCCACCCGCAGCGTGAGGTACATGAAGAAGGGGAGCAGGCCGATCGAGAGGAGCGTCAGGCGCCAGTCGATGTAGATCATCGCGGCAATCGTGGAGAGGACCACCGCCAGGTTTGCCGTCACGCTCGTCGCCGTGTCGGTGACGACCGTCTGGACGCCGCCCACATCGTTGGCCAGCCGGCTCTGGATCTCGCCCGTGCGGGTCTCCGTGAAGAAGCGCAGGGGCAGGCCCTGCAGGTGCGCATAGAGCGCGTTCCGCAGGTCCTGCATCACGTTCTGGCCGATGACGTTGTTGAGGTAGCTCTGCCCGACGCCGATGAGCCCGGAGCCGATCGGGATCACGATCATCAGCCCGACGTAGAGGTTGAGGCGGTCGAACTTCCGCCCCGTGATCACCTCGTCGATCAGGAGCTTGAGCAGGATCGGGTTGATCAGGCCCAGGAGGCTCGTCGTGAGGATGGCGACCAGGACGACCACCACCTGCACCCGGTAGGGGCCGAAGAAGGCCGCGATCCTGCGGGCCGTGCGGTTCCGGCGCTCCGGTGGCACGGACGGCCCCCGCTCCGCGCGCATGGCACGCCGGAATCCGGCGCCGCTCCCGACCCCGCTTCCGCCGCCCATGCCCCCGCCGCGACCCACGCCGGAGCCACGGCCCATCATCGCGACACGCTCCGTCCCACGGCCGGAGGCTACCACCGGCCGTCCGGGGGTGCCCCAACCGTCAGGGTCGGAAGGCCGTTCGCCCGACGATCAGGGGCGCCTCAGAAGGCGGAGCCGGCCGGCAGCGGCTGGTGACCGTCGGGCGTCTCAGCCGGTGGTCGCTGCGACCGCTTCCGCGGGCGCGTGCTCCTGGAGCCAGCGCTCCGCGTCGATGGCCGCACGACAGCCGTCGCCGGCCGCGGTCACCGCCTGGCGGTAGCGATGGTCGTGGACGTCGCCGGCGACGAAGACGCCCTCGATCCGCGAGTGCGTCTCGGAATGGACGGCCAGGTAGCCGGCTTCGTCCCTGTCGAGCCAGCCCTCGAACGGTCCCGTGTTCGGCCGGTAGCCGATCGCGACGAAGAGACCCTCGACCGCGAGCTGTGACCGTCCGTCGGTCTGCGTGTCGCGCAGCCGCAGGCCCGTGATCGACGGGTCGCCGAGGACCTCCTCGATCGCCACGTTCCGGTGGATCTCGATCTGCGGATGGCGCTCCGCGCGCGCCTCCATGATCCGGCTGGCGCGGAACTCGGCGCGCCGGTGCAGCAGGTGGACCTTCGTGGCGAAGCGAGTCAGGTAGAGCGCCTCTTCCATCGCGGTGTCGCCGCCGCCGACGACGGCGATCTCCTTGCCCCGGAAGAAGAAGCCATCACACGTCGCGCAGGCCGAGACGCCGTGCCCGCGGAGCCGCTCCTCCGACTCGAGGCCCAGCCAGAGCGCCGACGCGCCGGTTGCCACGATCACGGCGTCGCCGCGGTACTCGACGCCGGCGGCCCAGGCGCGAAACGGGCGGCCGGAGAAGTCGACGCGGTCGACCTCCACGTCGATGACGGTGGCGCCGAAGCGTTCGGCCTGTGCTCGGAAGCGCGCCATCAGGTCGGGGCCCTCGATCCCGTCGGGGAAGCCGGGGTAGTTCTCGACCTCGGACGTGATCGTCAGCTGGCCGCCCGGTTGGAGGCCGCCGAGCACGATCGGGGCAAGGTTGGCGCGCGCGGCATAGATTGCCGCGGTCAGGCCCGCCGGCCCGGATCCGAGGACCAGGACCTGCGACGCGCGGGGTGCCGCGTCATCGGCGAGCGGCACGGCGGTCGCCTGGTCGCCCCCCGGCGCGCCCCCGGCGCCGAAGTCGATGGCGAAGCCGCCGAAGGGGTTCGGGTTCGTGTCGGTCATCGGGAAATCCTGTCCTCGTCCTGCCGCGCGGGAAGGCCGCGGCCCACCAATGCTAGCACGCGCTGGATACTCCCCGGGGGTATCGAGCGAGCGAGCCGTCCAGCCGCACAGCGGCGCACGCGCCGCCTCGCCGGCGGTCGTCGTTACGACGTCGGGATGGTGTGGACCAGCTCGGCGAGGCGCGCGGCGAGGACGTCCACGCCGGGGGTCTCGATGTTCTGGATCCCCACGATCACGTGTTGCGCTCCGGCGTCCGCGAGCGGTGCGTAGCGCGCCGCGGCCGCCTCGGGCGTCTCCATCCCGTCGCCTCCCGACACCGAGAGCCGCGTGTTCTGGAGCGTCGACCGTTCGATCTCCGCGTAGGGCCGGCCGACAGCCTCGCAGTGCTCGCGCAGGATCGCGTACTTGCGGGCGATCATCTCGGGGGCGCCGAACACGTTCGTCGCGTCCGCGTACTGGGCGACGAGGCGGAGCGTCTTCTTCTCGCCGCCACCCCCGATCATGATGGGTGGCCGCGGTCGCGAGATCGACTGTGGCGAGTTCAGCAGCCTGCCCGCGGCGAACTGGCTCCCGGCGAAGGATTCCTGCGTTCCACGATCGCCGGTCCACATCCCGTGAGCGATCCGGAGCGTCTCCTCGAGCATCTCGAAGCGCGTTCCGAGCGGCGGCATCGGGAACCCGAGCGCCTCGCTCTCCTCCTGGTTCCAGGCCGCCCCGATCCCGAGCCACGCCCGCCCGCCCGACAGGACGTCGAGGGTCGTGGCGGCCTTCACCCAGAGGCCGGGAAGCCGGTAATGGATGCCGCCAACCATGAGCCCGAGTCGCGCGTGGCTCGTGTTCGCCGCCATGAACCCCAGGGTCGTCCAGCCTTCCAGCATCGGGTCCTCCGCCGGCCCGATCCCGCGGATCTGGAAGAAATGGTCCATCACCCAGAGGGAGTCGAACCCCGCATCGTCGGCGCTGCGGACGATCCGGGCGAGCGTCGGGCCGATGGCCGGGGTGCCGCCGGGCCAGTTGAAACGGTTGATCTGGAGGCCGATCTTCATGCGTGTGTTGGTCCTTCGCGCGCCGTGTCCTGGTGTGGCATCAGCGTACCCGTGGTCCGTGGAGGATGCCCGGGAAGACGGGCCCTGCGGACTCTGCCTAGCGGAAGAGGTCGAGCTCGGGTGGCATGAGGACGTCCGTGACCACGCTGCCGAGGCCGGCCGGCGGGGACGCACCGCGCACGAGCGCGACCGGCCGGCGGGCAGTCTTGCCCAGCACCAGCTCCGCGGCCGAGGCGATCTCGTCCGCCACCGCCCGGATCGTCGCGCTCATGGGGCGCCCATCGGCATCGACCGTGCCACGCAGGTCCTCGAGCGGACGGAACCCGGCGACGCCGATGGCGAGGTCCATGATCCCGAATCGCCATGGCCGTCCCAGGCTGTCGCTCACGACCACTCCCGGGGCCGTCCCGAACCGTCGCCCGAGCGCGACACGGATGGCGGCCGCGGAGGCGTCCGGGTCGTCCGGGAGCAGGAGGACCACGCCGCCGGACGCCGAGCCGACATTCGACGCATCGACGCCGCCGTTCGCGAGGATGAAGCCGTGTCGCGTCTCCACGATGACGACGCCGTGATCCATGCGCACGACCCGGACCGCCTGGCGAAGGACCACCTCCACCTGCCGGGCATCCCGGTCCCATCGCGCGGCATACGCGACGGCATCGGGTCGCGGCTCGATCGTGGCCAGGTCGACGAACGCGCCCTCCGCCTTCGAGACGACCTTCTGGGTCACGACGATGACGTCGTCGGACCGCAGCGGCAGCGCCCCGGCCGTGCGCTCCAGCGCGTCGCCGACAAGCCTCGCGAGGTCGTCTCCCGGGCGGATCTCGGGGATGCCGTCGAGCGCGATGACCTCGAGGCGGACGGGCATCGGGCCGGAACCCCTCATTGAGCGTCGAGCGCGGCGCCGCCCAGTCCCGCGGTCTCGGCGTCGAGCAGGTCGTCCGGCGTGTCCAGGTCGAGGCCCAGCGGCCCGCGGACCTCGAGGTATGCGGCGCCGAGCGACGCGGCTGCACCGGCGTGCGCCGCGCGGCTGCCGGGCCCGAAATGGAACGGGATGGCCTCCGGCGGGGAGAGGAGGAGCAGGTTCGTCCCTTCGCCGGCCCGGTCCGGGACGAGCGCCACCAGCGCGGTCGCCGGGCTGCCGCTCGACCGGCTCGCCGCCAGCCGGTCACGGACCGCGCCGAGCACGCGCTCCAGCTCGGCTGGCCCGATCGCGGGCAGGTCGGCCGGGACGACGACGAGCGCCGTGGCGCCCAGCTCGCGTGCCCATGCGCGCCCATCCGCGAGGCCCTCGTTGAGGCCGCCGCCGCCCTGGGGAATGGTGACCGCGCCCGAGTCGGCGGCGACGGCGAGCGCCTCCGGGTCCGGGCTCACCACCGCGACCGCCCGGATGCCGGGCGTCATGATCGCGGCCCGGATCGTCCGCCGGAGGAGGCCTTCCACGAGCGCGCGCCGCTCCTCCGGGTCGAGCGCCTCGCCGAGGCGGGTCTTCGCGCGCTCCAACCCGCGCACGGGAACGACCGCCACGAGGTGCCCGAGGTCGGCCGCCGCGGGCGCCCCCGCGGGTTGGAGATGGTGCATGCGCTGATCGTAGCGGGGTGGGCATGCCCGGTGGGTCGGCCCCCGCTCGTTCCTCGTGCCGCTCGCGTCGGATGGCGCGGGCGTCAGGAAAGGCAGGCGTCGAGCACTGCGCGGGCGAGGGCCGCCCGCGAGGCATCGTCGGTCATCACGGACCGGGCCACGACTGCCCGCATCCCAAGCCGTTCCACGTCCGGAGCGAGCGCCGCATCCGCCTGGTCCAGGACGAACGCGTCCACGAGCCCGGCGTACCGCCGGGCGACGCCCAGCGCGCTCACCTCCTCCCCGAGCGTGGCAAGCATCCGGTCGGCCGGACCGCGCAGCGCTCGTCCTCCGACGATCGGGGAGACGGCCGCCACGCGCGTCCCGCGGCGCCGCGACTCACCGATCGCGCCGCGGATCCCGGTGACCGCGAGGATCGGCCCGATGGACACGAGCGGGTTCGACGGGCAGATCACGATCGCGTCCGCGTCCCCGACCGCACCCTCGATCTCCGGCGTCATCCGGGCCGCCTCGACGCCGTCGAGAGCGATCTCCAGGGCTGCCGGCTCGTGGCGCAGGCGTACGAACCAGTCCTGGAAGCTGAGCCACCCGCCGGGGGTCCGGACGCGCGTCCGGACCGGCTCGTCGGCCATCGGCAGGATGCGGCTGGCGACGCCGAGCCTCCCCGCCACGTCGAGCGCGACCGTGGTGAGGCGCTCGCCCGCGCGAACGCGCCGCGAGCGGTGCACGTGGAGCGCGAGGTCCCGGTCGCCCAGCTGGAACCACGTCGGCTCCCCGAGCCGCGCGAGCTGGGCCGCGGCCGCCCACGTCTCGCCGGCCAGGCCCCAGCCGCGCTCGCGGTCGGCGAGGCCGGCCAGGGTGTAGAGGATCGTGTCGAGGTCCGGGCAGACGAGGAGGCCGTGGAACTCCTGGTCGTCACCGGTGTTGACGACGACGGTCAGGTCGCCGGGCGCGACGACGAGCTGGAGCCCGAGGGCCAGCTTCGCCCCCCCGACGCCCCCGGCGAACGCGACGACGCGCGGCATCCCGGGCGGCTCGTTCAGGCAGCCGGCGCGGAGGCGACCGACAGCGCGGTGCGGACCTCGCCGATGCGGGCGAGCGTCTCCGGGTCGTACGGGGCCGGCAGTCGCACGATGATCGTGCTGAACCCCAGGTCCACGTACGGACGGATCGCCGCGGCCACCTCGCGCGGTGGCCCGAGCAGGGTCGGGACCGCCCCCGCATCGGGCGTCCCGTTGTGCGCACAGGCGGCGGCGAACGCGCGCGCGGCGTCGGCCGGATCATCGCGCAGGACGATGGGGAATGAGACGGTCCGCTCGATGGTCGCGGGATCGCGCCCGACGTCCGCGCAGTGCGCCCGGAGGATCGTGTCGCGGGCGGCGACCTCGGCCAGCGTGCCTGCCGTGTTCCAGGCGTCGGCGCGCAGGGCCACCGTGCGCAGCGTCTTCTTCGGCCCCGATCCACCCACGAGGATCGGGAGGTGGGCCTGCACCGGCCGCGGCGCCGCGAGCGCGTCGGTGAAGGTGTAGAAGCGCCCCGCGTGGCTGAATCGCTCGCCGTCGAGGAGGCGCCGCATGAGCCCGACGGCCTCGTCGAGCCGGTCAAGGCGTTCCCCGAATCCGCCTCCGAAGTCGAGCCCGAAGGCCTCGTGCTCGCGGGCGAACCACGCCCCGCCGATCCCGAGCACCGCCCGGCCCCCGGAGACGTGGTCGAGGGTGATGGCGCTCTTCGCGGTGTGGCCCGGGTTTCGGAACGTGTTGGCGCCGACCATCAGGCCCAGGCGGACGCGCGACGTCCGGGCCGCCACCGCGGCGAGCGCCATCGGTCCCTCGAGGATCGGCTGCTCCCACGGCCCGAAGATCGCGTGCAGGTGGTCCCACGTCCAGACCGAGTCCCAGCCCGCCGCTTCGGCTGCCAGCGCGGCATCGAGGAAACCGGGCCAGTCCGACGCCTGGCTCCAGAGCTGGACGCCGAAGCGGATCGCGGTCACCCGTCGAGGTGATCGTGGAGCGAGGTGACCCGGAGCCGGAACGTGACGCGCCGCTGGGCCTGGAAGCGGGCGAGGCTGGCGTCGACCTCGGCCGGATCGTCCGGGTGGTATCGCCGGGCAAGATCAGCGATGTCGGCCTGGGCGATCGCCTGGTCGTCGACGATCTCCGCGACCTCGGCGTCGAGCCCCACCCAGCGGTAGCCGTCTCCCGCAGTTGCGATCGCGAGCGCGACCCGCGGGTCGCGACGCATGTTCGCCGGCCAGCGTCGCCCGTCGGCGCTGTTGATCATGAGCAGCCCGTCCGGGTCGAGGCGATACCAGACGATCGCCTGCCGGGGCGCGCCGCCGGGGTCGAGCGTCGCGAGCGTCGCGAAGCGGCCGGGCGCCGCGATGAACGCGCGAACGCGATCGGGGAGTGCCGGCACCTCGAGCATGACCGGATGGTACGCGAGCCGCGCCGGACGCGACGCGTCCGGCGTCACGTCCGGTCCTGCCGCCGGCGTATCCTCGTCGCAGGAGGTACACCATGCAGCTCGACGGGATGCACGTCGGGGTTCTTGCCGGGGAGGGCGTCGAGGATCTCGAGTTCTGGGTCACGGTCATGCGGCTCCGCGAGGAGGGCGCACGCGTGACCAGCATCGGCCTCGCTCCGGGGACCGTGCACGGGAAGAACGGGCTTGCGGTCGGCGTCGATGCGTCGGTGGGCGACGTCGACGCCGCGAGCCTCGACGGGCTCGTCCTGCCCGGCGGCTGGATGCCCGACAAGCTGCGGCGCTACCCGGCGATCCTGGACCTGGTCCGGACGGTGCACGCGGCGGGGCGCCCGATCGGGATCATCTGCCACGGAGGCCTCATCGCGATCTCGGCCGGCATCGTGGCCGGCGGACGCGCGACGGGCTCGCTCGGGATCCGCGACGACCTCGTGAACGCGGGGGCGACGTGGGTCGACGAGGCCGCGTTCCGGGACGGGTCCCTTGTCTGGGGCCGCGTCGTCGACGACATTCCGGCGTTCTGCCGGGAGCTCGTCGTCGCGCTCTCGGCCGCCCGACGCGCGTAGCCGAATCTCAATCGGGCCGAAACCGGCTTCGAGCCCTCGACCGGGCATGATGGGCCTCGCCACCCCGCCCAAGAGGAGCAGATGAGCCGCCGCGATCGCCGCCGACCCGTGAGCCTGCGCCCCATGCCGGGTGCCGACACCCAGATGCGCCCGGTGAACCCCGCACGAGCGAGGGCTGCCTCCGCGCCCGCGGCGACATCATCCCGGAACCTCTTCGTGGCGCTGCTGCCGCTCCGGTTCTTCGTGGGTGCCACGTTCGTGTATGCGGGCCTCGACAAGCTGGTCGACCCGCGCTTCCTCCAGGCGACCGGGCCGGGATCGATCGGGGACCAGCTGACCGGCTTCACGCACGCGAGTCCGCTGGCGGGACTCGTGACGGTGTTTGCCCTCCCGTTCCCCGTCCTGATCGGGTTCCTCATGGCGCTCGCGGAGATCGCGATCGGCCTGGGGGCGCTGACCGGCCTGCTCTACCGGGCCAGCGCGGCAGCTGGCGCGGCGATCTCGCTGCTCTTCTGGCTGACGGCGTCGTGGACCGTCCACCCGTACTACTACGGCCCGGACCTCCCGTATGCCGCCGGGTGGCTGACGCTCGCGCTCGCCGGCCACGGTGGGCTCGCCGTCCTGCGCATCCCGTTCCTGGCCGGCTTCGAGCCGGACGGCGATTCCGCGGAGGCGTCGCCGGGCCGCCGGGCAGTCCTCCAGGGCGGAATCCTTGCGGCTGCAGCGGTCGTTGTGGCGGGCGTTGGGGGCATGTGGGGCGCCCTGTTCCGGGGTTCCGACCTCCGGGGTTCCGACACGAGCGTCGCGGTCCCGGGCGTCTCTCCGACGCCCGGGGTGGGAACGACGGGGGGATCGCCGAGCCCAACGATCGCGGCCGCGTCGGGGCCCCCGGCCAGCGCGGCGCCCCCCGCCGCCGGCCAGCTCGCCACGTTGACAAGCCTGAAGCCGCGGACCGCCCTTCCGTTCGTCGATCCGACCAGCGGGGACCCGGGCATCCTGATCCGGCTCGCCAACGGCTCGGTCGTGGCGTTCGACGCGGTCTGCACGCACGCGGGCTGCACGGTCGAATACGACCCGCCATCGGGCCTCCTGGGCTGCCCCTGCCATGGGGCGGTCTTCGATCCGACCCACAACGCCGACGTCCTGCAGGGTCCCGCGCCCGTCCCGCTGGCAGCGCTGCCGATCGTGGTCAACCAGGCGACCGGGGCGATCACGCTCGGCGGCTGATCGCTCCCCGGCCGATCGCGCAGCGGCAGGTGCTCCACGACCGATTGCTCGGCGGCTGATCGGGTGGCGGCGGTCTACCGGATTCGTTCGCCGGCCTCGATCGCGATCGCGAGGCGTGCCTCCGGGGGTGCCAGGGGGCAGGCCCAGCGAGGATCGAAGGCGCACGACGGCTGGTACGCGAAGTTGAAGTCGAGGACGAGCGCGCCGCCGTCCGTGGCCCCGAGGTCCGCACCCTTCGCCGTGTCGAGCAGGTAGCGCCCGGCGCCATAGGTCGCCCCGCCATTCGTGGCGTCCCCGAACGGCAGGAAGATGCCTCCCGCGTACTCCAGCAGCTGGAGCACCGGCAGCCGGGCCGTCCCGCCCGCGACCGCGAGCGCCACGCGACCGACCAGCTCGAGCGGCGGCGGTGCGCCGACGCTCGACGGGATGAGCGAGATCGACGGGACGGCGCCGCCCGGGGCGTGAACGCCGATCGCAGGCCCGGCCGGTTCCTCGAGCAGCGCCGTCCGGCGCCACGCATCCGCGTAGGGCCAGTGAAGCGCGCGGAACCCATCGCGCTCACCGGTGGGCACAGGCGAGGCCGGGTGGCCCCGGTAGAGCGCCTCGCGCTCACGGCGCCAGGTCGCGTGCGCGGCGGCCGGATTCGCGGCCCATGCCCGCCGGATCTCCGCGTAGAGCTCGGCGATCCGGCGCCGCCAATCGGCGAGCTCCAGCAGCTCGGTCTGGACCGTCACGCCTGGTGACCTCTTCCGGCACGTGTCATCGCGAGCCCCGGCCGGAGCAGGAACGGCGGCAGGAATCCCGCCAGGTTCGACAGCGGCAGGACCTCCGGGCGCAGGGCGATCCCAAGGGCCTCGTCCATGAATCGGCGACGTGCCTGGATGCGGCGCCACGCGTCCGGATAGCGATCCCGGAACGCCGCGCGGAGGGGCGCGTCGGCGAGGGCGACGCCGTCCTCGATGTTCGTCGTGAAGTAGCCAGTCCCGGTCGCCGGGATGATGTCCGCCTGCAGGCACATCCCGGAGCGCAGGGCGATCGTGGATCCCGGGCCAACCGGCGAGTTCACCCATTCGTCCAGGTGGAGCTGGTGGCCGGGATTCAGGGAGACACCGAAGAACGGATCGGACAGGTGACGATCGACGATCTCCTGGAGGGCGCCGCCGGTCGTGCCGATGCCCAGCGCCTCGTACCATCCGGCGACCGCCTCGAAGTACGGGGCGACCAGGCGCTCGACATAGTCCCGGGACCCAGCCGGAAGCTCGTCCGCGCCTGCGACGACGAAACCTGCCCGGCAGGTGAGCGCGCCCCAGACGCCGAACGCGACCGTCAACGGGTCTCCCCGTTCGATCCGCCGGTCGCCCGGGCTCAGGAGCCCGAGCGCCGCCCGCGGTCCAGCGGTCAGCATCAGGTGGCAGGAGAGGGGCATCCCGTTCCAGCGGAGCAGCCGCACGGCTTCCGCCTCGGTCATCCCCGGCTCCAGGCCGAACAGCAGCCGGCGGACCCCGTCGGACGTCTGGCAGGCCGCGTGCTCGAACACCGCCAGCTGGTCCACATCGTTGATCACCCGCAGCCCATCCGCAGCGTCGATCAGCAGGTCGGTCGCGTTCTCGAGCGTGCCGGCCGGGCCCAGGATCGAGCGCAGCTCGTCCACGATGTACGCGGGAACGTCGATCGTGCTCCGCTGCGAATAGGTCTTCCACCCGACGATCCCGATGCGGCTTCCCGGCTCCACGCCCTCGTCGGCCAGGATCTCGCCGAGCGGCCGCGACCGATCGCGGGGCTGGCCCGGCAGGCTGAGGTCCTGGAAGAGGACCCGTCGCATCGGGAGTGGAGCAGCGCCCGCCATGCCATAGCACTCGTTCCCGACCAGGATGGCCGGCTCGCCGGTCGCCCCGAGCACGAGGATCGCCTCCTCGAAGCGTGGGTCGAACCCGGTCAGGTAGGCCAGGTTGGCGCTGTGCTCGCGATCGGCGTACACCACGAGCCGGTCGTAGCCGCGCGCCATCGCCCGCCCGCGGAGCGCAGCGACCCGTTCCTGGTACCGGGCCGCCGGGACCTCCGGTCTCGTCGCCGGCATCCCGAAATCCGGGAGGCCGACCTCTCCCAGGCGTGCCGCTCCAATCACGGTCCTTCCCTCTCCGTCGTGTCTACCGGGGGAGCCACGGGCGTGGGGCGGCGGCGCCCCGATCGATGTCGTAGAAGCCGTTGGCACTGACCTGGAGCCACGGCCCCGTCTCCCCGTCCGGCCACCTGACGCGGACCTGCGCTCCACTCGCCGGGCCAAGCCCGAAATGGACCCAGCCGAGCTGACCGCTCGCGTGACCGCCGCCGACGGTCACCTCGCGGCGCAGCGTCAGGTCGCCGACCTTGACCTCGATCCAGGAGCCGATGGCGTCGCGGTTCGGGCCGGGCTCGTCGAGGCGCAGGCCCAGCCAGCTCCCGAGCGGGGCAGGGTGAACCGAATCGCCCGAGCCCAGGTTTCGCCAGACCTTGACCGGCGACCCGTAGTTCACCTCGACGAGGTCGAGCATGCCGTCCAGGTTGAAGTCCGCCAGGGCCGCCCCCCGGCCCCGCTCGGCGTTCAGGACGCCGGCCCGATCGGCCGCCTCCGTGAAGGTCCCGTCGGGCTGGCCCAGCAGCAGGTTGTTCGGGTCCGTCCGGGCGTGGTCGAGCTGGGCACCGACATTTCCCTTGGAGATGAACAGGTCGATCAGGCCATCGTTGTTGACGTCCTGGAACTCAGGGTGCCAGGCGGTGGAGGGCAGGGCGTCCCCGCCCGTGAACGGCTGGGCGGCATTCACGCCCCGCTTGGCCCCGATGTCGCGGTAGGTCGGCTGGCTCGGCCCGGAGGTCAGCGTCTGGAGCCGGTTGTCTCCCTGGCTCGTCAGGAACACGTCGGGATAGCCGTCCCCCGTCACGTCGTAGGAGGCAATCCCCATGCCCGCGACGGCGACGCGCACCCAGCCGTCCGCGTCCGTGTAGAGGCGAGGGGGTTCAGCGGGTGCGACCCGCCACAGCTGCTCCCCGCCGTTCGCCGGGTCGAAGTAGTTGTCATCGTTGCTGATCCGGAGGTCGGCCCGGCCCGAGAGGTCCCAGTCGCTGAACAGCATCGAGAGGGCGCAGTAGCCCGGGGCCAGCGTGATCGGCGGGCCGTAGCCCGTCCCGGAGACGTTCGGCCGGAACAGGGCGTTGTCGGCGCAGTCCTGGGTGGACGCCCCCGACGCGTCGAGTCGCAGGTACTGGCCCAGGGCCAGCGTCGGCAGGGCTGCCGTGCCTTCCCAGGTCGCGCTGAAGGCGGTGGCGAGGCCGCTCCCGGGAGCAAAGGACCAGCGCTCGTTCGCACGCTCGAATCGGCAACCACCCAGGCCGCGCAGGATGACGGTCTCGCCCTTTCGCAGGACCACGAGGTCCGCCACGCCGTCGCCGTCGATGTCGATCGGATAGGCGCCCGTGACGTCGGTGAGGTCGGTCGCCGGGTCCGGGAGCCGCGTGAACCGCAGCGCGCCGCCGACGGCGCTGTCGTTGCGATAGAGCGCCGCGGGCGCGGCCCCGCCGGCGAGGTAGAGGCTTGGCCGGCCGTCGCCGCTGCAGTCGATCACGGCGACGCCGCCGCCGACCTCGAGCGGAGGATCCCCCCGGTAGGTGTGCTCGATCCCGGAGGTCGACGTCTCGTCCAGGAAGTGCGGCGGACCCAGGGCGGCCGTGCGAGAGGTTCCCCGGCCCAGGGTGAGGGCCAGGCCCGTGGCGCCGATCAGTGCCAACGCCACGGCACCCGCGATGAGCACGGTCGTCCGGCGCCCGGGCCTCGTCACCCGGACCGCCACCCGATCGAGAAGACCGCCCTCATGAGCCAGCCGAGCCGTCGTAGTACCGCTGCGCGACCGTCCAGGCGGCCTTGCCGCACGCGGAACCGAGCTCGCGCCCGGTGAAGTCATCCGCCTGGATGTGGATTCCGCCCCACAGCCGCGACTGGCCCGCCTGGTCCGAGGCGTCGTAGTAGGTCGCCCACTCCAGCCGGATGTCGCTCGTCGGGCCAGCCTCGAACTTGAGCGATCCCGCCTTGATCGTGTAGCCGCTGGTGCCGCCGGGGAAGTACTCGCTGCCCGTGAAGCCGACCAGCACCTCGGCGGCGGCCCGGCTGAAGGAGCTGTGCCCGGACGCATATCCGGGGAAGGCCGGCGTCACGAACGTGGGGAGCTGATACGGCACCCAGTCCACGGCCAGGATCCAGGTGACGCCGCCGACCTGCGTCTTCGGGTCCTTCGGGGTGCCGGCCCAGGCCCGGATCGCGATCTGTCCCTCATGGCCGGCGAGTGCCGCATGGCGCTGACCCGGCGCAGTCGACGCCCTCGTGATGAGCTCGATCAGGTTCGGGACGAGCGGAAGGCCCTCCTTGCTGTAGGACGGCAGGCCCGGGTCGCTCGACTGGCCGAGACCGCCCATGTAGCGGACCATCGAGATCGGCCGGACCGAATCGTAGTAGCCCTTCAGCCCCCACGCGGCGATGCCCGCGTCATGGACGGCACCGTTGAGGGCGAAGTAGAGCTTGACGTCCCACTGGAGCCGGTCCACCACGGGACCCCGGCCCCCGATCATGAGCCCCGGGGACAGCTCGTCGGATGTCAGGTTGGCGAGCACGTTCCAGTGCCCCGGCGGCGTCTCCGAGTTCGGGCCATCCGCCCAGAACTCCGCCATGACCCGCCCGAAGTCGCCCTCGTTGACCACGTTCGGCGGGTAGGGCGAGCCGGTCGCCGGGTCGATTGGATGGCCGCTGCCGTCGTTGGTCCCGAGCGTGTTGTTGCCGCGCACGCCGGGCGAGATGTCGATCGTGGCGGTCTCCGCCGGGTCGAGCCGGCTGCTGTCGCGGATCACCTCCACGACCTGGTCCTTGATCGCCTGGTCGGTCGCCGGGTCGCCGATGCGGGGCGGCGGGCCAGGATCGATCGGCACGCCCGTGGCCCCGCCATCAGGCAGGGCGAACCCCTTGACGTGACCCCAGACCGTGCCCACGGCCTGCTGGACGCCATTCACGACCGGGATCCCGTTCTGCGAGATCATGTGCTCGATCTGGAGGGGCTGCCAGCGGTTCGGGTCCGTCATGATCGTGCCCGGCTTCGCCACGACGAGGGGTGGGTTCTGGGGCTTGTAGCCGGGGTCGTCGTATCCCGTCGCCTGGTTCGACCCGTCGGCCAGCCCGTAGGCGATGGCTGCCTGGGCGATCCGGTTCCCGACGGCGGCCGGCGAGCTGCCCGTGGTGGTCGTCACGTCGAGCGGGTAGCAGAGCGCATCCATGAGATCGTCGAACTCGGAGAGATCCTTGTCGGCGCCGACGGCCTTGATGTAGCGCCCGGTGAGCAGGCGAAAGGCTGCGTAGCTGATCGCCTCGTTGCGGGCCGCGGTCACGTCGGAGGCGGTCTGCTTCTCGTGGACGAAGTAGCCCGATGCCGTCGGGTCGTACGCCGCCCAGGCGTCCCACATCGCTGCCGACAGGTGGAACAGGTTCCGGGCATGGACAGTCGGTGCAGGGAGCGCGCGCCGGATTGCGTCGAGCGCGGCTTCGTCCCAGCGTCGAGCGACCGACCACTCCGGGTGGTTCACGATCGCGGTGCACGAGGGCGGCTGCGTCCATGGCCGGGCGATGAAAAGCCCGGACGCGACGAGGATCACGCCGACCGCCGCGGCCGCCGCGAGCATGCGCCGGGATCCCCGCGATCTCCGCGGCGGGATGGACAGGCCCGTCGGCGGGGCCGTGTCCGTCGGCGCCGCGGGGTCTGTCGACGCCAACGGGTCCGTCGGCGTGGGTGCGTCCAAGGTTGTCTCCATCACGCCATGACGGGCGTCAAGATCCTGCTCAACCGGTGGCCGACCCGAGATGGCCGCGCGCAGCCGTGTCCAGGTCGACGAGTGTCGCGATGCTACCGCGACTGAAGGCAAGGTCAAGCCGGGGCCGGGTCCCGTCGAGGATCGCGGCCGTCAGGTCTTCGACCTCTGCCTGGTACTGGTCAATCGACGGCACGTCCACCGGCGACTCGTCGCGCCCGCGCCGCATCGTCACCACGGGAGGCGGCCCATCCGGAGCCGGGAGGAACGGGCTCGCAAGGACGAGCGTGGCGTCGCTGCCGACGATCTCCACGCGCTCGCGATCAGGGGCCGCGAAGCCACAGTCGAACTGGGCGAGCAGGCCGCCGGGAAAGTGCAGCTGGCCGATGAACGTCCGGTCGACGCCGCGCTCATCGAAGCGGGCGAAGGCACCCACGCCGTCCGGCTCCTCGCCCGCGATCCGCCGCGCCAGGCTCACCGGATAGCAGCCGACGTCCCACAGGGAGCCGCCGCCCATCGACGGGTCGATCCGCGGGTCGCCGGGATGGGTGAGGAAGAACGAGAACGTCCCGTTCACGAGCTCGAGGTGACCGAGCGCGCCGCCACGCGCGAGCTCGATCGCGCGGAGGACCTGGGGGTGGTGGAGGTACATGAAGCCCTCGACCACGAGCCGCCCGGCGCGCGCCGAGGCATCGGCGATCGCGTCGACCTCGGCGACGCTCAGCGCAAGCGGCTTCTCGCACAGCACGTGCTTGCCGGCAGCCAGCGCCCGGATCGTCCATTCCGCGTGCAGGTGGTTGGGAAGCGCCACGTAGACGACGTCCACGTCCGGCGAGGAAAGCAGGGAATCGTAGGAGTCGTACACCACCGGAATGGAATGCACGCCGGCGAAGGACCTGGCCCTGGCTGGGTCGCGGCTGGCGACGGCCGCCAGCTCCGCGCGCGCGCACCCGCCGACGGCCCGGACAAGCCGTGGAGCAATGCGACCCGGGCCCAGGATTCCCCAGCGGAGCCTCGTCATCACCAGGTCCTCGATCTGCCTCCGCCGCGGGAGCCCCGCGGCATCCCGGGCGGTCTGCAAATTGCGTCTTGACACGGCCGCGATCACGTACGAGCCTACCACGCAGATTTGGTGGAGAGGAACACAAACCCAGTGACAGTCGGACCGGTCGAGATCGGGCAGCGCAGCGAGACCGTGCGCCGGGCGAACCTCGGGGCGATCGTCCGTGAGCTCCACGCCCGCGGGGCGCTCTCCCGGTCGGAGCTCGTCGCACGGACCGGCCTCACCCGGAGCGCGATCCGCAGCCTCGTGGGCGAGCTTGTCCACGCAGGCCTCGCGGCAGAAGGGCCGGCCACGAGGCTCGGGACGCCGGGACGGCCGTCGCCGGTCGTCCGGCTCGTGGCGGGGAGCGCCGTCGTCGTGGCCCTCGATATTGCCGTGGACTCGCTTGCCGCGGCGATCGTCGGGCTTGGCGGCAGGACCCTGGCGCGCGTCCGGATCGAGCGGTCTCGTGGGCACTCGAGCGTCGACGAGATCGCGGCCGACTTGACGGGGCTGGCCCGTACGCTCCTCGACCGGCGCCCCGCAGCCGAACCGGTGGTCGGGATCGGCGTCGCCGTCGTGGGCGTGGTCCGGAGGAGCGATGGCGTTGTCTCGATGGCGCCGAATCTCGGCTGGCGGGACATCCCGCTCGGCGAGCGGCTTGCCCGGGCCCTCGACCTGTCCGTGCCGGTCTCGGTCGCCAACGAGGCGGATCTCGGGACGCTGGCGGAGCTCCGGCGCGGCGCGGCTGTCGGCGCCGAGGACCTCGTTTACATCTCGGGCGAGGTCGGCGTCGGAGGGGGCCTGATCGTCGGCGGTCGCCCCCTCACGGGGATCGCCGGGTACGCCGGCGAGGTGGGCCATATGCCGGTGAACCCGGAGGGCGCTTCGTGCCGTTGTGGCTCGGTAGGTTGCTGGGAGACGGAGGTCGGCGAGGACGCCCTGCTCGTGCGCGCCGGGCTGATGCCGGGTGGCGGCCGGGCCGCCGTCGACGCAGTGCTGCGCGACGCCACAGCGGGCTCCGCGACGGCGCAGGCAGCCCTCGAACACGTCGGCACCTGGCTCGGGCTCGGCCTTGCGAGCCTGGTCAACCTGTTGAATCCGCAGCTCATCGTGCTGGGCGGTCGATTTGGCCGGATGTATCCGTTCGTCACGCGAGCGCTCCATGCCGAGCTCGACCGCCGGACGCTGCCGGCTGCTCGTTCGCTGGTCACGGTCATCCCGACATCGCTCGGAGCAGACGCACCGCTCCTCGGAGCCGCCGAGCTGGCCCTGGAGCCGCTGCTCGCGGACCCGGCGCAGTGGGTCAGGCCACGGGACACGCTCCCCGAACTCAAGAGCGCGTAGACAGGAGGCGAATGGCGAATTGCACCCATCGAAAACGTGGCGAGCGGGTGGTAGCCTAGCGCCGGACATCAGCCGTGGATCGGTGTGACATGTCCAAAGGAGGAGTCAGCACAATGGTGAATCGGAGACTGGCCTCGTTGGCCGGCGTGGCCGCGATCCTGTTCGCGGCATGCTCGGGGTCGAGCACCCCGGCGCCGAGCGCAGCGGCGAGCGCCGCGGCAAGTGCCGCGGCACCGAGCGCGGCGGCGAGCGCAGCAGCCAGCGCGGCAGCGACCGGCTGCGTCGTCGGCGTCTCGTGGAACAACTACCAGGAGGAGCGCTGGGCGAAGTGGGACGAGCCGGCCATCAAGGCCGCGCTGACGGCCGGCGGGGCGACCTACATCTCGAATGACGCGAAGTCGTCGGCCGAGACGCAGGCGAACAACGTCGACAACCTGATCAGCCAGGGCGCCAAGGTCATCATCATCCTGGCCCAGGACGGAACGGCCATCAAGCCGTCCGTCACTAAGGCCCTCGCCGCGGGTGTGCCGGTCATCGCGTACGACCGCCTGATCGAGGACCCGAAGGCCCTGTACCTCACGTTCGACAACAAGCTCGTGGGCAAGCTCCAGGCTCAGGCGGTCCTCGCGGCCAAGTCGAGCGGCAACTTCGCGATCATCAAGGGCAACAAGGCCGACGCCAACGCCGACTTCCTGCGGAGCGGCATGGTCGAGGCCGGTGTCCCCGAGGTCGGCAAGACCGACCCGACCGGCAAGATCGTCATCGTCGGCGAGACGTACACCGACAACTGGGATCCCGCCAACGCCCAGAAGGAGATGGAGCAGATCCTGACGGCCAACAACAACAAGATTGACGCCGTCATCTCCGAGAACGACGGCATGGCAGGCGGCGTGATCGCCGCGCTCAAGGCCGTCGGGCTTGCGGGCACTGTCCCGGTCTCCGGCCAGGATGGCGACCTCCCGGCCCTCAACCGGATCGCTCTCGGCACCCAGACCGTCGACGTCTGGAAGGATGCCCGCCTGCTCGGCAAGGCCGCCGGCGATGCCGCGGTCCAGCTGTGCGCCAACCCCGACATCACCAAGGTGGCCGGCACCGCGCCGTTCACGAGCCCCGGCGGCAACACGCTGACGTCCCAGCTGCTGACGCCGCAGGCGATCACCAAGGACAACCTGAACGTCGTCCTCGACGCAAAGTGGATCGACAAGGCCACGCTGTGCCAGGGCGTTACGGCGGGTTCGGTCGCCGCCTGCAACTAGCGGGCTGACGGTCACTCGCGCTTGATGCGCCCCGCCCGCGGCATGCCGGGGGCGGGGCGCTCCCACACCCATCCACGGCCAGATGAGGCTCGGTGATGACTGAGGCGACAGGCACGGTCCCGGAGTCAACCCGCGAGCAGCCGCCGCGCTCCCTGCGCGGGCTGCTGCAAGCCCTGAATCTCGACACGCGCCTGCTCGGCATGGTCGGCGCCCTGGCCGTCATCTGGATCGGCTTCCAGATCCTGTCGGGCCTGACCGGTCCCAAGCACGACATCTTCTCGGGGACGTTCCTCACGCCCGTCAACCTCTACAACCTGGCCCAGCAGAGCGTCTCCGTCGGGATCATGGCCACCGGCATGGTCCTGATCATCGTGTCGCGCAACATCGACCTGTCGATCGGCTCGATCCTCGGGTTGACCGGCTACACGATGGCGATGGTCCAGGTCATCTGGATCCCGAAGTCGCTCGGGCTCGGGTTCGACCAGCCCTACACGTGGATCATTGCCCTGGCGATCGGGATCGCGCTCGGGGCCGCCATCGGCGCCTTCCAGGGCTTCCTCGTCGCGTACGGGAAGGTGCCGGCGTTCATCGTCACCCTCGGCGGCCTGCTCGTCTGGCGCGGCCTCGTGTTCGAAGAGCAGCAGGGCCAGACGATCTCGCCGCTCGACAAGACGTTCCAGCTGCTCGGAGGCAGCCCGACCGCGTCCCTCGGCGACGTGGCAAGCTGGATCCTGGGCATCCTCGCCTGCGCCGGCATCATCTATACGCTCATCGCGACGCGGCGGAAGCGGCGGAAATACGGGTTCCCCGTCCGCCCGACGTGGGCCCTCGGCGTCCTCATGGCGCTGGGCTGCCTTGCCATCCTCGGCTTTGTCTGGATCATGAACAGCTACGCGTGGCCGCCCGGGCTCGCCACGCAGTACGCGCACGACCACGGCATCACCGAGCCGCCCGGTGGACTCCAGATCGCGACCGGCATCGCCTTCCCGGTGATCATCCTGATCGCGGTGACCCTCGTGATGACGTATATCACCACGCGCCGCCGGTTCGGGCGCTACGTGTTCGCGATCGGCGGCAATCCTGATGCTGCCGAGCTGGGCGGCATCAACGTCCGCCGCACCATCATGCTGACGTTCGTCCTGATCGGCGTCCTTGCCGCCATCAGCGGCGCGGTGCAGTCGGCGCGGCTCCAGGCCGCGGTCACCAGCCTCGGGACGCAGGCCGAGCTCGACGTGATCGCCGCGGCCGTCATCGGCGGCACATCATTCTCGGGTGGCATCGGGACGATCCCCGGCGCCGTCCTCGGCGCCGTGGTCATGCAGTCGCTGCGGTCCGGGATGCTGCTGCTCAGGGTCGATTCCCCGATCCAGGACATCGTGGTCGGCGTGGTGCTCGTCTCGGCGATCGCCTTCGACACGTACGTCCGCGGGCGGAGCGCACGATGAGCGAGAACGCCATGCGTGCCGATACCGTCACCGGGGTCGACTCGCCAGCCGTGCACGCCGGCTCGCCGCTCGTCGAGATGCGCAACATCCGCATCGCGTTCGGCGGCGTCCACGCCGTCGAGGGCGTGACGGTCGACCTGCGCGCCGGCGAGGTCGTGGGCCTGGTCGGCGGCAACGGCGCCGGGAAGTCCACCCTCATGCGGGCGCTCTCGGGGGCGCATCCACCCGACTCCGGGGAGATCCTGATCGACGGCCAGGTCGCCCCGATCACGAACCCGCGCGACGCGAAGGCGCTGGGCATCGAGACGATCTACCAGACGCTGGCCCTCGCCGACAACATCGATGCCGCCGGCAACATGTTCCTGGGTCGCGAGCTGAAGACGCGAACCGGCAGCCTTGACGACGACGCCATGGAATCGGCGACCCGCAAGGTGATCGGCCGCCTCAACCCGCGGTTCAAGGCATTCAAGCGGCCGGTGATGTCGCTCTCCGGCGGCCAGCGCCAGTCCGTGGCCATCGCCCGCGCCGTCCACTTCAACGCCCGCATCCTGATCATGGACGAGCCCACGGCCGCGCTCGGTCCCGCGGAGACGGCCCAGGTTCGCACGCTGGTCAAGCAGCTCAAGGACGACGGGATCGGCATCTTCCTGATCAGCCACGACATCCACGACGTGTTCGACCTGTCGGACCGCATCAGCGTGATGCTCCACGGGAAGCTGGTCGGGACCGTCCGCAAGGCAGACGTCACGACCGACGAGGTCCTGGCCATGATCATCATGGGCAAGCTCCCGAGCGAGGTCTCGGAGAAGGACCTGGCCGATCTCCATCGTTGACGCCGCGCCGGCGTTCGAGCCGGAATGTCAGGCGGGGCGCGAACCGGCGCGTTGAAGGGGCGCCCCGGGTCCGCCTCCGGTCGCCGCCAATTCGCCCGCGGGGCCCCGGGCTACAGCCGGTGGAACGTCGGGGCCAGGGCCGGGTACAGGTCCCGGTAGATCGTGTGCGCCTCGCGGTAGGCCGCGGCATCCGGGCCGGGCGCGGCCGTGGGTGTCGCCGTGACGAGCGCCGCGGCGGCGCCCTCCACCGTCGCGAACCAGCCGGCGCCGACCATTGCCAGGAGCGCCGCGCCATACGCGGCGCCCTCCGACGTGTTGACCGTCGCGATCTCGGCCTCCAGGACGTCCGCGAGGATCTGGCGCCAGAGCGGGCTGACGGTTCCGCCGCCCGACGCCCTGATCTGGGCCGGGGCGGGCATGCCGGCCTCGACCATGAGGTCGAGGCCGTCCCGCAGGCCGAACGCGACACCCTCGAGAACCGCCCGGGTCAGGTGCCGCCGATCGTGGACGAGGGTCAGCCCCACGAACGCGCCACGGGCCAGCGGATCCGGGTGCGGGCTGCGCTCGCCGGACAGGTAGGGGAGGAAGAACAGCCCCTCGCTGCCGACGGGCACGTCGCCCGCGATCGCGACCAGGTCGGCGAATTCCGCCTCGGGCGCCAGCGCGTCCCGGAACCAGCGCAGGCTGCCCGCCGCGGAGAGCATCACGGACATGAAGTGCCAGCGCCCGGGGACGGCATGGCAGAACGCATGGACGCGCCCCTTCGGCTCGAAGAGGGGGCGGTCGGTCGTCGCGAACACCACGCCGGACGTGCCGAGCGAGAGCGCCATCGTGCCGGGGACCACCGCGCCGACGCCCACGGCGTTCGCGGCCTGGTCGCCACCGCCGGCCACGACCGGCGTCCCGGGTCGCAGGCCCGTGATCGCGGCCGCTTCGCCGGAGACGACCCCCGTGACCTCCGGGCCCTCCCAGGTCCTCGGCATCCAGGCCGGATCGATCTCGAGGGCGTCGAGGACCTCGCGCGACCAGTCTCGCGCCGCCAGGTCGAACAGCAGCGTGCCGGCGCCGTCCGCCTTGTCCACGGCGTACTCGCCGGTCAGCCGGAGGCGAACGTAGTCCTTGGGGAGGAGCACATGGGCGATCCGTCGCCAGACGCCTGGCTCGTGATCGCGAACCCAGACCAGCTTCGGCGCCGTGAAGCCGGTGAGGGCGTCGTTGCCGGTGATCTCCACGAGGCGCTCGGCGCCGACGGCCTGCCGAATCGCGTCGCACTCGAGGGCCGTCCGCTGGTCATTCCACAGGATGGCCGGGCGCAGCACCTCGCCCGCCCCGTCGAGCAGGACGGCGCCATGCATCTGGCCGGTGAGGCCGATCGCGACCACGTCGTCGGCCGGCACGCCCGTCGAGGCGAGCACGGACCGGATCGCCGCGACCGCCCCGTCCCACCAGAGGGCAGGTTCCTGCTCGCTCCAGAGCGGCCGCGGCACGTCGAAACCGTAGCTTGCCGCCCCCACGCCGATCACGGCTCCTGCCTCGTCGACGAGGACGGCTTTCGTCGCCGTGGTCGAGGCGTCGATCCCCAGGACGTGGCCCATCGCGGGTCAGCCCGCCGTGCCGGAGGCCCTGTCGACCGACCAGATGGCCTGGTTGACGACGTTCTCGAGCAGCTCCTGGCGGCCGCTGACCGGCTGCGGATCGATCTCCCCCGACTCGACCTTCGCGGCGAGATCGGCAAGGGTCACGGTGCCGCCGAGGATCGCGGTCCCGAGGTCCCCCTTCCAACCGCCATAGCGCGCCTCGACCATCCCGGCGAGCGTGCCCTGCTCGAGCATGTCCGCGGCGGCCAGGAGCGCCCGGGCGAGGGTGTCGATCCCGCCGATGTGGGCGTGGAAGAGGTCCGTCCGGGAGATGCTCTGTCGCCGGAGCTTCGCGTCGAAGTTGAAGCCGCCGGTGGTGAAGCCCCCGCCGCGCAGGATCTCGTAGAGCGGCATCGCCAGGTCCTCCACCGAGTTGGGGAACTGGTCGGTGTCCCATCCGTTCTGGGGGTCGCCGCGGTTGGCGTCGATGCTGCCGAACATCGCGTTCGCCATGGCGTAGGCGACCTCGTGGTGGAAGCTGTGGCCCGCGAGCGTCGCGTGGTTCGCCTCGATGTTCAGGCGGTACTCGCGGTCGAGGCCATTGCGGACGAGGAATCCGTGGATGGTCGCGGAGTCGAAGTCGTACTGGTGCTTCGTCGGTTCCATCGGCTTGGGCTCGATCAGGAGCGTTCCCTCGAACCCGATCTTGTGCTTGTGCTCGGCGACCAGGTGCAGGAAGCGGGCCAGCTGGTCGCCCTCCCGGCGCAGGTCCGTGTTGAGAAGCGTGTCGTAGCCCTCGCGTCCGCCCCACAGCACGTAGTTGGTCCCGCCGAGGCGCTTGGTCACCTCGAGCATGTTCTTGACCTGTGCGGCGGCGTAGGCGAAAACCTCGGGGTCGGGGTTGGTGGCGGCGCCGGCCTGGTAACGCGGGTGGCTGAACAGGTTCGCGGTGCCCCACAGGAGGCGGGCGCCGGTCCGCTCCTGGTAGCCCAGGGCGTCGTCGGCGAGGGCGTCGAGGTTCGCCCGGAACTGGGCGAAGCTGTCTCCGTCGGGGGCGACGTCCCGGTCGTGGAAGCAGTAGTACGGCATGCCGAGCTTCGCGAAGAACTCGAACGCCGCGGCCATCTTCATCCGGGCGGCGGCCATCTGGTCGCCGGCCGCGCCGAGCCATGGCCGGTCGAGGGTGCCCGAGCCGAACATGTCCCGCCCGTCCCAGGCGAACGAGTGCCAGAAGCAGACACCGATCCGGAGATGATCCGCCATCCGCTTGCCGAGCACGAGGCGGTCAGGCTCGTAGACCTTGAACGACAGGGGATCGGTCGAATCGAGTCCGCCGAACGGGATACGCCCCGCGACCTCCGAGAAGAAGCCTTCGCTCACGACCAACCCTCCTGTGCCGCACCCGACCCGCCCCGGCCCCGAGAAGAGACCGCGAGACTCCCGTGCGATCGTACTACGCGGAGTCGGGTGCGAGAGAGGCCGACGTTGGCTGTGCGGGCCGTCGGGGATCGCCGGACCGGCCGCGAGCCCCGGCGCCGCAGACCGGTCCGTCCCGGAGGCCGTACACTCGCCCCCGCCGAACCACACCAGGAGCCCGCCACGATGCCGCAGATCCACCTTCGCGCCGAGCCGGGCGACTACGCCCCCATCGTCCTGCTGCCCGGCGACCCGAACCGGGCGACGACGATGGCCTCGCTCTTCGATGGCGGCCTCGCGGCCGCCCGGAAGGTGAACGACCACCGGCTGCTCTACGGGTATACCGGCATGTACGGCGGCGTGCCGGTCAGCGTCCAGACCACCGGGATTGGCGCGCCGTCCGCGGCGATCGTGGTCGAGGAGCTGCTGCGGCTCGGCGCGCGGCGCCTCATCCGCGTGGGCACGTGCGGCGGCATCGGGCGGGGCATCCGCACGGGCGAGATCGTGATCGCGTCCGCGGCAGCGCCGTTCGACGGGACGACCGCCACGTACCTCCATGGCGAGCCGTACGCGCCGGCCGCCGACTTCGGGCTGGTGCGCGCGCTCGTCGATGCGGCGGAGGCCGAGCGCGCGGCATACCACGTGGGGCTGGTCTGCACCGTGGACGTCTTCTACAACCCCGACGCCGACTACTTCAGCCGCTGGGCGGCACGGGGCGTGCTCGGGTTCGAGATGGAGAGCTCGGCGCTCTTCTACCTCGCGGCCCGGGCGCACGCGGCGGGAGACGACGTCCGGGCGGCGACGATCCTGACCGTGAGCGACGTCCTGGGCCCGAACGTCACCTCGGAGGACTCGTACCTCCCGCTCGACGAGCTTGAGCGGCGGACCGCCACGATGCTCCAGGTGGCGCTGGCCGCGGCGACCTCGCCGGCGGTCACGGCCGGGCTCTGAGCACCGCCACGGGAACGCCGGCGCCGTTCCCTGTCTTCGTCAACCTTCGGGCGATCGGCGTCTCGTACGCCTGGTTCCGCGAGCAGGCGCTCCGCCTGGAGGCGGCCGGTTACGAGGGCGTCGCGATCTGGGACCATTTCGTCAGCCGCGGCGCCCGGCGAGATCCGGTCCTCGAGTGCTGGACGACGCTCGCGGCGCTGGCCGGGAGCACGAGCCGGCTTCGCCTCATGACGTTCGTGCTCAACGTGATGAACCGTCCGCCTTCCGTCGTCGCGCGGATGGCGGCCACGCTCCAGGCAGCGAGCGGCGGCCGTCTCGTCCTCGGCGTCGGCATCGGCGGCCACCCGGCCGAGCATCTCGCCTACGGGATCCCGTTCCCGGACGCGCCCGAACGCGTTGCCCGGCTCGAGGAGGCGGTGGCCGTATGTCGCGCACTGTGGACCGGCGGGCCGGTGACGCGCGCGTCGCCGTTCTACCCGCTCGCGGAGGCGTTCGCGTTCCCGGTCCCGGAGCCGGCCCCGCCGATCATCGTCGGCGGCGAATCCGCGGCCGGCGCCGCCCTCGCGGGCCGGATCGGTGACGGCTGGACCGTTCCGGCATCGCTCCTCGTCGCGCTTCTGCCCGCCTATCTGGACGCGCTCTCCGCGGTCGGTCGCGACCGGTCGACCGTGCACATCCTCGCGGCGTTCGATCTCGGGAAGGGCGAATCCCTCTCCGCGAGCCCCTGGATCGAGGATCCCGCCGGCACGGCCGCGCGCTGGCGGGCCGCCGGCGCGGACGGCGCCGTGGTCGGCGCCCGCACCACCCAGGATGTCGACCTGCTCGTGAACGCTGCGCCCGGCGCCGCCCGCCGATGACGACGAGGACATCCACGCCCGTGCCCGCCGTCGATCCCGAGCCGACCCACGGCTGCCTCCGCTGCGACACGCCGATCCCGCTCGCGGACGCCCTGTGCGCCGCGTGCAACCCGGCGGGTCTCGAGCAGCCAGCCGCGTCGCAGGCGCATGGGACCGTGTTCGCGGGCATCGCGCTCGCGGTCGTGGCGATGCTGGTCGGGGCCACGATCCTCGTCGGCGGGGTGGGTCCGTTCGACGGGCGCCTGGTCACGGCAACGCCGGCCGATGGAGGGATCGTCCTGACCCTCGCGGTCGCGAACGGCGGCCGACGCGACGGCCAGGCAACCTGCCGGGTCTGGGACCCGGCATACCTGGGCAACCCGCCCGTCGAGACGTACGTGAGGACCCCGTCGATCGCCGCCGGCGAGACGCTCACGTTCACGCAGCGCGTGGCGGACCTGGGGACAGATGCGCGGTCGTTCGCCGTGGACTGCTCCCGATGAAGGCAGGGCAGCGCAGCGCCGACACGCCGGCGGCGGGTCGCTGGGGCCCGGAGCTCGCCGTCGCTGTCGAGCTCGTGGAGTCGGCCGGCAGGCTGGTCGCCGCACGCTACGAGGACAGCGGCCCGGTCGCGTACAAGGGCGCCCACGACATCGTGACCGAGGTGGACCATGCCGCGGAGGCGCTCGTCCGGGCCGGCCTGGCCGCTCGCTTCCCCGACGACGCCTTCTATGGCGAGGAGTCGGGACGCGACGCGACGGTCGCGGCGCGGGTCTGGGTCTGCGACCCGGTCGACGGCACGATCAACTTCGCCAACGGCCTGCCGTTCTTCTGCGTCTCGCTCGCGCTGGTCGCGGATGGCCGGCCCGTCGTGGGTGCCGTTCACGATCCGCTGCGTGGCGAGACGTTCGCCGCATCCGCCGATGGCCCCGCGACGCTTGACGGCCGACCGGTCCGTGCCTCGGCCAAGGAGCGCCTGTCGGACGTGGTGATGGCGCTCAACATCGGCGGCCAGGCCCCGGCGCGGCGGATCTCGCGCGTCCGCCGCGAGATCCGGGTGTCGCGCACGATGGGCTCGGCGGCGCTCTCGCTCGCCTACGTCGCGAATGGGCGCTTCGACGCGTTCGGCCAGTCGATCGGGCTCTCCGCGTGGGACGTTGCCGCGGCCGGGCTCATCGCGGAGCGGGCCGGCGCCCGCGTGACGGACCTCGACGGCGGGCCGTGGTTCGACCTCGCCGCGCCCACGCGCGGCATGGGTGTTCTCGCTGCACCCGCGCTCCACCACGCCCGCCTCCTCGAGCTCCTCCGCGAGGCATAGCGTCCCCGTGCGGCCGGGGCTCAGGCGGCCGGTCGCCAGCGGTGCGGTCGCCGGGAAAGGCCGGGCAGCCCCCAGCGCTCGCAGAATGCCGGCCAGGCGTCCGGGTCCGCGCCCTCCCAGCGCAGCGCCTCCGGGCCGGCCGTGTCGAGCGGGACGCGCGTGCGAAGGGTCGCGAGATCGCGGAAGAGGAGGGCGTCCGGCCAGTGGTCGCGGAGCGTGGCAGCCATCCGCTCCGCGCCCCGGACCGAGGATGGCCACGTCCCGAGGGCTGCATCCCGGATCCCCTCGAGCGTCCCGAAGACGGCGAGCAGCGCCGCGGCGCCCTTCGACCCGAAGCCGGCGATGCCCGGGAAGCCGTCCGCGGCGTCGCCCACCAGCGCCAGGTAGTCCGGGATGGCCGACGGCGGCACGCCCCACTTGGCCCGCACGCCGGCCTCGTCATAGGTGATGTCGCGCCGCCGGTCGCGCAGCACGACGCGGCCGCCGCGGACCACCTGGGCCAGGTCCTTGTCCGGCGTGCAGACGAGGATCCGGCTCACCCCGGGCGCGTCCGCCCACTGCACGGCGGCCGTGGCGAGCGCGTCGTCGGCCTCCCACTCGACCATCGGCCAGAGCACGAACCCGAGCGCGCGGATCGCCTCCTCGGCAACGGGGAACTGGGCGAGCAGCTCCGCGGGGACGCCGACCTCGCTCTTGTAGCCGGGCCAGCGGTTGTTGCGGAACGAGCGGATCACCCGGTCGTGGGCGCAGCCGACGTGCGTGGCGCCCTCGTCGCGAACCAGCGCGAGCAGCGTCCCCGCGAGGCCGGCAACGGCCGTCAGGGGCATCCCGTCGCGGCCGCGGACCGGCGGGCGCGGCGCGTGGTGGGCCCGGAAGAGCTCGTACGTCGCGTCGACGAGGTGGATCTCCATCGGCGACCCTCCATGCGGGGTTGGTGGCGGAGTTGGGGGAGGGGCGGAGCCGGCGCGGGACCCGGTGGCGGGCGCGCGGGACCCGGTGGCCGGCCCGATCCGGTGGTTCCCCTCAGCCGGCGTCCGCTCCCGTGCCGCCGATCGCCTCGGCGTGGCGTGCCTCGACCATCTCCTTGAGCCGCTCGAGGTCGGCCTGGAAGATCGCGCCGAGGATCGGCTTCTGGATGAGCTGGCCGATGTTCGGGAAGGCGGGCGGCACAAGGCGCTCGTCCCAGCGCACGAGCGTGCGGCGCGCGTCCAGCGCCTCGAGCCGGATCCGCCCGGACCCCGCGAAGACGCCGACGTGCCGGATGCCGAAGGCCACGGGCGGCTCGTACTGGTCGATCTCGACCGGATCCACGATGCCGATCAGGAAGATGCGCACGTCCGCCTCGCCGCGCGTCCCGACTCCCACCGGGCCCGGCGTGAGCAGCCGCACCGACTTCATCTCGAGCATCCAGAGCGGCTGGCGCTCGATGTCCGAGATCGCCTCCCAGACGGTCTCGATCGGCGCGTCGATCGCGATCACCATCTTCATGGTCGGGTCCGGCCCGTCGCCGGACGCGATGATCGACCCGAGCCAGCGCTCGGCGGTCACGGCAGCACCCATGCCTGCCATCGCGAGGAACGCGAGGTTCCGCAGGCGGCTCATGCCACGGGCTCGGGGGCGGTCGGGGCGGCCGGCGCGACCCCGTCCGCGCTCACCGAGGTGGCCGTCGGCGAGACCAGCGTGACGCCGGCCGTGACGAGGCGGTCGAGTGCCGCGGCGCCGTCGCCGGGTCGCACGTCCACCGCACGGACCCCCGCCACGAGCACGCGGGTCGGATACCCGAGGGCGAGGGCATCGAGGGCGGTGTCGCGGACGCAGTAGTCGGTGGCGAGCCCGCACACCACGACCGTGCGGGTCCCGTGCGCCCGCAGGAGCCCCGCGAGCTCGGTCGGCACGGGATCGCCGGTGCCCGGGTCGCGCATCGAGAAGCCGGAGTAGCCGTCCTCGCCGTTCGCGCCCTTCCGGACGGATGGTCCCGCGTTCGGCGTGAGCGCGGGGTGGAGCGCTGCACCCCACGTCCCGGCGACGCAGTGGACGGGCCACGGGCCACCGGCCGTGACGAAGTGCGGGGTGGACCGTGGATGCCAATCCTGGGTGTACGCGACGAAGGCGCCGGCGTCGAGCGCCGCGGCGATCTGGGCGTTGACGTACGGGATGATCCCGTCGCCGCCGGGGACGCTCAGGCTGCCGGCCGGGTCCGCGAAGTCATTCTGCACGTCCACCACGATGAGCGCGGTCGTCGCGTCGTAGTCCGGCTGCATCGCCCGAATCTACCCCAGCGGGTGCGCAGGCGCCCGGTCGCGGGATGGGCTACGCTCCGGGCAATGTCGGCCCGCTTCCGTCCCGAGTCCGTGGGGCGCGCGACCGCCCGCCCGCGGTCCGGCGCCGCCTGACCAGCGTCTCACGCCAGGAGTTCCCGTCAATGTACTCGGACGAGTTCAAGCACCAGCTGCCGGACGTGGATCCGGACGAGACCCGGGACTGGATCGCCTCGTTCGACGACCTCGTCGAGCAGGAGGGCGCCGATCGCGCCCGCTTCGTCATGTACAAGCTCCTCAAGCGGGCGCGCCAGACCCACATCGGGCTGCCGCCGCTGACCCAGACCCGCTACATCAACACCATCAGCCCGGAGCAGGAGCCCTACTTCCCTGGCGACGAGGCGATCGAGCGGCGGATCCGGCGCCTGGTCCGCTGGAACGCGGTGGCGATGGTCCTCCGGGCCAACATCGTCTCGCCGGGGATCGGCGGCCACCTCTCCACGTACGCCAGCTCGGCGAGCCTGTACGAGGTGGCCTTCAACTGGTTCTTCCGCGGCAAGGACGACGGCTCCGGCGACCAGATCTTCTACCAGGGCCACGCGGCGCCGGGGATGTACGCGCGGGCCTTCCTTGAAGGGCGGCTGAGCGCCTCGCAGCTCGACCACTTCCGGCGCGAGGTGCGCCCGGGACAAGGGCTCTCGTCGTACCCGCACCCGAGACTCATGCCCGACTTCTGGGAGTTCCCCACCGTCAGCATGGGCCTCGGACCGATCGCGGCGATCTACCAGGCGCGCTTCAACCGCTACCTGCTCCACCGCGGCATCGCGGACACCAGCGAGTCGCGCGTCTGGGCATTCCTCGGCGACGGCGAGATGGACGAGCCGGAAGCGCTCGGCGCGCTGTGGGTGGCCGGCCGCGAGCGCCTCGACAACCTGACATTCGTCGTCAACTGCAACCTGCAGCGGCTCGACGGCCCGGTTCGCGGCAACGGCAAGATCATCCAGGAGCTGGAGGGCATCTTCCGGGGCGCCGGCTGGAACGTGGTCAAGGTGATCTGGGGCCGCGAGTGGGACGACCTGCTGGCCCGCGACACGGACGGGACGCTCGTCAACAAGATGAACGAGACCGTCGACGGCGAGTTCCAGAAGTACTCCGTGGCGGGCGGTGCCTACATCCGCTCGCACTTCTTCGGCCCCGACCCGCGGCTGGGCCGGCTGGTGGAGCACCTCTCCGACGACGACCTGACGCGCCTGCGCCGGGGCGGCCACGACTACCGCAAGCTCTACGCGGCGTACAAGCTGGCGACCGAGTTCCAGGGCGCGCCGACGGTGATCCTGGCCAAGACGATCAAGGGCTGGACGCTGGGCTCGAGCGTCGAAGGACGCAACATCACCCACCAGGCGAAGAAGCTGTCCGAGGCGGAGCTGCGGATATTCCGCGATCGGCTGGAGCTTCCGATCCCAGACGAGCAGCTCGCCGAAGCCCCGTACTACCACCCGGGCCCCGAGTCCGAGGAGATGCGCTACCTGATGGAGCGCAGGCGCGCGCTCGGCGGCGGGCTCCCGAAGCGGATCGTGCGGAGCCGGCCGTTGCCCGCCCCGGTGCCGGAGACCGACCGCGAGTTCGCGGCCGGCTCGACGACCGCCGTGAGCACCACCATGGTCTTCGCCAAGCTCCTGCGGAACCTGATGCGCGACCCGGGCTTCGGAAAGCGGGTGGTCCCGATCATCCCCGACGAGGCGCGCACGTTCGGCATGGATCCGCTCTTCAAGGAGGTCGGGATCTACGCCAGCGGGGGCCAGCACTACGAGCCGGTCGACTCGGAGCTGGTGCTCTCCTATCGCGAGGCGAAGGACGGCCAGGTGCTGGAGGAGGGGATCACCGAGGCCGGCTCGATGGCATCCCTCCAGGCGGCTGCCACGTCATACGCGACGCACGGCGAGCCGATGCTGCCCTTCTACATCTTCTACTCGATGTTCGGGTTCCAGCGAACCGGCGATCAGGCCTGGGCGCTGGCCGACGCGCGCGGCCGTGGCTTCATGCTCGGGGCGACCGCCGGCCGGACCAGCCTGAACGGCGAGGGCCTCCAGCACGAGGACGGGCACAGCCAGCTCCTCGCGTCGACGGTCCCGAGCATCCGTGCCTACGATCCGGCGTACGCGTACGAGCTGGCGGTCATCATCCGCGACGGGATCGAGCGGATGTACGGGCGGGGCGAGGACGTCTACTACTACGTCACGCTCTACAACGAGAACTACGCGATGCCGCCCGCGCCCGACGGTGTCGGCGAGGGGATCGTGCGCGGGATCTACCGGGTCCTCGCCGCGCCCGACGTCGAAGGTGGCGCGAAGGGACGGGTCCGCCTGGTCGGCTCGGGCGCGATCCTCCAGCAGGCGGTTGCCGCACGCGCGCTCCTCGCCGAGCGCTTCGGAATCGCGGCCGAGGTCTACAGCGCGACGTCCTGGCAGCAGCTCCGCGTCGACGCGCTCGAGGCCGAGCGCTGGAGCCGGCTCCACCCGACCGAGCCGCCACGAACCCCGTACGTCTCGCAGGTGCTCGGGTCGGAGGGCGGCCCGGTCGTGCTCGTCTCCGACTGGCTGAAGGCGCTCCCGGACCTCCTGGGCCGCTGGCTGCCCGCCGGTTACATCTCCCTCGGGACCGAGGGCTTCGGCCGCAGCGACACGCGCGAGGCGCTCCGCGCGCTCTTCGAGATCGACGCGGCGAGCGTCACGCTGGCGAGCCTGACCGCGCTCGCACGGCGCGGCGAGCTTGCGGCGGCCGACCTGGCGGCCGCGATCGCGGCGCTCGGCATCGACCCGGAGAAGATGGACCCGCTCGCCTTCTGACCAGAGGCACACGTCGCGGCCGGGCCATGTCGCGGGGCGGGGCCGCGGCCGGTCGGCGGAGAGCCGCGGCCGGTCGGCGGTGGGTTGGCGGCGCTAGGCCGCGACGTCGACCGCGGAACCGATCGACGGTCGAGTGCGTCAGGGGTCCGGACCCGCCGCCTGCCACCCTGGCAGCCCGCCCGAAGGAGCCCCTCCATGACCTCGCTCACCGGTTCCACGACCCGACCCCGCCTCGGCTGGCTCGCCGTCGGGGCGTTCGCCGGTCTCGCCCTCGCCGTCGCGTTCGGCCCGGCCCTTGCGATGCGGCCCGCCCGCGCGGTGGATGGCACGACCACGACGCCCGAGCACACGATCAGCGTGAGCGGCATCGGGCGTGTCACCACCACGCCGGACGTCGCCGACGTCCGCGTCGGGGTCACGCTCACGCGCACCAAGGTCCGCGATGCCCAGGCGGCTGCCGCGACCGCGATGGCCGGCGTCATCGCCTCGCTCAAGAAGAACGGCATCGCCGACAAGGACATCCAGACGACGTCGCTCTCCCTCCAGCCGGTCTACGACTACTCCAACGGCAACGCGCCGCGCCTCACCGGCTACCAGATCGTGAACTCGGTCTCCGCGACCGTTCGGAAGCTCGACACGATCTCCGACGTGATCGACGGCGCCCTCGCCGCGGGGGCCACCACGCTCGACGGCATCACCTTCCGCGTCGACGACCCGACATCGCCCGAGGCGCAGGCCCGCGATGCGGCGATGAAGAACGCGCGGGCCAAGGCGGATGCGCTCGCCAAGGCCGCCGGCGTCTCGATCACGGGTGTCTCGTCGATCAGCGAGCAGTCCGGGTCGGTCCCGGTCCCGATGCCCTACCTCCAGGCAGGCGGGGCCAAGGACGCGGCCGCCCCGTCCACGCCCGTCCAGGTCGGCACGAACGAGGTCGACGTGACCGTGAGCGTCGTCTACCTCATCGACTGACGCCCACGGACACCACGCCCGGAGCGCCGCTATCCTGCGGGGAGTGTCACTTCCCGCAGGATTTCCCGTGTTCATCGTCGACGCCTTCGCCGAGCCTCCGTTCACCGGCAACCCGGCCGGAGTGGTGCTCCTCGACGAGCCCCGCGACGATGCCTGGCGCCAGGCGGTCGCCGCGGAGCTGCGCCACTCGGAGACGGCCTTCGTCGGGCCGGCCGGCCGCGGAGCGTGGAACCTCCGCTGGTTCACGCCGACCGTCGAGGTGGACCTGTGCGGCCACGCCACGCTCGCCAGCGCCCACGTGCTCTGGGAGAGCGGCCGGCTCGCGGAGGGAGAGCCGGCGCGCTTCCTGACGCGGAGCGGCGCGCTGTCGGCCGTGCAGGTCGCCGACCGCCGGATCGAGCTGGATCTCCCGGTCGACCGGGTCCGTAAGGCGGAGCCGCCCGAGGGACTGGAGGCCGCGCTCGGCTCCCAGCCCGTCTTCGTGGGCAGCGGCGCCACGAACCTGCTCGTCGAGCTGGCGTCGGCGGACGACGTCCGGCGGCTGGTGCCTGATCAGGCCTGGCTGCGGTCCCTCCCCGACGGGCTCATCGCCACGGCGCTCTCCGACGTGCCGGGTGCCGCGATCGTCTCGCGCTACTTCTGCCCGGCAGACGGGATCCCCGAGGATCCCGTGACCGGCTCGGCCCACTGCGCGCTCGCCGCGTTCTGGGCGCCGCGCCTCGGCGATTCGTTCCGGGCGCTCCAGGTCTCGGATCGCGGCGGCGTCGTGGACGTCATCCTCCGACACGACCGCGTGGGTGTCGCCGGCCGGGCCGTGACGCGCGTCGAGGGAACCCTTCGCGCCTGACCGGAAATCGGTCCGGCGGCGCGGGCTGCCGCGTCCGCGCCGATGCGTGGCAGCCGCTCGCCCGGGCCGCGGTCCCGCGACCCGGGGGTTACGGTGCAGCGACGATTCGCGAGATCGTCCCGCCCCCGATGTCCGCCACGTAGAGCTCGCCGGCATCGTCCTCGCCGAACGAGGCGATGCTCGCACCGGTGCTCGCGAGCAGCCGTGGTTCCGGGTCGTCGGCCGACGCGTCGAGCCCCCACAGGCGGCCCGAGCACGAATCGGCATACAGGTACGTGCCGACGAGCGACGGGATCGCCGCGCCGCGATAGACGAAGCCGCCGGTGATCGCGCAGCCCTGGTCGTGGTCGTACTCCGCGACGGGGAGCGTGAGGCCCGCCGTGGGGCAGCTGGCGGCGGGGGAGAAGCAATGCCGGCCTTCCATCACGTTCCACCCGAAGTTGCGGCCGCCCGCCTCGCCGGCGCGGACGCGGTCCACCTCCTCCCAGCGGCCCTGCCCGACGTCACCGATCCAGAGATCTCCGGTGGCCCGGTCGAACGAGAAACGCCAGGGGTTCCGCAGGCCGAACGCCCAGATCTCGCCGCGGACGTCGGATTGGCCGGCAAACGGGTTATCAAGGGGGATCGTGTACGGCGCGTCACCGGCCGCGGTCGGATCGATCCGCAGGAGCTTGCCGAGCAGCGTCGTCCGCGCCTGGCCGTTCCCCAGCGGGTCGCCGCCCGACCCGCCGTCACCGGTCCCGATCCAGAGGGTGCCGTCCGGGCGGGCGATGATGCCGCCCCCGTTGTGGTTCGGGAACGGTTGCGCGATCCGCAGGATCACTCGCCCCGTCGCCGCAGCGACATCCGTCGCCGCAGCGACATCCGTCGCCGCAGCGACATCCGTCGCCGCAGCGACGTCCGCGGCCGGGTTCGGCGCCCGGTACTCGGCCACGAACGTGTTCCCGTCGGGATCGGTCGCGTCGACGAAGAAGCGGCCGTCCCGCGCGAACTCCGGTGCGAAGGCAAGTCCCAGCAGGCCGCGCTCGCCGCCCGAGGAGACGCGGTCCCGCAGGTCGAGGTACGGCTGGCCCAGCAGCCGGCCATCCCGGATCACGCGGATCGTGCCTGCCTGCTCCACCGCGAACAGGCGACCGCTGCCGTCCCCGGCGCTGCCCACCCAGAGCGGACGCTGCAGCCCGGCCACGACGACCGAGAGCATGAGGGCCGGCGGCGCCCAGGCGGAGGTCGTCGAGGAGGTCCGGGCCGGCGAGGACGACGCGATCGGAGACCCGCCCGACCCGGCCGGCGCGGTCGCCGGCACCGATGTGGTCGCCGGCACCGGCGCGGTCGCCGGCACCGGCGCGGTCGCCGGCACCGATGTGGTCCTGGGGCCGGGTGCCGCGCACGAGACCACGAGAATCGTCGACGCGAGGAACGCGGCCACGACCCGAGCGGATGCCATCATGTCCCGGCGCGACCCCTGGGATCGCCGCCGGCCGCGTACCCGGGAAGCCGTGCGGCAAGCGAGATGGCGTCGCCGGGCGTGGCGCCGTGCGCGTCATGTCGGAAGAAGACGAACGCGTCGCGACCGTCGGCGAGGAAGGGCTCGAGGCGCGCCGCCCACGCGTCGAGGTCGGCGCTCCCGTAGCGCTCACGGCGGAGCCGGAGATAGACGAACGGCCCGGTCACGGTCAGCGGCGGATTCGGCGCCTCGTCCGTCTCCGTGCAGACCACCACGGCGCCGTGCGCACCGGCGATCGCGAAGACCTCGTCGTCGTGCCAGGCGGGATTCTGCAGCTCGAGCGCCAGCGGCGTCGCAGCCGGCCACGCGGCCAGCAGCGCCGCGAGACGAGCATCGTCGCGCGGCCGATCGTCGGGGATCCGGAGGAGCGCCGTGCCGAGCCTCTCCCCGAACGCCCCGAGGGGTTCGGTGAGCCACGCAAGCGTATCGGCCGGATCGCCCCCGTAGGCGCGGAGGACCCCGGTGCGCAGCAGCTTCACGCTGAAGCGGAAGGTCGGCGGGGTGCGGGATGCCCACGCGGCAGCCTGGGCCGAGGTCGGCTGGCGGTAGTAGGTCGTGCTCAGCTCGACGGCGGGGAGCCGGGCGGCGTATGCCGGCAGGAGCGCGCTGTCCCGGGTCCCGGCCGGGTAGAAGGCCGGCGCCCAGGCAGGGTAGGCGAAGCCGCTCGTCCCCACGCGGAGGCTGCCGCTGCTCACGGGAGGTGGCGGGTTGGAGGTGTCGTCAGGCGTCGGGTGCCGCCTATGCTGCCGCCACTGGCCCACGGGAGCGGAGCCCACGGACCACCGTCTCGAGGGCGCGGACCAGCGCCTCGCGATCGTCGTCCGCGATCTGGGCCAGGAAGTGCGTCTCGACGCCGCGCAGGTGGATCGGCGAGGCGTCCCGGAGTCGCGCGTATCCCGCATCGGTGAGCGTGGCCCACGAGACGCGCGCGTCGTCCGCGCATGCCGCGCGCGCAACGAGGCCCGTCGCCTCGAGGCGATCGACGAGCCGCGAAACACCGCTGCGGGAGAGCACGACGCGTTCCGCGAGCTCGCTCATGCGGAGGCGCCGGTTGTCGGCGAACGCGAGCTGGACCAGCGCGTCGTACTCGGCGAGCCCGAGCTCGCGCTCCGCGTGGAGCTCCGCCTCGAGCCGCCGCGTGACCGCGGCGTGCGCGCGAAGGAACGCGATCCACGCCCGGAGGCGCGGGTCGTCGGCGCTCGGAAACGGCAGCTCGACGACGGGACGGTCGGCGGTCTCGGTCATTGCGGGATCCTACGCGGTGACGGCGGATCGGGAAACCCCAATCCAGGGTGGTTCGCTTCGTGCGAGTCAATGGTTGCATGCGCAACTATGACGTGATATGGTTGCGTAGTCAACTAACACAGGCCGGACGCGAACCGCAGTCGGCAACAGGGAAGCAGAGACACCGCAATGAACACCTGGCAGATCGACACCGCCCATACGGACGTGAGCTTCACCGCCAAGCACATGATGATCACCAAGGTCCGGGGCATCTTCAAGGGCGTCACCGGCACGATCGACTTCGACGAGGCGAATCCCACGGCGTCCTCGGTCAGCGTCGTGATCCCGGCCGCGAACATCGAGACGGGCATGGAGCCGCGCGACAACCACCTGCGCTCCGCCGACTTCCTCGACGCCGAGACGTTCCCGACGCTCACCTTCAAGAGCACCTCGATCGTGCAGAAGGGCGATCGCTGGGCGATCACGGGCGACCTGACGATGCACGGGGTGACCCGCTCCGTCGTCCTCGACACGGAGCACCTCGGCATCGTCGCCGCGATGGACGGTCGGCGTCACGCCGGCTTCGAGGCCACCACCAGGATCAAGCGCTCCGACTGGGGCCTCACCTGGAACGTGGGCCTCGAGGCCGGCGGCTGGCTCGTCTCCGACGACGTGACGATCGAGCTCGAGGTCGCGGCCGACGAGCTGGCCGCGGTCCCGGCCGATCGCCCGCTCGTGAGCGCCGCCGCCTGACCCTCGCTCCTCCTCGCCGCGGACGCGCCGACCGATCCCGGTCGGCGCGTTTGCGTGTCCCCGTCAAGGCCGGACAGGGCCGCGCCGCGCTGCCCTGTCAGGGTGCCGCGACGAGCGCGCTGCTGATGCAGTCCGCCGCCGTGACCGGCTTCGCGAGGAGCTTGTCGGGCAGGCCGGCCATGAACGTGATCGAGCGCTCCCAGAGCGCCGGGTCCACCGCGCCCATGCCGTTCGCGCGGGTGTAGTCGCTCTCCCACAGGGCGATCGTCGCCTGCAGGACCGCGAGCTGGGCTGGCCGGTCGGTCGCCAGCTCCGGGATCCGGGCGATCGCGGCGTCGACGCCCTTCTGCGGATCGGACTCGATGTCGCGCATCGCGTGCTGGGTCGCGGTCACGAACGCCCGGAGGGCGTCCTTCTTCGGGCCGTTCAGCGTGGCCGTGCTCACGATCAGGCCGGGGCCCGGCAGCTGGTTCGCAGGCGGGAGCGCGAGCACGTTCGCCTTCTCGCCGCCGAGCTCGAGCCGGATCGGCTCGTTGTTCGCGAACCCCGAGGCAGCGTCGACGGCGCCCTTTTCCAGCGCGGCGAGCTGGCCGAAATCCGGGAAGAGCACGAGCGACAGGTCCGCCGTCGACAGACCGGCGCCAGCCGCGAGCGCCTCGAGCTGGATCCAGCTGGAGCCGAACTTGCCGGGAATGCCGACCTTCCGGCCCTTCAGGTCTGCGACCGTCGCGATTCCGGTGCTCGCCTTCGAGAAGACGACGTTCGGGAACTGGGCGAAGACCGTGAAGACGTAGCGGATCGGGATACCCTGGCTGACGGCCGGGATCACGCTCGTGCCGTCCGAGATGCCGACGTCGACAGCGCCCTGTCCCACCAGCGTCACCAGCTCGGGGTCGATCTTGTTCTGGAACTCGACCTGGAGGCCCGCGTCGCGGTAGTAGCCGGCCTGGTCCGCGAGGTAGAACTGGGCGAACTGGACGTTCGGGATGTAGCCCAGGCCGACCACCAGCTTCACGGGCGCGACCGGGGTGGGGGAGGACGCCGCGCTTGCCGAAGCACCGCCGCTGCACGCGGCCACGACGAGGGAAAGGGCTCCCAGCAGCGCGCACGCTGCACGAAGCGGGGTCTGGCTGGCCGGCATCCTGGTCCTCCGTGAACAGCACGGCCCGGGGCCCGGCACGCTCTGCGCCGCGAACGCCGAAAGCGCTCGCGGCCCGCCTTCTCTCATCCGGACTCTGACCGTCGGCTCCCGCCGGGCGGCGTCTCCGCCGCCCCGGGATCTGCGTCCCGGCTCGCGCCGATCCGCTCGTGGGCTCGCCCCGCGACACATCGCGGGGCCGGACCACCGGTCGGGAATTGCACCCTGCCCCGAAGGCCCTCGAAGGGTAGCACGGGTGCGCCTGTGGCCCGGCCACGGTGTCCGTGCGATCCGGCCGCAGTGCGATCCGGCCGCGGGGCACCTGCTTCCGTGCGGCCGGGCCGCGATCAGGCCGCCGGGATCGCGTAGTGCCGTTCCACTAGCACGACCCCGCTGTACAGCGCGACACCGATCAGGGCGATGGTGAGGAGCGTGGCGAAGAGGAGCGGGATGTCGAACAGGCTTCCCCGGGCCAGGTTGATCAGGACGCCCAGACCCGTCTCGCCGCCGGTCCATTCCGCGACGATCGCACCCACGACGGAGAGCGTCACGCCGATCCGGAGCCCGCCAAGGATTCCGGGCAGCGCGGCGGGAAGCTCGACCATCCGGAGGCGCTGGCCGCGGGTGACGCGGTAGCTGCGGGCCATCTCCAGGAGTCGTCGATCGACCCCCTGGACAGCCACGACGGTGCTGATCGCGACCGGGAAGAAGACGATCAGCGCGACGATGACCGCGTGCGCGAAGAGCCCGCTCCCGAACCAGAGCGCCATGAGCGGTGCAAGCGCGAGGATGGGCACCGCCTGGGCGGCCACGAGGTACGGCGAGGCGACCCGGTTGGCAAGGCGCGAGCGTGCGAGGACGTAGCCGGACAGCATCCCTGCAACCGCCCCTGCGGCGAACCCGAGCCCGATCTCGGCGAGCGTCGTGACCACGTGGGGCGCCATCGTGCCGTCGGTCCAGGCGGCCACGAACTTCTGGCCGACGACGACCGGTCCGGGCAGGATGAAGGTTGGGTAGTTGCCCGCGATCACGAGCAGCTGCCAGCCGGCCAGGAACGCGGCGAGCGCCAACAGGGGCGGCACGACCCGGTCGCGGGTGATCATGGGATCGCCTGCTCGGGCTGCGGATGCGCCGGGACGTCGCCGGTCGCGATCGAGAACGCGTCGTCGGTCGCGCCCTCGAGGTGCGCCCGGATCTCCGCCGCGGTCCGTGTGACAGCGGCGGCGTCCAGGTCGCCCGGCCGGCGGGGACGCGGCAGATCCACGGCCACGTCGGCAACGAGCTGGGCGGGCCTCGGCGAGAGGACGAGGACGCGGTCGGCGAGGAAGACCGCCTCGGCGATCGAGTGGGTCACGAGCACGATCGTCGCGCCAATGCGCTCCCAGAGCCGGAGGAGCTCCACGTTGAAGCGCTCGCGGGTGAGCGCGTCGAGCGCGCTGAATGGCTCGTCGAGCAGGAGGACCGCCGGCTCGAGGGCGAGCGCGCGGGCGATCGCGACTCGCTGGCGCATGCCCCCGGAGAGCTCAGCCGGCCGTGCGCGGCTCCAGTCCCGCAGGCCAACGAGGCCCAGCAGGTCCGTGACCCGGCGCTCACGTGCCGCGCGGTCGCGGCCCGCGACCTCGAGCGGAAATGCCACATTCGCGAATGCGGACCGCCAGGGGAGGAGGCGCGGCTCCTGGAAGACGAGGCCGACCCGCGAGTCGGGGCCGGCGACGGGCCGTCCCTCGACCTCGACGCTGCCCGTGCGCGCCGGGAGGAGGCCGGCGATGACGCGCAGGAGCGTGCTCTTGCCGCAGCCGTTCGGGCCTACCAGCGCCACGATCGAGCGGGGCGCAATCTCGAGGTCCAGCCCGCCGATCACGTCGGTGTGATGGCCGTCGACGGAGAACGCAAACCGGATGCCTTCGAGGCGGATCGCCGGCACCGGTCCGGCGCCGGTCGCGGAGCCGGGCTCGCGGTTGGCGCGGCCGGACTCGCTGGACACGATCACCTCCGGGAAGCGGGCGCAGGACGGAAGGGTCCCGCGTGCATCCCGCGGAGTCTACCGCGCTCTTCGACGGGCATCCCGTCGGGCGCAGCGCTCGACGCCGGGCACGAAGTAGCCCAAAGGGACCGTCGGATCGGCCGTCCATCGCAACCCCTTGCGGGGCGCGGCCCCCTTGCGGGAGCACCGACGCGCCTTGCGGCTCGCCGTCCGTCCTTGCGGACGGGGTACCCGTCATCGTTGCCGACGACGAGTCAGCCGGTGGATCGCCTGCCTCCCTTGCGGGAGGGACGGCTCCCCTTGCGGAGAACCCGGCTCACCTTGCAGTGAGCCCGGCCGCCTTGCGGCGGTCCAGCGATCCGAATTCCTCGGCCCCTTCGGGCTGACCAGATGATCGCCCGCCGGCGCCCCGGTACGCAAGGGGACCTGTCCACGAGATTCGGGATCCGCGGACAACTTATCCACGAACCGTCCACGACGTCTGTCCACGAAGGCGGCCTGGACGTCGGCCCGGGTGACGCTCGGGGAGCTCGGGTGCGGGCGGGTTGCCGCCTACTCGATGGTGCGGCGGAACCCGCAGATGGGGCAGCTGGCGACACCGGAGCGCGCGTCCAGGTCCAGGTAGGTGGTGCAACCGTTCGTTCCGCAATAGAGGCGGTCGTCGGCCATCGAGCGGCGGCGCAGGCGCCGGCTGTCCGAAGAGCGCGCCGCGACCGCGATGGGTCCGCCAGGTCGGCGGACGGAGGAGCTGTTGAGCATGGTGCGAGTGAGGCCTTTCCGGGCCGGGTGCGCGAGTCGCACGCCGACCGTGTCGTGATGTGTCGATCGCTCGACGGCTAGCTGTGCCGGAGCGCCAGGTGCATTCGTGCGGCGCGGGAGCGGGTTCATGTGCTCGAACCAGCGCCGGACGAGGTGCACCTGCGAGCAATGATGGCCCATGGGCCCGATTCCGTCAAACGCCTGTGCTCGTCCGGCCATCTCCGGTTCAGCGACCCGGACGTCGCGTCAGCCGCGGCGGGATCGGCGCGGATGACGGTCGGCGGTGGCCGTTGCGGCCGTGGAGGCGGCCGCCGTGCGGATCGCGAGGAGCGACTCGATCTCCCGGTTGAAGCTGCGTCCGATCGGCGTGCGCGCGAACCACTCGAGATAGACGGGATCGGTGGCGGCGATCTGGCCCAGCGACCAGCCCTCGTACCGGCCGAAGTCGAGGACGCTGCCCGACGGCTTGCCGGGCGGCGTGGCGGGCAGCGGCGCGGGCATCTCGAAGGCCGCCGGATCCCGGGCGGAGTCCCGGGCCGCCGGGCGCTTGGGCTGCGGCTCGGGCCTGGCGTGGGCCGTTGCGCGTGCTCGGTCGAGCTCGGAGCGCAAGGTCGGGTCCCGGAGGATGTGCCACGCCTGGTTCAGGGCGGCCATCCGCTCCTGCGAGCCGGTCCGTACGTCCGGGTGGTACTTGAGCGCGAGCGCACGATACGCGGCCCGGACGACTTCCGGTTCCGCGGCGGAATCCACCTGGAGGACCCTGTACGGGTCGCGGATCGACGACATCACTCGTGATGTTCTCTGTCGCGCGAAGACACCGCCACCCCCCGGATGTACCCGTGACCATCGGGATCGGGTGGGTGACCCGCTCGGGACGCGTCATGGGTCCACAGGGGGGAATGAGCCGTCAGCCCCCGACGAGCGAGTGGACGGCCGAGCGGAAGGCGGCGGTGTGACGGTCAACGTCGGCTGCCGTCGTCACGGGCGACATGAGGGCCATGTTGTGGAACGGGGTCAGGAGGATCCCGCGGTTGAGCGCGTGGAGGTGCATGTACTGCTGGAGCTCGAAATCCATCCCCTGGGCCGCCTCCGCACCGTTCCGCGGCAGCTCGGTCCGGAACAGGTACTCGGCGCGGCAGCCCAGCCGCGACACGTGCCATGGCACGCCGATCTCGTCGATGGTCGCCTGCACGCCGGCGGCCCAGCGCTCGCCGAGCGGGATCATCCGCGCGAAGCTCTCCTCCGTCAGGACGTGCGCCAGCGTCGTCCGCATCGCCGCCAGCGAGAGCGCGTTGCCGGCGAGCGTCCCGCCCACGCCGCCCACGTCGATCAGCTCGAGATCGTCGTTGGCGGCCCGAATCCGGTCGGCGACCGCCTCGCTGAACCCGTAGGCCCCGGCCGGGATGCCCGATCCGATCGCCTTTCCGATGGTCAGGATGTCCGGGTCCAGCCGCTCCGCACGGGTGTACCCGCCGGGGCCGGCACAGATCGTGTGCGTCTCGTCGATGATCAGGAGCGTGCCCGTCTCGCGGGTGATGCGGCGGAGCGCGTCGTGGTAGCCGGGCTCGGGGTGGACGATCCCGACGTTGGTCATGACCGGCTCGGCCAGCACCGCCGCGACGTCGCCCGGAGCGAGCGCCGCCTCGAGTGCGGCCACGTCGTTCCACTGGACGACCCTGGTCGTGAGGCGCGGGTCGACCGCCGGGCCGATGTTCCCCTCCGACGGCGCGACGATCCCGCCCCGCAGCGTGGCGAACAACTCGTCCACCGAGCCGTGGTAGCAGTGGTCGAAGACCAGCACGTACGGACGGCCGGTGACCTGGCGGGCGAGCCGAAGCGCAAAGCGGTTCGCGTCGGTCGCGGTGAGGGTGAACTGCCAGAAGGCGAGGCCGAATCGGCGCTGGAGCTCCTCGCCGACCTCGATCGCCGCCTCGCCCGGGAGCATCGTCGTGATCCCGCGGACAAGCTGGGCCGCGATCCCGACGACCGCCTCCTCCGGCGAGTGACCGGTCATCGCGCCGGTGTCGCCCAGGCAGAAGTCCACGTAGTCGTGGCCGTCCACGCAGCGGAAGTGGGCGCCCGTCGCCTCCTCGACGAAGACGGGATAGGGTCCGGCCCACTTCGCCATCCAGCTCATCGGGACGCCACCGAGCAGCGACCTCGCGGCGCGCTCGAAGAGCTCCTTCGAGCGGGGGTGAGCGACCTCGAACTGCGCCACCTCCTCGGCCATCCGCGCCGCCAGCCGCCCACGATCGATCGCCGCCGCCATCGCCCACCGCCTCCCTGCCGTTCCGCGCGTGCCGCGGTGCCCGCCGTCCCGCCGTTGCCATCCGCGACCCGACGCCGGCCCAGCGTAGGCGAGGCGGCCTCGTCGCGCGTCGAGGTCGCGGCGAGTGATACGCTCGCGTCCCGTGAGCCAGGCCGATCCGTCTCCCGTCGCCCCGCGCGCCGTGACCCGGCGGCGCTATCTTCCCGCGCTGCTCGATGCGGTCGTGCCCGGACTCGGCCACCTTGCGGCTGGCCGGCTTGCCCGGGCCGCCCTGTTCGGGCTCCCGTCGATCCTCGTGGTGGGCATCCTCGCCGGGCGTCGCCGTCTCTGCCGGACCGGTGCGAATGGGAAGCCTGGCCCTCGATGACAGGGTCCTGCTGGCGCTGATCGCCTTCCAGGCGGTCATCCTGCTCTGGCGCCTGGCCGCGATGGGGTCCAGCCTGCTGAATCCCCGCCTGCCGCGACTTCGCGGGCGGGACGCCATCCCGGTGGCGCTCGTTGCGCTCATCGCGATCGGGCCGCAGGCGTACCTCGGGTACGCCACGAACGTGGCCCGTGAGGAGGTGAACGTCGTGTTCGCCCCGTCGACCACCGGGAGCGGGGCATGGAAGCCGGCCACGCCGACGCCCGATCCGGGCGCGTCGGCGAACCCCGGATCGAGCGCCGGTCCGAGCCCGACGCCGGCTGCCTCGCCGTCGCCCGCTGGCGCCCGGACCAACGTGCTCCTGATCGGCGTCGATGCGGGCGTCGGCCGCTCGACGTTCCTGACCGACACCCTGATCGTGGCATCGCTGGACCCCGTCACCGAGACGGTCTCGCTCCTCTCCCTGGCGCGCGACATGGTGGACGTCCCGCTCCCAGGGGGCGGCTCGTACGCGGGCAAGATCAACTCGCTGCTCTCGTACGCACGCATCCACCCCGCTGAGTTCCCGGGGTCCAGCGGCGACGGGCATGACGTGCTCATGGCGGCGGTCGGGACGCTCCTTGGCCTGGACATCCAGCAGTACGCCCAGGTCGAGCTCGGGGGCTTCGTCGCGGTCGTGGACAGCCTCGGCGGCGTGGACGTCAACGTCGCCCACGCCTTCTGCGACCCGTCGTACGACGAGTACGGCATTCCCTCCGGCTTCGCGATCAGCGCAGGCCGGCACCACCTGAATGGTTCGCAGGCGCTGGCCTACGCGCGCGTCCGCAAGGCCGCAGGCGAGTCGGACTTCACCCGCCAGGCCCGCCAGCAGGAGATCATCTCCGGGGTCCGCGATGCCGTCGTGAAGGGAGGCTTCCTGAACGACCCGATCGGGTTCCTCAAGGCGATCGGCCAGGCCATCCAGACGAACGTCCCGCGCAGCGTGATCGTCCCGCTGGCCGACGTTGCGCGGCGCGTTGACCGGAAGAGGACGTATCGGGCGGTCGTCACCTACCCGCTCGTGCGCCCGGGATTCGACGTTCGCGGCTCCATCCAGCTGCCGGACATCGCTGGGATCCGGGCCCTCGCCGCATCGCTGTTCCCGCCGCCGGGAACCGTGCCGGCCGTCGCCTACGCGGCGCCTGCGCCGACGGCCGCGCGAGCCTCGGGCAGCGGCGTCTCGTCGTGCCTGCCGGCCCCGACGCCCCGGCCGACCGCGAAGCCCATCCCGAAGCCGAGCCCGTCGACGGCCGCCTCGCCATCCGGGTCCGCGCCCCCGCACGGCTCGCCGCCCCCCGCGGAGCCGTCGGCCAGCCCGAGGCCGTCCGGCGCGTCGCGGCCGTCCCCCAGCCCGGCGCCCTGAGGATCGCCGGAACGGCGGTCTCGAAGCCCGGCCCGCCGGCCGTCGACGGGCTGCCGGCGCGATGCCGGCGGCCGGGTCAGTGCGGGCGAAACGTCAGCCGGGCGTCCGGGACCTCGTCGCCGGCCGGATGCCCGCCGACGTCGTCGAGCTCCCAGCTGAGGTCGGACGTGACGCCCACGACGCCGCCGAGATCGCGGATGACCTCGACGATCGTCTCGGCCAGCGAGCGGCGTTCCACCCGGCCGCCGAGATGGACGACCCCGTCCTTGACGTCGACGACGAAGATCTCCGGCTCGAGCCAGAAGGCCGTCTTTGCCAGGACTTCCTCGCGAACGAGTCGCGCAAGCTCTCCGTCGGGGCGCACGAAGGCCCGGACCACGTCGGCCCGCGTGATGATCCCGACGAGCCGGACGCCCTCGACGACCGGCAGGCGGTTGATCTTCCGGGCGGCCATCTGCTCGGCGGCCCAGCGCAGCGTGTCGGTCGCCTTGACCGTGATCGCGGGGCTCGTCATCGCCGCGCCGGCCGTCTGGGCCTCGATCTTGGCGAGCTCCGCGCGTGTCTGGCGGGACTCCCCGAAGACGCGCGCGAGGAGGCGGTGGTGGACGGCCTCCGGGCCCCGCTCCTTGATCACGAAGTCGGCCTCGGACACCACGCCGAGGACGGAGCCGTCGTCTCCGACGACAGGGACGCCGCTGATCCCCTTGCTCACCATGAGCGCTGCCACGTCCCGGAGGGGCGTCTCGGGCCGCACGGCAGCCACCTGGCGAGTCATCACCTGGGCCACCTTCATCGCGGATCCTCCTGGCTCGTCGGCTTCGTCGAGATGCGTTCCCCCGATCATCGCGCGCAGCGTGGCTGCGGGCACGGGACGTTCGGCCCGGTTCCACGGGGCGAGGGACCCGGCCGTGGCCCCTACCCGCCGATGGGCACGTCGATCGCGGCGCCGGAGGCCGTCCACGCCCGGCCCGTGCCTCCCGACTCCGTCCCGCCGGCGGGGAGCGTGGCGCTCAGCTCGCCGGTCCAGGCATCGCGCGCGGCCGTCGCGCTGGCCACGAACGGGTCGGTCCACGGGTCGCGCGCGCCTGCGGCACTGGCCACGAGCGGGTCCGCGCGGGCGCTCCGGCGGGTCCCGACCGCCCAGGCCACCACGCCGCGCAGGTCATCGATCGGGCCGTCGAGCTCGAGGCGGCCCGCGTTCGCCGGCCCCGCGCCCGGGACACGGCGGATGGCGAGATCGAGGGACGCCGGCGGCGGCATCGCGTCCTCGAGCGCGGCCACCTCGAAGCCACCCCCGCGATCGGGAAGCGCCAGGAGCCGCCGGCGTGTCGCGGCGATGGCTGCCGGGCTGTCGTCCCCGGCGAGCCAGCGCCGGCCGAGGGCCGCCGCCACCGCCGGCGCCGTCCCGGACCCGGCGAACAGGTCCGCGACGAGATCGCCCGGCTCGCTCGACGCGGCGATGAGTCGCGCCAGGAGTGCCTCCGGCTTCTGGGTGGGGTAGCCGGTCCGCTGCGACTTGCGGGCGAAGTCCGCCGTGAACCAGTCGCGGGGCAGCGTCCCGGCGGGGACCAGCTGGCGATATGTCCGCCCGGGCTGGTCGACGGGGGCGAAGCCGCCGCCCTCCCGGTAGCGAATCACGAAGGGGCGCCCGGCGTCGTCGACGTGCCGCGAGAGCGCCCGGCGCGAGCTCTCGCGGAGCGGCTCGAGGATCCGCTCGGGATGGAACGTCCAGGCCCGGCCGCGCGTGTAGAACAGGATGTCGTCGTGCTTCGCGTTGTAGCGGCGGCGGGCGAGCTCGCGACCCGAGTAGACCCAGACGAGGTGGTTGCGGAAGCCCGCCGCCCCGAAGACCTCGTCGCACAGCAGCTTCGCCGCGTGAACCGTGCGCGCGTCGAGGTGGAGATACAGGGAGCCTGTCGGCGAGAGGAGATCGCGGACCAGCTCCAGCCGCGGGGCGAGCATCGCGATGAAGCCGCCGAGCCCACCCGGCTCACGATCGGCGTACGCGGCCGGCCCCTGCCGGGCCGCGGCGTCGGGCCCGCGCCGGGCACCCGGGCCGGATTGGTTCGCCCGATCGCCCGCGCGATTTCGGACGTGGAAGGCGTCGCCGGTGCCGAACGGGGGATCCAGGTAGACGAGGTCGACCCGGCCCGCAAGCTCGACCAGGAGGGCCGGCAGGGTCTGCAGGTTATCGCCTGCGACCAGCCGCCCCGCCGTCGCGGCGTTCGCCCCCGGGAACCGCTCGATGACGTGAAGCGGCTCGACCGCACGGCTCGGCACGGCCCGCGTCCCGTCGGGAAGGTACTTGCCCGGCCAGGTCAGCTCCAGGTTGCCGCTCACGTCGGGAGCCGGCAGGCGAACGCGTAGTAGAGCGGAACGTCGAACGCCGCGTGGACCGTGAACGGGAGCAGCAGCGATCGCGACCGCACCGCCACGAAGCCGGCGACGACGCCGGATGCGGCCATGCCCAGCCAGAGCAGCGGCGCGGGGCCGGACACGTCCGCCCCGAGGTGGGCGAAGCCGAACACGACCGCCTGGCCGAGCACGGCCCCGGCGATGCCGAGGGCCGGCGTCGACCAGCCCAGGAGGGCGCCGCGGTAGGCCGCCTCCTCGAGCGAGGCGTTCGCGATGGCGAACGCGACAGCCGGGATGAGTGCCCGGAGGTCTCCCGTGGCGAGCCCGACGTCGCCGAAGAACGGTCGGGCCACGAGGGGCCCGATCCAGAGCGCACCCGGAACCAGCACGAACGGGGCGATGATCGCCAGCGCCGTGACGCGACGATCCACCGGCAGCCGGAGCCGCAGCGCCGCCCGGTCGTCGGCGACCCGACCGACGAGCGCGAGCGTGCCCAGCACGAGGAGCGCCTGGACGACGCGCGTGACCGTGGGCGGGGAGAGCAGGTCCCCGCAGTGGAGCGCGTCTGGAAGAGGCATCGGCGTTCCGGCCAGCGCCGCCCAGGTGAGCCCGACGGCGGCCGGGACCGTGGCGAGCCACCCACGGCCCGTCGCGGTGCGAGCGTGCCCACGGACGGCCATCGCGACCGCGGTCGCGGCCAGGACAGCGAGGGCCACGGGCCGCAGGATGGGGATCGCGGCGCCCGACGCGAGCACGACGACCGGGAGCGGCGCGAGGAGTCGGCCGGGGGAGACAGCGGCCGGGCCAGCGGGCGGCATGGCGGCATGGTGCATCAGCGGGGATCGCGACGTGCCGCGGTTGGCGCGTCATCCCGGGTCCCGTCATCGCGTCCCTCCACATCCCCGCCGTCGCGCCTCCGCCGTCGCGCCTCCGGATCGAGCGTGCCGGACACCCGGTCGTCGCGGCTCCGGAGTCGAGCGTGCCGGACACCCGGTCGTCGCGCCGTGTCGGCATCGCCCGTCGACGACCCTGCACCGGTGGCGCGAAACGGTCGAGCGGGACGCCGCCCGGCGTTCTACCTTCGCACCGTATGGCCGTCCCGGCACCATCCGGCATCACGGACGAGCAGATCCGGCCGGTGCCCGGAGATCCAGGGTGGCGCTCATCGCGTTGACCGCGCGCGGAGCCGGGAGCATCGTCGAAGGTCGTCCAGCGATCGGGAGGAACACGTGATCGGACCGGGCCCATCCTTCGGGTCGCTCCCGACCATCTCGCTCGACAACGACCGGGTCAAGGTCATCGTCGTCCCGACGTTGGGCGCTCGCGTGATCTCGTTCGCGGACCGCTTTGCGGCCCGCGAGTGGCTGGTGCCCGGCGATCCGCCCGGCGACCCCGCCGCGTGGGCCCGCCGCGATGCGGTCTACGACGGCGAGGCCGCGTTCGGCTGGGACGAATGCCTGCCGACCGTCGCCGCCTGTGCCGACCCGGTCGACCCCTCCGGCCCGCCCCTGCGTGACCACGGTGACCAATGGGGTCGTCCCACCGAGGTGACGGCCCAGGGCGAGGTGCTGGTCGCCACCTGGAGCGGGGCCGACTGGCCGTACCGGTTCATCCGGCGGCTCCGCCTGGACGGGTCGCGCCTGGTCGCCGAGTACGAGCTGGAGAACCATGGCGAGCACGAGCTGCCGATCCTGTGGTCGATGCACCCGCTCCTGGCCCTCGAGCCGGGCGCACGACTCGACGTCGAGGGCCTGGCGTCGGTCCGGGTGACCCAGGCGGTGGGCGTGCCGATCGGGCCGGTGCCGGGCCACGTGGCGTGGCCGGAGACCCCGGGCACCGACGGCCCGATGATCGCGCTCGACCTCGTCCGCGAACGCGGAGCCGGGACCGCGCTCAAGCTCTACGGTGGCTGGGAGCTCTACGGGAGCTGGGACTCGGTCAGCGGCGAGGGGCTGCCCGGCGTCGCGGCGGTGCGTCAGCCCGACGGGTCCGCGCTCGAGCTCTCGTGGTACGCGCCGATCGCCCCGAATCTCGGCCTCTGGCTCGACGACGGCGGCTGGCCGCCCGCGCCGGCCCGGCCTCGGACGCAGCACGCGCTGGAGCCGACGACCTCACCCGATGACGACGTTGTGTCGGCGATCGCGAACGGGCGGGCCCTCATGGTCGCCCCGGCCGAGCGCGTCGCTTGGTCCGCCACGTTCCGCGTGCGCGCGCCCGGAGAGCCGCGCGGGTAGCGTCCTGGGCCGTGCCGTCTGCCCGAGCGGGGCCTCGGCCTTTGGGCCGTGGCGTCTGCCCGGGCCGCGCCGTCCCGCCGAGTCGCGGCGGCCCGTTGCACGGCGCGCCGGCCCGTTGCACGGCGCGCCGCGGCCCGTTCGCCGGGCGTGCACCGGGTGACCACTGCGACCGATGGGACGGCCCCCACACGGCGCGCCCGTGCACCCCATGACCACAATGGCGGTTCGTCGGTTGCCTGGGATATCCGGTGACGCACGGCTGACAGCATGCCGGTCGCCGCCGGTCGTAGTGCGCAATTCGTGCACGCGCGGCTCCGGCTGCGGCGTTGCGGAAACGGCATGGCCAGCCGAGTGGAATGCCGCGTAGATCCCCGGGTAAGCGTCAGTCTGCATGATCGGCGCGTGGCATCGAGAGAGAGTCCAGCCGATCGGGGCAGGCGCCGAGCGCGCGAGCTCATCGTCGAGATCGGCCGTGAGGCCATGAACGCTCGACTCGGGGCGGGGTTGAGCCAGGCTTCGGTTGCGCGAGCGGCTCGGACGTCGAGATCGTCGGTGAGTCGCATCGAGGCCGGCCGGGCGCCTCGAGTCTCCGTCGAGCGAGTCTCCACCGTGCTCGCGGCGCTCGGCCTGGACGTTGCGCTTCGCGCCTACCCCGCGGGTCCGCCGATCCGGGACGCTGCCCATATCCGGCTGCTGGCGCGTTTCCGCCAGCGGGTCGGGTCCGGATGGCGGTGGCGACCCGAGGTCCCGATCGGGGCGCCCGGGGATCCGAGGGCCTGGGATGGGGTGCTCGTCCGGGATGGGCGGGTCGTCGCGATCGAGGCCGAGACGCGCCTGCGCGACGTCCAGGCGCTGCTCCGGCGGGTCGCCGCCAAGCGTCGCGACGGTGCCGCCGACCGCCTGGTGATCGTGGTGGCCGACACTCGGACGAACCGGGAGATCGTGCACATCGCCCGGCCCGAGTTCGTGGCCGCCTTCCCGGTCGATGCCCGGATCGCCTGGTCGGCGCTCGCCGCGGGCCTCCCGCCTCCGGACGACGCGCTTGTCCTCGTATGAGGCACGTCACGTTCCCGCGTGCCCGCGCCTCGAGGCGCGCGGGAGACGTCCTGGGAGATGGGGTTCGGCCTGGCCGGGCGCCGGCCCAGGGCCATGGCGTCCGCGTGTGCGTGGAGCCGCGCGGGTAACGCCCGGGGCCGCGGCGACCCCTATGCGTGGAGCCGCGCCCACGGCGCTTCGCCGTCCCGCGCCAACCGGTCAGGCGGTTGGCTGCGCGCCCTCCGGCACTCCCGCCACCGGCCGGTGGGGCGCGCGAAGGTCGAGCGGCGACAGCGCAGGTGCGGGTCGCGGCCCTGACGGAGGCGCCATCCGCGGCGCGGACCCCGGCGCCCGCAGTGGCGGCGCGCCGAGCGGGAGGGTTCCCTGCGCGCGGAGTGGCGCTGCGCTGGGCACTGCGGTTCCCGGCGCCAGGAGAGGCGCTGCGCCGGGCACGGCGGTTCCCGGCGCGGGCCGTGCCGCGCGCTCACGAGCGGCCACGATCCCGGTGACGACCCGGTACCCGGTCAGGAAGACGACGAGCGCGGTGGCCCCCACGTAGCTCCACCAGGCCCAGGCCGTTCCGCTGTCGCTTCCGGAGAGGATCCCGTGCGCAGTCGCGCCGGCGAACGACAGGAACGTCAAGTAGTGGAGGAGCCGCCAGGAGCGCTGCCCGATCCGGCGGCGCAGGTAGAAGCTGGCGAGCACCACGGCTACCAGGTAGAGCGTCAGCTGGCCGATTCCGACCCACAGCGGCCGGTACGGGGCGACGAACGGGACCAGCATGTCGGTGAGCGAGAACGGCACCGCTGCGTCCAGCCCGAGGAGGACGGCGTGAACGCCTGCGAGCCCGAGGCCGATCGCAGCGAGATCCTGGTGCAGCGCGAACGAGACGGGCCGGTGTGCGATGGCGTCGAGGATCTTCGTCGAGAGGAGCAGGCCGTACACGACCGACCCGGCGATGGCGAAGTACGAGAGGAACGCCACGAGGCGGGTCGCGACCCACGGCAGGCGGTCCGGGGCGACCTGCGCGAGGTCAGCCAGCGCCCGAGCCGCCCGCGGCCCGGTGACGCCCACGACGCCACCGACGACGACCATGAGGACAACCCAGAAGATGCCGCGCTGGAGTGGGGAGAGGCCGCGGTATTTCATGCCAGCCACCGGGTGGTTCGGGGGACGGCGAGAACGCGGCCGTCGGATGCAAGCAGAATAGCCCCCAGCACCGGCGCGCGATCGAGCACGTCGAGCGCGGCGACCAGGCCGAGCACGACCGCGGTCTTCGCCCAGGCCTCGGCCACGCTGGCGCTTCCCGCGAGGACGGTCGCCTGCACGATGTCCGTTGCCGCCGGAAGTCCCGTCCGCGGGTCGATCAGGTGATGCCGCTCGCCGTCCTGCGCTGTCCAGCGGTGGACGCTGATGCCGGATGTCGCGACGCCGTAGCTCGCGCCCAGCCGGGCTCCGGGAAGGACGAAGACGGCGAGCTCTGCCCCCGGCGCGCGCGGGTCGGCCACGCTGACCTCCCAGGAGTCGCCCTGCGCGGCCCGGATGGCGATGTCGCCGTCGGCGTCGACGAGGGCGCCAGGATGACGGTCGAGCAGCGCGAGCGCGCGGTCGGCGATCCAGCCCTTCGCGACCCCGTCGAGATCGAACGCCGTGCCGGGCTCGCGTTGGAGGATCGCGCTGCGGTGCCGGGACGCCTCGAGACGCCACGTGGGCCGCGATCTCGGCCGGCTGGACAGTGCGCTCGACCAGCCGCGCGGATCGGCGGGCGGCGGCGCGAAGGTCGGGGGCACGAGCGGCGCCGGCGTCTCCGCGGCGAGACGCTCGCGGAGCATCGTCGCATCGACGATCCCGCCGCTCATCTCGGACGCGTCTGCGGCCCAACGCAACGCCGCGGCGAGCGTCGGGCGGACGGGCACCGCGCCACGCGGGTCGGCGTTGGCTCGCATCAGGTCGGAGCTCGGGTCGTGCCGGGTCAGGCGTCCGGCCCAGGCGCGAACGCGGGCGGCGACCCGTCCTGCGTCGATCTCGGCCGCGGGAATGTCCGCATCCCGCGCGACCGCAACGTGGATGCCGAGCCCGCCGCCCATTGCCCCCGAGCGATCCACCGCCCGGGGCAGCGGGGTCGGCTGACCCGCTGCCGCGGTCATGCCCGTCTCCGCCTTGAGATCGGGCGCGGCCATCACGGCTTCGCGCCGGACTGGCGAGTCACCACGACGACGGGAGCCGGGCGCGGAGCCGGCGTGGCCACGACGGTCGCGACGGCCGCCGGCGGCGCCACCGGTGCGGCGGCGCCCGGCTGCACGTAGACATACTTCACGATGGTCTGGACCGGCAGGGCCGCGGCCGGGGCCGTCGTCGGTGCCACGGCAAGCGCGCCGGGAACGGCTGCGCTCCCGATCGCGGCGAGAAGCGCGGAGATCGTCGCGATCCCGCCTGCAGCGACCGCGAGCCGCGCCGAGGTCGGGTCCGGGCGCCGTGGCGCCGGGCGCGCCGCGGAGTCCGGCCGGGCCGGCATCGGACGAGCGGCGGCGGGCACCGGCGACGGCATCGTCGTCGGACGGGCGGGCGCGAGCTCCGCCGATGGCACCGGCACGGGACCGGGGGCGACGGGGATCGCCCGGGGGGCCGGGTCAGTTCGGATCGGCATCTCAGTCGTCTCCTTCCTGCTCGCCGCCTTCGCCGCCTTCGCCGCCGCCGGCACCGGACTGCCTGGTCACCACCCTGATCACGGGCTTCGGGGCGGCCGCCACGGGAGCGGCAGCAGGCCTGGCGACGGGCGCGGCCGAGGGGGAGGGCAGCTGGACGTAGATGGTCTTGACGACGACCTGCTGCACGGCCGGCTCCGTCGCCGTGGCATCGGCGAGGGCAAGCGGCGCCACCGGGACAGGCGGGCCGCCCAGCCCGAGGAACGCGACCGCGAGCGTTCCGGCGGTGGCGACGATCCCCGCAAGGACGCCGAAGCGGCTCACGCCGGCGGGACGGCGGACGTCCGGGCGCCGGGGAGCTGGGGTCTCGGTCGGTGGGGTGGGCATCCTGGATGGCTCCGTGTTCATCGGCCCGGCGAGGCTGGCAGCGGAGCGCCGTCCGGCCGGGCGGTTGGTTCGAGTGACACGCATAGCCTCGCCTCGCGCGATGGCCGCGGCGTGTGTGGCGGATGTGTGTTCTCACAGGAATGCCGTTCGGCCGTTGACGCCGTCGCCGCGGACCCGGACGATGCCTTCGATGCGAATCCTGCTGGTCGAGGACGAACCGAAGATGGCAGAGCTGATCCGGCGCGTCCTCGTCGCAGAGCGGCACGTCGTGGACCGGGCCGGAGATGCCGTCGGTGCGCTCAGCCTCGCCACCGCGTCGGAGGCGGTCCCGTACGACGTGCTCGTCCTGGACCGGATGCTCCCCGACCTCGACGGGCTGGACCTGCTCCGGATGCTGCGGACCCGCGGGATCCGGACCCCGGCCCTGATGCTTACCGCGCTCGGCGGCGTGGACGACCGCGTCGCCGGCCTCGACGCGGGGGCGGACGACTACCTCGCCAAGCCGTTCGCGTTCGCCGAGCTGCTGGCGCGGGTCCGGGCGCTCGGCCGGCGCGCGACCACGGCGCCCGCGACACGTCTCGTGGCGGGCGACCTCGAGCTCGACGAGGAGCGCCACGTGGCCAGGGTGGGTGAGCGGAGCGCCGACCTCTCGGCCCGCGAGTTCGCCCTGCTCGCCTACCTGATCCGCAACGAGAGCCGCGTCGTTACGCGCCAGCAGGTCCTGGATGCGGTCTGGGGCGCGGAGCCCGACGTCTACTCGAACGTCGTCGACCTCTACGTCTCGTATGTGCGCCGGAAGCTGGCGGAGCTGGGCAGCGCGACCGGCATCCGAACCGTGCGCGGCGTCGGGTATGCGCTCCGGGCGGACGCGTGAGGGCGCAGGTCGTCGCGTGACCGACCGCGCTCCCGCCGGCCGGCTCCTTGCCGCGACACGCCGGCGACTGGCCGTCATGACGCTCCTGCTGATCGGCGCGCTCGTCCTCGCCATCGGGGCGGCCACCGCGCTCATCGCGACCACCGCGCTGGACCAGGACGTGGACCGCGTGCTGGAGCAATCGGCCACCGCCGAGTTGCAGCGGCTGGATGGCGAGCTTCCGTCGGCCACCGACAGCGAGACCGACGAGCATCCGCCGGAGGCGTCGGACACCTTCTTCCTGATCCTCGACCCGGCCGGCGCCCTCGTCTCCAACCCGTCGAGCGTGTCGCGCCAGGGCCTGCCGGATGTGGCGGCGGTCGCAGCAGCCCGGGCGACCGGGCGGGACCTTCGGACCGTCGCGGACGGGACCGTCCCGATCCGCCTCCTGACCCTCCCGATCGGCGCCGCCGCGCACCCGGCGGGCTGGCTCGAGGCCGGGTTCGTGCTGACGCTCCACGAACGCCAGTCGAGCAGCCTCGTCCTGGCGGTCACGCTGGCCGGGCTGGTCGGGCTCGCCGGCGCAGCGCTCGTGACGCTCTTCGTGACCGGCCGGGCCCTGGTCCCGATCCGCGCCGCGTTCGCCACCGAGCGGCGCTTCGTGGCGGACGCCTCGCACGAGATCCGGACGCCCGCCGCCATCATCCGGGCCTCCGCAGAGGTCCTGGAGCGGGAGGGGCTGGTCGCCGACGAAGGTCGCTCGCTCGTGGCGGACATCGTGGCGGAGTCCGACCGGCTCGGCGGCCTGGTCGACGACCTGCTGGCCCTCGCGGCCTCGGAGCGCGGCGCGCTCGCGATCGAGCGGCGTCCCGTCGACCTGGCCGAGGTCGCCCGCGACACGGTCCGCCGGGCGGGTCCTCTCGCCGTCGAGCGCGGGATCGAGCTGGTTGGGCCACCGGACGACGGGACGGCGCTCCCCGTCCTTGGCGACGCGAACCGGCTCGTCCAGCTGCTGCTCGTCCTCGTCGACAACGCGTTCGGGCACTCGCCGCCGGGGGGCCGGGTGACGGTGGCCGCGGCGCCGATCACCGGGAGGACTGCGTCGGTGAGCGTCGATGACGAGGGCCCGGGCGTTCCCGTCGAGGCCCGCGAGGCGATCTTCGAGCCTTTCGCGCGGCTGCCCGGCTCCCGCACCCGGGCCGACGCAGGGAGTGGCCTGGGCCTCGCCATCGCGCGCCGCCTGGCCGAGCTTCACGGCGGGACGCTCGTGGCGACGGACGCGCCCGGCGGGGGCGCCCGCTTCGTGCTCTCGCTGCCGGCCGTCCGCTCCGCCTGACCCCGCCGGCCTGCCGGGGCACAGCTCGCGAAGCCCCGAGATGCGCTGCGGTGAATTCGGCAGGTACCGGATACCATCAGCAAACAAACCGACTGGTCGGTCGGTTTTGCGGAGGGCAGGCGAACGCCACCGATGGGCGACGAGAGACGCGGCAGCGCGCAAGCAGAGAAGAGCCGCACCCGGCGCGAGCAGATCCTGGACGCGGCGTTCAACACGTTCGCGCGGCGCGGCTACCGGGACACCGCGATGGACGAGATCGCGGCCGCGGCCGAGACGAGCAAGGGCGGCGTCTACTTCCACTTCGCCACGAAGGAGGCGATCTTCCGCGAGCTGATGCGCTCGACGGCAGATCGGCTCGCGGCGAAGGTCGACCGGGCGGTCGCGGCCGAGACCGACCCCATCGCCAAGGCGGACGCTGCCCTGCGGACGGTGTTCGCGACGTTCGCGGGTCACCGCACGATGGCCCGGCTGCTCTTCCTGGACGCGCTGGGCGCCGGCCGCGCCTTCAACGACGAGACGAACGCGCTCCACGAGCGCTTCGCCCGGATGATCGCGGGCTACCTCGACCAGGCGGTCGCGGAGGGCGCGATCCCGCCGCTCGACACTCGGCTGACCGGCGTCGCGTGGTTCGGCGCGCTCAACGAGGTCGTCGCACGCTGGCTGATGGCAGACGATCCCGGGCGGCTGGAGGAGACGTACCCGCCGCTCCGCGCGCTCCTCCTGCGCAGCGCCGGCGTCCCCGAGGCGAGGATCGCTGTCACGGGGGGGACACGGTGACCGTCGTCGAGCGACCCGGAGCCGCGCGCTCGCCGGACAGGGTGGGGGATCCCGGCGGCTTCGCGGACCCGGGCTCGCCGGGCTCGCTCCGCGCGTGGACACGGGCCGCCCGGGCCGTCGACCCGATCAGCCTCTTCGCCGCCGCCCGCGAGGATGACCTCGAGGCCGTCCTCTGGCTGCAGCCGTCCGCCGGGTTCGCGATCGTCGGGATCGGGCGCGCCTGGTCGGTGGAGCCGGAGGGCGCCGATCGCTTCGCACGCGCTGCGTCGGCGTGGCACGAGCGCCTGGTGGGAGCGGCGATCGACGTCCCGGCGGGATCGCCGCGCGGCGTTGGGCCGGTCCTCCTCGGCGGCCTCGGCTTCACGGGCGCCCCACCGGCCACCGGCGACCCGTGGGCCCCGTTCGGGGCAGCGTCGCTCGTCCTGCCGGCGCTGACCGTCACCCGCGCGGACGGGGCGACGCACGTGACGATCGCCGAGACCGAGGAGCCGGACCGTCGCGATCCCCGGGCCGCCGAACGCCACTGGGATTCCCTCGTCGCGCGCGCCGAAGCACGGAGCCCCGCCAGGGGGGCCGTGGTCGCCCGGCCGGCCGACCTGCCGTTGACGCGGCTCGGGGAGCATCCGGACCGGGCCGGCTGGGATCGGCTCGTCGGCCTGTTCGCCGGCGCCGTCGGCCGGGGCCGGCTGGACAAGGTCGTGCTCGCGCGCCGCGTCGACCTCCGGTCCTCGATCGAGATCGATGTCGAGAACGCGCTGCGCCGCCTGGCCGCGGGCGCCCCGGAGGGCACGATCTACGCCTTCGTCCGGGGCGGCCGGACGTTCCTGGGCGCCACGCCCGAGCGGCTGGTCCGAACGGACGGGCGCGACTTCGAGACGGTCGCGATCGCTGGCTCGGCGGCTCGCGGGTCCACGACCGCGGAGGACGCGGCCCTCGCCGCGGCGCTCATGGCGAGCGGGAAGGAGCGCGAGGAGCACGCCGTCGTGGTCGAGATGCTGCGCACCAGCCTGGCGCCCCTCGCCGAGAGGCTCGAGGTCGGCGCTGAGCCCGGAATCCTCCCGCTGCGCGACGTCCAGCACCTGGTGACGCCGGTGCGCGGCCGGCTGCGCGACCAGGCCGGGCTCCTCGGCCTCGCCGAACGTCTCCATCCGACGCCGGCCGTCGGAGGTGAGCCGCGCGACCTGGCCCTCGAGATGATCGCCGAGCACGAGGGGATCGAGCGCGGCTGGTACGCGGGCCCGATCGGCTGGCTCGGGGCCGACGGGGACGGTGAGCTGATGGTCGCGCTCCGCTGCGGCCTGGTGTCGGGTCGCGACGCGGCGCTCTACGCCGGCTGCGGGATCGTGGCCGACTCCGACCCGGCACGCGAGTGGGAGGAGTCGCGAATGAAGCTTCGGCCGGTCGTCTCCGCGCTGGGCCGTGAGCCCGAGACGCGCGAGTGACGGGCGAGCCGGGCGCGCGGCCGACGCGCCGCGCGCCGGGGTGGCGCAGATGACGGACGTCGCGGCCACGGCCGCGACGGACGCCGCGGCCTCGGCCGCAACGGATATCGTCGCGCTCCGGGCGTTCGTCGACGAGCTGGTCCGGGCCGGCATGCGCGACGTCGTGGTCTGCCCCGGATCGCGCTCGACGCCGCTCGCGCTCGCGCTGCGGATGCACCCCGGGATCCGGGTTCGCGTCCTGTCCGACGAGCGAGCGGCCGGCTTCTTCGCGCTTGGCCTGGCCCGCGCGTCGCGGAGCGCGACGGGGGTCCTCGTCACGTCGGGGACAGCCGCCGCGAACCTCCTGCCGGCTGCCGTCGAGGCCACGCTCGGGCGCGTGCCCCTGGTCCTGCTCACGGCGGATCGCCCACCGGAGCTGCGCGACCGGGGTGCGCCGCAGGCGATCGACCAGGCTCGCATCTTCGGCGTCCACGCGAAGTGGGCCGCGGAGCTGCCGCTCCTCGACGCGGCGCCCGAGACGCGCCGCCACGTCCGATCGCTCGCGGGCCGAGCGGTCGCGACCGCGTGCGCGGGCCCGGCGGGCGCCGTCCACCTGAACATCCCGTTCCGCGAGCCGCTGGTCCCCGGCGGCGACCTGCGGCCGCACGAAGCGGCGGTCGACGAGCCGGCCCGGCCGTTCACGGACGTCGTGACCGGACCGCGCACGCTGGCCGCCCCGGCCGTGGCCGCCCTTGCGCAGCGCCTCGCCGCGGCGCGACGCGGGCTCATCGTTGCCGGGCCGCAGGACGATCGCGCGCTGCCGGCCGCGCTGGCCCGCCTGGCGGAGGCGACCGGCTTCCCGATCCTTGCCGACCCGCTGTCCGGCGCCCGCTGCGGTCCCCACGACCGCTCGCACGTGATCGCCCGCGGCGACCTCCTCTGCCGGCCGGGGCCCTGGCGCGACACGCACCTGCCGGACCTCGTGATCCGTTTCGGCGCGGCCCCGACTTCGAAGCCGCTCGGCACGCTCGTGATGGATGCGGCGCCGGACCAGGTCGTGGTCGACGGCGACGGGGGCTACCGCGAGCCGGCGCTCCTCCCGACGACGTTCGTCCATGCGGACGCGACCGACACGGCGAGGGCGCTCGCCGACGCGCTCGCGAGCTCGGTCGGGACGCGCGACCCGGACGAGCCCGGGGAGCCCCTGGCGCCGGCCGGCCGGAACACCTGGCGAGACGGCTGGCTCGCCGCCGACCGCGCGGCCGACGCTGCGCTTCGTGCCTGGCTGGCGGGCGTCGAATCGCGCGGCGAGGCGTTCGAGGGGGCGCCGTTCGGCCATCTCGGCGAGCTGCTTCCCGACGGCGCCATCCTGTGGGCCGGCAGCTCGATGCCCGTCCGCGATCTCGACGCGTGGCTGGCGGGGAGCGATCGGGCGATCCGGCCGCTCGCAAACCGCGGCGCGAACGGGATCGACGGCGTGGTCTCGTCCGCGCTCGGCGCGGCGGCCGCAGGCGTGGGTCACGTTGCGCTCGTGGTCGGCGACCTCTCGTTCCTCCACGACCTGAACGCCCTCGCCGCGGCGAAGCGTCACGCGCTCTCGGCGACGATCGTTCTCGTCGACAACGACGGGGGCGGGATCTTCTCGTTCCTGCCGCAGGCGCGGACGGACGACCCGGGCGCAGGCCTGCCGGAGCACTACGAGGAGCTCTTCGGAACGCCGCACGGCATCGATTTCGGGCCGATCGTCGAGGCGCTCGGGGCGACGTACCGCCCGGTCGGGGCCCGCGGGCTTCGGACCGCGCTCGCCGAGAGCCTGGTCGCGACCGGGGTCAGCGTGCTCCAGCTCCGCACGGACCGTGCACGCAACGTCGAGCTGCACGCGGAGGCGGCGTCGGCCGTTGCCGCGGCGCTCGCGGAGCTCGACGCGTGAGCGCCGACCCGCGGCTCGTGAACCTTGAGATCGCCGGGCTCCACTGGGTCGTCCGGATCGCCGGCTCGGGACCGGCCCTGCTGCTCCTCCACGGGTTCACCGGGAGTGGCCGGAGCTGGGCCGGCCTGATGGCCGCGGCGACCGCCGCCGGACGCACCGCGATCGCGCCCGACCTGCCCGGTCACGGCGGCACCGCCTGGGCTCCCGGTTACCGTGCCGATCCGGCGGGCCCGGCTCGCGCGACGATCGAACGGACGGCCGACGACCTGCCGGCGCTCCTTGGGGCCCTCGGTCAGGAGCGGGCCGACGTTGTCGGCTACTCGATGGGCGCGCGAGTCGCGCTTCGGCTCGCGATCGCGCACGCCGCCTGTGTCGGGCGCCTCATCCTGGAGGCGCCATCGGCCGGCATCGCCGACCCGCGCGAGCGGTCGGCCCGTCGCGCCGCCGACGAGGCGCTGGCCGGAACCCTCGAGCGCGACGGGATCGTGGCGTTCGTCGCCGCCTGGGAACGCACGCCGGTCCTCGCGGGAGCGACCCGCCTGGGGGCCGTCGCCCGGGCCGCCGTCCGCGAGATCCGCCTGGCTCACGATCCGGCCGGCCTGGCAGCCAGCCTCCGCAACGCGGGGCAGGGTGCGATGGTGCCGCTGCACGACCGGCTCGGCGTGGTCTCCTCGCCGGCGCTCGTCATCGTTGGAGCGGACGATCCGGCGCGCGAGCGCGCCGAGGCCGTGGCCGCCGGGATTCCCGGCGCCCGCCTGGCGGTGATCGACGGCGACCGGCCACGCCCCGCACCTCGAGGCGCCCGCAGCGTTCAACCGCCTCGTTCTCGACTTCGTCTCGGAGGAGCACGTCGCATGACCGGATCCGTCACGTGGACCCGCGCCGCGGAGTATCACGACATCCGCTATGAGCATTCCGGCACCGGGATCGCGAAGGTCACGATCGACCGGCCCGAGGTTCGCAACGCCTTCCGCCCGGAGACGGTCGCCGAGATGATCGACGCGTTCGCGAGGATCCGGGACGACGGGCGCATCGGCTGCGCCCTGCTGACGGGGGCCGGCGACGTCTCGTTCTGTGCCGGCGGCGACCAGAACTACAAGAGCCCGGCCGGCGGCTATGTCGGCGGCGACGGGCTGGCCCGCCTCAACGTGCTCGACCTCCAGCGGCAGATCCGCTCGCTGCCGATCCCTGTGATCGCGCTCGTCAACGGATTCGCGATCGGCGGCGGCCAGGTGCTCCACGTGGTGTGCGACCTGACGCTCGCGAGCGACAACGCGATCTTCGGCCAGGTGGGCCCGCGGGTCGGCAGCTTCGACGCCGGGTTCGGGATCGGCCTGCTGGCGCGTCTCGTCGGCGACAAGAAGGCGAAGGAGATCTGGTTCCTCTGCCGCCGGTACTCGGCGGCCGATGCGCTGGCGATGGGCCTCGTCAACGCCGTGGTCCCGCTCGCCGACCTCGAGGCCGAGGGAATCCGCTGGGCGGACGAGATCCTGGCCATGAGCCCCACCGCGATCCGCTTCCTCAAGTCGGCGTTTCTCGTGGCGACCGATGGGCTGGCCGGGCTCCAGGAGTTTGCCGGCAACGCCACGGGCCTCTACTACACGACCGAAGAGGCCCACGAGGGCTCGCGCGCATTCCTGGACAAGCGCGATCCCGACTACTCGAAGTACCCGCGGCGGCCGTGACGTCCATCGCCGCCCGACCCTCCGCCGCGCGGACCTGGCTCCTGGCGATCCGCCCGGCCACGCTCCCGGCCGCGGCGAGCGGCGTGGTCGTGGGGCTCGGCGCCGCCCTGGCCGCGGGCGCCGCGTTCCGCGTCGACACCGCGCTCGGCTGCCTGGCGGTCGCGCTGCTGCTGCAGGTCGTGGCGAACCTCGCCAACGACCTCTCGGACTTCCGGCGCGGCGCCGACACGCCGGATCGGGCGGGGCCCACCCGGGTCGCGTCGGCCGGGCTCGTGACCGAGCGCCAGCTGGAGGTCGCGATCGGCCTGGCGATCGCGCTCGCGGCGCTGACGGGCCTGTGGCTCGCCTGGGTGGGCGGCCCGGCCATCGTCGGGCTCGGCCTGCTCGCGATCGTCGCCGCCCTCGCCTATACCGGCGGGCCGTGGCCGTATGGGTACCGCGGCCTGGGCGAGGTCTTCGTGTTCGTCTTCTTCGGCCTTGTCGCGGTCGTCGGGACGGCATACCTCCAGGCGCTCCGCTTCGAGCCGCTCTTCGCGGTCGCCGCGATCCCAATCGGCGCCCTGACGACTGCGATCCTCGTCGTCAACAACCTGCGCGACATCCCGACCGATGCGGCTGCCGGCAAGCGGACGCTGGCCGTGATGATGGGCCGCCGTGCGACGGCGATGGAATACGCGTTCCTGCTCGCTGCGGCGTTCGCCGTCCCGATCGGGCTCATGCTCGCCGGCTTCGGGATCGTCCAGCTGCTGCCCCTCCTGTCGGCCCCGCTCGTCGGGCCGCTCCTCCGGACGGTCCGCGACTTCCGGGAGCCGCGGCAGCTCAACCCGGTCCTCAAGGGCACGGCGCGGCTCGACCTCGCGTTCGGGGTGCTCTTCGCGGCCGCCCTCGCCCTCCGCGGCTGGCCCGCATGATCGACCTGCGAATGACGCTCGAGGCGGTCCCGGTCACCGGCCTGACGGCGGTTCGCGTCCGGGTCCCGTTCCGCCGGCCGTTCGCGACGGCGACGGGCATGTGGCTCCATCGCGAGGCGTGGATCCTGTTCGTGGCCGGTCCGGACGGCCGGATCGGCGTCGGCGAGGCGGTCCTCGAGCCGGACGCGACCGAGGTCGAGGAGACGATCCTGGCCCGGCTGATCCGCGAGGCCGCCGACCGCGCACGGTCCGGCGACGTGCCCGATGTCGAGGAGCTCGAGCTGCTCGGGACGCCGGGCCGCGCCTTCCGCGCCGCGATGGACGCGGCGCGCTTCGACCTGCTGCCGGCCGGGGATGGCGAGGTCGCAGGTGGAGCGGAGCCTGGCCGCGCCGGGGCTCCGACCGCCGATCGGACGATCCCGCCCGGTGTGCCCGTCAACGGCACGATCGGCTTCGGCGGGCCGGCTGCCGGCGCCGAGGCCGCGCTCCAGGCGATCGAGGCCGGCTTCACGACCCTGAAGCTCAAGGCGGGCGTCGAGCGCGAGACGGTCGACCTCGTGGCCCGGGTGCGGGCGATCCGGACCGCGGTGGGTCCCGACGTCCGCCTTCGCCTGGACGTGAACGGCGCCTGGGACCTGCCCACGGCCGAGGAGCGCCTGGAGGCCGTTGCGCGCTTTGGGATCGAGTACGTCGAGCAGCCGCTTGCCGCGGACGACGGTGCCGGGGCGGCCGAGCTGCGGCGCCGCGTGGAGGTCGCGGTCGCTGCCGACGAGGCGGCCGCGTCGATCGTCGCGGTGCGACGGCTCCTCGCCGAGGGAGCGGCCGACGTGCTGGTCGTGAAGCCTGCGCGCGTCGGCGGCCCGGTCGCCGTCGCGGAGATCGCGGCGGCCGCCGCGGCCCACGGGGTGCCCGTGGTGGTCAGCACGCTCTTCGAGACGGGCATCGGCATCTCGGCCGCGTTGAGCGCAGCCATCGTGCTTCCGTTGGTGCCGGGTTCCCGATTCCCGGCACCGCTCGCCCACGGCCTCGCGACCTTCGGGCTGCTGGATCACGATCTGCTCGACGAGCCGCTGGTGGTGGAATCCGGACGGATGCACGCGCCCGGGGGGGACGGAGCCGGTCGCCTGCGGGTCCGCGTGAGCCGTCCGGCGGTGGCGCGCTTCGCCGCGGAGTTCGTCGAGGCGACCCCGTGAACACGGCGATGATCCTGCCGCTCGCGCTCCGCGGTCACGCCGGGTCGACGCCCGATGCACCGGCGATCATGGAGCCCGGGCGAACCTGGACCTTCGCCGAGCTCGACGCGCACGCCGACGCGCTGGCGGCCGGCCTCGTTGCCGCCGGGGTGGTCCCCGGCGACCGGGTGGCCCTGCATCGCGGCGCCGTCGGCGAGCGCCGTCGCGCTGCTGGCGGCCGCGGGTCGGGTCGGGGCATGCGTGGCGCCGCTCGGGACGACCCTCACCGCGCCCGAGCTGGCGGCCGCGGGTGTCGTGATCGGGCCGCGGCTGGCCGTGCACGACGCCGAGCATCTCGACCGCGCACGGGCCCTCGGCGTCCCGACGATCCCGCTCGACGCCCTCGGCGCGGGCGCTCCGAGCGCACGCCCGCCGGCGAACGCGTTCGATCCGGACGCACCTGCCGTCGCGATCCTGACGTCGGGCACGACCGGTCGCCCGAAGGCCGCCCTGCTCTCCCATGCCGCGATGGCGGCGAGCGCCGCCGCGTGGTCCGCAGCGCTTCCGGCGGCAACGGGCTGGGTCCTCTGTCTTGGCCTCGCCCATGTCGCGGGGCTCGGGGTGGCATGGCGGGCAATCGGGGCGGGCGTGCCGCTGCGCGCCGTCCCGGCATTCGACCCCGAGCCCGTGCTCGACGCGCTCCGGCAGCGGCCCGCCAGCCACGTCTCGCTCGTCCCGACGCAGCTCGTGCGGCTGCTCGACGCCGTCGACCGCGAGGCACGAGGACCGCGGCTCGCGAACCTGCGGGCCGTCCTCCTCGGCGGCGCACCGATCCCGCCGGACCTCGTGACGCGGGCGCTCGCGGCCGGCTGGCCCGTGGTCCCGACCTACGGCCTCACGGAGGCGGGCTCGGGGGTGTCGGCCCTGGCAACCGGCGACGTCGCGGCCCATCCCGGATCGGCGGGGCGGCCGCTGCCCGGCGTCCAGGTCCGGATCGCTGACCCTGCCGCGGATGGCACGGGCGAGATCCAGGTCCGCACGCCGGCCGCGTTCTCCGCCTACCTCGGCCGGCCCGAGGCGACGGCCGCCGCGTTCGAGTCCGACGGTTGGCTGCGGACCGGCGACGCGGGGCGGATCGACGCGGACGGCTTCCTCCACGTGCTCGATCGACGCGACGACCTGATCGTGTCGGGAGGCGAGAACGTCTTCCCCGCCGAGGTGGAGGCGGTGCTCGCGGAGCACCCCGGGATCGCGGAGGCCGGCGTCGCCGGTCGCGCGGACCCGACCTGGGGGGCGGTGCCGGTGGCGTCTGTCGTTCTTCGATCCGGTGCGCCGGTGCCGACCGACGCCGACCTGCGAGCGTTCTGTCTTGCTCGTCTGGCGCCGTACAAGGTCCCGGCCGCATTCATCCTCGTTGCGTCGCTGCCACGGACGGGGTCCGGGAAGCTGCGCCGCTCGGAGCTGCGCGCGGCCCTGGCGCCCGGACCGCCCGTCGACGTGGCGCCTGCGACCGATGGCCGCCGCCCGCCGACGGCACGCTGCCTGCCGACGGTACGCTGCGCCCCGACGGCACGCTGCCCCGCCGCTCTGCCACCGGCGGACAACCCGCCGCCGGCAGCGGCCACGGAGGTGCCGGCGTGATCGGTGCGTCGATGCGCACGCTCCGCGCTCCCGGCGGGATCACGCTGGCCTGCCGCGTGTTCGCCGCCGCTGACGGGGCCGGACAGGAGACGCCCATCGTCCTCCTCCACGCCACCCTGTCGGCGTCGATCCAGCTGACCGGCCTGGCCCGGCTGCTCGCCGCCCGCGGGCCCGTCCTCGCCCTGGATCGGCGGGGGGGCGGGGAGAGCGCGCGTGCCGGTGCCGCGGCCGCTCGACGTTGCCGTCCACGTCGCCGACGTCGCCACCCTGCTCGACGCCGAGGGAATGACCGCCGCGGTCCTCGTCGGGCACAGCTTCGGCGGGGTCGTCGCGCTGGAGGCCGCGGCCCGGCTTCCCGGGCGCATCCGCGCGGTCGTCGCCTGGGAGCCGCCGTACGGGCCGCTCGCCGACGCAGAGACCCGGGCGGCGTTCGCGGCCGTCGCGACCGCGACGGAGCGGGCCTTCGCGTCGGGCGGAGGGGCTGCCGCCGCCGCGGCATTCCTCGACGGGGTCGCGGGCGACGGGGCCTGGGCGGCGCTGCCCGCCCGGGCCCGGACGTTCCTCGCGGCGCAGGGAGAAGGCGCGTTCGCCGATGCGGCGCTCGGCGGGCTGGAACCTGCCGGCCTGTCGCGGATCGCCGCCCCGGTCATCGTCCTGACCGGCACCGCGAGCGAGCCGTTCTACGCGCCGATCGCCCGGGCGGTGGTCGCCCGGATCCCGGGAGCGCGCCTCGTGTCGCTCGAGGGGCTCCGACACCCGGCCCCGATCACCGATCCCGAGCCCGTCGCGGCCGCGATCCTCGACGCGATCGCCGACGCCGGCATCACGGCCCCGAGCGCGGCCGGCCGCCCGGCCGCCCCGGATCTGCACCCATGACCAGGCCCCGCGACGGCGCTCCATCCGGCCTCGCGACCGAGCGCGGCAACGCCGCGCCGAGCAGCGAGGTCAGCTCGATGTTCGACGGGATCTCGCGCGTCTACGACCCGATGAACCTCGTGATCAGCGCGTTCCAGGAGCCGCGCTGGCGGCGGCGAGCCGTGGCGATGACACGGCTCCGGCCGGGCGGTCGCGCGATCGATATCGCGACCGGCACGGGCAAGGTCGCGGCCGATCTCCACCGTCGCGCGCAGCCGGGCGGCGAGGTGCTCGGCGTCGACATCAGCCCTGGCATGATCTCGGTGGCGGAGCGCCGCTTCGTTGGTCGTCCGGGGCTGACGTTCGTGGTCGGTGACGCCCTTGCGTTGCCCGCGCCCGACGCATCCTTCGACGCCGCCACGATCGCGTTCGGGATGCGGAACCTGCCCGACTACCGAGGCGGGTTCGCGGAGATGCGCCGCGTCGTGCGTCCGGGCGGGCGCGTCGTCTGCCTGGAGATCGCGCGGCCGCGGAGCCGGCTCGCCCGGATCCTGCGGGCCTGGTTCGACGGGATCGTGCCGGTGATCGGTCGCATCGCCGGGCAGGGCGGCGCCTACGCGTACCTCGTCCGCAGCGTCCGGAGCTACCCCGCGCCCGAGGCGATCGCCGGGTTCATGCGCGAGGCCGGCCTGGTCGAAGTGACGTGGACCGGCATGTCCGGCGGGATCGTGACGCTCCACGTCGGGACGGTGCCGCCCGCGGAGTGAGCGGGAGGGATCGCTCGGTCAGTACCAGGGCCAGGGCACGGCCGGCCAGTCCGGGTGCGGGTGGGGGAAGGTTCGGGAGCCCAGGAGCTCGTCCAGGCGGGCGCGGGCCACCTCGATCTCCGCGCCGTCGAGGTGCTCGGCCAGCGCGGCGGCGAGCGGCCCGCCCGCCGCGAGCTTCGGACGAAGCGACGCCAGGACCTGCAGCTCCCGCGGGGCGATCAGCGTGCCCCGCCAGTTCCAGAGGATCGTGCGCAGCTTCGGGTCCACGTTGAAGGTGACACCGTGGTCGACGCCCTGGATGACGCCGTCGGGCCGCACGAGCAGGTGCCCTCCCTTGCGGTCCGCGTTGTTGACCACCGCGTCGAACAGGGCGATCCGCCGCAGGCGGGGATCGCTCGACTGGAGGAGGGCCAGGATGTCGACGTCGTCGCGGGTCGTCGACCCACAGTTGGAGCATCCCCGGACCCAGCGGGCCCGCCTCGCGAAAGACGGTCGGGGGCACGATCTGCCAGCCCGTCGCCTCCGAGACGGCGTGTGCCGCCACCTCGCGATGCGCCAGCGTGGCCTCGGGGAAGTCCCAGAGCGGTCGTTCGCCGCGGATCGGCTTGTAGACGGCTCCCGCCGTGATCAGCCCACGCCCGGGAACGTCGCCGGTGATGGTGACGAGCAGGGTCGTGTTCGAAGCCTGGACCAGGCGACCCACGATCTCGAGGTCGCCGTCCAGCAGGAAGGGGAGCGCCAGGGTGGGCGGGAGGTCGACCGCCGGCGGGAGCTCCGGCTCGCCCTCGCCCTGGGCCGCGCCGGCCGAGTCGTCGGCCGCGTCGTGGGGCTCGCCCTCGCGTTCGGCCCCGTCGGCGTGCTCGCCCTCGCTCTCGGCCGCGTGGTCGTCGTCGCGGGCGTCCAGGCCGTGCATTCCCGCCCGTCCGTCCGGCCCGTCCACGGCGGGGCTGCTCAGTGCACGTAGCCGTTCTTGCGCGGACAGATGTGGCCCGTCGGGTCGAGCGGCTGGCCGCAGAACGGGCACGGCGGCCGCCCGGCGGCCACGGTTCGCAGCGAGCGCTCCACGAACGCGCGGGCGGCGAGCGGCGTCAGGCGGACGCGCACCAGGTCCGGACCGTCCGGATCGCTGTCGTCGATCTCGAGCGGACGCGGGCTCGTCGTCCTCGTCCTCATCGGCGTCCGCGTCGTCTCGTCCGTCCTCGTCGTCCTCGTCGTCCTCGTCCTCATCCTCGTCGTCGGCTTCCTCCTGGGCGCGCGCCTCGACGACGACCTGCTCGCGCTCCGGGTCCCAGCCCAGCGTCATCGTCCCGACGCGAAACGCCTCCACGAGCGGCTCACCGAGGGGCGACGTGTCGTCGTCCGACGGCGCGAGCGCCTCCGGGACCTGCACGCCGCGGCGGGCGATCTCCGCGAGGAGCAGCGCGAGGCGCTCGGCGAGCACCTGGACCTGGACCTTCTCGAGCACGACCGAGACGAGCGCGCTGCCCTTGCGAGCCTGCAGGAAGAAGGTGCGGTTGCCGGGTTGGCCGACCGTCCCGGCGACGAACCGGTCCGGGACTCCGAAATCGTAGATGCGACGCGGCACGAAAGCCCTCCGGGCGAGATGGATGTGACGGCGACTCTAGCGCGGTCGCGGCGGGCTGCGCCTGCGGGCGGGCATGCGCCCCGCCGTCCGGCGATGGACGCTAGCGTTCCCGCCGGCGCCGCGAGGGTGGTTTCGGGATCAGGGCGTCCACGCTGCCCCCGGTGTCGTTGACACGGACTGACGAACGTTCGGAGGGCCGTGTACTGGATCACGGTCAGCGAGGCCGGATCGACCACGATCCGCTGGTAGCCGTCGAGATGGAGTCCCAGCGCATCGGCGATGAGCGACTTGATCACGTCTGCGTGGCTCACGAGCGCGTACGTCGCGTCCGGTCCGAGCCGCGCGTTCCAGTCGCGGACGGCCTCGGCCGCCCGGGCAGCCATCACGGCGAGCCCCTCGCCGTCCGGGAAGACGGCAGCCGACGGGTGGCCCTGGACGACCTGCCAGAGCGGGTCCTTTGTGAGCTCCTTGAACGGACGGCCCGTCCAGCTGCCGTAGTGCACCTCGCCGACCCGTTCGTCCACGTGGAGCGGGGGCGCCGGCTCGCGACCGGCGAGGACGGCGTCGGCGGTCTCCCGGCAGCGTTCCAGCGGGGACGTCACGACCGCCGCCAGCGGGATGGCGCGCATCCGCTCGCCGAGCGATGCCACCTGGGCGCGGCCGCGATCGTCGAGATGGAGTCCCGGCGTCCAGCCGCTCAGGATGGGACCGGTCAGGGCCGTCAGGCCGTGGCGGACGAGGAGGACGGTGGTCACGCGGGCACGGGCGCGCCGGCCGTCACCGGGTCGGCGGCGTCGGCCGCCGGTCCCGAGCCGTCCAGGGCGGCTGTCCCCGGTTCCACGGCCGGAGTCACGGTCGCGCCCGCTGCCGGCGGAAGCGCCTCGCCGTCGTGATCCTGGCCACTCCACGAGGCGACCGGGCTGGTCGTCACTCGCACGCCGCCGAACAGCGAGAAGCCACGCAGCTCGAGGACCGGCGCGTCCGCGGGGAGATCGGCATCGTCGACATCGACCTGTGTCCCGCCGATGATCGAGCGCACGTGCGACTCGACGCGCCAGCCCTCGGGGATCGCGACCTGCGTTCCGCCGTACATCGTCCGCAGGTCGAGCGTCGCGCCCGACGGGTCGAGCGTCGCGCCGCGCAGGTCGACGTCGTGGCCGGCAAACCAGGTGATCACCCGGCCGGCGCGCAGTGCTGGTGCGCGGCTCTCGAACCGTTCGCCTGCGAAGACCGAGGTGGCGGTCGGCTCGTTCGAGGCCGGGTCCTTCGTCGTCTCGACCCGGCGCTTCGTGACGGCCGCGACGGCAGCCGAAGCCATCCCGAAGAGCGTCGCGATGGCGACAAGGAGCGCGAAGACGCGCGTGACGCCGCGAAGCAGTCGAATCAATGGGCACCTCCTGGCCCGATGCTACTCCGGTCGTGGCGTTGCGTGAGTTGCGCTGCCGTGCGGTCCGGGCCGGCGATCCGCGACAATCTACCCGTGACTGGTGGACGGGTGCTCGTGGTCGGAGCGGTCAACGTCGACCTCGTCGTGGCGGCCGCGCGGCTGCCCGGCCCTGGCCAGACGGTCACCGGCGGCGACGTGGCGCGCTACCCGGGCGGCAAGGGCGGGAACCAGGCAACAGCGGCGGCGCGTCTCGGCGCGCGGGTCGCGTTCGTCGGGGCAATCGGCGCGGACGACATGGGGAGCGAGGCACGGGCTGCGCTCGCGGTCGAGGGGATCGATCTCAGCGGCCTCGCGGTGACCGACCGTGCGACGGGCGTCGCGCTGATCGTCGTCGACCCGAGCGGCGAGAACCTGATCGCGGTCGCCCCGGGAGCGAATGGCGAGGTGCGCCAACGCCACGTGGAGGCCGCCCTGGAACGGCTGGCGCCCGGCCCGCGCGACGTGGTGCTCGTCTCCAGGGAGATCCCCGTCGACGGCGTGCGCGCGGCACTCGAGATCGGCCGCGAGGCCGGCTCGACCACGATCCTCAACCCGGCCCCGGCCGACGAGCTGGAGCCGTCGACGCTCGCGCTGGTCGACATCCTGACGCCGAACGAAGCCGAGCTCACCCTCCTGTCCGGCGTCGGACCGCTCGCCGCGGGACCGGCCCACGCAAGACCCGCCGGCGACGATCCGGAATCCCTCGCCAGGCTCCTGCTTGCGGGCGCGCTCGGCGGGCATGTCAGCGGCAGTGACACCCCGGATCGCGATGCCGATGCGAGGGCTGGCCCCGGCGGCGATACGCCCGGCCCGGGAGACACGACCGGTGGGGGCGGCACGGCCGGCCGACCAGGCTCGAATGGGCCGGCCGTCGTCGTGACGCTCGGCGCGGCTGGAGCGCTGGTCGTGCGCGTCGATGTCCCGGCCCTCGCCATCGGTGCGCCCGACGTCACGCCGCGCGACACGACCGGTGCCGGCGATGCGTTCAATGGCGCGCTGGCCGCAGCCCTGGCCGATGGGCTCGACCTGCCGGAGGCCGTTCGCCGGGCCGTCGCGGCCGCCTCGCTCTCGACGACGCGCCCGGGGGCCCGGGGCGGCATGCCGACGCGCGCTGAGCTGGAGGCCTTCCTCGGCACGACGTGAGCGGCAGCGCAGCCGGGTACCGTCGGCGCCGGAGCGGGCCCGCGGAAGGGAGGAAGGCGCGGCCGGTCGTGGTCCGGGGGGAATCGAAAGGCCCCGGCGAACCGGGGCCTTCGTGCGAAGTCGTCGCGCGAGCGACGTCTCAGCGGGGTCAGGCGGCGCGCACCTGAGCGGCGCGCGGCCCCTTCGGGCTCGCCTGCACTTCGAACTCGACGCGCTCGCCGCCGGCAAGCCGGTCGAAGTCGAGCGGGGGGGTGAGCTCGTTGCGGTGGAAGAAGTACTCCTTGCCGTCTTCAGCGGTGATGAAGCCAAAGCCGCGGTCGGAGACGACCTTCTTGACGGTTCCTGTGGTCATGGTGACCCTTTTCTCTTCCCGAACCAAACACAGACGCACGGTCTGTTCGAGAAGGAACGGTCGACCACGCGAGAGTTGCCACTACATTGCGGCAACAGTCGGAGTATACACGATCTGGCGAGAACGGCCAGTCCGGCGGGAGCCCGGCGTCGGTGTCGCTCAGCGCCGGAACCCGGGAACGCCGAGCGCCGGGCGTCGGGAAGGTACAGGGCCGGGAGCGGTGAAGGCGCAGAACCCGGCGCCCGAACGGTTGCTCGGCCCCTTGTGACGGGTCGTGAAACCGCCCGTCGCCGGCCGGCGTAGCAGGTGGCACGGGCGCAGCGACGCGAGTCCGCGAGGAGCCGCCACCGCCCGGCCATCCACGGAGCCAGGTCCGATGTCCCGATCGCCGCTCTCTCCTGACCCCGGCCGATTTGCGGCACTCGTGTTCGTCGTCGCGCTCGCCGCGGCGGCCTGCACGAGCGCCGCCGGTGGCCCGGCCGCGCCATCCGTCGTGTCGCCATCCCTCGCGCCCGCGGCCTCGTTCGCAGCTGCCCCCTCCGCGGCGCTTCCCGCAGCGGCACCGGCAGCGTCGTCGAGCCCGGCTGCGGCGCCCAGTCCCGCCGCGGGCCGCTACGGCTACGGCTACGGCACCGGTGCGGGCCGTGCGGACGCGACCCCGAGCCCGGCCGCGAAGACCGGCACCAGCTCGCCGACCCCACCCGCCGCGAGGGCGACCGCGAAGCCAAGCACGCTCCCGACGCAGAAGCCCGCCGCGAGCCCGGCGCCGGTGCCCAGCCCCTCTCCGTACGCGTCCTACTGACGCCGCGTCCGGGTCTCGACCGGAGCGCGGCCGCGACCCAACCCGCGTCGTGACGCCGGGTCAACAGCTCGCCGGACCGTGGCCGGGTCGGACGCCCCGCGTGTTCGGGCAATTCCGCACTGGTGGCAGGTCCGTTGCACGGCCCACCTTCGCAGCGAGCTCGGCGGCGCGCCACGCTGGCGGGCACCCGCTCGGATCGGTGGAGGGCTACTGGTGGACGTCGTCCAGGCCGCGGCCGTCTGGCTGCATTCGCTCGCGACCGTCGTGCTCCTGGGCTACTACGCGATCCTTGCCCTGGTCGTGGTCCCGGTCCTGCGGAGCGTCGTGAACGGGCCTGCCATCGGCCGGGTCATCCCGGCCATCGAGCGGCGTGCCCTGCCGCTGCTCATCGCCGCCGTTGCCGTCTTCCTTGTCACCGGCCTCTACCTGATGCTCAGCGACGAGCAATTCTCCGGGTTCGGCCACTTCTTCGACAGCACCTGGTCCACCCTGATCGTCATCAAGCACGTGGTCGTCGTGGCGCTCGTCGGCGTTGGCATCTATCTCGACCTGCTGGTCATGCCCGCCATCGCCGGGCCGGTCGACGAGGCGGCCAGGGCGGCCGCGGTCGGCCGGCTCGCACGCAGCGCAGCGGCGATGGTCGTGCTTGGCGCGATCGTGCTTCTGCTCAGTGCCGGAGCGCAGGCGCTGGGCCGTGCCGCCCCGTGACATGCCGTTGACGTCCGACCAGCCGCTGGCGAGACTCCCCGAAACGCCGGCGACCGATGGGGAAGGAAGATGGACCGGAGACACGAGGCGGCGGCGGTGGACCGGAGCTTCATCGCGACATTCATGGCGCTGACCGGAGGCGTCGACGGCGCGCTCGTCCGCACGATCGGCAGCGTCCCGGTCGCGGCCACGATGCTTCCGCTGGCCTTCTTCAACGCCGCGTTCGTGACCGAGCCGCTGCCCGCCGGCGCACGGGACCTCGAATCGGCAGTCGCCCTGTTCCGCGAGCTCGGCGTCCCGTTCACGGTCCACCTGCGGACCGATCTCGGCCCCACGACGCGGACGGCCGCGGAGGGCCTCGGCCTCGCGTGGACCGGGACGCTGCCCGGCATGGCCATGTCGCCGGGACGAGCGCCGGAACCGCCTGGGGCTCTCTCCATCCGACGTGCCACCGACGAGGCGCGGCTGGCCGACCACCGGGCGGTTGCCGCGGCGGGCTTCGGCATGCCGCCGGATATGGTCGAACGGCTGCTCCCGCCGTCGCTGCTCGCGAACCCGGACGTTCGCGCGTACATCGGGACCGAGAACGGCTTCCCGGTGGCAGCGAGCCTGGCAGTCCGCACGGACGAGATCCTGGGCATCTACAACGTCGCGACCATCGAGGCAGCCCGCGGGCGCGGCTACGGGACCGCCATGACATGGGGCGCTATCGCGGACGCTGCTCCCGGCGTGGAGGTCGTCATCCTCCAGGCGAGCGCCCTCGGCCGGCCGCTCTACGAGCGGATGGGTTTCCGGACGGTGGTCGAATACGAGGAGCTCGAGGAGTCTTCGGGGGAGCCGGGCCGGGAGCCGACCCCCTGATCGCCCGCGTGTCGCGGCGTGCGCTCCGGGCCGTGCGGGCGCATGCTGGAGGCATGCAGGAGACGACCCCATGAGCACCGACCCGAAGCCGACCAGGCCCTCGCCGCGTCCCGCGCCGAACGCGCGCTGCGGCATGCCGACCGGCGTTGCGGCGCCGAATGGCCGCTGTGGCGCCGGATGCCGGCGAATGCCGACGTGCGCTGCGGCGCCGGACGCGGCGCACCCCTCGCCGAGCCCGGCGGCGCACGGCCGCAGGTTCAAGCATCGCGAGATCGACCTGGCCGATGGCGGCAAGCTGGTCCTGCGGGCGGATGGCTCGATCTCCCAGGTCGACGCTTCGGGCGCGTCGACGCAGACCTGGGATCCGGCCGACCCCGACTGGGCGAGCCACGCGATCCGGTTTGGACTGTTCCCGCAGGACACGACCGTGGCCCCTACCGGCCGCTTCATCGATGACCGGCGGCCGCCGCGGCGCTGATCGGCCGCCTCGGCGCCGATCGGGCGCAGCGGCGCTGTTCGGCCGCCTCGGCGCCGGTCGGGCGCAACGGCGCTGTTCGGCCGGATGAACCACCGGCCGTTGCCGGACCGACCGGCCGTGAACGGGACGAGAGGGGCCTGACGTGCCATTCAACGAGGACATCGTCGCGCGGGCGTTGAAGAACTCGCTCTTCCGGGAGGTTCTCTCCACCGCCCGGCACAGCCAGGTCGTGGTCATGAGCATCCCTCCCGGCGGCGACATCGGCGATGAGGTTCATCCGGACGTCGACCAGGTCCTGGTGTTCGTGGCGGGAGAGGGGGCCGCGATCCTCGACGGCGAACGGAGCATCGTCGGGCCCGGTCGCCTCGTCCACGTCCCGGCCGGAACCCGACACAACTTCGTCAACACCGGCTCCGGCGACATGCGCCTGTACACGGTCTACGCCCCGCCCGAGCATGCCCCGGGCACCATCCACCGGACGAAGGCGGACGCGGACGCGGACGAAGCCGACCACGAACGGGCGACGACCCCCGGCTGACGGAGCGCCGGCCGGCCGAATCGCCCCTATGCCCGAACCGCCACCATAGCCGGCGCTCTGCCGAGCGCGGCCACGCTCGCGAACGCCGGCCCGCCCGTGCGCGCGACGAGCTCCGCCATGGCGTCGCGCTCCAGTGGTCTCGAGAAGAGGTAGCCCTGGCCGAGCGGGCAGCCCAGGTCGCGCAGGCGGCGCAGCTCGGTCCGCGTCTCGATCCCCTCGGCGACGGTCGTGAGTCCGAGCGCACCCCCGATCTCGATGATCGCGTGGACGACGCCGTCGCCCCGTTGCGGATCGTCGAGCGGCGTCACGAACGAGCGGTCGATCTTGATCTGGGTGATCGGGAACTGCTCCAGGTAGGCGAGGGACGAGTACCCGGTCCCGAAGTCGTCGATCGCGATCTGGACGCCGAGGGCGCGGATGGCGTGCAGCCGTTCGAGGGAAGCGGAGCTGTTCACCATGAGCATGCTCTCGGTGAGCTCGAGGGTGACCCAGCTGGGCGTCGCGCTGGCGTGGGCCAGGGCCGCCTGGACCGTCCATGCGAGCTGCGGGTCGGCGAGCTGGTGCGCCGACAGGTTGATCGACACGCGGGGCACCCGCCCCGAGGACAGCTGGGCCCACCGCGCGACCTCGACGCACGCGGTGCGCAGCACCCACGTACCGATCTCGTCGATCAGCCCCGACTCCTCGGCGAGCGGGATGAACACGCTGGGGGCGATCCGCCCGAGCGTCGGATGTTCCCACCGGATGAGGGCTTCCGCGCCGACGAGATCTCCGGTCTGCAGATCCACGATCGGCTGGTAGTTGAGCACGAACTCGGCCTGGTCGATGGCGCGACGCAGCTCGAGCTCCAGCTCGAACCGGGCCTGCACGGCTTCGCGCATGGCCGGCTCGAAGACGACGGCCCGGTCGCCGCCCTCGTTCCGTGCGACGGACCGGGCCATATCCGCCCTTCGCAGGAGCGTGCGCGCGTCGGCGTCACCCGGGGCGGCGGTGGAGAGGCCCAGGCTCGCGGTCACGTGGGTGGGCAGCCCGGGGATGTCGATCGGCTCCCGGATCGCGGCCAGGGTGCGCTCTGCTGCGGCCATCCCGGCCCCGGCCGGCGCGTCGCCGTCGAGAAGGACCCCGAACTCATCGCCGCCCAGGCGTCCGCACGTGTCGGCGGCGCCGACCGACGCCCGAAGCCGCCGGGCGACCTCCTGGAGGACCTGGTCTCCCACGGGATGCCCCAGGCTGTCGTTCACCCGCTTGAAGCCATCAAGCCCGATCGAGAGGACGGTGGTGCTTCGATCGGCCTCGGAGGCGCTCGCGAGCGCCTGGCCCAGGCGGTCGCGGAACAGCGTGCGGTTCGGGAGATCGGTGAGGAGATCGTGAAGTGCCACCTGGGTGAGCTGCCGCTCGAGCGTCTTGCGTTCCCGGACGTCGCGCGTCGTCAGCACGATCTGGCCGACCGAGGGATCGTCGAGGAGGTTCGCTGCGACGGTCTCCATCTGGCGCCAGACGCCCGTCCGGTCCCACAGGCGCCACTCGAGCGGCCCGGGGACGGAGCGTCCGGCGGCAACGTCCGCGATGAATTGCTCCACGCGACCGGCGTCATCGGCATGCACGAACCGGGAGATCGGTCGGCCGACCAGCTGGGCGACGTCGATGCCGAGGACGCGCCCGACCTGCGGCGTGGCGTCGGTCACGAGACCCGCGCGGTCGACGAGCACGACCGCATCCGACGCGTTGGCGGAGAGGGCCCGGAAGCGATCCTCCGAGACGAGGCGGGCGTGCTCGGCGAGCAAACGGCTGTTGTCGCGGAGCACGAGCTCCTGGCGGACCAGGACCACCCCGGTCAACACGACGGCTCCGTAGAGGACCTCCATGAGCTCGCCTGTCACCTGGCCCAGGGCAAGGCTGATCAGGACCCAGTAGCCGGCCGCCAGCGCGACGTACGGCAGCGCAAGGAGCCAGCGACTGAGCGTGGTCCCGCGGCCGTCATCCGACGCGGACGGATGCGCCTGGAAGTACCCGGCCAGGGCGATCATCAGCGTCGAGCTCAGGTAGATGATGTCCGGCCAGCGCTCGTAGCCGAACGACCCGACGAGGTTGAGCTGCCCGTAGCCGACGTCGGCGACGAACATGAGCCCGAGACCGCCGACCAGCGCCACCAGGGCCCGCACATCGATCTCGGGCGGGTGGCGCAGCGCGGTCGCGGCGACGCCGAACAGGAGCACGAGATCGCCGATCGGGTAGCCCAGCGCGAGTGCCGCGCTCACGGGATCCGGGTCCAGTGACGTGAGGACAGGCCGGAAGAGCGTGTGCCAGACGACGATGCCGCCGCCGATGACCACGATCAGCGAGTCGATCGTCAGGCGCAGCGTATCGCGCTTGGCCGACGAGGAACGCTGGAACATGAAGAGGGCGGCCACGATGATCGGGTAGTACAGGACGTACGCCGCGTCGGCCAGGGACGGGGAGGTCGTGCTCCCGCCGGTGATGTCGAGCCAGGCCCACGTGCCGTCACCGACGGCGTAGACGAGCATCGCGACCCCGACGACGATCCAGCCGCGGCGGATCCGTCGGACGCCGATTCGCTGGCCGGCCCGGATGACCAGCGCGGCCGCCAGCAGGTCCAGCGTGGTCTCGCCGACATCCGAGACGACTCGCCGCGCGGCATCGTCTCCAAGGCCGGCCACCAGCCATGCGACGGTGATGATCCAGCCAAGGGCCGCGAGGGCGACCAGGAACCGGTCGAGGCCCAGGCTGCGGCCGTCGACGCTGCGGCCGTCCAGGCGCCGATACGGCTCGGGATGCGCCCCGTCCGGCAGCGGCCGTGCCCCGTCCGGCACGTGTCGCGCGGCTTCCGGCGGCCGTGCCCCGTCCGGCAGCGGCACTGTCCGGCGGATGGGCAGGTGGCGGGCGCGGATCATGGGCGACGCGGCGACCTCGTGACGGGGACCCCCGGTGGGATCCCGGGACGTTCCCACTGTCTGCGCCACGCGATCGTCCGAACAGGCGTCAATGGTCCGGTCACGGCCATCCATCCGCGGATGTCCGGCCCCAGGGGCTACTCCGTGACAGAAATCGGCCGGGCTGCTACGGGTTGCTCCCGCGGCCGCTTCGTGCCAGATATGCCGGGCTGCTCGGGTTGCCCCCGGCCCTTCATGCCACATATCAGCCGGGCTGCTGCGAGGTCGGCTCCGTCCGGGCCGCGGGCTGTTGCCACCCGCCGCATGCGGCCGTTCCACGCTCCGGACGCGCGCCCGGGATCGTCGGCGCAGCCGTAATCGGTGACAATTCCAGTCCCCGGATTTGCCCGGCTGCTTGCTGACACAAGGTGTTGGCCCGACGCGCACGCCGCACGCCCACGCCGCCTCACGCCGCACGCCCACGCCGCCGCACGCCGCACGCCGCCTCGCCGCACGCGCACGCGGCGGCGCCGCCTCGCCCACGCCGCCTCGCCCACGCCGCGCGCCGCCTCGCCGCATGCCGCGCGCTGTGCGCCCCTGGTCGGTCCGTGCCCCCGGCGCCGACGTACAGGGGCTGGACCCCGGCGCCCCGCGCCGCGATGATTGGCGACACACCCGTCCAGCACGGGGCTGCACGCGAGGTGGATATGGACGACACCCCCGACGACGCGCCGGCCGCCCGGCGCGCCGACGACACGCCCGCCGACGACGCGCGTTCCCGGCTGGCCGACGACGCGCCGGCCGCCCGGCTCGCCGACGACACGCCCGGCGACGTGGGCGCCCGGCAGGCCGACGACGCTCCCGCCCGGCCGGTCGATCCGGACGAGGGGACGGCCGACCTGCTCCGCCGGACCGCCGAGCTCGCGATCGAGCATCGCGCCGGCCTGGCGGGTCGTCCGGTTGCGCCGCGTGTCGCCGCCGCGGCGATCCAGGAGGCGCTCGGGGGTCTGATGCCGGCGCACGGCGAGCCGGCCGGCGCGATCATCGAGACCCTCGCGCGTGACGTCCCGCCCGGGCTGATGGCGATGCCGGGTCCGCGCTTCTTCGGGTTCGTGATCGGCGGCAGTCTCCCCGCCGCACTGGCCGCCGACTGGCTGACGAGCGCGTGGGACCAGAACTCGCCGTCGGCGGTCTCGTCGCCCGCGGCCGCGGCCGTCGAGACGATCGCCGCCCACTGGCTCGTCGAGCTGCTCGGCCTGCCCGGCGGCACCTCGGTTGGCTTCACCACTGGCGCCACGATGGCGAACTTCACCGGGCTCGCGGCGGCGCGCGACGCCGTCCTGCGGCGGGTCGGCTGGGACGTCGAGGCAGACGGCCTGCACGGCGGCCCCCGCGTCTCGGTCGTGATCGGCGAGGATGCCCACGTCACCGTGTTCCTCGGGCTCCGGCTGCTGGGCTTCGGCGAGAAGGCGCCGCTCCGCGTCGCCGCCGACCAGGAGGGACGGATCCGCCTCGACGCGCTGCGAACGATCCTGGGCCGGTCGAGCGGTCCGACGATCGTGTGCCTGCAGGCCGGGAACGTGAACAGCGGCTCGTTCGACCCGCTCGCCGCCGCGATCGCCGTCGTGCGCGAGCTCCGGCCCGACGCGTGGATCCACATCGACGGGGCGTTCGGGCTCTGGGCGGCCGCCGTGCCGTCGCTTCGCCACCGGATCGCCGGGTACGAGGGGGCGGACTCCTGGTCCACCGATGCGCACAAGTGGCTCAACGTCCCGTACGACTGCGGGCTCGTGTTCGTGCGCGACCCGGAAGCGCACCGCGCGGCGATGGGGATGAACGCGTCGTACCTGCCGTTCAACACCGGCGCCGAGCGCGACCCCGGCGACTTCGTCCCGGAGCTGTCGCGGCGCGCGCGCGGGTTCCCGGTCTACGCGGCGCTGCGCTCGCTCGGACGATCGGGGGTCGTGGAGCTCGTCGAGCGCTGCTGCGAGCTGGCTCGTCGCTTCGCGGAAGGGTTGGCCGCCGATCCCGGCACCGAGGTTCTCAACGAGGTCGTGCTCAACCAGGCGCTGATCCGCTTCGACGATTCGGACGATCGAACGCGCGATGTCGTCGCGCGCCTCCAGGCCGACGGCACCGCGTGGTTCGGAGGCGGGACCTGGCACGGCAGGGCGGTCATGCGGATCTCGGTCAGCAACTGGTGGACCCGGGCGGACGACGTCGACCGCTCGCTGGACGCGATCCGGCGCTGCCTCTCGGACTCCCGGCTGGCCGGGTGAGGATGGGCGACGTGCCGGCCGCCATCGGGGCTGCCCACGGCGAATCCCGGCAACGAAGCTCGCTGCTGGCGCCCCCACTTCCTCGCGCTACGTTGCCCCGTCGATATCGACGACGATCCAGCGGTCCGCGCCCGCGTCCGGGGACGCGAGAACCAGGACGTACCGCCCGGCAGGCCAGCGCCCGTGCTGCGACGCGGGAACCGGGCGGGACAGCTCGGTGACGCTCACCGGCGTCCGGCGGGTGACGGCCGGACCGCCGGACGGCAGCGGGTCGAGCTGGGCGAGCGTGACGCGCTCCCACGTCATGGCCGTGCCCGAGGGCGCCGCGGCGCCCCAAGGAGCCGCCGGCGCTGCCGCACCCGAACGTAGCGTGGCCGTGCCCGAGAGTGGCGTTGTGGCGCCCGAAAGTGACGTGGGGCCGGGAGGCGTCGCCGCACCCGTTGTCGTCATGGTGCCAGCCGGGCTCCGTCGCCACGCTTCGACGATCCTGCTCGCCTGCCCGGACGCGGGAGAGACCGATGGAGCGCAGGCGCCCAGTCCGGCTACGTCCGATTCACCCAGAGAGAGGACGGGGATGGAGGGATCGCCGGGACCCCAGGCCTCGACTGGCGTGATTGCGGTCAACGTCCGGACCGTCCAACGCAGGAGGCTCCCCAGCGTGACGAGACCCCATCCGGACGAGCCGCAGGCGACCTGACCCGGCGCGAGTGGTGCCCGCACCGCAGCGGCGATCCCCTGGGAAGGCCCCAGGTTGGCCGGCGAGCGGGAGCTGAAGCCTGCCGAGGGGGAGGCGTTGCCCGGCGAGGGGGGTGCGGGCGGCGCGTCGACCACGGGGTTCACCGCGACCGCAGCCGGCGAAACGACTTCCCGCGACGAATCCGCCGTACCGGGATCGGCGCCCGGCCACGGCTTGACAATCGAGACGGCAACCAGCGTCGCCGCGATGGCGGCGATCACGATCGGCCCGCGGCCGGTGCCGCGAACGGGGACGGGTTCGACCCGAAACGGCGGGGACGTCATGGCGACCGTGTGCGTCCAGCGTCCCAGGCGGGCCGGCCGCTGGTCGGCACGACCCGGCGCCCGGGAGGTTCGCTCACCCTACCACCACCACTGCGGGTGGCCGGCGCGTCGCGGGGCCGCCGGACGTCCGGCGGCCATGGGTGGCTGTGATGCAGCCTCCGAGTCGGTGTCGCACGCGGGCCAGGGCGCCATCTTCCTTCGGCATGCCCGTTGCGGGCAGACGGCGGCAGCGCATCGCTGCAGCCGGCTGGGCGTCGGCAGTGCAGCACCGACGGCTCCCGGCCCGTCAAGCCGTCAGCCCGGGGAATGGAGCACGCTCAGCGACGGCCCTCGCGGACCACGATGCGATTCACCAGCGAGCCGTCGTCCGAGTACGCCACCAGGCTCGCCCGATCGTCGAGCGGCCAGGTGAAGATCGACTCGCCGCGGAAGCCGAAGTCGGGATCGGACGGGCCGAATGCCCGGACCAGCTGCTCGACCCGACCCTCGATCCCCCGGAGGTCGAGGACGACGTCGAACCCGGCGTCGCTTCGGATCACCTGGGCCATCGCCGCGCCGGGGACCGCAACCACCTGGTCGACGAGGACGTGAACGGGGGGCTCGCCTGCGCCGACCTCGGCCACCGGGCCGAAGACGCCGGCGACGGCGAGTGGATCCCCGGGGTGGTCGTGCAGCGCGGCGAGCGCCGACCCGACGATCGCCGTCAGCGCTGGCCCGGCAGCGGGTCGACGGGTCATTTCCTGTTCCCCTCTCGTCGCGTCGGCGGTGGCTCCGGCGTCGTGTCGGGCGGCGTGCTTCCGCCACCCAGGTTGGGCGTCCGCTGGGTCTGGGCCTCCTGGAGCTCGCGCTCGGCGGCGTCGAGCTCGTCGCGATAGCCCTTGAGGCGCTGCTGGATCATCTCGGTGACCTTCCAGGCGTCGGCCTCCTCCGGGAGGTCCTTGTAGGCCTTGAATGCATCCTCGTACGGCTTGTATGCCGCGTCGGCCTCGGTGGTGGCCGAGCTCCAGCGGGCCAGCGCCCGATCCTTCGACGCGGCCGTCGCGGTACCGCCCTGGAGCGCGGCCTGGACCTCCTTGTAGTTCGACTCGGCCAGCTCCTGGGTCGCGCGCTTCGACAGGTAGTCCTTTTCGGTGCTGGTGAGGGTCTTGAGCGTCACCGACCGGGCTTCTTTGCCCGCCCCGTAGATGCTCTCGAACCATTTCATCGCATCGTCGAACCCGGGCGCGTCGCGCCACAGCGGGTCGTCGTGGGCGAGCCTGGCCACCTTCTCGGGCAGGCCCAGCTTCTTCGTGATGAACGCGAGGGTCGCCTCGTCGCCCGCCTGGGCTCGCGCCATCATGAAGAACTGCTCGCCATGCCGGGCCTCGTGGTAGGCGTGCTCCAGGAGCTCGGTGAACTCCTTCGGCTCGAGGCGCGGCTTGCGAAGCAGCTCGTCGTTGAAGTTGACGCGCCACTCCTTCCATTCGAAGGATGCGCCCGCCTCCTTCTGGAAGCCGTAGGTCGCCGGCGGGATGCCGCGCTCTCCGAGGCGCTCATTGACAAGGCGAAGCAGTGCCTCCGCGCGCGCCTCGCGAGTCGCGGCGGACTCGAACAGGGCGTGCACCCCCGGACCCGCTGCCGCGTACTTCTCGAGCTGTTCCGCGGAGGCGAGCCCCATTTGCAGGATCTCGTCGACGCGGCTCGCGCCGACGCCGGAGCGCGCCGCGACGAAGGCACGTGCGGCCTGGAGGTCCTCGGCAGTCGCGGCGGCCGAGGACGTCATCGCGCCCGACTTCGAGGCGACGTCGGTCGCCGCGCCGGTCCCACGCGATCCCGCCCTGCGCTCCTCGAGGAACGTCCCGAGGTCCCGCTTCAAGCCGTCCCGCCAGGTCTCGATTCGCGCGAGCGACGGGGCGCCATGACCGACCTTGGCCTGGAGCGTCTCGAAGCCACCCGCCATCTCGAGCGTCCGCCCCGGACCGAAGAACTCGAGCCCCGTCGAGACGGCCTCGTCGGCCTCCTTCGCGGTCAGCTCCGTCAGCTTGCCGAGCCGTGGCGCGAGTTCCTTGAGCGCGGCCCCGCCGTTCTTCGCGAGCATCGCCACGTACTGGCCCAGGCGCGTACCCGCGGCGCCCTCCTTCGACACGAGCGCCAGGAGATCCTGGGCGCTCTTGCCCGACTTCGCGAGCGTGGCCGCGACCCCATCCCGCTCGATCGCCGCTCCGAGCGTGGTCTCCCGTTCCGCGACACTGAGCTGTTCGAGGCCGCGCAGCTTCGACACGTCCGCCTGCGTCGCCCGAAGCCCGGCCAGGGCGGCCTTGGCCTCCATCCCAGTCATCGCCGCCTTCACGAGCCCCTTGCCGGCTCCATAGACATCGACGAGCGCGAAGATCGTGTCGCGGACGGCCTCGGCCTGGGCGCTGTCCGCCTCACCCTTGTCGACGAGCGCGAGATCGCTTCGCGTGGTGGTGGAGGCCGCGGTCGCGAGCGTGTTCGCCTTCTCCCAGCTCATCCCGGCGCTCGCCGCCGACGCGCCGACCTGGACCATGTCGGAGAGCAGCGTGACGGCGATGGAGGCCGACCCTCCGCTGGCAATGGAGATCGTGATGAGGAGCACGAGCGCGGCGATCCCGAGCGCCGCCTGCATCTGCGCTTCGCTGCCCTTCTCATCCTCCACGTAGCGCTGCGCCTCGGCCTTCGCGAATGGCTTCCCCCAGCGCGGCTTGGATGGGTCCGTGAAGAGGCGCTCGTGGACCGGCTTGAGATGCTGGAAGGGCAGGTCCGCGCCGGGCGGTTCGAGCTTGGCGCGCGTCTCCTTGATCGCGGCCAGGACCTTCGCGAACGTGGCGGCGACCTGGGCCTGGGCGACGCTGGTGTCCGTCGCATCCGCGAAGGCGTCGAGGTTTCCCTGAGCGAGCATCGCGAAGAGGGCGGGGCTGGTGCTCGCGATCGCGGAGATGACCCCGTCCGCCGCGCTGTCGGCGGCCTTCAGTTCCTCGTAGCGCGCCATCGGGGGCGACTCGTTGCCATTCGTCTTCCCGGGAGGAGGCGCGTCGGGGTTGAACTTGACGCGCGTGCCGCTTGGCGTCATCGGCTGGTCCGCCTGCTGGTGGCCTTCCGGCTCGGCGTACCCGCACTCGATCTGGAGCAGGGCGGCGCGCGCTCGCTGGAGGTCGCGGATCAGGCGGGCCGCCTTCTGGCGATCCTCGACCTGCTGCTCCTGTGTCTTTGCCGGCACGGCTGGCTCGGCGGGCTTCCCGCCCCCGTCCACGGCGACGCCCAGCGTCGTCGCCTCGTCCTTGAGGTACTGGTCGTTCGTCTCGAGCGTCCGGTATGCGTGGTCGCGGGTGTCCTGGGCGAACTGCGTTCGCAGCTCGTAGATCCAGGGGACCCGGAGCGGGCTCACGCCGCGATCGAGGCATCGCACCCAGAGGTCGTGGTCCTTCTCCGTGAGGCTTCCCTCGGGCCCATACGCCCGCCATGCCGCCTCGAGCGTCGCCTCGTCGACCGGACCCACGACCCAGGTGTCGGTGATGAGGTCGACGATCTTCGTAAGCTGGCCCTGCGTCAGGTGGGGGAACTCGGACCAGCCCTTTACCTTCCCCTTGTCCTTGGCGTCGAGGGCAGCGTCCAGCTCGGAGCTGGTCGGGGTCGTGGCCTCGCGCTGGACGGTGAGCCGCTGCAGGTGGCCCGCCACGGCCCGGTTGCCCGCCAGCGCCTGCAGCCGGAAGACCTCCGCCGGCGTCGCCACGGGCCCTGCCAGCACGTGTGCCTCGGCAGGCATACGGGCGTGCACCGCCCCTTCGCGAGGCGTTGGTTCGGGCAGCCGCGCGGGCTCCGCGCTGCGCGACCGGGTGGGCTCCACGCTGTGCGGCCGGGCCGGCGTCCGTCGGGGCGCGCCGGGGCCACGGCCGTCGGAGGACGGGCCCGGGGACGCCGGACTCATGACCCGGTCCATCAGTGAGGAATGCTATCCGCCAGGCTGCCGAGCCGGGCTGCCCGAAGGGGCGAACGTTCCGGCGATGGCCGGGCACCGGTTCCATGGTTCCAGCTCGCCGTCAGCACGATGCGCTCTCGCCATGGCGCCGCGGTACAGTGGCCGCTCGGGCCCGTCGATCGTGCGGTTGCGCGGCCCGTCAGCCGACCTCGAAGGGAGTCGCATGGTTGATGCACGCGGCCGTGGCCTCGGCGGCCGGCGCCTGCTTGGCGGCCGGCGCCTGCGCGGTCGCCGGCGCATGACTCGAGGCCGGCGCCTGCTCGGCGGCCGTGGCCTCGGCGGCCGGCGCCTGCGCGGCCGCCGGCGCATGACTCGCGGCCGGCGCATGAGCGGATCGTGGGGATGAGCCGACGGGACCGCGAGGCGGTGGGGTCGGGCGACCGGTATCGACGCACCGTCGTCGTGGCGGCGGCCCTGAGCATCGTCGCGATGCTGGTCGCCGTCGTCGCTGTCGCGATCGTGCTCGTTCGCGGGTCCGATTCATCGAGCCAGGCGGACGCGAAGGCCTGCCGGACCGTCACCTGGTACGCGGTTCCGAGCGCGACGTCGCTCCCCTCGGGCTGGGCGATCGCCTCGACGCGGTTCCTCGTCGACGTTCTCACGACGACGCTCGTCGGACCGACTCCGTCGGACGGGACGCAGGCACCCACCGCGTTCATCAGCATCAGCTGCTACGGGACCGACGCCCAGCTTGCGTTCGCCCGCGACCACGACTCCGCGGTGGGCGCCGGCTCGACCGACATGAGCGTGCCACAGCTGGGCGACGAGTCGGCGGCCGTCACGAGCACGCGCACCGTCAGCAACACGATCTTCGTCCGCCGCGGGATTCTCGTCGCCGACATCACGACACCGACCACGGTGGACCAGGCGGTCCTCGAGTCGGTCGCAGGCGCCGTCGACGCGGCGATGGTCCAGGCCCTCTCGGCGAGCCCGCGACCTTCCTCGACGAGCGCGAGCCCGGGCGCCGGCGCCTCCCCGGCGGCCCTGGCGTCGGTCGAGCCGAGCGCGATTCCGAGCGTGGGCCCGAGCCCCAGCCCAGCGCCGGTGAGCCACGTCGCCCCCGACCTCGAGGCGCTCCTGCCAGTGACCGTTGACGGCGCCCCCATGACGAGCCAGAGCGTTTCAGGGACCGCCGCCCTCGGAACCGACGAGACCAGCCGGTCGCTGATCACCTCGCTCGGGAAGCTCGGCAAGACGGCCGCCGACCTCGAGATCGCCGAGTCCCATGACGCGACCGGCGCGCTCCAGGTACGGCTCTTCGCATTCCGGGTCAATGGCGTGCCGGGAACCGATCTCGCCGCGGCGGTCGTCGCCAGCTGGATGACGAACACGACGGAGACGCCGACGCGCTCGACCGTGACGATCGCCGGCCACAAGCTGACGAAGATCGGCTACACGCAGGGTCCGGCGGATTACGTGTACGCGAACGCCACCGTCGCCTTCGACGTCGAGACGACCGACGAGGCGCTCGTTCCGAAGGTGCTCGCACTCATCAAATAGGACGCAGGGCTGTGGGGCCCTGCCTCGCGGCGGATTTCGCAGAGCCGTGCGGCCAGGGCGGTTCGTGCCGCTGCGTCGGCTCGTGCCCCTCCAGCATCTCCGGCGGCCCGTGCCGCTGCGTCGGCTCGTGCCCCTCCAGCATCTCCGGCGGCCCGTGCCGCTGCGTCGGTTCGTGCCGCTGCGTCGGCTCGTGCCCCTCCAGCAGCTCCGGCGGCCCGTGCCGCTGCGTCGGTTCGTGCCGCTGCGTCGGCTCGTGCCCCTCCAGCAGCTCCGGCGGCCCGTGCAACTCCAGCAGCTCCGGCGGCTCCGGCGGCTCCGGCTCCCAGGGTGGCGACGCGGTCTGCGTGCGGGCCCGGGTGGCTTCGACATCGGAAACGTGCCATCCATCAGCCGGGCTGCTGCCGGATGATGCTCGGGCGCGATTCAGTGTCGGATATCAGCCGGGCTGCTGCCGGATGAGGCCCGGGCGCGATTCCGTGTCGGATATCAGCCGGGCTGCTGCCGGATCGGCGCTCCAGCCAGAATCCTGCCAGATGCCAGCCGCGCTGTTGCCGGATCGGCGCTGCGCCCGGCGTCGGCGGCCGGTGGAACGCCGATTGCCGTTCCCTCGCTCGGGCGCCGAGCCAGGATCGTGGATCGGGCCGCCGCGGCACGTGTCACGTCCAATCCCCGCATTGGTGTGGCCGATATTCGACACGAAGCGGAGCGTGGAAGCGCCGGCGTGAGCCGTACGGTCGGCCAGGACTCCCGGGCGGGCCGGCACGCTGCGGCCGGGAGGCGTGCTGGTGCCGGGTCCGGGTCGTGGCGTCGCCCGCGGCTCAATTCGTACGCCGAGCCGCCGCCCCGGCTGAATTCGCGCGAGGAACCCCCCGCCGTATGGCGGCGGTCCCATCCCCGGTCGCGCGCGCAGCCGAGGCCGGCCAGGTTCGTGCGTGCCGAAGGGTTCGTGCGTGCCGAAGGGTTCGTGCGTGCCGAGGCGGCCTCGACCACCGAGACGAACCATAGACCGGCGACCGGCCCCCGAGGGTCGTGCAGCCACGACCGGATCGCGCGCCCGCGGATCGGCAGAGCGCGTTCGAGCACCGCGGCGTGCCGCTCGACATGCCGTCGCTGTGTTCGATCGGACGGCAGGATGAGCAGACGGGCAACGACAGCAGGGCGCCAGCCAAGGCGCTCGCCGACGATCTTCGGTCCCAGGCGAACCTTCTCGTCGAGCTTGCGAAGGGTCGCCTCGACCGACACCAGCTCTGTCTTGACCTCGACGATGAGGAGCGTGCGCGAGTCCCCGCGCCAGGCCACCAGGTCGATGGAGCCTCGCTCGCCATACTCGGAGTACGACACCTCGGGGACGACCTCCCAGCGCCAGGTCGTGAGCGATCCCGCGACGGCGCCAACCAGCGCAGCATGGCGCTCATCGAGCAGTCGGGCGATGATGCCGCCCCGCCACGAGAGGTCGAGCCACACGGTGGCGTCCAGGGCGTCGAGGACCATTCGCAAGGTTCTCATGGGCGTGCAAGCGATCTGGCCGCGCTCGAGGGCCGAGACGGTCGGCTGGCTCACGCCTGCCCTCGCTGCCAGGTCGCGTTGACGCCAACGGCGACGCCGGCGCAGGAGCCGGATGGCGCGGCCGACCGTCAGATCATTCACGGTGGCAGCATCGCCACGGTCGCTCTCCCGGCGCTCATCCCGGACTTACCGAGGACGTTCGCGGGCGACGTTTGCGGCGTGGCGGTGCGGGGACGCGGCGGCGTGGCGCGCGGGGGCGTTCGCGGGGCGCGGCGCGGCTGCACGGTGGCGCGGCGGCGCGGCGCGGCGCGGCGCGGCGTGGCGGGCGCGGCGAGCGCGGCGGGCTCGGCGGGCTCGGCGGGCTCGGCGGCGCGAGGCAAACGATCGCGCGGACACGAAGACATGCCATCCGCCGGGTTCGCCAACTGGCCCCGGACGGGCCTGGCCGGCGTTCGAGTCAACGAGTTTCGGATCGCACGAACGATGGCAGACTTGTCATCTTGACGAACGGCGAAGGGCAACCTGGAGGGGACGCGACATGGCGACCGGCACCGGCACCAAGGACGACCCGTGGGTCCTGAGAACCCCGCCCGGGACATCGGAGTACACGATGTACCGCGACGACACGGCCGATCCGCCGGTGATCGTCTGCCAGGTCGGCGGGACGAAGCTGCTCTACGACGCCCGGGCGATCGACGACCTCCAGGCGATGCTCAAGGCGCACGGCGACTGGATGCCGCTCGGCGGCGCGGATGAGCAGAAGCCCGCGCCCGATGGGTCGGTGGAGGCGTGGGGTCGCTCGGAGTCGAACCCGCTCGGCGGCTGGTACGGACTCAAGAAGGGCCTGCGCGGGCGGTTCGGCGTGTACATGCCGCCGCTCCTGGAGGCGCTCGGTCTCGCCGAGGTGACCCACGACGCCAAGAACAACCGGATGCGCGCCAGGGGCTGAGCCCGCAGCACCGGCAGCCCGGTGCCTGGTACCGCAGCACGGCGCCAGGCAGCACGGCGCCAGGCAGCACGGCGCCGGGCGCCGCAGCACGGCGCAGCCATCGACCAGCTGATCGCGTCCCGACCCGAGGAGCCGCCGCATGTGGACGCTCGGTACGCCGCCGCTCGAGCTCGTGGCACGGGCGGCGATCATCTATTTCATCTTCTTCGGCGCCCTTCGCCTGTTCGGCAAGCGCGAGGTCGGCCAGTTCACGCTCTTCGACCTCGCGCTCGTGCTCCTGGCCGCGAATGCGCTCCAGCCGGCGATCACGGGGTCGGATGCGTCGATCCCGGGTGGGCTGATCATCATCCTGACGATCTTCGTCCTCAACCGAGCGGTCGCCGAGCTACGGGTGCGGAGCTCCTTCATTCGCCGGCTCCTCGAGTCCGCGCCGACGGTCATCGGCCGCGATGGCGCGTGGCTGTTCCCGGTGCTCGAGGGTCAGGGCCTCGACCTCGTGGACGTCGAGGCGGCGCTGCGCGAGCACGGGCTCGACGACGTCAAGGAGCTGAAGCTCGCCACGCTCGAGGCGGACGGCTCGATCAGCATCGTGGCGATCGACTCGGCAGGATCGAGCGGAGCCAGGCGCCGCCGGAGCCGCTCACGTCGGCCGATCTGAGGAGCGCGTCCCCGACCCGGGCAGCTGCCGCGCGGGATTCAGAAGCGGCTTCGCTTCACGATCGACTCGGGATGACCACCTTCGCCCGCCAAGGCACGCCGAGGCGCGGCAGGAGGTAGCGGTCGACGCCGTAGTACCCGGCCACCCTCCAGGCCAGGATCAGGCCGATCGCAAGCGCGAACATGACCGGGTTCGACGACGTCGAACCGGCGAGCAGGTAGGACATGTTCATCACCACCCCGAAGAAGGCCGCGACCCCGACGAGCGCCCCGACGAGGAGGGCGACTGCCCACGGCGAGCTCGCCGACCGCGATGAGCCAGCCGAACAGACCCTGGGCGTGGTTGTCGATGAGGAGCTGGAGGAACGAGCGGTACCAGTCGAACGTGATCGGCGCGGAGCCCTGGGCCGGGACCGCGACCGCCTTCTGCCAGTAGCCGAGGATCGCCCCGCCCCCATCGATCCAGCCCGCGCCGGACAGCTTGTGCCAGCCCGCGACCGCCCATTCGAAGCCCAGGAAGATGCGGATCGGCAGCCAGAACAGGCCCGCCGTGGTGTTGCTGAAGAGGTACCGCGCGAATGCGGGTCCCTCGACGTTGACGACCTCGGCGCCGGGGGACTTGCGATCCTCGAACATGAGGATCAGCACGACGATCGTGAGGACCCAGAACGCGACGGTCGCGACGTCGTTCTCGATCGTGCCATCCTTGGGGAAGAACCAGGGGTTCTCCATGTAGACGAGGATCACCGCCGCGACCAGCGCGAGCGGTGTCGCCAGGTTCCGGTACCGGGCCAGCATCGCGTTCCCTCCCCTGCGTCTGTCCTCCGGTCGAGCCGTCACCGTGCTCTGCCGGACGCCGCGTTCACGTGCGCCGGAAGCCGGGCCTCATGAACAGGTGGGACACGGTAGCACGGACCGGTCGGGCTCTCGTGCGGCGGTTCCGAACGAACATCGCAACGGCCGGGAGGCGAGCAGCGGCCAGGAGGCGAGCAGCGGCCGGGAGGCCAGCTGCGGCCGGGAGGCCAGCAGCGGGCGGCGGCGGCCCGCCAGGGACCTCAAGCCCCCGACGTCAGAACGGCAGTCCGAGGCCGGATGCAGGATCAGGCGTGATCTCGAGAGATGGGCCAAGCTGCTGCACGCCGAAGATCGCGGTCAGGACCAGCATCACGACGATGACCGCCGCGATGATGAGCATGGCCCGAACCAGAGCCCCGAAGGACGCGCCCCGTGGCCCGAGGATCGTCCGGTTGAGCGTCATGATGCGCCTCCGTCGGGTCGGCGAATCCAGGTCCACCAGCGACTCCGCGCGGCTCGGCGACCCGATCGACTCGTGGCTGGACGCGCCGCTGGCATCGACAAACTGACGCCTCGAACCGTGTGCTCCTGATCCGCCAGCGTCCAGTGCCGTTCGGCCGCCGCCGGGCGATCGATGCCGGTCAGGCACGGTCCGAAAGACTCGGGTCCCGCCCCGGGCGATCGCGCGTTTGGACACTGCGATCGCCGCGTGACCTGCGATACTCCCGCGCAACGGATCTCGGCGAATCATCATGAGGGGGGTGGATGGTGCGCGACGATCGCCTGTTCCCGGAGACCAGGATCATCGGGGCGCTGATTCCTCCGTTCCTCATCGTCGCCTTCATCATCCTGTACGTCTTCCCGAACGACACGGAGAAGCTCTTCGCCTGGACCATCAGGCCGGCGATGACCCCGTTGATGATGGGCGGGGGCTACATCTCGGGGTCGTACTTCTTCGTCCGGCTCGTCATGGGCGGTCGATGGAGCTCCTACACGCTCGGATTCCTCCCGATCGCAGCCTTCACCTGGTTCATGGCTGGTGCCACGGTGCTCGGCTGGGAGAAGTTCAACCACGAGCACGTCTCGTTCTTTGCGTGGCTCATCCTCTACCTGGTCACGCCGATCATCGTGCCGCTCCTGTGGCTCCGGAACCGGGCGACCGACCCGGGCACGCTCGTCCCGGGCGACGTCACCGTCCCGGCCCCGGTCCGGATGGCCGCCCTTGGCGTGGGGCTGGCACTGGTCGCGATGGCGCTGTTCATGTTCCTGCTCCCCGATACGGCCGCAAGCGTCTGGCCCTGGACGCTCACCCCGCTGACGTCACGGGTGATCGGGGGCTGGTTCGCGCTGCCGGGCGTGCTCGGGCTGATGTACGCGACCGATGCGCGCTGGGGCTCCTGGCGGATCCTTCTCCAGAGCCAGGCGATCGGTGTGGCGCTGATCCTCCTCGGAGCAGCGCGCGCGTGGAGCGACTTCAACCAGGACCGCCCGATGACCTGGATCTTCGTGGGCGGTCTGGCGCTCCTCCTCGTCGCCCTGCTCAGGCTGTACGCGGCGATGGAATCGAAGCGCGGCGGTCTCGCGCTTCCGGCGGGACCCGCGGTGACGGCCTAGCGATGCGGGGGCGCCGGGTCGGCGGCGAGGTGCGCGGGGACGGGCCTGCATGGCCGGGCTGACGCTGCCGCCCGACGTCGAAGCCGTCCTGCGCGACTTCTACACGTGCGAGTTCACAACGGTGAACCGGCAGGGCCAGCCGATGACCTGGCCGTCCGTGCCGTACCTGGACGTGGCGGAGGGGCACATCGTGTGCGCCGTGTCGATCGCCTTCCCGGTCAAGGCATTCAATGCCCGTCGCCATCCGCAGGTCTCGCTGCTCTACTCGGACCCGACCGGCTCCCGCCTCGACCATCCGCCGGCGGTCCTGGTCCAGGGCGACGCGGCCGTGGCCGAGGTGCTCGACTACACGCCGGACATCATCGGGCTGTTCAAGACGGTCTCGAAGCGTCAGCCCGACAGCCGGCGATTCACCAGCAACCGGGTGGTCCGCAAGCTGTTCCTGTGGTACCTGTTCCAGCGCATCTCGCTGACCGTCACGCCCCGGCGCATCCTCGTCTGGCCCGGGGGCGACTTCGCCGCGATGCCACAGGTGATCGAGCTCGACGATGTGGGATAGGCGCCTGGCCGAGCGTGTGCTGTCGTATCCCACCGGCGTCCTGAGCTGGGTCGACCCGTCCGGGTATCCGGTCAGCGTGCGCGTGGCCGTCGAGCTCGATGAGGCTCGCGCGAGCGTCCTGTTCCGCGTGCTGCCACCGCTCGCACACGGACGGACCGGGCTGGCGTGCCTCCTGTTCCACGTGCACGACGACCGGCTCGAGGGCCTGCGGCAGGTGGTGCTGAAGGGCGAGCTCGTTGCCGACGGCGGCAGCGTCGTGCTCAGGGTGACCGAGTTCGTGACGGCGAACGGCCGTGCCGGCACCGACCAGATGCCGCACGCTGGCGCACCGCTGCACATGCTCGCCTTCTACCGGCTCGGGCGGCGCAGGGCGAACGAGTACCTCGCGAAGCGCGGCGCGCCCTGGCCATCCATCCCGTTCGAAGAGGTCGGTCGGGCGATCGCGGAAGCCCCGGAATGACCTCCGCCACCTTCAGTGAAGGAAATCGCCTGCCCCGGCGTCGCGCGCGGAGGGGGATCCACCGACACCGGGGCAGGCAGGAGCGTTCGAGACTCGTCGACCCGGCCCCGATCGGCGGCGCTGCCGGATCGATGCGGGATTCTGGCCCCCCGCACCCCGATGTGTCATTACGGGCCGTAATCTCTTCGTTGACCGAGGTTGACTGCCCGGAATGACGGACCGTCATGACGCAGCGGCCCGGCCGCCGGACACTGGGGCCGATTGATCTCGCTCGAGATCGAGCTCGAGGTCCCGGATCGATGGTCCCGCTGTTCGTCGCGACGTCGGTCGCATTGCTGCTGCTGGTCCTGCTCGTCCCCGTCGTCACGGTGGTCGGCGCGCTGCTCGGGTTCATGGCGGCAGCGCACATCGGCTGAGGTCGACGCCGGGGACGCCGCCTTCCAGGTCGGTCGCTCGACCGCGCTCCCCACCGACAGGGGACGATCCACGCCCGGGCTCGCACGGACGAAACTGTTTCGCTACGATCGTACCCATGGCCACCGAGGGCGACACGCCATCCGACGATGCAATCGATGTCGGACGGCTGCTGGTCGAGTTGATTCACGTCGTGTACGCGACCCGCGACGTCGATCCGGGCACGGAGCCGGATGCCCCGGGTGGGCGGCCCGACGTGCATGGCGTCGAGCCGGACGTGCACGGTGCCGAATTGAGGCCGCACCGGGGCCAGTCCCGTTCGCGCCCGCCGGTATCGGCCCACGCGATCCGCGCGGCGATGCACATCGGGCGCCACGGAACCCGAACCATCGGCGAGCTGGCAGATGGCCTCGGCATCTCGATCGGCTGGGCGAGCCGCGTCGTTTCCGAGCTCGAGGAATCCGCGATGGTGGAGCGCATGCCCGACCGGACGGATCGCCGAATCGTCCACGTGTCCCTCACGCCGGAGGCCAGCGCCATCGTCGACCGCGCCTACCTGTGGCGCGCAGAGGCGATCGAGCGTGCGCTTGCCCCGCTCGATCCCGTGGGTCGGGCCGCCGTGCGGACCTTCCTGCGTCGCGCCGTCGATGAGCTGCCTCGTGCCCGACTGAACCCCTGAGCGCGGGCACGGAAGCGGCGGCCGGGCCACTCGGCGTCCCGGCTCGGGCTCCTGCCGGTCGGTCCCGTGCGGGCCCGGACCCTCCGATGTATCATCGGCGAGAAACCATTGTGTAAAGCAACCATCGGCACGAGACGAACCATCTCGTCGCGCGGAGCCATCTGCGCGCGAGGCGAATCCTCGAATGTGCCGACCGGATGCCGGGAGCTCGGGAGCACCACGGGATGACAAACCAGGCCGCGGAATCGATGTCGATGCACACGGAGGGCCGGGGCCGGTGGCTCGGGCTCGCGATGCTGAGCCTTGGCGTCGCGATGATCATCGTCGACGCGACGATCGTGAACGTGGCGGTCCCCTCGATCATCCGCGACCTCAAGCTCGACTCGACGGCGGCGGAGTGGGTGAACGCCATCTACACCCTGGTCTTCGCCGCGCTCCTGGTGACGCTCGGCCGGATGGGCGACGTGCTGGGACGCCGCGCCATGTACCTCGCCGGCCTCGTCCTGTTCGTGCTGGCCTCGATGGTCGCCGGCGTGGCGAGCAGCGGCGAGATGCTGATCGCGGCGCGGCTCGTCCAGGGCCTGGGCGGGGCCATGATCCTGCCGGCCACGCAGTCGATCCTCAACGCCAACTTCCGGGGACGGGACCGCGCGATCGCCTTCGGGATCTGGGGAGCCGTGATCGGCGGGATGGCCGCCATCGGGCCGCTCCTCGGCGGCTGGCTGACGACGAACCTGTCCTGGCGGTGGGCGTTCTTCCTCAACCTGCCGGTGGGCATCCTCGCCGTCATCGGGACGCTGGTGTACATCCGCGAGTCGCGCGACGAGGATTCCAGGCTGGGCTTCGACCTGCCCGGGTTCATCCTGATCACGCTCGGTCTTGGCGGCGTGGTGTTCGGCCTGATCGAGGGCCGGACGTACGGCTGGTGGGGGCCAAACGCGAACCACCCGTTCGCCGTGCTCGACTGGCACTGGCCGCTCGCATCGGTCTCGATCGTCCCGATCGCGATCGGGGTCGGCGTCGCCGCGATCCTCCTCTTCACGATCATCGAGATCCGGCGGCAGCGGGCCGGGAAGTTCTTCCTGTTCGACTTCTCGCTGTGGGGCTTTCGGGCCTTCCGCTACGGGAACCTCGCCGGCACGATCGTCAGCCTGGGCGAGTTCGGCCTCCTGTTTGCGCTCCCGCTCTTCCTCCAGGGGGTCATCGGGTATACCGCCTTCGAGACGGGACTCGCGTTCCTCGCGCTCGCGCTCGGCTCGTTCGCGGCGGCGCCGCTCGCCGTGAGCGTGGCCCGCAGCTGGGGCCCTCGACGTGCCGTCACCCTCGGGATGTCGCTCGAGGCCGTGGGCATCCTCGTGACGACGTTCCTGATCGGCCGGGATACGAGCGGGCTCCTGCTTGCGGCGCCGCTCTTCGTGTACGGCATCGGCGTGGGTCTCGCGACGGCCCAGCTGACGAGCATCGTGCTCTCCGAGATCCCGGGGAGCCGCTCCGGCCTTGCGTCGGGCACGAACTCGACGATGCGCCAGGTGGGCTCGGCGCTCGGCGTCGCGATCCTGGGCACGGTCCTGTTCGCCGCGCTCGTCGGCGGGAGTCGCGACAACCTCGCGGCGTCGCTCCCCGACGTCCCGGTTCAATGCCGCGAGCTGGTCGTGTCGCTGGTCGACGAATCCGCGGGCCAGATCCTGCCGGCCCTGAGGAACCCGTCGGCTGCCGACGGCGCGGGGTTCGTCGGGCAGGGGGCGCTCGTGCCGGACCAGGCAGCCTGCTTCGCCGACCCGGCATTCGTGGCCGCTCTGCCGCGCATGGTGGCTCCGATCGAGGACGCGTTCGTCTCGGCGACGCACCTGGCCGGCTACGCGGCGCTCGCGTTCGTCGTCCTCGGCGTCCTCTTCAGCGCGTTGCTCCCGGACACGCGCCACGGCCCCGAGCCAGTCCCCGCCGCCGAGGCGCCCGTGCCCCACGAGGCCGCCGCCGGGTAGCGCCGCGGGGCGCACCCTCTGCCGGATCGCGTTGACCGCGACGGTCACGCGGCTATGGGGTCGTTACGCGGCGACGGGCCGCCTGACGACGAGTCGCACGACAACCGCACTGACCGCGATCGAGATCGCGACGGCGGCCACCAGCGCGACATAGACAGGCAGGTCGATCGCCTTCGCCGCGAGCAGGACCGAGCCGAGCACGAAGCTGAACTCGCCGACCTGGCCGAGCCCGACCGCCACCTGGAGTGCCCGGCCGGGAAGCCGTGCGGCTCGCGCCAGGGCATAGCTCAGCCCCACCTTCGTGATCGCGATGAGCGCCAGGAAGAACAGGAGCCAGGACACTCCGTCTGCGAGCTGGCGCGGATCGATCAGCATGCCGATGGCGACGAAGAAGAGGACCGCGAAGACATCCCGGAAGGGCAGCAACCGTTGCCGCACCTCGGCCGTGGTGGGACCCTCCGCGATCGCGAGGCCCGCCACGAACGCGGCCAGCGCGAGGGGCACGCCGAAGCCGACCGCGCCGAGCCCGGCGAGGACCAGCCCGGACGCGACGGAGACGACGAGGAACAGGTCATGCTGGTCGTGCAGCGGGTGGAGCATGCGCGGCAGGAGCCACGCCGTCCCGATCGCGACCGCGGCGAACGCAAGGAGGCCGGCCAGCGCGACCGGCAGCGGGCGCCCTCCCGTGCCGAGCGCCGCGAGGAGGATCGACGCGGCCGCGACGCCGGTCACGTCCTGCAGGACGCTCCAGCCGAGAAGCGCCGCCTCGGTCGCCGGGTCGGTGGTGCGGCGACGGCTGCGCGTGATGTTCACGATGACGACCGATGACGAAAGCGCGATGCACAGCCCCAGGACCGCGGCCGGCAGCGGGGCGATCCCGGCAGCCCAGATCGCCCCGCCGGCGATCGCCGTGGTCAGCCCAACCTGGGCCGGGGCCGCCCACAGGAGCCCGGCCTGCTCGCGTCGAAGCCGGAGGAGATCGACCTCGATGCCGACCTCGAAGAGGAGGAGGACCACGCCGACGTCCGCCAGGAGCTCGATCTGGTGGCGATCTGCGACGTAGCCCGGCGTGAACGGGGAAACGGCGATCCCGAGCACGAGGTAGCCGACGACCGCGGGCAGGCCGAACCGCCGCGCCGCGGCCCCCAGCGCGGCGGCAGCGAGCAGGACGACTCCGATCTCGAGGATCGCCGCCGCGTTGTCCACGCGCTCCATCGTACCGGGCGTCACGGCGATCCGACGAGGCTCGACGTGCGGGAGATCGGCCGCCGCGGAGGTTGCCGGCTACGATGGCCGGGTGTCCATGCCACGCGAACCACGATCGGAGGTCGCGCCGGATTCGGTGGGCGACCACGGCGGGAGCTCGATCGAAGTCGGCACGCGGCCGAGCCACGACGTCGTGCAGCCCGCGGCGGGTGACAGTCCCTGGCGACGCCTGGATCGCCGGGTCGCATACGCGAACCCCTGGCTGACCGTCTGGCACGACGAGGTCATCCGGCCCGACGGGGCGCCCGGGATCTACGGCGTCGTGCACTTCGCCAACCGGGCGATCGGGGTCCTCGCGATCGACGAGCGTGATCGAGTCCTCCTCGTGGGCCAGCATCGGTACCCGCTCGACGCCTACTCGTGGGAGATCCCGGAGGGCGGCGGGGGCCCGAACGAGTCCGAGATCGACGCGGCCCGACGGGAGCTGGTCGAGGAGACGGGCTACCGGGCGGGCACCTGGCGGGAGCTCGGCCGCGCTGCGCTCTCGAACTCGGTGACCGACGAGCTTGCCGTCTTCTTCGTCGCGACGGACCTTCGGGGAGGCGCGGCCGCGCCCGAGGGGACGGAGGAGCTGCAGACCCGGTGGGTGACCTTCGACGAGGCCCTGGCGATGACCCTCGACGGGCGAATCTCCGATGCCCTGACGATGCTCGCCGTCCAGCGCGAGGCGCTCGACCGCCGGAGGTGAGCGCACCCCGGGCCGGTTCCTCCGGGTGTTGGCAAGCTCGCGACTGCGTGCTAGTCTGCGGCCCCCATCGGCGGGTCCGGGTCCCGGTCACGGCCTCATCTCGGATCTTCATCTGGCGGAGGGCCTGCCATGGACAGTCGGCCACGTCGGGTCGATCCCGGCGGTGACACAGCGTGCCGATACAACCTGCGAGCGCTCAGCATCTGGCCACGCCTCGATCGGCGCGCCCTGAGCCGCTGTGGGTGCGATCCGGAGCGGATTGCCCGCCTCGTCGCGCGGCGCACCAGCCTCCCCATCGAGGCGGTCCTGGCCCTCATCAAGGGCCCGACGGCCAGCCCGGTGGACATCCAGACCTGGTTCGGCTGAGCGGCAGCGGCGGGCTCCGGTCGGGATCCACCCGCCTGCCAGCCACCGGGGCCGGCGCTACGCTTCCAGGTAACGTCCGCGCCGCGGACGGCGGGCGCGCGCAGCAGGACCGGAGGCAGTCGATGAACGACGGAGAGATCCCGGAGGGAGTCGAGTTCGAGCACGTCTGGGCGATCGAGGCGCAATTCAGGCCCGACGGGGAGAATCGGCGGCGGCCCGTCCGCCACGCCCACCTCGCCAGGCTCGCGCAGCTGATGCGCGAGGGGGTCGTGGTCGTGGCTGGGGCCCTCGGTAATGTCGAGTCAGCCTTCATCGTGGTGCGGGTCGCCGACGAGGCCGCGGCACGCGAGCTCGCGGAGACCGACGTGTATTGGACCTCCGGCACGTGGGCAACCTTCCTGGTTCGCCCCTATGGTCTGCTGAAGCTCAAGGACGCCTGAAGCCTGCTGGGGGGAGTCATGCGATTTCGCACCACGGTCGATCTGAACGGGACGACAGCCACGGGAATGCGTGTCCCTCCCGAGATCGTCGAGGCGCTCGGGTCCGGCAAGCGGCCGCCGGTCCTCGTGACCATCAACGGCTACACGTACAGGAGCACGGTTGCCGTGATGGGTGGCGAGTCGCTGATCGGCGTGAGCTCGGAGCACCGCGCGGGCGCGGGGGTCGCCGCGGGCGACGAGGTGGACGTCGAGCTCGAGCTCGACACGGCGGCGCGAACGGTGACGGTTCCGGCCGACTTCGCGGCCGCCCTCGACGAGGATCAGAAGGCGCGTGCGACGTTCGATGGGCTCTCGTACAGCAACAAGTCCTGGCACGTCCTGTCGATCGCCGGCGCGAAGACCGACGAGACAAGGCAGCGCCGGATCGCCAGGTCGATCGACGCGCTTCGCGAAGGGCGGACTCGCTGACGCTTTCCTCGGGTCGGTTCGACCCGCGGCGAGACCCGGGGCCAGGCGTGGCCGCGCCCGCCGCCGTCGAGGCGCTCCCGTCCGGGATGGGGGTTCAGCCCAAGCCCTGGGCACGTGCCGCGAACGCGATGATCGCCGCGACCGCGAGCGCCACGGCGACCGTGCCAAGGGCAGCCAGCTGCCAGCGACGAGAGACGACCCGACGCCGGACGCGATAGGCGGTGCCGACGAGCCCGCCGAGCAGCACGAGGCCGAGGAGATCCCAGGATGCCTGGCGGTCCACCAGGCTCCGATACGCGACGATCGCGAGAAGCCCGAACGAGAGCACCAGGTACGACAGGCGGTCCGCCGCGTGGTCGATGCTCGCTTCCCGCTCGTCTCGGGGAACCAGGCGATCCATCAGGTTTCTCCTTCGAGCCAGAAGAGCCCGTCGATGGGAGCCCCCAGCACGCGGGCAAGGCGAAAGGCCAGGAGGGTCGACGGGCAGTACTGGCCGGTCTCGATCGAGCTGATCGTCTGCCGGCTGACTCCGGCTGTCCGTGCAAGCTGATCCTGCGAGAGATCGCGCTCGGCACGAGCGACCCGGAGGCGGTTCAGGAGCCGGGCGTCGGGTCGTGTCGCCATGCCACAACGGTGAGCCAGCCGGCGAAATATGTCAAGTAAGCTTGGCAGGATGCCAAGTTCGACGGACGGGCGGAGTCCAGACGGCTCGTGATCCGCGATCCGACCATCAAGCGTCCGGGGATCGCCGTCTCCCGAGGCAGCGAGCCGGAAGCGCGGCTCAGCGCCCGATTGAGGCGAAGACGCTGACGATCCAGACGGCCGCCGCGATCCAGGCGACGCCGAGGATGAGCCCGAAGATCGCCGCGCGGCGACGGGAGGGACCCGCCGCCCGGACGACCCCCGCGCCGCCTGCCATCCCGATCGCCCCCGGGACGGCGATCATCCCGGCGGCGAAGCCGTCGAACGGGCCGATCACCAACGCCAGGAACACCGCCATCCCGGCAACGGCGAGCCCAGTGAGGTAGATGCCGAACGAGACGATGCCGAGGCCGAGGCGGGTCGGACGGTTCATGGGGCGATCGGCCCTCCGCACATCAGGCTCCACTGGACGTAGGCGAGCGTGCCCGGCAGGACCCCGGGAGGTGGGTCCTTGCAGGCGACGCCCGCCGTCGTCGGCGTGGGCTTGGGGCGGGCGGTCGGCCTGGGCGTCGCCTTCGGGCTGGCCTTCGGCTCCGGCGTTGGCGAGGCCGTCGGGCGGCCGTCGTCGCGCAGGGTGTAGGTGACCCAGAACCCGTTGTCGAGGCGGGTCACCACGATGCGGACCCCAGCCTTGGGCGCCAGCACCTTCCAGGTCGCCGAGACCCCGGGCCGCTCCACCGGCTGCTTCCAGTCCGCCGGGCGGGCGCCGCCGGCGACGAGGCTCAGCGCCGTCGGTCCGGCCATCGTCGACACATAGGCAGCGACCGACCAATCGGTCGCCCCGGCCGGGTTCTCGAGCCGCTCGGTGATCGAGCCGCTGACGGTGATCGAGCATGACTTCGTGGCTGCGGCGATCATCTCGTCGGTGAGCGGTGGCAGGCTCGCCTTCGCCCGCGCGCCGTCGATGGCCTTGCGAACGGCGAGGTCGGTCCGCAGGATCCGACCGCCGACCTGCTTGTCCCCGCTGGCAGCCGAGCCCGAGATGAGGTCCTTGATCTCGGCCGCCGTCAGGCTCGGGTCGATCGCCCGCACGAGTGCTGCGGTCGCGGTGACCATCGGGGCGGCCGAGCTCGTGCCCCCGTCCGAGGCCTGGACCGCCCCGTCGGCGCCGGTCCCCCAGACCGACTTGTCGCCAGGTGCGCCGAGGGTAGCCTCGCCGCCGGTCACCGTCGGGTCGATCCCGTTGCTCGACCAGTTCCGAGTGCCGTCCGTGTTGACGTTGCCGACCGAGATCACGTTGGGCGAGGGGATGCCGCCCGGCCAGTGGTTCGTCCCGTCGAGGGCCTGGTGCTTGTTGCCGGCCGAGAAGACGAAGAGGACGTCGGGGTGGTCCACGGCCATCTTCGCGAAGAACTTCTTCCACATGGGAGCGTCGCTGGCCACCGTCGCGCTGGCATTGCCTCCCCAGCTGCCGGTGATGATCGTGGCTCCCGACTCGATCTGGTGCATCGTGTTGAGGAGCTCCGCATCGGCATACGACGTGCCGTCGTCGGATTTCCAGGTCTTGGCCGCGCCTTCCTGGACGCCCCCGCCGAGCTCGGCGTAGCTCACCACGAGCCCGGACCCGAGCGGGCTCGCCACCCCCACGATCCCGCCGTCGCCACCGTCGGCCGCGATGATCCCGAGGGTGCCGTCCGCGTGGTGGAAGCCGTCGGTTCTGGGGTCGGCCTTCGTCGGTTCCCGCAGGTTCGTCGTCGTTGCGGGATCGTCGACGAACGTGACGTCGTCGAACTCCCAGTTGATGTCCTTGCCCGCCGGGCGCCTGGTGAGGACCGTGTCCGTCATCCCGAGATGCACGCTGTGCTTCGGCAGCCCCGAGGCGTAGTAGGCGTCCCAGGCTGCCTTGACCCCGATCAGGTCGTAGGGCTTCGCGGCAGCCCCGGCGTAGACATCGCCGGACAGGCCCGGCCCGCAGTCGGGGGCGGCATCGGGAGCGATGAGCCCGACCGGGGCCACGACGACCACGCCGGGCTGTTCCTCGAGGATGGCCCGCTGGTTGTTCCAGGTCTCCGCATCCGCGGCCGCGTACGCCGTCCCGATCTTCCAGGTGTCGAGGTAGGCGAAGTGGCCGATGATCGTGCCGTCGACCGCCTTCGCCGCGGCTTCCGCCGCGCTCGCGGTGGCCCCGTCGCCGAACATGACGAGGTACTGGTCGGAGGCGACCCGGTTGTCGCCCTCGATCGTGATGAAGCTGGCCGGATCCGGGGCGGTCGTCCACGCATCGCCCAGGTTCGGTCCCGGCGTGATGATCGGGCGCTCGCCGACCAGGCCGCCGATCGCCGCCTCGCCCGCTGATGGGCTCGCCCCGGGTCCCGGCGGGGATCCCGCGGCGAGCGCGACGCCGACGAGTGCCACGACGACGAGCGTCAGCAGGACGAGGCCTCCCTTGCCGCGCTTCCGGCGCCTCGGTGGGGGACTCGCCCAGCCGGTCGTCACCGGGACGGTCGGGGGTAGCGGCCAACCGGTCGGCGCCTGGGCAGCCGGGTACACCGGTGGCGGTGGGGACACGTCAGGCGCCGGGGATACCGGGGGCACCGGCCAGCCCGGGACCTGCTGGCGGACAGGCTGGATGGGAGGCCCAATCGTTGCTGCCCCGCACGTCGGGCAGTAGTGCGCTTCGAGACCGAGCGGCCCCCCGCACCGTTCGCAGAATCGGCCCGGCATGCGTGCTCCCTGGCTGTGCGCGTGGACGAACGACGCCGGGACGCTCGGCACGGCGAGGGTATCGCTCGCGCCGGGCCCTTTCGCCTCGCCAATCGTCCTATCGGGGCCTGAGAACGTCAGGGGGTTGTCGCTCGCGCCGGCGTGACGAGCGAGTCGGCGAACCTGGACTCGAAGAGGGCCGGCACGCCGCCAGTCGCCAGGAAGACGATGGCGGTGGCGCGCAGCTCGGACCGCGGCAGGGCCATCAGCCCCGCCATCGCCTTGCCCGAGTAGACCGGGTCGAGCAGCAGTGCCTCGGTGCGAGCCGCGAGCCGGATCGCTCCGAGGCACCCATCGGTCACGGCACCGTACCCGGCACCGATCTGGTCCCGGCCGACTCGGGGCTCGCCGACCGGCGCGGGCAGGTGGCGGAGCGCTGCCACCTCGATCGCCAGGCGCCGGACCGCGGCCACCGGGTCGACGAGGGCGCCCACGTCGATGCCGAGCACCCGTTCGTGACCGAGCCGTGCCGCCAGCCCCGCCTGGGTCCCACCGGTTCCCGTGGCGGTGATCACCAGGAGATCGTCGTGGCCGAGGTCGGCGAGGATCTCCTCGGCGGCCGCGGCATACGCCGATGCGCCGAGCGGCGACGATCCCCCGATCGGGATCACGTACGGCCGGCGGCCGTCGTCGCGCAGCTCGACCGCGACGCGCTCCACGGCAGCATCGAGCTCTTCCATCGCGAGCGGCCCGAGGAAGCGACGCTCGGCGTCGAAGAGGACTGCGAGAACCTGGTTCGATTCCGTCCGCCCCGGTCGGTCGCTGTTGAACACGAGGACGCAGCCCATGCCGGACCGGGCCGCCGCGGCCGCCGTCATGCGGGCGTGGTTGCTCTGCGGCCCGCCCGCTGTGACGAGAACATCGCAGCCGCGGGCGCGGGCGTCAGCGACCAGGAGCTCCAGCTTTCGCGCCTTGTTTCCACCGGTGGCGAGCCCGGTGCAGTCGTCGCGCTTGACCCAGAGGCGCCCTGGCGGAAGTCCGAGCGCCGCCCCGAGGCGATCGGCCGGCTCGAGGCGGGTCGGCAGGTGGGCAAGCGCTGGGCCTGGCATGGTGGTTTCCCTGGACCTCCGCGCTGCATCTGCCGGGCGTGGCCGTGGACCGGCGACCACGCGATGGTGCCATGCGGGAGGGCGCGCTGCTCCGATCGAGCGACACCCTCGCCCGGGCACAGGGCTTCCCAGGTGCACCCGGGCACGGTACCGTGCCGGCAGGCGACGCCGGCACGCCGAGCGGCGGGTGCTCGACGTGCCGGGGCGACGCCACCCGTGGCGGTGCATCGGGCTCGCCGTGCGAGCAGGCGCAACGGAGGGAGAGATTGATGGCGGACGAGACAGGCACCGCGTGGACATGTCCAAAGGACGGGGTGGTGATGAAGCCGCTTGGGCGGCGCTCCGGGGCCTGGCGCTGCCCGACGTGTCGCGGCGTGTTCATGGACACCGAGGAAATCCGGCGTGGGCGACCCCCGACGTGGCAGCCGGTGCTGACGAGCCTCCTCGTGAGCCTGGCGGCGACCGCCGTGGCACGGCGGGTTCGGCGACGCGCCAGGAAGCAATCGCCCTCGTAGCGCAGGGGACGCGCTCGCAGCGATCGAGCCGCGCCGGGTCGCCGGGGACGCGCACGGAGCCATCGGCAATGGGGGGCCATGAGCATCAACTCCCGCAAGCAGGGCCCGAGCCTGCTCCAGCGAACCGCGGATTCCCTGGACGCCACGGTCGCCTCCGCTGCCACCGGGGTCGCCGCTGCCCCGACGGCCTCCGCCGTTGACCTCCCCGAGATCGACGCCTCGACCACGGGCGTCGTCTTCGTCCACGGGATCGGTGACCAGGCCCGGGCCGAGATCCTCCTCGGGTGGTCGCGGCCGATCGTCCAGGCCGTCGCCGACTGGGCCTCCTCGCGGCCCGCCCAACCCGACGGCACCCGGACCTGGAGCAGCGACCGGGTGGTCCGGACGCAGATCGACTTCGATGGCACCGGCATGCCGCTGGTCACGATCCGCGTGCCCGGGACGACCGGCGAGGCGGGTCCGTTTGCCCCCCAGACATGGGTGATGACCGAGGCGCGCTGGGCACAGGACGTCGAGCCTCCGACGCTCGGGACCATGATCGACTGGTGCGGGCCGCGCGGCGTGGTCGCCACCGTCGTCGAACGGATCGTCGAGGGATCCATGGTCTCCGAGAGCCAGGTCAAGGCGGCCGCGGAGTCGCAGACGTCCGCCGTGGCCTCGGAGGGATCCGAGGGATCCGCCGGGTCGCGGCCCGCCACGACGCCCAGGCTCGCCGGACGGCTGGCGGGGGCAACTGCCCATCCGCGCAGCAGCGCGGGGCGGGCCGCCGCCGAGATGGGCCTGTCGTCCGTCGTCTCGGTCGTCGTCACGTTCGGGCTGCTGGGCTATGCGCTGCTCCGGGCGGCGGCGCGGGTCATCCCGTATCGGCCGCTCCAGGACGCTCTCGCCCGGCTCTCACTCGACACGTTCCTGACGGCCTCCTGGGGCGATGTCTACGTCCTCCTCGACGATCCGGTCCAGGCGGCGAACATTCGCGGGCAGGTGGCCAAGACGATCCAGGCGCTCCGGGCCTTCGGTTGTGCGCGAGTCGTCGTGGTTGCGCATTCGGGCGGCGCGATCATCAGCTACATGACCCTGTCCGACCCGGCCCTTTCGGAATTGGCGGACACCCTGGTCACTCACGGGCAGGCGATCGAGATGGGCCGGATGATCCACCACGCCGAGGGTGACATCCAGACCAGCCCCGGGGTCCGCATCGAGCGGGGCCTTCCACTCCGGATCGCCCGCTGGCGGGACTTCCACGCGACGCACGACCCGGCCTCCGCCGGCCGCCTCGAGGAGGCCGACCCGGCGACGCCGCCCGCCCCCGGCATTGCCTTCGAGGACACCGAAGTCTGGAACCGGATGAGCATCGTCGAGGATCACACCACGTACTTCTCGAACGACGAGGAGTTCGTCGGCGAGCTTCTCTCCGAGATCGAGACGGCCGGCCGACCCGGAGCGCCGTCCCGCTTCGCGCCGGAACGGGAGGCGCGCATCGAGCGACGGCAGCAGCGCGTCTTCATCCTCGCGCTCTGGCGGCGGCTCATGTTCGTGGTGCCGCTCATGGCGATCATGACCGCGTTCCTCACGCCATCCGGGGGACTCATCCCCGAGCTGCGCGACGTGGCCCGCTCGATCGCGACGTTCGTGCCCGGCTCGAGCGAGCTCATCTCCGCACTCCATCGACTGGTGCCGTCACCGGGCGCCGAGTGGTTCGTCACGGCCGCCGCGTCGCTGTTCGCCGTGCTCTACCTGCTCGCGATCGTGCAGGCGATCCTGCCGATCGGTCGATCGGAGATCTGGTCCGGCTGGCGGAAGGGGGTCTTCGTCTTCCTTGACGCCGGCGTGTTCTTCGTCGGGCTCGTCATGGCGCTCGGCGTGCGGGCGGCGGAGGCCCACGACCCGGTTCGCGGCGTCTCGTCGCTCGCCGAGCGGCTCGGCGACACCCCGCTGCGGAACGGGTTCGTCATCGTGCTGGCGATCTTCGTCGTCCTCGCGGTCGGGCCGTTGCGGCGCGGCTTCGACGCAGTTGGTCGCGCGATGCCGATCCCGACACGGCTCGCGATCCTCCTGGGAGCGCTCGCCGTCGCCGCGATCGCGGTCGGCGGCGTGATCGTCGACGCGAACATTCGGAAGGTCGTCGCCGCGACCGCCGTCGCGATCGCCGTGTACCAGGTGCTCGCCCGGATCGGGGCCTGGCGCTGGGCCGCCTGGGACGAGTCGGAGCGATCGATCGCCCGTCGGCGATCGTCGACGATGTTCCGCCGGCGGACGATCTGGCTCGAGTTCCTGCTCCTGGGGGCCGTGGCGATCGCGGTCGCTGTTGCGATCGGGCTTGGCCGCCCGGACCTCCTGGGCGAGACCGGCGCCGCGCTCGGCGTCCTCCTCGCGGGTTTCGTCATCGCCGACGTGGTCGGTCGCAACCCCGCGCCGCCCGGCGCCCGAAGGGCGTAAGCCCACCCGGCGTCGTCGACGAGATCAGCTCGCGGTCCCGGTCTGCTGGCCCGTGTGACGCGCCGATCCTTCGTTTGTTGCTGGGGGATGGCGGGGCCCGTGAGAACCGGCGACCGCAACGAACCGCGCGCTCGCACGTCTCACCAGCAACCCGCGAACGACGAGCGGTGACCTGACCCCGGGGTCTGGGAGGCGAACGTGGACGAGACGGCGACGATCGCGATGGGCGCCACGCCCGGCGGGGAGGACGGCTCCAGGCCCACGACGCTCCTGCCCGCCTCGCACCTGCTGCGGATCTCCGCCTACTGGCTGGGCCTGACCGCGATCGACTCGGCGGTCAACATCGTGGTCCAGAACCGGATCAACTTCGACCGCACGCTGATGCCGGACGAGCTGATGATCGGCACGACCACAGCCCTGGTGGGGCTGGCCGGCGCCATCCTCTCTATCCTCGTCCAGCCGACCGTCGGCTACATCAGCGACTTCGCGGTCACCCGCTGGGGGCGGCGCAAGCCGTTCATCGTCGTCGGGTCCCTGCTGGACGTCCTGTTCCTGCTCGGGATCGCGTACTCCAACACGCTGCTCTCGCTCGCGGCGTTCGTGGCGCTGCTCTCGGTGAGCACGAACATCGCGCGCGGTCCGTTCCAGGGCTACGTGCCGGATCTGGTCGCCGAGAAGCAGGTCGGGCTGGCGAGCGCACTCGTCGGGATGATGCAGATCGTCGGCAACGTCACGGGCGTCCTGCTCGCCACGTTCGCGGTCCAGGCGGGCAGCCTGCCGATCGCGCTGATCGCCGTCGCCGTGGTGGAGCTGGTGACGATGGCGAGCGTGGTCCTGCGGGTGGGCAACGGCCTGCCTCCACGGCCGCGCGAGGGCAGGTCGTGGGCGCGGATCGCCCGGGAGACGTGGGCGACCGACATCCTTCGGGAGCATTCCTACCTGTGGCTGCTCGCCTCGCGGTTCCTGTTCCTGACCGCTGGCGGGATCCTGTTCAACCTTGCCGTGCAGTACCTCTCGCAGGTGCACGGCCTGCCGCAGGACGAGGCCGCCGGCGCGCAGCGGACGATGTCGATCCTGATCGTCATCGCGATCGTCATCGTGAGCGTTCCCGCGGGGCGGCTTTCCGACCAATTCGGCCGGAAGCCCGTGATCTACGTCAGCTGCGCGATCGGGGCGGTGGCGATGCTCCTCGGGGCGCTTGCGCCGAACCTCGCCGTCGCCTACCTCGCGGCGCTCCTGTACGGGATCGGCGGCGGGATCTTCATCGCGGTCGACTGGGCGCTGATGACCGACATCATCCCGCGAGCATCGTCGGGGCGGTACATGGGCCTGTCCAACGTGGCGACGGGCGCGTCGTCACAGGTCTCCGTCGCGGTCGGCGGCATCATCGCCGACATCGTCAACCGGGCCGCCGGCATGGGAGTCGGGATGCGCGTCTCGCTCCTGGTGGCACTCGCGCTCTATGTGCTGGCCGCCGTCGCGCTCCGACCGGTGGTCGAGCCGCGCCGCGGCCGGGCCGCTCGTCGCGAGCCCGCAGCCGCCTGACCGCGAAGGACGACCTCCGCGGTCGCGCCGCGACACTCGCTTCCGGGGTGCCGACCTTTACCGTCTCCGGACAGTGTGCGCCGCGGCATCCGGGCGGAGAGGGGTGCGGCGTCAGGCGCTCTTCGTCCCGGCCGTGTCGAACACCATTGCCCGCTGGAGCGCGGCAGCCCGAAGGTCGCCCGCGATCTCAACCGGACCGCCCAGCGCCATTGCGTTGATCGCCGCCTGCGCGGCCTCCTCGATGACCCCACCGACGAGGATCGCGAGGTCCGGCGTGCGGTGGAACACGAGCACCCCATGATTGGCGAGCAGCACCGCCGGCACACCCGGTCGTACCGCCGCGCGGATGTTGGCGACGGCCTGCTCCGATCCTCGTGGACCGTAGGCGGCGACCGGCACCCCGTCGGCCAGCCCGAACATCGCGAGCGCCTCGAGCCAGCAGGCGATCGGACGGTTGGCGACGGCAAACGCGGTGGCATATGGCGAATGCGTGTGCGCGACGCAGCCAACATCGGGATGGTCCCGGTACATCGCCGTGTGCATCGCCACGACGGCGCCCTGGATCGGGGGCAGGTTGCCCTCCAGCAGCGTCCCGTCGAGCGCAACGCGGACGATGCCGTCCGGCCCCAGGCCCTTCAGGGACGGGGCGGCCGTGTAGTACATCTCGTCCGCGCCCGGGACACGCAGACTGACGTTGCCGTGCCCGTTCGCCGAGATGGCTCCGCCCGCGACCACTCTCGCGGCGGCGTCCAACACCGCATCGACAAGATGCCGCTCCACGTTCGTGCCTCCGTCCTTCTTGTGCCGTCGTCGTGAGCCTGCTGCGCCCCCGGCGGCCCGGAGAACTCGGCGTCGCGACCCCTCGGCAGGTGAGACCGTCGTTGATGACCTGCCGGCCAGGAGCTCTCCAGCCAGGCGCCGCGACCCCTACGGGCTCTCGCGGCGCCCGGCTCCCGGGGTCGGACTACTTCTCGACGTACACGGTCAGCGGGGGGATGACCCCGTGCCGTTCCATCGCGGCCGCATCCTCAGGCGACGGCGAGGCCATCATTGCCTGCGCGCCCGCCAGGTCGTGAACGTCGGCCGTGACGGCGATGTTGTTGCTCCCGTCCATCGCGACGTGATCCGTCACGTTCGTGGCGTATGCCCCGACGACGGCGGCCCGCTCGGCCTTGCCCTTCAGCCACCGCTCGATGTCCACGACCTTGTGCGTGATGACGACCTTCGGCATGCCAGCCCCCTGATGGAGGCGCGTCTCGACAGCCTGATGGCAGGGACGCCCCCCGGTGCGAAGGGGCGAGTATGGGGGTGGGCGTACCTCGAGTCGCGGGCGGGGCCAGCAGGTGGAACGCTCGCGCCGACCAGTGAACCCGTGATCTCGGAGCCATCCGCCAGCGGGTTGCGGCAGAGCTCTCGCAGCCCGGGCGGCCGCTCAGTGAGCAGGTCCGCTCGATGCCAGGGCCGCGACGGCCGCGTTGATCGCCGCCACGGTTTCCTCGGGGTTCTCGACTTCCACGATGAGGGCGGCGTAGTGCTCGTGGTCGAGGTCGATCCTCACCGCATCCTCGGGGTGGTGGACGTCCAGGAACCACCACCGCCCGTCGAAGAACGTGCCCGCCGCGATGACGCCCGGGAGCGAGGTGCCCCCAAGGCGCAACCCATGCCGCTCGCGGAGCGCGTCCGGATCCTGCGACGCGCCCCGGACATGGGTGAGCGGCACCTCCACGCTGCTCTTGAGGGCGAGCACCTTGTCGAACCCCTCGACCACCACGCGCAGGTGACCGTCAGCGATCTCGATCTCGGTCATGTGCTCCTCGTTCCTCGCGGTGGTTCGGTGGCGATGTCCCGTCGACTCTAGCGCCGAGGGTTGCGGAGGATGCGGGGTGGGGCACGAGGAGCGATCCGGGCGTCGTACCAGTCCCCGCGATCCCTCGAGTTCTGCACAGTCAGGGCGACGGGCCATGTCGTGCCAGCCGAGCTGGCACACGGAGGCGCGATCCTCCGCTGGTGACGAGAATTCCGGGGCGCGGGCCGTGACCTTCTACGTCGATCGTGCCCCCGTGTCGAGGGCAATCGCCGGAGGGTCGATGCGCCTCACGTACGATGCGACGACGGACGTCGCATACCTGTCCCTGCGCCCGCTCGCCCAGGGAGAGCTGGTCGGTCCGACGCTGCTGCTCGAGACGGACCGCGAGTTCGGGGGCTTCGTCGCGCTCGACTTCTCGCTTGCCGACGGGCGCGCCGTGGGCCTCGAATTCCAGCGCGCCAGCGCCTGCCTTCCTGCGGCGCTGCTCGCGACCGCCGAGCAGACGGATGGCCGGAGCCTCGCGGGCCGCTTCGACGAGCGCGTCGGGCGGCGCCTGGCGGCCCAGCTCAGCGCAGGCGGCGGACGTCAGCGGCAGAAGCGCTCCCGCCGCATGCACTGACGACTCAGGCCATTCGTCGATGAGCGTTTCGGCGGGCCAGCAACCAGACGCTCCGGCCTGGCCATGACGACCTCGAGTTGCGCGGGATCATCGAGCCGGAATACCGTGGTCGAACGTCGCAGCGCCGTGGCTGTCTTTCCAACGGCCTTCGGACCCTCGAGTGAGATTGCGGCGACACCGGGCATCAGCTCATCGAGCTCCTGCTCGATGAGCCTTGGCTGGACGATCCGGCCACAACAGCCCACCAGGACAGCCCACCAGCACGCAACCGTCACGTCACCCCATCGGGAGCATCGGATGCACAGCGAACAATCTCCCGCCGAGCGACTGGCCGGCCAGGTGGCGATCCCGCTCGAGATGCGGGCGCTCATCCTCGACGGGGTCGGCTGGGAACACCTGCGTGTCGAGCGGATCCCGGTGCCTCGGCCGGGCCCGACCCAGCTGCTCGCGCGCGTCGACGCCGCCGGGATCTGCACGTCGCTGCTCAAGCTCATCGCACAGGGGCCGGCACACAGCCTGGTGTACGGCTGGGACGTGACCCGCTGGCCGCTGATCCTGGGCGACGAGGGTGCCGTCACGCTGATCGAAGTCGGCGAGTCGCTCCGCGGCGAATACACGGCCGGAACCCGTTTTGCCGTGCAGCCGGCGGTCGACGTTCCCCCTGTCAACCACCTGGGACGCTATCGGGAGGGCGGACGTGGGGTCGAGAAGGTCGCGGCCGGCTATACCCTGCCGGGCTTCCTGGCCGAGTACGTGCTGATCCCGGAGGAGACCCTGGCGGCCGGCTGCCTGCTGCCCTTGCCCGATCCGGCGCCGGCCGCCGCGCACGTCGCGGTGAGCGAGCCGCTCTCGTGCGTCGTCTCCGCCCAGGATCACCACCTCCACCTCTCGCGTCAGGGTGCCCTTGCGCCGCGCACGGTCCACAAGGGCCTCCGACCGGACGGTGTCACGGTCGTGATCGGGGCAGGCGTGATGGGCCGGATGCACGTCGAGGTGGCGCTGCAGCATCGCCCGCGCGTGATCCTCTGCGCTGACATGCTCGAGGACCGCCTCGAGCTGGTGCAGCGCTTGTTCGGCCAACGCGCCCAGGTGGCCGGGATCGAGCTGCGGACCGTGAACGCCGGCCGGCAGGACATTCGCGAGGTCGTCCTGGACCTGACCGGCCACCGGGGTGCCGACGACGTGATCGTCGCGGTCGGCTCCGCCCAGGCAATCGCCGCCGCGCCGGGCTATCTCGGTCGAGGCGCCGTGCTGAACCTCTTCGGCGGGCTCCCGAAGGGCCACGAGATCGTTGGGCTGGACACCCGGACCATCCATTACCAGGAGGTCAACGTCACTGGTTCGAGCGGCGGCTACGCCTGGGACATCGCGCGCACGCTCGACCTGATGTCGACCGGATCGATCGATGCCGGGGCGCACATCACGCGGATCGGTGACCTGGCACACGCGCCCGACCTGCTCCGGCTCGTGGAAGCGCGTGAGATCGATGGCAAGGCAGTCGTCTACCCCCACCGTCGGACTGACACGATCCGGACGGTGCCGGCCTGGACGGCGGCCGACGAGGCGGCCTATCTCGCGGGCGCTGGGAAGTGAATACGGCACGACCGCGCACCTACGTCGGGTTCGGCTTCGGAGCCATCCAGGCGGGCCTGTTCCTCGCCGAGGCCCACCAGTCGGGCGCGTTTGGGCGGTTGGTGGTGGCGGAGGTCGCGCCGGACACGGTCCGGGCGGTTCGCGCCGCGGGCGGACGCTACGCCGTGAACATCGCGCACGCCGACCGGATCGAGCGCGCGGAGGTCGGCCCGGTCGAGATCCTGGACCCGGCCGACCCGGCGGACCGAGAGCGCCTGGTCGACGCGATCGCCGTGGCACAGGAGGTCGGCACGGCCGTGCCGGGCGTCGCCAACTACGGCGACGCTGGCGCGGCCAGCGTGTGCGCGGTCCTGGCGGCGGGCCTGCGGCGCAAGGCCGCCGGGGGTGGCCCGCGGGCGGTCGTCTACGCCGCGGAGAATCACAACCACGCGGCCGAGATCCTCGAGGCGGCGGTGATGGGCGAGCTGCCGGCGGGCGAGCGGGCGGCCGCCGGCGCGCGGGTGCGCTTCCTGAACACCGTGATCGGGAAGATGAGCGGCGTCGTCGCGGACGGCGATGCCCCGGCAGGCGGGCAACTGGCGATGATGGTGCCTGGCGCTCCGCGCGGGTTCCTCGTCGAGGAGTTCAATCGGATCCTGGTCTCGCAGGTCCGCTTCGGGGAGACCCCCGGCCAGCCGCCCTTCCAGCGGGGCATCGCCGTCTTCGTGGAGCGGCCCGACCTCCTGCCGTTCGAGGAGGCGAAGCTCTACGGCCACAACGCGACGCATGCGCTGGCGGCCTATCTCGGGTTCGCTATCGGTGCCCGGACCATCGCCGACCTTGCGTCGGTGCCGGGCGTGATGGCGTTCCTGCGCGCGGCATTCATCGGGGAGTCCGGCAGTGCCCTGGTGGCGAAGCACGCCGGAGTCGACCCGCTCTTCACGCCCGCCGGATACTCAGCCTACGCCGACGACCTGCTGGTGCGGATGGTGAATCCGAACCTGGGGGACACGATCGAGCGGGTCGGCCGGGACCCGGCCCGCAAGCTCGCCTGGAGCGACCGGCTGATCGGCACCATGCGGGTCGCCCTGGCGATGGGCGTGACGCCCGAGCGGTATGCGTTCGGGGCGGCGGCCGCGCTGGCGCGCCTGACGAAGGGTCCGGCGGCCGCCGCGGACGTGCCCGCCATCCTCGCCGCGCTCTGGGCCGACGCACCCGCCTCCGCCGAGCGCGCGGCCGTGGTCGCGCTGGTCGCCGAGGCGGCCGGCAGGTTCGCCCGCTGGGCCGCGGCCGGCCACCCGGACCTCGAGGCGTTCTGGGCTTTCGGGCCGGCCCACGGTGAGCTTGCGGCGGACGCGGCCTGGATCGCGGCCCGGCACCGGACGACGGACGCCCGCTGATCGACGTGCGCGGGCTCGCGGCACCGGCGTCGGGACGCGGCGACGGCCGCCTACTCCTGGCCGGTCCAGTGCAGGACGCACGCCCGCATGGTCCCGGCTCCTGGCCCACTCATTCGAACACGGCCAGGGCCCGCTCGAGGTCGCGCTCCACGAGCGCGATGCGCAGGGCGGCCGTCATCCGGACGGGGTCGGGATGCTGCCACACGTTGCGGCCGATGGTGAGGCCCACCGCTCCGCACTCGGACGCGTCGACGACAGCGGCCAGGGTCTCGCGCCGGGTCGGGCGCTTGGGCCCGCCCAGGACGAACACGGGCACCGGCGACGCGTCGACGATCCGTCGGAACGACTCCTTGTCGCCGGTGTACTCGAGCTTGAGGATGTCGGCGCCAACCTCGAGCGCGATGCGGGCACCGTCGGCGAGGCACGCCGCCCTGGCCTCGGGATCGGTCGGAACCTTGGGGCCGTGGAGGTAGGGCTCGATCATGACGGGGATCTCGTAACGGCGGCATTGCTCCGCCATCGAGGCGAGGTAGGCGATGTTCTCCGCCTGTGCCACCCGGCTCTCGAGGCCCATGACGAGCATCATCTTCGCGACATCCACGCCCAGGCACAGTGCCTCATCCACCGAGACCAGCGGCCGGTGGGCCTCGGTGAAGCCCGTGCTGTTCTCCTTCTCATGGATGAGCTGGTCCATCGCCAGGACGATCCCCGGTGCGTTCCGCCCGGTGAGGAGGTCGGCGGCGTGCCGGGTCATCCCGGCAGTGAGGATCAGGCCATCGGGGTTCGCGCCGACAACTGCCTTGATCAAGGCTCGAGGGTCCTCGAACCCCAGGGGACGGCCCATGAAGCCGTGGTCCATCGCGACCACGACAGAGTGGCCGGTCTCGTCGAAGACATTGCCGAGACGTCGGACCGCGCCAGCCGTAGTGTGCTGCATGGTGATGTCGTCGCCTCCGGGTGTGTGCGATCCCGCAGCGTTGGCGGGCGATCAAGGTCTGGGTGAGGTTCGCGCGGGCGCGATCCCCCACATGTCGATGCGGCTGCCACTCGTCCGCCGCTGCCGGGGTCCGTCCTGCATTCAGCGTGCCAGGAGCGCCTCGGCCGTGCTCTCGTCGGTGATCAACACGCGCAGGTAGCCGCCGCTGATGGCGCCCCGAATGGCCTCGACCTTCTCGACGCCGCTGGCCACGCCGATGACGCTCGGCAGCTGCCGGAGATGCTCGATACCCATGCCGATCTTCCGGTCGGAGGTGGCCTTGCGGACAAGCCGGCCCTGCCCGTCGAACCATTCCCCGACCATGTCGCCGACGACGCCCAGGGTGCGGAACGCGTGCGCCTGGTCTTCGGTGATCAGGCCGGACCTGACCGCGCTGGCATTCGGCCCGCTCGATCCGATGCCGGTCAGCGTCGCCACCGCGGTCTCGGCGAGCCGGACCGCGCTCGTCACGGATTCGTCCTGGCGCAATGCGGCGGCGATCTTGGGCGAAGAGGCCAGCAGCGGCGCCGGGATGATGCGGAGATGCTCGTTGACGCCGTTCGTGTTGCGCGCGTACACGTCACGGGTGTAGGTGTCGATCCCTCCCGCGATCGCGACGAACGTCACCCCTTCGAGCGAGTCCCGGCTCAGCGCGAACAGGACCCGCGCCACGGTGTCACCCCAGGCGATGCCGATGACGGCGCCGGGGCGCAGGAAGCGCTTGACATACTCGGCGGCCGCGCTCGCCACACGCCCGTTGGCGCGCTCGCGGGTGGCGTCGCCGCTGATCCGCGGGACGACGACCGCGTCGGCCAGTCCGTACTGGGCTCGGAGGTCCTCGCTGAGCTGGAAGGCCGCGAGGTGGTCGGCGCTGATCTCGATCCGGACGATCCCCTCCGCGCGAGCCTCCTCGAGCAGACGTCCAACCGTCGCCCGCGAGACAAAGAGCCGATCGGCGATCTCCGCCTGGGTCAGCGCGTCCTTGTAGTAGAGCCACGCCGCTCGGACCACGATGCCGTGACGGTCGGCGTCAGGGCGCGCCGGGTGGGACCGCGTGATGTCGGTCATCGAGCCCAATTCCTAGCTCCGCAGGGGCTGCATGAGGCTGGGTGGTGATCAGGGTAGGACGGCTCCCGGGCGGCGGAGCCGCCCGGGAGCCAGGAGGAGGAGCTAGAAGTTGTACTGGTCGATGTTCTCGGGCGTGAGGAGGAGCGGCTTGTTGTACTGGACCTCGCCGTCCTTGAGCACCGTGTACTTCCCGGCAGCGCCGGCGTCGATCACGGTGCCTTCAGCGGAGGTGATCTTGCCCGTGGCGAGCTGATAGGCCGCGATCGTGGCGATGTAGCCGAGCTCGGCCGGGTCCCAGATCATGAACGCCTTCGAATTCCCGGACTTGAGGAAGTCCTTGACGGAGCTCGGCAGCGCGACGCCCGTGGCGAAGACCTTGCCGCCCTTGCCGGCGTTGATGATCGCCTGCTCGGCCGCGGGCGCGGACACGGCGGACGACGAGATGATGACCTTCAGGTCCGGGTTGGCCTGCATCAGGTTGAGGGCAATCTCCTGGCTCTTGGCCGCGTCGTCGCCCGCGAACTGCACGGTATCCACGTACTTGAGCTTGGAGTACGCCGGGTCCGTGTCGATGAACTGCTTCATGAACTTGACGTGCGCCGTGTGGTTCGGCGCCGTCGGCGACGCGGAGATGAACGCGACGAGACCGCCTTCGGGCGAGTTGAGCAGCGCGGCGTCGAGCATCGACTTCGCGGCAAGCTCGTAGGAGAGCTGGTTGACGAACAGGTCACGCGCGTCGACCGCGGCGTCGGCGTCGTACGTCACGACCTTGATGCCGGCCGCGCGGGCCTGCTTGAGGGCCGGGGCAACGGCGTCGCCGTCGATCGCGCTCACGACGAGCGCGGCCGGCTTCTGCGGGATCGCGTTGGTCAGCGTGGCGATCTCTTCCGTGGCCTCGGCCTTGTCCGAGCCGATGTACTGGAAGTCGATCCCGAGCTCCTTGCCCGCCTTTTCGCCGCCGACGCGGGCGACCTCGAAGTAGGCGAGGCCCGTGAACTTCGGAACCATGAAGATCTTCATGCCAGACGCCGCGGCCGACGCCGAGGCGGCAGCGGAAGCGCCGGCAGACGCGGCCGGAGCCTGGCTGGCGGCGGGCGTGGCAGACGAGCCACAGGCGGACAGGATCACGGCTGTCCCCAGGAGCGCGGCAAGGCCGCGAGTTGTTTTCACGTTGATGGTCTCCTCTCGAGAGTTGCCGACGGTTGCCGGTCCCCCGGCCGCATCGGCATCGGGGGTGTTGGCGCGAGACGCAGCGGGACTCGATCGCTTGGAACCTACGCCTGGCCACCTCCTTGGGCTCGGGACGGAAGAGGCGCGCCGAAGCGCTGGCGGAGCAGGGAGACGACACGCGGGAGGCCCACCGCGCCGATGAGGAGCGCTCCGACCACGAGGGTCTGGCTGGTCCCCGGCACGTTCGCGAGCTTCATGCCCGTCTGGATCGTGCCCAACAGGATGGTCGCGAGCAGCACCCCGAGCGCGCGGCCGCTGCCGCCCTTGATGGAGATGCCGCCCAGGACGACGGCGGTGAGCACGAACAGGATTGCGCCGTCCGCGTTATCGCCGCGGGCGGACTGGTACTGGCTCACCCAGACGATACCCGCGAGCCCCGCCATCGCCCCGCCAAGGGCGTACGCCAGCACGCGGACGCGATTGACGGGCACGGCGGCCATGCGGGCCGCCGCGGGGCTGCTCCCGATCGCGTAGCTGTAGCGGCCGAAGGACGTCGCGCCCATCAGGACCGTGAACACGGCCGCGACGGCGAGCACGAGGAGCAGCGAGACGGGCACCGGGCCCACCTTGGTGGTGCCGAAGAGGAGGTACTCCTCCGGGATCCCGACGACGCCGGCATCGCCCGCGAGAAGGTAGGCCAGCCCGCGGTAGGCGCCGAGCGTGCCCAGCGTGACCGCAAGCGACGGCAGGCCGCCGTAACCGACGAGGACACCGTTGACCACGCCGAGGAGGGCGGTCCCGAGGACCACGAGTGCCACCGCGGCGACAAGCGGAACGCCCGAGACCGCGAGGGTGGCGAACAGCACGCTGCCAATGGCGAGGGTGCTCGCGAGCGAGATGTCGATCTCGCCCTGGACCACGATCGGGAACAGGCCGAACGCCATCAGCGCGAAGATCACGAAGAACTGGGCGGCGTTGAGGAGGTTCGCCGGGTCCAGGAAATACGGGGACATCGCGCTCGACGCGATCACCGCGAGCACGATCAGGACGGCCAGCAGCAGCTCCGAGGAGTAGTGCCGCAGCCGCGTCACGCGTCCGCCCCCATGGTCCGGCGGCGCTTGGTGGCGCTCTGGATGCGCCTCTGGACGACCGCGTCCACGGCCACGGCGGCGACGATGGCCAGGCCCTGGAGCAGGAGCCTGTAGAACTCCTGGACCTGCAGGATCACTAGGCCGTTGTTGATCGTCGCGAGAACGATGGCTCCGATCGCGGCGCCGTAGACCGAGCCCGCGCCACCCCAGATGCTCACACCGCCGATGACCACCGCGGCGAGGACGGACATCTCGATGCCGGAGGCGAGCAGCGAGTTGATGTTGCCAACACGCGCGCCAAGCAGCAGGCCCACGAGGGCCGCGATCACGCCGGCGCCGACGTAGGCGCCGATGACGATCCGCGTGGAGTTGAGGCCGAAGAAGTGGGCGGCCGTGGGGTTGGAGCCGTACGCATAGATCTGGCGACCCCACGGCAGCATGCGGAGCATCGTGCCCACGACGACGATCGTCACCAGCGCGATCCACACGTAGGAGGACAGGCCGAGCCAGCTCGTCTCCGCGAGGGTCCGCATCCAGCGCGGGAGCTCGCCGCTGGTGACCTCGGTGGCGTTCGCGTAGAACGAGACGATGCCGCGATAGATCGACAGCGTGCCCAGCGTGGCGACGATCGAGGGGATCTTCAGCACCGCCACGAGGAACCCGTTCGTGGCGCCCAGGACGACGCCGACCACGATCGCGATCAGGATCACGAACGGTTGCAGTCCCGGCGAGCCGCTCGCGATGTCGAACACGACGTACGCGGACAGGCCCATGATCGAGCCGACCGACAGGTCGAGGTTCCCGGTCAGGACCACGAGCGTCTGGCCCGCCGCGGCAATCGCGAGGATCGCGGCCGTGAACAGGATGCTCTGCGCGTTGTCCCATGTGAAGAACCGCGGGGCCAGTGCCGTGAACACGAGCACAAGCAACACCTGGAACACGATGACGCCGATGAACCGGACTCGGAGTGCCGCGGCCCCGCCGCTGAACCCGGCTCGCTCGCGGAGGCGATGGATGAGGGGAGCCTTCGCCGTCGTCCCGCTCATGCCGCGGACCCCCTGCCGGCCGAGATCGTGGTGGCGGCCGCGAGGATCCGCTCCTGGGTGGCCTCGGCCGCGGGGATGTCGGCGGTAAGGCGGCCGCGGGCGATCACGAGCACGCGATCGCAGACCGCGAGGACCTCTGGCAGGTCCGACGAGATCATCAGGATGGCCATCCGCTTCGCCCGGGCCAGGTCGCGCATGATGTCGTGGACCTGCGCCTTGGTGCCAACGTCGATGCCGTGCGTCGGCTCGTCGAGGAGGAGGACGCGGGGGTTGGTCGCCAGCCACCTCGCGAGGGCCACCTTCTGACGGTTTCCGCCGGAGAGAGAGCTCACCAGATCGTCGATCTGCCCCTTGATGCTGAGCGCCGCACGCTGGCTGGTCGCCATCTCGCGCTCGCGATGCGCCTGCATGAAGCCGAACCGGTTCAGGCGACGGATGCTGGGCAGCGCGATGTTGGAGGTGATGGTCATCGAGGCGATGACGCCCTCGAGATCGCGGTTCTCGGGCAGGTAGACCACGCCCCGGTCCACCATCGCGGCGGGGCTGCGTGGGACCACCGGCACCCCGTCGACGAGGACGGTCCCGGTCATCGTCGGGCTGAGGCCGAAGATCGCCTGTGCGATCTCGGAGCGGCCGGAGCCCACGAGGCCCGCGATGCCGACGATCTCGCCCTCGGCGACCTCCAGGCTGATGTCCTCGAAGACGCCCGCCAATGAGAGATGCTGCGCCGCGAGCCGCGCGGCGCCGAGCGGCTCGGTGCGGGCAACCTGCTCGAGGACCACGGAGCGCCCGACCATCAGCCTGATCATCGTGTCGTCATCCATCTCGGATGCCGGCGCCGTCCGGACGTGCGACCCATCCCGGAGGACGGTGATCGTGTCGGCGAGGAAGCGGACCTCCTCCATCCGGTGCGAGATCCAGACCACGGTGGTGCCCTGCGCCTTGAGATTCTTGACCACGGCGTACAGCTTCTCGGACTCGTCGGGCGTCAGGGCGCTGGTGGGCTCGTCGAGGATCAGGAGCTGGAGCCCGGTGTCCACGGCGCGGGCGATCTCGACGAACTGCGCCTCCGCCACGGTGAGACCGGCGACCAGCTGGTCCGGGTCAAGGTCGAAACCGAGGTCGATCAGCTTCGCGCGAGCGGCGCGAGACATCTCCTTGCGATCCACGAACGGGCCGGTCCGCGGGTACTGCCCCGTGAAGATGTTCTCCGCGACAGACAGGTGCGGGAACAGGTTCGGGTCCTGGTAGACGGCCGCGACGCCGCCCGCCCGCGCCTCCATCGGGTTCCGGAAGCGGACCGCCGTTCCGTTGATCTCCATGGTGCCCGCATCCGGGACCGTGAGGCCAGTGATGACGCCGACGAGCGTCGACTTACCGGCACCGTTCTCGCCGACGAGCGCGTGGATCTCGCCGGGTGCGAAGTCGAAGGACACGTCATCGAGCGCACGCACGGCCTCGAAGTGCTTGGAGATCCCCGACACGCGCAGACGCGCAATGACTGGGGATTTGCCAGTTGCGACGGTGTCCACGCGACAGCGGCTCCCGATTGCCTCGCGTCCGCGCGCTGCGACCAACGAGCAGACGAACCTCCCCCTGGACGCAGAACGACTCTACTCGCGCCACCGTCACCGAGCAACCATTTGCTCATAGCTTGAGCATCTGCTCAATGCTCATCCGCAATGGCACCCGATGAGCCCGAGCACAGCCAGCGTTGGCGACGGTCTGGAGCCCGACTGCCGGATAGACTTCTGCCCTATGGACGGGATCACGTTGGGGGCCGCCGAGCTTCGCGCGCTCGTCCACGGCGTCGGGGCGGACTGAGCGGAGGCATGGCCACCCAGCCCGGCGGCGTCCTGATCGGCATCGACAGCGGGGGTTCATACGTCAAGGCCGCGGCCTTCGACCTCGACAGCGGGCTCGTGGTGGTCGAAGGTCTCCACGTCCCGGCGTCGCATCCCGCTCCCGGCCACAACGAGCGCGACCCGGAGGCGCTGTGGAAGGCGACGGCAGGCGTCGTGCGACGCGTCGTCGCCCAGGTGCCGAGTGCTGCCGACCGGATCGTCGCCGTGGGCGTGACGGCGCACGGGAATGGCCTGTACCTGGTGGACGCAACCGGAGCACCGACGCACGCCGCGATCCAGGCATCAGACACGCGCGCCAGGGCGATCGTTCGCCGCTGGGAGCACGACGGCGTTCCCGACAAGCTGCGCGCGACCATCTGGAACGGGATCTGGCCCGGCCAGCCCGGTCCCATCCTCGCCTGGCTCGCCGAGCACGAGCCCGAGGCGCTCGAGAGCTCGAGCGCCGCACTGATGTGCGGGGACTATCTCCGCGCACGAATGACCGGGCAGATCCACGCCGAGCTCACGACGGCGAGCTGCAACGGCCTCTTCGACTCCGCCGCCCGGACGTACAGCGCCGCGGCCCTCGATGCCTACGGCATCCGCCGGTGGGAGGGGTTGCTCCCGGAGGTCGCGCAGCCCACCGACGTCGTCGGTGTGATCACCGCGGCGGCTGCCGAGGCGACCGGCCTGCCGGAGGGCGTTCCAGTCGTCGCGGGCGTTGTCGACAATGTCGGCCTGCACCTCGGCGCCGGCGTGCTCGACGGGTCGCGGATCGTCGTCGGTGCCGGCACCTGGTCCATCAACCAGCTCCTGGTGACGGAGGGCGAGATGACCCTGGCCGGCCCGCTCGGCCGCGTCGAGCCGTACGCCGCGTGCCTGGCCGATCCCCGAGCCGATGGCCATGTTGATCGAGGCGTCCGCCACCTCGGCGTCGACGCTCGGATGGGTGCTGCACAACGCGACACACGGCCTCGCCGCCGCGGCGGAGGCGGTGGGCGAGAACGTCTTCGCGTACGCGCTGGCGCAAGTCGCGAGCCGCCCTCCACGAATCGACACGCCGATGTTCCTGCCGTACCTCGACGGCGCACGGGACGAACCCACCGCCCGCGGCGGCTGGGTCGGGCTCTCTTCCTGGTGCGATGAGACCGACCTTGTTGCGGCGACGGTGGAGGGCATCTGCTTCGAGCATCGCCGGCACGTCGAGCGTCTGTCACGCGGAACAGACCGGGTCGTCCCGCTGCGCCTGGCCGGCGGCGCGAGCCGGAGCAGGATCTGGGCCCAGCTCTTCGCGGATGTCACCGCGCGTCCCGTGGAGGTGTCACCGCTCGCGGAGCTCGGCGCCGCCGGTGCTGCCGTGGTCGCCGGGGCGGCCACCGGCCATTTCTCCTCCCTCCGAGACGGCGTGGCGCAACTCAACCCGACCCAGCACACCCTCGAACCGGATCCCGCCGGCGTCGAGTTTCGGGCCCGTCGCTTCCAGACCTACTCGCAGTGGGCGCGCGCCCTGGAGTCCAGCCAATGGCCGCAGGAGGCTCGTGACGGTGCCACACCGTCTCGGCCTCCGGCCGGCGGGGCCGCGTAGGTCCGTGATCCTGTCGCAGACGAGGGTCGCTCGGGCGAAGCGGACCTCAGACCTGGCCATCGGCCAGCTGTCACGTGGGTTGGAACGTCAGTCCACGGGACTCGCCTCGGGGCACTCGCGCCGGTACTCGCACCAGCGGCAGCGCCACGGCGCGGGCCGGGCAGCGAACTCTCGGTCGTGGATCTGGCCGACGGTCTCGATGAGGCCGCTCTCGAACGCGGCGAGCTGCTCCTCGGTGCGGGCCGTCCAGAGGAGCTCACCCGACTCGGCGAAGTAGAGCCCGAGCCGCGACGCCGGCGGGAGGGTCGACGCCGGTCGCAGGGTCGCGCAGGCCGCCCCGGGCGCAGCCGAACGCGTAGGCGGTGAGCTGCGCGTCGGCGTCGACGTCGGCCTGGCTGCGGGTCCGGCCGGTCTTGTAGTCGACGATCTGGGTCGAGCCGTCGGGAGCCCGGTCGACGCGGTCGACGTAGCCCACGAAGCGGAAGCCGCCGGCGCTCGCCGGCGCAGCTCGACACCGACCCCGAACCCGAGCTCGACCGCGACCGGCTCGGCCTCCATGCGGGCCTCGATCTCGAGGAAGCGGGCGAGGACCGGGACTGCCCGCCGGCGGGCCTCCGCGATCTCGGCGTCGGTCAGGCCGGACGAGGCGAGCTTGCGGTCGAGCGCAGCCTGGAGGATCTCGGGGCCAGGCTCGGGGGTGCCCTCGGCGCGGGCGCGGATCCGGGCGAGCCCGAACGCCTCGAAGGCCTTGTGGACGGCGCTCCCGAAGGCGAACTGTCCCGGGCTGACCTCGCCGGGCCGGCGCTCGACATACCGGAACGCGTATCGCAGCGGGCATGCGCGGTACGTGGAGATCGACGAGTGGCTCTCGTAACCGGGGAGGGGAGCGTCGGCCATCGAACGGGGAGCGAAAGCCGTCTCCGGGATCGGGGGTGTGGTCTCGATTGTCACGGGCCCATCCTCGGCCCGCGCTGTGCCAGCTCGCGTGGCACAGAAGCTCGCGATGCGCCAACCTGGTCCGACCGCCGGCGAGGAGCGGCACCCTGCGGCGACTCGACGTCCTCGGGTCCGGAAGCTCTTGACCGGGACCGGGAATCTGCAGATAATCGGGATCAGACGGGCCACCTAATGTTCGATTATCCGAGATGATCCAATGCACAGCTTCGTCGACATCGACACGACGTTCGGGTCCCAGCCCGTGCGTCTCGGAGCGCGTCTTGCGAGGATCGACGTCGGCCGCGGCCGCGAAGGCCTCTACCGGGACCAGCTCCCGCAGCTTCTCGACGCGTTGGCCGTGGCGACCCGCATCGAGTCCATCACGGCCTCCAGCGCGATCGAGGGCGTCGTTGTCGAGGCGGGCCGGATCCCGGGGCTCGTGGCAGGAGGGGCAGAACCACGCCGCTTCCGCAACCGCAACGAGCGCGAGCTTGCCGGCTATCGGGACGCGATGGACGAGATCTCGCGGGCAACCGACCTCGAGGTGTTGTCCGTGCCCTATGTGCTGCACCTCCACCGCCTCCTTTTTGGTCACACCGAAGGCGGCGGCGGGCGGATCAAGAGCGCTCAGAACCTCATCGTGTCGTTCGAGCGGGGCCATCGAGAGGTGCTCTTCACCCCGCCGTCCGCCAAGGAGACGGAGTTCCTGCTCCCCGACCTGTTCGATCGGTATCGCCAGGCCGTCGCCGACCAGGCCGCCCACCCGATCCTGCTCATCGGCGCGCTCGTTCTCGACTTCCTGGCGATCCATCCGGTTGCCGACGGGAACGGACGACTTGCGCGCCTGATCACGACCCACGCGCTGCTTCAAGCGGGCTACTCGGTGTCGCGCTACGTGAGCATCGAGCAGCGCATGTTCGAGACCAAGGATGCGTACTACGACGCGATCTACGCGTCACAGCGCCGCTGGCACGAAGGCGAGCACGACGTCTGGCCATGGATCGGCTACCTCGTCGACGTCCTCGTCGCCGCATACGCGGACTTCGAGGCACGCGTCGCGGCGCGGCGAAACCTCACGGGCGGGTCGAAGCAGGACCAGGTCCGACGCTACATCCTCGACCACGCCCCGGCCGTGTTCCGTTTTCGCGATGTCCGCTCGGCGCTCCCGGGAATCAGCGATCCGACGATCAAGCGCGTCCTGGCGAACCTGCGGCGTGACGGCGCCATCGAACTGGCCGACGACCGGGCAAGCGGCCGCCTGGCTGCCTGGAGGCGGCGAGATCACGGCGCCGCCGTCACCCCAGCCGCCGCGCCAGCGCCGGCGGCGCGATGACCACGAGCTCCGTGGTCGCCCGGGTCAGGCCGACGTAGAGGAGCTCATCGAGGCGGTCGCCCTCGGTCGGGAGCTCGACGAGCACGACGACCTCGCGCTCCATCCCCTTGAAGCGGCGGATCGTCTCGAAGAGCACCTCGTCCGGCTCGTCGGGGACGTCCTCGGGCGCGAGCCCCTTCGAGCGGCCGTCGTCCTGGAACGCCGAGTTGCAGAGGACGGCGTTCCCGAAGCGGCGATGGCGCCAGACCCCGCTCGCCGTCGCGGAGGCGCCCGAGAGCACCGCGATCTTCCAGGGTGGGACCCGCTCGTCCTCGACGAGCCGGTGGAGCGTCTTGCGGAGCGCCTCGAGCGTCTCGTTGCCGGGCTCGGCCGTTGATCAGCGTGTGCCGCCGGCCGGTCTCCCGGAGCGCGGAGACTTCCTCGCCGCCGCGATAGAAGCGGCCGGCGAGCGCGGCGATCGACTCCGGGTTGCGGTGGTTCTCGAAGAGCTCGTGGCGCTCGAGGCCGAGCCCGGCCACGACGTCGGCCCGGATGAGCGCCTGGCCCGGGTCGTGGAAGACCCAGAAGACGTCGCCCGGGATCGACGAGCAGGCGCTGCAGGAGCTCGAACCAGCGGGCCTCGAAGTCCTGGCCCTCGTCGACGACGACCGCGTGGTAGCGCCGGTCGGGCAGCGCGTCGATCGCCGCCTCCAGCGCGCCCGGGAGCGTCTCGTCCCACCAGCCCTGCGGGATCGGGTCGGGGCGCGCCGGGAGGACGCCCGCCTCGGTGCCGAGCCGCTCGCACAGGCGGTGGAACGTCGTCACGTCGAGGCCCGCCGGGGCCGGCGCCTCCTCGAGCTCGCGGATGAGGCTCGTCGCGAGGCGCTGGTTGAAGCAGACCAGGAGCGTCCGGTACCCCTCGCGCGCCAGCCGGCGGGCTTTCTCGGCGGCGAGCATCGACTTCCCGCTTCCCGCCGGGCCCACGACCTCGAGCCGGCGCAGGGTCTTCGTCCGGCTGACGATGAGCGCCTGCTCGCGGCTGGTCGCGAGGAGCTCCGCCCGGTCGTCCTCGATGCGCCCGCGCACGAGACGATGGAGCGCCCAGGTCGGGGCGAGGAGCTCGTCGACGAGACGGACGCCGAGAGCACCGAGCGGCGACGCCCTTCGACCCGTCGCCCAGCCAGTACGCGAACGCGCCCTCCACCCAGCGGCGGATCGACGCCGGCGTCTCGAGCGCCTCGGCATCGAGGACGAGCTCGCGCGGGGCGTCCGCGCCCAGGAGGACGTGGCCGCGCGGCAGGCTCGCGAGGTCGACGTCCGGCAGGGCGATCGCGTGGCCGGCGCGCGGCTCGGTCCGCGGCGGCCAGTCCGCCAGCTCGGCGAGCTTGCGGACGAGCTGGTGCTTGCTGTCCTTTGCCTGCGTGAACGGGTCGCGGTCGAGCGCGAGGTTGCCGATCCACCAGTGGCCGGCGTGGTCGCGCGATGGCGTCCCGGACTTGGTCTCAAGGACGAGGATCCCGTGCTCGGCGTGGACGATGACGAGGTCCGCCTCGCCGTCCCGCGGGGGACCGCCTTCGCGCATGGAGCCCAGCCACTCGGCGTTCGGGTAGAGGCCGAAGGCGTCGGCCGGCAACGCCGCACGTATTCGCTCGTCGACGAGGCGCTCGGCGGCCCGTCCGTGCGACTCCATCGGACCTCCTGGCGGATCAATGGATGCGACGCGGCCGGACCGACGCCCCGATCCCCGATGACATCAGCAAATGTAGTCGCCAGGGTGCGCCCAGACGACGGTCAGCGTGAGGTCACCAGATGGCTGAACCGATGCACTTGGTTTACGGTCGGCCGATCGGACATGGGTCCGCCGTCAGCCGGGGCGCGAGTCGGTGTCCACGCCGACACCGCACTCTTCAGTGTCAATCAGGACGCGCCGATTCTCGTGTTTGGTCATCCCGCGGCGACCTTTGCGTGACTGTAGATCTCGGCGGGCATTGGCCGTTCGAGTTCCCAGACGATCTGCATCGGGCGGTCGGATTGGTGGCTCACGTGGCGAGCGGGGCCAAGACACAAGTAGGGGGCGCTCACATCGCGCTCGTCACGACGGTTCTCGCGAACGAACAGGACTACTCGAGAAGCGCGGGCGACATGGTTGACGTAACGCTGACCCGTCGGCGATGCAGTCGCTGTTCGTCCCTGGGACTCCCAGTGGAACAAGGTGGGTGAGATCGGATAGTCCTGATAGCGGGTTGACGGGGAGTAGTCGCCCTCGGCCTTGTTGAGTGTGATGAAGAACAAGTCCGATTGATCCTCCTCGGACCAGATGACGCCTTCGCGCGTCTCCCGCAGCACCCCGTTGCTCGTAAGCCCGTGAGCCGCTATCAGCTCATATAGACCGTACGTTGCATGGACATGGATTGGGACACTGCCGGCCGACTGGATGGGAATGGGGTGTCGGTCGTCTGACTGCGCACGCTCGCGTAGAACGTCGAGCAACTCGATAAGCTCGTTGCGAAGCGCAGGTGCCTGCCATAGCTCCGCGAATACGTGGTCCGTTTCGGCAAGCGACCGCTTCCGTTGCCCAAGCGCCGCGAACAACATCCACTGCAGGCGCTCGGCGCGAGACCCAGGCCTCGCGTGCTCCGGAGGCGCGCTCCCCGTCAACCACGCCCGCCAGCTTTCGTAGCGCTCATCGTCGTCCACGTGGAGCATCTTTCCAAGCGACTTCGCGTATTCGGACTCAAGAGGATCCGGCGCGCCGCGCAGGTGCCCGGCAGCCCGGCGCGCGGAGGTGAAGGTTGTGCCGTTCCCTGGGCTGGCGTACACATCTGGAAGATCGAACGAGCTGGCCTCAAGGAAGTCCGCCAAGCTCGTCGACGCCGGCAGCCCCCGCAGGTCGTCGACGAGGGCGCGCCGAGTGTTGCGAATGCTTGACCGCAGACTCTCAAGCACGATTTCCTGAGCAATCTCGTCGAGTCGGATCGCGCACCCTGGCGGCATGAGCGGGAACCCGCCCTCCAGCGCCTTCTCCACCTGTCGGCGCGTTCCGCCGACCATCGCCCGGAACCGGATGTCGAAACGGTATTCCGCGTGCGCCTGGCCGATGAAGTCGAGCACAGTGAGGACACTCTTGCCCTCTGCCCATCGGAGGCCCCGTCCAAGCTGCTGCAGAAAGACCGTCGCGCTTTCGGTCGGACGCAGGAGAAGGATCGTGTCGACCTCGGGGATGTCGATGCCTTCGTTGAAGATGTCGACCGTGAAGATTGCCCGGAGCTCCCCACGGCGCAGGCGCCGGATGGCACCGAGGCGTGTTTCCGCGTCCGTGTCGCCGTCTAGGGCGACAGACGGTAGCCCAGCCTCGTTGAATTGCTGGGCCATGAACTTAGCGTGATGCACCCCAACGCAGAAGCCGAGGGCACGCATCCTTGAAGGATCGAGAACCCACTCATCGACCGAATCCAGGATCCGTCGGGCGCGGACGTGGTCGCCGGTGAGGATGCCTTCCAACTCGGAGGTGACATATCGACCGCGCTCGAAGGCGACTCGACGGAGGTCAGTCCCATCCCCGACGCCGAGGTAGTGGAACGGGCACAACAACCCCTGGTCGAGCGCCTCCCACAAGCGCATCTCGGTCGCCACGCGCTCATCGAACCAATGAAGGATTGCCTTGCCGTCCGCACGCTCGGGTGTGGCCGTCAGACCGACGAGCACCTTCGGCTGGAGGTGTTCGAGGAGCCGCCGATATGTGTCCGCTTCTGCGTGGTGGAATTCGTCCACGATGACGACGTCGAACTGCTTGGGATCCAGTTGGTCGATGCCGCGGTGGAGAGATTGGATCGACGCGAAGACGTGGTCCCAGCGCAGCGGCCGCTCTCCGCCGATGAACCGCTCGCCAAACATCGGATCATCGAGGACGAGTCGGAACACCTCCTGACTCTGCTCGAGGATTTCGTTCCGATGGGCCACGAACAACAAGCGCTCGAACCCGCCCCTTCGTAGCCGTTGGTAGTCGAAGGCAGACACCCACGTCTTGCCGGTCCCTGTTGGGGCAACGACAAGGTTCCGGAAGTGCCCACGCTGACGCTCAGAATCGAGGGCCGCGAGCATCTCCATTTGGAACGGCTTCGGTTCCACCTGGACGCTGAGTCGATAGGGAGCCGGAATCGCGCCTGGGCGGTTCTCAGCATCCAGCGCGGCTTGAAGGCGCTCGCCGTCCACACGCGGGTCATACGTCTGGAACTCGGGCTCGTTCCAGTACTGCTCAAAGGTCGCTCGGATCCGATCGATGATTCCCGCGTTGTCTACCGCGGTGACGCGCACATTCCATTCAAGGCCATCGAGGAGCGCCGAGTGGGTCAGGTTCGATGACCCGACGTAGGCCGTGTGGTAACTCGTATTCCGCTCAAAAAGCCATGCTTTCGCGTGCAGCCGAGTCTGCGATGTCTCGTACGAGACCTTGACCTTCGCACCGAGACCGACCAAGTCGTCCAGAGCTCGCTTCTCCGTCGAACCTGTATAGACACTGGCAATCAGGCGCATCTCGCCGCCCCGGAGCAGGAAGTCCCCCAACTCCTTCCGGATGAGACGGAGGCCGGCCCAGCGCACGAACGCACACAGAAGGTCAACCCGGTCGGCGCTCTGGATCTCAAGGGCGACCTGGGTGCCGATCTGAAGGTCCTTGTGGCCATTGACGAGCAGGTCACTCGTCCGCAATGGAATCCCGGGTCGAGGCCTCGACCATCGAGTCCGACCCGGGACGGCGGGCGTCTCGACGTCGAGGAGCAGCTGTGCTTCTGGATCGACCATGGCCGCGACTTCACGGTCTGTTGAGTAGGGTGCGAGGACCTCCAGTACTCGATTGGCGAGGTCGACTTGCGCTCGCGGGCGATCATCAGCGGTAGGAATACCGTTGAGCCGCTCCTGCACGCGATCATGGATGTGGCGGGCGAGGATCTCTACCAAAGCCTGGTCGTCGATTGCCCGCCATTCGATGAGCCAGCCCTGCGCACGGGCGCGTTCAATCCGGACTCGAAGGGCCTCAGTGACGAGGGCCTCGTAGATTCCAGGATTGAGGTCGTCAGGCATGCTGGGCGATCATGCCTCTGGCCTCAGGGGACGAGCGAGCACGGGTCATCTCGGGGTACCCCTGCTGCCGCATTTCGATCAGCTCGTCGTCGCTCTTGAGCACGAAGATGGCGCCGGGCATTTGTGGGTTCCTTCTGATGCGTTGTCCAGGGAAGCGTACGCCCGCCGAGCGACGCGATTTCGTGACCTGGTCGGCGCAGGACGTGGGGAAGACGGGGGCGGGAGACACGGCGCTTGTATCGATTGGCTCTGCCAGCCCGGATCAGGCGTCTCGGTCCAGCGACTCCATCTCGGTGACAGCCCGGTCCAGCTCATCGACCAGGTCGACGGGGTGCGCCGGGTTCCCCCGGAACGCGTTCACGAGAGCCCGGTAGTACCAGAGCGAGCCGTCGTGGCCGCCGTTGAAGCGCTCCCAGACGGCGGGCCCAGAGAGACGGAGGTCGCCGACGATCGCCCGGGCGTTGTGGAGCTTGTCTGAGGCAGACACCAGCAGCACCGACCGGTCCATCGTCGCGAGGTGGGCGACGTAGGCCTCCTTGCGCACCCGCCAGGGCGGCTTCGGGTGGGTGTCCGCGTCGGTGCAGGCTTCGACGATCCGCGTCACCTCATCACCGAACGTCCGCACGGCGGCCCGCGCCGACGTGGTCGGAACCACGTCCTCGATCGCATCGTGCAGGAGTGCCGCGATTGCCTCGTCCTCGGTCGCCCCGTGCTCGAGCGCGATCGCGCACGTCCCGAGCAGGTGTGCCACGTACGGGATATCGGTCGACTTTCGGACCTGCACCGCGTGCAGGCGCGCCGCGACCGCGAGCGCCTCGACGAACCGCTGGCTGTACCTCGGCCGTCCCGCGGGCTCTGAGTCCAAGGATGTGGCGGAACCGGACGGGAGTGTCAGCTCCACGACGAGCGGCATGTGGTCGCTGCGCTCGAGCCACGGATCCGGGCTGCCGATGGAGAACCCGCTGACGAATGGGAGCCACCACGTCGGAACGAAGGCGTGGTCGATGAGGAACGGCTTGTCGCGATGCCACCGGTGGAACAGGCTCGCCCCGGTCTCCGCCCCATACGGCTCGAGCGTCCAGGCGTGGTAGAGGCTCGCGTACCCTGCCGTTCCCAATAGCTCGGTGGTCCGGGCGAACGACGCATGGTGGCCAGCGTCGAAGATCGGTCCGTCATTGAAGTCGCCGATGACGATGGCACGCCGGCGCCCGAGGATCGGTGCAAGGCTCTCGAGGGCGCGATGGGCGACCGCCCGCGGGACGCCCGCAGTCCCGTTGGCCCTGAACCCCCAAATCGCGACCAGGTCGAGGTCGAGCCCCTCGAACCAGATGGGCAGGCACCAGCGTCGCGCCTCCTCGGGTGCGTCGGCGACGGCCCCTGTAAGCTCCGGCCGAGCGAAGACCGCCATCCCCTTCCGCGGGTACCGCCCGGTCCACTCGATCCGGACCATCCCGTCGAGGCTGGCCGAATTGGAGCATTCGAGGACGACGGCAATGTCGGGCTGGAGCGCAAGGAGGTGTCCCGCCTTCCGGGCCAGAGCCATGTTGCAGTTCCAGCTCACGATTCGAAGGCTCCGACCTTCGGGCTGCTCGTTGGACAACGGACGGTCTCCTGCCTGCGGGGGACTGGGCGTCGCTGAGGGGTCCGTGCGTCGCCCAGATGGGTGAGCGGCGCGAGCCAACCGTGAGCATCATGCGGTTCGATCCAGCGGCCCGCTGGGCACAGATGACAGGGGCGGCAACCAAGCCGGCGGCGGCGTCAGTCTCCGATTCGGTTCCAGAAGGCGACCGGGATACCGGCGTCCCGAAGGTGCGACCCGGGGTCCGCGCCGCCATGGGCAGCCGACCACGTCGCCAGAAGGTTGAGCGGGTCCTCGCCGTCATGGCCACCGAGCGTGCCGATCATGGCAGGCAGGGCCTCCGGGGCGATGACCCAGCCCCACTCGTACTCGCTGAAACCGGCACCGAAAGCGTGCTCGACGCCTCGGCCCAGGTCCTGGCCGTCGATGCGGATCCCGCCTTTCGGGTCACGGCTGGCCGTGAGACTCCGGGTGCCCTGATCGTCGCGGAGATCGCGCAGGACGACGGTAGTGAGCCGGCGGGCGTGTGGGCGAACACGGCCGGTCACGGGGTGACGCGGAAGAGCTCGGCATGGACCACGTGCCCATCGCGGACGAGCGCGCTGCCGGCGATCTTCGCGCCGGACAGGCGGACGTCGAGGCCCTCGCCGACCGACGGGCCGACGGGCGCCCCGTCGAGCGCCGCGACCGCCCGGCCGACCATCCGCCCGAGCGCGCCCGCGTCCGGGTAGTGGTGGAGTGTCGCGGCGGGCCATCCCGGCTGCGACTGCACGTTTGTGGTCGAGATGCGCCGACACGGCGGACTCGACGAGTCGCGTCCAGCTTGCCGCCAGCGTCTGCCGGGTGGTCGAAGAGCTCGAGCGCGACGAGCCGGCCGCCGACGCCGACGGCGAGCCCGGTCGCCCCGATCCGGACACGGGAACGCCGCGGCGAGGGGACGGGCATCGTGCTCCTCGGCTGCCCAGAGCTCATGAAGCGCGGACGTCCCGGAGCGGCGACCTGCCCTGACCTCGCGGCGGCCGATCTCCGCCCAGACCTCGCCCTGGTCCGCGGCGAAGGCTGTGCGCCGCGGGCGCGCCAGCAGCGGCGAGCTCGTGGACGCGGCGGCGCTGCTCGCTCACCTGGAAGTTGACCATCGAGCGCAGGGCGTAGTCGGCCTTGCGGCCGGCCCCGAAGCGCGCGGCGTGGCCCGGGTCCCAGCGCCCGTGCTCAAGGCACGTGACCGGCAGCTGGGTGACCTCGGCCGCGGATAGCCAGACGCTGATGTTGATGAACCGGTTCTGCTTGCCGCCGGTGATCGTGTCGCCGGCGAAGATGACCACCGGCTTGTCCTTGGTCGTCGCTGCAACCGAAGGGACGCGTCCCGGCACCGATCTCGCTGACCTCCACCGCGCCGGCCGCGACGGCCTGCTCGAAGAGGAGGTACGGCGGCGCCGCGGCCGGCGCGCCCGGAGCGTGTGCCACCGTTTCGAGCGCGATGAGCACGAGTCCGTCGCGCTCCATCGTCACGCGCGGGCGGAGGCCGGCCAGGGCCCGTCGCAGCGCATCGCGCGCGACCTGTGCCTGGGCCGGGGAGGGGAGCAACCGAGTGTGTGAGGCGTCGTCCATGGCTGGATCGTCGCAGAGGCCCGTGCCAGCTTGGGTGGCACCGGGATTCGGCGCCCTGACCGACAGCGACGACGGGACCGCAGTATTGGGTCCTCGCGCGCGAGGGCCCGACACACGCCCAAGCATGACCGCCCGTTGTCGCCGGCCCATCGCGCGCATCAGCCACGAGCTCGCGTGATGCGGCCCACAGGCGCCCTCCGGGTGCTGAAACCTGCAGCCGGCCGACGGTCCGCGACGGTGTCGGGCTTTCGATCGCGGGTCGGTTCCTGGCCGCCCGAATCGGCCTCCCACCCATTGACCGGCGCGGTAGACTGGGCAGCGGTAATGATACCGGCAATGATTTCGGACTGTGCCGAACGTGGCGTCTGATGGGCTCAGGAGGTGGACCTATCGAGCAGCTGAGTCGGTGGTCGGCCAGACCGGCCCGCCTGTGGGTACACCTCACCCTCGATCGAGAAAGGCGGCACGTTCCATTGATCAGACTCGCCAGAGCCGCATTCACCACGCTGGTCGTCGGCGCGCTCGTCGCTGGATGCTCCTCCCCGGGGGCGAGCGCGCCGGCCTCCACGGCACCCTCCGCCGCGGCACCCTCGGCGGCGGCACCCTCGGCGGCGGCACCCTCGGCGGCGGCAAGCCCGAGCGCCGCGCCGAGCAAGTCGAACGTCACCATCGAGGTCCTGGCCAGCCAGGACTGGATCAAGTCGTCCGAGCAGGTCCTGGCCGGCAGGTTCGAAGAGCAGACCGGCATCCACCTCGACTTCCAGATCATCCCGTCGGGCCAGTACTTCGACGTCCTCAAGACCAAGCTGAACTCGGGGCAGGGCATTGACCTCTTCCTCGGCCAGGCCGGGAAGTCCGACATGAAGCTCCAGTACGACGCGGCCAACAACGCCGTCGACCTCACCGGCGAGTCGTGGGTCAGCCGGCTGGATCCCGTCGTCGCCGACCAGTCGTCCCTCGACGGCAAGCTCTACGGCGCCGAGGTCTGGGACGTCGTCGCGGCCAACTACTGGGTCATCGTCTACAACAAGGACATCTTCGCGAAGTACAGCCTCGCCGTCCCCAAGACGTTCGATGAGTTCGAGACAGGTCTGCGACACCCTCATGCAGAACGGGATCACGCCGGTCTACGAGCCCATCTCGGACGGCTGGCACCACGTGCTCTGGTTCCCCACGATTGGGGGTCAGACCGAGGCGCTGGAGCCCGGCCTGAATGACAAGCTCAACGCGAACACGGCGACCTTTGCCGGCGATGCGAACATGCAGAAGGCGCTCACCCAGATCAACGACCTCTACCAGAAGGGATACTTCGGCAAGGACGCACTGTCCGCCAAGGAAGCCGACACGTCCAAGATGATGGCCGGCGGCACCTACGCGATGACCCTCTCCCAGCTCTCTCGCGGCCCGCAGATCGCGGCGGCCTACCCGAACCTGCAGGCCACCAGCTTCGGCTACTTCCCCGACCCGATCCTCGACAACCAGCTGCAGCCGACCCACCCGGCCGGCCCGACCTGGATGATCTCCAGCAAGAGCCAGCACGTCGCCGAGGCGAAGCAGTGGCTCGACTTCATGATGCAGCCTGACAACCTGCAGTGGCTGATCGACAATACTCCTGACTTCGCGACGCTCCCGTTCACCGGTGTCAAGGCGAAGTGGGACGCCAGCCAGGGCGACTTCTTCAACACGTACACGCAGGCCAAGACCCTGGTCCTGCAGGACGCGGTCAACTATGTCAATCCGCAGTGGATGGACATGGGCAAGTGGCTCGTCAACATGTTCACTGGCCAGAAGACGGCCGCGGACATGCTGAAGAACATCGATTCCGGCCGCACCACACTGGCAAAGGCCGCGGGCGATCCGGCCTGGCCCTAGAAGCCATTCCCACGTTCAGGATCTCGGTTGGCCGGGGCGAGTCGCACGACTCGCCCCGGCCGCAATCGGGACCGCCATGCTTCCACGACCTGCACACGTCGGGAGCCGCGACCTGGGCAGGCTGACCTACCGTCCGAGCCAACGATGAAGTACAAAGCCTATCCGACATGGTTCGCCGGCGGCGCTCTCCTCCTCTATGGCGTCTTTGTCCTGTTGCCGAGCCTGCTCGGCTTCGCCTTCTCGTTCACCGACTGGAACGCCTACGCGAAGACCATCCACTGGGTGGGCCTCGACAACTTCGCCACGATCCTCGAGCCGAGCGGTGACTACGTCAGCGCGATCCAGCACACCATCCTGTTCACGATCGCGACGACCATCCTCAAGACCGCCTTCGCGCTCGCCCTGGCGATCCTGCTCACCGGCGGCGTCAAGCGGCTCGCGTATCTGTATCGCGGGCTCGTCTACCTGCCCGCGGTCCTGCCCGTCCTGGTCGTCGGCATCGTGTTCCGGTCCATCCTGGATCCCTCGGACGGCCTGCTGAACTCGACCCTGCAGCTCGTCGGCCTGGGCGCCCTGGCGCAGCACTGGCTCACAGACGTCGGGCTCACCATCTGGGCTGTCATCGGCGTCGACACGTGGCGCGGCGTCGGCTACATCATGGTCATCCTCATCGCCGGCCTGCTGTCGATCCCGCGCGAGTACTACGAGGCGGCCTCGATCGACGGCGCCTCCGGGCTCCAGGCCTTCCGGTACATCACCGTGCCAATGCTCATGCCGGTCCTGGCCGTGACGACGGTCCTGAACCTGCTCTACGGCCTTCGGGTCTTCGACATGGTCTTCGTGCTCACCAATGGCCAGTACGGGACCTCGACGGTCTACACGACCATCTTCGACAACTTCTCGCGCGGCCTGTACGGGGTGGCGACCGCCCTGTCCACGCTGTTCTTCGTCGTGATGGTGGTCCTGAGCTTCGGCGTGATCCGAGCCATGCGACCCCGCGAGGTGGCCTGACCGTGCATCCCATCCGCACGTTCCGCGCCGCCGTCCTCAACGTCAGCGCCAGTGGCGCCAGCCTCATCGCGCTGGTGCCTTTCTACCTCGTGATCGTGAACGCGCTGAAGACCCAGCCTGAGGCCAGCTCGATGGGCGTCGAGCTGCCGATGAATCCCCAATGGGCCAACTTCGGGACCGTCATCGACCAGGGCAAGCTGGTGACGGCGTTCTTCAACAGCCTGCTCTACTCGCTTGGGGGGACGGCGCTCGCCGTCCTGGTCTCGGCACTCGCCGCATATGTGCTCGCGCGGCATCGGACCCGCCGGCACCAGATCATCTATCTCCTGCTGATCATGGGCATCGCGATCCCGACCAACTTCGTGACGCTGATGAAGGTCATGCAGGTCACGCACCTGGTCGACTCGCAGATCGGGATGATCCTGCTCTACGCGGCGACCCAGATCCCGTTCAGCGTCTTCCTGATCTACGCCTTCATCGACTCCCTGCCGAGGGAGCTGGACGAGGCGGCCTTCATCGACGGCTGCTCGCCAACGCGGACCTTCTTCTCGGTCGTCCTGCCGATCCTGACACCCGTGCTGGTCACCTGCGGGGTCCTCAGCATCCTCAACATCTGGAACGAGTTCCTCATGCCGCTGTATTTCCTGAACAGCACGAGCCGATGGCCGATGACCCTTGCGGTCTACAACTTCTTCGGTCAGTTCCAGTCGGACTGGAGCCTGGTGTCCGCGGACATCCTGCTGACGATTCTGCCGGTGATCCTCATCTACATCGTCGCGCAGCGCTGGATCCTCTCCGGCGTTTCCGCGGGCGCGGTGAAGGGATAGCCGTGATGGACCCGTCCACGCGCGACGGCGCCGCCAGCCCAACCGCCACCCAGGGCAGGCCGCCGATGAGGATCCTTTCCCACGAGGTTGGCCCCGACGGCCTCATCGTCCGCACCGACGCGGGGCTGCTTGCCCTCAACCCGAGGACCGAGCGGACGGTTCGCGTCCGGTTCACGCTCGCGGATGCGTTCAGCCAGAAGCCGAGCCTGACCGTGATTCCCGTCGGTGCCACGACGCCGCCCGTCCCGTTCTCCGTCGTGGAGGGCCAGGACGGCATCGTCCTCTCCACCCATGCGATGTCGATCGATATCTCGCGCGAGACAGCTGCGCTCACGTACCGGACGATCGACGGAACCGTGCTGACCCGTGAGCCCGCTCGCGGCGGCAAGACGCTCACACCGGTCCAGGTCCTCCGGTCGAACTTCGACGGGGCCGCCCCGAAGGAGAGCCGCGAGAACATCGACGGCGTGCGGATCGACGTGGAGGGTGTCCGGCAGGTCGTGGACCGGACCGCCTTCCACACGCGACTCGAGTTCTGCTGGGCTGATGGCGAGGCCCTGTACGGGTTGGGTTCGCACGAGGAGGGGATGTTCAACCTCCGCGGCCAGCACCAGTATCTCTACCAGCAGAACCTCAAGGTGGCCGTGCCCGTGCTCCTGTCCACGCGCGGCTACGGCATCTTCCTGGACTGCACGTCGCTGGTCACGTTCCGCGACGATGCCTTCGGGTCGTACCTCTGGGGCGACGTCGACGAGGAGCTGGACTACTACGTCATGCTCGGCCCGAGCTTCGACGAGATCGTGGCCGAGTTCCGGACGCTCACGGGGCAGGTGCCCATGCTCCCGCGTTGGGCCTTCGGATACGTGCAGTCGAAGGAGCGCTACGAGAGCCAGGCGGACCTGCTGGCAGTCGCGCACGAGTACCGCCGTCGCGGGCTGCCGCTGGACTGCATCGTGCTGGACTGGAAGTCGTGGACGGGCCGTGCCTGGGGCCAGAAGTCGCTCGACCCGGTGCGTTTCCCGGACCCGCTCGGCATGACCCGCGAGCTGCACGCGCTCGGCGTGCGCATCATGGTGTCGATCTGGCCCACGATGCGGCCCGGCGGCGACGACTGGCGCGAGCTCGGGGCCCGCGGGCAGCTTCTCGGCAACCAGGCGACCTACAACGCCTTTGACCCAGCCGCGAGGGCCACCTTCTGGTGCCAGGCGGACCGCGGCCTGTTCTCGCAGGGGATCGACGCGTGGTGGTCGGACTGCACCGAGCCGTTCGAGGCCGACTGGACCGGCGCCGTCAAGCCCGAGCCCGAGGAGCGCCTGCGGATCAACACCGACGAGGCCAAGCGGTACCTCGACCCGGAGCTCATCAACGCCTACTCGCTCTTCCATTCGCAGGGGCTGTACGAGGGTCAGCGCTCCGTCTGCCGCGACAAGCGGGTCATGAATCTCACCCGGTCGGCCTTCCCGGGCCAGCAGCGCTACGGAACGGTGACCTGGTCCGGTGACGTCAGCGCGAGCTGGGAGACGCTGCGCCGCCAGATCGCCGACGGGCTCAACTTCTGCACGACCGGCATGCCGTACTGGACCACCGATGTGGGCGGGTACTTCGCCGCCCGGCGCCCGGAGCTGTGGTTCTGGGCCGGCGATTTCGACGCCGGCGTGGATGACCTCGGCTACCGGGAGCTGTACCTGCGTTGGTTCCAGTACGCGGCCTGGCTCCCGATGCTGCGTTCCCATGGCACGGATACGCCGCGCGAGATCTGGCGCTTCGGCGCCCCCGGGGAGACGACCTACGATGCCCTGGTGAGCGCCCTGCGGCGTCGCTATCGCCTGCTGCCCTACATCTACTCGTTGGCGGGCTGGACGACGCAACGCGCCTACACGATGCTCCGATCGCTGCCCTTCGACTTCCCGGACGACGCCCGCACCCACGCCGTCGGCGACCAGTTCCTCCTTGGACCGGCCTTCCTCGTGTGCCCGGTGTCCACGCCGATGGAGCATGGACCCGGCTCGCGCCCGCTCGATGGCGTGAGTCACACACGTCGTGTCTACCTGCCGGAGAGCGCCGACTGGTTCGACCTCCGTACGGACGAGCGGCTGCAGGGCGGCCAGGAGATCGAGGCGGCCGCCACCCTCGACCGCATCCCGGTCTTCGTCCGTGCCGGGTCGATCGTGCCGATGGGCCCGGACCGCGAGCACGCGGACGAGGCGCCCGACGGGGTGCTCGAGATCCACGTGTACCCCGGTCGCGACACGAGCTTCACGCTGTACGAGGACGCCGGCGACGGCTACGGCTACGAGGCGGGCGAGTTCGCGACGGTGGAGATTGCCTGGCACGAGGCGGCGCGCCAACTGACGATCGGGCAGCGGGCCGGCCACTATCCGGGCATGTCCCCGGAGCGTGATGTGGTCGTCGTCCTCCATGCGGGGCTCGACCCTGCGACCCGCAATTCGGCCGTGGCGCCGCGGCGGCTTTGCTACGCTGGAGCACGGTTGGAGGTGCAGCTGTGAGCTCAGCTGCGGCAGCCGGCGGTCGACCTCTTTCGGAACGGCCTCGGTCCAGGTAGGAGGATCACTCCGCGTGGCCGCGAGATCGAAGGCCCCCAACACGACGATCATCGACATCGCTGCCGCGAGCGGCGTGTCTGTTGCCACGGTGTCGCGGATCATCAACAACAAGCCCGACGTGGCGGACGAGACGCGCCAGCGCGTGCTGCAGGTGATGGACGAGATCGGGTTCGCGCCCCAGAACGCCTGGCGCCAGATCCGGTCCGGCCGGACTCGGCTCATCGCGGTGCACGTACCCCAGGAGTTCAACCCGCCCGCGTACCGGCTCGTCATGTCGGCCGCGCTCGGCGTCGAGGACGCGGGCTACTCGATCAACATCATCACGCGGACGCTCTCCGACGCCGAGCTGCTCGGCATCTTCCGGAGCCGCCAGGCGGACGGGATCATCCTGCTCGAGATCCTCACCGAGGACCGACGCGCCGAGCTGCTGCGTGATCACGGGTACCCGTTCGTGATGATCGGGCGCCGCACGGACAATACCGGCCTCAGCTTCGCCGACGTGGACGTGGAGCACGGGATCGGGCTCGCAGTCGAGCACCTCGTCTCGCTCGGCCACCGCCGGATCGGGCTGCTCACCATCGACCCGGTCGTCCGAAACGACACCTACGGCTTCGTCACGTGGGCCCTGCGCGGATACGAGCTTGCCTGTGCCCGGTACGGGCTTCCCGCCATCCGGCGAGTGGGCGCCCCCACGGGCGATGCAATGGCCGACGCCGCGGGGCGGCTGCTCGACGAGAACCCGGACGTCACCGCGTGCATCGTCCCGCAGGACCAATCGGTGATCGGCCTGTTCAAGGCCGCCTCCAGGCGGCGGATCAGGATCCCCGCCGACCTCTCGGTGGTCGCGATGCTCGACGAGTCGCTGACCGAGCTCGCCACCCCGCCGCTGACCACGATCGGTTTCCCGTCCGACGACCTTGGCCGCGCTGCGGCCCGGATCCTGCTCGACCGCCTCGATCGAGGGCGAACCACGCCGGACCAGGTGCTCGTGGCCCCTGAGCTCACCTTGCGCGGCAGCACGGCCCGCCCGACGAGGTAGCTCCGCGCGGCCCTCGTCCTCCTGCGGAGATCAGTCGAGGGCGCAGACTCGGCGGTCAGTCGAGGAGGTGGGAAGGCACCTCGTTCACCAGCCGCTCGCCGGCGGCGAACCGACGGATCTGGTCGCCGACGAAGGCGTATGCGCGGGCAAGCGACGCGGGCGAATCGCCAGCGACATGCGGGCTGATCAGGACGTTGGGGAGTCTCCAGAGGGGGTGGTTCGAAGGAAGCGGCTCCGGATCCGTCACATCGAGAGCTGCGCGCAAATGGCCGGCCTGGAGAGCCTCCACAAGGGCTGGCGTATCGACGGTGGCCCCGCGACCTGCGTTCACCAGGAGGGCGCCAAGCGGAAGCAGCGCAAGACGGCGTGCATCCACGAACCCGGCAGTCTCGGCGCTCAGTGGGAGCAGGTCGACCAGGACGTCGGCTGACTGAAGCGCCTCATCAAGGTCGTCGAGCCCCAGGACGCCTTGTCGCCGCGTCCTGGCCACACCGACCACGTCAACGCGGAACGGACGAAGCCGATCGGCCACAGCGGCGCCGATTGATCCGAAGCCAAGGATGACCACCCGCAGGCCCGCCAGCTCCTCGGGCTCCAACGCGCGCCACTGCTTCTTCAGCTGGGCGTCACGCGACTCGACGAGGCCACGTTGGACCGCCAGGATTGCCCCGACCACCCACTCGGCAACGGGGCCATCGTAGACGCCACGGGCGTTGCAGACCGTGATCCCGGAGGGCACGCGTCCACGGAGCCAGTCAACGCCGGCGCTGAGCGTCTGCACGACGCGCAGACGGGCCATCGCGCCGAACTCGGCCAGCACGGCTTGCGTCGCCCAGTCGTCTGGGACGATCAGCTCGACCCGGGTCAGATCGGGGAGCGGGCCAGGCCTGCCGGGCAGGACTACGACCTCGACGTTCGCGGGAAGATCGCCCACGTGCCGCCGTTCGGGCACGTCCGGCAAGCAGATGACCACGACCTCACGCTCGTCACGCCTCTTGCGATTGCCTTCAGGTGTCATGGAACCTCACGCGCCCTGCGCGCGTTCGCGCGCCTGGAGACGATGCCGCGTCGTCACCTCGACGCGGCCACGCTCGTCGATCGCGGGATGTTCCACGAGTGCGATCAAACGGCTGGTCATGAAGCGGCCGGTGCGCACCGGCACACCGGTCCGCGTCACCTCGCGCACCTCGACGACCCCGCGGGACGTCACGACCTCGATCCGACGACCGGCCCGCGTGGCAATGATCTCGAACGTCTGAACTCCCTGCCCGGTGTCGACCATGGCTTCGACTCGGTCACCCTTCATGAACCCCACGATACTCCGGAAGGGCCCCGTCGCCGCGGGCAGCCGGACGAGATGATCATTGGTCGGTGGGCAGCATGTCACCGGAGCTGCTGGACGGCGGGTCACCCGCCGAGCAATGCTCCCTGCATGACAGGATCAGTGGCCGCGTCGATTGTGCGGCACCACGTGATCAAGAGACCCTCATGCGATCCCGCTCGGACGCCTCCTCCCATCTCGGTCACACACTTCCATCACGCGCGGGATCGCCCGGGGTTGTTCGCCAGGAACTGGCTGAGTGGGTCGGGTTCGCCGAAGTCGCAGCCAACGCCGACACCTGGTTCGTGACGGGGCGCCGGGATGGACGCCGAGCACCAGGCCGAGGGCAACCTGCGTGTCGCGCGTCTTCATCACACATGTCTCCGCGCCCAGGTGGCATCCACCGACCCTGCCAGGGCCGCCGCGACCCGCCGCAGGGCGCACGTGCGCAACTGCCTCACGCACCACCACCCCACCTTCCGCGCTGACGGGACCACGCCCGGAGACTCGCGGGCTGTCCGGTCAACGCAGCTAGCCGATCAGCCGCCAGTCGAGTTGGTGATCAGCCTCCTGGGGGCCGGTAGGTGGCGGTCAGCTTGGTCGCGGCATCGACCTCCTCAGGCGTCATGAGCACGACCGTCCGCGTTGCGATGGCGCCCGTCGCCGCGGCGGAGAGGGACCCGGCGGCGGCTGCCTCGTTGCTCGGCAGGTCGGCGATGAGGTAGAAGTCGTCGCTCCCGAAGGCGAAGTAGTACGCCTCGAGCGTCCCGCCGAGGGAGGTCACCAGTTTCTCGGTCGCCTCCCGCCGTCCGCTGCCGCCCTCCAGGATGAGACCGCGGGCACCCTCCGCGCTATAGGTGCCCGTGAACAGGTACTTGGGCATGGCCAACCTCCGGCCGCGGGGCATCCGATAGGAACGCTCGGGCCGCGGATCGCCCGAGCCTATACCGGGAGCGGTCGGTGTCAAGGCCTGGACCGGATCGGCATTGGCCATTCATCTGGGCGCTGCCGGGCGACGATCCGCCGGGACGCCGTGAGGGGCCGCTGAGTCCGTGAACCGACGCGAGGGATGGGAGTACGCTCGGGCGAATGGTCGACCTTGAGGATGGCATCTCGCTCCCTTCATCGTGATCTTCGACTCGGCCGGACACGTCCTCGCGACCGATGGCGAACTCGACGGCCACGACCCGGTCCCGCCGAAAGGTGTCCTCGATGCCGCCCGGCAGGACCACCCGAACGCGGTGACATGGGAACCCCGGGCGGGCGTCCGCATCGCATCCGTCACCGTCCCGTGGCACGGCGGCACGGTCCTCGCCGGACGCTCGCTCCGCGAAGTTGAACGTCAGGTGGACAACATCCTGCTCGTCGCAGCGGCTGGCTGGGTCGTCATGCTCGGTGCGCTCGGGGTGACGGCCCTCGTCGCTGCGTGGCTCTGGCCGCGCTAACGGACCTGCGCCTCCCCGTACCACGTGGTCGTCCCATCCGAGAGCAGCACCCCACCCGGCAGCAGGACCGCCTGCGTCGCCTGTTCGCCCGGGATGTCGCCGGTGATGGCGAGTCGCTGCCACGCCAGTCCGTCGGACGAGGTCCATGCACCCGCATCGGCGCCGCCCCGCAGCGGCGAGCATGCCGATGGCCATCGCCGACAAGCGCCCCGTTCGGCTGGTTGCCGCAGCCTTCACCCGTGCAGGTAGTCGGCCCGAGCGGCGCGTAGGTTGGGAGAGAAAGCCAGTCGCGACCGTTGGCCGACTGCCACCACAACGCCTGGCCCGGGGTCGCGATGATTGTGCCCGTCGCGATCAGCCCGTCTCGGGCCGCCGCGAGCCCGGTCGCTGCCCAACTCGGGCCGGTGCTCGCAAGCGTGATCCCGGAGGCCGTTGCCATGTCGAGCGAGTAGGGCCCGGTCCACGTGGTGCCGTTGACCGACCGTACGGCGATGGCGCGGAGGTGCTCGGCGTCCACCGGCAGGTAGCCCACGGCGGTGTACCCGGTCGCCGTGCCGACGATGGCCCTGAGCGTGATCCCAGCCGGGAGCGCGGAAGCGGGCAGAGTCCGCCAGTGGATGCCGTCAAGCGATGTCGCCAGACGGGTCTGCCTCTCCGGAGAGGCGACGACCAGCCCTGCTGGTCCAGCAGCGATCAGCGGAGGCCCGAGCCACGTGGCAGGCTGGCCGAAGTCTGGACCCGTGTTGGACGTCCACGACCGACCGTCGGGCGAGGTCCACGCCATGAGCGGCAACGCGGCACTGTAGGTCGGGCATGCGGAACCACATTGGTACGAGCCATCGAGCAGGGTGAGGGCGACGAGGCCGGTCGGAACCTCGGCGGTCCCGACGACGAGGAGGCCCGGCGAGAACGTAGTCGCCGTGTTGAAGGGCAGTGGCATCCACGTGCCGCCGTCAGGCGAGGTCCACACCGGGGTGCTGGCAGCCCCGGCGGAGGCAACCGAGCCGACTGCGATGTACCCGCCCCGCCAGCGCAGCACCGACCGTACGAGACGCAGCGGGTCGTCGGGCTGGAGGAGTCCCCAGCGAATCGCGTTCCACGTCGCCGTGTCGGGCGGCGGGACGGCGGTGACGAGGGTGTCAACGGATGGCCTTGCGGGCGTCGGAGTCGCCGGGGTCGGAACCGGCGTCCCGGTCGAGGCGGGAGAGGGCGAGACGGTCACCCCACCAGTTCCCAGAGATGCCGGAGGTAGGGAGGCTGGCTCGACCGGACTTCCCCACGGCTTGGCGAGGGCGATCCCGATGAACACGACAATCAGGACAAGGACGAGTCCGACTGTCCTGCGGCCTCGCATGTCGTCGGTGACCCGTTCACGTTCGGGGGTTGTTGGGTCGTGCATCGACGCTCAGGCGACCATCAGACGCGGACGTCGGGGTGATGGGGCAGGAGGTTATGCGCTCCGCATGCCGGACAGCCCACCCAACTCATCTTCGATCCGACCATGAGGTCCAGAACGGTGCGCCTGAACCGGGTCCTGCAGAACCCGCAGGTCACTTCCCAGCGGGCGACGATGAACAGGAGGTTGGGCGGGAACATGCCGAGGCGGACCGGGTTGATCGCCTCCACTTGCAGCGCCACGCCTGTGTCCTCGTAGGTCTCCAGGTCCGTTGCCACCCTCCGTCCGGGGCCTACCGCTTCACCGTGTACTCGATGAATGTCGCGTACCGGGACTGCCGCACGCCCTTGTTCTCCAGATCGAGGGACTTCGTGAAGTCCTCGAAGAGGTGCTTGCCGCCCCCGAGGACGACCGGCGCGACGATGATGTCCAGCTCGTCGACGATGCCGGCGTCGAGCCCTTGTCGGATCACGTCGGCGCCGCCACCGATGCTCACGTCCTTGTCGCCGGCAGCTTCCTTCGCTCGGCTGACGGCCTCATCAAAGCGTCCGACGAAGCTGAACTCGCCCGTATCGGGCTGATCTTCCGCCCGATGTGTGACGACGAAGACGGGCACGCCGAACGGGTTCTTGTCGCCCCAGTGCCCCGCGGCCTCGTACATGGTGCGGCCGACGACGACCGCGCCGACCCGCGCCGTCATCTCGTTCAGGTACGCGGCGTCCTCGCCTTCCGGCTCGCCCTGCGGCTCGTTCTCGTAACTCCACGGTCCGCCGAATACCCAGTAGTGCAGTCGCTCGCCGCCTTCGCCGAGTCCCTTGTCCGGTCCGTCGTCCGGGCCGGTGATGTAGCCGTCCACTGACATCGTGATTGCCGCGATGATCTTGGCCATCCGGGCTCCCCTCTGTCATTCACGCCTGCCGCGTTGATCCTCCGTGCCTTCCGCACATGCGGATGACATCCCGCCTCGCGACCTACGCCGCTTGTGTGCAGTTCTGCCGACCCGCAGCAATTGCGGAGGCCGAGCCGAGCAGCGCGTTGCCGCGGGCGCTCGTGCATCGGGCGTGGGTTCATCTCACCGAGTGCACCGAGCGCGAGGTGAGCCGGTACGTCAGACCCGCTTCATCGTCACGTTGTAGGCGGCCTCATCGCGGCCGTCACCGCCGTTGTCCGGACGCCAGCCTCCCTTGAGTTCCTCGCCGTCCACACTGAACCGGCCGCGGTACGTCGCGCCGGCGCCGCGATGGACGATCGTCCCGTCGTCCTCGACGATCCATTCGTACGGCACGGGCGCGCCACCGGCCCCGCCGGTCATGTTTGCATACGCCTCCGACGGGTACGTCTTCGACTTCGGATCGTAGTGGATGATCTCGAGACTCGGGAACTCGGGCTGCGCGTTGGTGAAGCTCTGGTGACCCCGCATCTCGAGGTAGGCGCCGTCGAGGATCGCCTGGACCGTGGTCTCGCCAAAGACATCGTCCGCCTCCGCGTTGAGCGTCCGTCCGGTCAGCTTCCACGTTCCGATCAGCTTCTCAAGCGGCTGGAGCCTGCTGTCGAGCTTGGGCATGATGGTCCTCCTTGAGCCTCCACACTAGCCCGGGTAGTGGCATGGCCGCGATTGCAGCACCCTGAGGCAGGTTGCTAAATCGTGTCAGAGCGGAGTGCTCGACGGCTCGCCCTCCTCCTCGCAGACATGATCGCCATGCGCGTGCGCGGGTGCGGGCCGCTGATCGCAGTTCAGGTCCGAGAAAATGCACGTCAGGCAATGGTGGCCACGACGGGCGGGCGCTCCGCTACCTCAAGTGGACCTACGATCCCAACCCGCTGGACACGACGGTCGTGACCGACTACGCGTACCTTCTCCGCGATGCGGACGGGTCGACGCGGGTGCTCGACGACCGGCACATCGAAGGGGTCTTTCCGCGAGCGACGTGGCTGGTCCTTCTTGCCGACCTCGGGTTCCGGGCCGATGTCTCAATGGACGCGTGGGAGTTCCCCGACGTCCTTGAGCTTCTGCCAGAACCGGCGGTGATCTCCCCTGAAAGGCAGACCGCACTTGTCGCAGAAGCGCCGACGCCGTCGGGAGACGGCATGGCCGCAGTAGACGCACCGGCGGGTGATGGTAAGCATCGTCGAGTCAGACATCGGAGCCTTCGTTGACCGGAACCAGTGGCCGTGCGACAGCATCCACCACGGCATCCACGGACCCCGCCGCGACCTGCCGCGACCTGCCGCAGGGCGCCGCGAAACGGCCGTTTGTGAGAGGGGTTTGGCTGGCGAGGAAGGATTCGAACCTTCAATCCCCTGATCCAGAGTCAGGTGCCTTACCGTTAGGCCACTCGCCAGCGACCGGCCGATCACGTCCCCAACGGTCGCGACGGCGCGAGGCGGATTGTACCCCAGTCAGGGCCGGTCGCTCCCCCACGAGCGCTCGGTCAGGTGTCCTGCCGGCCGCGCGCCTGGAGCCTGGCCCAGCTGTCCTTGAGCGTCAGGGTGCGGTTGAAGACGAGGTGGCCGGGCCCCGAGTCGGGGTCGGGAGAGAAGTAGCCCAGCCGCTCGAACTGCACGGTCTCGCCGACGGCCGTATCGGCGAGGCTGGGCTCCACGAGGCAGCCGGCGAGCACGGTCTCCGAGTCGGGGTTCAGGTCCGCGAAGAGGTCGCCCTCGGCACCGGGATCGGGCCGGGTGAAGAGGTGGTCGTAGAGCCGCACCTCGGCGGGCAGGGCGTGGCCGGCGGAGACCCAGTGGAGCGTCGCCTTCGGCCGCCGGCCGTCGGGCGCATCGCCGCCGCGCGTGGCCGGGTCGTAGGTGCAGCGCAGCTCGACGATCTCGCCGGACGCGTCCTTCACGACCTCACGACAGGTGACGAAGTAGGCACCCCGGAGCCGGACCTCCCGGCCGGGTGCCAGGCGGAAGAACTTCGACGGCGGGTCCTCCATGAAGTCGTCGCGCTCGATCCAGAGCTCGCGCGTGAAGGGCACGCTGCGTGTCCCGGCGGACGGATCCTCCGGGTTGTTGGCGACCTCCATCTCCTCGACCTGTCCCTCGGGGTAGTTGTCGATCACCACCCTGAGCGGGTCCAGGACCGCGAACCGGCGCTGGGCGCTGCGGTTCAGCACGCCGCGGACGGCGAACTCGAGCTGCCCGACCTCGACGACGCTGTCGGCCTTGGCAACCCCGATCATCGCCGCGAACTCGCGGATGCCCTCGGCCGGAAAGCCGCGGCGCCTGAGGCCCGAGATCGTGGGCATCCTGGGATCGTCCCAGCCCCGGACGTGGCCCTCGCTGACCAGGCGCAGGAGCACGCGCTTGGAGAGGACGGTGTAGGTGAGGTTGAGCCGCGCGAACTCGTACTGGCGGGGGCGCGACGGCACGGGCAGGTTCTCGATCAGCCAGTCGTAGAGGGGCCGGTGAACCTCGAACTCGAGGGTGCAGATCGAGTGCGTCACGCCCTCGATCGCGTCGGACTGGCCGTGCGCGAAGTCGTAGGTCGGGTAGATGCACCACGCGTCGCCCGTCCGCGGATGGGCCGCATGGACGATCCGGTAGAGAACCGGGTCGCGCAGGTTGATGTTCGGGGCGGCCATGTCGATCCGGGCGCGCAGCACCCGCGCGCCGTTCGGGAACTCGCCGGCGCGCATCCGCTCGAACAGGTCGAGGTTCTCGTCCGGGGTCCGGTCTCGCCACGGGCTGTTCCGGCCGGGGTCGGTGAGCGTGCCCCGGTGCTCGCGGATCTCGTCCGCGGTGAGGTCGTCGACGTAGGCCTTGCCGGCCCGGACGAGATCCACGGCCCACGCGTAGAGCTGCTCGAAGTAGTCGGACGCGTGGTAGAGGTGCTCGCCCCAGTCGAACCCGAGCCAGCGCACGTCCGCCTCGATGGCGTCGATGTACTCCTGCTCCTCCTTCGTCGGGTTCGTGTCGTCGAAGCGGAGATGACAGCGGCCGCCGAACTCGCGCGCGATCCCGAAGTTGAGGCAGATCGACTTGGCATGGCCGATGTGCAGGTAGCCGTTCGGCTCGGGCGGGAAACGGGTCACGATCGTCCCGTGCAGGCCATTCCGCACGTCGGCGGCCACGATCTCGCGGATGAAGTCGGCCCGCTCGGGCGAGACTGGCGTCTGGGTGCTCACGAGGAGCATCTTACCGTGGGGCCACTCGCGAGCGGCCGCGGGGGCGGCGTGCCCGAGAGCGGCGACGAGGGCGCTTGCCCGCGATCGCGGCGCTAGGTCCGACCCCGGTGGTAGCGCTCCATCAGGGCCGCGACCGCGACCCGGGCCTCCGCCCATTCGGGCTGGTCGCCGAAGATCTGTGCGTTGGTGCCCCAGCGCGCGATCTGGGTCATCGCGGAAACGATGGCGTCGTGGCGGGCCTGGCGAAGGCGGCCCCCGTCGACGATCCCGGTGACCAGGTAGTGCCGGACCACGTCGAACGGCGCGCGCCACCGGCCGATCCGGACTCGGTCGCCCTCGCGAAGCGACTCCAGCCACTCGTCGTCGCCGACCGGCGCATGGTCGTGCTCGCGCCGGTGGACGGCGAGGGAGACGCGGATGGACGGCGAACGCGGGGATGGCAGGAGCCCGTCGGGGTCGGCGTCTCGATAGCAGATCGGGCAGGTCGGCAGCTCCGCGTCGAGGCGCGGAGCGTCACCGAACGGCAGCCCACACCGGCGACAGAAGGTGATCCCGGGGCGGGCAGCGACGGATCCGCACTGGAGGCAGGCCGGCAGGACTTCGATTGCCACGGATCAGGCGATCGCGAACGCAGGAGCTTGAGCCCGCCGCGAGTGGGCGAGCGGGCGCAACGGACGGTGGGGCATTCCCGAATCGTGCGTCAGATCGGGGCCGCGCCGCCATAGCCCGGGGGTCCGGGGACCGGTGGTACCCCCAGCCTGCCGGCGGCCTGGGCGATGGCGCGCGCGAGACCCTCGCGGACCGGCTCGAGCGGGCCAACCCAGGTGGCGTGCGACATCGGCCACCATGAACTCGGGCGCAGGCCCGGCGGGATCGTGGCCGGCCGCGCGCAGGTCCGGCCACTGGCGGCGGGCCATCTCGGCGAGGAACGCGATGTCGGCGAGCTGCGCCGCCACGAAGTCCCGGTCGACGACCTCGCCGTGACCGGGCACGACCTGGCCCTCGCCGGAGGCATCGAGCAGCTGGCCCAGGGTCGCCGGCCAGTCGAGCGGGAACGCGTCGCCGAACGATGGCGGCGCGCCCTCCTCGACGAGATCGCCCGCGAAGACGACGCTCCGCGTCGGGGACGAGCGCGACGACGTCATGGTCCGTGTGCCCGCGGCCCAGGAACCGGAGGTCCACGCGGCGTCCGCCGAGGTCCAGGGTAGCCTCGCTGGACGAATGTCCGGTCGGGCGGATCGACCGGCGAGGCGAGGAGGTCGGCGGCCATCTGCGGGCATCTCGGCCGCCATCCCGGCCCGCCGCTCGAGCCCACGCTCGCGCATGAACCGCGCGCACCCGTCCTCGCCCCAGATCTCGCAGGGCCGGAACGCCGCGTTCCCCAGGACGTGGTCGAAGTGGGCGTGGGTGTTGAGCACGACGTGGGGCAGCGCGCTCACGTGGCGCAGGTCGTCGAGCAGCTCCCGGGCCTGCACGAGCGTGGAGCGCGTGTCGATGACCAGGACCCGGTCGCGGCCGACGATCGCGCCGATCGTCTGGTCGAAGAAGGCGAATCGGCGGATGAAGACGCGATCGGCGATCTCGCGCCAGGGTTTCACCGCGTGGGCCGCGGGCGGAACGCGGCCTGTCGGGCGGGGGTATCCCTGTCCATCGCGGAAGGCCGGCCTCGACGAGGGCGGGCCCGCTCAGCCCGCGTGGATGGAGCTGAGGCCGTCGAGCGCAGCCCGGGCGGCGTCGATGTCGTCGACCACGAAGCTGAACTGGGCCTGGTCGCCCCACCGGCCGATGAACAGGTGGCCGTAGATGTTGACGCCGGCGTCCGCGAGCCGCCGGGCGACCCGGGCCATGCCGCCGGGCTGGTCGTCGACCTCGACCAGGAGCGACTCGCCCTCGATGAACTCGTAGGCGCCCTCCTGGAGCACGGCGCGCGTCGCGACGTCGTCGGAGGTCTTGAAGATCAGGTGGCCGCTATCGCCGATGCCGCCGCCGCCGATCGCGCGCAGGTCCACGCCCCGCGCCGCGAGGATCTCGGACAGGTCGGCGAGCGCTCCCGGCCGATTCGGGAGCTGGATCACGAACTGGTTGGCCACGGTCGTCAGCCCTCCCGGGTCCCGCTGCGTAGTGCCGGATCACGCTGCGTAGTGGCGGCAAGTCTACGACCTGCGGCCGGAACGCTCGCCGTGGCGGGCGCCCCCGGCACGTACCATCGCGCCAATCGCGGCCGGAGCCGAACCCGAGGAGCAGGAGAAGAGCGTTGGCGGGCAGGGGCCGAACGGAAGGCGCACCGAGGACCATCGTCTTCTTCCCCGAGGGTGCGTACGGCCCGACCAACAACTGCGTCGGGATCGGCGACGTCCTGCGCCGCCGCGGCCATCGCGTCGTCTTCGTCGTGGAGGAGTCGTTCGCCGGCAGGCTCGCCGTGCATGGCTTCGAGGAGCGCCTGATGCGCCTGGGGCCGCCGCCCGCGGAGCCGGAGGCGCCCGGCCAGTTCTGGAAGGACTTCATCCGCGACACGGCGCCCGAGTTCCGGAAGCCGACGATCAGCCAGCTCGAGACGTTCATCGCGCCGACCTGGCAGGCGCTCGTCGACGGCGCCTGGTACGTGGAGCCGCGGCTGCGCGAGATCTTCGCCGAGGTCGGGCCGGACGTGATCGTCGAGGACAACGTCGTCGGCTTCCCGGCGGTGGTCACCCACGGTGCTCCCTGGGTACGGATCATGAGCTGCAACCCCGCGGAGCTGAAGGACCCGGCGGTGCCGCCGGCGTTCTCCGGCTATCCGACCGCGGACCGTTCCGGCTGGGACGAGTTCCGGGCCGAATACCAGCGGACGCACGGCGCGATGTGGGCATCGTTCAACCAGTTCGCGATGGATGCCGGCGCGCCGCCGCTGGACGACCTCGAGTTCATCCACGAGTCGCCGTGGCTCAACCTCTGGCTCTACCCGGCGGAGGCCGACTACCCGCGCCAGGGTCAGCCCGGACCCACCTGGCACCGGCTGGACTCGGCGGTCCGGGCGACCGACAGCCCGTACGAGCTGCCGGCCGAGCTCGCGGCTGGGTCCGGGCAGCTGCTGTACCTCTCGCTGGGCAGCCTGGGGTCGGCGGACGTGGCGCTCATGCAGCGCCTCATCGACATCCTGGCGCGGTCCCCGTACCGCGTCATCGTGAGCATGGGCCCCCAGCACGCGCTGCTCACGCTGGGCCCGAACATGGCCGGCGCCGAGTTCCTGCCCCAGGCGTCGATCCTGCCCCAGGTCGACCTGGTCATCACCCACGGCGGCAACAACACGGTGACCGAGTGCTTCCGCCACGGGCGCCCGATGGTGGTCCTCCCACTCTTCTGGGACCAGTACGACAACGCCCAGCGCGTCCACGAGACGGGCTTCGGGGCGCGCCTCGCAACCTACGAGGTCACCGACGCGGAGCTGCTCGGGACGATCGCACGGCTGCTTGCCGACCGAGAGATGGCAAGGCGGCTGGCTTCCGTCTCGGCGCGGCTCGCGTCCGTGCCCGGCACGGTCCGGGCCGCCGACCTCGTCGAGCAGCTCGCCCGGACGGGGAAGCCGGTGCTGCGGGCGGGGTAGGGGAGAGCCTGCGCTCGCCGCCCTCGATCTCCAGCCGGGAGCCGCCGGCCGCCGCGTCCGTCGCGCGTGCCGGGCCGTTCGTCGCGTCGATGGGCATCGCCCGCCACAATCTCGCCAACAGGCTCGAACCGAGGCCGCCGACGGCCGTCACCAGGAGGCTCCTCCCTTGACCGACACGCTGACAGACGTGACGACCCGGCAGCAGTTCATCGGCGGCGCCTGGGTGGATGCCGCGTCCGGTGAGACGCTGGCCGTTGAGAACCCGGCGAACGGCCGCCTGATCGCGAACGTCCCGAAGAGCGGCGCGGAGGACGTGGACCGGGCCGTGAAGGCGGCGGCGACCGCCTTCGAGTCGTGGTCGCAGACGACGCCCCAGGACCGCAGCCTCATGCTCCTGCGGCTCGCGGACGCGATCGAGGCGCGCGCCGACGAGATCGGCCGGCTGGAATCGAGGAACGCGGGCAAGCCGACGCAGGCCGCGATCGAGGAGATCCCGGTGGTCGTGGACAACCTGCGCTTCTTCGCCGGCGCGGCGCGGACGATGGAGGGCAAGGCCGCCAACGAGTACCTCGCCGGCCACCTCTCGATGATCCGGCGCGAGCCGATCGGCGTGGTCGGCTCGATCGCGCCCTGGAACTACCCGATCATGATGGCCGGCTGGAAGGTCGGCCCGGCGCTGGCCATGGGCAATACCGTCGTCCTCAAGCCGTCGGCGCGAACGCCGCTGACCGCGCTGCTGCTGGCCGAGATCGCGGCGGAGATCCTGCCGCCGGGCGTCCTCAACGTCATCACCGGGACCGGCGACGAGGTCGGCACCGAGATGGTGCGCCACCCCGGGATCGGGATGATCTCGGTCACGGGCGACACGGACACGGGCAAGAAGATCGCGCGGCTCGCGTCGGAGACCGTGAAGCGGCTCCACCTGGAGCTGGGTGGCAAGGCCCCCGTGATCGTCTTCGACGACGCGGACCTCGACTACGTGGCGGAGCAGATCCGCTACTTCGGCTACTGGAACGGCGGCCAGGACTGCACCGCGGCGACGCGAATCCTGGCCGGGCCGCAGATCTACGAGAAGTTCGTGGCGACGCTGGCGGACCAGGTCAAGCAGATCACGTTCGGCGACCCGGCCGAGGGCGAATACGACCTCGGCTCCCTCATTGCCCGGGGCCAGGTCGAGAAGGTCGCCGGGATGGTCGAGCGCGCCCGCGTCGGCGCGGAGGTCGTGGTCGGCGGCCACGCCCCCGAACGGCCCGGCCACTACTACGAGCCGACCGTCATCGCCGGCGCCGACCAGCGGAGCGAGATCATCCAGGACGAGGTCTTCGGACCGGTCGTGACCGTGCAGCGGTTCACGGACGAGGCGCTGGCGATCAAGTGGGCCAACGATGTCCGGTTCGGCCTTGCCGCGTCGGTCTTCACGAACGACCTCGGGCGGGCATTTCGCGTCGCGAAGGCGATCCAGTTCGGGACGGTCTGGATCAACGAGCACTTCACGCTGGTCTCCGAGATGCCGCACGGCGGCTTCAAGGAATCCGGCTGGGGCAAGGACCAGTCCGCGTACGCGCTGGAGGACTACTCGGTCATCAAGCACGTGATGGCGAAGATCTCCTGACCGCCACCTGGGCCGGCACGGCGGAGCGATTGGCACCGGGCCGGCGTCTCGCGAGAAGCCGGGGCGCACGGAGGTCACACGGGCGAGGGGTCGCGCGTCGTACGCTTGACGGGGCGCCGGTCGCGGCCGGGACCGGGCCCGTCCCACGATCGGGACGAGGAGGAGAGATGCGGCGAGGCTTGGCATTCGTGCTCGCGGGGGCGCTCGCCGTGGCCGCGTGTGGCGGCGGGGCCACCCCGACCCCCGCACCGTCACCGTCGGTGACACCGGCTCCAACGGATATCTACGCCCAGTCGCCGAGCCCGAGCGACGCGGCCAGCATCGAGCCGGACGTCTCTGCCGCGCCGAGCGCGCCGGTCGGCGGGACGACGTACACGGTCAAGAAGAACGACACGATGTGGGCGATCTCGCAGAAGCTCGGGGTCGCCCTCGACAAGCTCATGGCGGCGAACCCGACCGTCGATCCGACGAAGATGCGGATCGGAGCGGTCCTGGTGATCCCGCCGAAGTAGCCCAGCACCGGCGGGCGTCGGCGCGTCCCTCGGGAGGGGGTCGGGGAACCGACGCCTGCTTGGCACCGGTCCTCGCGGGCGGGGATCGAACCCTCGAGGGTCCTCCGCCGACCCCCGATGACCAGCTGATCCGGGACCCCGGGGCGCCGCGGGTATTCTTCCGGGGTGGCACGCCCTCCCGCTTCGACACGCTCGCTTCGCGCCTCGACGCGCTCGCTCCCCGCTCCCGTTCCTTCGCTTCCCGCCGACGTCGTCGGGTTGCGTGCCGCCCTCCTGGCCTGGTTCGATCGTGACGGGCGCGCCCTTTCCTTCCGCGTCGCGCGCGATCCTGACCCGTGGGCGGTCCTCGTGAGCGAGGTGATGGCGCAGCAGACGCAGGTCGCGCGCGTCGCCGAGCGATGGCGCGGGTTCATGGATCGCTTCCCGACGCCGGCGGCCCTCGCCGAAGCACCCACGGGCGACGTCATTCGCGCCTGGCAGGGGCTCGGCTACAACCGGCGAGCGATCGACCTCCAGAGAGCGGCCCGCGCCATCGTCGCCGCCGGCGGCAGCGTGCCCGATGAGGTCGACGCGCTGCGGGCGCTCCCCGGCGTCGGGCCGTACACCGCTCGCGCCGTGGCCGCCATCGCGTTCGGCCGGCCGGTCGGGGCGGTGGACGTCAACGTCCGCCGCGTCCTGGGGCGGCTGGCACGGGTCGACGCGGCCGCGGCGGCGCCTTCCGGGCCGGCTGCCCCGATCCCGCCCGGCGAGATCCAGGCGGCCGCCGACGCGCTCGTCGATCCAGCCCGGCCGGCCGACTGGACGCACGCCTTCATGGACCTGGGCGCCACGATCTGCCGGCCCGTGGCCCCGGCGTGCAACGCGTGCCCGGTGCAGGCGTGGTGCACGTTCGCGGCAGGTGCTGCTCTCGCGGCCGGGGCAGCGGTCGCGCGTTCGACCAAGGTTGCCGCCGGTCAGGACCCGGGCGCCGCACGCTCTCCCGCCATCCCGTTCGAGGCCACGACGCGCTGGCTCCGCGGGCGGATCGTGGATCGCCTGTGCAGCGCCCCGCGGGGCACCAGCCTCATGTTCGAGGGTCCGCTGGGCCTGCACGCCCCCGCGGCCGTCTCGGCAGCGCTGGCGGCCCTCGCCGCGGATGGCCTCGTGGAGCTCGACGGGGCCGGCGCCGCGCGGCTCGCGGGAGAGCGCCCGTGACCCGAGGTGGGGCTTCCCATCCGCCCGGATCGACCGGGCGGTCCAGGCCGTCCACGCGGCGCTCCGGTGACCGCCCGGAGAGGCCGGGCGCCGTCGCGCGCGGCACGCCCCAACGTCGCCGTGCGGGCGGAGCCGCGCTCGGTCGGGAGCGCCGGGGCACGCGACCCACTTGCCCGCGAGGTGCGGCTGCTCGGGGCGCTGCTCGGCCAGGTCGTCGCGGAACAGGAGGGCGAGGCCGCCCTCGAGCTCGTGGAACGGGTCCGTGGACGGACGATCGCGCTGCGTCGCGACCCGGACCCGGCCCTCCGGGCTGCCCTCGACGCGGATCTGGCCTCGGTCGAGCGGCCCCGAGATCGCCACGCTGGCCCGCGCGTTCTCGACGTACTTCCAGCTGGTCAACCTGGCCGAGGAGAAGGAGCGCGTCCGCGACCTGCGGCGGCGCGCGCGGGCCGCGGGACGGACACCCATGGACGATTCGCTCGACGAGGCCGTGATCCTCCTTCGTCGAACCGGCCAGTCGCGGGACGAGATCGCGGGTCGGATGGCCGGGCTTCGCATCTCGCCCGTCCTGACCGCGCACCCCACCGAGGCGCGGCGCCGAACCGTGCTCGTCTCGCTGCGGCGCGCCTACGAGCTGCTGGACCGCCTGGACGACCCGCGCCTGACGCCCGCCGACGACACCGCCGTACGCCGGCGGCTGCGGGAGGAGATCACGCTGCTGTGGCGCACGGCCGACCTTCGACAGGCGCGCCCGACCGCCCTGGACGAGGTGCGCTCGGCGATGGTCTTCTTCGACGCGACGCTCTTCTCGGCGACGCCGGAGCTGTACCGGGCCGCCGACGGCGCGCTCGACCTCGTGGATGGAGCCGGGGGCAACCCGGGCACGGGCGCCGTAGCGTCGACCCGACCGGCCGCCGACCAGGGGCCGACCGGGACGCGCCCCCCCGCGAGTCCGGCCTTCCTCGCCTGGGGCTCCTGGATCGGCGGCGATCGCGACGGTCACCCGTACGTGACCGCCGAGACGACATCCGCGGCGTTCCGGATCCAGGCCGATCACCTTTTCCACGGGTACGAGGCGGTCGCGTCTCGTCTCATGACCACGCTCGCGGCGCGGCCGCGGCCGGGCGCGCCGGTGGCGCCGGCGCTGGCGCGCCGGCTGGCGCGCGACGAGGACGACCTGCCCGAATCGATGCGCGAGATGACGGCCCGATTCCCGCACGAGCCGTACCGGCGCCGGCTCGGGGCGATCGCCGAACGCCTCAGGCGAACGCGGGCCTACCTCGCCGAGCAGCCCGGGCCGCAGGGCGGGCGGTACGCGAGCCCCGGGGAGCTGCTCGACGAGCTCGCCGAGCTGCGCGAGGCGCTCGTCGCGGACGGCCTCGAACGGCTCGCGTTCGGCGCCCTCCAGGACTTCCGCTGGCAGGTCGAGACGTTCGGGTTCCACCTCGCGTCGCTCGAGGTCCGCCAGCACGCGGCGGTCCACGGGGAAGCCCGCGCGGCGCTGGAGGCGACGCCGCCCGACCTCGCCCGGCAGGTCGCGCCCGGCGTGACGGCGGCAGAGGTGGTTGCCACCTTCCGGGCCATGGCGGCACTGCAGCGTCGCGCCGGCGAGGCGGCCTGCCACCGCTACGTGATCAGCTTCACGGCCGGCCCGGAGGATGTCGCGACGGTCCGCTGGCTCGCCGCCCGTGCGAGCGATCCGGCCATCCCGGCGAGCCTGACGAGCGGGTTCCCGCCGGGAACGCCGGCGCTCGACGTGGTCCCGCTCTTCGAATCCGCCGACGCGCTCGAGACCGCCGGGTCGATCCTCGCGCGGCTGATCGCCGATCCCGCCTACCGCGCCCACCTCCGGGAGCGCGGCGACCGGCAGGAGGTGATGCTCGGCTATTCGGACTCCAACAAGGAGTCCGGCTACCTCGCGGCGAACTGGCTGCTCTACCGGGCCCAGGAGGACCTGGTCGTCGCTGCCCGCGCGGGCGGCGTTGAGCTGACCCTCTTCCACGGCCGCGGAGGGGCGATCGGGCGGGGCGGCGGCCCGACGCATCGCGCGGTCCTGGCGGCCCCGGAGGGCGCGGTCGACGGCCGACTGAAGCTGACCGAGCAGGGCGAGGTGATCGCCGCCCGGTACGCGAACCCGGTGATCGCGCGTCGGGGCCTGGAGCAGGTCACCTCGGCGACGCTCCTCGCGGCGGCGAACATCGCGGACGATGGCGTCCCGTCGGGCGCCACGGCCGATGGGCGGGCCGTCATGGATGAGCTTGCCGCCGAGGCCCGTCGTGCCTACCGCGCGCTGGTCTGGGAGGAGCCGGCGTTCGAGCGTGTCTTCGCCGAGGCGACCCCGATCGCGACGATCTCCGGCCTCCGGCTCGGGTCACGACCCGCGGCGCGGGGCCCGGCGACGAGCCGCCCCGGGGATCCGGCATCCACCGCGCCGGTTCGGGCCTCGCTCGCGTCGCTGCGCGCGATCCCGTGGGTCTTTGCGTGGACGCAGGTCCGGCTCAACCTGCCGGGCTGGTTCGGGCTCGGCAGCGCGCTCGCGGCCTTCGAGCAGGCTCATGGCGAGGCAGGCGTCGCGCGCCTTGCGGCGCTCCACCGGAGCTGGCCGTTCTTCCGCGGCCTGCTCCAGAACGCCGAGGTCGCCCTCGCCCGCAGCGACGTGGCCGTGGGCCGCCGCTACGCCGCGCTGGCGGGTGCGGACGGCGTCCGCCTCGCCGAGCACGTCGAAGCCGAGCACGCCCGAACGATCCGCCTCCTGCTCCGGATCTCCGGCCGCGCCGCGCTCCTCGACGGCGTCCCGGCCCTCCAGCGCTCGATCGCGTTGCGCGCGCCGTACCTGGATCCGCTCAACGAGCTCCAGGTCCTGCTGCTGGGGCGCCTTCGCGGCCTGCCCGACGATGACCCGTCGCGACCCGAGCTCGAGCGCCTCGTGGGGCTGACGATCAGCGGGATCGCGGCCGGCGTGCAGGGGACGGGGTAGGGCACCGTCGGAGGATCGGGACCTCGAACGCCCGGGGTCGGGAAGCGCCGCCGTCCCGAAGGGAGGCCCCCGGGATCGCCGCACCGAGCGCCCGCGCCTCCGGCAGGGGAGCGCCCGCGGCTCCGGCAGGGGAGCGCCGAGCCAACCGACCCGCTACCCTTGCCTCCGCCCATGACGACCCCAGATCGCGCCGCCCGCGCCCGCCGGGGACCGCGCCTGCCCGCCGACGACCCGACCCTCTTCGAGCTGGACCTGGCGGGGCTCGCCGCGCGCTGGGCGGAGGCGATGGATCGCGCGCCGATCACCGCGGCCGAGATGACCGGCACCGACGCGAAGGCCCAGCGCCTGGGAGTGAGCGGCAGCCGGCTCATGGAGCATGCCGGGACCGCGGTTGCCGCGACGGCACGGGCGCTGATCGCCGCCGCGGCAGCGTCGGGAGCGGTCGCAGCGTCGAGAGCCGGCGCGCCAGGGGCCGCCGGCCGGCCCGAGGTCGCCGGTTCCCATGGGTTGGATCCGCCAACGGTCGACGCGTCCCGGGGTCCCACACCCGTGCCCCTGGAGCCCGAGCCGCCAGTCCCGAGAGCTTCCAGTCCCCGAGCCGCCCACGATGGTGCCCGCCGTGCCTTCGCCCCCCGTGCCGGGCACGGTGCTCATCCTGTGCGGCCCGGGCAACAACGGCGGCGACGGCCTGGTCGCCGCCCGGCGCCTCGCGGCGCATGGGATCCGGGTTGCGGCCGTCCTGGTCTCCACCGGCGCGCGCCCGGGAACGCCCGACGCGGCGCGGAACTGGGACCGGCTCGGTGCGGTGCCACTCGCGGAGCGGATCCACGCCTCCACGGCCCGGGACCTGGCGACCCTTGGCCAGGGCATCGAGCGTGCCGCGCTCGTGGTCGACGCCCTCCTGGGGACGGGCGTCCAGGGCGCGTTGCGCGAGCCGGTCCGGGCCGCGGTCGAGCTGTGCCTCCGGGCGCGCGCCGCGGGCGTGCCCGTACTCGCGGTGGACACGCCGACGGCCTGCGACCTGACCTCGGGGGAGCTCTCCGAGCCGGTCGTCCGGGCGGACGTCACGCTGACCTTCCACCGGCCCAAGAAGGGCCTGCTGACGCGCCGCGGGCGCCTGGTGGCGGGCCGCGTCCTCGTGGCACCGATCGGGATCCCCGCCGAGGCGGATCGTGCCTGACGGCTCACGGAGCCCGGGCTGGCGCGAGGTCCTGGTCATCGCGGCGGGGGTGATCCTGGTGGTCTTCGCGCTCGAGCTCGCGAGCGCCATCCTGCCGCCGGTCCACGACGCGTTCGTGAGCTTCCCGACGACGATCGTCGTCCTGGTCGCGGGGACGATCGGGGTCCTGGCGTTCGCGATCCTCGGGCGCCCGCGCTGACGGTTCGTGTCCCGGCCGCGCGGCGGTCGCGCGACCGCAGACCGCGCGACCGGCAGACCGCCCGCAATCTGATGCCGAGGGCGGCGCGTGACCGCTCCGCAACCGGCCGGCGACTCGGGCCGCGTACGCGAAACGGCCCGGGCGTCGGAGCCCGGGCCGTTCGACCGAGAGGCGTTGAGCCCTACGACGCGGGCGTGCCGCTGCCCTTCAGCGCGGCGAGGCGAGCCTCGACGTCGGCGTCGGCGGAGATGTCCTCGAGGTTGTCGAACTGCGCGTCCAGCGAGCTGGCCGCGACCTCCTCCATGCCCGCGGACCTGGGCCTCGTCGCGGCGGATCTTGTCCTCGAAGCGCGAGACCTCGCTGGTGGGATCGGTCGCATTGATGCTCTTGAGCGACTGCTGGACCTTCGCCTGGGCGTCGGCCATCTTCGACCGGGCGACGAGCTCGTTCCGCTTCTGGACCAGCTCCTCGCGCTTCGCGCGCATCCCGTTGAGGCCGTCCTTGAGCTTGTTCGTGAGCTCGGTCTGGCTCGCGATCTGCGTCGCGAGGCTCTTGGCCTGGTCCTCGAAGCCGATCTGGCGCTTGAGCGCGACCTTGGCGAGGTTGTCGAAGCGGTCGGCCTCGGCCGTGTTGCCGGCTGCCCGGAGCTCGTCGGCCTTGTGCGACGCGGCGAGGGCCTTGCCGCCCCACTCGGCGACGCCGGCCTGCGCCGTGCTGGCGTCATCCTCGGCGAGGCGCAGGTTGCCGATCGTCTGCGCGACGGCCTGCTCCGCCTCCGCGATGTTGTTCGTGTAATCCCGGACCAGCTGGTCCAGCATCTTCTCCGGGTCTTCGGCGCCGTCGATCAGCGCGTTGACGTTGGCCCTGACCAGGTTCCCGATCCGCCCCAGGATGTTGTCGCCCATCGCACTGCGTCCCTTCTCTTCCGTGCCGGCGGCACCGGCCCTTCCGGTGTCGCGATCGATCTCCGTCCATCCATGCTAGCCGACGGCCGCTACCGCCCGACGGCCGTCACCACCGACCTCCCCCGGACGACCCTCCGCCGCCCCCGCCGAAGCTGCCGCCGCCGGACGACCCGCCGCCCCAGCCGCCGCCGAACCCGCCGCCACCGCCGAAGCCCCCGAACCCGCCGCCGCGACCTCCGCCGCTCAGCATGCCGCCGATGATGCCGCCGATGATCGCGCCGGCGATGTTCCCGCCGACGCCTGCCCCGCCGCCGCCCCCTCCACCACCGCCGCGACCTCCGCCGTGCCAGGGGTCGTCGTATCGACCGTAGTCGTCCTGCGCCGCCTGGTAGGCCGCATTCGCGAGCTGCGTCGCCTGGTCCGCCTCGCGGGTGGCGCCGACCGCGTCGGAGGGACCCATGGCGACGGCCTGGGTCAGGTGCCGCTCCGCCTCCGCGAGCCGCGTCCGGGCCTCCGTGCCGACCGCTCCGCGGCGCGTCGCGATGAAGTCCGTGGCCCGGGTCAGCGTTGCCTGCGCCGCCTTGATGGACGCGTCCAGGCGGGCCGCGTCGCGGGCCCGCTGCTCCGTCGCGGTCCGCAGCGCGGCCAGGGCGTCGTCGGCGATCGTGTGGGCCTGGCTGGCCTGCTGGTACGCGGCCGCGACGTCCGGCTTCGGGCCGGCGAGGGCGGTGCGCGCCCCGGAGAGCAGCGCGTCGGCCTGGGCGAGCCGGGTGGCGAGGGCCGCGTCGTTCGAGCCGGATGACGCCGCTCTCGCCTGGGCAAGGTCGCGATCCGCGTCCACGAGCATCTCGTCGACCTTCGCCTTCGCCTCGTCCAGCTGGGTCGCCAGCCGGTCGATCCCGTCGAGGAAGGCCGTGCCCTGGCCAAGCGCGTCCTGGCCGAGCCGCGCCGCGCGGCCGGCGGTCTGCGCATCGCTCGCGGCGATCGCCTTCGTGCCCTCGTCGACCGCCTCCCGGACGGCGGCCACCCGCTGGGCGGCCTCGTCGAGGTTCGGGGCGACGGCCTGCCAGCTGGCGTCGGCGTACGCCGTGAGGCGGGTCATCGCGGCCTGGGCCGCGGGGATGCGAGCCTCCAGCGCGTCGGCCTGGGCCGGGAGCGCGGCAAGGATCTGGGGAGCCTTCGCCTCGATCTCGCGAAGCCGCTCGAACTCGTCCTTCACCGAGTCGAGCCGGGCCTGCGCGCGGCGGCATCCGCGGACGAGCTCCTCGAGCATGTGGCGGTGGGTGGCCGCGTCCTCGGGATCTCGTCGTCGAGCTGCTGGCGCAGCTTGAACGCGGCGGCCAGGTCACCCTTCGCATCCGCGATGACGGCCTGGAACGGCGCGACTTCTGCGTCCCCGAACTGCGCCTGGGCGAATCCGAGCTCCTGCTCGCTGTCGCGAACCGCGTCGTCGGTCTGCACCAGCGCCTGGTTCGCGAGCGTCTCCAGGGCCGGCGTCTTCATGGCGGCGATGTCGTCGACCGGCCCGCCCGCGGTCCCGGCGCCCGGGGTGCCCGCCGTGCCGTCGCCGGCCGGCCGCTTCCGGCCGTAGAGGAACCACCAGCCGAGCGACGCGATCAACGCGACGACCAGGAGCACCACCAGGAGCGTGCCGAGCGGCGAGCCACCTCCCGAGGCCGGCGTGCCGGTCCCCGCGCCGCCGCCCGTCGAGCTCGTGGCAACCGGGCCGGGAGTGGCGCCCTGCCCGCCGGGCGAGCCGCCCATTGCGTCGCGGATGCCCGCGGCCGTCGCGACGATCGCCGCGCCGTTCTGGCCCGAGCGCAGCCCGGGCTCCAGGTCCGCGCTCAGGATCGAGTCCAGGCGGGTGTTCGAGAGCGGGATCGCGTCCGACTTCCAGTAGCCGTAGGCGTGGTCCGTCATCGCCAGGACCAGGAGCAGATCATTGCCGCCGAAGCCGTTCAGCTTCGCCGTCTGGGTCGCGAAGTCAGCGGCGGACAGCCCGCCGGTGGTATCCGTGAACCAGACCCAGAGCTGGACGTTGGCCGCGCGCACGAGGTCGTCGAGCGCCGGCTGCACCGAGCCCGCACCGCCGCTGACGGCGCCGACGTCGTCGGTCACCTGTGACGAGAGGCGCTTCGGGCTGGCGGCGACGGCCGACGTGGCGAGTGCGGCTGCGAGCAGCAGCGCGCCGGCGAGCCCGGCCGCGGCGCGCGCGGCCTGCCATCGGTGTGTGGTGGGAGCGGAGAGCGTCGACATCGTTGCTGGCATCTCGTGTGGGAGCGGCGGCCGCCGCGTGGGTCCCATTGTCGCGCGAGCAGGGGTTCGTGGTGTGATCGTCCGCGCCGGCACCGCGGGTCGACGTGCAGCCGGGGCCGCGGCCGTCCTCTTCACGGCGCCCTGGTGTGCACCGGGTGGTCCCTGTGACCGTCGGCGATCGGTCCAGGTGCAATCTTGTGTCATGGGCTGCGCCGCGTGACCGCTGAACCGCTGTCGTGGTCACGCGGTGCACGGCGCGTGCAGGACAGCGGTCCTCACCGGTCGCAGTGGTCACCTGGTGCACACCCCGTCTGATGCACCCCGACTCGGCCACGGCGACCGGCGACCGGCCGGGCCGCCGCAACGCCCGAGAAGGGCCCGGGGCCGGCTGCCCGCGCGCCCGGGCAGGGCCCGCGCTACCATCGACGGCGTGATCCCTCCCACAACCGGCCGGTCGGCTGCGGCCGCCCCCGGATCGGCGCCCGCACCGGGTCGCGCGCTGCCCGCGCGACGTCCCGCCGGCGCCCGAAAGGTGCCCTGACCCATGGCTGTCGGCTCGTCCAACTCGTTCGATCTCGTGGTCCTCGGCGCCGGGACCGGCGGGTACTCGGCCGCTTTCCGGGCTTCGCAGCTGGGCATGAAGGTTGCCCTCGTCGACGAGGACAGGATCGGCGGGACGTGCCTCCACCGGGGCTGCATCCCCACCAAGGCGCTCCTCGAATCGGCCGACTTCGCGAACCGCGTCCGGACGAAGAGCCGCGAGCTCGGCGTGATGATCCCGGGCGAGGCGGCCGTCGACTACGCGGTGATCGCAGCCCGCAAGGACCAGGTGGTCCGCCGGATGTGGACCGGTCTCAAGAGCCTTGTCGGCAAGAACAAGGTCGAATGGGTCGCGGGTCGCGGCCGCCTCGAGGGACCCGGCAAGGTCCGGGTTCGACTGCACGGCGAGGACGGCACGCCGGGGACGGGCGGCGAGCGGGTGCTCGAGGCGACCGACGTCATCCTGGCCACGGGATCGCGCGTCAAGAGCCTGCCCGGCATCACGCCCGACGGCGTCCGAATCCTGACCTCGGATGACGTGCTGCGGCTCGTCGAGCTGCCCTCGAGCATGGTGATCATCGGCGCGGGTGCCGTTGGCTGCGAGTTCGCCTCGTGCTTCCACGACCTCGGCGTGAAGGTGACGCTCCTCGAATACCTGCCCGCCATCGTCCCGTTGGAGGATCGGGACATCTCGAAGGAGCTGGAGAAGAGCCTCGTCAGGCGTGGGATCGCCGTCATGACGAACGCGCGCTTCGACGCGACGTCGCTGGTGGTCGGAGAGGACGGCATCCGCCTGGCGGTCGGTCCGGAGGGCGGCGAGGCCACGGAGGTCGCTGCCGACGTCCTGCTCGTCGCCGCCGGGCGTGCGGCCAACATCGAGGACCTTGGACTCGAGACCACGCGCGCCGTGACCGACCGCGGGATCGTCGTGGTCGACGGCCACATGCGCACCGCCGAGCCGCACGTCTGGGCGATCGGCGACATCGTCGGCGGGCTCTGGCTGGCCCACACGGCCGCGCACGAGGGGCTGACCGCGGTCCACACGATCGCCGGCGACCCCGATGTCCATGCCATGGACTACGTCGCCCAGCCGCGGGCGACGTATTGCCGGCCGGAGATCGCGTCGGTCGGCCTGACCGAGCAGGAGTGCGAGAAGCGCGGGCTGCCCGTCAAGGTCGGGAAGGTGCCGTTCCAGGCGATCGCCAAGGCCGTGATCGGCGGCGAGTACGAGGGGTTTGCCAAGGTGATCGGCCACGCGGAGACCGGCGACACGCTCGGCGTGCACCTGATCGGGCCGCATGCGACGGACCTGATTGCCGAGGCATCGCTCGCGGGCTCGCTCCAGGCGCAGCCATGGGAGATCGGGGCGGCCACCCACCCGCATCCCACCCTCTCGGAGATCCTGGGAGAGGCCGCCATGGCCGTGGACGGGCGCTCGATCAACTTCTGACGGTCGCGGTGCTGACGGCCCGAGGCGACGTGAGCGCCAAGCGCGGCGGCTGGCTGTGGGCCAGCGTCGTCGCCCTTGCGCTCTTCGTGTACGACGGCCCAATCCGGGGCATCGTCCCCCATGCCGGCCTTCCCGCCGTGCCCGGCGGTCTGAACGGCCTCACGTCGCTGCTCGTGGTGTTCAGCGTCTGCCACGCCATCCACGTGCTCGGAGCTCGCCACGCGGGACTGTTCTTCGGGGCCAGCGCGGCTGTCTCGTGGGTGTTCGAACAGGTCGGCGTCATGACCGGGGTGGTGTACGGGCCCTACCACTACACGACCGTGCTGGGTCCGATGCTCGGCGACGTCCCCCTCCTGATCCCCGGGGCGTGGTTCATGATGATCTACCCGAGCTACGTGCTCGCGGGGCTGCTCGTGGATGGGCGGCCATTCGGGACGCGCGGCGGACTCCTACATGCCGCCTGGCTGGCGGTCGTCGGGGCGGCCGTGATGACCGCCTGGGACGTCGTCGTGGATCCCATCCTGTCCGGCCCAGCGTACCGAGCCTGGATCTGGGAGCGCGGCGGGCCGTACCTCGGCGTGCCGATCCAGAACTACGTGGGCTGGCTGGTGACGACCTTCACGGTCTTCGCGCTCTATCGTGGCTACGAGCGCATACGACCTGCCCCCGGAGGCACCCCTCGCGGGCTCTTCGTCCGGTCCCTGCCCCTCGTCGCGTACGGCTCGATGATGGTCGCCAACATGGTGGCGGGCGGCCCGGCCGAGCTGGCGGTCATCGCCCCATTTGTGATGGGGGTACCCCTGCTCGCGGCCGCCGGGCGCCTCGGCTCGGGACTGGCCGCGAGGTAGCGCAGTCGCGGCTGGCGAAGGGCCCGCGTGGCGCATCGCGGCCACGATGTCCTCCGATCAGCGGTTTTGCGGCGTGTGGACCGGCCGGGACACGATTCGGGTGCGCGTCAATGGCCGTCAGGCACGTCTTCACGGCTGGACGCAATCCCCCAGGCCGATCCACGAGCCTGGGCCCTCGCCATGCCGAACGACCCCTTGTAGCATGCGTCCGATGTCGACCGGGCAAGGCGTGGACCCCGTGGAGCGCTCCGGCCTGCCGGCGGAGCGGCTCCGCGAGATCTACCGGCTGATGGCGCTCGCGCGCGCGCTCGACGAGCGCGCCTGGATCCTGAACCGGTCGGGCCGCGTCCATTTCGTCATCAGCGCCCAGGGCCACGAGGGCGCGGAGGCGGGGATCTGCGCGGCGCTGACGCCGGGCCGCGATTGGCTCCTGCCCTACTACCGATCGATGGCCGCGATGCTCGCGTTCGGGATGACGCCACGCGAGCTGATGCTCCAGCAGTTCGGGCGGGCCGACGACCCCGGCTCGGGCGGGCGCCAGATGCCGGCCCATTACGGCGGGGCTGCGTACCGGATCTTCAGCAGCTCGTCGCCGGTCGGCACGCAGGCGCTGCACGGGGCCGGGATCGCGCTCGCCGCGAAGCTGCGCGGCGAGTCGCAGGTGGCGGTCGTGATGATGGGCGAGGGCGCCGCGAACCAGGGCGACGTCCACGAGGCACTCAACTTCGCGGGAATCCACCGCCTCCCGATGGTCCTCCTCGTCGAGAACAACGGGTATGCCATCAGCGTGCCCGCCGAGAAGCAGACCGCGGTCCGCGACCTCGCGGTCCGGGCGGCGGGCTACAACATGCCGGGCGTCATCGTGGACGGGACCGACGTGCTGGGCTGCTACCTCGCCATGCGCGATGCAGTCGCCCGCGCGCTCGCCGGCGACGGTCCGACCTTCATCGAGGCGAAGGTCACCCGCCTGACCGGGCACTCGTCGGACGATCAGCAGACGAAGTACCGCACGAAGGACGACCTCGCCGAGGGCCGCGGCCGGGACCCGCTGCCGGCCTTCCGTGACGAGCTTCGGGCGGCCGGCCTCCTTGCCGAGGCCGCAGAGGCGGCGATCACGGCCGAGGTCCGCGGGCTCGTGGACGACGCGACCGACTTCGCGGAGGCGGCCGCCGACCCGGACCCCGCCACGTTGACGCGCCACGTCTACGCGGAGGCGGACGACACGGGACAGCTCCACCCGCCGCCGGGGACGGGTCGCGCCTGATGGCCATCCACACGTTCATCGAGGCGATCCGCGAGGGGTTGCGGGACGAGATGCGCCGCGACGCCGCGGTCATCGTGCTGGGGGAGGACGTCGGCAAGAAGGGTGGCGTCTTCTTCGCGACCGACGGGCTCTGGGCGGAGTTCGGCGACGACCGGGTGATCGACACGCCGCTGACGGAGTCGATGATCGCCGGGGTGAGCATCGGCGCGGCGGCCAACGGGCTGCGGCCGGTGGCCGAGATCCAGTTCGCCGACTTCATCTTCCCGGCCATGAACCAGGTCATCCAGGAGGCCGCCCGGATCCGCTATCGAAGCAACGGGACGTTCGGCTGTCCGATCACGATCCGCGCGCCATTCGGGGCCGGCGTCCACGGCGCGCTCTACCACAGCCAGTCGGTCGAGGCGTTCTTTGCGCACGTGCCTGGGCTGAAGGTCGTGATCCCCTCGACCCCGTACGACGCGAAGGGGCTCCTGCGATCGGCGATCCGGGACCCCGACCCGGTGATCTTCCTGGAGCACAAGAAGCTGTACCGGAGCGTCCGCGGCGAGGTGCCCGACGGCGAGTACACGGTGCCGCTCGGCCGCGCGACGGTCACCCGGGAAGGGAGCCGCGTGACGCTGGTCGCGTACGGGCTGATGGTCCACCACGCGCTCAACGCGGCCGAGCGGGTGGCGGGGGAGGGGATCGAGACGGAGGTGATCGACCTCCGCACGATCCGGCCGCTTGATGCCGCCACCGTGCTTGCCTCCGTCCGGAAGACCGGCAAGTGCCTGGTCGTCCACGAGGACAACCGCTTCGGCGGCTTCGGGGCAGAGGTCGCGGCGCTCGTGGCCGAGGAGGCGTTCGACTACCTCGACGGCCCGGTCACGCGCCTCGCCGGCCCGGACTCGCCGGCCGCGCCCTACGCGGACAGCCTCGAGGAGGCATTCCTGATCACGCCCGAGAGGATCGCCGCGGCGATCCGGACGCTCGCGGCCTACTGAAGCTCGCGGGCGGCCGCAGGCGAGCGGCATGGGCGCGAACAGGCCGCCGACCCTCGGGTGCATGGCCGGGCGAAGGGCCGCCGGGCCGCGATCAGGCGGCGGGCTCGCCCGTACGGGCCGGTGAGTGCGCGGACGCCGGCAGCCCCGAGTGCCGAAGGACGCGGGATCGGCCACACTAGCGGGGCGTGGGTGTTCTTGCTGAACCGGCGCGGCTCCCGGCGCGTAACGAATACGAGACGCGGGACTTCGTCCCGTGGAGGAGGGACTCCGTGGCAAAGGTGACGATGCCGCAGCTTGGCGAGAGCGTCGCCGAGGGCACGATCGGCCGGTGGCTCAAGAAGCCCGGGGATCGGGTCGAGAAGTACGAGCCGATCGTCGAGGTGGTCACCGACAAGGTGAACGCCGAGGTGCCGTCGCCGTTTGCGGGAGTCCTGACCGCGATCCTGGCGGAGGAGGGCGCGACCGTCCCGAACAACGCCGAGATCGCGGAGATCGAGACCTCGGAGGCCGAGGTGAACCGGTAGCGGCGCCGGCGGGCACGGCTCTGCCCGCCGCCCAGGCGTCGACGCCGGCCCCAGCTGCCGCGCCGGCCCCGGCCACCGCAGGCGCCCCGTCCGCCAGCGCGCCCAACGCTGCATCCGCCGAGCGCCGCGCCGCGCCGACCCCGCGCGCCGAGGCGCCGCGAGCACCCCTCGCCACCCCGACCGCGGCCGGCGCGGTCCCGGCAACGCTCCCCGAGCACGGCGACCCCGACGCCCGCATGACCCCGGCCGTCCGCCGGCTGCTCCGCGAGCACGGCCTCTCGGCCGCGCAGGTCCCGGGCACGGGCGGGGGAGGCCGGATCACCCGCGACGACGTGCTCGCGGTCGTCGAGTTCGTCCGGACCGGGGGCACCGCTCCGGCGATCGTCGCGGCGGCCGGCACCACGGCTGCCGCCGCTGCACCGGCAGCGTCCCCCGCCGCTGGGACGCCTGCGCCGTTGGCCCGCCCCGCACCCGCGTCGGGCGGCCCCGCTGTCGTCTTCCCGCCGGGCGCGGACGAGGTCCTCGTGCCGATGACGAAGATGCGCAAGGGGATCGCCGCGCAGATGACGCGGGCGCTCCTCGTCCCGCACGCATACGTGCACGTGGAGGTGGACGTCACGAACCTGGTCCGCCTGCGCGACGCCGCGAAACGCGAGTACCAGGCCCGGGAGGGGATCCCCCTCAGCTACGTGCCGTTCGTGATGAAGGCGGTCGTCGAGGCGCTCCGCCGCCAGCCCACGTTCAACGCGACCTGGACCGATGACGGGCTGCTTGCCCGGCGACGCGTCAACCTCGGCGTCGCCATTGCCGTGGACGATGGCCTGATCGTGCCCATCGTCCGGGACGTGGACCAGCTCTCCATCAACGGGATCAACCACGCCGTCGCCGAGCTGGCGGTCCGCGCCCGCGCCAACCGGTTCCGGACCGACGACTTCGGCGGCGGGACCTTCACGGTGGACAACACGGGCTGGTTCGGCAGCAACCTGACGATGCCGATCATCAACGTCCCCGAGGTCGCGATCCTCACCATGGAGGCGATCACGAAGCGGCCCGTCGTGCTCGAGACGCCCCAGGGCGACGTCATCGCCATCCGGCCCGTCATGAACATGGTCATCGGGATCGATCATCGCGCCAACGACGGCGCACAGGCAGGGTTCTTCCTCCGCGACGTGAAGGCGTGGCTGGAAGGCATCGGCCCGGACACGCCGGTCTACTAGGAAGCGACGTGGCGGACCCGCAGAGCGACGCAACGGAGGGGAGCCTCGAGCGGGAGCGCGAGCGGATGTCGATCGCCGAGCGGGCCGCGCGGCGCGACCGGATCGTCGGTGACCGTGACCGCTACTCGAGCCTCGTGCGCGTGCTGCGGGCCGGGCGCGAGATCCAGCTCCAGCCTCGCCGCCGGCGTCGCCTCGCCTTCCTCGACGATCTCGCCTGGCACCCGATCGCGACCCGGCTGACGATTCTCGTCGCACTCATCGTCCTCGCGGCGATCGGCGCCAAGCTTGGCGGCGATTGGGTGCGCGAGCGGACGGTTGCGACGTGGACCGGGCCAACCACCACGGTGACCTCCGGGCAGCGCCTCGACTCCTGTCCGGACGTGAACGCCATCGCCCAGGTCGAGACCTATCCGAACTGGTTGCGCTACGACGGCCGGCTCTACCTGCGGACCGATACCGTCCGGCCCGGGCTGATCGACGGCGTCTCGTACATCGACAGCGGGTATCGACTCGACCACCTGTTCCTGGTGCTCCTGGAGAACACGCCTGACGGGCGCGCCCGCCAGGAGGTCATGGTCTGGAGCGACGGCGCGATGGCCGGGTACGCCTATCACGTTGCGACCGGTTGCTGAGCCCGGGCTGGAACCGGCGGGCGCCCTACACTGGACGGCGATGAGCCGCGAGCTGCCGATCTTCACCCCGCCCGTCGCAGGCCACGACGGCCACGACGCGGGCGCCGGGCTGTCCATCGCCATCGGTGGGCCGCCAGACCTGGCCGCGGCCAGGTCCGGAGACAGCGCGCCGGCGTCGCGTCGCCACCCGGAGTGGCTCAAGGCGCGGATCGGCGCCGGCGACGAGTACCAGGACCTGCGCCGCCTCGTCCGCGGCCTCAACCTGAACACGGTCTGCGAAGAGGCGCGCTGCCCGAACATCGGGGAGTGCTGGGACCAGCGGACTGCCACCGTGATGATCCTGGGCGACACCTGCACGCGCGCCTGCGGGTTCTGCGCCATCAAGACCGGACGCCCGACCTGGTTCGACCCCGACGAGCCGCGCCGCGTGGCGGAGGCCGTCGCCGCGATGGGCCTCGAGCACGTGGTCGTCACCTCGGTCGCCCGCGACGACCTGCCCGACGGCGGCGCCAGCGTCTTCGCCGAGACGATCCGGCGCCTGCGCGATCGCTGCCCCGGGATGGGCGTCGAGGTGCTCATTCCCGATTTCAACGGCGCGGAGGCGCCGCTTCGAACGGTGATGGAGGCCGGACCCGACATCCTCAACCACAACGTGGAGACGGTCGCGCGGCTGCAGGCCCCGGTCCGGAAGCGCGCCCGCTACGACCGCAGCCTGGGCGTGCTCCTGCGCGCGAAGGCATACGCGGTCGAGCTTGGCCGAACGGCCAACACCAAGAGCTCGATCATGGTGGGCCTGGGAGAGGAGCGCGCCGAGCTGTCGCAGGCGTTCCGCGACCTGCGGGCCGTCGACTGCGACATCCTCACGATCGGCCAGTACCTGCGGCCCACCGTCGCCCACCTGCCGCTCGTCCGCTACTACCACCCCGACGAGTTCGCCGACATGAAGGCCGAGGCGCTCGCGCTCGGCTTCCGGCACGTCGAGTCGGGGCCGCTCGTGCGCTCGTCCTATCACGCCCGCGACCAGGTCCCGGGGGCGGCGCTGCGCGCGGCCGCGCGGCGGGCGGAGCTCGACGCCGACGGTCGCGTGATCCCGGGCGTGCCCGCCTGACGGCCCGCCCTCTCGCGGCCCGCCCCCGCGGGCCGAAGCCGCCGCCTCAGAGGATCTTGGAGAGGAAGCTCTTCGTGCGCTCGTGCGTCGGGTTCGTGAAGAAATGCTCCGGTGTGCCGTCCTCGATGATCTGGCCGTCATCCATCATCACGACCCGGTCGGCGACCTCGCGGGCAAAGCCCATCTCGTGGGTGACGACGATCATCGTCATGCCCTCCCGGGCCAGCTCCTTCATGACCTCGAGAACCTCGCCGATCATCTCGGGGTCGAGGGCGGAGGTCGGCTCGTCGAACAGCATGAGCGCCGGCTTCATGGCGAGCGCGCGGGCGATTGCCACACGCTGCTGCTGACCCCCGGACAGCTGGGCCGGGTATGCCGTCTCCTTCGCGGCGAGGCCGACCCGCGACAGGAGCGCGCGCCCCATCTCGATGGCCTCGGCCCTGGGCGTCCCCCGGACCTCGATGGGCGCCTCGATGATGTTCTCCAATGCCGTCTTGTGCGGGAACAGGTTGAAGCGCTGGAAGACCATGCCGATCTCCCGGCGCTGGTGGGCGATGTTCTTCTCGCGGTCCTCCACCAGCCGGCCGTCGACCTCGCGGTATCCGATCAGGTGGCCGTTCACGAAGATGCGACCCTTCTGGATCTTCTCCAGGTGGTTGATGCAGCGGATGAAGGTCGTCTTGCCGGAGCCGGAGGCGCCGATCATCACGACCACCTCCTGCCGCCTGACCCGGAGGCTCACGCCGTCGAGGACGTGGAGCTTGCCGAACCACTTCCCGACGTCCTGCGCGTCGACGACCACGTCGGTGTCCGGGCGCGGAACGCCGCCGATGGCGCCCAGGAGATCATTGGCGACGACGACTCCCGTGGCGTGGTCGTGGCCGGTCATATGCCGCCCCTCTCGCCCTGTCGTCCGCGTCCCATGCCCAGCATGCGCGCCCAGAAGCCGGGGACGGGCTCACCGGACGCCTGGCCCACCCCGAGGCGCTTCTCGATGCGACCCTGGATGAACCCCCAGATCGTGGTGAGGGCCAGGTAGTAGACGCACACGCCCAGGAGCGGCTCGAAGGGCCGGAACGTCGATGACGAACGGTCGGTCGCGACGCGCAGGAGCTCGCCCACCCCGATCACGCTCATGAGCGAGGTCGTCTTGAGCATGTTGTTGAACTCGTTGCCGAGCGGCGGGACGATCACGCGAAGCGCCTGGGGAAGGACGATGCGGCGCATCGTCTTGCGTGGGGTCATCCCCAGGGACTTGGCCGCCTCGGCCTGGCCCGGGTCGACGGACAGGATGCCGGCGCGGACGATCTCGCTCATGTAGGCGCCCTCGTTCACGCCGAGGGCCAGGATGCCGGCGACCACGGCGCCCCGGAAGTCGATCGGACCAAGCTCGTATAGGCGGGGGAACAGGTCGATCCCGAGCAGGACCGGAAGGCCGGTGTACAGCAGGAGGATCTGGACCAGCACCGGCGTGCCGCGGAAGATCCAGACGTAGAAGCCGCTGATGGTGTTGATGATCGGGTTCCGCGAACGGCCGCCGAGGGCGGCCAGGATGCCAAGCGCCACGCCGAGCACCTGGGCGACGATCGCGGCATAGATCGTGATCGCAAGACCGCCGATGAGCGCCGCCGACGGCTGGAAGGTGAACGGCAGGAAGTCGTCGAAGTTGAAGTTCACGGTTCGCCCGCTTCCGGTGGGGGCGCGGAGAGGACGTCGCCGCCGCTCCGCGCCCGATCGATCACGACGCTAGCCGAGCACGCTACTTGAGCAGGACGACGGCGTTCGTCATGCCCCACTTGTCGACGATCGCCTTGAGCGCCCCGTCGGCGTACATGGCGTCGATGGCAGCCTGGACCGCGTCCTTCATGCCCGGGTCGTCCTTGCGCATCGCGACCCCGATCGCGATCGGGTCGATCGGCGTCCCACCGACCTCGAACTTGCCCGCGTTGTTGGGCAGGGTGTTGTAGTAGGCGACGACCGGCGAGTCCGTCGAGTACGCATCGACGCGCCCGAGGGCGAGCTGCTGGAATGCGTCAGTGTCCTTCTCGAATCCGACGACATCGATTCCCGGCTTCCCGGCCGCTTTCAGCTCCTTGTCCTTCGCGTCGAGGGTGTCCTTGTTGGAGGTTCCGAGCTGGACGGCGACGGACTTGCCCGAGAGGTCGTCGAGCGTCTTGATGTTCTTGGGGTTGCCCGTCGGGACCAGGAGGCCCTGTCCAACCTTGAGGTAGTCGACGAAGTCGACCTCCTTCTTGCGCTCGTCGGTCGAGTTCATGCCGCTCAGGATCATGTCGCACTTCTTGGCCTTGAGGGCCGCGATGATCCCGTCGAACGGGGTGTTGTCGACCTGGAGCGTGACGCTCCAGCGCTTGGCGATGTCGCCCGCGATGTCGATGTCGGATCCCTGGATCGTCGTGCCGTCGGCCGCGTAGAACTCCTCGGGTGCGTAGCTGACGTCGCTGCAGACGATCAACGTGCCTGCGGACTTGATCCGATCCGGGACCAGGACTCCGGCCGCGCTCGGTGAAGCGGCCGCCGACGGGGCCGGCGAGGCGGGCGCCGACGGGGCCGCCGAGGCCGCCGGTGATGCGGACGCGGCCGGCGCCGTCGACGGGGCAGCTGTCGCGCCGCCCGAGCACGCGGCCACGAAGACGGCCATCGCACCCGCGAGCACAAGCGCGCGGGAACGCATCATGAACATGAACCACTCCTCCTCGTGTGACCCTTGGCGATCGTCGCGCCGTCGCCACCAGCGACCAGCGACATTCCGTCGCGGCCCATCCCAGGCGCTAGCGTAGTGAGTGCATGCGCGCGTGCGCAACACGTCCCATACCGCAACCTGACCGCAGCCTTCGGCGGGGCCCGCCGGCGCGATATCCTGTGACCGTGACCCGCCCGCTGTCGCGCAAGGTGCCGCTGGCCGAGCTGCACTGCCACCTCGGCGGCGCGGTCACGCCCGCGATCATGTGGGGGATCGCGCACAGCCAGGGAATCCGGCTCCCGACGAAGGACTACTGGGAGTTCCGGGACATGATCACGGTCTCCAGCCGGCACGGCCATTCCTTCGACGGCTACCTGGAGCTGTTTCGCTGGACGGAGCTGATCCAGTCGTCGCCCATCGCGATCGAGCGATCGGTCTACGAGGTGGTCGGCGGGGCCTACCGCAAGAACAACGTCACCACCATGGAGCTTCGCTTCAACCCGATGAAGCGGAACCGCGGCGGCGAACAGGACCTGGATCACATCATCGCGGCGGCGATGCGCGGAATGGACCGGGCGGTCCTCGAGTACCCGATCCGGCCGGGCCTGATCCTCTGCCTCGATCGCACGTTCCCGTACCAGCTCAACGAGATCATCGCGGAGAAGGCGATCAGCGGCCGTGACCGGGGCATCGTCGGCATCGACATCGCCGGGCCGGAGTCCTCCGGCTTCCGGGTGAAGGAGTACCGCCGGCTCTTCCAGCGCGTCCGGCGTCACCACCTGGGGATCACCGTCCACACGGGCGAGTCTGGGCCTGTCGAGGAGATCGCGGAGGTCATCGAGGAGCTCGAGCCGGACCGGATCGGCCACGGCGTCAAGGCCGCCTACGACCCCCGGACGATGGCCATGATCCGCGAGCGGGGGATCGTCCTGGAGATCTGCCCGACGTCGAACCTGAACACGCGGGTGGTGTCCGGCTGGGACGAGTTTCGCTGGATCCTCGATACGTTCCGGCGCAACCAGATCCGCTTCACGATCAACACCGATGGCCCGGAGATGCTCAAGACGTACATTCGCGACGAGCTCGCGATGCTGGGCCGGCTGGGCATCCTCAGCCTCGAGGAGCAGGAGGAGGTGGCCCGGACGGCGATGCAGGCGTTGTTCGTGCCCAACGTGAGCGACGTGCCGCTCCCGCGCCTGGAACCGCCATCGCGGGTGGTGGTGGAGCGGGAAGAGGCCTAGCGTCTCGGGCCGGGACCAGGCGGGTCACGCAGCACCCGAGCGCGGGTCAGGTCCGACGCAGCTCAGGCCTCGCGCGGCTCGATCCGGTACGTGCATGATCGATCGCCCGCGGCGATGTGCGAGATCCGCGTGACCCGGGCGTCGAGGACCTCCTCGAACAGCTGGACCTCGGCCCGGCAGGCGGCCGGGTGGCCCGCGACCGCGCCGAGGATCGCGCAGTTCGCCTCGCGCAGCTCCAGCGGGCCCATCGACCCCGTCGAGTGGCGTGGCGCGGCAGAGATAGCCCGACTCGTCCTGGATGATGGCCAGCTCCCGGACGCGTGCGGCGAGGGCGGGGGACGGCCGAGCGCCGCCGTGATCCGGGCCCGGATTCGCTCGGCCAGGAGCCGGCGGCGTGCCTGGAAGACCGCGTCCACGAGCTGGTCGCCGCCCAGCTCGGCGATCGACTCGAGGAGCGTGGTGGCAAGGCCGCCGTAGTTGGCAGGCAGGCTGCGCTGGGCCTCCGCCGTCACGTCGTACAGGTGGCGCGGCCGCCCGACGCCGTGACGGATCGCCTGGCGGATCACCGAGCCGCGTGACTCGAGCGAGACGCAGCCGCTGGAGAACGCTGGCGCGGCTGGCACCGACCCGCGTCGCCAGCCGGTCGCGGCGACTCGCTCCCATGTCGCGCAGGGCCACGAGGATCGCCCGGTCAAGCCCATCATGGGCGCCTCGGACCGTCGCGCG
>CAVTHS010000007.1:0-273935 GCA_963734535.1 uncultured Chloroflexia bacterium | reverse complement strand
AAGGCCTCACCAAAGAGCGAGAAGTGGAACAGCGCCGGGCGCCACGCGTTTCGGTGGTTCCGCCACGGGTAGGCGCCTGGTTTGATCGTGAGGAACCGGTAGCGCCCGTCGGCGCCGGTGATGACACGTCCGATGCCGCGGAAGTTGGGATCCAGCGGCGCGTCGTGGTCGTCGACCTGATGGGCATACCGACCGGCCGCGTTCGCCTGCCAGATCTCGATCAGGCTGTCTCGGACTGCCCGGCCGTCCGAGTCGACGACACGTCCGTGCACGATCACGCGTTCGCCGATCGGCGCGCCTCGGCCGCCTGCCGTCAGGTCGGCGTCGCCAGGTTCCACCCGCCCGGGTCCCAGGAGGGGACCGGTCAGCTCGGTAAGCGACTGGGGCAGCAAGATGGGCGGAAGACGAGGGGCCCGGTCCTGCGATCCGTGATACGCGGGGAAGTTGTTGGGTGGGTCTACGTGGGAGTCGCGTCGATACTCCCCGAGCGGTCGGTCTGCCACGGCCTACTCGACTCCTTTCTCGGGCCGTCCTGCACCGGTCCCAGCGTCGTCGTCGACCCACAGCCAATAGCCGATCGGGAACGGTCGCAGGTGGACCCGGTTCGCCACGAACCCCCAGAGGCCGCGCGGCGACCAGAGCGCGATGACCACGGCGACGGTCCCGAGGGCGATGAAGTACCAGGCCCCGAACCCGGCCAGCAGCTCCTGGAGGAGGACGAAGACGATCGTCCCAACGATCGGCCCCTCGATCGTGCCGATCCCGCCGATGATCGTCACGAAGATCATCTTGGCCGACCACTCGACGCTGAAGACCGACGGTGCCTGGACGTTGAGCTGGCTCAGGATCAGCAGGCCGCCGGCCGCGCCGCAGCCGGCCGCCGCGACCAGGAAGACGATTTGCTTCGCCCAGCCCACGTTGGCACCGACGCTTCGCGCCCCGATCTCGTCGTCCCGGACCGCGGTCAGGACCAGGCCAAGCCGTCCACGGAGGAGCAGGTAGGTCACCGAAAGCGCAGCGACGGCCACGGCGAGCGCGGACCAGTACGTCCACGCGAGCCGGGTCAGCGGCGCGATCCCGGCGATGCCCGGAAGGATCGCCCCCGTCCCGCCACCCAGGGACGGGAAGTGGCTGACGACCAGCAGTGCGGTGTCGGCCACGACCCAGGTCGCGATCGCGAAGTAGCCGCCCCGCAGCCGGAAAAGGAGCCACGAGACCGGCAGCGCGAGCGCTGCGCAGACGATGGCAGCCAGCGGGAGCGCGAGATACGGCTGGAGGCCCCACTGGGCGAGGATGAGGACGACGTACGAGCCGAGCCCGATGAACATCTGCTGGCCGACGGAGACGAGGCCCGCGTATCCCGCAAGGAGATTCCACATGCTGGCCAGCGTGAGCAGGATGAAGCCGTCGACGAGCTTCGCCGTGATGCCTGCCCCAACCAGGGCCGGCATGGCCGCCATGACCGACACGACGGCCAGCGCCACGAGCCCGAGGAAGGGCCGCGGGCGACGAGAGCGCGTGACGCGAACCCAGGCGGCCATGGCCGGCCGGTCGAGCGCGGCCGTCGACGTCGTCATGCCGCCTGCCTCGCGCCGGCGATCCCGCTGGGCCGGACCGCCAGCACGACCAGGAAGACGAGGTGGCCCGCGAGCACGCCGTAGCTTGGATCGATGGTCGATCCGATCGATTGCGTGACGCCAAGCACGATCCCCCCGGCCAGCGTGCCCCAGAGCGAGCCGAGACCCCCGATCACCACTGCCTCGAAGGCGAACAGCAGGCGGGTCGAGCCGCTCGTCGGGCTGAACGATGAGTACATCCCGAAGGCCAGGCCGGCAAGCGCGACGGTGCCGATCGCGAGCGCCGCGGCGATCCCGAACACGTGCCGGTAGCGGGTTCCCGAGAGCTGGGCGGCCTCGCGGTCGTCGGCAACCGCCCGGACGAGCCGACCGATCGTGGTCCGCGACAGCACGAGCTCGATTCCGAGGAGGGTGACCACCGCGACCACGAAGATCGCCAGCGACAGGACGGCAATCGAGATGTCCGAGTTGACGGTGATGGAGGCCGTGACCAGCGAGCCGACGTCGATCGAGTGACTGTCCGCTGAGGACAGCTCGAGCAGCGCGTTCTGGATGATGATGGAGGCCCCGAAGCTCACCAGCAGCGTCGTGAGCTGCCCGCGGTCGAGGGTCGCCTGGATCAGGGTCCGCTGGCCGAAGTAGCCGAGGACCGCAAAGACGGGGACGACGATGACGAAGGCGAGGATGCCTGGCAGGTGGAGGATCGGGATGACGATGATCGCGAGGTAGGCCGCCACGATCGCCAGGTCGCCGTGGGCAAGGTTGATCGCGCCCATGACCCCGTAGAGCAGCGACAGGCCACAGGCGGACAGCGCGTAGAGGCCGCCGAGGAGCACCCCCTGGACCAGCGCGCCGACCCAGATCATCCGACGGCCACCGTGCCGAGGCCGAAGTAGGCCGCCTCGATCTCCTCGGGCCGAAACTCGCCCGGCCGCCCGGACAGCGTGGTCCGGCCCTCCAGGATGCAGCCGAACCGGGCGGCCACCCGGAGCGCCTGGCTCACGTCCTGCTCGACGATCAGGATCGTCATGCCCGTGGCCAGGAGCTCGGGCACCAGGGCATAGATCTGGGCGACGATCCGGGGAGCGAGGCCAAGGGAGAGCTCGTCAAGCAGGAGCACCCGCGGGTTCGCCACGAGAGCTCGGCCGATCGCGACCGCCTGCTGCTCGCCGCCGGAAAGCTGGGCCGCCCGCTGGCGCCGACGCTCGGGCATCCACGGGAAGAGCTCGTAGACGCGCGCGATGGACCACGGACCGGACCGGCGCCGATGGGCGCCCACCATCAGGTTCTCCTCGACGCTGAGCGAGGGGAACAGACGGCGTCCCTCGGGGACGAGGGCGATGCCCGCCACAAGGCGGTCCTCCGGCTCGGCGTGGGTGAGGTCGGCCCCGTCCAGCAAGATCGTGCCGGTCGTCGGGCGGTGGAGGCCGGCGATCGTCCGGAGGAGGGTGGACTTGCCTGCTCCGTTCGCGCCGATGATGGCGAAGATCTCCCCTTGGTAGACGTCGAGGCTGAGGTCCGTGACGGCCCGCAGCTGGCCGTGGTGGACGGTCAGGTCGCGCACGCTCAGGACGGGCGATCTGGATGCGGCCTGCCGGGAATCCACCGCGGCGGGATCGCCGGCGATCATGGCCTCGACCCGACGACCGGCCCGGCGGCAGCGAACGACTCCGCCGTGGCCTCGGTCCCCAGGAAGACCTCGCGGACGGCCGGGCTCGCGAGCACCGCGGCGGGCACGCCATCGCCGATGATGCGCCCGCCGGCAAGGCAGACGAGACGCTCGACGATGGCGACGAGGGCACGGACGACGTGCTCGATCCAGATGATCGCGGCCCCATCTTCGCGGGCCCGCTGGACGATCGTGACGAGCTGGGCGACCTCGGGATCGGTGAGCCCACCGGCGACCTCGTCGAGGAGAAGCAACCGCGGCCGCGTGGCGAGGGCGCGGGCCAGCTCGAGACGCTTTCGCTGGAGGAGACCGAGCTGGCCGGCGGGCCGGTTCGCGTCCGCGAGGATCCCCGTGGCGGCCAGGACCTCGGCGGCCAGCTGGTGGCTGACCCGGCCGCGTGTGGCGCCGCCCTGCTGGGCCGCGATCAACGCGTTCTCGAAGACCGTCATCCCTTCGAACGGCCGCGGGACCTGGTAGGTGCGGCCGATCCCGAGCCGGCACCGGGCCGCGGCATCCAGGTGAGTGATGGGACTGCCGCCCAGCCGGACCTGGCCCGTGTCCGGCGCCAGGTCGCCGGACACGATGCCGAAGAGGCTGGTCTTGCCGGCGCCGTTCGGCCCGACGACCCCGAGGGCATCGCCGGGCTGAACGTCGAGCGAGAGATCGTCGGCGACGACCACTCGCCCGAAGCGCTTCGAGACGCCGTGCAGCTCCAGAAGTGGTGCGGTCAAGATCAGGCGTTCGTGGGCTGAAGGTCACCCCCGACGGGAACGTCGGGGTTGAGGCTGTTGTCGACGACGACCATCTCCCACGGGTAGGTCGTGCCCTTGCGCCACTGGACGCCGACGGGCCGCATCATCCCGATGCCCGGGAAGGGTCCCTTCGTGAAGTCGAGCGGACCGCAGATTCCCGTGTAGCTGACCTTGCCGAGCGCCGCCGCGACCGCATCGTGAGCGTGCGGATCGTCGACCGCGGAGAACGCCGCCTGGGCGACCTCGAACAGCGAATAGGTGGAGCCGAGGCTCTGGAGCCACTGCTTCCCGCTGGCTGCCTGGTAGGCGTCCGCGAGCTGCTTGCTCGTCTCGCCCGTGAGCGACGACTTGTAGGGCATGAACGGGCCCCACCAGCAGTCGGTCGCGATGTTGTTGACGAGATCGCCGAGCGCATCGGTGTCGGCCGGGAACAGGAGGACCTTGGCGACCGTGGCGAGCTTGGGCTTGTAGCCCTGCTGGGCTGCCTGCTTCCAGAACGTGTTGAAGTCCGGCGGCAGCGGCGCGTTGATGAAGATGTCGGCCTTCGCCTGCTTGAACTTGGAGATCATCGCCGTGTAGTCGGTGGTCCCGTCCGGGAAGGCGCCGCCATCGACCCAGGAGTAGCCGGCCTGCTTGATCACGCCCGGCCACACGCCTCGGAACGCGTTTCCGTCGGCGTCGTTCGGGAACATCCCGGCGACGACCTTGTCCGTTGTGACGCGGTTCCACATCGGGACGAAGCAGCCGCCGAACGTCTCGGCCCCGAAGAAGAACATCGTCGTGTACTTGAATGGCTTCGGGTTTGCCGCGTCCGCCTGGCGACCGAAGAACCAGGCCTGCCACGGCACGACCGTCGAGAGGCACGGGATCCCCTGGGCCTCGCAGATCTGCGCGACCGGATTTGTCGTCTCGGGCGTCGATGTGGTGACGATCATGTCGACGCTCTTCTGGAGGATCAGGTCCTGCGCGACCTGGGAGGCACGGTTCGGGTCGGACTGGGTGTCCGCGGTGACGATCTGTACGTCGTACGTCTTGCCGCCGACGGTGAAGCCCTTGGCATACGCGTCGGCTGCCCGCACGCGGTCGACGACGAAACCGTCGCCGGATGCAAAGCCGGCCAGGTTCCCAGTCTGCGGAGTGATGAACCCGATCGTGATGGTGCCGGCGCTCGCGGCCACCGACGCGACAGCGCTCGCGGCTGTGCTCGCGGCCGCGGATGCCGTGGCGGCACTGGCGGCTGCGGATGCCGGGGCGGTTGAGGTGCTCGCAGCCGGGCTGCACGCCTCGACGAGCGCAGCGACGCTGACGCCGACGGCACCGAGCCCCAGGCCCTTCAGGAGCGTTCGGCGGCTGAGGGAGTGGCCCCAGGGATGACCCTCCAGGCGGCTGGCGGCGGACTCCGCGCTCGATCCCGATGCTCCGGGCGACGCCTCGGTGGAAGCCCCATCCTCCTGCCCGGGACGCGGAAGTTCTGCCATCGAATCCCCCCTTCTTGCCGGCGGTCGAGACGCGCCAGCGTCGATGTGACGCCTCGTGCCCCGGTGCGATTGCCCGGCGACCCCGAAGGTTGCCGCACGGTAGCAAATGGCCCGACCACTGCCTAGATTGAGTTTCCGTTCAGTGGAAGCGGCGGGGGATCGTTGCGCGAGGCGGGTCTGCCCTCGCCGGCTCCACCGTCCGGGGGCGGGCCGCGTCAGCCGGCGGCGAGCGGGATCGCCACGAGGTCGGCGGCCGTCGGGACGATGCGGTCCCACCAGTCGGTCACCTGGCGGGACAACCCGCGGGCGGCGGTCCGCACCGGCGGCGCAAGGCGGCCAGGGTCGCTCGTCCGGGTATCCACGACGATGGAGAGCGCCGCGACGATCGCGTCGCGTGGTCCGAACACCGGCGCGCCGACGGACGAGGCACCCACGGTCATCTCATCGCGCGTCCAGGCGAACCCGGACTGGCGTACCTCGTCCAGGCACGCCCGGAGCTCATCCGGCACCACGATCGTCCGCGGCGTCAGGGGAGCCAGGCCCTGGGCGATGACGCGTTCCAGGACGTCGCCGGGCGCGTGGGCGAGGAGCACCTTGCCCACGCCGGTCGCATACAGCGGCAGCCGGCCGCCGACGCGGGTGACGATCACGACGGAATCACGGCCGCTGATCTTCTCGAGGATGAGGGCGTCATCGCCATCCCGGACCGCGAGCTGGATGTTGCCGTGGGTCGCCTCGTACAGGTCCTCCATGAACGGCATGGCCATCTCGCGGAGACCACCCCGGATCGGCGCCAGTGATCCGATCTCCCAAAGACGGACGCCGACACGGAACGTGCCGCCCTTCTCCCGCTCCAGACCGCCGAACCGGGCCAGCTCGGTCGCCAGGCGGTGGGTCGTCGCGATCGGCAGGCCGGTCCGGCGACTGATCTGGGTCAGGGTCAGACGCGCCTCGCCGGGCTCGAAGGCGCCGAGAATCGCGAAGATCCTGCTGGTGACACTCGGTCCGCGCCCCGGAGTCGTGGGGGGCGGAGCCGTCCGGGTGACGCCGTCCGCCAGGCCGCCTCGATCGCGGCGCGGCAGGGCGCCGGTTCCCGGTCGGCTCGGACGTGCCCGGCTCAGGCTGGCGCTCCCGGGGCGGGAACGCCGGTGGCCGCCGAGACGGTCACAGGCGCGCGTGCACGGGGTTTCCGATCCCAGCGGGGATATTGTTCGAGCATCGCGTTGGAGAGCCAGCCGCGGCCATCTTGAGGTCGAGGCGATTGCGTCAGGGTGCTCGCCAAGCGATCATGGAAGTGCCTGTCTCGCTCCTTGGCGCCGGAGCGGCGCTCCGCTACAATCGGATCCTCCCGAGCGGGAGTAACTCAGCTGGCAGAGTGTCTGCTTCCCAAGCAGAATGTCGCGGGTTCGAATCCCGTCTCCCGCTCCAATCCCTCGGTTCTGAAGGTCTCAGCCGTCCTGCGACCATCGCCAGCGGCTGGCGGATGACGGCGAACAGGACGCCTCAGGCGTTGTGAGGCGCTAGCAGGGGGCCAAGCGTCTGCATCAGGTCCGGCGTGGTGATCGGGTCGTCTTCTGTGATCTTGCCGTTGGCCAGCCCGTAGTAGGTGAGACCCCGACCCGCGACCTTCTCGCCACTGGGGAATGTGTACGCCCAGGTGAAGCGTGCGACGACGGCATCCCCTTCGGCGACCAGGTCCTCGATCTCGAACTCACGACGGGCGATGGCCGCGGCCATCCCAGCCAACGCCCCTTTGAAGCCCGCGAGGTCCATGCCCGCCATCGCACGGTTCACGTAGTTCGGGGCCAGCAGCTCGTCGATCACATCGACGTTGCCACCAGCCAGCGTCTCCTTCATGAACCGACGGACGACCGCCTTGTTCTGCTCGGTTGACATCTCAGAGCCCCCGTGACCCTTCTGGGCGCGGCAGCGCCCCAACCGGACGGCTCGGTCTCGCCATTCGCCCAGCGCGACGGTCGAGGCGACCGTATGGGGACGCCGCACTGGTCGGACCTCTCGGTCCGCTGCCACCTTCCGGATCGGCGGAGTATGCGTGCGCGCCAGGAGAAGCGGCAGCGCGTCAACGTGTTGTCGCGGGAGGCGAGACCGCCGTCCAGGTGATCCTGGCCACGACCCGGTCGGGTCGCTCGCGCTCCGGGTGAGCACCGCACCCGGGCTCAGATACCGTCGCGACCGCCCGACCGAGTCGCCGGCGGTGGGGGTCGATGGCCTGGTGGCTGGGTCGACATCGAGGTGAGGCTGACGACCTCGTGACCGCGCAACGCCTCGAGGAATGGCTGGAAGCTGCCGCACACGATGCAGCGCAGGATCGAGCCCTCGACGGCCACGTCGCTGACCCCCGACGCCCGCTCGACCTGCCGGGTCGGAGGGGTCCCCACGAAGCCGACCTCGACCCGATGCATCCGCAGCTCCTCATCCATGCCCATCAGCATGGGCGTACCCGGCGGCTCCGCCATCGATGGGATTCGTGATCGGGTAGCGAGTCGCCCGGCGTGGCCTTCGGGCCCGCAGTGAAGCGGGAATGTCGCGCACGGCCCGCGCCTGGTCGCGCGGCGGTCGCCGCCGCGGGGCGCACCCCGGCCGCTCGCCGACGGCCCCGCTAGGTGTTCGCCGCCATCCAGGCGGCGATCCGCGCGCGCGAGTCGAACCCCAGCTTGTTCAGGATGGCGCGGACGTGGCTGTCGACCGTGTGCTCGGAGATGAACAGGCGCGTCCCGATCTCCTTGTTGGTCAGCCCGTCGGCGATGAGCCGGGCCACCTCCGCCTCGCGTTTCGAGAGCAGCCCGGCGTCGGCGTGTTCGGCGGCCTCGACGACGGCCTCGCTGGATCCGCCGAGCGCGAGGCGCACGGCGGCGTGCCGGTCCAGGCGACTCCCGGCAAGGAAGGCGGCGTCGAACCGGGATCGCCCCAGCGTCGCCATCGCGGACGACTCCGCCTGCTCCACGAACGGCGCCAGGAACGGCATGACGCGCGCGCCGGCACCGGCGCCGACGGTGGCACCTGCCCCGAGGAGCTGTGCCGCGAGGCGCGCCTGCCCGGACCCCACCGCCAGGCATGCCGATGCGTCGAGCAGGTGGAACTGCGACACCCGGTCGTCGATCAGGCGCGCGATCGGCAGCGCCTCCGCGAACAGCGGCTTTGCCTCGTCGGGCCTGCCCGCCATCAACGCGGCGATGCCCAGGTTCATGAGCCAGACGTCGAGCGTGTACAGGTCGCCCGACTCCCGGCTGAGACGTGCGCCTTCCGAAGAGGCCGATGCGACCGCCCCCAGGTCGCCCCCGAGGAACCCTTCGAAGGCCCGCGCCTGGAGCACCGAGCCGCGGGCCTCGACATCCTCGAAGCCCGCCGCCACGTCCTGCGCGTCGTCGCGCATCCTCCGCGCGGACGCTCGGTCGCCCGTCATGTCGGCCGCGATCGAGGCCATCGCCAGTGCATTCACCAGGGGGCGGCGACGACCGGCCTCCCGTTGCGCCTCGGCAGCTCGCTCGAGGAGCGGCCGGGCCGCGACCGGGTCGACCTGCAACAGGGCGAGGAACCCGCGCATGAAGAGGCCGCCGGCGTGCGACGCGGGGTCGCCCGGCCCCATCGCGAGGAGCTCGTCCAGCCAACGCACGCCTTCCGTGGTCGCCCGCGTGATCCAGTACCAGCCGACGTCGACGGCGAGAGCGGTCCCGCGCGCGACGTCCCCGCGCTGCGCGCATCGCCGCAGGACCCAGCGGACGTTGTCGATCTCCACGTCCATCCATCCGAGCCACGCGACGAGCCGGTACCGGGCCTGCTCCGCGTTCCTTCGACCTTCCGAGACGTAGTGGTCGATGCAGTGGAGCTCGACGGCTTCCTCCTCGCCCGCCTCTCGCGTCCTGAGGCCGGCGAACTCGCGCATCGACTCGTGCAACCGATAGCACGCGATGCCCTGGACGTCGTCCTTCAGCACCAGCGACTTGTCGACCAGCGATGAAAGCACGTCCAGGACGATCGCCGGCGGCACGTCGTCGAACGCGCACACCGATCCGACGTCGTCGAGGGTGAACCGACCGGCGAAGGCGGACAGGCGCCGGAAGAGCGCCCGCTCCTCCGCGCTTCAGCAGGTCGTGGCTCCACTCGATGGCCGTCCGCAGGGTCTGGTGGCGCGGCAGGGCCGCGCGACTGCCCCCCGTGAGCAGGCCGAACCGGTCCGACAGGCGATCGTCGATCTGCTCCACGGACAGGACCCGCGTCCTGACCGCCGCGAGCTCGATCGCGAGCGGCAGGCCGTCGAGCCGCCGGCAGACGTCCACGACCGCCATCCGGTTGGAGGTGGTGAGCTCGAACCGGCCGGAGGCCGCCGCCGCCCGCTCGGTGAAGAGCTGGACCGACTCGTTGAGGCGGAGCTGGTCGAGGGTCTCGTCGCCCTGCGCGCGGGGCAGCTCCAGCGGTGTGATCGGGATGACGTGCTCGCCCGCGACCGACAGCGGCTCCCGGCTCGTGGCGACCACCCGCACGCCCGGTGCAGCCCCGAGGACGTCGGCCACGAGCAGCGCGGCAGCCTCGAGCAGGTGCTCGCAGTTGTCCACCAGGAGCAGCAGCTTCCGGTCCCGCAGGTGGGAGAGCAGGAGAGCCCGCGGCTCGGTCGCGGCCTGGTCGCGCAGGTCCAGGGCCGCGAGGACCGCGTTCCCCACCAGGTCGGGGTCCCGGACATCGGCCAGCTCGACCAGCCATGCGCCGTCCGGGAAGGCGCGGGCGAGATCGGTCCCGATCCGGATCGCGAGGCGGGTCTTGCCGACGCCGCCCGGGCCGACGAGCGTGACCAGGCGAACCGTGCCGAGCTTCTTCCGCAGCTCCGCGAGCTCGCGGCGGCGGCCGACGAAGCTGGTCGCCTCGGCGGGCAGGTTGCCTCGGCGACGGGTTGGCCTGGCCATGGTGCACAGCACGGTACTCCGGCGGCCCGTGGCCGGTTCGCTCATGACCGAATCACGAAACCCATCGATGCCGTCGTGCCCGCCGCGCCGCAGGCTGGGGGGCATGACGACGCGGGCACGGGGCCCGCGTGATCGAAGGAGGAAGAGATGAGCGACCTCAGGGCCGCGCGGCTCACAGGCGTGCTGTTCATCATCGCGACCGTGGCGAACCTGCTCGGCGCGGCGGTCCGGCCAGGCCTGACCGGTGCGGACTACCTCAGCAGGCTGTCCGCGGAACCGGACCGGGTGGCGGCCGGCTCGCTGCTCCTGCTCGTCGCGGCGTTTGCGTGCGCCGGGATCGCCATCGCGATGTACCCCGTCCTGAAGAGGACGGACACGGGTCTTGCGCTCGGATCCGTCGTCTTCCGGACGTTGGAGGCGGTCATGTACATGGTCGCCATCGTGAGCCTGCTGTCCCTGTCGACGCTGGGCCAGGCATCCGTCGCGGCAGGCGCCGCCGACCGGACCGCGCTCGGCGCCATCGGCAGCCTGCTCCTGGGCCTGCGCGAGCACGCCGCCCTGGCCGGGGTGTTCGCCTTCTGCGTCGGCGCCTTCCTGTACTACGCGGCCTTCTTCCGGTCCCGGCTCATCCCCCGCTGGCTCTCCGGCTGGGGGATCGCGGCGATCGGCCTGATGGCCGCCGCGAGCGTGCTGGCGCTGTTCGCCGGTCGCCCCGTGACGGACTACGTGCCCATGGCGATCCCGATCTTCCTGCAGGAGATGGTCCTGGCGGTCTGGCTGATCGCCCGGGGGTTCAGCCCGGTCCGCGCCGCCGCGCCCGCGGCCGGCGTCGCAGCCGGCCGGACGGCCGGCGCGCTCGCGGCCGCGAGGTGACCTGCATGAAGGCAGCGGTCTGCGAACGCCACGGTCCCCCGGAGGTCCTGCGGATCACGGAGGTCGAGGCGTCGGTCCCGGCGCACGACGAGGTCCGGGACGACCACATCCGAGCCCGATCGTCCCTGGCCGTGTCCGCTACTTCGGCGGGGCGGTCGCAACGGTGAGGTCCATCGCGGCCCGAACCGTCCCAAGCGTGAGGTCGAGATGCCAGCAGCCGGGGCTTGGCAGGCCGATCGACGACGGGTAGTTGTCTGCCGGCGACGCCGCCGGCGGGAAGGTGAACCGGACGACCGGCGAAGACGCGTCGGACGGGCGCGCCGCGACGGTGAGCTGGCCGGTGCCCGCTCCGTGCGTGATCCACAGGATCTTGGTGTTGCCGGTGTTGGGGTCGTTCGGATCGCGCAGCGCCGAGAGGACGCCCGGCGGTGGATACCAGAAGTAGGCGACGATCCCGGAATCGGCAGGCGTCGCCCACGCCCACGGGTTGTCCGCCAGACCCAGTCGCGCGTCGGGGCCGGGCCCTGCGAGGACCTGGGTTGCACCGCAGCCGCCCTCGACCGCCACCGGCGACCCCGATGGGCCTTGTGATGCCCCTGCGGTGGGGGCCGATGAGACCGCGACGCCAGCAGTCGGGCTCGGTGAGGTTGGGCTCGCACAAGCCGCGACGACACCGGCGACGGCCACGAGAGCGAGCTGCAAGCGCGCCATTGAACCTCCGCCTGCGAGTTCCGTTGGCCCGTTCTACACCCGTGAGGCAAGGCCGGCCGGCCCGAACCGACGATCGTCCCGGATCTCGAGCCGCTCGAGGGGCAGAATGGGTGGCGTTCCTGCCCCGTACACACGGGCTGGCTCGAGGAGCGTGCCGATGGACTCGGCCCTGCAACAGAAGATCGTGCCCGGGGCGCGAGGCGTCGACAGGCGCGCGCCCGGCTTCGGGCCGAGCCCCGGCAGCGCCGGGTAGCGGAGGCGGCCGGGGCCGATGCGCGTCATCTTCACGTTCGCCGGGGGCCAGGGTCACCTGGACCCGCTCGTGCCGATCGCCCGGGCAGCCGCTGCGGCAGGCCACAGCGTGGCATTCGCCGGGCGGCCGTGGATGGTCCCCAGGGTCGAGGCACTCGGATTCGTGTGCTTCCCGGGTGGCACGGACGAGGGCCTCGAGCCCGTGACCCGGCCGCTCGTGCCGATCGACATGGAGCGTGAGGGACGCGACCTGATGATCGGCTTCGGGCAGGTCGTGGCTCGTTCGCGGGCGCCCGACCTCCTGTCGACGTTCGAGAGCTGGCGGCCCGACGTGGTCGTCTGGGAGGAGACCGACCCGGCGGCCGCGATCATCGCCGAGCGCCTTGGCATCCCGCACGCCGCCGTCCCCGTGCTCGCGTTCGGGATGATGGCCGCGCCGTTCGCAAGGCTAGGCTACAACCCGGTCCGCGAGGAGCATGGCCTGGAGCCGGATCCGTCCGGCGAGATGATGAGCCGCTACCTGGTGCTCACGCCGTTTCCCGAGAGCCTGCGCGATCCGCGAAACGCCGCCCCGCCCACGTCGCGCGGGATCCGGATCGTCGATGTCGATCGAAGCGCTCGCGCCGTCGGCTCGATGCCGGACTGGACCACCGCGATCGAGGGCGCGCCGTCGGTCTATTTCACTCTCGGAACGGTCTTCAACCACGAATTGGGCGACCTGTTCGGGCGGGTGATGGCCGGGCTCCGCGAGCTCCCGATCAACCTGCTCGTGACGGTCGGCCGCGAGATCGACCCGGCGACGCTCGGCCCTCAGCCTGCCCACGTGCGCATCGAGCGGTTCGTCTCCCAGGCCGAGATCCTGCCCCACGTGGATCTCGTCGTGTCGCACGGTGGCTCCGGCAGCGTCCTTGGCGCGCTCGCCCATGGCCGGCCGATGGTCGTCCTCCCGATCGGCGCCGACCAGCCGCTCAACGCGGAGCGGATCCGCGCCCTCGGGGTGGGTCGCTCCCTGGATGCGATCGAGGCCACGCCCCACGAGGTGCGCGAAGCGGCATCCTCGGTGCTTGCCGATGCCACCTACCGCGAGGCCGCCGGCCGCCTCGCCGACGAGATCGCCGCCCTCCCCTCCCCCGGCGTGGCGATCGGCCTGCTCGAACGGCTGGCACGGGAGCGGCGCCCGATGGTCACCGCCTGAACGACCTCGGGGTGCCGTCTGGCAGGGCGTGATCTCGCGCGATACCTGCGCAGGCGACGACCGTCGGGAACCAGGCGATCGACGCGTCGTTCGGGGGAGATGGCCAGTCGGGCGCGCGGGCGCCAGCGCCAGAGAAGGGCAGCCGGTCCTCCGCCCGCGCGCGGAAGCGGCCGAGGTCAGGCGATCGGGTCCTCGCCCAGCCAGTGACGCAGGCTGCCGCGCCAGAGTGCCCGCCCGTGGAATGAGCCGTTCGGTCCGATCGCCGGCAGCCCTCCGTACCAGATGAGCGTCTTGAGGAGCGGTGTCACCTGCGCGCCGTAGGCCTGCATGCAGGCCTCGGGCTGGACGCCCGGCCACGAGTAGCAGGAGACGACGGTTCGTCGCTGTGCGGTCGGGATCCCCGGCGGCAGGCGGTCCCAGGCCGGGTCCTGGGGGCCGAACTCCCACTGGTCCAGGTTGCCCTGGGGGATGCCTTCGATCCCGCGAACGACTGGCGGGTCGTCGTCGAGCAGGTACGGATCGACCGCCAGGTCGCAGACGATCGCGTGGGCCGGCAACATGCCAAGCCAGGCATTGGGGAAGAGGGGACGCGACGTGTCGCGTCGCGCGGTGGCATCGACGAGGATGTCAGTCTGGGCCAGGCGCCGCCGGAAGTAGGCCTCGTCGCCCGACAGGTTCTGCTCGACCACCACCACCTCGACCCCGGCCAGGCCGTCGCGGACGAATCGGTCGTTGCGCGCCTCGTCGCCGCACTTGGCGGCCCACTCGATGGCGTGCTTGCCGACGCCGCCGGCGCCAAGGATCGTGACGCTGATCGGCGGGCGCATGGGCGAGAGCAGCGGTGGCCAGCGCCGCTCGAGCGCGTCGAAGGCCGCGGCCAGCCCGTTGCGGGCGACGTCCCGCAGGTTCTGGACCAGGCGACGTCCGTCGTCGCCGGTGACCATGTCGATCGCGACGGCTTCGATGCCCAGGCGGCGCAGCATCTCGACGCGTTCCGGCCGGGTGGTGAAGTGGAGCATCGAGAGCAGGATCGCGCCGGGTCGCAGCATCTCGTAGCGGCCTTCGGGCGCCCGCAGCACCACCACGATGTCCTGGCGGTATGCCGTGGCTTCGTCGACGATGCGCACGCGCGGCGACGCGGCCAGGTAGTCGTCATCGGAGATGCCCATGCCGGCCCCGCTCCCTGCCTCGACGTGGACGTCGACGTCCATGCTCGCCAGCAGACCCATGAGGGGCGGCAGGAAGGCTCGCCGCTCGCCGGGCTCGTTGTACATGCGGGGGAAGCCGATCGTGAGCCCGCGGTCGCTGGACATGTCCTGCCTCTGGGATCCGGTTCCTGGGAACCTCGCGCCCGCGAGGTCGTCGACGCGGCGACGGACCGACAGTCGGCTGCCGCCTCGGGTTCGTCAAGGCCCGAAGGACCGCTACCCGGTGTGCCGTCCGCCTCTCAGCCCGGCGCTGCGGACGCCGGCGAGGTCCTCGTGTCGCCGTTCGTTGGGGCCAAGTGGACCGCCCGGTCGTGCTCGCCAGCAGTTGCTCGCGCCCGGCCGCGGTCCGAGGCTTCGTGGCGACCGCCCCAATCCTCACCAGGACGGCGTTGAGTCGCCCTCGTCGGGCGGGAGGATTCGGATGCTTGCCGGACACATCACGGTCGGGTTCCCGCGGATGCACCGGGAGGCCAGCGAGCGGCGCGACTTCCTGCCGCCGCTGATCGGGCTGCTTGCATCGAACGGCGCGGAGGTCTACGTCGAGACCGGGACCGGCTCCGGGATGGGCTACAGCGACACGGACTACAGCACGGTCTCGCCCCACGTGCACATCACGGACGAGGAGCACTGCTACCGGCAGGACGTCGTCGTGGTGCTGCGGGCGCCGGAGGGGCGGTATGAGCTGCTCCGGCGGGGCGCCGTGCTCGTGTCGATGCTCCACTTCTCCACCCGGCCGGCGCGCGTGGCGATGCTGCGTGAGCTCGGCATCGACGCGCTGAGCCTCGACCTCATCAGGAACGAGGACGGTCGGCGGCTGGTGGAGAACCTGCGCAGCGTCGCGTGGAACGGCGTCGCCTCGGCGTTCGCGGCGCTGGAGCGGACGTGGCCCACGCTGCTGAACCCGCACCGATCCACGGTCAAGGTCACGATCCTGGGCGCCGGGCGGGTGGGCCGGCACGCGGTGGAGTTCGCGACGAAGTACGGCGACGATGCCCGCAACGACGCCTTCGGCCGGGCCGGGCTGCCGGGCGTGGAGGTGGTCACCGTCGGTCGCAATCTGACCGGCGACGCCGGCTACCTCAAGGGCCGGCTGGCCGTCACGGACGTCCTCGTCGACGCCACGGCGCGCCGCGACCCGTCCGTGCCGGTGGTGCCGAACGCCTGGATCGGCGTCCTGCCCGGGCACGCCGTCATCTGCGACCTCGCCGTGGACCCGTACCTCCTCGACAACGTGCCGCCCATCGTGCGCGGCATCGAGGGCATCCCGCAGGGCAACCTGGACCAGTGGGAGTTCGCGCCGGGCGATCCCGCCTGGGATGCGCTGCCGCCGGGCGTCCCGACGAGCGAGCGGCGGACCGTGGTCTCCTGCTACTCGTGGCCCGGCGTCCGGCCCGAGCCGTGCATGCACGTCTACGGATCCCAGCTGGCGCCGCTCCTCGAGCGCCTGGTCTCGGCCTGCGGCCTGGACGGCATCCGGCCCGACGGGTCGTACTTCGAGCAGGCACTCGCGCGCGGTAGCCTCCGCCACTGGCAGGAGCCGTCTCGACCGCTGGCCCCGGTCGGCGCGGCCAGCGCCGGCGCCTGATCGCAGGAGGGGCGGGGGCGCACGCGGGCAGGGGCGCGGTCCTGCCCGGTCACCGCGAAATCGGGCCGCCGGCGGCGCGACCAGGGGCGAGGCCCTAAGATTCGACCGAGGGGGGTCACATGCTGCAGCCCGAGCCCGTCTGTCTCCTGATCGCCGACATCTCCGGCTACACGAGCTACCTCGCGGGCGTCGAGCTCGATCACTCGCAGGACATCCTGGCCGATCTCATCGGCACGATCGTCACGGCCCTGCGCCCGACCTTCCGGCTCGCGAAGCTCGAGGGCGACGCCGCGTTCGTCTTCGCACCCACCGGCAAGCTCGACGGCTCGCTCCTGCTCGATACGATCGAGCGCTGCTACTTCGGGTTCCGCCGGCGCCGTCGCGACGTCCGCCAGGCGACGTCGTGCACCTGCAACGCCTGCGTTCGAATCCCCGACCTCAATCTCAAGTTCGTGGTCCACCACGGGATGGCGCTGCGCCACCGCATCGCCGGTCGCGAGGAGCTGCTGGGGCCGGACGTCATCGTCGTCCATCGGCTCCTCAAGAACGAGGTCGTGGAAGGGCTCGGGATCGATGCGTATGCCCTGTTCACGCAGGCCACGATCGACGCCGTGGGTATCGAGCCGGCGGCGCTCGGTATGCGGCCGCTGGCCGAGACGTACGAGCACCTCGGGGAGGTGCCGACGTGGGTCCACGATCTCGAACGGCGCTGGCAGGAGGAAGAGGCGCGCCGGCGCGTGCTCGTCTCGCCGGCGAAAGCGTGGCTGACGTTCTCGGTGTCCACCGCCGCGCCGCCCCAGCTCGCCTGGGAGTTCGTGACGGCCGCTGGCCGGCGGCCCTCCTGGCAGGTGGGGGTGACGGGGGTCTCGCTCGTCGACGCCCCGGGCGGCCGGCGCAGCGTTGGGGCCACGAACCACTGCGCGCACGGCGCCGACGGCGGCGTCCTGGAGGAGATCCTCGACTGGCGGCCCTACGACTACATGACCGACCGAGGGACGCACGCGAGCCCATCCGGGCCCTTGCGGATGGTCGAGACGATCGAGTTCGAGCCGACCGCCTCCGGGACCACCATCCACTTTCGATACGCGGCGCCCACCACGGCGAAGGAGCGCGCAATCGCGGATGGCCTCGTGCCCGTGTACCGGGACATCTTCGCGGCCAGGCTGCCGAGGCTCGCCGCCCTGCTCGACGCGGAGATCGACGCCCGGCGCGCCGAGCAGGTCGAGGAGCCCGGGCTGCCGGCACCCACGGCGGGTGGCGTCCTCGCGGCCCTCGCCCCGGTCCCCCCGGGCGCTCCCGGCGGCTCGCCGTAGCTTCCGCCGGGTTCCCGGTGGAATCGTGGGCAGGTAGCCGGATCGCGGCCATCGCGCTCCATGCGGCCGTCATATTCTCCGCACTCGTTCCCAACTGTGTCCCCCGCCGCACGCGGCTGCGGCACCGAGAACCGGCGAGCAGGTCCTCCTGGGCCTCGACACCGGTTGAGTGCAGACGAGTTCTTCGCGGCCTGGCGGACCTTCTTCGAGCGCCTCGCGGCAAAGGCCTCGGTGGTCATGGCCTTCGAGGACCTGCATCACGCCGACAACGACCTGGTCGACTTCATCGCCACAGCCCGGGATCGCGCCTGACGGGGAGTCCCCAGCCAGAACCTGCCGTTCGGCTCTTCTCTGCGGGACCGGGTCGCGCCACGGTGAGGCCACCCTGCATCCCGTCCCGTGAGGGTTCGCGACGTGACGACCACCCACCACGGCCCGCGTGAAACTGGACCATTCCGCCGCCCCGCCGAGTCGGCGACTGGCTCGCTGACGGCGTCCGGCAGCGTCCTGTCCACCGTCCAGCGCGGCCTCCGTGCGCTCGAGGTGATCGCCGCCGAGGAGGGCCTGCCGACGAAGGAGGTCGCTCGGAGGCTCGGACTGCCCGCGGCGACGGCCTACCACCTCGTGAGCACGCTCGTGCACGAGGGGTACGTGTGGCGCATGCACGATGGCGGGCTCATCCTGGGCGACCGTCTCGCCGGGCTTCTCACCCATCTCGAGCACCGCCCGAACCCGTTCCCGGAGCTCCAACCGATCCTCGAGGATCTCGCCCGCGCCTGCGGCGACGTCGCCGTGATTGGGCGCCTGATCGGGAACCAGGTGATCGTCACGAGCGCCGCGGCCGTGCCGGGCTCGGCGCACGGCGACCATATTCGCGCCGGCGCGCGCGGACCCGTCCACACGATGTCCCTGGGCAAGGTCCTGGTCGCGGTTCTGCCGCCCGCCGCCGCGCTCGGCACCATCCGGAACTGGGCGTTCGAGCCGCTGACCGAGCGCACCATCACCGAGGGCCACCGCTTTCTCGACCAACTCGAGGTCGCCCGACGGCGAGGCTATGCCTTCGACGTCGAAGAGGGTGAGACCGGCCTCTCCTGTATTGCGGCGCCGATCGCCACGCCGCCGGATCGTCCGAGGGCAGCGATCGCGATCGGTATCGAGCCCGAGCGCCTCCGCTTCGAGCCGCAGCGCCTCGTCGCCCACGTCGTCGTCGCGGCCAGGCGTGCCGGGGCGCTCCTCGCCCAGGCCTGAGCAGGCCCGCAGGGGCGCGCGCCCGGACCCACCGGCGATGCCCGGCGCCCGTGATTCCCACTATCTGAAATCGGATTGGGGTCGCGACGCCCGGTGCCGTAGCCTCGTCTCGAGGGAGAGGATCCGGCCGTCGGCTGCCTGGTGCGACCCCATCCAACCCCGTCCCGCGAGTACGCGGAGGGAGGTGTCGACCGACTGACACACCCGGCCGGGTTGCACGCGTGGCTGGTCGCTGCGACGGAGATCCGCTGACCGGCCGCCACGTGACCCGCTCCGAAGAGGCGCCTGTGGCAAAGGCCGCGGCTGCGGCCCCTCCCTCCGCGCCCGAACCGGCCGCCATCTGACCGATCGTCGTCGTCCTGGCGTCCAGCCAGGACCGGCTGCCTCATCACAGGAGCTGTTTCTGGTGTCGAACGCACGCGTTTCCATCGCAAAAACCGGAGAGATGAAGGGCAACGCCCAGTTCATGGCGGGCGAGTACGTCCGCTATGACGAGGACGTGGCCGCGATCAAGAAGGCCGTCAAGGCCGCTGTTGAGCTCGCCGTCGGCAACATCGACGAGATCATCAAGCCTGGCGCGAAGGTCCTGGTCAAGCCGAACCTCGCGTTCCAGGCGCCGGCCACGAGCTTTGCGGTCGTCGATCCCCGGACCCTCGAGGCGATCGTCGCGTACCTGAAGGAGGAGTCCAAGGCCGGCGAGGTCGCCGTCGGCGACAACCCGTCCCTCGGCTTCCACGTCGGAAAGGCCCGGCCGGCCTTCGCCCAGAGCGGCCTGCAGGACGCTGCCGAGCGGGGTGGGGCGGACCGGATCATCTACTTCGACGAGACCGAGACGGTCCACGTGAAGATTCCGGGCGCCCGCTACCTCCACGAGGCGGACGTTTGGAAGCCCTTCCTCGACGCCGACGTCGTCATCAACGTTCCAAAGATGAAGGTCCACCTCGCCAAGACCGTGACCCTCGGGCTCGCGAACTGGCAGGGGATCCTGCGCAACGAACATCCATCCGACGATGGTAAGGACGGCAAGGGCCTCCACACCAACCAGCAGGGCCAGCATCGCAACGACATCGACGCGAAGGTTGTCGATGAGTATCGCGTGCGGCACGCCGACCTCGTCATCGTCGACGCGGTGATCGGCATGGAGGGCCAGGGGCCGCACGCCGGCTCTCCGATCGAGATGAACCTCATCCTGGCCGGGACGGACACCGTCGCGGTCGACGCGGTCACCGGGGCCTGCATGGGCTTCGACCCGCTGGAGATCCCGGCCGTCCGGATCGCCGGCCACGACGGGCTCGGGGAGTTCCACCTCGACAAGATCGACGTGGTCGGGGAGAAGATCGACGACGTCATGCGGCACTTCCTGCGGGCCAACGGCAACCCTGTCGGGGTCTGGCCCGGCCTGGAAGTGCTCACCCAGCAGTCCTGCCCAGGTTGCTACATCAACATCCGCGGTGCGATCGACAACTTCGGGCTGCACAGCGGCTTCGACATCAACGAGTTCAAGGACAAGCTCGGCGAGGTCGTCTTCATCACGGGCGGCCAGCCGGACCTCGATCCCGAGAGCTGCCGCGACAAGGTCGTCTTCCTTGTCGGCGACTGCTGGGAGTACTTCCCGAGCGCTCCGAAGATCCGCGAAGCCCTGACGATTGCGCGCCAGGTCATCGAGCGGCCGGGTTGCGCACCGGTGTACGTGTTCGCCCAGATCAACTCGGACCTGATCGACCTCGGCACCGAGGCTGGTCTCCTCGCCCACGTCTGAGGTCGACCAATGGCAGAGATCCGGATCGGAGTGCCGGGCAAGGCGGTCACGGTCGTCGAGTGGCTGAAGGACGAAGGAGATTTCGTCGCTCGCCTGGAGCCGGTGCTCCGGTACCGGGTCGATGATGCCGAGGACGTCCTCCGGGCTCCCGGCAGCGGCGTGCTCGCGGCGATCGACGTTCCCGCCGGGGGGTCGGCCGAGGCAGGTGCGACCCTCGGGCGGGTCAAGATCATCGTCGGAGGAACGTAGAGATGACTGTCTCCGGCACTCCCGGCCGGCTGGCCGGGCGAGTCGCCTTCGTCACCGGGGGTGGCTCGGGCATCGGGCGCGCGGTCTGCGTGCGCCTCGCCGCGGACGGCGCCGCCGTCGTCGTGGCGGATGTCGTGTCGGAGATGGCGAACGAGACTGCTGCCCTGCTCGACGGGAGTGGGGCAGCAGCGCTCGCCGTGGTCGTGGACGTCGCGAACGCCGTGGCGGTCCAGGACGCATTCGACGCGGCGTGGGCGCGCTTCGGGCGCGTCGACATCCTCGTCAACAACGCCGGGATCATGGGCTACAAGCCCTTCCTCCACCTGACCGAGGCGGAGTGGGACCGGACCATGGCGGTCAATGCCAAGGGCGCCTTCCTGTGCGGCCAGGCTGCCGCGCGACGCATGGTCAAGGCAAAGATCCCGGGCTCGATCGTGAACATGAGCTCCATCACGAGCGAGGTCGCGATCGAGTATCAGTCGCACTACTGTTCCTCGAAGGGGGCACTCCGGATGCTCACGAAGGCGATGGCCGTCGAGCTCGCGGAACACGCCATCACCGTGAATGCAGTGGCGCCGGGCGTCGTCGAGACGGGCATGACTCGTGACCTCCTGGCCGACCCCGCGGTTGCGGAGCTGACGCTTCCCCTGATCCCGCTCGGGCGGGTCGCCACGCCCGAGGACGTTGCCGCCGCCGTCTCGTTCCTCGTGTCTCCCGACGCGTCCTACATCACCGGTGCCGCTCTCCTCGTGGACGGCGGATACCTGCTCCGATGACCCTCGCGACGACGCCGCGGAGGCTCCCCGGCGAGCCGGCCGCCCCGGGCGTCCCGGCGTTCCCCAGGGCGGCCGCCGTCAGGGCGGTCATGGCCGGGCTCCGCGGCGCCGTCGTCGCCTTCTCGGGAGGCGTCGACAGCTCGGTTGTCGCCGCGCTGGCATACGAGGCGCTTGGCGATCGCGCCCTTGCCTGCACCATCGTGTCGGGGCTCCTGCCCGACGAGGAGATTCGCGAGGCGCAGGCGGTCGCCGCAGCGATCGGGATCCGTCACCGGCTCGTGCCCATCGACGTGCTTGTCCTGCCCGCGTTCGTCGAGAACCCGCCCGACCGCTGCTACCACTGCAAGGGCGTCGTCCTCGCGGCGCTTCGGAAGATCGCCGACGCCGAGGGCCTGGAAGCGATCCTTCACGGCGAGAACGCAGATGACGGAACCGCCAATCGACCGGGTGCGCGGGCCGCGGAGGAGGCGGGCGCCATCGCGCCGCTTGCCCGTGCGGGAGTGACGAAGGCCGAGGTCCGGGCATTGGCCCGCGACCTCGGGCTGCCGAACTCCGAACGGCCCTCGGCGCCGTGCCTTGCCACCCGGATCCCCTATGGCGAGCCCGTGACCCGCGAGCGGATGCGCCGGATCGGTGCCGCCGAGGCCATCCTGCGCGACGCGGGGTTCGGGGTGGTGCGCGTGCGCGACCACGGCGCGATCGCTCGAATCGAGGTCCCCGTCGGGGACCTGCCACGGCTCCTCGAACCCGACCTTCGGACGCGAGTGTCGGCCGGGGTCCGCGCAGCCGGCTACGCCCACGTCACGTTCGACCTCGACGGCTATCGTTCGGGCAGCTTCGACCTGGGCCGGGCTGCCGTGGGAACGGGAGGCGGAGATGGATAGGTCTCACCTGGCTTCGCTGCTCGAGCGCGTTCGAGACGGTGATGTCGACGTGGGCATGGCAGTCAACCGCCTCAGCGACCTGCCCTACGAGGAAGTTGGCGGATTCGCCCGCCTCGACCACCATCGGGGCGTTCGACAGGGAATGCCCGAGGTTGTCCTGGCCGAGGGGAAGGCGACCGACCAGGTGGTGGCGATCGTCGAGCGTCTCGTCGCCCACGGGGGTCCGGTGCTGACCACGCGCGCCACGCCCGCCGTGTACGAGGCGGTGCACGAGCGCGTGCCGTCGGCCGAGTACAACCGGCTCGCACGGACGATCCTGGTGCCAGATCCGGATGCCGGTCCCGGGCGACCCGGGATCCTGGTCCTGACGGCAGGCACGGCGGACATCCCCGTCGCGGAAGAGGCTGCGGTGACGGCGACGGTCATGGGCAACTCGGTCGAGCGCGTCTACGACGTCGGCGTTGCCGGGATCCATCGACTCCTCGACCGGCTCGATGCCCTTCGCCGGGCGCGCGTCATCGTCGTCGTTGCGGGAATGGACGGCGCCCTTCCGAGTGTTGTGGGTGGCCTCGTGGACGTGCCGGTGATCGCCGTGCCAACGTCGGTTGGCTACGGTGCCGCCTTCGGCGGCCTGTCCGCCCTCCTGACCATGCTCACCAGCTGCGCCGCGGGCATCACGGTGGTGAACATCGACAACGGATTCGGGGCGGGCTTCGCGGCAGCCCTGGTCAATCGGCTTGGCTCGACCCCGGAGGTCGCGCCGGACTGCGTCCCGGCCCGCGATACGGGGCTGTCCGCGGTCGCCGGCAGGTGATCGGCTTCGTCGACTGCTATTCCGGCGTCAGCGGGGACATGCTCCTGGGCGCGATCATCGACGCGGGCGTGCCGCTCGCGACGCTGCGCGACGAGCTCGCGGGGTTGTCGGTGGGGGACGAGTTCCGGCTCGAGTCCGAGGAGGTCCAGCGGGCCGGGATCCGGGCAACGAAGGTCCACGTGATCGCCGACCCGGGCCGGCATCACCGTCCCTTCCGCGAAGTGCGTTCCATCGTCGCCGAGGCGGGGCTCGCCGCGATCGTCCGCGACCGGGCACTCGCGGTTCTCGAGCGACTCGCCGTTGCCGAGGGCCGCATCCACGGCGCACCGCCCGACGCGGTGGAGCTTCACGAGGTCGGTGCGATCGACTCCATCGTCGATATCGTCGGCACCGCGCTCGGGCTCTCGCTGCTGGGTATCGACGAGCTGCATGTCTCGTCCGTGCCGGTCTCGACCGGCTCGATCACCTCGTCCGGACATCGGCTCCCCGCCCCCGCTCCCGCGACGCTCGCGATCCTTGCCGAGGCGGGAATCCCGACGCGCAACTTCGGGGACGGTCGCGAGCTGGTCACCCCGACCGGCGCGGCGATCCTCGCGACGCTGGGCCGAGTCGGCCAGCCGGCGATGATCGTCGACCGGGTGGGATACGGCGCGGGCGATGCTGACTTCGATTGGCCGAACGTGCTCCGCCTGTGGGTCGGTCGCCCGGCCGGCGGACGCGAGGCGGCGCACGAGGCGCCCATGGGGGACCATGTCGTGATCGAGACCAACATCGACGACATGAACCCGCAGCTCCTGGCCCCGGTCGGCGAGGCTCTTCTTGCCGCCGGGGCTCTCGACGTCACGGTGACGCCGATCCAGATGAAGAAGGGCCGGGCAGGAGTCCAGGTCTCCGTGGTCGCTCGCATGGAGGACGAGACGCGGCTGGCCGGGATCCTCCTTGCCGAGACAACAACCCTCGGGGTCCGGGTCCACGCCGTGCGCCGTCACGAAGCCGACCGGGCCTTCGTCGAGGTGACCACGCCATACGGTCCGGTCGTGGTCAAGCAGAAGATCATGGGGGGCCGTGTCGTCGGGGCGATGCCGGAGTTCGAATCCGTGCGCGCGCTGGCCGCGGAGACTGGGGTTCCCCTGGCCAGGGTTCACGGAGCCGCTGCAGCGGCCGCGGCATCGTCAGCGGACGCACGCGAGCCGACGGACGCCCGATCGGCAGACCCGGCCCCGGGCGCCTGAGTCCCACCGCCCTCGACCCGGGCATTGACTGCGAGGCTGAGATGCAAGCTGCCGTCTACCACGAGCGGGGCCCGGCCCGGCGCGTGCTGGAGATCATCGACGTGCCCGACCCGATGCCGAGACCCGGGGAGGTGCGTGTCCGCCTCCGCGTGTCGGGAGTGAACCCGACCGATTGGAAAGTTCGCTCGGCAGGACCCGAGCTACCGACATTCGGGCAGATCCCCAACCAGGACGGGTCCGGTGACATCGACCTGGTCGGGGCGGGCGTCGACCCGTCGCGAGCCGGCGAGCGGGTGTGGGTCTATCACGCGGCCGCCGGGCGACCCAATGGCACGGCGGCCGAGTACACCTGCGTGCCGGCCGACCAGGCGGTTCCCCTGCCCCCCGGCATCTCCTATGCGCAGGGTGCGGGACTCGGCATTCCCTTCATCACCGCCCATCGCTGCGTCTTTGCCGACGGACCCGTGACCGGTCGCTCCGTCCTGGTGACCGGGGGCGCGGGCGCGGTGGGGAATGCCGCGATCCAGCTCGCGGCGTGGGGTGGCGCGGAGGTGCTCGCGACGGTCAGCTCGGCGGACAAGGGCCGCCTTGCACTCGCCGCCGGAGCCCGGCTGGTCTTCGACTATCACGCCCCCGACCACGTGGCCAGCGTTCGCTCGGCTGCCCCGGCTGGCGTCGATCGTGTCGTCGACGTGGCGATCGGCACCAACCTCGCGACCGACCTCCAGGTGCTCGCGCGGGACGGGGTGATCGTCGCGTACGCGAGCGACGCGGCCGATCCGACGCTGCCCGTCCGGGGCCTGATGGTCAACAATGCGACGCTCCGGTTCGTCCTCGTCTACAACCTCGCTCCGTCGAAGATCATGGATGCCGTGACCGACATCACACGGGCTCTGGAGGCCGGCGCCCTGGTGCCGCTGCCCGAGCTCCACTTCCCACTGCACGAGATCGTCGCCGCGCACGAAGCGGTCGAAGGCCGCGTCACCGGGAAGGTGCTGGTCGACATCTCGTGACCCGGCCTTCGGCCGCGCCCCACGCGAACAGGACGATGGTCGTCAGACGCAACGCTGAAGCGTCGTGAACCCCCCGGAGGCGGTCGCGATCGTCCTGGCCGGCGTCGCCGCGGGCACGATCAACACCATCGTCGGGTCGGGCTCGCTCGTCACGTTCCCGACGCTGCTCCTGTTCGGCTTCCCACCCCTCGTGGCCAACGTCTCCAACACCGTCGGCCTCGTCCCGGGATCGGCGAGCGGGGTGGTCGGCTACCGGCGTGAGCTCGCCGGACAGGGTCGACGGGTCCTTCGCCTCGGCGTCGCCGCCCTGCTCGGAGGGATCACCGGCGCCTTCCTCCTCCTGGTGCTCCCCGCGAGCACGTTCTCCCGGATCGTCCCGTTCCTGATCCTCATCGCGAGCGTCCTCATGGCCATCCAGCCTCGACTGGCGGCATTCGTCGCCCGGCATCGCCGGCAGAGCGCGGAGCACTCCCGCGTGCTTGTCGGGCTCGTCTACCTGACCGCGATCTACGGCGGCTATTTCGGGGCGGCGCAGAGCGTGCTCTTCATTGCCCTGCTCGCGAGCTTCGTCCCCGATGACCTGCAGCGCCTCAACGGACTCAAGAACGTCCTCGCGCTGGTCGTGAATGCCGTCGCCGCGCTCGTCTTCATCGCCGTCGCGCCTGTCGACTGGTGGGCAGCGGCCCTCATCGCCGGCGGGTCGATCGCGGGCGGCCAGGTTGGCGCCGTCATCGGACGGCGGATGTCGCCCCTCGTACTGCGCGGCGTGGTCGTGACGGTCGGGATCATGGTGGCGCTGACGCTCTTCGCCAGATGAGGTTGGCGGGCAGGGGCAGCACCAGGAGCGCCCGAGGGCTCAACGTCGCGTTCGACCCTCTGAGGTATCGCGGAGCTTCGAACGGTTGAGCTTCTGCATCGGAGCACCGCCTCCAATCGCCCGAGATGCGCCTGTCGCGGCGGTGCCGGCGTGCGCCCGGTCGCGCCGGGCGCGAGTCCGCCGCGAGTCCGGTCAGAACATCCGCCGCAGCCCGGGAACCCGCCTGAGGACGAGCGCGCTCACGACGAGCGACCCGACAAGCGTCGCGAGCACGAGGATCGCGAGCTTGGCGACCGCCGGGATCCCGACTCCCACGAGGACGTACGCCAGCGGGTAGAGCACCAGCGGGTGGACGTAATAGATGCCGAATGAGTTGGCGGCGAGCGTCCGCCAGGCCAGCCCGGCTCCGTCGACCCAGCGCCGGAAGAGGGCGACGCCGGCGATGAGCCCGGTCAGGCAGAAGGCGCTGAACAGGGCGGCTTCGAGGGCCTTGGACGGCAGGGTCAGGTCCGGGCCAAGATTCCGGAAGGACAGGTAGGCCAGGCCGGCGACGACAAAGCCCGCCCCCCACGGCGCCAGCCCTGGCCGGTAGCCGGCCTCCGTGAACCAGCCGTGCCGCTCCGCGTAGATGCCGAGGACGAAGTACCCCACGTAGAAGGCGGCCCGGGCGGGCTGCACGACGAACAGGTACGAGAGCGACCGCCAGTCGTCGAGTCCCAGGTACGGCGACACCAGGAGCGATCCGCCGGCCGTCAGCACGATGAACCAGAGGAACAGGCTGGCCCGCGGCTGCTCGACTCGCGGCGACTCGGCCTGCAGGGCCGATCGTGCCGGGTAGACGTACGCGTAGACGAGGACGAGGAACGCGACGAACAGGACGCCCAGGAACCAGTAGACCGACTGCTGGAACATCGGCCCCCAGAAGTCGGAGGTCCAGAACTGCAGGTAGCCCGTGGGCACGCCCCGCGAGACGTAGCTCATGTATGTCGCGAGCGGTGCCAGCAGCACGACCCCGAGGATCCACGGGACCGCGAGCCGCAGGACCTTCTCGCGAATGAACCCCTGGGGCCCGCGGCGCTGGAGCGAACGAACCGCGAAGTACCCGGCGACGAAGAACAGGACCTGCATGATCGGGACGTCGACGGCGAGGACGAGCCAGGTGAAGACGACGCTCCGGTCGGGGTCGATGACGTACCACCATGACGGCGGATCGGCCATGTAGGTGATCGCCGCGTGCAGCACGATCACCAGGATGATCGCGAAGGCCCGCAGGTTGTCGAGGTAGTGCAGCCGTGGCCGCATGCTCATCCAGGTGCTCCGGTTCGTCGGGGGCGGACGCTCGACGAATCGTCGCGGCCGGACCACCGCGATCAAGGGCCGTCCGGCCCGCGGGCGGGGGAATCCCCGCGGTGCGAGTGGCCCGCCCCTGCGCGGGTGCGCGGTCAGCCGGCCGTCAGGCGGGCGGCGACCGCGCGCGCGACGATCGCGGCGTCCTCGCCTACTCCGAACAGGGTCGACGACTTCCGCGTCCGCAGGAAGTGGGTCCCCACGAAGAAGAGGCCATCGACCACGGTGCTGGCGCCGTCGACCTGGATCGGGAAGCCCAGCTCGTCGAATGCGTCGGCCCAGGGCAGCCACGACCGGAAGTCAGGGCGGAAGCCGCCGGCGAACACGACCGCCCCGAAACCCTCGAGCGAGACCTCCTCCGGCGCCGCACCGTCGAACGGCCCGGGATCGGCGATCTCGGGTCGCGGCAGCCCGCGCTCGGAGGCGACCCGGACCACCTGCGCCATCAGCTCGCGGTACCGCGCATCGCCCCAGGCGACCGTGTCGGCAAGGTCCGCCGCGAATTGCGCGCGCGTGCCCACAGCCCCCAGGAAGTGGCCGACGAGCGCCACCCCCATGGACCGCAGGGTCCGGAGGTCCAGGTCGTGGCCGCCGCCATGGCCCGTGGCCAGCGGGTTCGCGGCGAGGCGGGCGGCAGGAGAAGGCAGGGCCGCCACCGGCTGGTCCAGGAAGCCCGATTCGAGAAGCCACCAGACGAGGTCGCGGCCGCCCAGCCGGCGGGGCGCCCAGGGGGCCTTCCCGCACGAAAGGACGACCTCGCGGCCGGCCTCCCGCAGCTCTTCCGCCAGCTGGCAGCCCGACTGCCCGCTCCCGACGACCAGGATCGGCCCGGGCGGCAGGCTGGCTTCGTTGCGGAACCCCTCGATGTCGACCTGGTGGAGGCCGGCCGGAAGCGAGCCGGCACCGCCAGGACGGTGGGCGCGCTGGAAGGCTCCCGTGCACAGGACAACGCGGGTGGCATGCACGTCGCCGGCCGATGTCCGGGCGACGAAGCCCCCAGGGCCGCGATCGATCGTCCGGACGGCGACGCCCTCGCGGACGGGCGTCGCCGAATTGGCCGCGTATCGAACGAGATGGCCAACGATCTCGTCGCGGTGCATGAAACCGTCGGGATCGTCGCCCGCGTAGACCCCGCCCGGGAGCTGCACGGACCAGTTCGGGGTCACCAGGCAGAAGCTGTCCCACCGATCCCGCCAGGTCTGGCCGATCCGGCCGCGCTCCAGGACGACGTGGCCGATCCCAAGGCCGGCGAGCTCATGGCTCACCGCGAGGCCGGCGGACCCGCCCCCCACGACCAGGACATCTGCATGCTCCATGGGCGCGGAGTCTAGGGTGGCGCTCGATCTCGATGCAAGGGGTCCACCGGGGGCCCGCCGGGTCGAAGCCGCGGTTCTGCCGTAGCCTGTGGGTATCGACCGGCCACGGCCGACACGCCGGGACACCGGTCATCGGTCGCCCCAGCCAGCTTCCCGGGATGACGGCAGCGCGAGGAGCAACCCTGATGATCGTGTGTGTGCCGGTGACGCCGGCCGGTGAGATCGACCCGCGCTGGGGCCGTGCGGCGCGCCTCGCCGTCGCGGACGTCCAGGATGGAGCGATCGCGCGTTGGGACGAGATCGATGTCGGCTGGGACGCGCTCCACGACACGGGCTCCGAGGGTGGCCACCATGCCCGTGTCGCCCGGTTCCTCCGCGAGAAGAGCACCGAGGTCGTGGTCGCGGACCACATGGGCGATCCGATGCTGCAGATGCTGGCTGCCATGGGCGTGCAGGTCCGGCTTGGCGCCAGCGGCGACGCACGTGGCGCGGTCCTGGCGGTGACGGCGGGCCGGGCGGAGACGTGAGGGCCGCTCCCCTGGTGGCGCGATCAGCGCTCGACGGAGACGGCCGCGCCTGACGCCGCAGACTCGTAGAGCGCCGCGATCGCCCGCGCCTGGCCCATGGCGTCATCACGCCCCAGCAGGGGCTGGGCCTCGCCCAGGATCGCCGCGCTCATGTTCTCGAGCTCCAGCGGGTAGGGGTCGACCGGTGCGACCGGGATCTCGCGATCTCCCAGCCAGAGCGCACGCGCCTTGCCCTGCCAGGGAGACCGCATCACGAGAATGCTCGCATCCCCGACCGCCTCGAGGGATGCGTCGTCGGACGTGAAGCCCGATGTGATCGTGGCGATCACCTCGTCCGGGAAGCGCAGCAGGCCGGCGAACGTCATGTCGACCCCGGAGGGCGCCAGGGTCTGCTCACCGAGGACGCGGAGCGGTTCCGATCCGGCAACCAGGCGGGCGCCGCTGACCGAATAGCAGCCGACGTCCATCAGGCTTCCGCCGTCGAGATCGGCCGCGAGTCGGACGTCGGCCTGGTCCTCGATCCGGAAGCTGAACGAGGCGCGGATCGCCTGAAGCCTGCCGACCTCGGGAAGCAGCTCGACGAACCGCCGGGCCTGCGGCGTGTGGCGCCACATGAACGCCTCCATCAGCACGCGCTCGGCGGCGTCCGCGGCGTCGAACGCGTCCGCCACCTCGGCCGGGTGCCGCGAGTACGGCTTCTCGCACAGCACGTGCTTGCCGGCCGCGAGCGCGCGCATGGTCCATGGATGGTGGAGCGAGTTCGGGAGGCCGATGTACACGGCGTCGACCGCGGCGTCGCCGAGAAGCGCCTCGTACGAGCCATGGGCGCGGGAGATCCCGAACGTCGCCGCGAACGCCGCCGCTCGCTCGGGCGTCCGGCTCCCGACCGCGACGACCGTGGAGTGGGCTGCCTCGCGAGCGTTGCGCATGAAACGCGCCGCGATGGAGCCCGGCCCGAGGATCCCCCAGCGCACGACACCCGACGACGGCATGGGACCTTCCCTTCTCTTGCACGTGCCAGCGATCCGGCTGGCGACCGGCATGGCGCGATGATGGCCGAGCAGCGCCTGGCGCGCACGCGGGGCGCCGTTCGCTGACCGACCTGCTCGCGCGGTATGTCAGCCGCGTGCCTCCTGGCGCGTTACGGGCGGAGCGTGCCGGACCAGACCTGCCAGGCAAGCAGCGACTTCGCGACCAGGCTCAGCACCATGTACGTCTTCTCTCCCACGAGGTAGTCGCGCCAGCGGCCGGTCTTCCGGTACTGGAGGACCATCGTGATGGCGAAGATGTTGAAGGCGACGAACAGGCTCGCGATGATCACGTAGACGAAGCCCGGGATCTGCGCCTTGGCCGGCAGGTCCGCCTGGGCCGAGTATGCCCACAGCACGGAGAAGATCGCGATCCACGGCACGCCGCCGGCGATGCAGCCGAAGACGAAGTGCTTCCAGTCGATCCGCTCGCGGCCCTCGTTGGCCGCTTCCATGCTCCACCCGAACAGGATCATCGCGACGTTGCAGCCGGCAATTGCGACGAGCGCGGGGAAGTCGGTGATGAAGCTGAGGTACGCGATGGCGACGATCATCACGGTCGACGAGAACGCGTACTCCACCCACCGCAGTGGGTTCATCCCCCGCGCCAGCCAGGCCTCGTAGCGGCCTCGCAGGACCCAGCCGGCCGTGGCGTGGGCAACCGCGCTCATCAGCAGGAAGCTCGCGATGAGGTAGGCCAGCGGGAACGAGACCAGGAGAACGCTGGAAGGCTCGAGTCCGGTGAACTTCCCATCCGTCAGGAGTGGCCGAACCGTCGGCACGACGGGCTCGAACAGCGCCGTCGTCCGCGAGACCAGGAGCATCAGCACGAACTGCGCTCCGTGAGCCAGGGCCAGGAAGCGGTTCCAGCGACGCAGGGAGCGGGCTCGCTGCGCCGGGATGGGCGTGGCAGCGGCGATCGCACCAGCACCGGTGCGGACGGTTGACATGTGGCGTGTCCTCCTCGTATCCATTCATCACCACGTTCGGCGTTAGCGTCCCTCCGGATGGCGGCGCGGACATGACGACTCGTCACGAGGCGGACGGGGACGTCACCGTGGCCCGGAGCCGACCGCGCGGTCCGTCTCGGCTGGCGCACCGGGGGGCTAGCCCCACCCAGAAGATGCCGGGTGCCCGGCTGGCCGGCCGCCTCCTCGAACCCTAGTGTCGTGGACATCGAACGCGATCGGACCTGGCCCGACTGGTGGGCCGGGCGGGACGGCGCCAGCGCCCGGCACGATGCCCGGCAGCCGCCGACCGCACGTACCGATGGACGGCCTGGAGGCAGCACACGATGACCGTGAATCGCCGGTTCCTCTACTGGGGGGTCTTCTTCGTCGCGGCGGGAGCCGTGACGCTCGTCGCGCAGGGCGACGCCATGAGCAACGATCTCGTGGCGCAGGCGCTGCGCCTCTGGCCCGTGGCCGTCATCGCCCTCGGCGTCGGCCTGCTCCTGCGCCGAACCAGGTTCGGGCTGGCGGGCGGCATGCTCGCCGCCGCGATGCCCGGCCTCCTCCTCGGGGGAGTGGTCGTCGCCGTACCGCGGATGGTGCCGGACTGCGGTGGTGTCCAGCCCGCCAGCTTCGATACGCGGCAGGGTACGTTCGGCGGCGCCGCGTCGGTCGACCTCACGCTCGCGTGTGGCGATCTCTCGGTCACCACCGCCCCGGGCACCGGCTGGCAGCTCCAGGCCGGCAACGCTTCGGGCGGGATCGCCGCGGTCGACGTCTCGGCCGATCGGCTCTCGGTGACGTCTTCGAGCCAGCGACGGCCGTTCGGCTTCAGCCGTGGCGGCGACGTGTGGCGACTCTCGCTGCCGGCTGCCAGCAGGCTCGACCTCACGGCCGAGGTGAACGCGGGACGAGGCCGGTTCGACCTCACCGGCGCGCAGCTCGGGAACGTGCGGCTGGCCGTGAACGCCGGGGAAGCCAGGGTCGACCTGACCGGGGCGACGATGGCCGACCTCTCGATGAGCGTGAACGCGGCCTCGGCTTCGGTTCGCCTCCCGACGGCCGCGGACTTCGGCGCGGACCTCTCGGTCAGCGCCGGCTCGCTCAGGATCTGCGCGGCGAACGAGCTGGGCCTGCGGGTCCGCGCCACCAACGTCCTGGCCGCGACGCACTACACGGGGCTCATCCGCAACGGTGACACGTGGGAGAGCCCCGGCTATTCGATGGCAAACCACCACGCGGACGTGACCATCACGGCCAACGTTGGTAGCGTGGACATCAATCCTGCAGGAGGCTGCCAGTGAACCCCCGTCGTCTCTATCGCTGCCGTCGCGACCGGCAGCTCGCGGGCGTCGCCGCCGGCGTGGCGGAATACCTCGAGCTCGATCCGACGCTCGTCCGAATCCTGTGGATCGTGTCGGCCTTCTTCGGCGGCTTCACGATCCTGCTCTACATCATCCTCGCCTTCGTCATGCCGCTCGAGCCGGGCACGCTTCCCGGACCCGGATCGTGGCACCCGGCCGGTCCCGCATGGGGCGCCCCTCCGGCCGCCGGCTCCGTCCCCGACCAGGGCGACGCGGCAGTGGGCGCCGTCGATGAGCCCGGCACCGGGGCGCAGCCCGGAGCCGGGCCGGCCGGCTCCGCGTGGCAGGCCCCGTGGCACGACCAGCGTCCGGAGGACCGCCGAGGCGGGCGCGGGGGCCTCTATGCCGGCGTCCTCCTGATCGTCCTCGGTGCGTTCGCCCTGGCGAACACGGTGATCCCCGGCTGGGCCGGCGTCGCGTGGTTCGGCCCGGCGCTGCTCGTGGGCCTGGGTCTCGCCCTGCTCGCAGGCTCCCTCCGCCGCGGCTCCTTCCAGCCGTGATCGGCGCGCCGTTCGTCGTCCTCGGATCACTCCTGGTCCTGAGCGCCCTCCTGGGCGCTCGGGTCAGGGGGCGGAGCCGCGGCGCGATCGGCACGTTCCTCCTCTCGCCGCTCCACCCATCCTCCTGGTACGCCACTCTCTCGATCCTGCTCGGGTTCTGGGTGGAGCTTTTCTCGTTCAGCGTGATCGTCGGCATCTTCTCGACGGGCGCATCCCTGCTCGTCGTCGGAATCGGCGTGGTGATCATGGGCCTGGCGGTCGAGGCGTCTCGGCTGCTGGCCCGGATCGAGCGATGGCGGGCCGGCCTGGCCGACCCACGGCCGCTCCGACCGCACGCCTACCGTCCGTACGGCAGCGGCTGGCGGGACCTGGCCTTCGCCGAGTTCGGCGATCCGAGCCGCTGGCTCGACGTCGTCTACGTGGGCGTCGCCCTTCCGCTCACGATCCTCGAGTTCATCGTGACGGTCCTGCTGTGGGGGGCCTCCCTCGCGCTCCTCTCCCTGCCCCTCTGGTTCCTCACCTCGAGCCTCGCTCCCGGCGCGGCCGGGACGTCGACGATCCCCGCCGCCGTTGCCATCGCAGGCGGGCTGGCCGGCCTGATCGTGGCCCCGATCGCCGCCTCCGTCTCGCAGGGCCTGATGACGCTTCATCGCGCGGTCGTGGCCGGGTTGCTGTGCGATTCGGAGCAGCGCCAGCTTCAGCGCCGCGTCGAGACGCTCGAGGAGAGCCGAAAGGTCGTCATCGACGTGGAGGCGGATGAGCTGCGCCGGATCGAACGCGACCTGCACGACGGCGCCCAACAACGCCTGGTGATGCTGACGATCGATCTCGGCCTTGCCGCGGAGCGTCTCGACACCGACCCGGCAGCCGCCCGCGCGCTCGTCATCGAGGCACAGGACCAGGCCCGCCTGGCACTCGCCGAGCTGCGCGACCTCGTGCGGGGGATCGCACCCCCGATCCTGCTCGACCGCGGCCTGGTCGCGGCGCTGAGCAACATCGCGGGCCGCTGCCCGGTGCCGACGCTCGTCGAGAGCACGCTGGCCGCCGGCGAGCGGCTGCCGGACGCGACCGAGCGGGCGGCGTACTTCGTGGTGGCGGAGGCGCTTGCCAACGTCGCCAAGCACGCGTCGGCCGGCCGCTGCGAGATCCGCTGCCGGCGCGAGGCGAGCCGCCTCGTGGTGGAGGTCTGGGACGACGGCGCCGGGGGCGCGCGGATCCTGCCCGCCGGCGGGCTTGCCGGCCTCGCCGGTCGCGTCGAGGCCCTCGACGGCGCCCTGTCCGTCGACAGCCCGGATGGCGGACCGACGACCGTTCGCGCCGAGCTGCCGGCGGCGAGCGCCCCGGCGGCGACCGCCCAGGCGGCGACAGCGAGCTAGGAGCCGAGGTAGGTCAGCACCGCCAGCACGCGCCGGTGGTCGTTCTCCGAGTCGGGCAGCTCCAGCTTGCCGAAGATGTTGCTGATGTGCTTCTCGGTGGCCCCTTCCGAGATGCCCAGCAGGGCCGCGACGCCCACGTTCGTCCGCCCTTCGGCCATTGCGGCGAGCACCTCGCGTTCGCGCGGGGTCAACGCATTGAGCCGGTCGTCGGCGCGGCGCGGGACCATGAGCTGGGCGACGACCTCGGGATCGAGCGCGGTCCCGCCGCGGGCGACCCGTCGCAGCGCGTCCATGAACTCGCGGATGTCCGCGACTCGATCCTTCAGGAGATAGCCGACGCCCCCGGCCCGGTCCGCGAGCAGCTCGGTCGCGTACTGCGGCTCGACGTACTGGCTGAGGACGAGCACGGGGGTGCCGGGGACGAGGCGGCGCGCCTCGATCGCCGCGCGGAGCCCCTCGTCGCGCTGGGTCGGGGGCATCCGCACGTCGACCACCGAGACGTCGGGTCGGTGCTCCACGACCGCTTCGACGAAGGACGGGCCGTCGCCGACCTTGGCGACGACGACGCCGCCCGAGTCGACGATCAGTCGCGCCAGGCCCTCCCGGATGAGCGCGGAATCCTCGGCGATGATGACCCGGAGCGGCTGGACGTCCACCCGTCGATCATGCACCAAGTCCTGGCGCCCGGGTCCGCCGGTCTGCGAGGTCCGTCGGGATTCGGGTGCTCGCCGGCGCCGGCCCGACTACCATCCGGTGGATGCGCACGGAGCTGACGCCGGTTGCCGAAGGGGTGGAGCTCGCGGCCGACGTGTGGACGCCGGCAGGGACGAGCACGCCGCCTGCGTTCCTGCTCGTCCACGGCCTCGCCTCGAACGCCCGGCTGTGGGACGGTGTCGCGGAGAGCCTCGTGGCGCGGGGGCATCCCGTCGTCACCGTCGACCTTCGCGGGCACGGTCGCTCGTCGAAGCCGGACGCTCCGTACGAGGTGCCGACCGTCGCCGACGACCTCGCCGTGCTCATCGAACGGCTGGCGATCGACCGGCCGGTCGTCGCCGGTCAATCCTGGGGCGGCAACGTCGCGCTCGAGCTTGCGGCCCGACATCCCGCGCGGATCCGGGGCATCGCCTGCGTGGACGGCGGCTGGCTCGAACCGAGCCGCCAGTTCGCGGACTGGGACGCCTGCCGGGCCGCGCTCGCCCCACCGCGCCTCGCGGGGCGACCGTTCAGCGAGATCGAGGGCTACCTCCGCTCGACCCATGGCGACTGGCCGGAGAGCGGGATTCGCGGCGCCCTCGCGAACTTCCAGGTCCGCGGCGACGGCACCGTCGCGCCGTGGCTCACCTTCGATCACCACATCACGGTCCTCCGCGGGCTCTGGGAGCACCACCCCTCGGAGCGGTACGCCGACATCACCGCCCCGACCCTGCTCGTGCCCGTCGACGGCGGCGAGACCGCCTGGACACGGCGCAAGCGCCGCGAGGTCGAGGCAGCGGCGGGAACGATCCCGAACGCCAGGGTGCGCTGGTTCACGGGCGATCACGACATCCATGCGCAGCGCCCGGCCGAACTTGCAGACGTGCTACACGAGATGACGGTCGACGGGTTCTTCGGATGAGCGGTCCGCGAATCCTGGCGATCATGGGCTCCGGGGAGACGGCGCCGACCATGGCCAAGGTCCACCGGGCGCTGTTCGAGCGCCTGGGCCCGGAGGCCGTCCCCGCCGTCATCCTCGACACCCCGTATGGCTTCCAGGAGAACGCGGACGAGCTCAGCGCCCGGACGGTCCGGTTCTTCGCGGAGAGCGTCGGTCGAGAGGTCGGCGTCGCGGTCTACCGGTCCCGGGACGTGGATGCGCTCACGGCCGCCACCGCGATCGCCCGGATCCGCGAGGCTCGCTACGTGATGGCGGGCCCGGGCAGCCCGAGCTACGCCCTCCGGCAGTGGGTCGACGGTCCCGTCCCGGCGGCGCTCGCCGACCGCGTCCGCGACGGGGGCATCCTCACGATGGCGAGCGCCGCGGCCCTCACCCTCGGTGCCGTCACGATCCCCGTCTACGAGATCTACAAGGTCGGCGCGGACCCGGCCTGGCTACCCGGGCTCGACATCCTCGGGCCCGCGACCGGCCTGCGCGCCGCCGTCGTGCCCCACTACGACAACGCCGAGGGTGGCAACCACGACACCCGCTTCTGCTACATGGGCGAGCGGCGGCTGCGAATGCTCGAGCGCCAGCTGCCCACGGGCACGTTCATCCTGGGCGTCGACAGCCACACCGCCCTCGTCCTGGACCTCGACCGGCAGGCTGCCTCGGTGTCCGGCCTTGGCGGTGTCACCGTGAGGGTCGACGGCCGGGGCACGGTCTTCCCGAGCGGCAGCGAGGTCGGGATCGAGGTCCTGGCCGAGGTCGCGCGCGAGCTGGCAGCGGGAGGCATGGTCGACATCGGGTGGGAGCCCGGCTGGGGAGGGACAGGGCGCTCGCAGCTCCCGGGAGAGCCGGCGCCGCGACCGGCCACGCCGCTTCAGGACGAGGTCGCCGACCTCGAGGGTGCGTTCGTCCACGCCCTTGGCCTCGGCGACAGCCGGGGAGCGGTGGCTGCGCTTCTCGATATCGACTCGGCGGTCGAGGCCCGGATCCGTGCCGGCGAGGACAGCCCCGACCTCGACAACGCGCGCTCCACGTTTCGCGCGCTGATCGCGCGGCTGGGTGAAGCGGCGGGGACCGTTGGCGGCGACCCGCGCTCGGCCGTCGACCCATTCGTGGAGGCGCTTCTCACGCTCCGGGCGCGCGCCCGGGAAGCCCGTGACTGGGCGACGGCCGACCTCATCCGCGACCAGCTGGTCGCTGCCGGCGTGGAGGTCCGCGACGGCGCCGATGGCTCGAGCTGGGTCCTTTCCGGAAGCTGAGGGTCGCGAGCCGCCCCGCTGGAGGCGGCCCTGACGCGCACCCGGTCAGCGACCCCGCAGCGCTCTGCGGCCGGATCTACCCGTCGTGATCGTCCGAGGCAACGCCGACCACGTGGCCCTGCGGGTCCGCGAAGAGGCCGAACGTCACGCCCGGCACCTTGGTGGCCGGCTGCACGATCGTCCCCCCGAGCGTGACGGCCTTGTCGAGCGCAGCCGCCACGTCCGCCACGCCGGCGAAGACCGTGACCATCGGCTTCCCGCCCTGGAGCGGGCTGATGCCACCGGGGATCGTTCCCTGGGGAACGCCGCTGTCGACGTAGGTGTAGTCCGGGAACCCGCCCGCGGGGTAGGTCCAGCCGAACAGCTCTGCGTAGAAGGCGCGACTCGCATCGGGATCCGTGGATCGGATCTCGAAGTGCACGATCGGGCTGCCCATGGCGTCTTTCTCCATTCCGTGATCCGGTTGCCGGTCTCGCTTGAGCAACGAACGGGGACGCCCCGAATCGACAGCTCCGGGAACCCATTCGCGGCGATTCGCGTCCCCTGGGCACGGCGGGCTCCCGTCGACCTGACGAACGGACTCCCGAGGAGACCCACACCATGAGCGCTCAGCTCCCGACCGTGGCCAGCGGACGACGACGTCTCGCCGGCCTGCTCTTCGTGCCGCTCGTGGTCGTCCTCGTCGGCTGCTCCACGGCCGCAGCCCCGCCCACCCCGGCCGCGCCCGGCACGGGGAGTGTCGAAGCCACCGGCCGGCCCGCGAGCGGCGCGCTGGGTGCACCGAGCCAGGGCTCCGGCACGACGGGGCTCGCGCCATCCGGCGCGACGGAGGTCGGTCCCAGCGGGATCGCCACGTCGGGCGGCAGCGTCGTCTCCCCCGGTGCGGGCGTGAGCGGGTCCGGCGTCGGCGTCGGCGGGTCGGTCCCAGCAATTGCCTATCCCTACCCGGTCTACCCAGGCTCCCCGGGCGTCGCGCCGGACCACACGATCGTCGTGGCCGGGGTCGGCCGGGCAGACGTCAAGACCGGCCCATCGGACCAGGCGGGCGCGCAGCGTGACGCGCTCCAGGCCGCCCTCGCCGATGCAAAGGCGCAGGCGGACGTGGTCGCGCGTGCGGCAGGGGTCACGATCACCGGGGTCCTCTCCGTGAGCGTCTCGAGCGGCGGCGCCTACGCCGTGCCCATGGCAGCAGGGGCCGCGGGCTCGACCCCGGGCGCCGTGCCGGGAGACGCGCCGAACATCGCCCCGGCACCCGTCACGATGGAACCCACCGTGCAGCAGCTCGTCGTGTCGGTCACGGTGGCGTACCGGATCAGCTGACCAGGGCCCGGCGGCTCCGGCACCGGGCCGCACCGCCGATCCGCGGTCGCTCGCCTCTCACCCGGCGCGGCCGGCGCCTCCATCGCGTGCGTGCGCGGCGATCCGTAGCACGCCGAGCGCAGCCGCGGTGACGAACGGGTTGCTGGTCCGCGCCCCGGCCGGCCCCCAGTCGGCCCAGGTGCCGCGGCTCGCGACCCGCGACTGCTTCGTCGCGGTCCGGTCCTCGCGCGGGAATCCGCCATCGGGGAGGCGCTTGGCGCCGAGCATGTCCAGCGCGTCGGCACACCGAGGATCGCCGAGGTGGCCTGTCTCGGCCATGACCTCGAGCGCGTAGAGCAGGTCGTAGAACTGGATCGGGAAGTGAATCAGGTCCGTGCGGCCGCCCCAATCGGGTCGGATGAGGAGCCCGTCCGAGCGTCGCCAGAGGAGGCGGCGCTCCAGCAGCAGCGCCGCGGCGCGTTCGGCGGCGCCCCGGGCGCGGGCGTCGTCGTGCACGATTCCATAGAGATACAGGGCGCGCAGCGGAATCGCGGTCTCCTGGAAGGACGACCGACGCGCGTCGCGGCGCCTGTCGCAGTTCCAGCCGCCGTCGGGCCATTGCCAGCCGATGAGCCGCTCGACGAGGCTCTCCGTGCGTTCATCCTCGAGCCCCAGCCGGAGGGTCGCCCAGACGGCGTTGCCTTCCTGTGACGCACATCGGCGGACCCGCTCCGGTTGGTCGTCGAAGACCACCGTGCTGGGCGGGCCGGTGTGCCGTCGTCCCTGGAGCCAGTCCATCACCTGGTCGCGGAGAGGCACCAGCGCGTTGTCGCCGGGCGGGTAGCCGAGCATCGCAAGCTGGACGAGGGTCCAATGGGCACCCTGCCACTTCGCGTAGGGACCGAGCCGGATGGTGCCATCGGTCGAACGCCCGGACAGGAGCGCGCGAGCGCGCACGGACGCCGGGATCGCGGCCTGTGCCGCACGAACTTCGGGCGCTTCGACGGGGCGGCCAAGCCCGAGCGTCATGGCCGCATATGCCACGCCGGGGTCGGTGGAGCTCGCGAGGCGGCGGAGGAGCGCCTCCGACTGCTCCGTCGGTGCGCCGGTCGAGGGGCTCGATCGCGGACCGGCGGTCAGCATCGAGAGCAGGAGCCACGGACGCGCCGTCGGTGGCGACGTTTCGATGGGCGGGTCATGGGATCCCTCAGGCGAGCCGACGGGCGTCGAGCCTCTGCTGATCCGTCAGGGGCACGATGGGGACCTCGTCGCGTCCCGTCACGTGCCGAAGGGTCCGCCCGCCGCGTGACCTCGGTCAGCCGGGCGGGCCCAGGGATCGCGACTCATGCGCCTGGTCGCGGATCCAGCTCGGTGAACAGCGTCAGCTGGAGGCCATCCGGGGCCGCGACGCGGACATTGCGGTGGGCCCACGGCGTGACCACTGGCCCGCCGAGGCGTGCGGCGCCCGCGGCGACCAGGGCATCGGCGACACCGGCCGAGTCGAGGACCGCCAGGGCCACCCGGACGGGGCCCGCGACGCGCGAGCCAACCTCGATCCGGTCGATGAGCTCGGCCTGCTCCAGCGAGAGCAGCTCCAGCGTGGCGCGTCCCGCGCCGAGGACCGCGCCGCGCGCCTTCCCGTCCTCCCACGACTCGAGCACGGGAAGGCCCAGCGAATCGCGGTAGAAACGGAGCGCGCGGGGGTAGTCCTCGACCGTCAGCGCGAGTCGCAGCTCGCTGACCGCGCCGCGAGCACCAACGTCCGGAGTCGCATCGCCCCCCACGAGGGTACCGAATCCGCGGTCCAGCCCCTCGACGAGCCCCCGGAACGAGCGGTCCACGTCCTGCGGGAGCCCGAATCCGCCGGCGGCTTCGAGCGCCACGAAACCGTGGAGCGCCGCCCGCAGGGCGCGCGTCGCGTCGACGGCATCCTCGCCCGCGAGGCCACGGCTCGCGAGGACCGCGAACACGCTCCGCAGGATGGCGTCGCCCGCCGCTCCGTGCTCGGCGTCGCCGGGCGGAGCCGCACGGAGCGTGGCCGCGTACCGTCCCGGATACGCCGAGGCGTAGGCGCGGTAGGCGTTCGCCAGGGCCGGCACCGGGGCACCGCCGTCCGAACCGTCGTCCGGACCGCCGTCCGACGATGTCCGCACGGAGCGCGCCGGCCATCGCATCGCCCAGCTCGCCGAGCGCGAGGATGGCGATGCCGCGACGCAGGGCGTCGAGCCCGTCGACGTGCTTGTACAGGCTCGGGACGGCGACCCCGAGGCGCGACGCGAGGGCCGCGAGCGTCAGGTGGTCCAGGCCGATCTCGTCCGCGAGGTCGGCTCCCCGCGCGACAACGATCGCGGGGGTCAGGCCTGCCCTAGGCATGGTTCGTGCCGTTGCCGAGGAACCCGAGGATGGCAGGGGTGACGATCTCCGGGTACTCGGCATGGGGGTAGTGGCCGGCCCCGGGAACCATCACGACCGCGGCCCCGAGCCTGCCGGCAATGAACGCCGCCTCGGCCCGCGGATCGCCGAAGTCAGGGTCGTGATCGCCCATCACGATGAGGGTCGGAGCCGCGATCTCGCCCAGGCGCGCCTCGACGGGCGCATGACTCGTGTGCGTCGTCGCCGCGAACGCCTTCCAGCGACCGGGGCGGCGAAGGCTCGCGCGGATCCGCGCCCGGTGGGCTGCGAGGTCGGACGGCGCCCGACCCGGGAAGAGACGCGCGTACCAGGCGTTCCAGGCCGCCGGGCCCCACGGGCGGAGCAGCGCCAGCCGGAACAGCAGCGCGGCTGCCCTGCCGCCGGCAGGGTTGCGGACGAAGGGCCCGACCAGCACGAGCGCAGCGACGAGGTCGGGCGCCTCCGCGGCCGCCCATGCCGCTGCACCGGCCCCCATCGAGTTCCCGATGAGCACGGCAGGCCCGTCGCCGAGCTCGGCGAGCAGCGCGACCACGTCCGACCCCGCGGCAACGTCATCGTACTCGGCGAAGGTGGCGTCACTGTCGCCGTGACCGCGCAGGTCCAGCGTCGCGACCCGATACCCGGCCGCCTCCAGCGCCGGCGCCAGGAACCGGTAGCTCGAGCGAAGGTCGCCCATCCCTGGGATGCACACGACGAGGGAACCGGCTCCCGCGACGTCGTAGGCGATCCTCCCACCCGGGCGATCCAGGAACCTGGTCGGGTTCTGCTCTCGCGTCATCGTGTCTGCCATCGTGACCTCCGCGCGTTTCTGCCGACTGGCCGGCCACGACCACTCGGCTATGGTCATTAGCTTGGTCTGTGAGCATTGTGGCGAAGGTCATTAGCTTTGTCAACAGGCCATACCCGCACCAGCCGGGGTGGCGCTGGACACGTGCTGGCGGCCTGTCGCATCCTGAGCCGCCCGACCATCGCGTCCAACGAGGGAAGTCCGCGTGAGCAAGAGCCGCCTCGAGGCCTTCAGCGACGGCGTGGTCGCGATCCTCATCACGATCATGGTGCTGGAGCTCAAGGTGCCCCAGGGGGCGGATCTCGAGGCGCTGCTGCCGCTCGGTCCGGTCTTCCTGGGCTACGTCCTCAGCTTCGTCAACCTCGGGATCTACTGGAACAACCACCATCACCTCCTGCAGGCGACGAAGGTGGTCGACGGACGGGTGCTCTGGGCGAACCTCCACCTGCTCTTCTGGCTCTCGCTCTTCCCGTTCGGCACGGCGTGGATGGGCGAGAGCAGCTTCGCATCGATCCCGACCGCGGCCTATGGCGCCGTGCTCCTGCTGGCTGCCCTCGCCTACTTCATCCTGGTCCGCGCCCTCATCGCCTGCGAGGGGCAGTCGCCCGCGCTCGCGGCCGCGGTCGGGAACGATCGCAAGGGCAAGGTGTCGCCCCTGATCTACGCGATTGGCCTGGTCGTCGCGTTCATCGTCCCTGATGTCGCCGTCGCGCTGTACATCCTGGTCGCCGTGATCTGGTTCGTGCCCGATCGCCGAATCGAGCGGACCCTCGCGGTGACGCCGGTACCGAGCGCCGAGGATCCCGGCGCGAGCTCGCATGGGCGATGACGACGATGGATCCCGAGGATCTCCTCGTGGGGCTCGATCCGGCCCAGGCCGAGGCGGTCCGGATCACGCGCGGGCCCCTCGTCATCCATGCCGGGGCGGGATCGGGGAAGACCCGGGTGGTCACCCGTCGCGTCGCCTACGCGGTCGCGACCGGCGCGGTCGATCCGAGACGCGTGCTGGTGGTCACGTTCACGGACAAGGCGGCGGGCGAGATGGCGGAGCGCCTCTCGCAGCTCGGCCTGCCCGGCATCGCCGCCCGGACCTTCCACGCGGCCGCACTGGCGCAGCTCCGGCACTTCTGGCCCGCGTACCACGACGGGGCATCTGCGCCGGCCGTGCTCGATTCGAAGATCCCGATCGTCGGGCGCCTTGCCCGCGGGCTGCCGGGCGGCTATCGCTTCACGACGGCGAAGGACCTCGCGGACGAGATCGAGTGGGCCAAGAGCCGGCGCCTCCGCCCGGCGACGTACGCGAGCGGGGCCGGCACCCGGACCCCGCCCATCCCGGCGGAGCTGTTCGTTCGCCTCTGGACGGCGTACGAGCGCGAGAAGGATCGGGCCGGCCGGCTCGACTTCGACGACATGCTCACCCGGACCGTCGACCTGCTCGAGTCGGAGGGGACTGCCGCCGCGACCGTTCGAGCCCGGTACGGGTGGTTCAGCGTCGACGAGTACCAGGACACGAACCCGCTCCAGCAGCGGCTCCTCGAGCTCTGGCTCGGCCATCGCGACGACCTGTGCGTCGTCGGTGACGAGGACCAGACGATCTACACCTTCGCGGGCGCGACGTCCGACTTCCTCACGGGCTTCGCCGACCGGGTCCCGGCGGCCCGCCAGGTCACCCTGGACCGCAACTACCGGAGCAGTCCGGAGGTGCTCGCGCTCGCCAACCGCCTCCTCGCGGCGGACGGACGGCGGAAGCGCCTCGTGGCAACGCTGCCATCCGGCCCCCCGCCCACCATCCGGCGCTGCCCGGACGGCGACGCGGAGCTCGCGCTGCTCACGGCGACCATTCGCCGGCTCACCGACGGCGGCACCCCACCCGCGGAGATCGCGGTGCTCGTGCGGATCAACGCCCAGGTCCCGCCGATCGAGGCCGCGCTCACGAGGGCCGGGATCGCGTTCCGTGTGCGCGGGCAGCGCTTCTTCGAGCGGCCCGAGGTCCGGGAGGCCCTGCGGCTTCTGCGCCGGCTGCCGGAGACGGCGCGCGGACGAGCGCTGATCGAGGCGCTCGAGACCAGCCTGCGGGCGGATCTCGGCTTCGACCCGGACGCCGACGCGGCGGGCGCCGAGGCGCGAGAACGGACCGCATCCCTGACACTCGTGCTCGACATCGCCCGGGAGGCGGCGGTCGAATCGGCGCGTGTCGCGCCGGCGACGGGCCTCGACAGGCGGGCGCTCCTCGTCGAGTTCGCGGCGCGGGCCGCGGCGGAAGCGGCGGGCTCGGCCGACGGGGTCAACCTGCTCACGCTCCATCGTGCGAAGGGTCTCGAGTGGGACGCGGTCCTTCTCCCCGGGCTCGAGGAGGGAACGCTTCCGATCCGCCAGGCGACCGACGATGACGACGCGCTCGCCGAGGAACGGCGGCTCCTGTACGTCGGCCTGACGCGTGCACGCCGCCATCTCCTCCTCTCGTGGGCCGAGCGTCGGACCGGGCCGGGCGATCGCGAGTCGCCTCGCCGTCAGAGTCGATTCCTGCGCGCGATCGATGACGGCCGAGCCGGACCGCGACCCCGCCTGCGAGACGGCGAGGGCCGCGCGCTTTCGAAATCCCGGGCTGACCGTTCGTCGCGGGTGACCGTCCTGCCGGGATCACCCGTGTCCTCACGACCGACGGGTCGCTCCACCGACGAGCCGACCATGGCCGACCTCAGGGCGTGGCGGTCCGCGCGTGCACGGGACGATGGCGTCCCCGCCTACGTCGTGGCCCCCGACACGTTGCTCGCCGGGCTCGTCGAGGAGCGGCCCGAGACCGTCGCCGCGCTGCGGCGGGTCAAGGGGATGGGCCCGGCGCGGCTCGACCGCTACGGCGACGAGATCCTCGCGATCCTCGCCCGCCATTGAGAGGGGCTTGACGGTCCGGGCTTGACGGACCGCCGCGGGGAACGGACCCTAGTCCGGCCGCGTGCCGGCCGGACACGCCGGTCCTCGAGTCTCGCAAGGGGGTATCCCGTGGCCGACCTCTCGACCGTCTTCACGGGCATCCGGTTCGAGAACCCGTTCCTGCTCGCGTCGGCCCCACCCGCGGAGTCCGAGTCGAACATCCTGCGCGCCTACGAAGCCGGATGGGGCGGCGTGGTCACGAAGACGATCGGCCTGCATCCGGTGACGAACGTCCGAGGCCCGAAGACGAAGTTCCTGCGCGCCGACTTCGAGGGAAGTCTGTCGATGGCGAAGCGCCCGGACACGACGCTCATGGCGTCGTGGAACTGGGAGCTGATCTCCGACAAGACGCTCGACTGGTGGGTCCCACGCCTCGAGGCCATCAAGAAGGCCTGGCCGAACCGGGTCCTCGTCGCCTCGATCATGGCAGGCTCGGGCACCGACAAGGAGCTCCACAACTGGCAGGTCCTGACCCAGGCGGTGCAGGACGCGGGCGTGGACGCCATCGAGCTCAACTTCTCGTGCCCTCACATGGACCGGGTGGACATGGGCTCGAACGTCGGCAGGGACCCGGTGCTGTGCTCCGTCTCCACGCAGGCCGTCAAGGCCGTGGCGCGGGTGCCGGTCTGGGTGAAGCTCACCCCGGCGACAGCGGACATCGTCGAGGAGGCGACGGCAACCTTCCTCGGCGGGGCCGATGCGATCTCGTCATCGAACACGTTCCCGGCGCTGCCGCTGTTCGACCCGGCGACGCTCGACTTCGAGATCAACGTGGATGGGTACGTCGCATCGGGCGGCCTCGGTGGCCCCGCGATCCTGCCCCAATCGCTGGCCAAGATGGCCCAGCTGACGCAGGCCTTCCCCGACGGCGAGCTGTCCGGCATCGGCGGCATCTCAGGCTTCGACCAGGCGCTGAGCTACTTCCTGCTGGGATGCGGCACGGTGCAGGTCGCGACCGCGGCGATGCTCGACCATGCCATCGGACCGAACGTGATCGCCGCCCTCGCGCGCGGGATGACCGAGTTCATCGAGCGGAACGCCGATCGCGGCTGGACCTCGCTCGCGGACTTCCGGGGTCTGCGTCGCGGCCGCGTGGTCCCGCACTCGCAGATCGGCCGGCCCGATGCCTCCGGCTACCACGGGGGCTACGACGAGGAGGCCGAGGGCTACGCGGTGGAGGTGACGGCGCGGTAGCACGCGCCGGACCCTTCGCTCGTGTTCGCTCATGCTGGAACCCCCATGCCGAGGCTCCGGTACGCCCTGGAGACCCGGCGTCAGCCCACGCGGTGGAACGTGAGGGACCGCGGCGGCTCGCCGAGCGACAGGACGTCGCCATCGACGGCGACGTGGACCGTCGAGTCGTCCACCCGGATCGCGGCGGGACCGGCGATCGACCAGCGCTGCTCGCGGACGCCATGGCGCGCGGAGCCCGCCGAGGCCGAACCGTCGGCCCGGAACTCGTACGTCATGCCGGCCAGGTCGCTCTGCCACGTCCCGAGGATGGCCTGCTCGAGCGGGACGGCGGGCGCCAGACCCGGGGCAGGCGCGCCAGACGAGCCCCCGGCGACGGCCGACACCGCGTCTGCCTGGCGCAGCATGGCCCGCGCCTCCTCCGCCCTGGCCGGGTCCGGGGAGCTCGTCGCGAGCTCGAGAGCAGCGCGAACGAGGCCGGGGACCTGCGGCGGTGGGCCGTCGGCGATCCGCTCCAGGTTGACGATCCGGTCCGAGTCGCCCAGCAGGTAGACGCGCGCGACGCCGTCCTGGGGCGCGGCGTCCCACTGGTCCCGGGAGACGGAGAAGCTCCGGTCGCCGACCAGCAGGTAGTACGCGTACTCGTTCCCCGGGCTGATGTGGCCCGAGTCGCCCAATCCATCATCCCGCCGGTCCCGCCGCTCCCGCCGGATCGGCCCATCGATGGACGTCACGCGTCCCGCGCCTGCGGCCGCGGCCTTGGCCCGCGATCCGCGGATCCCCCCGAACCACGCCACCGCGGCGCCGACCGCAAGCAGCGCCGCGCCGATCCCGAGCGACTCCAGCCGCCCGCTCGTGATCCGACCGGTGATCGAGCCGATGACGAGCGCAGTTCCCAGGGCCGCAATGACCAGCCCGGCCATGAGCAGGTTTCGACGGTCCGAAGCCGCCTCCTCGCGGTAGAAGACGGTCTGGTCGGGCGTGAGGCGGCCGGAGCGATTCGTCGCGAGCGCCGCGCGCGGGAACGGATCTGGGGGCACGAGTGCTCCTTTCTGGGCGCGCGGAGCGTAACGGAAGACTCCCGCCAACGCCGGTGGCGTTCCACGGCCGATCGTTGCCCGCCGCCTCGCGGCTGACAGGCGTGCCAGCAGCGACGGCGGAGCCGTGAGCTGCCGGCGTCCCGCTCGAGCCGCCGGGATGAGGAAGGGCCGCTACGCGACCCTGCGACCCTTCTCGAACACCACCTGCAGGTCCTGCGTCGTCCCGGTGGCGAACGCCGCCTCGCTCAGGGCCAGGTAGTACTCCCACGTCCGCACGAACCGGCCGTCGAAGCCGAGCGCGCGGACCGCTGCCACCCGCTCCAGGAAGCGTTCGCGCCACGCGCGGAGCGTGGCCGCGTAGTGCTGGCCGATGTCGTCGACCCGCGTGATGCGGAGGTTCGTAGCCCGCGTCGCCCGCTCGATCACGGCCAGGGATGGGCACAGGCCACCCGGGAAGATGTACTGCTGGATCCAGTTGGCGCCCCGGCGCTGGGTCTCGTAGGCGGCGTCCGGGAACGTGATCGACTGGAGGCTGAGCCTGCCGCCTGGCGCCAGCGCGCGGTCGCACGCCTCGAAGAACGTGGCGAGGTATTCGGCGCCAACCGCCTCGAGCATCTCGATCGAGACGATCGCGTCGAAGGTGCCGACGATCTCGCGGTAGTCGCGCAGCTGGACGTCGACGAGCCCGTCGAGGCTCGCGTCCCGGACGCGCTCCCGGGCAAGCGTCCGCCTGGGCCTGCGAGATCGTGATCGTCGTCACGCGGCAACCGAGCTCGCCCGCGGCGTAGAGCGCGAACCCGCCCCACCCGGTGCCGATCTCCAGCACGTGCATGCCGCGGACGAGGCCGGCGCGCTCGGCCATGAGCCGGTACTTGTTGCGCTGGGCGTCGGCGAGCGGCTGGTCGGGCGAGGCGAAGACCGCACTCGAGTACGTCATCGTCTCGTCGAGGAAGAGCCGGTAGAAGTCGTTGCCCAGGTCGTAATGCGCCGCGATGTTGCGACGGCTCTGCCTCCGCGTGTTGCGCCGCGCCCGGTGGGCCAGCGTCCGGGCGAGCTGGGTCGGCGCTCGCCACCAGCCGGCGGACAGCGCGAGCGACGCCCGGTTCAGGGCCGCGAGCTCGATGAGGGCGACGAGGTCCGGGCTCGACCAGAGCCCGTCGACATACGCCTCGCCGAGCCCGGTCTCGCCGTTCACGAGGGCGCGAACCAGGGCTCGCGAATCGTGGATCCGGATCTCGCCGCGACGCGCCGACTGGGCGTTGCCGAACACGCGGCGCGACCCATCGGGAAGCACGACGACCAGGCAGCCGGTCCGGATCCGCTCCGCGGCCGCGAGCCCGATCCGCTGCGCGACGCCCGCCAGGATCGGCTCTGCCGCGCCCGGCCGGTTCCGGGCTGCCTGCCGTTCGCTCATCGAGGCGCCTCCGCCGGGCTTCGCAGCACGTCCCCGTCGCGGCGCGTGGCCTCCCCGTGACGATGGAAGCGGGCCCCACGACGCCAGAGCCGCCAGGCGTGCAGGTGGATCGCCGCGATCGTCTTCTGGGTCACGAACGGGTGGCGAACCAGCATCCGGGCGATCGCCCGGTCGGTGAGCGGGACCCGCGCGAGCACCAGGCTGGTGTGGAGCACCGTCGCTCCGTCCTGGCTCTCGTCGATGCCGATCCGGAGACCGTGCGCATCGTCGCGCACGCGAACGACGTACCGGCCCTCCATCTCGATGAAGGGGGAGACGTAGAACGCCTTGGCCATCGAGGCGACGTGCCAGGCGCCGCGCCGCTCGGTCCGCAGCGTGTACAGGTGCCGCTCGCCATGCGTGTTGTGGACCTCGATGACGACCACGCGGAGCTGGCCGTCCGCGTCGCGGCAGAGGTAGAAGCTGGCGGGGTTGAAGACGTAGCCGAAGACCCGCAGGCTGGTGACGAGGGTCACCTCCCATCCGTCGGGCTCCACGCCGTCGTCGCGGAGGTGCTGCCGGATCCGAGCGGCGAGGTCGACCGCCGGCGGGTCGAGGTGATCGCCGTCCCGGAAGGAAAGGACGTTCCGGCGGTTGCGGCTGACCAGCCGGAGCGTTCGTGCCGCCTCGTCGAGCTCGCCGAGGTCGAGCGCAACGTAGAAGACCGCGTGGTCCAGCCGGTACGTGAACGGGCGCGTGCGGCGGTGGGTGACCTTCCCTTCGAGCAGGTGTGAGTTCATGCGGCTCGCTCCTCCGCGGCCGACGACAGCATCGCGGCGACCTCGTAGCCCGATCGACAGCCGTCCTCGTGGAAGCCGTAGCCGAGGTGTGCCCCCGCGTAGTACGTCCTCCGATGTCCCTGCAGCGCCCCGACGGCGCGCTGGGCCCCGAGCGTCCCGAACGTGTAGAGCGGATGGGTGAACTCGCGCGTCACGATCACCCGCTCGGGCCGGACGCGCGCACCAGGATTGAGCGACACGAAGTACTGCTCGGGGCCGGGGAGCGTCTGCAGGCGGTTCATGTGGTAGGTCATCGTGACGGCACCGCCGGGGCGCGCACAGGCGGGCTGTTCCACGTTCCACGACGCCCATGCGTTCCCGCTCCGCGGCATCACCCGCTCGTCCGTATGCAGCACCACCTCGTTCGGCGTGTAGTCGAAGCCGGCCAGTGCCGCCCGCTCCGCGTCGTCCGCATCCCCGAGCGTGCGCAGGGCATCGTCCGCGTGCGAGGCGAGCACGACCGCGTCGAAGCGCTGCGGCGGCCGGCGCGCGGTCCGGATCGTGACGCCTGCCTGGTCCCGGCTGACGCCGAGCACCGGATCGTCGGTGCTCACGGCACCCGCGGGGAGGGACGCGATGATCCGCGCCACGTATTCGTGGGAGCCGCCTCGGATCGTCCGCCATTGGGGCGCGCGGCCCAGGCCGATCAGCCCATGGTTGTCGAGGAAGTGGAGCAGGTAGTCCAACGGGAACTCGAGCGCCCGTTGCGGGGCAGTGGACCAGACCGCCGCGGTGATCGGGACGAGGAAATGGTTGCGGAAGCCCGTCCCGTAACCACCCGCGTCGAGGTACTCGCCCAGCGTCAGGCCGGACGGCGGGTTCGTGTCGAGGATCCGTCGTGCGTCCGCGTAGAAGCGGACCACGTCCACGAGCATCCGCCAGTGCCCCGGGCGGGCCACCGACGCCGGGATGGCGAACAGGCCGCGCGCGCCGCGCGAGCTGAACTCGACGCCGCAGTCGCGACAGGCCGAGCCAAGCGACATGTCGCTTGGCTGTGTCTCCACGCCCAGCTCGGCGAGGAGGCCGACGAATTGGGGGTACGTCCGCTCGTTGTAGACGATGAACCCGGTGTCGACAGGGACCGGACCGCGGTCCGTTGGAACCACGACCGTCCGGACGTGGCCGCCGACCGCCGGCTCACGCTCGAAGAGGTGGACCTGGTGCCCGTCCCGGTGGAGCGCATAGGCGGCGGTCAGCCCGCTGACCCCGGACCCGACCACGGCGACCTTCATCGAGGCGACGTGGCCGCGCTGGCGTGCGCAGCATCACGCTCGACCGCGCGCGCGTCCAGCGCCCGCCGCATCCCGTCGATCGCCTCGTGCGCAAGCCTCGCGAAGGCCCCGCCCAGGAAGGGCTGCGCGAGCCGCGGCAAGCCACCGAGCCGGATGTCGGCCGTATAGTCGATCCGGGTGACGGTCCCGACAGCCTCGAAACGGATCTCGTCGATCGCGGAGATCCCGGGACCCGTGCCCGTGAGCACCACCCGGCGGGGCGCTTCGAACGTCGTGATCCGGTACTCCATCGGGGTGACCCGTCCGCGCATCCGAACGCCGAGCCGGTACCGGGCGCCGAGCCCGGTCGGCGCCGCGTCGATGGACTCGGACGTGGCGACTCCGGGATCCCAGTGCATGGCGTTCGCGAAATCGGCGACGAACGCAAACGCGGCATCCAGCGGCAGTCGAGTTTCGATCTGTTGGTGCAACCTGGTCATCTTCGGCTCCGATGCGGGGAGGCCAGGTCGGCGCCTGGAACCCGGGGCGGGCATCCGCCGCCCGGACCGCAGCCACCAACCTGGAGGGTGCTTCATGGATGTCGCGTCGCTGGTCGACGATTGCCTCGAGATTTCGATCGCCGGCAGCTTCTCCCGGGTGGGAATCGCGCTCCGTCGACAGCTATTCGGATGGGAGCCGCCGCCGGATGGCGCGCTCGAGGGCAGGACGGTCCTCGTGACCGGGCCCACGTCGGGGCTGGGGCGAGCGGCGACCGATGCGCTCGCGGCGCTCGGCGCGAGGATCGTCCTCGTCGGCCGGAGCGAGGAGCGTCTCGCGGCCGTCCGCGATGCCCTGGTCACACGGCACGGCGAGGACCGCTTCCCGATCGTCGTGGCCGACATGGGATCCCTCGACTCCATTCGCGACGCCGTGCGCCGCGTCGACGCGACCGAGGCCAGGCTCGACGTGCTGATCGACAACGCGGGGGCGATCTTCCCCGAGCGGCGCCTCGGGCCGGACGGGATCGAGGCGACCCTGGCCGTCCTCGTCGTGGGCCCGTTCGTCCTGGTCTCGGGGCTCCTGCCCCTGCTTCGACGCACGCCGGCCGCGAGGGTGATCTCCGTGACGTCCGGCGGCATGTACAGCCAGAAGCTGGACCTCGACGACCTGCAATCGTCGGGCGGGCCGTTCTCCGGCTCCCGGGCCTACGCTCGGGCGAAGCGCGCCCAGACGGCCCTCGTCCGCGAGTGGGCTCGCCGCCTGCGCGGGACCGGCATCACGTTCAGCGCCATGCACCCGGGCTGGGCCGACACGCCGGGCCTGGCGGAGACGCTGCCGGGCTTCCACCGCGCGATGCGGCCGCTGCTCCGAACGCCCGCGCAAGGGGCCGACACCATCGTCTGGCTCGCCGCGGACCCGGCCGGGGCTGCGACGAGCGGGGCGCTCTACCTGGATCGCCGGCCGCGTCCGTTCGACCGCATCCCCGGAACCCGTCTCGGCGCGGCCGATCGCCGCCGCCTGTGGGAGGCAGTGGTCCGACTGTCGGGCGCGCCCGATCCCGCCCCGGACGATCGGGCTGGAGGTCCCGCGCCGGATCGCTGACGCGCCGCCCGCGCCTCAGGGGATCGGGACGAGGTCGAGCAGCGTGCTCCTGGCCATCGGGTCCCCCGCGGGCCGCCCCGCGTTGAAGGCCGCGATGAAGACCGTTCCCGAGACCGTCCTCGTGCCGGCCGAGCCGACCAGCGTGACGCTGACGAGGCGGCCCGAGACCCCGCGGTCGTGGAGGTCGAGCGCGGACAGGGTTCCCACGTTGGTGCGGGCGTCGACGGCGAAGATCGCCGAGAGCTGGGCCGGCGTGTACGTCCGCGTCTGCCAGGTCGCATACGGGGACGTGGCGTCGTAGGGAATGCCGTTCGGATCCCGGTCGGGCGACCCGCGGAGGGCAGCCACCGGCGTCCCGACCTTCGCCCCGGTTGCGCTCACATAGACGTTCTCGTTGTTCTCCGTGGCGCCGCCGTCGGCCGAGTGGAACAGCGCGTTCGCGATCCGCGTGCCGCTGAAGAGCACCTGGCCTGCCGTCGCGGCAACGACGGCGTCGATCGCCGGCGCCTCCGTGCGGACGCCGAGGTAGACCTGGGACCGGGTGTCGTCATAGACGTCGAACGTCGAGACGCCGGGACGGAGCTGATAGGCCGCGTAGGATCGGGCCGCGATCGCCTGGGCTGTGAGCGCCGCGGCGGGCCAGGTCGACGGCATCTCGGCCGGGACCACGCCACGCAGGTAATCCTCGACGCGCACCTCGTTCACGACGTCAGCCTTCGCGCCTGTCGTGATCACGTGGAGGTTGCCACGGTAGAGGTTGTAGGACGCGGCGCGTGCCGGAAGCTGGAGGGTCGTGTCCGGGGTCGCCCCGCGGATTCGAAGGTCGGCCGGCGCGGCACCGTCGAAGAGGACGGCCCCGGCGGCGTCGTCGACAACCACGCGCCACGCGGTCGCGATCCCGGAGGTCACCGGGACCAGGCGGAGGCGGGCGTCCGCCGGGAAGACGGCTGCGATGCCGTCCACGGTCCACGAACCGCCCCTGCCGAACACGATCAGCGGGCTGTCGGCCGTGAACGCGCCGCCGGCGAGGAGCAGGACCCGGATGGGGGTCGCGGGATCGATGGCCCCGATCGTGGTCCCGGCGTAGTAGTGGGCGAGGATCGTCGCGGCGTCCTGGCCGGCGAGCGCTCGGCCGCGGGCACCGTACTGGGAGAGCCCGACGCCGTGACCCGAGCCGCGGCCGTAGAACGTCACGCTCGCGCCGAGCACCGTCGGACCGGCGGCTGGCGCGCCCACGGGCGCGGGGCCAGTCGCGGGCGCCGGGACGGGCGGAACGGCGGTCGGCGCCGGTGCGAGGACGCCGGTCGCGGCATACAGGGCGGCGACCCCGTAGATCGTCGAGACGGGTTGCCCGTTGACCTGGCTGACCTGGTACCAGGTCGAGCCGGACGTCGCGCCCGGGCAGCTGGTGCTCCAGCCGGACCCGGGGACGGTCGCCACGACGGTGAGCGCGTCGGTGGTGCCGAGCGTCGTCGCGACCGGGGAACCCGTCGAGGCGCCGGTCCGGATGTTGACGCCGCCGCACGCCGGCACCATCTGCTGGCCGGCGGAAGACGGCGTCGTGCCGGGCGGGACCGGGCTGGGCGCCGGCGGGGCGGTCGGTGGCGCGGCAGGTGGAGATCCGGGCGTCCAGCTGGACCCGCTGTCGGAGAAGAGGCAAGCGTAGTAGGTGGCCGTCGTGCCGGGCACCGTCGCGGAGCCGCACCCGAACCGCCCAAATGCGCCCAGCTCCGAGGTCCGATGTGACGAGGAGCCCATGAAATTGCGCTGGGCGATCACGACGGAGGCGGGTGCCATCGTGGTGCCACCCGTGCAGCCGGTCCCGTTGATGTCGCAGCCGAGGGTGTAGGTGGTGGCCGCGGATCCGACCTGGTTCCAGTGCAGGATCTCGCTCCGCGCCAGCGAGTAGCCGAAGACGGTCTGGACGATCGCCAGGGATGGGTACGGCGTGGCGGTTCCCGCCAGGAAGCACCCCGCGACCGTGTGCCCGAAATACGAGCGGCCGGCCATGTCCGCGGCCCGGCCGCGGAGGACCAGGGTCGGGTCGGTCGGGCAGGTGAACGGCGCATCCCGGGCGATGGCGGCCAGCCCCGCATCGATCGGGTACGCGGGCAGACCAAGCGCCGTGCGGTCGAGATTGATCAGGCGCATGAGCTCGGCGCCGTTGGTATCGGCCGCCGCGTCGGTCTGCGGTGGCGGCACGGTCGATGTTGGCGGCACGGTGGAGGTAGGCGGCACGCCCTTGAGGACGCCGCTCGCCGCGTAGAGGTACGCGACGCCGTACAGCGACCGGACTGCCCTCCCGTTGACGGCGCTGATCCGGTACCACTTCGAGCCCGACTTCGCGCCGGCACAGACCGCCTTCCAGGCGCCGCCGGCGACGAGCGCAACGGTCGTGACCTTCGTGCCCGTCGAGAGCCTGGCCTTGACCGCGGCCGTCGTCGAGGGGCCGGACCGCACGTTCGCGCCACTGCATGCGGGCGCCATCGTCGCAGAGGCCGCCTGGACCGAGGCCGGTGCGAATGCGAACGCGCCGAGAAGCAGCGCGGCGAGGACGATCGCCACCGGGCGGGCACTGGTCCCGAGGCGCGTCCGGCCCGATTCGGGAACGAACGTCATGGTGTTCACAGTACCTCCAAGCGTGGCTGGCCGTGAGGGCGCTGCCCAGCGACCCAAAGGGCCCAGCACCGGACCCCGCCAGAAGGACTACGAGAAGCGGCCCGGGGACGCGATCCCTGCGCGGCCGGGGAGACATGCCGGCTGGCTCCCCAAGGTCACGGCGAACCCGCGAGTCGGCGATCCAGCGCGGGCGCCCATCGACGCGGATCGCGCTAGGCTAGCGGCGGCGGGCCCCGCGATCGTGCTCGATCGTCGCACCGCTACGCACGCCTGATCGGGGGTCACATGCCGCTCGAAGCTGCACCGGCCGCCCGGCCGACGACGCGCTCATCCCGTGGGAACGCAGGCGACCGAGTGGCCGCCGAGCGATCCGACGCGTTCGTGTTCTTCGGCGCGACCGGCGACCTCGCCTTCAAGCAGATCTTCCCCGCGCTCCTCGGGCTGATCCGCGACGAGGGGTTCGACATGCCGATCATCGGTGTCGCGCGCTCGGGCGACCTGGACAGCCTCCGGGAGCGGGCGCGCCAGAGCCTCGCGGCGGCCGGTATCGTCGACGGCGCTGCGATCGATGCGCTCGCTGCGCGGTTGCGCTACGTGAAGGGCTCCGACGACGACGTCGAGACCTTCCACGCGCTCCGCCGCGAGCTCGGAGGGGCCGGGCATCCGCTCCACTACCTCGCGATCCCGCCGGCGCTCTTCACCGAGGTGATCACCAACCTCGGCGCATCGGGCTGCGCGGACGGGGCACGGGTCATCCTCGAGAAGCCGTTCGGACGCGACCTGGCGAGCGCGCGCGCCCTGAACGCCACCGTCCACGAGGTCCTGGCCGAGTCGGCGATCTTCCGCATCGACCACTACCTGGGCAAGGAGCCGGTGCAGAACCTGCTCTACTTCCGCTTCGCCAACTCGTTCCTCGAGCCACTCTGGAATCGGGCGCACGTCGCGAGTGTCCAGGTCAACATGCCAGAGGCGTTCGACGTCGCGACGCGGGGCGCGTTCTACGACCGGGCCGGTGCGATCCGCGACGTGGTCCAGAACCACCTCCTCCAGGTCGTGAGCCTGCTCGCGATGGAGCCGCCCTCCGGGAACACGCCGGAGGCCGTCCGGAACGAGCAGTTCAAGGTGCTCGACTCGATCCGGGCGATCTCGCCGAAGGACGTTGTCAGGGGCCAGTACCGTGGCTACCGCTCCGTCACGGGCGTGGCGCCGGTCTCCACGGTCGAGACGTTCGCGGCGCTACGCCTGCGCGTCGATACCTGGCGCTGGGGCGGCGTGCCGTTCTACATCCGGACCGGAAAGTGCCTGCCCGTGACCGCCACCGAGGTCCTCGTCGAGATGAAGCGCCCGCCACTGTCGGTCTTCGGCGAGGCCCAGCCGCCCGACGCGGACTACTTCCGGTTCCGGCTGGCGCCCGACATGTCCATCTCGCTGGGCGGCCGCGCCAAGAAGCCCGGCGAGGCGATGGTCGGCGAGGCCGTGGAGCTCTACGCCTCCCACGAGAGCGGGACCGAGCGCCCGCCATACCAGCGCCTCATCGGCGACGCCACGCAGGGTGACCAGTCGCTCTTCGCGCGCGAGGATGCGGTGGAAGCCGCCTGGCGGGTGGTCGACGGGATCCTGGACGACCGGACACCACTGCACGAGTACGAGCCCGGCACCTGGGGCCCGGACGCCGCGTCCGGCATCCTCGCGCGGGGCGATCGCTGGCACGACCCGGTTGTCACCGCCGTCCCAGCTGCCGTCCCGATCGTGGCGGCACGGCCGACGACGGCAGCGCAGCCGTCAGCCGCCGAGCAGCCGGTGCCATGACGCTCGACCCGAGCCATGCGCCGGGCGCGCCCGGTGCTCCGCCAACGTGGTCGAGCAGCGAGAAGGACGCGGTCGGGACCTCGCACTTCTCCAGCCGGATCTGGTTCACGATCGGCCACGGGATCCTGAACGAGATCTACTGGCCCCGCGTGGACCGGCCCCAGGTCCGCGACCTCGGCTTCATCGTCGCGGACGACAACGGGTTCTGGAGCGAGGTGAAACGCGATGCCAGCCGGGACGTGCGCGCCCTCGAGCCCGGCATCCCCGCGATCATCGCGACGCACCGTCATCCGCGCTACATGCTGACGCTGCGGATCTGCGCGGATGACCACGCCGACGTGGTCCATATCGAGGCGCGCCTCGACGACCCGCGGGATCCCGCGGACCCGGAGCGCCTGGCCCACCCGCTGCGCCTCTACCCGCTGCTTGCCCCGCACCTCGGATTCAGCGGGCTCCACAACCGCGCGTGGACCGGCACCTACAAGGGCCGCGCGATGCTGTTCGCCCAGGCGGGTCCGTCGGCCCTGGCGCTCGCCTCGGATCCTGGCCCGGCCCGGCAGAGCGTGGGGTACGTGGGCACGTCGGACGGCTGGCAGGACTTCGCGGCGAACGGACGGATGACGTGGACGTACGGGACCACCGACGCCGGCAACGTCGCGGGCATGACGGAGCTGATCCTCGTGGACGGCATCGCGCGGCTCGCCCTCGGCTTCGGCACGCGGCCGGAGGAGGCGGGCCTCGAGGCGTGCGCCGCGCTTGCCGGCCACTTCGAGAACGCCTGGGACGAGTACGTCGGGAACTGGCACGGGTTCCTGCGGACGGTCAGCAGCCCATCGGAGGATCTTCCGGCGGAGGATCGCGCGCTCTACCTGGCGTCGGCGGCCGTGCTGCGAACGCACGCCGACCGGACGGTCCCCGGGGCCATCGTGGCCAGCCTCTCGATCCCGTGGGGCAACACGCGCAACGACCTCGGGGGCTACCACCTGGTCTGGTCGCGGGATCTCGTCGAGTCCGCTGGCGCGCTCGTCGCCCTTGGCGCGCAGCGCACGGCGCGTCGCACGCTGGCATACCTCGTGGCAACCCAGGAGCCCGATGGATCGTGGGTGCAGAACCAGTGGGTGGACGGGGTCGCGTACTGGTCGGGCGTCCAGCTCGACGAGGCCGCCTACCCGATCCTCCTGGCCGGCGCCCTCCGGAGGGGCGGGGGCGTCGAGCTGCACGGCATGTCGGGGCCCGCCGCGGCAGGGTTCGCGCACCTGCTCACGGAAGACGCGCTCGAGCGCATGATCGCGTCGGCCGCGCGCTTCATCGCCCGGACCGGGCCCGCGACGCAGCAGGATCGCTGGGAAGAGGACGCGGGCCTGACGCCCTCGACCCTGGCCCCGGTCGTGGCCGCGCTGGTCGTGGCAGCGGATCACCACCCGGAGCCCGCCGCGACCTACCTGCGCGAGCTCGCGGACGACTGGAACGCCTCGATCGAGGAGTGGACCTACGCTCGCGGGACGCGGCTCGCCCGGGAGCATGGCGTCGACGGCCACTACGTGCGGATCGCGTCGCCCGACGTGCTCGCCGGTGCCCCCATCTCGACTCCCGTCCCGGTCCGGAACCGGCCGCCGGACGCATCCCTGGTCCCGGCGGACGAGATGGTCGGCACGGACTTCCTGGCGCTCGTGCGTTTCGGCCTGCGGATGGCCGGCGACCCGCGCATCCTCGCGACCGTCGCGGTGGCCGACGCGGAGCTGCGAACCGAGACGCCGAGCGGGCCCGTCTGGCATCGCTACAGCGGCGACGGCTACGGCGAGCACGAGGATGGCAGCGCCTTCGATGGCACAGGGATCGGCCGGGGCTGGCCGCTCCTCGTCGGCGAGCGTGGTCACTACGAGCTGGAGGCCGGGCGCGACGCGCGCCCGTACCTGGAGGCGATGCGGCGGATGGGGTCCTCGGGCGGGATGCTGCCCGAGCAGGTCTGGGACGCCGAGGCCATCCCCGCCCGCGGCCTGGCCCCGGGTCGCCCGAGCGGCTCCGCCATGCCGCTCGCGTGGGCCCATGCGGAGTACGTCAAGCTCGTCCGGTCCATCGCCCTCGGGCACGCGATCGACCGTCCCGCGGCGGCCTGGCACCGCTACCACGGCGTCGCACCAAGGGCCACGCGCGCGACCTGGCGATTCGAAGCGCCACGCCCGACGATGGTTGCGGGGCGACTCCTTCGCGTGGAGCTGCTCGAGCCCGCCCGCGTGCACTGCTCCCTCGACGGCTGGCGGACCTGGGTCGACATCGACGCGCGCGACACCGGTGTCGGGATCTGGGTGGCCGACGTGCCGGGATCGGACCGGCTTCGGCGCGGCGACGCTGTCGTGTTCACGGTCTGGTGGCCGGAGGCCGGGCACTGGGAGGGCCGTGACTTCAGCGTCTCGGTCTCGGACGGTGTCGATTCCGCCTGACCCGCTTCGTCGCCATCACGAGGGCAGCAGCCGCTGCTCCGATGTTGTCCCCCTGAGAGGAGCCTGGCGATGGCGAAGTACCTGCTTGCGTACCGTGGCGGCGGGATGCCCGAGAGCCCTGAGGAGGGAGCCAGGGTGATGGCCGCCTGGGGCGCCTGGTTCGGCCAGCTCGGCGCAGCGGTCGCGGACCCCGGAAACCCGATCGGCAAGGCGAATACGATCAACGCCGACGGCTCCGTGGCCGGCGACGGGCACAGCTCGCTGAGCGGCTACAGCATCATCAGCGCGGACAGCCTGGACGCGGCGATCGCCATGGCAAAGGCCTGCCCCGTGCTCTCGAGCGGCGCGACGATCGAGGTCTGCGAGACGTTCGAAGCGATGTGACGATGGCCGCCGCGCTCGGCGGGTGGCAAGCTTCGAGGGAGGCTGGCTGGGTGAGCCCGCCTCCCTCATTTCCCCGGGGGGCGGGGATGAGACGGATCGGGCACAGGCCCGAGAGACCGCGCGCGAGGGACCGCGCGCGAGGCGAGGTCCCGCTCCGGGTCACAATGCCTCGGGGTCGTGATCGAGGGTCGTAGATGACGCAGGTGGGCAGCCTGGGGGCGGCTCGCGTGACCGCGCAGCGGACGCCGCCGGTTGGCCCGTCGACGGGCCTGACCGCGGGCGAGGCCGCCGCGCGGCTGCGGACCGATGGGCCGAACGCGCTGGGCGGCGAAGGGCGGCGGTCGCGCGCCCGGATCCTCGCCGGCCAGTTCGCGAGCCCGCTCGTGCTCATCCTCGTCGCCGCCAGCCTCGTCAGCATCGCCGTGGGCGATCCGGTCGAGGCCGGGATCATCCTTGCGATCGTCGGCCTCAGCGCCGGGCTCGGCTTCGTCCAGGAGGCCCGTGCCGAGGCATCGGTCGCCGCCCTCCAGGCGCGCCTGACGCTGCGAGCCACGGTGATCCGCGATGGCCGTGCACAGGAGGTTCCGGTCCACGACGTCGTGCGCGGCGACGTGGTCGAGCTGGCCGCCGGCAACATCGTGCCGGCCGACGGCCGGATCCTGGCGGCGAACCACCTGTACGTCGACGAGTCGTCGCTCACCGGGGAGTCGGCGGCCGCCCTCAAGTTCCCGCGCGAGCAGGCCCCGGACGGCGCACCAGCGGGCGCGCCGGGCGCAGCCCGCGTCGGAGACGCCGGTCCCGCGAACGACGCCGACCGGGACGCGTTCGTCTTCCTCGGCACGAGCGTGGTCAGCGGCACCGGCCGCGCGATGATCACGGCGACCGGGACGCGCACGAGCTACGGGGCGATCGCGCGACGCCTTGCCGAGCGGGCGCCCCAGACCGACTTCCAGGTGGGCATCCGGGCGTTCGGCCTGCTGGTGGCGAGAGTCACGCTGCTGCTCGTGGTGGGCGTCTTCGCGATCAACGTGGCGCTCCAGCGCCCGCTCTTCGACTCGCTCCTCTTCGCCGTCGCGCTCGCGGTCGGGCTGACGCCCGAGCTGCTGCCAGCCATCGTGACGCTCAACCTCACGCGCGGCGCCCGCGCGCTCGCCGCCCACGGCGTGCTCGTGAAGCGCCTGCCGGCTATCCAGAACCTGGGCGGCGTGACCGTCCTCTGCACGGACAAGACCGGTACGCTCACCGAAGGCAAGCTGCGACTCGTTCGATCGGCCGGGATCGACCGCGACGACGCGACAGAGGCCGCTGCGGCCCTGGCGCTCGCCTACCTCAACAGCCACTTCCAGGCCGGCTTCGCCAACCCGCTCGACACCGCGGTCCTCGCCCAGGCGGCCGCACCATCCGATCTTGCGAGCTATCGGAAGCTCGCCGAGCTTCCCTACGACTTCAATCGTCGGTTGCTCAGCGTGGTCGTCCAGCGGGCGGACGACGCGCCGCTCGTCGTCACGAAAGGGGCGCCCGAGTCGGTCGTCACGCGCTGCACCGGCGTCCGCGAGGATCACGCGGCACGGCCCATCGATGCGACGGAGCATGCCCGCCTGGCGGCGCTGGTCGATGAGGCGTCGGCGGACGGCTTCCGCCTGGTCGCCGTCGCGTCGCGCATCGCCTCGCCCGACGAGCTCGCGTCACTCGCGGCGCCGGGGAGCACGGTCGGGCTGGCGGCCGCCGACACGCTGGAACGCGACCTCGTGTTCGAGGGCGTGATCCTGTTCAGCGATCCGCCCAAGGAGGGTGTCGCGTCGACCATCGCCGACCTCGCCCGCCAGGGCGTCGCCCTGAAGGTCGTCACCGGCGACAACGAGCTGGTTGCCCGCCATACCGCCCGCGAAGTCGGGCTGGACGTTGCCGGCGTCCTGACGGGCGACGAGATGCGGACGCTGACGCACCCCGCGCTGGTCGCCCGCGTGCCGGGCACGACGATCTTCGCCCGGGTCGATCCCGACCAGAAGCTCCAGGTGATCCGGGCGCTGCGCGAGTCCGGTGCCGTGGTCGGCTACCTCGGCGACGGGATCAACGACGCGCCCGCGCTCCACGTCGCCGACGTCGGGATCAGCGTCGACAACGCCACCGACGTGGCCCGCTCCGCCGCGGACATCATCCTGCTGGAGCCGAGCCTCGCCGCGATCGGCCAGGGTGTCACGGAAGGGCGCCGGACGTTCGCGAACACGCTCAAGTACATCCGGATGGGGACCAGCTCCAACTTCGGCAACATGCTGAGCATGGCCGGCGCGGCACTCGTGCTCCCGTTCCTGCCCATGACGCCCGGCCAGATCCTGCTCAACAACCTGATCTACGACGCCTCGCAGACGGCGCTCCCCACCGACGCCGTCGACCCGGAGGTGGAGGCGAAGCCGGCGCGCTGGGATATCCGCGGCGTGGAGCGCTTCATGCTCGTGTTCGGCCCGATCTCGTCGCTCTTCGACTTCCTGACGTTCGGCCTCCTGCTGCTGGTCCTCGGATCCGACGAGCGGGCGTTCCACACGGGCTGGTTCATCGAGTCGCTCTTCACCCAGATCCTCGTGGTTCTCGTGATCCGGACGCGGCGAAGCCCGTTCTGGCGCAGCCGGCCCAGCCGCGAGCTGGTCGTCGCGATCGTCCTTGCCCTCGCCGCTGCTGTCCTGATTCCCGCCAGCCCGCTCGGCACGCTCCTCGCGTTCGCCGGGCTGCCGCCGCTCTACTGGATCCTGCTCGTCGGGATCGTGGTGGCGTACCTCGCGCTCGTCGAGACGGTCAAGCGGTTCAGCGAGAGCTGGCTGACCGCGCATGCACCCGCGTAGCCGGGAAACCCGCCTCCCTACCCTGGATGCTCTCTCCACGGGAGGTGCACGATGCCGTGGAGATCGTCGAACTCGGCGATCAGCCGCGTCCGCTCCCGCATCACGGCCGCCCACTCGTGGAGCGCAGCGAAGCCCGCGTCCGTCAGGACGTAGTCACGGCGCTGTGGCCCAGCCCGGTCCGAGGACCACGTCGAGACGACCTGCCCCGCCCGCTCCAGGTCGCGCAGCGTCCGGTAGACCTGGCCGACATCCACCTTGCCGTTCGCGAGGCCGATCTCGTCGAGCTGGGCCTGGAGCGCGTAGCCGTGCCCGCCGGTGGCCCCGACCATGGCGAGCACGAACGGTTCCATCCAGCGTCGGTGTCCGCCCATCGGCGCCCAACCGCGGTGGACCGGCTGGCCCGACTCGTCGAGTCCCGAGGCGATCGGCCCGGACTCGTGGTCGGCAGCCTCCACCTCGTCCGGCGCGATGTCGGCGTCCGTGCTGGGAGCGGTCGGGGATGCTGTCCGGTGTCGTCGAGCTGGATCGGCGGGCATGGTACGGCAAGGATAGCGTCGCGATCCGGCCCGGGCGCTCCGGGAGAGGATGTCGTCGCGACCCGGACCGGAAGGCTCAGCCTCCCAGGAGCTGGTGGCGCAGCGTCGCGGCGAGCCAGGCCTCGAACTGGTCCGGTGTCCAGCCCTGGGCGCCGACGAGCTCCGCGTAGACCTCCGGGAGCGTCAGGGTGTCGAGGATCGCGCCAGCGCGGGCCACGTCCATCGGCGGTCGGTAGTGCGCCTCGAGCGAGCGCGCCAGGGCGGCGATCCCATTCCGACGGATGGCCATCACCGCCTCGACCTCGGGCCGGATCGACGGATCCGACATCGATGCGTCGTGGTTGATCGCGACGATGTCGCCCGCGAGCTCCCAGCGATGGCGGATGGAGCGAGCGAAGAGATCCAGCCTCGCCGCGGCGGATTCCTGGCGCATCGCCTCGCGCAGTGCGGCCTCGGCCTCGGGCTGGCGTACCGCGCCCTCCCGGAGCGCCCTCAGGATCCCGGCCTTCGACCCGTAGACCGCATACACCGTCTGGACGGCGACGCCGGCCTCGGCGGCAACATCCCGGAGCGTCGTGGCGCCGTACCCGTCGCGCGCGAAGAGATGGCGCGCCGCCGTCGCGATCCGGCTGCGGGTTACCTCGGCGCGCTCGGCACGCAGAGTCAGCCGGGGCTGCGGCCGCTCGGGCTTGACAGGATCCATGTCGATAGAGTATCACTCCATCTCAATAGAGTGTGACTCTATCTAACGATCAGGACGCAGGCGAGAAGATGGGGGGACGAGATGTCCGGCAGCAGCAACGTGGAGCGATTCCGCAGGCTGATCGAGGAGGGATTCACGGGCGGGAACCTGGACGTGGTCGACGAGCTTGTCTCCCCGGAATGCGTGGAGCACCAGCGTGGCAACCGCTCGGGCGTGGACGGCACAAAGGAGGTCATCCGCACGCTCCATCGCTGGATGTCGGATTTCAGCCTCACGATCGAGGATCTCGCCGTCGCCGGCGACTTCGTGTGGGCGCGCAACCGCGCGCGGGGCGTCAACACCGGGTCCGTGATGGGCAACCCGCCAAGCGGCAGGCCCGTGGAGATCGACGTCATCGACATCGTCCGTTTCGAGGACGGCCGCGTCGTCGAGCACTGGGGCATCGCGGACCAGCTGGGGATGATGCTCCAGCTCGGCCTCATGCCCTCCCGCGAACGGGCAGCCGTCGCGTAGCACACGCCCTCTCCGGGCGGGACGCCGGTATCGTCGAAGCGAGGCCGGCCCGCGTCCCCCCGATGAGCGGCGCCTCCCGTGGCGCCCGGTTTCAGGCCTGCGGGCTTCCCGGGTGCGCCATGGCCGCCGCGAGCGCCTCGGCCATCTCCGGCGCCTCGCGCCGGTCGAGGATGTCGAGGTAGACCTGCTCCTCGGCGAGATGCACCTTGAGGAGCGCGTAGAGGCGGAAGATCACCCGCCGCAGGGCGATCGACTGGCCGATCGAGATCCGGCTCTCGCCGAGATGCTCGCGCACCTTCGCCAGCTCGGCGGTCGACTGGCGGATCACGCCGTGCTCGCGGCGCAGGGGCGCCATCGAGTGGACGTTCTGGAACATCCGCTCGAGCTCCGGGTAAAGGGCGCGCTCGGCGGCCTCCATGTGCGGGATCAGGACCTCCGCCAGGAAGGCGTGCGTCTCGTCGAGGCGCGCACGGAGGTCCGCCGGCGACGCGGTCGCCACCATGTCGCCGGTCTCGGGCAGGCGGTCGATCTCGTGCAGCAGGTGCTCGCTGTGCACGTGGGCCATGGTTTCCAGGCTGGCGGTCATCTCGTGCCTCCTTGACGATCGAGGTGCTCGGGCGTCCGAGCGAGGGCGAAGAAGAAGAGCGCCACGGGCCGGTAGAGCACGTGCGCGAGCTTCATGAACGGGGCGAGCAGCACGAGCTCCATTGCCACCGCCACGTGGAAGAGGAAGACCCAGTAGCCCCACGCGGGCGCCGCCGGGAGATAGAGCGCCAGCTCAAGGGCGAACCCCGTCACGCCCGTGATCCAGAGGAGTGCGAGCAGCGTCCAGTCGGCCGGGCTCGAGTGGGCGACCGACCTGCTGACGCGCCGGACCCGGTCGATGATGAGCACGCTGGTGCCGTACACGAGCATCAGCCCGGCGATCGTGCCCAGCAGGCGCACGGGGTACCAGATCGGGACCGGCGTCCCGGTCGCCTTGATCCCCGCCAGCGCGAGGCCGTAGTCGAGGATCGTCGCGGCAAAGAGCCCCAGGAAGCCCCACATCGTGACCGCGTGCAGGAGCCAGCGGCGGCGGTAGAGGGGGACCACCGCCTTGTCCGCGTCGCAGTCGGCGCGGTATCGGCGCTGGCCCAGCGACTCGATCCCGATCGCCTCCCAGGCCGCACCCAGGGAGCGTCCGATTGCCGCCCGGCTGCCGGCGACCGTGCGCCAGCCGATGCCTTCGGCACGGCCGACCTGGCGTGCCATCGTGACGATGCCGGCGAGACCGGCCAGCCCGACGATCGCCATCACGATGATGCCGGTGGTATGGATCAGGTCCTCTGGCACGAACGCGAAGAGATCGAGCGATCCGGTGGCCTGGACCCCGTTGCCCGATGCCATGAATAGTGCGAAGAATGCCGCGAGGAAGACCGCGATGACGGTCCCGAGCACCGGCCGCGTGTACATCGTCCGTGCCAGGCCGGTCCGGTCGTAGCTGCCGATGGCGTAGCGCCGGGCGGCGGCCATGAACTCGCTGGGCTCGGCCTGCGTGGGGCAGGTCTCGGAGCACTCGCCGCAGGCGTAGCACGTCCAGAGCTCCTTGCTCGACAACAGCTTGTCGCGCAGGCCCACCTGGGCGTAGCGGATCATCCGCCGCGGGAACGTGGCGTCGTCGGTGACCAGCGGACACGTCGCCGTGCACGTCCCGCAGGAGAAGCAGGCCGAGACATCGGCCGCGCCGAACTTCTGGAGCGCGCCGTAGAGCCCCAGGTCAACCTGCGCGGTCATGCTCGCTCCTCCGCCTGGTATCGGAAATAGCCGTCTTCGGCGGGTGCCTTGACCTCGCGCAGCCAGCCGTAGCGGCGCATCCCCATCACCCAGAACACAACCTCGTGGGTCGGGCTCCCGATCGCACGCGCGATCTCGGGCACGGTTCGCGGCCCATCCGCAACGGCCGCCAGGATGCGTGCCCGCATGACGGGCTCGTCGCGGACGACCTCGCGGACCTCCCTGCTCTGCGTGCTCATGCGACCGGAACCTCCAGCATGCGGTCGATCTGGTCCCGGATCTGGGCGTCCGTGTAGCCGCGCAGGTCGATCGCATCCTCCGGGCAGACCGGGACGCATCCGCCGCAGCCCTTGCAGCCCGTCTGGCTGATCGCGGCGACCTCGCGGCCATCCAGGCCGGTCATCCCGATCGCGCCGTACGGACACGCCTCGAGGCACTTCCCGCAGGCCGTGCAGGCATCCGTGTGTCACGGTCGCGACGAGCGGATCGAGCTCTGCGAAGCCCTTGCGCAGGATCGCCGCGCTCTGGGTGACCGCTGCCAGGCCGGAGGCGACGCTCTCGGACGAGGACTTCGGTCCCTGGCACGCACCGGCGATCAGGACCCCGCCCACGACGGTCTCGACCGGCCGCAGCTTGGGATGGATCTCGTTGAAGAAGCCGTCCGATCCCAGCGGGAGCTTGAGAACGCCCACCAGATCGTCGTTCTTCCGGGGGACCATGCCCGTCACGAGGACCACGAGGTCTGCCGGGATCGCCAGCTCCTCGCCCCCGGTGAGGAGGTCGCGAGCCGTGACGACCAGCCGGCCATCCTCGCCCAGGGCCACGGCGGGGGGCTCGTCGTCGGGGAACTTCAGGTAGACCGAGCCCAGCTCGCGCGACTCCGTGTAGATGGTCTCGTACTTGCCGTACGTGCGGATGTCGCGGTAGAGGTGGTACTGGCGGGCGGTCGCGTCGAGGCCGGCGGCCCGGACGGACGCGTGGACCGCGGCCGTGCAGCAGAAGCGCGAGCAGTACTCGTTGGCACCCTCACCGTCGGACGGCTGGCGACTGCCCACGCAGTAGACGTAGACGACGCTGCGGACCGTCTTCCCGTTGTGGACGAGCGGGCCGGTCGAGCGATCGAGCAGGTCCGTGAACTCGGGCAGCGTCAGGACGCCGTCGATGCCGTAGCCGAACTCGCCGGCGTCGGGCTGGTAGGAGTCGAAGCCCGTGGCGACGATGATCGAGCCGACGCGAACGGAGATGCTTCCCGCGCCGGGGCCGCCGACGCGCACCTCGACGTCGTAGTTACCGAAGCTCCCCGATTTCCCGACGACGTCGGCACCCGTCAGCACGGTGATGGCCGGCCGCTTCTTGACCTCGGCTACGAGGCCGGCAATGAGGGTGCGACCGTCCTTGCCGTGCGGGTACATCTCGCCGAAGCGGCCCACCCAGCCGCCCAGTGTCAGCTCGCGTTCGACCACCACGACCTCGAGACCGATGTCGGCGAGCCCGACGGCCGCCCGGAGCCCCGCGATCCCGCCACCGATGACGAGGGTCTTCGGCGTGGTCTCCACCACGATCGGCACCAGGGGCTCGGTCAGGCGCGTTCGGGCGATCCCCGCCTCCACGAGACCGATGGCCTTCGTGGTCGCGCCCGGTCGGTCGTCGCTGTGGATCCAGGAGCACTGCTCGCGGATGTTGACCTGCGAGTACTCGTAGGGGTTGAGCCCGGCGCGCGTGGCGACCGCCCGGAACGTGAACGTGTGGAGCTTGGGCGAGCACGAGGCCACGACCAGGCCGTCGAGGTTGTTCTGCTGGATGTCGTCGATCATGTCCTGCTGGGAGGCATCGGAGCAGGCGAACATGGCCGTCCGCGCGATGGCGACGTCGCCATCTCCCTGGACGGACTCGACGACCTTCGCGACGTCAACGTAGTCGGAGATGTTTCCGCCGCAATGGCAGACGTAGACGCCGATCCGACGCGCCCCGGGGACAGCCTCACCGGGGACGGGGGCTGCGCCGGGGACCGCGCCATCGAGCTCCGGCTGGCTCATGCCGGCACCCCTGCCTTCTCGAGGCGGGCGCGCTCGAGATGCGCCGCCACCTGGGCCGCCGTGGATCCCGCGTGGAGGATCGAGTCGGCGATGTCCTTGGCACCGGAGGCGGCGCCGGCCACGTAGACCCCGGGGATGCTGGTCGCACCCGGATCGAGGTCCTCGTTCGGTTCCGCGACATAGCGGAACTCGTCCACGGCAAGGTCGCCGGCCGGGAAGAGGCCCTCCGCGTCGCTGTTGGGCTGCACGCCGACCGCGAGCACGACCAGGTCGTACTCCGCCTCGACGAGCTTCCCGCCATTCTCGATGTCCTCGTAACGCAGGACCAGGTTGCCGTCGTCCTTCTCGGTGATCTTCGCCACCCTCCCCTTGACGTAGGTGGCGCCCATGGACTTCGCCTGCTCGTAGAACTCGTTGTAGCGCTTGCCCGCGGCCCGGATGTCCATGTAGTGGACCGTCACGTCCGCGAGCGGGAGCGCGCCCATCAGCAGCTGGTTCTGCTTGATCGAGTACATGCAGCAGAACCGCGAGCAGAGCGGGTTGTTCACCGTCTCGTCGCGGGAGCCCGTGCACAGCACGTAGGCGATCCGCTCGGGGACCTTGCCGTCGCCGGGGCGCAGGATCGTGTTGAAGGGCCGCGTCGGCGCCAGCAGGCGGTCCATCTGCATGCCCGTGATGACGTTCTTGTATGTCCCGAAGCCGTACTGGGGCTTCAGGTCGGCCGCGAAGAGCTTGAACCCCGTGGCGACCACCACGGCGCCGACCTCGACCTCGAGCTTCTCGTCGCGGGCATGGAGATCGATGCACCCGTCGACCGGGCAGGCATCGACGCACTCCCCGCACTCGCTGCACACCGCGCAGTCGAGACAGCGGCCCGCGGCCCCGCGCGCCTCCGCCTCCGTCAGCGGGGCCTCCACCTCGGAGAAGTCGGCCGGGTTCGAAACCAGGGTCGTCCCGTTGGGCAGCGCGGCCCGGAGCGAGTAGGCCTTCTGACGGGCGACGACCTGCGCCTTGTCGACCACCGGCAGCCGGTCGTCGAACCCGTCGAGCGTCCCGCCGGTCAACCAGCGATCGATCATGTGGGCGGCGCGGCGACCCTCACCGACGGCGCGCGTGATGTCGGTCGCCCCGTTGACCACGTCGCCGGCGGCGAAGACGTACGGCAGGCCGGTCTGGCGGGACGTCGCGTCGGCCTCGAGCGTGCCATTCGCCTTCGTCGCGATGTGGTTCGCGAACGCGCCGGTGTCGGCGGTCATGCCGATGGCCCCGACGACGATCTCGCAGGGAAGCACGAACTCGCTGCCCGGGACCGGCTCGGGGCGGCGCCGGCCGGACGCGTCCGGGGCGCCGAGCGTCATGCGGATGCAGCGCAGGCCGCTCACCGCGCCGTGCTCGTCGCCGAGGACCTCGGCCGGGGCGACCTGGAAGCTGAAGGCCACGCCCTCCCGCTCGGCGTCGTCGGCCTCGACGTGGTGGGCCGGCATCTCCGCGCGGCCGCGCCGGTACGCCACGGTCACGGACGCGGCACCAAGGCGGCGAGCCGTCCGGGCGGTGTCCATCGCGACATTGCCGCCGCCGATCACGACCACCCGCTTGCCGGTAAGGTCCATCGGCTGGCCGAGCTTCACCTTGCGCAGGAAGTCGGTGCCGCCGAAGACGCCGAGGCGATCCTCGCCGGGAACCCCGATGCCGGTCGAGCGCGGGGTGCCCGTCGCCAGGAGGACCGCGTCGAAGCCGGCCTCCTTGAGGGCGGCCACGTCCCGGACCGGGCTGTTCGTGGCGATCTCCACGCCGATGGCCCGGACGTTGTCGATGTCGCGCTCGACCACCTCGATCGGGAGGCGGTAGGACGGGATTGCGAGGCGAAGGAACCCGCCCGGCTCCGGGGCGGCCTCGAAGATCTTCACGGCGTAGCCGCGGCGAGCAAGCTGCCAGGCCGCGGTGAGGCCCGCGGGGCCGGAGCCCACGACCGCGACCTTCCGGCCGTTCGGTTCGGCGACCTCGATGCCGGGGCCGTCCGCCGTCTCGTCGTGGCGGTCGGAGGCGAACCGCTTCAGGAGGCGGATCGGGAGCGTTCCCTCGAGGGAGCCGCGGGTGCACTCGGTCTCGCAGGGCGCATAGCAGGCGCGACCGAGGGTCCCGACCAGGGGGGTCGCCTCGAGCACCAGCCGGTACGCCTTCTCGTACTCCCCGCTGCGGACGAGGGAGACGTAGCCGTGCGCCTGGATCCCGGCGGGGCATGCATACGAGCAGGGCGAGCTGCCGGCGCGGTCGATGACCGCCTTCTTCGGGACGGCCTGGGGGAACGCGATGTAGGCGGCGCGGCGCGCCACCAGGTCGGCGTTGAACTGGTCCGGCACGGCAACCGTGCAGGCCATCTCGCACTTCTGGCAGCCGGTGCAGGCCGACTCGTCCACGAAGCGCGCCTTGCGCGTGATGCGGGCCCGGAAGCGACCGTCGCCGTGGGGCTCGATCCCGTCGATCTCGCTGTACGTGTACGTCGTGATGTTCGGGTGGTGGATCGTGGCCGCCATCTTCGGCGTCGAGATGCAGCTGGCGCAGTCGAGCGTGGGGAACACCTTGCTGAGCAGGATCATCTTCCCGCCCACGCTCGCTTCGCGTTCCACGACGAGAACCTTGAACCCCATGTCGCCGAGCTTCAGGGCGGATTCCATGCCCCCGATGCCGCTGCCGACGACGAGAACGTCATAGTCCATGGCTCAGCGCACCCCCGAGGGCCCGAGGGCGGCGAGCGCCTGGGCGAACTGCGTCACCTGCCGGGTGAACGGCTCGGCGCAGACCGAGCAGATTGCCGCCATCTTCAGCCGCTGCGGCGACTGGCCGGCCGCCTTGAGGAGCGCCTGCGCTTCCGCCATGATTCGCGAGGCGCGCTCAGCGCAGTCGGGCAGGTAGGCGCATTCGTCGCCGTCCGACGCCACGAAGACGCCGTCGAAGCCCGTCGCGATCGCATGGGCGATCCAGGCGGGCTTGATGCCGCTGGTGCAGGGCATCGGCATGACCATGCACGCCCGGCGTGTAGTGCATGTGCGAGCTGCCGGCCAGGTCGATGCCCGGGTCCGAGATGTTGTTCGTCGAGAAGACGAGGATCCGTGGAACGAAGGCCGGTGCCTCCAGCAGGGCTCCTCCGGCGGCGGACGCGGTCATTGGGACGGTCGCTCCTGGCTCCGATCAGCCCGGCGGATGCGCTTGCGCCCGCCGGGCCGTCCTTGGCTGGCTACTTCTGGCGACGCACGAAGACCCGCTCGTACCCGTCGGCGACGAGCACGCCGAGGAAGCCGTGGCCGACCTTCCCGGACCACGCCCCGATGTCGCTCTTGGTGACCGGGTCGCTGGACCAGATCTCGATGACGGCGCCGACGGGCACCGTGCCGATGCCCTTCTTGGCCTCGAGGAGCGGTCCCGGACAGGCGGCGCCGCGGGCGTCGACGATCTTGTCGGCGGTGATGGCTTCGAGCTCGGTCTCGGTGGCGATGGCAGACATGGTTCCGTACTCCCTAGTAGACGAGGCTGTTGGTGGCCGACGTGATCTCGGCGACGAAGCGACCGGCGGCGACGATCTCGGCGCCCTCGATGAGGTCCGCGGCGGTGATCCCGCGGCTGTTGATGCACGGTCCGCAGACCAGCATTGACCCACCGAGCTCCCGGTAGTCGTGCATCAGCTTCGCGAGAGGCGGGAACCCGGCGGCGTGGATGCCGTCCGCAACGCCCGCGTGCACCAGCTCGACGCCCTCGGCCTGGAAGCCCAGGACAACCTCCACATCGGAGGCCAGGGCCGCACAGCCCATCACGAACGGGATCGTCGCGTGCTCGGGATGGTCCGGGCCGTGCAGGACCATGAACACCAGCTTCTGGGTGTCCGCCTGCTGTGTGTCCGCCATGTGCTGCTCCTTGTCGTCGCGCGGGGCGATCCGTCCGCCGGTGGCGGTTCGTCGCCCGCGGCGATCAGATGAAGAGGATCTGGCTGCCTTCGGACGCCATGAGGAACGACGCGATCCCGCCGGCGCTGTCGACGATCGGGTCCAGCGCCGTCACGTCCAGGCCCAGCGTGTCGAGCGAGCCGGAGCAGGCCCGGACGTTCATCTCGCCGATCTCCTTGGCCTGGCGGAACGTCTCCAGCCAGGGCAATGCGCCGACCTTCTCGACCGGCTCGGTCGGTCGCGGGCGTGCCGCGTCGTAGGCCAGGCCGTGCTTGGTCGAGACGCGGTCCGTTCGGAACGCGTCGAGCGCCCAGAACATCAGGAGCACGTTGACCGTCTCCCCCATCGCGGCAGCGCCGGCAGCGAGCGTGGCCGCCGCCATGAGCTTGTCATCCGTGCCGGAGAAGAGGACGAGTGACAGCGAATCGCTCACGGGTGGGGTACCTCGGTGGCTGTGAGGATGTGGATGGCTGGTTCGTGGGCCGCCGCGGCCAGGTCGCCCAGCCTCGAGAGCCGGCGCACGAGGACCGCGCGCATCAGCTCGCAGGCCGCGAGGATCTGCGGATCGGCGAGGCGATATCGGACGGTCCGCCCGTCACGGATGGCTTCCACGAGGCCGACGGACCGCATGGCAGCCAGGTGCTGCGATGCCGCTGCCTGGTTCAGGCCCAGCTCACGCGCGATCTCGTTGACCTCGCACGGCTGGGCGCCGATCAGGTGCAGGATCCGAAGGCGGTGGGCACTGGCCAACGACCGCAGCATCGAAGCCTGGAGCTCGTCGATGTCATGCGTTGCGCTCTGGCGTTCCATCGTGCCGCGTGGGCCTCCTGGTTCGAGCAGATCCGGGGAGTGCTCTCGATGCATATCTGCGCGGGGTAGATAGCCGCTGTAACGGCATATCTGTGTAGCCTGAATATATGCGGACAGCCTATATACATGCCGGGCCACTAGTCACGAGAAGGCGGGCCGTCCGGACCGTTGGCCCGGTCAGGGTTCTCCAACGCCCTCGTCGGTTATGATCGTGGCCACCGACGAGGACCGACAGGGCCCATGACCTTCCCGCCCGGAGCCCTTCCCTGACCGCAGCCACCGAGGCACGCCGGCTCCGCCTGCCATTCCACCCGTGATCGACATCACGCCGTCCCCGATCGCCTTCTCGATCGGGCCGCTGGCCGTTCACTGGTACGGGATCGCCTACGCGGTCGGGCTCGCGGCCGTCTACCTCGTGATCAGCCGCGAGGCCCGTTGGCGAGGGCTGGACGTCGGGCTGCTCCCGAACGGGATGATCGTCGTCGCGATCGCGGCCCTCATCGGTGGCCGGCTCTACCACGTCATCGACCAGTGGCAGCTCTACAGGGACGACCTTCTCCGGATCGTCCTGCCACCGTACTCGGGGCTCGGGGTCTACGGCGGGATCATCGCCGGCGTTGCGGTCGCCTACGGCTACGCGCGCTGGAAGCGCCAGCCGTTCCTGGCCTGGGCGGACGCGGTCGCACCCGGGCTCTTCGTGATGCAGGCCATCGCGCGCTGGGGGAACTTCTTCAACCAGGAGCTCTACGGCTCGCCGACGAACCTGCCGTGGGGAATCGCCATCCAGTGCCAGTACCGGACCCAGGGCTACGAGTGCCCGCCGGGCTCGGACCCGTTGGCAACCCTCGGGCAGCACTTCCACCCGATGTTCCTCTACGAGTCGCTGTCCGGGCTCATCGGGGCGATCGTCCTGATCTGGATCGCCCGGCGCTTCGCCGGCCGGCTCCGGACCGGCGACCTGCTCCTCGTCTTCTTCATCTGGTACGGCTCCGTCCGCTTCGCCGTCGAGACGCTCAAGGCCGACAACTGGACCTTCTTTGGGATCCCGACGGCCATGCTCATCTCGGCGGTGGTGGTGGCGGGTGCGCTGGGTGTCCTGGTCCTCCGCCACCGAGGTCGACCGCCCGTCGGGCTCGACCCGCCCGCGCCCGAGGGGGCGGGCACGTGACCCTGGGAGCCGACGGCGCCATCTTCGCGATCAGCATCCTGGCCGGCCTGGTCGGAGCGCTCGCCGGTGTCGGCGGCGGGATCCTGATCGTGCCCACACTCACGCTGCTCTTCGGAATCGACATTCGCCTCGCGATCGGGGCGAGCATCGTCAGCGTCATCGCCACGAGCTCCGGGGCGGCCGCCGCCTACGTGCGCGATCGCATGACCGACATGCGGATCGGGATGTTCCTGGAGCTGGCGACCACGACCGGGGCGGTGGTCGGTGCGCTCCTCGCGGCAATCGTCGCTCCAGCCTTCCTCTACATCCTCCTGGGCCTCGTCCTGCTTGGCTCTGCCCTCATGCAGGTTCTGCGCCTCGGCGAGGAGATGCCGCCGGAGGTCGAGCCGAGCGGGCTGGCCGCCCGTCTCCGCCTCGCGTCGAGCTACCCGGACGCCCGGCTCGGCCGCGAGGTCTCCTACGCCGCGCGGCGCGTGCCCCTGGGATTCGCCCTCATGTGGGGCGCCGGCCTCGTGTCCGGGCTCCTCGGCATCGGCTCGGGCGCCCTGAAGGTCGTCGCGATGGACGGCGCGATGCGCCTGCCGATGAAGGTCTCCTCGGCGACCAGCAACTTCATGATCGGCGTCACGGCGGCCGCGTCGGCCGGGATCTACCTGGGGCGCGGCGACGTGGATCCGACCCTGGTCGCCCCGGTCGCGCTCGGGGTGCTGGCCGGCGCGATGCTCGGTGCGCGGCTCCTGCCGCGACTGGCGAACCGGCATGTCCGGTGGATCTTCCTCCCCGTGCTCGTGGTGATCGGGATCCAGACGCTGCTGCGCGGGTTCGGGGTGGGCGCGTGAGCGGGGACGCCCGGCGAGAGCGCCTGACTCCCGACCAGTTTCGCGCCGTCGTGAGCGCGGTCCTGCGCACCGGCGTGGTCACGGCCGCCACGCTCACGACCGTGGGCTTTGCCATGTCACTCCTGGTTGGCTGGAACGGCTCGCTCCTCGGGGCACCGCCCACGGCCGCGGCCCCGACCGACTTCTCGTACCTGGTCTCCGGGCTGCTGGCGCTGCGCCCCGTCGCGTTCGCCCAGGCCGGGCTGGTCGTCCTGCTCGCCACGCCGGTCCTGCGCGTCGCGACGAGCGTCGTCGGCTTCTGGCTCGAGGCCGACGGCCTCTACGTCGCGATCACGCTCGGGGTACTCGTGATTCTCCTCGGCAGCATCTTCCTGGTCCACTAGCCGCACGAGGCCGGCCGCGGCGCCCCTCAGCCCGGCGAACCGGGAAGGTCGATCCAGAAACGGGCCCCACCGGTCGTGACATTGGCGGCCCCCACCGAAGCTCCGTGGGCATCGGCGATGGCCTTGACGATTGCCAGCCCGAGGCCACTCGTCCCGGCGGTCCTGTCGCGCGATTCGTCGGCCTGGTAGAAGCGCTCGAAGACGTGCGGGAGGTCAGCAGCCGGGATCCCCGGTCCCCCGTCCCGGACCTCGATCCGGGTGCCGCCCGCGCGCGGCGTCGCCTCGACCGCGATCGGCGACGCGGGAGCGTGCCGGATCGCGTTGTCGACCAGGGCCGCGATCGCCTGGCGCAGGCGGTCCGCGTCCGCCCGGACCGTGAGGTCACCCGGGACGCTCACCGCGATCGAACCACCCACCGCGGCGGCGGCCGCGCCGAACGCGGACGCGATCGCCGGAAAGGATCGGGGCGAGCGGCGTCGGCGCCATTCGGAGCGTCAGGCCGCCCGATTCCGCGAGGCCGATCGTGCGCAGGTCGTCGACGATCCTCGAGAGCTGCCGGGCCTGGCCGCGAATCGTCTCGAGGTGGCGGTCGTCGTGATCGTAGACCCCATCGAGCACTGCGCTGGTGGTCGCGTCGATCACCGCCAGCGGCGTCTTGAGCTCGTGGACGACGTCCTGGAGGAACCGCCGGCGAGCCTCGTCGGCACCCTCGAGACTCGCGGCGAGGGTATCGAAGGATCGGCCGAGCGAGCCGACCTCATCGGTCCGTTCGGCGAGTCCCGATCGTCGGGCGAGATCGCCACGGGCGATCGCCGCAGCGGCTCCTTCGAGCGTCCCGAGGGGTCGAGCGATGCTCCGCGCGAGGGCGAAGCCCAGCAGCGACGCGCCTGCCGCGGCGACGAGCGCCACGCCGATCAGCGCGATCACCGTGTCCTGCTGGACCTGCTGGGCGTGCGCGCCGGCCATGGGGCCGGCACCGCGCCCGCCACCCTGTGGACCCCCGGTCGCGTCCGGCCCCTCCACGAGGGCGAAGCCGCGCCCCACGATCGAGGGCGTGGCGAGCGCCACGGCACCGGCAGTGAGCAACGCGACGAGGGCGAAGGCCGCAGTGAGCCGCAGGCGCAGGCTCACGGCCGGCCGGCCCGGTATCCGACCCCGCGGAGCGTCTCCACGTACTGGCCACCGTCCGGCCGGGGTCCCAGCTTGCGGCGCAGGTTCTTCACGTGGCTGTCGACCGCCCGGTCGGAGGCGTCGAAGGCTTCTCCGAACACTGCCGAACCGAGATGCTCCCGCGTCATCACCACGCCGCGGTCGGCCACGAGCGCCTCGAGCAGGTCGAACTCGGTCCGCGTGAGATCGAGCCCCGATCCATCACGCGTCACCTCCCGTGCACCGGAATCGACGCGAAGGTCGAAGAACGCCTCGGCCGTCGTGCCGGGGTTCGGCCGCCCGACGCGCCGCAGCACCGCGCCAACGCGCGCGACGAGCTCGCGCGGCTCGAATGGCTTCGTCACGTAGTCGTCGGCCCCGAGCTCGAGCCCGGCCACTCGATCGATGACGTCGTCGCGGGCGGTGAGCATGATCACGGCCGCAGCGGAGCCGGTCGCCCGGAGCTCGCGGAGCACCTCGAAGCCCGAACGCCGGGGAAGCATGACGTCGAGGATCAGCAGGTCCGGCTTGTTCGCTCGTGCGCTGGCCAGGGCGGCATCGCCGTCGCGGGCGACATCGACCACGTGGCCCTCGCGGACCAGGTAGGCCCGGATCACGTCCACGATGTGAGGCTCGTCGTCGACGACCAGGATGCGTGGCATGGTCTCAGCATGGCAGGACGGCCGAACCTGCGAAGGTTCGGCCGTCCTGCACAACCTCGTGGCTACGGCCGGCCGGCTCCGTTCGGGCCGGTCCCGTCGCAGGTCCCGGTCCCGGTTCCCACGCCGCGAGCGCCCGTGCCATTCGCCATCCCAGCGCCACGACCTGCCCCGTTCCGCGGGCCTGCGCCCACGGCGGCACCCTGCATCCCGCCGAGCGTGACCTGGTTGACCATGCTCTTCGCCTGGGTCTGCACCTCGGCCTTGAGCCTGGTCGCCTCGTCGGCGGTCAGCGCCCCGTTCGCGATGCGAACATCGATCCGGCTGGTCCAGCGGGCCACCAGGGCGTCGATGAGGCGCTGCGGATCGACCTTCTGCTTCGCGGCGATCTGGGCGAGCGACTGGCCGTCGTGGCGAAGCGCCTGGACCTGGGCCTGGGTCAGCCCGAGGACGGCCGGGACCGTGTCGCGGGTCTGGGTCGTTGCCGTCGATGGCGAGGGCGTCGGGCCGGCTGCCACGACGGTCGCGGCGAAGACGAGGCTGGCAAGGCCGGCGCCCGCTGCCCCGAGGATCTGCTTGAACATGCGATGTCTCCCGTTCTGATCTGGCCTGACTGCCGCGAGTGACGTGGCAGCCGCGTGACACAGGTCAGGCTGGACCGACCGCGTGGAATCGCGACGGAGACCGTGTGGAGATCCGGTGGAGGTCTCGCGGCGTTTGTCTTCGCCGATGTATCCATTCCGGACCGGGTCTCGTCATTCGAGCAGGAACGGGTCATGGACCCGTCGAAGCCGAGAGGAACACCGAGATGAAGCTCGAGATCAACGAAGCGCCCATCGATCGCGTCATCCGCATCGTCCTGGGCATCGCCCTGGCCGCGGTCGCTCTCGGCGGAGCCGTCACGGCACCGCTGCTCTACGCCGTGTGGCTCGTCGCGGCGATCGCGCTCGTGACGGGTATCGTTGGCTTCTGCCCGCTGTACGCGCTTCTGCGGGTCAGCACGAAGTCGAAGGCGCGCTGAACCACCCAGCGAGGGTCGAGTTGCCGAACAACGCCACGGAGGACGGGAACGAGTTCGCCACTGCGCTCGCGGGTGAGCTCCCACGGCTCGTGCACCTGGCGACACGGCTCGTCCGGGACGCGGACCAGGCCGAGGACTGCGCCCAGGAGACCATCGTGGGCGCCTGGCGGCGCCGGGACCAGCTTCGGGACCCGGCGTCGCTCGGCGCATGGCTCCGCCGCAGCCTTGTGAACCGGATCATCGACCGCTCCCGGGTCCACCATGACGAGCTGGACATCGACGCCGTCGAGGCAGACTGGCGGGATGATCGGTACTCCGTGGCGCCCGAACGCGTCCTCGATCGCGCCGAGCTCAGGGACGAGCTCGAGGACGCGCTGGCGCGGCTCCCGGTCATCTACCGCGTCACCGTCGTGCTCCACGACGTCCTTGGATGGACAGGCATCGAGATCGCTCGAGCGATGTCGACGGGGCTTCCGGCGACGAAGCAGCGCCTCCGGAGGGGACGGATGCTCCTCGTGAGCGCGCTTGCGGAGGATGACGAGCGACGTCGGGCGAGCCTCGCCCAGCCCCTGCGCTGCTGGCGCGCCCGGCGGCACGTCTCCGCGTACCTCGACGGCGAGCTCGACCTCGCCACGCGGACGGCCGTCGAGGCGCATCTCGAGGCCTGCCCGACATGTCCGCCGCTGTATGCCAGCCTGGTGGGGGTCAGGGCAACGCTGGGTGGCCTGCGCGACCCCGACACCGTGATCGAGGATGCCATGGCGATTCGGATCCGCGAGCAGCTGGACGAGCAGGTCGGCCGCACGGGCCGGCGACGCAGCGTGTCCGGCCATGCGTGATCCCGAGCAGCCGCCGGGTCCGAGCCGTCGGGAGCGCTGGGACGAGCGCCATGCCGGGCAGGAACCGATCGAGTCGTCCGAGCCCGATCCGACCCTTCTCGGTGAGGTCGGTGCTCTCGCGCCGGGGCGCGCCATTGACCTGGGGGCCGGCGACGGGCGGAACGCCGTCTGGCTGGCCAGCCGCGGGTGGGACGTCACGGCGGTCGACTTTTCGCAGGTCGCCCTCGACCGCGGGCGCGCACGCGCCGCAGCTTCCGGGGTTCAGGTGGAGTGGGAGCTGGCCGACCTCCTCGAATGGACGCCAGGCGCCCGGTCCTACGACCTGGTGACGCTGTTCTTCATCCACCTCCCGCGCGAGGAACGACGCGGGGTGTACGCGCGGGCGGCCGCGGCCGTGGCACCCGGTGGCACGCTGCTGGTCGTCGGGCACGACCGGACCAACATCGCGGATGGGGTCGGCGGCCCCCAGGACCCCGACCTGCTGATCACGCCGAGCGAGGTCGCGGCCGACCTCACGGGATTCAGGATCGACCGGGCCGAGACGGTCCAGCGTGGCGACGCGGCTGGCCGCCGGCCGATCGACGCGATCGTTCGGGCGGTTCGGTCGGAGAGCTGAGCAGCCGGCGGCTGCGGCGAGCCGATACGGGCGCGTCTAGTGGAGCTTCTCGACGTGGTTGCGGAGCGCGCCCGCAACGTACGCTTCGACGGCTGCATCGATGTTCTCGACGTCCGTCACGACCGGCTCGATGCCCGCGTGCTGCATGCTCGCGAAGGCACCTGCGCCCATTCCCCGGGCCAGCACGACCTGGCAATCAGCGATGACGGCGACCATCCTCCCATGCCGGTCCTGGGCAACGGGATCGAAGCCGTGCCCACGGGGGTCCGCGTCGGGCGGCGCCTCGTGGCCTTCCGCCGCGAACTGCGCGTGACCCAGCTTGTCCCGTGTCTCGCGTGAGACGACCCTGCCTTCCTCCACGCGGACCACGACGTAGAACGGGGCGCGGCCAAAGTGCTGGCTGATCGTCACGCCGTCTTCAGAGACGGCAGCAATCCTGGTCATGTTCTCCCTGCATCTCGATGTCGATTGGCCGGAAGTGGCCCTCGCACCGGCCGGCCACGCACCGGTGACTGCTTCGATCGCCGACCACTCGGTCGGCCCGGCCCAGGTTCAGACCTCGAAGCCTGGACGTGCTGCACGCATGCTGTCACTCCCGCCTACAACCGCTCCGCTGCCACGTGGTCGAGGGCCCTCGCGAGCGCCGCCTCCTCCGGTGGCGTCAGCCTGTCCTCGAGGATCGGGATGTAGAGCTCCTCCTCCGAGAGGTGCGCGCTGAGGAGAGCGTGGAGCCGCAGCAGGACACGGCGCAGCGCCAGGACGGCGCCCCGGTCCGCGTGGGCCTGCGGGTGCTCGGCGAACTCGCCGATCGCCCCGACAAGTCGACGGATCTCGCCGTGCTCGAGCGCCATTGGGGCCGTCGTGTGGCGATCCGCCAAGAGACGCTCGAGCGTGGGGTAGACGGCCGCTTCGACTGCTTCCATGTGGGGGATCAGCATGCTCGTCAGCCCGAGCTGCAAGTCCCGCAGCTCAGGCAGGCGCTCGCTGAGCCTGGCCGTGTCCAGGCAATCCGTGTTCATGCAGTCGGCCAGGGTGTTGAGCTGGTCGACGTAATGCCACAGTCGGTCGTGGTGCTCGTGAGACACCTTGGGCAAGGCCTGCATCGTCAACGCTCCTGTCGGGCTCCCGCCTGTTCCACTGTCAGTCCTGCGTACCGAGTTCGGCGAGGGCAGCCTCGACGCGCCGGAGCTCCTCGTGCAGCTGGTCCAATCTCTCTTCGAGCGACGCTGCCCGCATTTCGCGGTCCTCGGGCCGCGCGCGGCGGCGCCGCGGCCAGGTCACGGCCGGATACCGGTCATCCACGCCGGCCGGGTCGTAGCAGCACGGCGCCGCGGGCCCGCAATGGACGAAACCGCCGTGCCAGCACCCCATGTCAGCCTCCTTCGCCTCGCTCCAGGCGTGCCTCGCGTGCCAGGAAATCGTCGATCAGGCGCCCGCGCTCGCACATGAGCGAGGCCCACTCGCTGAGGGCGGTCCGGCCCTTGGTGGTCAGCCGGTACTCGCGCCGCGGGACACCACCCTCGGCAACCCATCCCGAAAGCACCAGGCCTTCGGTCTCCAACTCGCGCAGCGTCCGGTAGGCCATCCCGACATCGACACCTTCCGGCGCGACGCCGCTTTCATTCAGGCGCCCGATGAGCGCATAGCCGTGCGCCTCGCCCTCGGCCACGAGAAGCAGGAGGAACGGCTCCAGCCAGCGCCCACGGCGCCCACCCGGGCGCACCCAGCCTTGCACGTCGTGGTGGTGGTCATGGTGACGTTCGGCACTCATATGCCAAGAGCATATGTCGACCTCGCGGGATGGCAAGGGTCGAAGGTCATGAGTTCGCGCGAGTGCCCGATCCGGCGACGACCCGTCAGTCCGCGGCCGGGGCCGGCGTGGCCGCGAAGCTCATGCCGAGGGTGTCCGGCATCGTCGCGAGAAGCGGCACTCTGACGGCAAGATCGATGGCAACGAACGCCAAGAACACGAACGCGGGTCCGGCGGTGTCCCAGATGAACCCGGCAACGAGGACGAGGGCCGCGCTGAGAAGCATCCGGACAACGCGGGCGATGCCGATCCAGCGGCCCATGTGGGCGGCGGGCACGAGCTCGCGCTCCATCGCCGCCGAGATCGGACCACCGAGGAAGAAGAACGACTGGAGCCCTCCCGCCACGACCAGGAAGGCAGGACCCGGGGCCCAGATGAGCACCAGGTTGGACACCATGAACAGCGGGATCGTCATGAACAGGACCCGCTTCCGGCCGATCCTGTCCGCGAGCCTCCCCAGCGGGACGGCGAGCACGATCGACACCACCGCACTGCTGGCGGCCATGGCACCAAGGACCAGGGCATCGGCGCCCTTGACTTCGTGGGCATACACCTGCGAGAACGCGAGCACCATGCCGACCGGGAGCTGCCCGATCGCGGCAATGACCAGCCACCGCTTCAGGTAGGACCCCTGCATCACCTCGCGGAGGTCGCGCAGCACGGCGGAAGGGTTGCCCACGCTGCGGCCAATCCCCCACCGCTGGGGTGAGAGCTGCGTGTACACGATCACGAACGTGAGGATGCTGATTCCGGCGGCGAGCACGAACAGCGGACGGATGGCGCGGGGGTCGATACCTCCCGACGAGAGGACGACGAATGCGCCGAGGATGGGTCCGATGATCCCGAGCATTCCCGCGCCGACGGTCTCGCAGATCATCATGGCGGTCGCCCGGTCCCGGTTGGCCAGGCAGTTGCCGCAGATCGTGGCGCAGCTGTGGCCGCTGATGGAGTACCCGAGCCAGTAGGCCATCATGGCCAGGATCGTGACCGGCCAGCTGTTCGCCAGCGCGTAGGTGAGGTAGGAGACGGCCAGGAACCCGATGCCCACGAGGTAGAAGGTTCGGGGTCCGTGGCGATCGATGAGCCAGCCGGTGAACGGCCCTGCCAGCCCGGCAACCGCCATCCCGACGCTGCTCACGAGACCCAGCTGGGTCGCCGTGGCCCCAAGCGCCACGATGTACACCGAGAGGTACGGGAAGACCATCTGGTAGGCGAGCCGGTCGAGCGACGTCCGCACGACGGTCACTCCCCAGTCGCGCTGCTGCCGGCGCAGGAACGCCCCCGCCGAACCGCCGCGCATGCCCAGGTTCCCGGGTGTCACGATCACCTCGCGCGCATTGCTCTCGTAGCTGGACCGGGGACGCGTCCCGATCATATGGGCGGGCCCGAGTGGGCGTTGGGCCTCGCGTGTGTGGATCGCGCGTGCTCGCGAGACCGCAGGGCCGACGTCCGCCGCCGCTCACTGTCTCGCCGGCAGCGGATCAGACCGGGCAGGCTCCTCCGCGCGCCCGGAGCCGGAAGCGCCAGGCGAGCGTGCCCGCCAGGAGCACGAGCGACGCCGCCCCGAGGATCGGCTGGATCGGCGCGAAGACCGTCATCGCCCCACTCGTGCCCAGCAGGACAAGCGCGATCTTGTTGCAGACCGGGCAGCCGATGGCAAGGAAGGCACCAAGGCTCGCCGCGGTCCCGATCGTGGTCCCCTGCCGGCCGTCCACGTCACCGGCTGCGCTGAGCACGAGCGGCAGCGCGTTCTCGGCGGCGGGCGCGGGCAACGCGCCCGCCGTATAGGTGGCGCCGAGGAGACCCATCAACGGTGCCGAGAGGAGCCACACGGCGATCGCGAACGGCTCGGGCGGGATCTGCCGCCCGAAGACCGGGTTCGGGATGATCGCGGCAACCAACCCGAAGGCGACCAGCGAACCGAGCGCCCATGCGCCGGCCCAGGCGAAGAAGCGCCGATCGAGCCGCAGGGCGGCAAAGCAGCCGATCACCCGCGGTTGAGCTGCACGAGCTGGCGGCCGGTCGCGGTCCAGGCGTTCATCCCGCCATCGAGGTTGTCGATGTTCGTGTAGCCGAGATCGATCAGGGTCTGCGACGCGATCGCGCTCTCGTTGCCGCTCCGGCAGTAGACGACGATCCTGGCGCCCTTGTCTGCGGGCAGCTCCGTGGCGCGGGCGGCGAGGTCCGTGTACGGGACGTAGAGATCGGTCCCGGCGATCTCGCCGATGTACGGCGTCTTCACGTTGAGGAGCGTGAAGTCCTTCTTCACGAGCATCGAGGCGAGCGTGTCCGGGGTGATGTTGGTCCAGTGGCCACCGTTCGCCTGGATCACGGTCCCCTGCCGTTCCCCGGTTGACCCTGTGCTGCCTGTGCCGGGTTGACCGGAGAGGACCGCCCAGCCGGCGACCGCCGCGATGAGCGCCACCGCGAGCGCCGACCCGAGCAGCACCCACCGACGGGTGGTGCCCGACCCGGCCGAATTGCGGTTCGCGGAACCCGACCGCCCGGTGGAGCCGCCCGGGCGCGGCGCGGTCGCGGTTGCCTGGCGGCTCTTGCGCTTGCTGGACATCGTGATTGTCTCCCTCGAGTAGGTGGGAAGCGGGGTCGGACGTTCAGCCTGCCGCGGCGGCCGCGGCAGGCACCCGGGCTACGGTCCCGACCGGATCGGCACCAGGACCGAGGACAAGGACCTCGGCCGTCCGCTCGGAGCCGTCGTCGCCGCGCAGGAGATATGCGTGGTGGATCTCGGTGATGCCGGCCGCCAGTGTCGCGCCGACGCTGCAGTACTTCGTCGCGGAGAGCTCGATCGCGCGGCGCAGCGCGTCCACGTCGACCCCGGACCCCTCAACCACGTGGAGGACGTCGATGCGGGTGAACGCGTTCGGGTGCTCGTCCATCTGCACACCCTCGGCGCGCACCTCGTACCGCGTCACGTCCTGGCGCTTCTTGCGAAGGATCGAGATCACGTCCATCGCCGTGCAGCCGGCCAGCGCCATCGGGATCAGCTCAGCTGGGCGCGGCCCGGCATCTCCCTTGCCGTCGTCCAGGACGAACGTGTGCCCGCTGCCGGACGTGGCGACGAAGCGGAGGTCGAACCCGTCCAGCGTGACGGATGCCGTCTTGACAGCCATGAGGTGGATCTCCGTCCAGGGTTCCTTTGGGCGGTCGTCGCGTCGGGCGCGGCGGCCTCCGGAATGGGGTGCGTCAGGCGCCCGCCGCGAGCGCGTCGATCGCCCGGACCAGGCGTGCCTTCGCCTCTTCCGCGACCGCGCGGACGCCCGGGGCGTCGACGATTCCGAGGGCGGCCATGGGGTCCATCGCCTCCACCACGATCTCGCCGGCATCCTCGCGGAGGACGACGTTGCACGGCAGGAGCGCGCCCGTCGATGGATCGGCCTCGAGCGCCCGGTGGGCGAGCGGCGGGTTGCACGCGCCGAGGATGAGATAGGGCGCCCGGTCGACGCCGAGCTTCGCCTTCATCGTCGCCTGCACGTCGATCTCGGTGAGGATGCCGAAGCCCTCGGCCTTGAGCGCGGCCTCGACGCTCGGTCGCACGCTGGCGATCGTCCCCGGAAGCCGGGTTCCGAACGTGAAGCTGGTCAGAACGGTCATGCGGTCACCTCTGGATGCCAGGAAGGGAGGCGTCGGGCGCGTGCCCGGCAGATGGGATCACCGAGCGCCCGACCCGGCGGGCAACGATCGCGGAGATGATGTCGCAGGCGTCGGTGATGGCGGGCTCCGCCAGCCGATAGACCACCGTGGTTCCGACCCGCCGGCCTTCGACGAGCCCGGCCGTCCGCAGGACCGCGAGGTGCTGACTCGCGTTCGGAAGAGCCGCCCCGATCTCCAGCGCAAGCTCACCGACTGACCGTTCGCCCGCCCGAAGGGCGGCGATCAGCATCAGGCGCTTCGGGTCCGTCAGGACCCGGCAGACGTCAGCGTGCAGCCGGTAGTGCTCGAGCGTCGGTTGGGTCGGTTGCATGGTCCTGGCGGTTCCTCGACTGGTCATGCGCCGCGCGGCGACGGCGTCATCCTAGCAGGTTCTTGCGTACTTGCGCAAGTCACAGAATTGGCCGCGTGAGCGACGATCGGCGGGCGCGTCGCCGCTGGGCCGCGGTCGAGATGTCCGCGACCTCGAGGGCGCCGCGGGACAAGTGGTGGCATACTCCGCGACGTCGATCGCCCCCTTCGGGTGACGACCCCCGCGAGGGGGCATCAGGTCCAGCGTGGCGATGTGCCAGGGCCCGCAATACCAGGACGGCGTCAGGCTTGCCCGGAACTTGCCCAGACCCAAACCCCAGCGCTTCGAAGTCGGGTCGATCTCGATTGCCGTCCCCGTTCCACCGCTCGTCGCGATCGTCTCGCGACGCCCCGGTAGGGAGGAGGCACGACGGTTGTCAGCACTCGACAGCGGCGCCCAGAGGGCGTCAGGCCGACCAATCCCCCTTCGAACCCCCGTCGCCACGACGACCCCCACGCGAAACGGTCTCCCGTGGCGGTTCTGCGGCCGGTGCGGCGCCGGCATGCGCTGGTACCACGCCGGCGACGGCTACGATCGCGACACCGGCGAGTTCGGCCCGAATTTCGCATGGCGGTGCCCGAACTGGCAGCCGGGCGAACGGAGCCGGACCCACGACGTCAGCAACACGACGATCCGCGACCTGCGCGGCGAGGCGCTCAGCCAATGAGCCGCCGCAACGACGAGCAGCGAGCCCGTGATGCGGCCCAGGCCAGGGCGCGTCGCCTCCGCCGGCAGCTCGCTGCGGTCGTCCTCCACGACGTCGTCGACGGTCACGGTGGCTTCGGACCCCGATCCGAGTTCGGGACGCCACCCCGCAGTCGTGAGCTCGAGGTGCTCGCGGAGGTCTGCCAGCACGGGGGCGTCCAGCAGGCCGCGTACTGCCTGAGGATCAGCTACTCGACCGCGAAGAACAACCTCTCGTCGCTCTACCAGCGACTCGGCGCCGTCTCGATCCCCCACGCTCTCCTGCTCCTCGGATGGATCGACGTCCCGAGCCGGGCGCGGCGTCCCCACCGGCTCGTCCAGCAGGTGTCCTGACCACCGAGATCCTGCCGGGAGCGGGGCGCGACGAGCCGCAGGGCCCAGCGTCCCCTGTCGGGCGTTGCGCAGGGGTTGCTCCTCCGGACAGGGGCCCCACGTCGGTCCCGGCGGGCCGCCGTGGGGCCAGGGTTCGAGCGTCCGGCCCCCGAGCCGGACACGCAGCAGATCAGGCCGTTGGCTTCGTGTCGCCGAAGGTGCCGGGATGCGCGCGCTTCTCGGCGTCGTCCTTCGGATCCTCCTCCTGGCCCACGGCGAACCCGCCGCGCCCATGGATGCGTCGCTCGGCATTCTCCTCGGGCTTGGTCTCCTCGCCGGACGCGAAGCTGCCGCGATGCAGAACGCGATCCTCGGCGTCCTTCTCGGGAGTCGTCTCTTCGCCCTCGGCGAAGGTGCCGGTCTTGATCGTCTGGTGCGTATCGGACTCGTTCATGGTTCCCCTTTCCGGGCCCCCGGTGGGCCCAGTGCGCGGAGCCGGGGTCTCCCGGCCCAGTCGATCGAAGCGTTCGGCCACGACGCGGAGCCCCTGGACCGCCTCGGCGGGCAGGAGCGTCTGGCCGAGAGCCTCGGAGATGAGGTGGCGGCGGCGGGCCAGAACGCTCGAACGGGTCTGGTGGCCGACGTGCGTCAGCCGGACGCGCGTGGCGCGCCCGTCGTCGGAATCCCGTTCGAGGTGGACCAGCCCACGCCGCCGGAGGCGCTGCACGAGGCGACTGGCGGCCGGAAGCGGGACGCCGACCCGTTCGCCGACCCGGCCGACCCGGGCACCGGTCGCATCGTCCCCGATGACCACGAGCGCGCGCCATTGGAGCAGGCTCAGGTCGAGACCGGGGGTGGCATCCGCGAGGACCCGCGTTGTCACGTCGATCGTTGCCCGTGCCATGAGCTCGAGCACGTCGACGGCTTCGATTGTTGCGGCGTCGTCGCTCATCACCGGAGACTACCACGTTACTTGTCATATGACAACTAACCTGGGAGGCGATACGCCCGCGGCCGGGCGTTCCCATCGCGCCGCATGCCCGTGGGGTGCGATGGCGCGTGACGGAGCGGGCCGGGTGCGCGACACTTGCGGCCTGCGACGGCGCCCGTCGAGCATGGAGGTTCCCGGTGTTCGTGCCGCTCTCGGTCCTCGAGTTCCGTGACAGAGCCGCGACCTATTTCGGCGACAAGGTCGGCATCATCGATGGCGAGCAGCAGTTCACCTACCGCGCATACGCCGAGCGCACGCATCGGCTCGCGAACGCGCTCCTGGGGCTGGGGATCGGGGCTGGGGATCGCGTCTCGTTCATCACCTACAACACGCACCACCTCCTGGAGGCCTACTACGGCGTCCTGGAGGCGGGCGCAGTGCTGAACCCGATCAACATCAGGCTCACCCCGCGCGAGATCGCCTACATCCTCGACCACGCCGGCTCGAAGCTGGTGGCATTCCACCGGGACTTCCTGCCCCTCGTGGAGGCGATCGTCCCCGAGCTCACGACGCGACCGCGCTTCGTGATCCTGGAAGGACGAGCCGGGCGGCATCGCGAGCGACGAGTATGAAGCGCTCCTCTCGGGCGGCTCCCCGGAGCCGCGCCGCCCGCAGGTCGACGAGAACGCCACCGCCGAGCTCTTCTACACGAGCGGCACGACGGGCCTGCCGAAGGGAGTCGCCCTCACCCACCGGGAGCTGTACCTCCACTCCGTCCACGCCCAGATCTCCCTCGGGTTCGGCGAGGAGGACGTGATCCTCCACGTGGTGCCGCTCTTCCACGTGAACGGCTGGGGCGTCCCGCACTTCCTCACGATGGTCGGCGGCCGCCACGTCATGCTGCGGCGCTTCGATCCGACGGCGCTCATGGAGCTCGTCCAGCGCCATCACGTGACGCGCCTGCTCGCGGTGCCGGCGATCTTCAACGCGCTCGTCCATCACCACGAGCGTCCGAGCTTCGACCTCTCCAGCCTTCGCCAGGTGATCATCGGCGGCTCGCCGGCCTCACCGGCCCTGGTGCACGCGCTCGAGGAGCAGCTGGGCGTGCAGGCGATCGTGGGGTATGGCCTCACCGAGACGGCTCCGATCCTCACGCTGGCGCTGCCACGCCAGGTCCTCACGGACGCCGAGCCGCCCGAGCGCCGCCACGAGCGCCAGGCGCTCACCGGCTGGCCGATCCCGGGCGTCCAGCTCCGCGTCGTGGACAGCGAGGGGCGCGACGTCCGGCCGGACGGCGAGCGCATCGGCGAGATCGTGGTGCGCGGCAACAGCGTCATGGCCGGCTACTACCGCGATCCGGATGCAACGGCGGCGGCCATGCGCGACGGCTGGCTTCGCACGGGCGACATGGCCACGCTCGACGAGGCCGGCTATGTCCTGATCAAGGACCGCTCCAAGGACGTGATCATCCGTGGGGGCGAGAACATCTCGTCCGTCGAGGTGGAGAACGCGCTGGCCGCCCATCCCTCGGTCCTCGAGTGCGCCGTCGTCGCCGCGCCGGACGGCACGTTCGGCGAGGCACCCGTGGCGCTCGTCGTGCTCAAGCCCGGGATGGAGGCGAGCGCGAAGGAGCTGAAGCTCTTCTGCCGCGGGCGGCTCGCACGCTTCAAGGTGCCGCGTGAGATCCACTTCCGCGACGCCCTTCCCAAGGGCGGGACCGGGAAGATCCTGAAGACGGAGCTGCGCGAACCGTTCTGGACGGGCCTGGAGTCGCGCGTCCACTAGGCCCAGCGAGCCGGCCTGGCGCGACGGCGCCGGCGCGACGGCGCAGACGCAAACGGTCTGAGGGGCGTCGGAGGCGACGACGCCCTACGGCAGAAGCTGCCGGAGCGCGAAGAGGACGTTTGCGGGCCGCTCGGCGAGCCGGCGCATGTACCACGGGTACCAGAAGGCGCCGTAGGCGATCAGCGTGGACGCGGGGAAGCCTGCCGCGTTGAGCCTTGCCAGCTCGCGCGCGCGGATGCCGTACAGCATGTGCACCTCCAGCGACCCGCGTGCCACCCCCGTCGAATCGGCGAATGCCGCGATCCGCTCGACGAGGCCGCTGTCGTGCGTTCCCAGCGCGCAACGGGCGCGACCATCCCGGGCTGCCTCCGCCAGCACGAGGGCGAGCGCCTGGTACGCCGCGTCCACCTCGGGCCGACGGCGGAAGGCGATCTCCGCGGGCTCGTCGTAGGCGCCCTTCACGAGCCGCACGGCCGGCCGGAGCGGCAGGAGGCGGCGCAGGTCCGCCGGCGTCCGCTTCAGGTACGCCTGGAGGCAGATCCCCACGTTGGGATGGGCCGCCCGGAGGCGTTCGTAGAGGTCCAGCGTCGCGTCGACGTAGGTCGAGCCCTCCATGTCGAGCCAGAGCCAGGTGCCGGCCTCGCCCGCCCGCGCAGCGAGGGCGTCCAGGTGCCGGAAGCAGGCCTCGGCATCGATGTCGAGCCCGAGCTGGGTGGGCTTCACGGAGAGCTCTGGCGGGTGCGGCAGCAACGCCTCGCGATCGAGCAGCGAGCGGTAGTGGGCCGCGACCTCGTCCGCCTCCGCGAGCTCGGCCAGGTTCTCGCCCAGCCGGGTGAAGAGGATCCCCTGCCCGCTGGCAGCCAGCCCCGCGGCCGCGATGAAGGCCGACTCCGCGTCCTCGCCTGGCATGAAGCGTCGAACCGCCCGGCGCACGAACCCGAGGCGCGGCAGGCGCCCGCGCAGCCAGGGGTTGCGGGCCATCCAGAGCAGAACGGACCTGGTCACATCGCCTCCTTTGGCGGGGCGCACATCCGTCCCGGCTTCCGGGACTCAGCCTAGTACACGACGCGCGCCGGCACCCATCGGCCGCGGCCACCGGACACGCCGCGGGCCGCGCCGAGGGCCGCGCCGAGGACGGCCCGCGGCGATCACCGGCATGGCGACCCGGCTCGTTGCACGGATTTCGAGTAATGATGTAATCTGCCACGCCCTACTGGCCCACGCCCGACGGGGCCACTACCGTTCACGCAGGAGCGTTATCCCAATGTCACAGCACGCAACCCATGACGAGATCACCGGCTGGTTCGCCGGGCGCCTCACCGACGGCTGGTTCACCGGAGCCCCGGAGATCACGGTCGACCGCGAGGAGATCCTGGTGGTCGGCACACTCGCCGACATCGAGCTGCCCGCCGACGCCAGTGATGCGGCGCGCGCGGCTGCACGGGCGTCGCGCATCGAGCGATTCCGCGACGAGAGCCGCGGCACCCGGATGGCCATCGCGGAGGATGCCCAGCATCGATTCCGCAAGATCGTCTCCTGGGGCGTCGTCCTCGGCGGAGAGCGGACGCTCTTCACGACGGCAGGAATCCCGGCGATGACGCGCCTCCGCCAACCGGAGCGGATGGTGCTCGACACGCTCGTCGAGGCCGGCGTGGCCCGCAGCCGGAGCGACGCGCTCGCCTGGTGCGTCAAGCTCGTCGGCGAGCACGAGAGCGAATGGATCGGGCGCCTGCGCGACGCGCTGGGCGCGGTCGAAGAGGCCCGGAAGGGCGGCCCAGCGAGCGCCTGACCGCGAGCGCCTGGCCGCGAGCGCCTGGCGCGACCGCGAGCGCGGGATTCGCCGCGAGGTCGCCCAACCGGCGGCGCGGATCAGCCCCCGCCGAGCGCGTCGGTCAGCGTGTCGAACGGCTCGGTCTGCTCCGTCACGGCGGTCGCACCCAGGCGGGGTCGCCCGACCCCGCCCAGCGGCTCGCCCAGCAGGGCGCTCCAACCCTCGTCGCCCAGTCGCTCGAGCGTGGTCGCGGCGGCCGCGAGCAGCGCCGCGGCGTGGGCCGCCACGGCCGGCCGGGTCAGCGACTCCGCCGGCGTCGCCACCAGCTCCGTCGCGAGGGCGGCCGTCGCGCGCGTCGACGTGACGATCGAAGGGAGCTCCGCCCGACGAGCAGTTCGCACCACGATGGCGGACGGGCCGGAGATCGCGAGCCCGAGCGCGAGCAGCAACGGCCATCGCGCAGCGATCGCGCCCGATGCGGCCGGCTCCTCGAACGCGAGCCAGGTGGACGGCCAGGCGCTGCGCTGAAGCGCTACGGTCGCGAGCGCCTGTGTCGCCGGGTTCGGCTCGCCGGCCAGCCAGGGCGTCAGCGCGCCCGCGATCAGCTGCTCCTCCGGGACGCCGTCTGCGAGCGCGAAGGCGACCGACAACGCCTGCATCGCGAAGGCGCGGCCCGCCCGGGTCGCGGCGTTGGCGGGCACGCCCGTGGCGAGGTCGGGGGCCACGACGAGCGGCCCCGGCCCGATCATGACAAGCGTGCCCGCGCGACGCAGGAGCCGATGGCCGAACGAATGGTCGGCGAGCGCCCGGTCCGGGTCCACCCCGTCGGCGACGATCTCGGCGATCGGATCTGCCTCCACGACGTCGATCCGCTCGAGGGCGGCGACCAGCGCCTGCTCCGGTGCGGCGAGGGCCGAGGCCACGCTCGAGAGCCGGACGTAGCGGCGCGCCTCCGCGGCGGCCTCATCGACGCGCGCCCGCAGCGTGGCAAGCGCGCGCTGGCTGCCCGTCGGGACGTCCGCGGGATCCTCCTCCGGGTCATGGGTGCCCGATGGGCGGGGACGCCAGTCGTGCGAATCGATCCCGCGATCGTGGAGCCGCATTGCGAGCTCGCGGATCGCCGGGACGCGGATGCGCAGGAGGTCGGCTCCCGCGTCGATCAGCTCCTCGGCCTCGTCCGGTGCCGTGTCAAGGCCCGGCGCTGCCAGCGTCGCGCCGATCCACGGGCGGGGGGTCTCGCCGACGACCGCCAGGGTCTCCCGGCGCGCGGTGCGGTTCGCGTCGATGCGCTCCACCGCGAGCGCCGCCATGCGCCGGACCTCCGCCTCGGCGGCGGAACGTCGCTCGGGGTCGGCCAGGAGCTGTGCCTCGAACGCGAGGTCGATCGCCCCGTTCGCGACGTCGAGCGCAAGCTGCTGCGGGGCGATGTCGTATTCGAGCAGCGCCATCGCGAACGGGAGGGCGATCCCGCTGCCGAGGCGGGCCGGATCCTCGCCCATCGCGCGCTCCACGACCGCCGACGCGAGCGGCACGCCCGAGTGGTCGAGCCCCGCCACGCCGAAGAGGCGGAGGATCGCACGTTCGCGGGCCACCGTCGTGGACGCGCGCGCCCGGGTGCTCCAGGCGCCTGCCAGGTCCGAGGCGAGCCGGATGACCCGCTCAAGCGCGACTGCAAGCGGATCGGTCACCAGGCGACCTCTCCGGAAGCGACGCGGGCAGAGCTGGAGACTCGGGCGGTGAGGACGACGCGGCCATCACCCCTCCTGTCACTTCACGCTATCCGTGCGTGCCGGCTCACCGATCCAGACGTGGCCGTCGACGAAATGCTCGGCCTTCCAGATCGGCGCGCGCGCCTTCGTCTCGTCCATCGCATGGCGCGCGGCGGCGAACGCGGCGTCCCGGTGCGGCGCCGCAGCGGCGATGATGACACTCGCCTCGCCCAACGGCACGTCGCCGGTTCGGTGCGCGATCGCCAGCCGGCGGACCCCGAAGCGGGCCTCCACGTCATCCGCGATCTCACCCCAGACCCGACGAACCAGCGGCTCCAGGGCCTCGTATTCGAGCGACGCAACTGCGTGACCCGCGTGGCGCGCAGCCTCGTCCTCCTCGCCCGGCGCCGGGGTGCCCGGCGTCGACCGCGTTCGACCCTCGAAGATCACGACGGCGCCGTCGACCGGGGTCGCAACCGCATCGGCAAGCTCGCGGGCGAGGGAAGTCGGGAACGGCTCCGCGCGAAGCTCGAAGCGGCGGATCACCGGGTCGTCGCCTGCCGCGTCCTCCGTGCCCGCGCCGCCGCTGATCGGCGGGATGCAGGCCACCTCGTCGCCATCGGCCAGGGACGTCTCGGCGTCCGCGTAGTCGCCGTTTCGCGCGAACCGCACGAACGGCCGCCCCGACGCAATCGCGGGAACCCGGGCTGCTACGCCGCTTCCAGGCGTCCTCGATCGTCGCCCCCTCGGCGAGGTCGAGGGTCACCTCGCGCGTCCCGGCCAGCTCCCGCTGGCGGGCGAACAGGCGGACCCGCACGTGCATCAGTCGATCGTCGGCCGTCATGACCGCGGGCTCGTCATGGTCGCTCCGTTCGCGGGCTCACCCGCGGAAGCCGGCGAGGAGCAGGCCATCCCCGATCGGCAGGATGGTGGCCGTGAAGCGCGGGTCGCGCAGCATGGCCGTGTCGAAGGCTCGGAGCACATCGGTGGCATCCCCCGGGTTGCTGGGCCGCTCACCCGAGACGCGGCCGGCCCACAGGACATTGTCCGCGATCAACAGCGCGCCCGGGGCCAGCCGCGGGACGATCGCCGTCACGTATGCCGTGTACTCGTGCTTGAGCGCATCGATGAAGGCGAGGTCGAAGGGTCCCGCGAGCGCCGGCTCACCGGCACCGGCCGCGAACGCGTCGAGGGCAGGGCGGTTCACGACGACGATCCTCTCCTCCGGGATCCCGGCCTGCCGCCACCAGCCTCGCGCGCGGTCCGTCCGTGATCGATCCGGGTCGATCGTCGCGATCGTGCCGTCGGTCGGCTGGCCGAGGGCCATGCAGAGGGTGGAGTAGCCGAAGGCCGTGCCGACCTCCACGACCCTGCGGCGCCCCGCGGCAAGCGCGGCCAGGACTCGCCCCGCCTCGCGGTCGAGGATCGGGATGCCGTCCGGCCCAGCTGCCGCTTCGATCATCTCGAGGACGGGATGGAGGGGAGCGGCCGCCGACTCGATCCAGGACCGGTCGACGACCGAGGGGACGAACCCGCCACGCGTTGTCATCGGACCTCTACCCCCTCTCAGACCAGCAGGCCGGCGCCGAAGTAGAGGCCCGCGGCGAGGATCGTCCCCGACGCGATCGCCCCGACATCGATGTACAGGAGGCCGGTCGCGGACTCCATCGATCGGGTCCGGATTGTCTGCCCGGCCGCCCAGGTGATGATGAGCGGGAAGATGAGGCCGACCAGCAGGCGCAGCCAGACGAAGAGCGCCCACGGCCCGGTGAGCGGCCCGAAGGGCGCCAGGTTCTGGCCGCCTCCGAATCCGACCCACGCCGCGAAGAGCGTGACCTGCAGCGCGACCACCCAGAACAGCCCCCGGGTGAGGGCGAGCGCCGGCCCCGTGGAGAGCTTCGGGGTCACCAGGTACCAGTGGCCCAGGATCATCCCCGCGAAGGAGCCGCCGATCGCGCACGCCAGTGCGATGAGCTGCAGCGCCAGCGGAACGGCACCGACCACGCCACCGCCCCACGTGAGCGCGCCGGCCACGAGCGTGCCGAGCCCCGCCGCGAGGGTGCCGAGCCCGAGGAGCGGCGCGCGCGCACCGCGGAAGAGGCCGATCGAGTAACCCAGCGCGCCGAGCGCCAGGATCGCCAGCAGCACGCGACGAAGGAGGTCCCACGTGGCGTCCACCGTGACCGGCGAGCCCGCCGCGGCGACGGCGGGGAGCGCGCCGTCGGCGAGCCAGGCCAGCCCGCCGAACGCGGCGGCGCACAACCCCGTGAATCCCAGGTAGCCCTTCGTGGCGTCCGTCCGCAGGCGAAGGAGGACGACCGAGGCGAAGGCCCCCACGGCCAGGCCGGCAAGGACCGTCCAGTTCACGAAGGCGAGGTTCCGGGCGATCTGCTCGGCGGGCATCGCAACGGAGTGTAGTCGGCCCGCGGCACGGGGCGGATGCGGCGGTGTCGAATGCGGCGGCGTCCCGGGTGTCCGTCGTGGGCGGTGACGAGGTCGCTCCGGGGCGCTCGGCCCGGAGAGCAGAACCCTCTTGCCTCGCCCTGCCGGCCGCGTGCACACTCCGCCAACGGTCGTCGGTCCCGGGCCGCCCGGTCCCCCGGATCCGGCCGTGTCTTCTTACGTGATCAACCTCTGACGAGGAGCGAAGCGATGGGCCTCGACGCTGCGACGACGATCACCTGGTACGGCCACGCCTGCGTCGAGGTCCGTACGCCTGGCGGGAAGACGATCCTGATCGACCCGTGGTTCGGGAACCCGAAGAGCCCAAAGGCGGCCGATGCCGTCACGGCCTGCGACCTCCTTCTCGTGACCCACGGCCACGGCGACCACATGGGCGACGCGGTCGCTCTCGCGAGCCGCCTCCGGCCGACCTGGCCGTGCATCCACGAGATGAGCCTCTGGCTGGCACGACGGCTGCCGGGTGGGGCGGACGCGACGACCGGCATGAACAAGGGCGGCACGTTCGCGTTCGGCGAGATCGCGGTCACCATGACGGGTGCGGACCACTCCGCTGGCGACTGGAACCCCGGCGGCGAGACGACGCTCTACCTGGGCGAGCCGGCCGGCTTCGTCATCCGGCTCGAGAACGGCTACACGATCTACCACGCCGGTGACACGAACGTGACCAGCGACATGCGCCTGATCGGCGAGCTCTACCGCCCGAACCTGGCGCTCCTGCCCATCGGCGGCCACTACACGATGGGGCCCCGCGAGGCGGCCCTGGCCGTGGAGCTTCTCGGTGTCGACGCGGTCGCGCCGATCCACTACGGCACCTTCCCGCTGCTCGCGGGAACTCCTGAGCAGCTCCGCGCGGAGCTCGACGCTCGCGGCCTCGGGCCCGTCGACCTGTACGGCTGGGAACCGGGGGAGAGCCTGCGCGGCTGAGCGCAAGGATCGGAGGGCGTCGTTGGGCGGCCGACCGACCGGATCCACGGAACCCGTACAGTTGCCGACGTGACGATCCCGCCAGCCCCACGTGAGCCGACGGGCTGGCGCGCCGTTGCCCGCCGACTCGTCGCGCGCCTGAGGCGCGGTCGAGGGACGACGAAGGCGGCGGCATTCGACACCGCCGAGCGGCGGGCGTACGAGGCCGCGCTGGCGCTCTGGAATGTATCGCTGGCTCCTCCGACCGCGTCGTCCCCGCTTCCGGCCGCCTCGCCGACGATGGTGCCGGAACCTGCGGCCCCGGCCGGTGCGCCGGTGCTGCCAACCCCTCCGAGCCTGCCGCTGGAGCTGCCCATCATCTCGGCAGGAGAGCTCCCGGGACAGGATCCCTCGACGGCGAGCCAGCGGCAACCGAGTGACACATCGCCGGATCCCCTGCTGCGGACGCCATCGAGCGTCGACTCCGTCGCGGACGACTTCTTCGAGAGCGTCGTCCGACGCATCGAAGGCGATCGCTGAGGTGCGAACGATCGCCGTCTCGAACAACAAGGGTGGGAGTGGCAAGACCACGACGACCGTGAGCCTCGCGGCCGCCTTTGCCGAGCGCGGCCTCAAGGTGCTCGTCGTGGACCTCGATCCCCAGGGTTCGGCAACCGACTGGCTCGGGGGTCGCGAATCGCCGATCGGGCTCGTCGAGTTCTCGGCGGGCGGCATCCGGACCTCCGAGCTCGTGGTCGCCTCGACGGCGCCCGGGGTCGACCTCATCCCAACCAGCCCCAGCCTGGTCCCGTCCGGCGAGAAGGGTCGGAACGACACCGGGCTCGCAATCGTTCGCGGCTTCGCACGGTTGCCCGACTACTGGGACCTGATCCTCGTGGATACGCCACCCACGCTCGGGTACCTGTCGCTAGCGCCGCTCGTGTCCAGCGATCGAGTCGTCATCCCCATCGAGGCCCACGCGCTCGGGCTCTCGGGCGTGGCGAGCGTGATCGCGTCGATCGAGCGAGCCCGCCGGCACGTCAACCCACGACTGGAGCTCCTCGGCATCGTCGCGTGCCGCGTGAACGGGACCGGTCACGTCCGGGGGGTGATCGGCCAGCTTCGGGCGCAGTTCGGCCCGGTTGTCCTGGAACAGTCGGTGCGCGAGGCGATCCGCCTCGCCGAGGCACCGGCCTCGCGCCTGCCGATCACCCGGTATGCCCCGACGAGCCGCGCCGCTGACGATTACCGGGCGGTTGCCACCGAGCTGCTCCGCCGGCTGGGTGACCTCGGGTCCACCTGACACACCTGGATCCGGCACTGTCCCAGCACGGCGTTGCCGCGACGCACCGTGTCCGCGCTCGCGATGGCCAAGAAGTACGCACAGTATTGCGCCTGCGTGTAGGATGAATTCGGTCGCGGCACGGTACTAATGCCTGTGCGCGAGTCGGGCCCCGCAGAAGTTGTCTGCGGGCTCCCGGGGGCAGTGGGGCGGGCCGCCCCGCAATGAGGGAGACCGAACGATGAAGCGCCGGACTTGGTGGGTTGCCAGTCTCGCGGCCGCGGCCGTCCTATTGGTGACGTCCATGACCGCCCTTGGATATCAGGATCAAGTCAAGGGATCCGTGACGGTATCCGGCGTCATCGCCTGCGGAACGCCATTCACGCTGACAGCGACGTTCGTCGATGCGAACGGCGCGCCGGTCGCCGGACAGTCGGTCGAGTGGTCGTTCCTCGCTGGAGATACGGGCGACAAGGTCAACAAGACGCCGACGATCACCAATGCGGATGGCGTGGCCACCACGACGGTGACACTCGGGCCCGTGAGCGTCGCCCGGAACGTGCAGGCGACTGCTGGAACCGTCAGCGCCTCTGCGGTCCTGAATGCATCGTGCGGCCCGACCGGCGGCGTGCTTCCGAACACGTCGACGCTGCCGGGAGACGTCCCGTCCCAGGACGCGCCGCTCGGGACCCTCGCTGTCGCAGCCCTCGCCCTCGTGTTCGTCGGTGGCCTCGGCATCCGTCGCCTCGCCTCCGCGCACCGCTGAACGCGGCGGTTCGCCGGGCAATCGCGAATGAGGGCGTGACCGGACCCGGCGAGTCGCTGCCATGACCGAATCGGAACCGCGTCCCAGCCGGGAAGGTTCCCGGCGCCGGACCATCTTCGGCGTGGCCCTCGCGGTCGTCGCCTTGGCGATTGGTCTCGCGATCGCGCTCGGTGGTGGGTCCGCCGGCAGCGCGACGCCTTCCGCGACACCCGGGATCGGGGCCAGCGAGTCGCCCGCGCTCGGCGATCTGCCGCTCGTTACCGTGGCCCCGACGGCCTCCGGGCCAGACGCCGGGCCAAGCGCAGCTCCGCCATCGCCAAGCCCGGCGCTCGGGGCGGGGATCCGGGCGAACCGCATCCGGATCGCACGGCTCGGCATCGACCTCGCGATCATCGAGGGCGACGGAATCGACGCCCCGATCGGGAAGGCGGCCCACTACCCGAGCTCCGGGTGGCCGGGCGGCGGCTCGAACATCTACATCTATGGGCATGCGCGTGTCGGGATGTTCCTCCCGCTCTGGCAGATCCGGGTCGGCGACACGGTGGAGCTTGACCTCGTCGACGGGACGGCGCGAACGTACGTCGTGACGGAGATCCTGCCAAAGGTCCCGTTCGACGCCGTGAAGTACCTCCAGCCGACACCAACGGAACAGCTGACCCTCCAGACGTCGACGTCGTACTACGCCACGGCGCCGCGATTCGTGGTCATCACCGTTCCCAAGACGTGACGGGCGACCCAGTCCACGCCGACCGGGGAGCAGCCAGGCGGCCGCGCCCGCGCCGCCGAGTCATCGTGGCCGGCGGTGGCGTCATCCTCCTCCTGGTCGTCGGTGCGCTCGCGCTCTTCCGCTACCTGCCCGCACTGGACGAGGGGCGCGTGCTGCGGACAGACCTCGAGACGATGGTCGGACGTGTGCAGGAGGCGGGCCTCGGGATCGACCGGGCCACGATCGACTCGCTGGATGCCGACGCGGCCGCCGCCCGAGCGCGCCTCGACCGGCTGCACGGCCTGCTGGCCGGCGACCCGCTGATCGCCCTCGCCCGGGCGCTGCCGCTGACCGCGTCCAACGTTCGCGGCGCGGACAGCGTCGTCGCAGCCGCCGGGGACCTTCTCGACGCTGTCGACCAGGGCCTGACCCTCGGCCGTCGCTTCGTCGACATCCGCGAGGCCCAGGCCGCCGATCCGAAGAACGCCTCGGCACTCTCGCAGCTCGTGGAGCTGATGGCCACGTCGCGCGACCGCGCCGTGTCGGCGGCCGCCTCGGTCGAGAGCGCGCGCCAGGCGCTGGCGAGCGTCCCGGACGGCCTGATCGGGCAGGTCGAGAGCGTCCGCGACGCGATGCGGACGCGGATCGACAAGTACGGCCCGCTTCTCGACGCGTACGTGCGGGTCAGCGCGCGGCTGCCGGCGATCCTGGGCTGGGACGGGCCGCGCCGCTACCTGGTCCTGACGCAGGACCCCGCGGAGCTGCGTCCCAGCGGCGGATTCATCGGGAGCTACGGGATCATCGCGTTCGACAAGGGCCGCATCACCGAGCGCCGCTTCCAGAACGTCTCGCCGCTGGACTGTGACGAACGACTACCCGTTCGTCAAGCCGCCGCAGGAGCTGGCCGACTACCTGCTCGGCCCGACGCAATCCTGGCAGCTCGCGGACGCCGGCTGGTCGCCGGACTTCCCGACGAGCGCGCAGGACGCCGCTCCGGCTCTACACGAACGAATCGGGTGACGCCGCATCGACGGGGTCCTCGCGATCACCACCTACACGATCGACGAGCTCCTGAAGGTCACCGGGCCGATCACCGTCCCGGACTACGACGTGACGATCGCGTCCGGCGAGACGACGCTGAAGGTCCTCCAGCTGACCCGGGCCGCCCCGGAAGCCCGGCGAGGACGCGAAGGCGTTTCTGTCGGTGTTCGCGGATCAGCTCCTCGGCGTCCTCCTCGCGCTGCCGCCTCGGTCGCTGGGGCGACGTCATCGGGGCGACGGGGACGTATCGGACAGGAGCACCTGCTGCTCGCCTGGTTCCGCGATGCGACCGACGAGGCGTTCGCCGCTGACGGCGGCTTCGGCGGCGGCGATCCGGCAGGATCCAGGGCGACTACGTCTACCCGGTCGACTCGAACGTGGCGCCGGCGTCGAAGCTGAACGGCGTGGACGACGCGGACGATGGATCTCGCGGTGCAGATCGACGCGGTCGGCAACGCCCGGAACACGCTCACGACGACGTGGGAGAACCGGGTCGACACCCCCGACGGTGCCCCCTACCTTGCGATGACGAATGTCGGTGGCCGCATCCTCGGGATGTACTTCCGGGTCGCTGGTCCCCGAGCGGAGCCGCGTCGAGTCGGTCTCCGGGGGCGGCCTGACGCCCGTGACCGACCCGGCCGTCGTGGAGGACGAGGCTGGACGGCATGGCGATCGGAACGTACCTGAAGATCCCGCCGGGCCAGACGAGCCTCGAGTACTCGTGGACCAGCCCGTATGCGGCGAGCTGTCGACGCGACCGGCGGGACCTACCGGCTCACCATCCAGGCACAGCCGGGCATGCTCCCGGAGCCGCTCACGCTCACGATCCGGGCGCCGGACGGCTACCGGATCACGGCGGCCAGCCGGGAGCTCGCCGTCAGCGGCGCGACGGCGACCATGACGGTCACCTTCGATCGCGACATCGTGGTCGGCGTGCAATACGGACCGTGAGTGGTGCCTGGATGGCTCTCGGACAGACCCCGTGCGCACTTCGGCATCTACTGTTCGACCCGCTCGGCCTCAGATCCCGAAGCGCGTGATTGCCATCTCGGCCAACTCACGGCCGATCGCCAGTGACGCGGTAGCCGCCGGCGAGGGCGCGTTCTGGACGTGGAGCACGTGCTCGCCGCCGCCGATCGCGAAGTCCTCGACGAGTGATCCATCGCGGCGCAGCGCCTGGGCCCGGATCCCGGACGGCCCCCAGGCGATATCCCCGAGGCTGATCGCGGGCGTGTAGGCCTGCAGTGCCCGGACGAAGAGCCGTCGACTCCAGTCGCGAACCATCTCGGCGCCACCCATTCGCCAGTAGCGGAGCGCCAGGCGGCGAAAGCCGGGAAAGCCGAGCACAGATACGAGCTCGCGCATGTCGAGGTCACGGCGCCGGTAGGCCTCGCGCCCGAAGGCGAGGACGGCGTTCGGGCCGGCCCACACGGCGCCGTCGATCCGCCTGGTCAGGTGGACGCCGAGAAACGGGAAGCGCGGGTCTGGGACCGGGTAGATCAGCGTCCTGCAATAGTGTCGGGCCTCCAGGCCGGAGGACCGCGTAGTCGCCCCGGAACGGAATGATCCGGATGTCCGAGGCATGGCCGGTCATGGCCGCCAGGCGGTCCGACTGGAGCCCGGCACACGTGACGAGGTTGCGGGAAGCCACGCGCCGGCGGTCGTCTCGAGGACCAGGCCTCGCCGTTCGACTGGCGAATCGCGGTCACCTCCGCCCGAGTACGGATCACGGCCCCGCGCGCCCGCAGGTCGTCGGCGAGCGTGAGCGCGAAGCGCCGCCAGTCGATGATCCCAGTGGACGTCACGTGGAGCCCGCGGAGCCCGACGACGTGCGGCTCGACCTCGCGCATCGCCTCGGTCCGAGCTCGCGGAGGACCGACCCGTTCGCCTGGGCCTTCTCCGCGATCGCCGCGAGCCGCGGGAGCTCCGCCGGCGTCGTCGCCACGATCAGCTCTCCACAGATGTCGTACGGGATGTCGTGAGCGTCGGCGAATGCGAGGGCGGCGCCCATTCCCTCGCGGCAGAGGCGCGCCTTGAGCGAGCCCGGCGCGTACGTGTTCGGGGAGTGGATGACGCCGCTGTTGCGGCCGGTCTGGTGGGCGGCGAGCTCCGGCTCCTTCTCGAGGAGCCCGACGGGCGCGCGGACATGTGTGACGCGATCCATAGGTACCCTCGCAATTCGCGATCGACGACACTGGCTCAACTGATGTGTCGCAGGTCGCGCGGGCCCTCGACGAAGCTGCCCCGGCCATCGCCAGCTGGAGCTGCCTGCGTGATCCGAAGCACCTTGCCGGTTGGCTCGGCGGCGCGACTGGCGAGCCGACCTGGGATTTCGCCAGAGCGGCTCTTCGTCGCTCCCGAGTTTCTGCGTCAGGGTAAGCGCTCTCGAGGACATCCGCAGGCCCACGCGGGTCGTCGTCGGGACCTTCGCGCGACCACCCAGACCCCGACGCGCTCGCGCTCGTGACTGGCGCCCTTCGCGCAGCCAGGAACGCCGCTCCTCGTCATGCGGGCCGAGGAGGCGAGCCTCGTGAAGAACGCTTCGAACGTCTTTCTGGCCCTCCGCCTGACGTTCGCGAACGAGGTGGCCGGGCTCGCCGAGGACTTGGGGGTGGACGTCGGACCGGTGCTCGAAGGGATCGGGCACGATCCGCGGATCGGCCATACATACATGCGACCGAGCTACGGCTTCGGCGGGAGCTGCCTGCCCAAGGAGGTCCGCAGCATGTCCACAGCTGGGCTTGACCGCGGACTTCCGATGCATCTCGCCGGCGCGATCTCCGACGCGAACGCGGACCACCAGCGACGTTTCGCTCGGCGGATCGCCGATGCCGTCGGTGGGGTCGCGGGCAAACGTGATCGCGCTTCTCGGCCTTGCGTTCAAGGCCGACACGGACGACGTCCGGTCCTCGCCTGCGCTGCGCCTCGCGGCTCGCCTTCTGGCTGAGGGCGCCGATCTGCGGGCCCATGATCCAGCAGCCGGCGAGAACGCCCGACGGGTCCTCCCCGACCTCGTGATCGTGCCAGACTGTGGAGGAGGCGCTCCGGGGCGCGGATGTCGCGGTGATCGCGACTGAGTGGCCGGCCTATCGAGACCTGGACTGGGCCGCGCTCCGCGACACCATGCGACGGCCACTGATCATCGACGGGAGGCGGCTTGCTCCCGCAAGCCGAGCTCCGAGCACTCGGCTACGAAGCAGCCCGGAAGCTAGCATACGTCGAGAGGAGTACGGTGCCGATTAACTGTTAGACTGCCTGGTCGCGGTCGATGTAGTCCAGCGTGCGCAATGGAGGTAGCGTGAGCACGGTCCTGGTCACCGGCGGTGCGGGCTATGTCGGATCGATGGTATCCCGCGAACTGCTTTCGCGCGGCCACCAAGTGGTCGTCGCGGACGCCCTGCTCTTCGGCGGCGAATCCCTGCTCGACCTCCTGTCGCACGGCAGCTTTCACGTTCCGCAAGACCGACATCTGCGTCCCTGCCGAGCTGGCACGCCTGTTCGCCGAGCACGGTTCGATGCGGTGGTGCACCTGGCTTCGATCGTCGGCGATCCCGCCTGCAAAGCGCAGCCCGAACTGGCCACCCGGACCATCTGGGAAGGCTCGAAGAGCCTCCTTGAACGCTGCGAGCGGCACGGCGTGGGCCGCTTCGTCTTTGCCTCCACCTGCAGCAACTACGGAAAGATGGAGTCCGATGCGCTCCTCGACGAGGAGGCCCCGCTCCGGCCGGTCAGCCTCTACGCCCAGCTGAAGGTCCAGTTCGAGGAGCATCTCCTCCAGCGCCAGACGTCCGTCGACTTCACCATCCTGCGCTTCGCGACCGTCTACGGGCTTTCGCTCCGCCCCCGCTTCGACCTGACGATCAACGAGTTCACCCGCGATGCCCTGCTGAAGGGAGAGCTCGAGATCTTCGGTCCGCAGTTCTGGCGCCCCTACTGCCACGTGCGCGACATCGCCGGCGCCGTCGCCCTGATCCTCGAGTCGGATCGCGGCCTGGTGGCCCGCCGAACCTTCAATGTGGGCGCCAACGACGAGAACTATCAGAAGCGCATGATCGCCGAGGAAGTGGCCGCCCAGATCCCCGTTAAGCTCCGCTACGTCGAGAGAGACGAAGACCCTCGTGACTACCGGGTGTGCTTCGATCGGATAGGCGCGTTCGGGTTCGTCCCGAAGATGCGCCTGCCGGACGGCATCCGGGAGATCGCCGTCGCGCTCAAGGACGGCCTCATCACCGACCCCTACGCGGCGAGGTACACCAACTCGTAGCGAGCGACCCATGATCCCACTGTCCGAGCCTACCCTAGGCCAGCACGAACTCGAATACATCACCCGCTGCATCGCCACCAAATGGATCTCGGCGAACGGCGAGTACGTGTGGCGGATGGAGGAGATACTGGCCGACTACATCGGCGTCAAGCACGCGGTCGCCTGCAACTGCGGCACCTCGGCCATACACATCTCGCTCATGCTCTCGGGCGTGCAGCCCGGAGACGAGGTCATCGTGCCCGCGGTGACCTTCATCGCCCCGGTCAATGCGGTCCGCTACGTGGACGCCTGGCCGGTGTTCGTGGACTGCGACCAGTACTGCAACCTGGACGTGGAGGCCGTGCGGCGCTTCCTGGCCGAGGAATGCACCGTGCGTGACGGCCGCACGACCAACCGCAGTTCGGGCCGAAGACTCGCTGCCATCGTACCGGTGCATGTCTTCGGCACCTCGGTCGACATGGACCCGCTCCTGGAACTGGCGGCCGAATACGGCCTGGCGGTCGTGGAGGACGCCAGCGAATCGCTCGGCTCGCTCTACAAGGGCAGGAAGTGCGGCGGTCTCGCGGCCATCGGCTGCCTGAGCTTCAACGGCAACAAGATCGTCACCACCGGCGGTGGGGGCGCGATACTCACCAACGACGACGAGGTAGCCCGGCAGGCGCGCTACCTCACCACGCAGGCCAAAGAGGACGGAGTGGAGTACATCCACAACAGCGTCGGCTACAACTACCGCATGAACAACGTCCTGGCCGCCATCGGCCTTGCGCAGCTGGAGAACCTTGGACGAGCGCATCGCGACCAAGCGCGCCAACTTCGCCCTGTACGAGCAGGCGCTGGGTCCGGCGCGCCTGGTGCAGCAGCCCGCGTGGAGCGAGGCGAACCGCTGGTTCTACGGGTTCCTCTGCTACAGCGCCGACATCAAGCCCGACTGCTGGCAGCCTGTGCGGCCGCCGACGTCCAGGTGCGCCCGCTCTGGTATCCCAACCACCTGCAGAAGCCGTACCTGGACATGCAGGCCTACCAGATCAGCAACGCCCCGCGCTTCTATGACACGCTGCTCAACCTGCCGTGCTCCCTCTCGCTCACACCCGAGCAGATCGCCGACGTGGTGGCGCTCATCGACGAGACGGACCCGCGGCCTCAGGCCCCGCCGGCTGATCCTGCCACCAAAGACGAGAACTAGGCGGCCGCAATGGACCCTCTGATCGACGGTCGCTACCTCGAGCCTGGTAAACCCGGCCGAGTCCACGGAACTCCCGCCGAGGCTCGAACGACCCCGGGCGGCGCCACGCCGGTCGGTCCTCTTCCTGGCCGGCTCGCTGGCCGGCGGCAACCTCGTGGCGATGGCCATGCGCCTGGCCGGTGGCGTCCTCCTGGGGCGGCTGGTGGCGCCCTCCACCCTGGGTCTCTTCGCCGGCATCGGCCTGGTGCTGGGCTACGCGTCCATCGCGCAGTTGGGCATCCTCAACGGGCTCAACCGCGAACTGCCGTTCTACATGGGCAAGGGCGACATCGAACGGGCCCACAGCCTCGCCTCCGCGGCCCAGGCCTGGGCGCTGGCGGTGGGTGCGGTGGTCTTCGCCGGCCTGACGGGAGTGGCGATCTGGCAGCTGGCCCATGGCGAGCTGCTGACAGGCCGCCGGCTGGTTCACCAACGCGATCCTGGCGATGTTCATCTTCTTCGGCACTGGCTACCTGCAGATGACCTTTCGCAGCTCGCACGACTTCGTCAGGCTGGCCCGGGTCGAACGTGGCCGAGGGGGCCGCCGGGCCTGGTCGGGCTGGCGCTTGTGGCCCTTCTGGGCTTCTACGGACTCTGCCTACGCGTGGTGCTCGCGGGCGCGACCAGCACTGCGCTGCTCTTCCGCTGGCGACCGGTGCGGGTAGGCCCGCGCTGGGACTGGGCCGACCTGAGGCACCTGTTCATGATCGGCGCACCGATCTTCGCCGTTGGGCAGGTCTACGGCCTCTGGACGGGCGTGATCAACTCCACTCTGGTGCTCAGCTTCACGGGACACCCAGGGCATGGGGCTCTACGCCATGGTACTGGTGGCCATCTCCGCCTTGGAGGTCGTCCCGGCCGCGGTGGCGCAGGTGCTCTACCCGCGCATGGCCCAGGAGTACGGGGCCGGGCGCAACACCGACATCTCGTCCGGATCGCGATCAAGCCGATGTTGGCAACATGCGCAGGCCTGTCCGTGGTGGCCGTGGTCGGCTGGTTCGCGGCCGAGCCGCTCGTGCGACTTCGTGATCCCGCAGTACGTGGACGCGGTTCCGGCCATGCAGTGGGCACTTCTGCTTCCCTTGGTGAGCAGCTTCCGGCCGCTGGACTCGGTCTTCAACGTCGTCCGGCGCCAGGACATGTACCTGGCCGCCCTGGCCCTCGGGATCGCCGCCTACGTGGCGCCTTCTGCTCCTGACCCGCGACACGGTCCAGCTCACCGCCTTCCCCCAGGCGATGCTGGTCGGCCGCGTGGTCTTCATGGTGGTGAGCTACCTGCTCATCGTGCACCTGCAGCGCGGACAGCGAAGCGAGCGCGCCGGACCCAGGGACGGCTTCCGCGGCCCGATGTGCGCCTGGGAGGGTGGAGCGATGAGCCGAAAGGAACGCACGATCGTCGTCATCGGCGGGGGCGGCCACGCCAAGGTGCTCATCAGCGTCCTGCGAAAGCTTCCCTGGACATCGCCGGCTACACGGACTCCCGCGACGTCGGCGTCCTCCTGGGCGCTTCCTGCCTGGGCGACGACCGCGTGCTTCCGGACGTGCTCGCGGCCACCCCGGCTGCGCGGCGATCATGGGCGTGGGCAAGGTCGACGCCTCGTCGCGGCGCGCCGCGCTCCAGGGCAGCTCGAATCCCTGGGGTACCAGTTCCCCGTCATCGTCTCACCGGACGCCGTCGTGAACATCGAGGTCGAGCTTGGCGCCGGCACGGTCGTCTTCGACGGGGCGGTGGTCAACACCGGCGTCACGACCGGCGCCGCCTGCATCGTCAACACCAACGCCACCCTGGAGCACGACTGTCGCCTCGGCGACAACGTCCACATCGCTCCCGGGGCCACGGTCAGCGGCGGAGTCACGATCGGGAGCCACTCCTTCGTCGGAGCGGGAGCCGTGGTCATCCACGGCGTGCGCATCGCGGACGGCTGCCTCATCGGTGCCGGAGCGGTGGTCACGGCCGACATCGCCGTCCCGGGCACGTACGCGGGCGTCCCGCCAGGAGGATCGGTTGAGCGCGACGGCGCGCCTCGCGGTGATCCCCGCCCGGGGAGGCTCGAAGCGGGTCCCGCGCAAGAACGTGCGGCCCATGCAGGGCCGGCCGCTGCTCGCCTACACGGTCGAGGCGGCCGTCGAGAGCGGCCTCTTCGACCGGGTGGTCGTGACGACGGACAGCGCCGAGATCGCCGAGATCGCCCGGGCCACGGCGCTGAGGTGCCCTTCCTGCGCGACCCCGCCCTGGCCGACGACATGACGCCCGTCTCGCGGGCGACGATCGACGTCCTCGAGCGCCTCGGCCCGGCAGGGCAGGCGTACGAGCAGGTGTGCCAGCTGATGCCCAACTGTCCGCTGCGCACCGCCGACGACGTCGTCGCCAGCCATCGGCAGTTCGTCGAGACCAGGCCGCGGCGCAGATCTCGGTCGTGCGCTACGGCTGGCAGAACCCCTGGTGGGCGATGCGCCGCGCGTCCGACCTGACTATCGCACCGCTCTTCGCGGAGGCGATGACGCAGCGCAGCCAGGACCTGCCGGAGCTCTTCTGCCCGACGGGCGCCGTCTGGTGGGCCACGACCGACGCGCTGCGGCGCGAGGGGACCTTCCACCTGGCGGGCAGGACGGGCTGGGAGATCCACTGGACGCACGGGCTCGACATCGACACCGAGGACGACTGGCTGCTGGCCGACGTCCTGATGGGGCTCGCCTCCGACGGCCGGCCCGGTCCGGAGCCGGATCCCGCCGGATGACTGCCAGGGCACGCTGGCACTCTACACGACCGTCTACCCGGGCGTCGAGCGCTTCCTGCCCGACTGGTACGAGTCGGTGCAGCGCCAGACCGACACGGACTTCCAGCTGTGGATCGGCCTGGACGGGCTGGAGATCGAGGCCGTCGAGGAGACCCTGGGGACCCGTCCGCCGGCGACCTGGGTGCCGGCCTGCGCCGGCGACACACCGGCCCAGGTGCGCCAGGGAGCCTTGGCCCGGATCGTCGAGCACTGCGACGCGGTGGTCCTCGTGGACAGCGACGACGTGCTGCACCCCACCCGCGTCGCGGCGGCCCGCCGGGGCCTCCGCGACAGCGACGTCACCGGCTGCGCCCTGCGCCTGGTCGACGAAGACGGCCGCCCTCTCGGCTCGTCGCTCGGGCTCCCGCCCGACGCCGCACCGGCCGACGTCCTGCCTCGCCACAACGTCTACGGCCTCTCGAACAGCGCGTTCCGCTCCGACGTACTCGGGCGTTGCCTGCCGATCCCGGCCGAGGCGGCCCTCGTGGACTGGTACCTCGTCACGCGGGCCTGGCTGTGCGGGGCGCGGCTGGCCTTCGACCCGGTGGCGCGGATGGACTACCGCCAGCACGGGGCGAACATGGCGCGCACCCGCCTGCCCTTCACGCCGGACCGGGTCCGCTCCGACACGGAGCTGGTCCGCAGACACTTCCAGATCCTCCGGGACCACCCCCTGGCCGGTGCCCTGCCCGACCGCCTTGCCCGGGTCCGCGAAGTGACGGCCGACATCGAGGCCTTCTACCGACGCGTCGCATTGGACGAGGACAAGCTCGAGCGATACGTCATGGCGCTGAATGCCGCGGCCCCGGCACCGCTCTGGTGGTCGTGCGTTGCCTACCCCGCCCTGCGGCATCTTTGGACCACCCGGAAGGAGCCAACATGAAGACCGTGAGCCTGGGGAACGTGTCCGTCGGCGAGGGCGACCCCCCCTACATCGTTGCCGAGGTGGGCTCCAACCACAACGGCGACATGGACCTCTGCCGCCAGCTGATCGACGCCGCCGCCGACGCCGGTGCGCACGCGGTCAAGTTCCAGTCGTGGAGTGAGTCGTCCCTCATCGCGCGCGAAGAGTACGACCGGAATCCCGAGTACTCCGACAAGAAGAAGCACTTCGGTTCGCTGCGCGAGATGGTGAGGGCCTATCAGCTCACCCCCGAGCAGCATCGCGAAGCCTGGGAACATTGCCAAAGCCGAGGCATCGCCTTCTGCTCGAGCGCGTTCTCGCCCGGCGAGGCCGACCTGCTGGACGAACTCGACGTGCCGTTCATCAAGCTCGCCTCGATGGACGTCACCAACCTCCCGCTCCTGGCCCACGTCGCCGCGAAGCAACGGCCCGTCGTGATCTCCACGGGGATGGCCGCCCTCGGGGAGATCGAACAGGCGGTGGAGACCGTTCGGGCGCAGGGCAACGAGCAGATCGTCCTGCTCCACTGCGTCTCCATCTACCCCCCGGACCCGGCGACCATCCATCTGCGCAACATGGCCACGCTGCGCGAAGCCTTCGAGGTGCCGGTGGGCTTCAGCGACCACACCCTGGGGACCTCCATCCCCCTGGCCGCCATCGCCCTGGGCGCCTGCTTCATCGAGAAGCACTTCACCCTCGACAAGGACATGGAGGGCTGGGACCATGCCATCTCGGCCGATCCGCGGGAGATGCGCACCATCGTGGACGAAGGGCGCGAGGTCTTCCAGGCCCTGGGAAGCGCCCGGCGGACGGTGACCGAGGCGGAGTTCGAGAAGCGCAGGCAGTTCAGGAGGAGCCTGGTGGCCCGCGAGCCGCTGCCGGCCGGGCACGTCCTGACCGAGCACGACGTCGACGCGAAGCGCCCGGGCACCGGCATCGGCCCGGACGAACTTCGCTATGTAGTCGGGCGCAGACTTGCCGATGATGTGGTAGAAGACCAAGTGATCCGCTGGGAGGATCTCGAATAGGCCGGGAGCCCCCGGCCCGAGGAGCGCGATGGCAAGCGCCGTTCACGTCGTCCACTGCATCGATACTGAGGGTCCTCTCCACGAGTCGGTAGAGGCCACCTTCGAGCGTCTAAGTCGATCTTCGGGTTCGACCTCGAGCCCAGCGCCGCCTTGCTTCGCCGCCTGCAGGCCGGCGAGGTCGACCTAGGCGGCAACGAGACGGCCGTCCGGAAGGTGGTAGACCCTCACCTGCTGGCCTACAACGACACCTGGGACAAGGTCGACGAAATGCTGGCCGAGTGCATGTCGACCGGCTTTCGTGATCGCACGCTCGATTCCGAAGGTCACGGCTGGGTCTACAACTGGTTCTGCGTGGACCATGTCGACTACGACGCCAACCCCAGGCGACGGGACATCGGCTATCACAACGTCTTCGACCACTACCTGAGGATTGGTCCGGGACTTGGCTTCGTCGCGCGATGGCGTGCACTTCCACTATCACCCCCACAACTTCCGGCGAGAGGCTCATCGCTGCGCCTCCCACTGGTGGGCGTCTTCCGACAGCCTGCAGCAGATCCTCTGCCGTCGGGTCATCGACAGGCAGTGGTTCCCAGCCGCCCATCGAGCCGGATTTCATGTCATCCGCCCCGACAGTCACTGGTTTCTCGAGCAGTTCATCCCGTTCGATCTCTCCAGTCAGGCGACAACGCCCTCCGAAGAGGACAGGGCTCAGTCCGGCCTTGAGGACGGTCGTTGGGGCGACTGGCGCCGCGCCCCCGCTACCTGGGAGCCATACCATCCGGCACACGACGACTACCAGGTACCGGGCGCCTGCCGGCGGTGGATCGCCGTTGTCTCAACGTCGGCACTCGATACCGGTTGCTCACCGAGGACCACGTGCGACAGGCCTTCCGCGAAGCCCAGGAGGAGCGGCCCGTGGTACTGGCCTTCACCGACCACGACTTCCGGGACATCCGGCCCGACGTCGACGGGGTCCGCGGGCTGCTCGAGCGCGTGGGACGGGATTTCCCCGACGTGCCGGTCAAGTTCTGCGAGGCCATCGAGGCGATGCGTGAAGCCCTGCACCTCCCGCTCGCCCCGGCCTGCGAGCTCGAGGTATCGCTCGTCGCGACCGGCGATGCGAGCCACACGCTGGACATCCGGTCGACCGTCGCGACCTTCGGCCCCCAGCCCTGGCTGGCGCTCAAGACCGTGGCCGGCACCTACCACCACGACAATCTCGACATCGACGAGCCGTTCCACCGCTGGCGCTACGTCTTCGACGAGGAGACATTCCCGCTCCAGGCCCTGAGTGCGATCGGGGTCGCCGCCAACAACGCCATCGGCGTGGCGACCGTCGTCAACCTCGATCCGGCCACCGGTCAGTCCGTGCGACGCGTGCTGAATGCCCCGGCGGACAGCGCAGCCGCGCCGGTCGGCCCGCGCTGACCATGGAGGCCACCCAGGAGGAGTACCTCGACAGCGTCATCGCGCCACCCGAGCTGTCGATCGCGGATGCCATCTCGCAACTCGACCGGGCGGGGACCGGCGCGCTGGTCCTGTGCGCACCCGGGCGCAGCTGCGCGGTCTCCTGACCGACGGCGACATCCGGCGCGCCATCTTGCGCAAGGTCCCGCTCGACGCACCCAGCGAGACGATCGCCATCCTGAGCCCGGTCGTCGCCGACGGCACCATCTCCGCGGCGGAAGCGCTCCGAGGTCATGCTACAGCACGACATCAACCATCTGCCCGTGGTCGATGACACGGGGATGCTCCTCGACCTCCTCCTCCGCAAGAACCTCGTGGCCGAGGTCAGCACTGACCTGTCGGCCGTGATCATGGCCGGTGGCTACGGGAAGCGGCTGCTGCCCCTCACCGAACACGTGCCCAAGCCGATGCTGCCCGTGGGCGAGCGCCCGCTGCTGGAGCGCACGATCGAGCAATTGCGGCGTTCCGGCATCCGCGAGGTGCACCTCACCACCCACTACCTGCCCGAGAGCATCGTCGGGCACTTCGGTGACGGCGGGGCCTTCGGGGTCAGGATGAACTACTCGAACGAAGACCAGCCGCTGGGGACGGCCGGAGGCCTGAAGCTCATCCAGAGGCCCGGCGGGCCGTTCCTGGTCATCAACGGCGACATCCTCACGCGGGTGTCCTATCCGCAGATGCTGCGCTACCACCAGAAGCACGGCGCGTTGCTGACCGTGGGCGTCCGTGTGCACGAGGTGCAGGTGCCGTTCGGCGTCGTGGAATGCGATGACGCCCGCGTCACGGAGTTGAAGGAGAAGCCTCGCCTCACGCTCCTCATCAACGCCGGCATCTACCTGCTCGAGCCCAGCGCCTGCGACTACATCCCGGGCGGCCGCCGCTTCGACATGACCGACCTCATCCACCGTCTCCTGGAGGAAGGGCAGGTCGTCGCCGGCTTCCCGATCATCGAGTACTGGCAGGACGTGGGCCGGCACGAGGACTATCGTCGAGCCCAGGAAGATCTGCGCGATGGAAGGTTCTGACGACCGCGGCCCGGCGATGCACGAGCTGGCGACGCGCCTGTTCCCGATCTGCCGGAGCATCACCGGCGACGGCGTGCGGGAGACGCTCAGGATCATCGGGGAGCAGATACCCCTGACGATCCACGAGGTCCCGTCCGGCACCCCGGTCTTCGACTGGACCGTGCCACTCGAATGGAACATCCGGGACGCGTACATCCTCGACGAGCGCGGTGAGCGGATCGTCGACTTTCGGGCCAACAACCTCCACGTGGTCGGCTACTCGGTGCCCGTGGATACGACCGTTTCGCTGGCCGAGTTGCAGGAGCACCTGCACTCGCTCGAGAGCCTGCCGGACGCGATTCCCTACGTGACCTCGTACTACGAGCCACGCTGGGGCTTCTGCCTGACCCACGCGCAGCGGCAGACGCTGAAGGACGGGCGATACCGGGCGGTCATCGACAGCGAGCTGAAGGCAGGATCCCTCACCTACGGGGAGCTGATCATCCCGGGTGCCACATCCCGGGAGGTGCTCCTGTCCACCTACGTCTGCCATCCCTCCATGGCCAACAACGAGCTCTCGGGTCCGGTCGTGACCACCTGGCTGGCGAAATGGATCGCGAGCAGGCCGCGACGGCTCACGTACCGGATCGTCTTCATTCCCGAGACGATCGGATCGCTCACGTACCTGCAGGCGCACCTGGGGGAGATGAAGGCCAACACGGTCGCGGGCTTCAACCTGACCTGCATCGGCGACGAGCGGGCGTTCTCCTTCCTGCCGTCGCGAACCGGGGGGACGCTTGCCGACCGGGTCGCGGTCCACGCCTTGACCGCCAGGCACCCCGGCTTTGCCCGCTACTCCTACCTGGATCGCGGCAGTGACGAGCGCCAGTACTGCAGTCCCGGGATCGATCTGCCCGTGGTCTCCGTGATGCGCTCCAAGTACCAGGAGTACCCCGAGTACCACACGTCGCTGGACGACCTGGACCTCGTCACGCCTGCCGGGCTCGAGGGCGGCTTCTCCATCCTGCGCGACTGCCTCGAGCTCCTCGAGCGCAACAAGGTCTATCGCACCACGTGCCTCGGGGAACCCCAGCTGGGCCGCCGGGGCCTCTATCCGACGCTTGGCACACGAGAGACATTCCACATCGTCCGGGCGATGATGGATCTCCTTGCCTACGCGGACGGCTCGAACGACCTGATCGGCATCAGCGACATCATCGGGGTCCCCGTGGCGGACCTGCACCCCTTGGCCGAGCGGCTCGCCGAGCATGGTCTGCTGGTGGAAGTCCCCGATCCGTCAGTGCCCGCCTGAGGAGCCGATGGACGGGAGCGACGGCGCACTACGTGCGCGAAGCCACCCGCGCAAGGATGGACTCGAGCTTCGCCGCCTCGTTCGCCCAGCTGTAGTTCCTCTGCACTGCCTGCCTGGCGTTTCGCCCCAACAGCGACCCAAAGGCCTTGTCCCGAGCAACCGCCTCCCCAATCCTGGCCACGTAGTCCGCCGTCGTCGAGGCTCGCAGGTAATGGGTGCGATCCTCGAAGGCGATGCCTTCGACGGCAATGCTCGATGCGACGATCGCGCACTCCATCGCCCCGGCCTCGAGCACCTTGTTCTTGAGCCCCGTGCCGTAGCGCAGCGGGCAGATCAGCACATCCGCGCCCGCGTAGTAGGGCCTGACGTCATCAACGAAGCCGACCACCTCAACCTGGTCGGGAACATTCACGAATCCCGGGTCCGGTGGGGGACCGACGAGATGGATCCGTGCCTCGGGAAATGCCTCGACGATGCTACCCGTGAGTTCGTCCAGTATGTACGTTGCCGCATCGTGGTTCGGCTCATACCGGAAATTCCCGACGAACAGGAGGGATGGCGACCCGGGCAGTGACGGCGCTTCGCTGGTGGGAACGAAGAAATCGGTGTCGCAACCGTTCAACACCACGTCGGCTCTCACCCCGATGTCGCCGAGCATCATCTCCGCCTCGACGCGTGAGATGAGAACCACCGCGTCGGCATTCTTGAGGTGCCGTCTCTCGTACCTTCGTACGAGCGAAGCGCGCCAGCGGCCCAGCAGCCTCCCCAGGAGCGTGGTTCGCGCCCCGGCCTCAGCGAACGAGAGCCTGCTGACGTAGTCGATCTCGTCGACGACCAGGGGCAACCCGGAGCTCTCGACATACTGGAGCATCGGCAGGCTGTCAACCCAGACCACATCCTTGCCGTTGCTCGCCCTCCGGACCGCGGCAACGGCCCGTGCGTGCTCGCTCCCGCGAATCCAGCGGGTGGCGAACCAGGGATTGCCGATCAGGGCGTTCGCCAGTCTCGCGCCCACCGAGCCGACGCCCTGGTGCACCGTTGCCGCCGTCACCGAGGCAAAGGGGGCATCCTCGGCTTCGAACTTGGCGAGGTCCCCGTCGTACCCATCTCCGGCCGACGAGAGAAGGAGCAATGCGATGTCGTGCCGCGCAGAGAGACGCCTGGCCAGGTTGTATGTCCGAGGAGAGCCGGCTTCCCCCGGAAAGGGCATTCCCGGGCTTACGAGGAGGATCTGCATCACCGCATCACGGAGCGTGCTCAAGGAGGGAATCCACCAGGAACGCGGCGCCCTTGTCGAGGAAGTAGTTGCGGCTGAACCACTCTCGTGCGTGCTCGGCGGAGTCGCGGAGGGCTCGCCAGTCGTAGTCCTTGATACGGTCCAGCTGCTCAGGCTCGACGCGTGTCAGGGGCGAGCCGTGGAACTCGTCCGACGGGGAGCCCGGCGCGTCCGCGTTGACGATGACCGCCGGTATCCCCGATAAGCATCGCCTGGTAGAGAAGCGTGGTGTGCGCAGAGACGATCAGCGATGCCCGATCGATCAACTCGCGGTTGCGACGGATATCGGTGACAACAACGGCGTTCCCACGGGCGGCGTTTCGGCTCATGAATTGGGTCGCATCTTCAGCGTGAGCAGGATGCGCTCTGTAGACAACAGGCAAACCCGAAGCCTCCGCCACCTGTTCAAGCAGGCGGCAGGCGTCCCGGTAGTCCGTCTCGTCCTGGTTGAATTGGCGCGCGGTGCCCAACAGCAGGACAAAATCGTCGGGCAGGGCAAGGGGTTCGAGATCGTACTCCTCGGGCAGACTGAGCAGACATCCATCCACCAGGGCGGGGCCATGCCCACCAAAGAGACGGGCATACAATCCCTTCTCCCAAACACCCTTGCAGAACAGCACGTCCGTGTTGATCACCAGGTGCTCTTCGAGCTGAAGGGTGGTCTGGGTTCTGATGCCGGCAGTAGCGATCGCGCGTTTCCTCATGTGGTCGACGATCGCCACCGACACGTCCGACCAGGGGGAGATGGTCAGGACCGCGCGCGGTCTGCCGTGGAGCGATTCGATCCGCCGGGCGAAGGCACGATCGAGGTAGTACTGACGAATGCCGGGTATCGCGGCAACGGAGAGACTTCTTGCCTTGCGATCACCGGAGAACCACCAGCGCATTGCACCAGCGCACCGTGCCAGCCAAAGACACAGCACCCGGCAGTAATCGAGAGGGGTGAGAACATCCCGCAACAGCAGGGTCCCTATCGTCATCCGACGCGATCCCCCTCGTGTCGGAGTGGACCCTCAGGATGGGCAGTCCTCGTGCCGCACATGCCTGCTTGACCTCTCGCTCTTCACGTGCGTACTTGTCACTCCCTGGGCGTGACCAGCAGCAGGTAGGGTTGCCTTGAACGCGACCGTGCGGGCCGCCTCCCGGCAATGGAGGCGAGGAACCCCTGCGCCAGCCGAACTACTCCCGCCGCCAGTGAGCGCAATTCGTGCCGCATGTCCTCCGACAGTTTCGGCTGCAGCAGGTCACGATAGATTCGTGCCGCCGGATCTGCGTGCGGGGTGAGGAACTGCGCGGCGCTGGAACGGATGATCGTCCAGTACTTCGGTCGCCATGTCTCGAGCGAACGGCTCACGTGCGGGATTCCCGCCTTTCCCTTGAAGTCATCGCCCGGCGTTGTCTTGGCACGGTGATCCCGTTCAGTCGACTCGTCACTGTGCACCAAAGACTACGATGCGAGACGCGGACCGTATGTGTACCTGAGCGAGCGAGTGGCGATCGGAGCCCTTGTTGAAAGTCCTCTTCATCAACGACTCGACCACGAACGCGAACTGGGGAGATAGGGCCGCGGCGATCTCCCTCAAGTCGATGGTCGCGGCATCAGGCGGCCGGATCGTCCGAAGTGTCTCGGAGGACGACCTCGCCCTGTCTTCCTTCGGTGGGCATTTCGCCCACCTCGAGGATCCCCCGAGAAACAGAGTCCGGGAAGCTGTGAGAGCCCTGATACCGCCCTTCATCCTCGCCGCGAGGCGCAGGATGTTCAAGGGAGTCGATCTCACGGCGGCCAACCGCGTGATACCGGAGCGCTGGGAGGGTTTCCCTGGCGCGGCCAAGGCCGTGCTGGAGGCCAGGACGGGAACCTGGCCCTCCCTGGTGGGCGCGATCCGGGCTGCCGACGTGGCGGTCATCCACGGCGACGGGGCCATGGTCGGCAACGGGATCATCCCCAGGACGGACCTGTTCCTGGCATACCTGGCGAAGCGCAGTCTCGGCACGCCGGTGATCATGGTCAACCACAGCGCCGACTTCGCCCATCCGGAGCTCCGCCGGATGGCCGAGAACGTCTACCCGCTCTTCGATGACGTGGTCTTTCGTGACCCCGTGTCGGCGGAACAATGTGCCACGCTCTGCAACGGACGCTTCGCTGCCGACACCGCCTTCTGGTTCGAGCCGGCGCCCCGGGAGACGTGGGCTGCCATCGCGCGACGGCCGACCTACTTCGACGTGTGGCCCGACACGGCGACGTTCGACCCTTCGGAGCCATACCTGTGCCTCGGCGGATCGTCGCTCCACAGCACGGCCTGGCGCCCCACGGCGATCGCCAGGGACTACGCGGCGCTCGTGCGGAAGCTGCGGTCGGTGTACGACGGGCAGATCGTCCTCACGCTCTCCGGCTTGCAGGAGCTCGAGGTCTTTCGGCCGCTGGCACGAGAGCTCGATCTCCCCTTGGTCGCGCCCACCACCCCGGTCCAGCAGGGAGTCGACCTCCTCGGGAACGCCGACGCGTACATCGGCGGCCGGTGGCACACGGCCATCTTCGCCCTGCGGGGCGGCGCGCCCGTCGTCGCCCTGAGCGCCAAGCAGGGCAAGATGGGATCGCTGATGCTGGCCGCCGGCCTGCCGACGACCGAGTTCGACGCCTTCGCCCTGGCAAGCAGCAGCGAGGACATCACGAAGTCGCTGCTGGACCACCTGCGGGCGGGCCAGGACCTTCGGCGTACGCTGCGGACCTGGGCGGATGGCATGGCCGTCAACTGCTGGGACAACGTGACCTACCTGCGGAACTTCGCGAGCACCGGCCAGGGGTAGGGCGATCGCCGCCCGGCGGGAGATCCCGCGAACAAGCGGGGATATCCCGCGACAGCCCCGGCCTTGCTACAACTAGCCCCTTCGCCGCCCGGGCGGTACCAATTGCCGATAGCCCGTCGGATCGTCGACTCCTACTCTCCTGACATACGTCCAACCACGGGACGCGTGGCTGGCTGCACTGATCCGGCCGGCCCACGAAATAGCACACCCGTCGCGAGGCGGGGCCGCAAAGCCACGGGACTCCAAGAGTCAGCCGGGTTGCCGAATGGAGCCGCTCTATGTTTTGGGATGGAACACGCTGGGTCGACGAGCGAGCGCCTACGCCGTCACCCGCGCCACGGCGCCGTCGCCGGATTCGGGACTGGCTGTCGACCGGCGTCATGATCCTCGGTATCAGCGCCCTCCTGGTTCCGTTCGCCGCGACCAATGCCTCGAATAATTCCGTCAACGGACGCATCGCCGGATCGAACGGCGCCGTTGGCGAGCTACTCTCCTACCGACGACCCGCGCCGACGCCAAATGCGACACCCACGCCCGGGGGTGGTCTCGTGAATGGCAGCTTCGAAACCGGCGACTTCAGGGGCTGGAGTCGCACGGGGACCACCGCGATCACGGCGAGTCCCGTCCAGGCAGGCCTCAGCGCAGGGCGGGGCGGCTCAACCGCCGTCACGAACGGCGATAGCTCGATCAGCCAGACCTTCACCGTCCCCGCCTCGGGCGGCACGCTCAGCTTCTGGTACTCCATCGCCTGCCCCGACACCGTTGCCTACGACTGGGCGACGGCGACCGTGCGTGACACCGTCACCAGGTCCACAACGACCGTGCTCCCCCGCACCTGCACGAACACGGGCACGTGGGCACAGGCAAGCGCGAACCTTGCCCGGTCCGCCGGCCACGCCGTCACCCTCACGCTGACCAACCATGACGACAACTGGGCGACCGATCCGACCTACACGCTCTTTGACGTCGTCAGCCTGAGCAGTGCGCCGACGCCGGCCGCCACGCCGGCCGCCACGCCGGTCGCCACGCCGGTCGCCACGCCGGCCGCCACGCCGGTCGCCACGCCGGCCGCCACGCCGGCCGCCACGCCGGTCGCCACGCCGGTCGCCACGCCGGTCGCCACGCCGGTCGCCACGCCGGCCGCCACGCCGGTCGCCACGCCGGTCGCCACGCCGACCACGGCGCCCACGCCGACGCCAACCACGGCGCCCACGCCGACCACGGCGCCCACGCCGACGCCAACCACGGCGCCCACGCCGACGCCAACCACGGCGCCCACGCCGACGCAGACCACGGCGCCCACGCCGACGCCGACCACGCCTGCCCCGGTTCCAGGCTTGTCTGTCGTGACGTTCCCGGCGTCCGGGACCGCGACGCAGTTCCTAGCACTGATGGCGGACATGTCTGTCGATGTCATCGAGATGGCCCCTGGTACACACTCGGGCTGGCATCTGTATGTCCGGCTCGACCGTACGGCGCGCCCGCTCCTGATCCGTCCTGCGCCGGGTGCCGCGGTGGTGTTCCAAGGCGACAGTAGCGGGAAGGGCCTCCTCTACCTCGGTGCCAACGTCGGCCTCCCGGGCTACCCGACCTTCGCGACAGCCGCGATCACATTCGACGCGGCCGGCACCGGTGGCAGTTTCACAGCGACCGGGTACACCCTTGGGGCGACGGGTCTCGTCTATACGGGCTGGGTGCACCATGTCGCGGTCAACGGCCTGATCGTCCGCAATATCACGGGCGCTGCCGGCGGCAGCACGAGCCACGCGCTGTACGTGAGCTCTGATGACACGCATCGATCCTCGGATATCGTGGCGAACGGCTGGGACCTGCAGCTCACCCATCTCGTCAACGCTGTCCAGACCTTCCACAGCCCATCCGTTGACGGTCTCCAGCTCCACGGGTGGAACGCAAGCGGCTGCAACCGGGCCGGCTACATCGATGCCGACGCGACGGCCGTCGACATCGATGGCTGGACCATCAACGGCTGCAACGTGACATTTGACGCCGTAGAGACGGCGGCCGGTACCGTCAAGAACGTCCACGCGGTGAACTCCGGCACCACGACGCCCGGCCGTGGCTACTGGACCGACCTGGCGTTGACCGATGGCGGGGGCAATTCCTGGTAGGCGACGTCGGCATTCGCTGGGAACCGCCCGGCCGGCGTGACATTCCTGGCGACAGCCTTGGCAAGGCCCAGTCCCGACTAGACTACAGATCGCAAGTTCGAGAGCCTCTCGAGGCTCGGTGTGGGCATTCGGCGCACATCGAACGGGAGGCTCTCGCCGCATCGCCGCATCGCCGGACGACGATGCCCGTCGGGTGGCCACGGCTCTTGAAACCGAATCCCAGTCGGCTGCTGGGCCGTTTGCGCACGAGGCAGACATCGCCGCGAACGACGCCCTGCGGGCAACACTCGCTGGGGAATCGCCGATGGGCATCCTGTGGCCAACGGTCCGGCGATCACGGCGAACGGGCCGTCTCACAACGTCATCCCGGTTCGAACAACGCCGAAAGCCTAACCAAGGCGTGGCACGTTATCCAGCCGGATGTTCCGCATCGGAGGACGCGCCCACCTCTGGTCTCGCGTCAAGATCTCCATTTGCGAACACCCGAAGCGACCGCATTCGTTCGTATTGGACGCCACTCAATAGTGGGGCGACCGAACGGAGATCCACGCATGCCACTCGGTCGAGATCGGCGACCGGGTCCTGATCTCCTGGAACGTGAACATCCTGGAGAACAACTACCACGCGAAGAGCAGGGGGCCGATCCGGATCGAGGACCACGTCTGGATCGAATGCCGCGCCATCATCCTTCACGGCGTCACGATCGGGTGTGGCGCGGTCATCGGGGCTGGAGCGGTGGTAACGCAGGACTTGCCACCGAACATGTTCGCGGCCGGGAATCCCGCCCGGGTCCTCGGTCCCGCGTCACCGCGCTAGCGGCCCCGCGCTGCCCGCACGAGCGACGTCACGCCGGCCGACAGGCCGATGGACGGCCGCCATCCGAGGCCTTGGAGACGCACGGCCGAGATCGCGGAGTCCGTGACGTCGCCGGCACGGCGGGGCCCATGAGCCCGGTCCAGCGGTCGCCCGACAGCGCGCTCCACGGTATTCGCCAGGCCCGAGATCGTGACGCGACGGCCCGCCGCCACGTTCCAGGTACCACTCTGCGCCTCGGGTCGGCCCAGTCGCCAGAGCGCCTCGACCACGTCGGCCACGTGGATGAAGTCTCGGGTCTGCGAGCCGCTCCCGTGAATCTGCAGCGTCCCGTCGCGAAGGGCCTGCGCGATGAAGGCAGCCACGACGGCTCCCTCGAGGCCCGCCGCCTGGCGCGGACCATAGATGTTCGACGGCCGGGCGATCGCGTAGGGGATGCCGGCGAGCGCGACGTGGCCCTCGCCGGCCAGCTTGTGGACGCCGTAGTACGAGCGGGGCGCGGGACACGTCCGCTCGGTCGCAGCGCGCTTCGTCTCGCCGTAGACGGCGCCCCCGGACGACACGAACACGAGCCGGCCCACGCCGGACTCGCGAGCCGCGGCGACGACCCGGTGCGTCCCGACGACGTTCACCGCCAGATCGCGGAGAGGGATCCGGCTCGAGACCGGAACGCTCGCCTGCGCAGCAAGGTGGAAGACGACGCCCGAGCGCCATTCGCGGAAGACGCGCGCCAGACCGTCGGTGGCGATGTCGAGCTGCTCCAACCGGGCATCGGACTGGATGTTCTCGGCCCGGCCGCTCGACAGATCGTCGACGACCAGGACCTCGTGGCCCTCCGCCAGGAGCCGGTCGACGAGGTGGCTGCCGAGGAAGCCGGCCCCTCCCGTCACGATCGACCGGGTTGTCCGCCGCGGACCGGACGGGAGCAGCGTCCCGGTCACGCGCCCGTTCCGCTCCAGCGGCTGCCGGCTCGGGCTAGCGACCTCCCGGACCCGATCCGCCCGGCACGCAACGAGACGCCGCCGAACCCTCTCGACACGCGCGCCTCGCCGTGGCCGCTCACGTGATCCGGCCCCTTCCAAGCGCAGGCCGCCGGCCGGCGATAGGGGCCGTGATACCGGGTTCAGGGTCGCCACGATTCCCGGGACGGGCGATGCCGGCCTGCCCGCCGGTCGTCACGCCGGTCGACGTTCGGCGGGCCAGATAGGCCAGTCCGCCCGCGATGCCGAGGATCAGCCAGACCTGCTTGCGGTTGTACAGGTCGATGAACAGCGCCATCGTGGCGAGCGAGGCGAGCGCGGCCTGCACCGCGGCGGCGTCGGGGCCCCAGCCGGTCCGAAGGAGGAGCGGGACCACGAACAGGACGAGGATGACCAGGCCGATGGTGCCGAGCTCACCGAGCGTTCCGATCACGATGTTGTGCGCCGCCCGGTTGGCGGGCCGATACGGAGCGATCGTGACATTCGCCTCTCGCATTCGTGCGGGCGTGAACGCGACAGGGAAGTTCGCGAGCCCGACCCCGGTGACGGGGGCGGAACCGTAGATCAGCAGGCCAACCGACCAGATGTCCGTCCGCCCGGCACCCCCCGAGGAGAGCGCGATGTCGCTCCGCGCGGCGACGAAGGCCGCAACGCCGGGCAGCTGGAGCGCGAGGGCGAGCACGCCCGCCATGAGGGCGAGCGCGACGACCCGGCGTGCGGGCCGGAGCCGAGGCAGGAGGTACAGGACGGCGACTACGGAGGCGCTCAGCCACGCGCCGCGCGACCCCGACAGGATGATTCCGAATGCGCAGACCACGACGACGACCGCCGCGAGGGCCACCCGCCGTCCATGCAGGAGCTCGTAGAAGGTGAAGACAATCGCCGGCAGGAGGAACGCCGCGAAGTAGTTGGCGTCCTGGCCGGCCAACGCGGCGACCCGGTCCGCGGCGCCGATCCCGCCCCGGAGGTAACCGGCGATGCCGATCGTGGCCGTCACGGCGGCCGACAGCGCGTAGACCCAGAGCACCGGGCGGACGATCGACGGCCGGTCGACGACGGCGGAGGCAACCACGACCGCGGTCGCGAAGAGCAGCCCGAGGGTGGGCAGCTCCTGCAGCGTGACGGACGGATCGATGGCCCATCCCACGCTCAGGGCCGCCCAGCCCATGTAGGCCCAACCCGCCAGGGGCATCGCCGTCATCGTCAGTCGCCCCAGTCGCGGCAGGCCGTACGAAACGATGAGCAGGAGCTCCGCGATGCGACTGATCGTGCCCAGCCCTCCCAGCACGAACGCGTCCTCGATCGGGATCAGGAACGCGAGGATGAAGAGGGGCAACAGCGGCCAGCGGAGGCTGATGAGCAGCGCGAGCAGGGCGACGACGATCCCGACGACCTGCACCAGCAGGTTCATCCGGGTCGACAGGGCAACGCTGACCCCGACCGCCGCGAGCCCGGCGACGGCGACGAGCATCGACGACCGCTCGCCGATCCCGAGCAGCTCCCCGATCCGTCGAGCGGGGGTCAGCACGGCCCGGCGCGACCCGCAGGGGTGCGGCCGATGCGGTCCCTCGCCCGCGTCACCTGCGGCCCCGATCGGGTGGCGTCACCCGCAACACGCGTATGTGGACACGCGGTGCAGCATACGTGACCGGAATCGCGTATCCCGGGCCGCCTCGCGCGCGTACCGTCATCCGGCGCCACGCAGATCTCGATCGGCCAGGGCGTCAAGTCGCGGAACGGATCCGGCGCGATCGGTGAACCAGCGCCGGCCGAAGCGTACGAGACCGACCCAGGTTCCCATCCCGTATGAAATATGGAGACACGCATAGGCGACGACCACCCCGAGGAGGGTAGCGTCGTGGGCGGCGGCGACCCGCCGACCGAACACGACGGCCGCCGCAAGCCACGCTGCGACCTCAAGGCCAAACGCGAGCAGTCCCCATGGCGTGAGCAGCCCCAGTAGGAGGGTGCCGACGGCGCCCGCGACCAGCACGGCGGGAGCCAGGTGGCGGGGTCGGAGCAACCCCGGGCGCTTCTGGAAACCGCGGACCTTGTAGAAGCCATAGCGGAAATACTGGCGACAGAGCCCAAGCCAGGATCCGCGACTGATATAGGTCGCAGAGATCGCCGGGTCGAAGCGGATCACACCGCCGGCATCGACGATCCGCTGGTTGAGCTCATCATCCTGGTCCTGGACCATCTCCGGGTCGAACAGACCCACACGCTCAAAGACCCAGCGGGGCCAGCAACCCAGCCATACGGTGTCCACATCCTCCGGCTTCATCAGGAGGTGGAATCGTCGGCCGCCACCGATCCCAAACGGACTCGAGGTGGCCGCGGCCGACGCCCGGGCGGCGGCGGTCAGACCGATCTTCCGCATGCGCCCACCGACATTCCACGCCCCGCTCGTCTCGAGCGCCTCGATGCAGGCCGAAACGTACCCGCGGTCCGGCTCCGCGTGAGCATCCATCCGGAGGATGACGCGGCCGCGGCTGGCGCGGATCGCCGCGTTGAGGCCCTCCGGGGTGATCCGTGCCGGGTTGTCGACGAGGTGGATGCGGGGATCGCGCTCCGCCATCCCGACCACGATCTCGCGGGTTCGATCCGTCGACGGACCGACAGCCACGATGACCTCGAGCCCGGCGCCGAGCGGGTCGGCCAGGAGCGGCGAGATCGCTCGCCCGATCGTGGCCGCCTCGTTGACGGCCGGCACGACGACCGAGATCGACGGCTGGTCTGCCGGCTGGTCCAACAATGGCCTCCAACAGAGCTCTGCCGAGCGGCATGGCGGGACTCGGTGCGTCGCAAGTGCAACGGGTCCGCTCCAGCCTGGACGGCGACGTGCGAACTCGGCCAGCATAGCCCTGCAGGGCCGCCGGGCAATGGCGCCCACGGCCGCCGGATGTCGCCGGCTGGCATCAGTGGAGACTGCCGTTCGAGATGGTGAGGCCCGGCGGGTCCGGGCCTTCGCTGCTGTAGAACCCCTCGCGGCCTGATGCCGTCGACGTGATGTTCGAGAGGATCATCCTCGTCGAGCCGACCGCCTCGTAGCGGATGGCGTAGCTCAGGGCGGCCGTGATGTCCACCGAGTCGAAGGTGACGTCGTGGAGGGTGGAATCCCACAGCATGATCGCGTTCTGGGTCCCGGTGACGTGAAGCCGCCGCACAGTCACGTTCGACGCGTTGGGTGCCCCCGCGCTGCTATGAAAGAAGTGGAACGCGGTGGCGAGCCCCCCCCGACCATCCACCGTGATGTCCTCGAAGAGCAGGTCGTGGGGGCCTGGGGAGAGTGCCTGGCCCATGTAGAACGCGTGGTCCAGGGTGTTCCCGTTGGCGGTCGTGGACCGTCCCGTGCACGTGCTGAAGATCGTGATGTGGCGGAGCGTGATGTTGTAGGGAGCCGCTCGCGACGTGTAGGAGCCGAACTCGACGATCCCGGTGGAGGCAGCCGCCATGTTCGCGAACTTGAACCCGTCCCACGTCTGGTCGTGGGCGCCAGCCTCGAAGCTGAGCCCGCCGTAGGCGCTGCCGCCGCCGCCATCGAACGTGACGCCACCGATGGTCGCGGCCCGCACCGTGACCGGCCGGGTCCGCTCGGCGAAGGGCATCCCGCCGCTGGCCGAGCTGCCGATCCAGAGCGAGTCCGATCTGAACTCATTCGAAGGGCTAACGTGATACGTCCCGTTGGCAACCACGATCTCGTCGACCGAGTTGTCGGCGAGCGCGCTCTTCAGGGCCGGGATCGACGACACGTAGACCGTCCCGGAGAACGCGGTCGGGGTGGGAGTCGGCGCGGGAGTGCGAGTCGGCGGCTGGGTAGGCATGGAGAGGATTGTCAGCGTCGGCGCCGGGGCCGGCCGGGGCGACGGCGCCGGGGCCGGCCGGGGCGACGCCGTGGATCTCGGCTTCGTCACGAGCGATGCCGATGGTTGCGCCGTGCGCGTGGGCGTCGGCGAGGCGATGGCTGGTGGGGTGGGCGTCGGGGCCGGAAAGGTGGCCACGGACGGGATCGGCGTGGTGACCGGCGTCGGGGCCGGGAAGGTGGCCACGGACGGGGTCGACGCATCGAACAGGGCCTGGGCGACGGGCCGTGCCGAGCCGTGATCCGTCGGGAGCAGGGGTGAGCAACCGACGAGCGAGGCCAAGCTCAGGACGGCGAACGCGAGCACGACTGTGTCGACGCGCGTCGCGGTAAGAACCTGGGTCAGGAAGAGGACGAGGACCCGACCGGAGAACGCTTCTCCGCCTGCTGATCCAGGGCCTGCCCCGGCGGTCACACGCCCCACCTGGCGGCGCCGGGCCCCTGCAGGGCCACGGCTTGCGCCTCTTGGAGACCGCCGGCGGCGCCAGCTTCAAAGCAAAGCGTGAGTACTCTACCCGGGATCGCGACGAGTGATCGACTCCGTGGAGCGTGCCGAGCTTCTGCCATCTCGATCGCGGGCTCTCAGGCCCGGGCCCCGATCCGGCGTCGGCCGCGCTCGTAGGCATCTACCGTCGCCCTCCCGACGCTTGGCCAGCTGAACGAAGCGTTGGCGATCCGTTCGCGATCCTGGGCTGCGGCTCGAGCGAGCTCGTCCGCGCGCTGCAAGCTTGAAATGATCGAGCTGGCAACCGCGGGGCCGCTGACCTCGGCCGCTACGACCGCCGACTCGATACCCCTAACCTGCTCCACGAGCCCATCGAGCGGGGTCAGCACGGTCGGACGCCCGAGGCCGATGGCAGTCATGAGCGCCGCCGACTGCGAGATGCGACGATACGGCATGACGACGACGTCGCTTACGGCGTGGTAGTCGAGCATGGCCTGCACGGAAACGTACCGTTCCTCGACACGGATCCCCGCTTGGCGTCGAAGTCGACCGAGGTCGGCTTCGACGCCGCGATCGCCGCGCCTGCCGACAACCAAGAGACGCGCCTCCGGGATCGCGGCCCTCACCACCGGCCAGGCTTCGGCCAGGAGGTCCAGTCCCTTGTACGGCCGGAGCAGTCCCAGGAAGAGGACGATCGGCACGGAGGGCCGAATCCCGAGGCGGGCGGCGGCGGCGGCGCGGTCGGGAAGCTCGCGATCCACGAAGAGCGGACCGAGGGGGATGACCTCGATCGGCGTGACGGTGCGGATCAGGTGGGCGAGATCCGCGGAGACGTGATCAGTCTGGGCGACGAGGAGATGCGCCAAGTCAAGGTTCCGCCGGATCGCAGCCAGGTCGGTCTGCGGCCGATCGTGGGGAACCGCGTTGTGGGCGGTGTGGACCAGGAGGGTGCCGGTGGCGTCACAGCGACGCCGGAGCAGACCCATAAACGTTGACGAGCGCTCTTCAAACGGGATCCACTGGACGTGGACAACGTCGTACGCGCCGGCGGCAACTCGGGCGAGCAGCCGGGTAACATTCAGCGAGGCCTCGACGGACCGGCTGGCCAGCCGTAGCGCTCGCGGATGACTCGCGTGGATCGCGAGGTCCGTGATCCATGTCGGGCGCGGCGTGTCGTCCAGGTACTGCGGTTCGAGATAGAACGCAGGGCTCGCCAGCTCCGCCTCGACGCCCGCGTCGCGGAGTCCGCGCACGAGCGCGGAGCAGTTGTACGGCGAGTTGCAGAGGAGATCGACGACGACGACCCGCATCAACCGGCCTGGTCGACGGAGGCTGCTTCCCTCGTCCCGGTCGCCGCCAACTCGCGGCCGTACGCTCGCGCCAGGAGGGGGAGGCGATCGTGCAATGCGAAGTGGGCGTGGACGTGGGCGGCTGCGGCCCGCCCGAGCGAACGCACCCGGACCGGATCCGCGGCGAGCTCCACGACCGCGCGCACGAGAGCCCGAACGTCGCCTGGGTCGACCAGGACGCCCATCGACTCGTCTGCGACGACCTCGGGGATCCCGCCGACGCGGAAGGCGACGACCCCGCAGCCAGCGGCCATCGCCTCGAGGAGGACGTACGGCAGGCCCTCGTTGTGAGACGGCATGACCAGGACATCGACGCTGGACAAGAATCCCGCTACATCCCGGATAGCGCCCTCCCAGGAGAGACGGCCGGTCGCCGTCAGCGCCCGCGCGGCGTTCTCCAGCCACGCCCGGTCCGGACCGTCGCCCGCGATCGCGAGCGTCGACGACGTATCCTCCGCCAGCAGGCCGCGGGCGACCTCGAGCAGCTCGCGGGTGCCCTTCTCCGGGCTCAGCCGGCCCAGGAACCCCACCCGGAGCGGACCCTGGGCCGGCCGCCGCCGTTCGGCCACCGAACCGTACGCTCGCAGCTCCGCCTCGCCGAGGCCGTTGAGAATGACGACCGTCCTGCCGCCCGGGCTGCCGGCCCTGACCAGCCGTCGTCGCGTGTCGTCACTCACCGCGATCACCCTGGTCGCGCCACGCGAAGCCGCCAAGTCGACGACGCGATAGAGCACGTTCCGGCGGGCGTGGAGCCCGAGGACACCGTGGGCGGTCGTGACATAGCGGAAACCCGGCATCGACACTCGGGCTGCCAGCGACAGGAAATTACCGCGCCGCCCGTTGACGTGAACCGCGGGTCGCCGGTTCGACCTCCAGACTCGGGCCAGGCCGACCAGTCCACGCCTCCATCCGCGTGACGGCATCGGGACGCGGACGAGCGCCACGCCGCGGGTCGCGCACTGGTCGGCGAGCCAGCATCGAGCCTCGCACACGGTCGGGCAGAGGCAGACGACGTGGGCGCGTGCCCCGAGCAGCGCCGCCAGATCGACGCAGTAGCGGCCGATCCCGCCTGCGTCACCGTCCTCGGCGACGATCAGGACCTCGGGGAGTCCCTCCCTGATCGACCCCGACGGACCTGTCTCAGTCACGAAAGTGGCCACCGAATCATGTCCAGGAGGTAGGGATTCGTCGTCGGTTCTCTGGGTTCGGGACACTGGCCGACACGTCCAGCCCTCATGCTTGGAGTCGCGACCAGCCCTTCGCCTCACCGAGGATCCACCGGTACTCGGTGCTGATTCGGCTGTCGAACCCACCACAACGTACCACCTGCCCGATCCCAGTGATCGTCCACGTTCATGCGCAGGTCGGCGAACACCACGGGGCTCGCATCGGTGAGGCTGGCGTACGCGAGTAGCGGGCCAATCTTCTGCGCCACGGAGATGCGGCCATCGGGCGAGAAGCGACCCGAGGTCGGGTTCGTGGGCCCCGAGATCGCGACCTTGTCCTGGCAACTCGAGAGCGTGACGCCAGCTCTCGGGGCCAGCATTTCGGCGCGGCGCCGTTAGCGGTCGTCCGTGCCGAGGAATCGGTGAAGCTGCGGGTTGTCGGCCCGGCGGCGTTCGCCGGGGGGACGACCCCGGCCACGGACAGGATCCCGGCGGGCGTGCAGGAGGCGACCAAGGCCATGAGGACGGCCGCGACGAGAACGAGCGACGAGACCGACCGAGCTCCGCTGAAGACTACGCTTTGCCGCTTGCGTTTCGTGCCCAGGTTGCGTGAGGCCGACCTGCCTCGCCCAGTCAATCGCCCTCGGACGGGCCGTGTATCGTGCCCGGGAGGCGGGCGCCGGTATACGGGCTGATCCGGTCCGCGATGGCGCTGCTTCGCGCCCCGGAAGCCGAGCAACCCGTCGGTCGGTGACGCGGGCAGGGTGCTCGAGCAGGTGGCGAATCGCGAAAGCTCGGCGGGGCCCGACCACGCGCGCGATCGGCTGCGCCGCAGCTCAGCGCGCGAGCGGCGAGACGTGCCGGCCGAAGACCGCTCCGACCGTCCGGAGGAGGATCTGCAGGTCGAGGAGCGTGGAGCGGCGATCCAGGTACTCCGCGTCCAGCCGAAGCTTCGCCGGCAGGATCTCCTCTCGATAACGTCGTTCAGGGTCGACGCCGGCCAGCAGTTGCGCTTCATCGTGAAACTGGAGCTGCGCAAGGCCCGTGATGCCCGGTTTCGCCGTGAAGACCTTCCGGTGGAGCGGGTTCGCGAGATCAACGAATGCCGGGTCCTCGGGACGCGGGCCGACGAGTGACATCTCACCGCGTACGACATTGATCAGCTGGGGCAGCTCGTCGAGGCGGTAGCGACGGAGGAACCTGCCGATGGGCGTCACGCGGGGATCGTCGTGTCCCGTGAGCCGCGGCCCTCCGGTGGTGATGACCATCGTCCGGATCTTGAGGACGGTAAACACCCGGCCGCCCTGACCGACCCGGTTGGCGCGGTGGATGACAGGGCCCGGATCTCGGGACAACCTGGTTGCCACGACGATCCCTGCCAGGATCGGGCTGGCCAACGCCAGACCGAGCGATCCGACCACGAGGTCAAGCGTCCGCTTCGAGTCCACGTCACTTCTCCTCGAACTGACGTGAGCGTCGCCGATTGGGACGGTTGGTCATCATCCTGCCCCGTGGGACAACGCTTCGGTCTCGGGCCTTCCCATCACGCTAGGGCAGCGTCGGGGTACTGCTCCCTGCCACCTTGTTTTCGGTCATCGTCTCAGAACCGAAGCTCGCCCCGTAGTACGGCGCATAATCCTCGCGGGCCTTCTCCGGGATCCGGTTGAGAACAGCACCCACGACGTTCGCGCCGGCTCGGACCAGCGCCCCTTCCGCCAGGCGAACGGTGCGTCTGCGGCTTCGCCGAGCATCGATCACAAAGAGGGTCCCGTCCAGGAACGAGCTCAGAATCGCGGAGTCCGTGACCGCTTGGAGTGGTGGGCTGTCGACGACCATCAGGTCCGTCCCGGACTTCAGTCGCTCAACGACCGCGCGCATCCGCTGGGATCCGAGAAGCTCGGCGGGATTGGGCGGCAGCGGACCCGTGGTGAGCACTCGAAGGTTGTCCTGCTCGGTCGCCTGCGAAACGCCCTCGAGTTCCAGCCGCTCGTCGCGCAGCATGCTCGTGAGCCCGAAGTTGTTCGGCAGGTCAAAGACCAGGTGAACGCCCGGCTTTCGGAGGTCGGCGTCCACCAGGAGGACGCGGCGGCCTGCCTGCGCAAACACGACCGCCAGGTTCGCCGCCGTCGTAGTCTTGCCCTCACCGGGGATCGAACTTGTCACGAGCAGGGTTCGAATCGGCGCGTCAACCGAGGAGAAATCGATGTTCGTCCGAAGTGTTCGGTATGCCTCCGCCGCTCCAGAGTGCGGGTACAGGAGGGTGGCGAGCCTGTATATCTCGCTGCGAGCCCCGTCGCCCTTCATACGCGGGATCGTCCCCAGCACGCTCAGACTGGACGCCTGCTGGACCGCATCAGCGTCCTTGATCGAGTCGTTGAAGTACTCCGCTGAGAAAGCAAGACCGACGACAATGAGCAGGCCGAGGACTGCAGCGAGGAGCGCGTTCAGCAGCGGTCGTGGCGAGATCGGCGCGACCGACGCTACGGCCGGTTCGATGACCGTGAGCAGGCTGGATGCCTGGCTCGCAGAGAAGGACAGAAGGCTCGCCTGTGTCGATCGGAGACTGACAAGCCTCCCTTGGAGCGTTGTCAAATCCGCTTCCTGCTGTGCTGTCCGGCTGGGTAGCGCGCTCAGCACCTCAGCCTGCGCCTGGGTCGTCGCGATCTGATCCTGCGTCGCCTTCAGCTCCCCTTCGATGGAGGCTTCGAACTCCGCCTGTGGGCCCTGGACCGCAGGCGACACCGCGATGAGCTGCTCGGCCAACGCGTTGGCGATGGCTGCAGCCCGGGCCGGCTCAGGGTCCTCGGCCAGGATGAACATGAGGGTGCTGTTCAACGGAGCATCTGCCCGGACCTGCTTGAGAAGCTCCTCTGATGTCATGTGCAGATCGAGCTTCGTGATCACGGCGTCGAGGATCGGCCGCGTGGTGGCCACCGCGGCATACGTCGGGACCAGGGATTGCGAGACCTGGATCTGCGAAATGCCCGGGTTCATGGCCGAAAGCGACTGACCGACGATGAGCGTCGCTTTCGATTCGTACGTCTTTGGCAGCTGGCTGCTGACGACGAACGCCACGCTGGCAGCGACAACGACCGACGCAACCATGAGCGGGAGCCAGGCCCGAACGATGGCGATCTGGCGCCTTAGATCCACTCAGTCTCACTCTCTGCGCCGGGATTCCAGGGCACTGTGCGGGACCGCGACTGGCGCTGCGTCTACTTGTCCCGAAATCATCGTCAAGGTCCTCGCGGTCGTCAACCCGACCTATCCGCCCGCCGTTCGTCGTGTGTTCGACTCGCAGCTCGAGAAGTGGGAGCGAGGGGGATTACGAGGCGAACGCCCTCCGCGACCGCGTCGGTGGAGGAGATCCCGTTCGCCGTCGCGAGCACGTCCGCATCCAGGCCAAGGTCGGCGGCGATCCCGGCCAGAGACTCGCCGGCGCGGACGACACGGACCCGGAACTCCTTGACACCGGCTTCAGGAACGATCGCCCGGGATACCGGCCTCCCGCCCCCCAGCGCCGGGCCGTGTCGCGCGCGGTAGCGATCGCATTCCGCGTAGCGGCTGTTGAGACAGTAGGTCGCCTGGCGGACCGGGTCGGCGACGGCCGGTCGATCCTTCACGAAGCAGCGGTGACCCGGGTGCGGATACGTGAAGCGACTGCGGCGATCGGCCGCCAGCCCAAGGTGCGGGCAGGCAGGAACGTCCAATTCGTCTGGTCGAGTTCTCACGATCCTTGAAGATGATAACCCTTGGGCCAGGTGGGAGCGCCACCGAGGTCACTCACCCTCCGGGACCGGCGGTAAGACGGAAGTATGGTGGGTAGTCTCAGCGCGACTGACCGGTCGTCCACGCTGCCGTCGGACGCACGAATCGTGGTCCTCGGACTTGGCTACGTTGGGCTGCCGCTGGCGTTGAGCTTTGTTGAGGCAGGCCTGTCAGTCGTGGGCCTTGATGTCAACACCCGCCGAATTGAGGATCTACGAGCAGGTCGTTCACCGATCGACGACGTGAGCGACGCCCGCCTCGCCAAATGGCTCGGCCGAAACCTGGACCTTCGAGGCCTCGACAGCAGCGTGGTCGAGTCAGCCGATGCCGTGATCGTCTGCGTCCCGACTCCGATGGACGCCGCTCGTCAGCCCGACCTGGGCCCTGTGCTGGAGGCCGCTTCGTTTGCTCGATCGGGCTTGCGATCCGGGCATCTCGTCGTACTTCAGCCGACGACCTTCCCGGGGACGACGGTCGGGGTCTTTCGCAAGACGCTCGAAGCCGGGATGGAGATCCGAGCCGGCACGGACTACGACCTGGCCTTTGCTCCCGAGCGCGTGAGTCCTGGCGATCCGGCGAGCGCAGGCCGCGACGTCCCCCGCCTCATCGGCGGGGTGACGGCCCGATCCACGGCGAGAGCGGCCGCCTTGTTCGGGCGTATCAACGCGAAGATCGTCGAGGTCTCGTCGCCGGACGTGGCCAAGCTCGCGAAACTCCACGAGAACATTGTTCGCACCGTCAATATCGCCCTCGTGAACCAACTCGCCCTGCTCTGCGAGCGGATGGGACTCGATGCATGGGAGGTGATCGACGCTGCGGCGACGAAGCCGTTCGGGTTCATGCCATTCCGCCCCGGCCCGGGCGTTGGCGGACACTGCATCCGGTCGATCCATACTATCTGGCATGGCGCGCCCGCCAATTCGGGTTTGTCGACTGCTTCGTGGAGCTGGCCGGCGACATCAACATGTCGATGCCTCGCCACGTCGCGGATCTTGTTGCGGAGGCCCTCAACTCGCGCGGCCAAGCGCTGAAGGGCTCTCGTGTCGGGGTGATCGGAACGGCGTTCAAGCCCGATGTTCACGACCTGAGGAACTCGCCCGCAGCCGAGGTCATAGCCCTGCTCCGGGCTCGCAACGCCGGGGTCGAGTACCACGATCCACACGTTCCGCGATTTTCGAGTGCCGACCGCGAGGAGTTCCTGAGCAGGGATCTCGTGACGCTGGTGGACGAATCCGATGTCCTTGTCGCCCTGGTGTCCACCATCGCGCCGTTGACTGGGGATACGTCTACGAACGCGTCAGGCTGATTGTGGACACTGTGGGCTCATCGCGGAAGTGGGTCACTCGGGAGAAACCGGTCCTGCTTCTCGGAGCAGGTTGGGTGTCGCCCGGGCGTCTCGCGACGTGACCCCTCGAGCGCGCGGCGCCTGAGGCAGTCCACCTCGGCCTGCCTCGATGAGGCTACCCGACTCAGGTCACCGCTACGCCTGCGGGCCGAGTCTGCCAGCCAAGGGCAGCTGGGCCATGACGTCGCCACCTGTGTAGCCGTCGCGATAGCGTGCTGGTGCCCAGGGGCACCAGACGTCAACGAATTGGACACGACGCTGGCAATTCGTACTAGGCAGGGGGGGCCGATTGCCGTACTGTTCGGGGTCCGAGCGAGCCGCGAGTGCTGAGGGGGTGTCCGCAGCACCGGACCGCGTAGTCGCGGCTCTCGCCGCTGATCCGGCAGGCCCGGCATCTTGGGGGCACATTGGCCGTCCGACGCTCGAACCGGCATTCGCCGCTGGCGAGCCACCCGCTGTCCGAGCCGCCGCCGGGCGGGGCGGAGCAGAGCATTCGCCGCCACGCCACCAGACCCAAGGGTCTTCCGATTTGCGGCCGAGGTTCGAGGGCGATACCTCCTCGCCATCGATCTCGTGGGGATCATCGTCGCCGCGTATCTCGCGCTTGCGCTTCGGTTTGATCGCCTCAGCGGCCCGTTCTCTCTCCCTGCCTTTCCCGTGGTCGTCGGCCTGCTTCTTGCGGTCCGCACGATCGTCGACATCCAGGCTGGGCCTGTACAGCCGTCGCTGGCGTTTCGCGAGCGTCCCGGATCTCGAGCGAATCGTGGCAGCGGTGGCCCTCGGGTCCCTCGTCTCGGTGGTCATCTTCTACGGTGCGTCGTGGATCGCCGGCACCGCCTGGCCCGAAGGATTCCCGCGTTCGTTCTGGCTGGCAGAGGCACTCCTGAGTGTCGCGATCCTCGGTGGCGTCCGATTCGGCATTCGGGCTGCCTTCGAACCTGCCAGGCGTTGGAGGTTCGGCCCCAGGGCCGATCGGCCAGCGACGCTCCTCTTCGGTGCCGGCCACACGGGCGTGACGCTGGCAAGGTCGGCGCTGCGCGATCCGCGCTCGGGCGTCGTGCCGGTCGGGTTCCTCGACGACGACCCCGGACTGGCCGGCGGCACGGTTGCCGGAATCCGCGTCTACGGCGGCCTGGCCGCAATGCCGCGCGCGGTGTCCGAGACGGGCGCCCGGACTCTTCTCATCACGATGCCGGGAGCCCCAGGGCCGGCGGTCCGGCGCATCGTCGAAGCTGCTCTCGCCCTCCATCTCGAGGTCCGCACGGTCCCGTCGATGACGAAGCTGATGGACGGCAGCATCGATGCCAACCGCGTCCGCCGTGTGCGCGTCGAGGACCTGCTGCGCCGCCCCATGGTGACGGAGCATGCCGCGGGCGTCGAGGAGATCATCCGGGACAGGACGGTGCTGATCACCGGCGGGGGCGGCTCGATCGGGTCCGAGCTCGCTCGGCAGGTGTTCGCCCTGGGGCCACGCCGGCTCATCCTGGTTGATCGGGCGGAGAGCCCGCTGTATCTCATCCAGCGCGACCTCGAGACGCAGCGGAGCCACAAGAAGGGGAGCGGCGAGCTGCGCATTCACCTGGCGAACGTGGCAAGCCGCGCGGCGATGGAGCGAATGGTCGCCGCCGAGGCCCCGAACGTGATCTTCCACGCGGCCGCCTACAAGCACGTCCCGATGATGGAGGAGCATCCGTCCGACGCGGCGCACGTCAACATCGGCGGCACGCTGGTGATGCTCGACGCGGCCGCGGCCGCCGGGGTCGAGCGCTTCGTCTTCGTCTCCACCGACAAGGCGGTCCGCCCCTCCAGCGTGATGGGGGCCAGCAAGCGGATCGCCGAGATGCTGGTGGCCGACGCGGCCCGGCGCACGGGGCGCCCGTACGTGTCCGTCCGGTTCGGGAACGTCCTGGGGTCCACGGGAAGCGTGGTCCCGATCTTCCAGGACCAGCTCGAGAACGGCGAGCCGCTCACGATCACGCACCCGGACATGACGCGCTTCTTCATGACGATCCCCGAGGCATCGTGGCTCATCCTCGATGCAGCCGCGCTCGGCCGAAACGGCGACCTGTTCGTGCTCGACATGGGCGAGCCCGTCCGGATCATGGACCTCGCCCATGACCTGGTCCGGCTCGCGGGGCGCGATCCGGAGACCCAGTCGATCGAGACAGTCGGCCTCCGCCCGGGCGAGAAGCTCCACGAGGAGCTCTTCTACGACGCAGAGCTGGTGGAGCCGACCGCCAGCGCCAAGGTCCTGCGTGCCATCGCGCCACCGTCTTCCGTGGACGTCCGGGAGCATGTCCAGCAGCTGTTGGCGATGGCCTCCGGCGCGAACGAAGGCGCCCTGCGCCTCGCGCTCCTCAGCTACGTGGGTGGCATCGAGCGGCCGGTCGCGAGTCCGGCCGTGCAAGCGGCGGACGCGGACCCGTTCGCATCGGCCGAACCAGGCCGGCTCTCCGTCGTGAAGCCGCACGAAGCGGTCGTCTGACGCTGGGCGCCGCGCCGCGCGCGGGCCGGCATGAGCCTTCATCATTCCCAGGTGCTCCCCTGGCTCCTGCCCGGCATCGCGATCGCGCTGGTCGTCAGCACCGTGGCGAGCGGCGCCGTCGGGCGAACCTTGCGGGTGGCGCGGCCCGTCGCGTGGCTCATGGTCCTGAGCCTCGGGGTCATCCTGGCGGTCACCATGACGCCGCAGTGGGAGGCGCTGGCATTTGGCGCCCAGGGCTCGTCCTCCTGCGACTTCTCGAGGATCGGGCTGGCGCCGCTCAGGGAGCTCCTCCGCCTCAACGACACGAGCGTCAACGTGCTCATGTTCATCCCGCTTGGCGTGACGATTGGCCTGCTTGCCTCGGTCTCGTCGCACCGCGGCCGTCGTGATCGCGGCGATCGCGCTGCCCTTCGCGATCGAGACGATCCAGCTGCTGCTGCCGGTGCTCGACCGCGCCTGCGAGAGCGCTGATGTCGTCGACAACCTGACTGGACTGGTCATCGGCCTGGGCGGCGGGGTTGTCGCCGGGTGGCTCGGGAGGTCGCTGGGGCGCCGGACCGACTGAGACCCGGGCGAGCAGGATCAGGCGATCAGGCTCGGCCAGCTGGATCACCTCCAGCGCGGCATCGGGCGAATCCGCTCATCGTTGGTGACGATCGCCGTCGCCCCGGCGTACCTGGCGGTCGCGAGGTGGACGGCATCGGCGAGCTCCAGGCGGTGCGGCCACGGACACGCGACGTCGACGGCGATCTCGGCGGTCAGAGGCACGATGTCGAGACCGGACCTCACGCACTGCCTGTGCGTAGCGTTCGGCCAGCGCCTCGTCACCCGTCGCCACCGGGCCGACGGCGATCTCTGCGAGCACCATGCTCGCCACAACGATCGACACGCGTCCCGTCTCTGCCAGGCGAGGATCACCGCGTCGCGCGTGCGAGCGGACCTCCGGCTTCGAAGAGATACACGAAGGCGTTCGCGTCGACGGAGATCCGTCGATGTCGCGCGGCAAGCTCGTCGATGGTCACCGCTGCTCCTCGCCCACCGCGCCCAGGCTCGGCCCGTGCTCGCCGCATTCGCGCGCGACCTGTCCTCGCCTCCAGCGGCAGCTTCCCATTCGTCGCGCACGCCCGGATCCGCTCCGCCGGATCTGTGCCATCGCGAGGTGCGCCCCGATGCCATACAGGCGGTCGCCGGCCGGGACGTGGCGCCGAAGGTGGATGACGTCGCCCTCGATGTCGACGTCGAGGCGGTCGCCGGCCTTCAGGCCGAGCTTCCTGCGCGCTTCGCTGGGTACCGCGATCTGGTTCTTGGTGCTGATCTTCACGCTAAGCATGTGACCGATGATAAGCAGATCGTCCGTCTTGCGGGCAAGCCCGACGGGGGGCTCCGCGCTGGGACATGCCCGGGCACCGGCCGCGCAAGGGGAGCGCTTCCCGGCGGGGGTAGGCTCCGTCTCGCATGGAGCCGCTCGTGCGCCAGTTCGTCCCGGCAGGTCCCCTCGACCTCCGCCTGACGCTGGCCGTGAATCGCCGGGGCCCGCGCGACCCGACGCTGCGCTTCTCGTCCGACGGGTCGGCATGGCGGGCGACGCGGACGCCGGACGGGCCGGCCACGCTCCGCCTGGTCCGGGACGGCGGGGCGATCCGGGCGCAGGCGTGGGGACCGGGCGCTGGCTGGGCGATCGACCAGGCGCCGGAGCTTGCCGGTGCGCTCGACGCTTCGGCCGGGTTCGGCGCGATCGTGGCCGGGCACCCGCTCCTCCGCCAGCTCCACGCGCGGTTCCCCGGGATCCGGATCGGCCGCACGCGACGGGTCCTGGAGGCGCTGGTCCCGGCGATCATCGAACAGAAGGTGACAGGAGATGAGGCCCGGTCGGCGTTCGCCGCCCTCGTGCGCCGGCATGGCGAGCCGGCGCCGGGACCCTGGGACAACGCGTCAGCACGGCGGCCGGCCCCGCTCCGGGTGCCGCCGGCTCCCGCGACGCTTGCCGGGCTGCCCGGGTACGCCTACCACCCGCTGGGGCTGGAACGGCGTCGGGCGGACGCGATCCGCTTTGCAGCAGCCCACGCCTCGCGCGCCGAGGAGTGCGCGGAGATGGCGCTGCCCGACGCGTACGCCCGCCTGCGGGCACTCCCGCTGGTCGGGGCATGGACGGCCGCCGAGGTCGGCCTGCGGGCCCTCGGCGATCCCGATGCCGTGAGCGTCGGCGACTTTCACCTCTGCCACGCCGTCTGCCACGCATTGGCGGGCGAGCCGCGGGGGACGGACGAGCGGATGCTGGAGCTGCTGGCGCCGTTCGCAGGACACCGGGCGCGCGTGATCCGGCTCATCGAGGTGGCCGGCATCCACGCCCCGCGCCGGGGGCCGCGATTCGCGGCGCGCTCGATCGCGGACATGTGAGGCCGGGCGGAGACAAGCTCGTCCCGGATAGAAGCCGGGAGACTGGTAAGCGCGGGCGGTGGCCGATTCGTCGTCACGAGCCGCTCGCAGCGCGTCCGCGTGAGCACGAACCGGAGCCCCGCGGCGGCTCGGCGAACGGTCGCCGGGCCGAGGGCGATGCATACCAGCACCGGGAGTGATATCTGGAGAATGAACGGGCCCGGCCTGCCCGAAGCTGCCCGGCCCGTCTGGCCCTGGCCGTATTGGTCGGATGGACCCCGAGGCTGCCCGAGGTTGCCCGGCCCGGCTGGCCTGGCTCGGTTCGCTCCCCTATCCCGGCTGGGCGACGACGAGGATCCGGATCTCGGTCATGTCCTCGACGGCGTAGCGGAGGCCCTCGCGGCCGAGCCCGGAGTCCTTCACCCCGCCGTACGGCATGTGGTCGATCCGATAGGTCGGGACGTCGTTGAGGATGACCCCGCCGACCTGGAGGCCGTCGAACGCCTGGAACGCGTTGCCGAGGTCGTTCGTGAACACGCCGGCCTGGAGGCCGAACCGCGAGTCGTTCGCCAGGGCCACAGCCTCGCCGAAGTCGGAGAAACGCGCGAGGACGACGAGGGGGGCGAATGCCTCTTCCGAGCAGACCTTTGCGTCGAGCGGCACGTCGGCAAGGATGGTGGGCGGGAAGGACGTGCCATTGGCGCGGCCACCGAGCAGGACCTTCGCGCCGGCCGCGACGGCCTCGTCCACCCACGCCTGGGTACGCGCGGCTGCCTTCGCATCGACCATCGGGCCGAGGTCGGTCTCCGGGTCGAGCGGGTCGCCGAGCCGCAGCGCGGACGCGGCCGTCCGGAAGCGCTCCACGAAGGAATCGAAGACGTCGTCGTGGACGAAGATCCGCTGGACGCTGATGCAGACCTGGCCGGCGTAGGCGAACGCGCCGACCGTGATCCGCTTGACGGCCCAGCCGAGATCGGCCGTCCTGTCGACGATCACGGAAGCGTTCCCGCCGAGCTCGAGGACGACCCGCTTGCGGCCGGCCCGAGCCTTCATCGGCCAGCCGACGGCGGGTGAGCCCGTGAAGGTGAGCACCGCGAACCGGTCGTCGGCGACGAGCCGGTCCCCGAGCTCGCGGCTCATCGGAAGGATGCTCACCGATCCCGGGGGCGCCCCGGCCTCCTCCACGATCTCCGCCACCGTGAGCATCGTGAGCGGGTCCTTCGAGGGCGGCTTGAGGACGATCGAGCAGCCGGCCGCGATCGCCGGGGCCAGCTTGTGGGCCGCGAGGTTGAGCGGGAAGTTGAACGGGCTGATCGCGGCGACCGGCCCCGCCGGGTAGCGCCGGGTGATCCCGACCCGGCCCTTGCTGCTGGCCATCAGGTCGAGGGGGATCACCTCGCCGCCGAGCCGCTCGGCCTCCTCGGCGCCGAGCCGGAAGGTGAGGGTGGCACGGTCGACCTCGACGAGCGCGTCGCGTATCGGCTTGCCGGCCTCCATCGCGATCAACCGGCCCAGCTCCTCGCGGCGTGCCCGGATCCCGGCGCTGATGTTGCGGAGTGTCGCTGCGCGCTCGTAGGCAGGAAGCTTCCGGGTGACCTCGAACGCGGCGACGGCGGTCCGGACCGCCTCTTCGTACTGCTCGGGCGTGGCCAGGTACGTGAGGCCGGCCGGTTCGTCGGGGCGCGCCGGGTTCGTGACGCGGAGGATGTCCGGCGAGTCGACCCAGCGCCCGGCCAGGAAGATCTTGTGCGGGACGAGGTTCGTGGCGGTTGCCATGGCGTGGACTCCGGGGGATGTCGGCGGCCCGCGAGCGCGCAGCCTGGATGAACGGCATTCTATCCACGACGTTCGGCGGGCCCTAGGATGGACCACCAGCCGCGCCGCTCGAGCACGATGAAGGGCCCCTGGCGTGCGCGACACCAGGGAGGACGGCATGGCGGCGAAGCGGGACGGTCGGAAGGCGTTCGAGGCGCTCCTGCGCGTGAAGCCCGGGTCGAAGGTGGACCTGGGCCGGTTCGATTGCGCCGCCACCTTTGGCCGCGAGAAGGGGCCGACGACCGACGAGCTGAGCCAGGTCCTCGCGCGCCTGACCGACCTGCAGGCCCGTGTCTGGGCCGAGGCGAAGCATGCGGTGCTCGTCGTGATCCAGGGGATCGACGCCGCCGGCAAGGACGGCACCATCAAGGTCATCGCCGGGGCATTCAACCCGCAGGGCACGCCCGTCACGTCGTTCAAGGTGCCGAGTGCGCTCGAGCTTGCCCACGACTACCTGTGGCGCATCCACCAGCGCGTCCCCGCCAGGGGCGAGATCGGCATCTTCAATCGGAGCCACTACGAGGACGTGCTCATCGTGCGGGTCCACGGTCTCGTGCCGGAGGAGCGTTGGAAGGCGCGCTACGAGCAGATCCGCCACTTCGAGAAGATGCTCGCCGACGAGGGCGTGACGATCGTCAAGTTCTTCCTCGCGATCGACCGCGACGAGCAGCGCCAGCGCTTCCAGGACCGGGTCGACGACCCGACCAAGCGCTGGAAGTTCAACCCGGGCGACCTCGCCGAGCGGAGTCGCTGGGACGACTACAGCGCGGCGTTCTCGGAGATGCTCCGCGAGACGTCGACGTCGTACGCGCCGTGGTACCTGGTCCCCGCCAACCGCAACTGGCTCCGAAACCTGGCGGTCGGCGAGATCCTGGCGGATCGGCTCGATGCCCTGAACCCGCAATACCCGCCGGCGGCGGCCGGTGTCGAAGGAACGAAGGTCGACTGAGCGAACCCGGGCCCGCGCCGGTCGTCGTCGGGACCTACATCGCCGGCGTAGGTGCGGCGGCCGGGACCGTGACGAGCGGCTCGACAGCAGGACGGGGACGACTGTCTTCGACGGCACCCGCGCTCCCGTCAGCGGCGGCGCCTGCTCCCGTCAGCGGCGCGCTGCCCGTCGCGCCTGCTCCCGTCAGCGGCGGCGCCTGCTCCCGCCGAAGAGCGTCCCGAGCACGCCCCGCAGGACGGTCGTGCCGACCTGGGAGATCTCGCGCTCCCGCTGGAGCCGCGCACGTTCCGCGGCGCGCTGTGCGGCGGCGTCCTCGCGGGCCTGCGTGCGCGCCTCGCGCTCCGCGTCGCGCCGGATCCGTTCAAGCTCGCGGGCGCGCCGCTCGATCTCGGCCCGCTCCTGCGCCGGCGTCGGACCGCCCGGGGCGGCGGCCCCGGCGCCAACGGGCAGTGGCTGCATCGCCGCAACCGCGGCCTGGGCCGCCTGGAGTCGGGCGGTGATGATCTCGTGGGCGCTCTGCCGGTCGACCGGGGTCGCGTACGTGGCGTACAGCGCGCCCGCCAGGATGCGCCGCTGGAGCTCCTCCGTGGGGAGCGCGGCCATCAGCGAATCGGGCGGCAGCAGGCGCGTCGGGGCGAGCGGCGTCGGGACGCCGCGCGGCGAGAGCACGGTCACGAGCGCCTCGCCGATGCCCAGGGATGTGAGGGTGGTCCCGGTCTCGAAGTAGTCGGTCATGGGGAACGTGCGGACCGTCTTCTTGAGGCTGTCGGAGTCCTCCGGCGTGAAGACGCGAAGGGCGTGCTGGATCCGGTTGCCGAGCTGGGCGAGGACGGACGAGGGAACGTCGGTCGGCACCTGCGTCACGAAATAGACGCCGACGCCCTTGGAGCGGATGAGGCGGACGGTCTGCTCGATCTGCGCCAGGAGTGATTGCGAGGCGTCGTCGAAGAGGAGGTGCGCCTCGTCGAAGAAGAAGCACAGCTTGGGCTTCGGGAGGTCGCCCGCCTCGGGAAGCGCGTGGTAGAGCTGGGCAAGCATCCAGAGCATGAACGTGCTGAACAGGGCGGGCTTGTCCATCACGTCCGAGAGCTCGAGGATGCTGATGATCCCCTGCCCGCCCGGCGTCGTCCGCATCAGGTCGTCGACGTCGAACTCCGGCTCCCCGAAGAAGACGTCCGCGCCCTGCTGCTCGAGCGTGATGATCGAGCGCAGGATGACCCCGAGGCTTGCGGGCGAGATGCCGCCGTAGTCGGCCAGGATCGCCTTGCCGTCGTCGCTGCCGAGGTACTTGAGCGTGGTGGTGAGGTCCGCGAGGTCGAGCAGCGGCAGCTGGTGATCGTCGCAGTACTTGAAGACCAGCGAGAGGATGCTGGTCTGGGTGTCGTTGAGGTCGAGCACGCGGCCCAGGAGGAGCGGCCCGAACGAGTGGACCGTCGCCCGGACCTGGGCGCCCAGCTTGCCCGAGAGCGACAGGAACTCGACCGGGTGGCCGTCCGGGTTGAAGTCCCACCCCAGGTCGGCGGCGCGCGACTGCACCTTCGCGTTGGTTGCGTCCCCGGGCAGGGCGAGCCCGGTCAGGTCGCCCTTGATGTCGGCGATCAGCACCGGGACCCCGGCGAGCGAAAGCTGGCCCGCGAGGAGCTGGAGCGTCTTCGTCTTGCCGGTCCCGGTCGCGCCGGCGACGAGCCCGTGCCGGTTGAGCATGGACAGCGCGACCTGGATGCGCACGTCGGGCAGCGCAGCCGTGCCCTCCATCGGGCTCCCGATCACGAGGGACGGCTCGGAGAGCGCATAGCCCGCGACCATCGCGTCGTGGAACGATTCGGCCATCGCGTGGTGCCTCCAGGGAAGATCGTGGGACGACGCGCTGCGCCGCGGACGCGGTCCGAGCGTACCATCCCGCTGGGCCGCAGCGGCGCGGTCCCCGCCAGCGCGGGCCGCGGCGTCGGATCGTGGCTATCCGCCGGCGCCCTGCGGGTAGGTGCCGAGCACGCGGACGAGCGTCGTGACCCCGCCGAGCTCGTCGAGAGCCGCCTGCGTCGCGGGCTGGGTCGCGTCGGCGTCGAGGTCCACCCAGAAGACGTAGTCCCAGGGGCGGTCGCGGGCCGGTCGCGACTCGAGGCTCGACAGGTTGAGCCCGTGCGCCGCGAAGACGGCCAGGCAGCGCAGGAGCGTGCCCGGTTCGTTGCGCACACCCAGCACGAGGGTCGTGCGCATGGCGCCGTCCGCGGCGGTCGCGCCGGGCGCCGGCGCCGGGAGCTCGGTGCCAGGCGCGGCAATGACGAGGAAGCGCGTGCGGTTCTCCGGGACGCTCTCGATCCCGTCGGCCAGGATCTCGAGCCCGAAGCGCGCCGCCGCTCGCGGCGACAGGACGGCTGCGGCGCCGCGCTCACCGCGGTCGACGATCGACTTCCCCGCTCCAGCGGTGTTGTACGTCGTCAGGAGGGTCCACGGCCGCGTGCGGAGGAATGCGTCCGCCTGGCCGAGCGCCTGGATGTGGGAATAGACGCGCTCGATCGTCTCGAGCCGCTCACCCGGCAATGCCGCGAGGCAGAGGTGGACCGGGACCACGACCTCGCCCCGGATCTCGAGCGGGAACCCCATGAGCAGGTCGTAGTTCTCGCGCACCGTCCCGTTGACGAGGTTCTCGATGGGAACAAGGCCGGCCTCGGCGCGCCCATCGGCGACCGCCTGGAACACCTCGCGGAAGCCGCCGACCCCGAGCGTCGTGGATGCCGGTCCGAAGTACAGGTGGACGGCGTCCTCCGCGAACGCGCCCGGCTCACCCGAGAAGGCAGCGAGCGGTCGGGCTCCGACGGCAGGAGGCACCCCGTCGCGGTCCTGATCGCTCATGACCCGGAGCATACGCGGGAGCCGGCACGCGGCGCGGGCGGGGCGACGGACCCAGGCTCGTTGGGACCGCCGACCCGGCGCCGACCGATAGGCGAGCACCGCGCCGGCTGGTGACCCGTCGCCGGCCGTCCACGAGCGCCGTCCGCAAGCCCTGCGGCGGCCGTCCGATCCGCGAGCGTCGCGGCGGCCGACCCGCGAGCGCCGTCCGCAAGCCTGCGGCGGCTGTCCGCTACGCGAAGAAGGCGACGATCGCCGCCGTGTCGTCCGAGAAGGCCCAGCGCTCGACGATCTTGCCGTTCCGGATGTGGTAGATCTCCGCCACCCGGTAGCTGAACGTCCTGCCACCGCGCGTGGCAGTCGCGTCGAAGAGCCCGATCGCGTGGTCGTCGTTCGCGACCACGTCATGCACAGAACCCGTGATCGTGTAGTCGGTGGCTCCGGGCATGGCTGCCCGGAGCTCGGCCTTACCGTGGCGCGCCTCCGCGCGACCGATCTCGTGCCACTCCACGTCGTCGGCCAGGGCATCCGATGCCGCCTGCATGTCGCCGCCGCTCATCGACTCCATCATCCGGCGGACCAGGATGGCGTTCGCGTGCTCGCCCATCGCGGTATCTCCCCCCTCGGCGGCCACGGCGCAGGGGCCGCGCTTCACGCCTCAGGACGACAGACTACTCACCCGCTGCAAGACCCCGACCTGATGCAGGCCGCGCCACGATGAGACCCGCCGCGGCGACCGGCCAGCCGGCGCCGTTACCGGTTGAACCAGTCGGCAGATCCGAGCTCGGCGTCGGCGTCGAGCTCTGCCCGGGCCTTGGAGCGCGCGGCCTGCGCCCGGACGTGCGCGATCCGGTCGTTGCCGGCCGCGGCCATCGCTCCCGCCCAGGCGTCGTCGGCGAGGAGTCGCGCGAAGCGCCGCGAGGTACGCGGCCGCGCACGCCGCAACCAGGTTGACGTGGCGGGCGGCGCCCGGGTAGCGACCCGTTGCGCGTTCGCCCGAGGCGCCGGCCGGCGGTTCGATCACGAGCTCGACAAGCGCATCCGCGGCCGCGGTCTCGCCGATCGCGTGGACGTCGAACGCAACCAGGCGGACGCGGCCCCCCAGCACGTCCTCGAGGGCCGCGTCCACGGCCTCGAAGAGCGCGCCGATCGCACCCGCGCTCTCCGCCGTGCCCTCCCATTGCGAATCGCCGGCCGCCAGCACGACGGCGGCACGCGATCCGGTCGCACGCTCGGTCCCGGACCCCGTGGTCATCGTCCATCGCCGGAGGTGCAGCTGCCCGCCGATCACCTCACCGCCGGTCCCCTCACCGACAGCCCCGCCTGCCGGGTCGTTCACCGCGCTGCTCCTCCCGCGGGCGCCGTGAAGTGGCGCTCGTCGCGCCGGCGCAGCTCTGCGCCGGACTTCCAGATCGCATACTCGAGCGAGTCGGCCAGGGCCGCCGCCGAGGCCGCGATGATGTTGGTGTCGGAGCCCATCGTGGACCACGTGCGGGCGCCCTCGGCCGAGTCGATCACCACCCGGGTTCGGGCGGCGGTGGCTTCGTTGCCATCGAGGATGCGGACCTTGTAATCACGCAGGTGGACCCCGTCGAGGACCGGGTAGAACGCTCCGAGCGCCTTGCGCAGGGCGGCGTCGAGCGCGTTGACCGGGCCGTTCCCGTCCGCGGCCGTGTGGAGGACCTCGCCCGCCACCTCCACCTTGACGGTCGCCTCGGCCAGGAGCTCGCGGCCCTCCCGCTGCTCGACGAGGACCGTGAAGTCGAGGATCCGGAAGGGGGCGACGTACGCCGCCCGGTGGCGGTGGATGAGGAGCTCGAAGGACGCCTCGGCCCCCTCGAACGCCAGCCCGTCGGACTCGAGCTGCTTGATCAGCTTCGACAGCTCCTTCGGCTCGACGCCGTCGAGCTGATGCCCCAGCTGCTCGGCGCGGAGCTGCGTGTTGGCCTTGCCGCCCAGCTCGGAGACCACGAGCCTGCCGCGGTTGCCGATCAGGGTCGGGTCCACGTGCTGGTAGCTGCGCTCGACCTTCGCGACGGCGGCGCCGTGGACGCCACCCTTGTGGGCGAAGGCGCTCCGCCCGACGAACGGCTGGTAGTCGTTGGGCGCGACATTCGCGATCTCGGCGACCGAGCGGCTCAGCTCGGTCAGGTTGGCGATCTCGCCACCGCCGCGGGGCAGCAGCGCCAGGTCGGTCTTGAGCGCGAGGTTCGCGAGGACGCTCACCATGTTGGCGTTTCCGCAGCGCTCGCCGTAGCCGTTGATCGTGGCCTGGACGTGGCGGATCCCGGCCTGGACCGCGGCGATGGAGTTCGCCACCGCGAGCTCCGCGTCGTTGTGGGTGTGAATCCCCCAGGTGACAGGGTGGCTGTCCGGGTCGGCCGCGAGCGCAGCGCGTGTCTCGCCCACGATTCGCAGCAGGTCGTCGGTCAGCGTGCCGCCGTTCGTGTCGCACAGGACCAGGGTCCGCGCGCCGGCCTCGCGGGCGGCCCGCAACGTGGCCAGGGCGTACGCCGGGTCCGCGCGATACCCGTCGAAGAAGTGCTCCGCGTCGTAGATCGCCTCCCGGCCGCGCTCCACGAGGAAGCCGATCGACTCCGCGACCATGTCCAGGTTCTCGGCGGCAGTCGCGCCGAGGACCTCCGTCACGTGGAGGAGCCAGCTCTTCCCGAAGATCGTCACGACCGGGGTCTCGGCCGCCACCAGCTCGCGCAGGTTCGGGTCGGCTTCGGGCCGGTTGGACCGGTGCCGCGTGGAGCCGAACGCGGCGAGCTTCGCCCGCTCCCAGCGGATCGACTTCGCGGCGCCGAAGAAGTCCACGTCCTTCGGGTTGGAGCCGGGCCAGCCGCCCTCGATGTACGGCATCCCATACTCGTCGAGCATCCGGGCGATCCGGAGCTTGTCGGCGAGCGAGAGGATGATGTTCTCGCCCTGGGTCCCATCACGGAGGGTCGTGTCGTAGAGGACGACCGGCGGCGCGACGGGACTCGCGTCGCGGGGGGTTGGCTCTGGTGCAGTCACGGGTTGGTTCCTTCGGTGTCGGGCGGGTCGGAAGCGGTGGCTCTGGCGACCGCCGTCAGGCGGTCGCCCCGGTAATCCCGATCCGGAGGACCCTCGCGCCGGCCATCAGAGCAGCCCCAGGAGCTGGGCCGTCGCCACGGTTGTCCCGACGTCGAGGTCGTCGCCGGGGGGGTCCGCCGTGGGCGTCCCCGAATTGGGCGGCGCGGCGGCGCTCCCTGCAACCGCCCCGACCCTGGCAACAATTGCGTCGGTCATCTCGACGGTCCCGACCCGCGTGCATGCGTCGGCGGCCGCGGCGCTCCGCGGCCAGATGTCGCCCGTGCGGTAGCCGGCATCGAGCGCGGCGCTCACCGCGAGCTCCACCGCGTCGGCTGCGTCCGCCCGGCCCAGCGACCAGCGCAGGAGCATCGCGACCGACAGGATCGTGCCGATCGGGTTCGCGAGATCCTGCCCGGCGATGTCCGGGGCGGAGCCGTGGATCGGCTCGTAGAGGCCGTGCAGCCCGTGGGCCGTGCGGCGCGACCCGACCGAGGCCGAGGGGAGCATGCCGAGCGAGCCGGCAAGAACAGAAGCCTCGTCCGAGAGGATGTCGCCGAACAGGTTCTCGGTGACGAGCACGTCGAACGATGCCGGCGAGCGGACGATCTGCATGGCGCACGCGTCCACGAGCCGGTCGTCGAGCGCGATGTCCGGGTACTCCACCGCGATCTCGTGAACGACCGTCCGCCAGAGGCGCGACGTGGCCAGCACGTTCGCCTTGTCCACGCTGGTGAGCCGCTTGCGACGGCCGCGCGCCAGCTCGAACGCGAGACGCGCCACGCGAGCGATCTCGGGCTCCGAGTACGGCAGCACGTCGTGCGCCGCGCGGGCGCCGGCGGGACCGGCCGCCTCGCCCCGGGCGCCGAAGTAGAGGCCGCCGGTCAGCTCGCGAACGATCAGCATGTCGACCCCGTCGAGCAGCTCCGGCCGGAGCGGCGACGCCGGCACGAGCGCCGGGTGGACGCTCACCGGGCGCAGGTTGGCGAACAACCCGAGACCGCCGCGTATGGCGAAGAGCGCCTGCTCGGGACGGACGGGCGCCGTCGGGTCGTCCCACTTCGGGCCGCCGACCGCACCGAGCACGACCGCGTCGCTCACGGCGCACGCGGCCAGGTCATCGGGCCGGATCGGCATGCCGTAGGCGTCGATCCCGGCCCCGCCGACGACGATGTCGTGCCACTCGACGCCGAACCCGAACCGCGCGCCCGCGGCCGCCATGACACGCTTCGCGGCCGCGACGACGTCCGGCCCGACGCCATCGCCGGGGATCGCAACGAGCCGGTACTGCACGAGATCGCCGTCCGCGGTCACGGCAAGCGCTCCGTGGAACCGAGCGCGGGCAGCGACGCCTCGTCCTGCTCGGCCGTCCAGAGCTTGTTTGCAGCCACGACGTACGCCTCGAGGGACGCCTCGATGATGTTCGTCGACAGGCCGTGGCCCGTGACGATGATCGCGTCGGAGCCCGTGTCCGTCGAACGGCGGCACCGCAGGAAGACGCGGCCCTGGGCGTCCTCGCCCTCGGTCACCGCCTTGATCTCGTATTCGACGAGCGTCGGCTCCCAGCCCAGGACGGGCCGGATCGCCTCGTCGACCGCGCGGTAGAGCGCGTTGACCGGGCCGTTTCCGGTCGACTCGCCGGCGCGCTCGTCGCCGTCGAACGTCAGCCGAACGCTCCCCGTCGAGCGCCCACCGTGCGAGGAGGTCACGCTCCAGCCCTCCATGACGATGGATGCCGGGACGTCACCGGAACGCTGCTGGAGGAGCGCCAGGAGATCGGCGTCGGTGACCTCCTTCTTGACGTCGGCCAGCGCGATCGCCTCGCGGTAGACGATGTCGAGCGCGTCGCCGGAGACGTCGTGCCCGAGATCGTGGAGCTTCTTCTGGAGCCCCTTGCGCCCGGACAGCTTTCCGATGGTCAGCTGGCTGCCGGACAGGCCCACCGACTGCGGCGTCATGATCTCGTAGGTGAGCGGGTTCTTGATCACGCCGTCCTGGTGGATCCCCGACTCGTGGGCGAACGCGTTCGCGCCGACCACGGCCTTGTTCGGCTGGATCGCGAAGCCGGTCAGGTGGCTCACCAGCCGGCTGGCGGTCGTGATGTGCTCGGTCTGGACCCGGCTGAGCAGCTCGGGGAACTGCGTCGGGCGCGTCCGAAGCGCCATGACGACCTCCTCGAGGGAGGCATTCCCGGCCCGTTCGCCGAGCCCGTTGATCGTCACCTCGACCTGGCGCGCGCCGGCCTGGACGGCCGCCAGCGTGTTCGCCGTCGCGAGCCCAAGGTCGTTGTGGCAGTGGATGGAGATCGTGGCATCGCGCCCGACGAGGTCCACCACCCGGCCGACGAGCGCGCCGAACTCGGCGGGGATCGCGTAGCCGACCGTGTCGGGGATGTTCACCGTGGTGGCCCCGGCACCGACGACCGCCTCGTAGATGGCCAGGAGGAAGGCCGGGTCGGTCCGGGACGCGTCCTCGGCGGAAAACTCGATCTCCGCGTCGCGGCCCAGCTGCTCGCGGCCGAAGCGGACCCAGCGGACCGCCTCGGCGAGCGCCTGGTCGCGGGTGATCTTGAGCTTGTGCTTGAGGTGGATGTCCGAGGTCGCGATGAAGACGTGGAGGTGGGGCCGCTCGGCGATCCGGATCGCCTCGATCGCCTTCTGCGGGTCGCCGTCGCGGCATCGGGCAAGCGCGGCGACGGCGACCCCGCGGACCTCCTTGGCGATCCGGTTGACCGCCTCCCAGTCGCCGGGCGAGGCGGCCGGGAAGCCGGCCTCGATCACGTCGACGTTGAGGCGGACGAGCTGGCGCGCGACCTCCAGCTTCTCGGCGGCGGTGAGGCCGGCGCCCGGCGCCTGCTCGCCGTCGCGGAGGGTCGTGTCGAAGACCCGGACGGTGCCCGCGGGCACGAACGGCCCGGACGGTACGGGGACGGGCATCAGCGGCCGTCCCGCGCGGCGCCGGTCGCCGCCGCCTGTGCCTGGCCGGCCTGGACGGTGACCGGATCGAGGAACGGCATGGCGGCCCGGAGGCGCGCCCCGACCTGCTCGATCTGGTGGTCGCGGTCCACGGCGCGAAGCCGCTCGAACTCCGATCGGCCCGCCTCGTTCTCGGCGATCCAGCGGGCCGCGAACGTCCCGTCCTGGATCTCGAGCAGGACCTTCTCCATGGTGGCCCGGGTGCGCTCGTCGATGATCCGCGGGCCGCTCACGTAGTCGCCGTACTCGGCCGTATCGCTGACGCTGAACCGCATGAAGTTCAGGCCGCCGCGGTACATCAGGTCCACGATCAGCTTGAGCTCGTGGAGCGTCTCGAAGTAGGCCAGCTCGGGCTGATAGCCCGCCTTCACGAGCGTCTCGAAGGCCATCTTCACGAGGGCGGCCGTGCCGCCGCACAGGACGGACTGCTCGCCGAAGAGGTCGGTCTCCGTTTCTTCCTTGAACGTCGTCTCGAGAACGCCGGCGCGCGTCGCGCCGATCGCCCGCGCGTAGGCGAGCGTGCGGGCGCGGGCCGTGCCGGTCGCGTCCTGCTCCACGGCGAACAGTGCCGGGACCCCGCCGCCGGCCCGGTAGACGGAGCGGACCAGGTGGCCCGGGCCCTTCGGGGCAACCATCCCGACGTCGATCCCCTCCGGCGGGCTGATCCGGGCGAACCGGATGTTGAAGCCGTGGGCGAACATGAGGAGCGCGCCCGGCTTGAGGTTCGCCGCGATCTCCGCCTCGAAGACGGCCTTCTGGGCCGTGTCGGGGACGAGGATCATGACGACGTCCGCGCCGCGGACCGCGTCGGCGACGTCCGCGACCCGGAGCCCGGCATCCTCGGCGATCCGCCGGCTCTTCGAGGCGGCCGGCAACCCGACCACCACGTCCACGCCGGATTCGACGAGGTTGAGCGCGTGGGCGTGGCCCTGGCTTCCGAACCCGATGATCGCGACCGTCTGGCCCGCGAGCGCCGATGGATCCGCGTCCGCGTCGTAGTACATCCGCGCCGTCATCGTTTCGTCGCCTCCTCGATCGACTGCGAGCCGCGTGACATCACGACGGTCCCGGTCCGAACCATCTCCTTGATCCCGTAGCCGCGGAGGAGCGCGACGAGCGCGTCCACCTCGGATTCGGTGCCAGTCGATTCCACGATCACCGAGTCCGGCGCCATGTCCACGATCCGGGCCTTGTACATCTCCACGATCGAGATCAGCTCTCCGCGGTTGCGATCCGTGGCGCGAACCTTCACGAGCACCAGCTCGTGCTGGACCGTGGGATCGTCGGTGACGTCCTGCACCTTCAGCACGTCGATCAGCTTGTAGAGCTGCTTGGCCGCCTGCTCGACGTTCACGTCGTCACCGCGCAGGGTGATGGTCATGCGCGAGATCTCGGGGTCGTCGAGATGGCTGACCGCGAGCGACTCGATGTTGAAGTTGCGAGCCCGCATCAGGCTGGCAACGCGGTTGAGGACGCCCGGGCGGTTGTTGACGATGGCCACGAGGACGTGACGCCGCTGGGCGCCGGTCCCCGGGACCGTGCGCGGGGGTGGTGCCGCGTGGGCCGCGGGCTGCTGCGTATCGCTCATTCGTCGGCCCCTCCCCACTTCTCGATCAGGTCGGAGAGGCCCTTGCCGGCCGGCATGATCGGGAAGACGTTCTGCTCCTCCGCGATCTCGAACCAGACGAAGGACGGGCCGTCGACCGCCTCGGCAGCCTCGATCGCGGGCCGGACCTCCTCGGGCGAGGTCGCCTTCCAGGCGGGGATCCCATACGCCTCACAGAGCTTGAGGAAGTCCGGCCCGAACAGGTTGGACGAGTGGTAGTTGCCGGCGTAGAAGATCTCCTGCCACTGCCGGATCATGCCCAGCTTCTTGTTGTCGAGGAGCGCGATCCGGACCGGGATCCGGTCCTGGACCAGGGTGGCCAGCTCCTGGATCGTCATCTGGAAGCCGCCATCACCGCAGACGGCCCAGGTCGACTTGTCGGGCCGGCCGAGCGCCGCGCCCATCGCGGTCGGAACCGCGTACCCCATCGTCCCGAGACCGCCCGACGAGAGGTGGCTGTGGGGTCGCCGGTACCCGGCGTAGCGCGCCATCCACATCTGGTTCTGACCGACGTCGGCGACCATCGTCGCGTCGTGGTTCGTGACGTCGCCGATCTGCTCGATCACGAAGTCGGCCGTCAGGTAGCCCGACCGCGACGCGCCCGAGCCGTGCCAGCTGCCGGCGACCGACTCGCGACGCCACTCCGCGAGCTGTGCGTGGTACTCGGCCCGCTCGGCGGGGTCCGTGACGGGGAGCATCGCGAGGAGTGCGGCCATGACGCGCTTGGCGTCCCCCACCACCGGCACCTCCACGGCCACGTTCTTTCCGATCTCGGCGGGGTCGACGTCGACGTGGACGATCCGGGCATACGGGGCGTACGTCTTGACGCTGCCGGTCACCCGGTCGTCGAAGCGCATCCCGAAGGCGAGGATCAGGTCGGCGGACTGGATCGCCCGGTTCACGTGCTTCCAGCCGTGCATGCCCATGTAGCCGTAGGCGAGCGGGTGCGTCTCATCGAGGGCACCGATGCCCAGCAGCGTCCACGCCACGGGGATCTGGGTGCGCTCCGCGAGCTCGCGGAGCTCGTCCATCGCGTCCGCGATCAGCACGCCGTGGCCGGCGAAGATGATCGGCCGCTTCGCACGCGCGATCTCTTCGGCGACCAGCCGGACCTGGCGCGGGTGGCCGTCGAACGTCGGGCGGAAGCCGGGCAGGCCGGCCGCGATCTCCTCGTCGGAGGGATGCGGAGCGCTCGTCTCCTGCTGGAGGGCGTCCTTCGTGATATCGACGTGGACGGGTCCCGGACGCCCCGTCCGGGCGATGTAGAACGCCTCCGCGAGCACGCGCGGCAGGTTGTTGGCATCCCGGACCAGGTAGTTGTGCTTCGTCATCGGGAGCGTGATCCCGGTGATGTCGATCTCCTGGAAGGCGTCCTTGCCGATCAGCGCGCCCGGCACGTTGCCGGTGATCGCGACCATCGGGATGGAGTCCAGCTGGGCGGTCGCGATCCCCGTCACGAGGTTCGTGGCCGCCGGGCCGGAGGTGCCCAGGCAGACACCGACTCTCCCGGTCGCGCGCGCGTAGCCGTCGGCGGCGTGCGCCGCCCCCTGCTCGTGGCGGACCAACACGTGACGGAGGGCCGGGTGATCACCGAGCACGTCGTAGAGCGGGAGGATGACTCCGCCGGGATACCCGAACAGGACGTTCACGTCCTGCCGAAGGATCGCCTCGCAGACGACATCGGCCCCGATCCGGGCGCGGCGCTCGCGCCGATCGGCGGCATCCTGGTGGGCCTGGTTGCCTTCGTGAAGCATCTCCCGTCGAGCGCGTTCCACCGCATCCGCCCCGGGAGTGCCGGCTCCCGGGACGTGGCTCCGCCGGCTGGCCGGCGCCCTGTCCGCGGATCGCGCCCGTCCAGCTGCATCCGGCGCACCCGTTGCACCGCCGGCCGTTGGCCCGGTGGCGCCGTCGCCCTTCGTCATCGCCATGATCGTTGCGTCCTCCGTCGTTCCCGCCCGCCGGTCGAGTGCAGTCCGGCCTGCATCAAAAAACCCCCGCCGGTCTCCCGGCGAGGGTCCTGTTGGTTCGTTGGCGTTGCGCCTCAGCGCTCCGTCCTTCGCCCTCCAGGCTCCTGCCGGGAGCCGGTAATAAGGCCCAGAAGGCCAAGAAGGGAGAGGAGAAGAGAGCGAAGCGATACCCGGCCGGAAGCAGCTTCGAGCTCCTCGAGCGGTACGTTCACGCGGCGGCCGTCGCTCGTCACGAGGACGGCGACGGGGCGGCGATCCTGCCGATCGAGGAAGCCCAACTGGCCAGCTCCAGGCTGTGTCCGCCGCGCCTGCGACGGTTCGCGAAGGATAGCAGGGTTCGAACGATCGTCAACGCACCATCTGGGGGGTGTGAACGGCCGGTACGGGCGCGTTGCGGACAGGTCAGACTGTTCCGCCAGACCGCCGCTGCCCTCGTCAGCGCGGCACAGCCTCCTCGGGGACGTGACGAACCTTCAGCGGTCGGGCAGGTCCAGGCTCATCGGGCTGCTGGTCGTCGGGGTCGTGATCGCCGGCGCGGCGGTCGGCGTGCTCCGACCCCCGTCTGGCCAGTCCCGCATCGGGGACGCGGAGCGGATCACGGCGAGCGGGATGCGGACCGACCTCGAGGCGCTCGCGTCCATCGCCACCGCCAACGCGGGAACGCGGGCCCTCGGGACGGATGGATACGCGGCCTCTGCCGCCTACCTCGAAGCGGCGCTCCGGGCCGTCGGCTGGACGGTCTCCGCGGACACCTTCGACGCGCCGGTGTTCCTGGACCCGGGAGGCAGCCGGCTCGAGATTCCCGCCGGGCCCAGCTTCGGCCGCGGCGACGTGGCGTCGCTGGTCTACGCGCCGGCAGGCCAGATCACCGCGCGGATCGTCGTGCTCGACTGGGATCCGGACGATCCGAGCCCGACCCGACTGGGCTGCAGCGCCCGCGACTACCCGCCCGAGAGCGCCGGGGCGATCGTCGCGGTTCGGAACGGGCTCTGCTATCGGCGGGACCAGGTGATGGCCGCGCAGGAGGCCGGCGCCGTCGGATTCGTCGCGCTCAACGCCGCGTTTCGCCCGGGCGAGGTCCGGCGATCGACGCTCATCCGGCCGGACGGACTGCGGATCCCGGCGCTCGCCGGCGCGCGCACGGTCGGCAATGCGCTGGCCGCGATCGCGGCCGCTGGGCAACCGGCCGGCACAGATGGCGGCCCGGCGATGGTCACGCTGGTGACAACAGGGACGACCGGGATCCGGCCGACGCGATCCATCCTCGCCGAGCTCCCGGGAACGGAGCCCGGCCGCGTCGTGATGCTCGGGGCGCACCTGGATTCCGTGCTCGACGGGCCTGGGATCGACGACGACGCGAGTGGCATCGCCGCGCTCCTTGCGCTCGCACGGGCAGCGGCTGCCGGCCCGCGCGCCCGCGCGACGCTTCGACTCGCGTTCTGGAGCGGCGAGGAGGTCGGGCTCCTCGGGTCCAGCCGGTACGTCGCGGGTCTCGACGCCACCGAGCGGAGCCGGATCCTGGCGTACCTCAATGCCGACATGCTCGGCTCGCCGAACGGGTTCCCCGGCGTCTACGCGGAGCCCAACGCGCCACCCGGGTCAGCAGCACTGACCGCTGACCTGCAAGCCGCCCTGGCGGACCTGGGATCAGCCAGCGTCGCGGTGGAGCTGGGAAGCGGATCGGACCATGCCCCGTTCATGCAGGGCGGCATCCCCGTCGGCGGTGTCTTCTCCGGGGCGCTCGAGCCCGTCACCGCTCCCCAGGCCGCGGCCTCCGGGTCGACGTTCGGGCTCCCGCCTGACCCGTGCTACCACCTGGCCTGCGACGGTCCGGCGAACGTGGACGTCGATCGCGCGACGACGCTCGCCCGCGCGCTCTGCCTCGTGGCGCTCGCGCTGGCCGACGATCCGGGCCGCCTCAGCGGGCGCTGATCCATGGTCCGACGGACCGACCCCCGCGGCTTTGCTACGCTTCTGCCCCGCACCCGCAGCCGATGGAGCCCCGTGTCCGACCCCCGTCCTCGCACCCTCGTCGAGAAGATCTGGGACGACCACGTCATCGCCCAGGATGAAGGATCGCCGGCCGTCCTCGCGGTCGACCTCCACCTCGTGCACGAGGTGACCAGCCCGCAGGCGTTCACCGGCCTGCGCGAGCGCGGCCTGGCGGTGCGCCGACCCGATCGGACCGTGGCGACCGCGGACCACTCGACGCCGACGACGCCGCGGGGCCTCCCGATCGTCGACCAGATGGCCGCCGCCCAGATCCAGCAGCTCACCGACAACTGTCGCGAGTTCGGGATCCCGCTCCACGCCCTCGGGTCGGACACGCAGGGGATCGTCCACGTGATCGGGCCGGAGCTGGGCCTGACGCAGCCCGGCATGACCATCGTCTGCGGCGACAGCCACACCGCGACCCACGGCGCGTTCGGCGCGCTCGCCTTCGGGATCGGGACGAGCGAGGTCGAGATGGTCCTCGCCACCCAGACCCTCCTCCAGCGCGACCCGAAGACATACGAGGTCCGGGTCGACGGCCGCCTCCGGCCCGGAGTCGGGGCGAAGGACGTGATCCTCGCGCTCATCGCCCGGATCGGGATCGGCGGCGGCACGGGCCACGTGTTCGAGTATCGCGGCGACGCGATCCGCGCCCTCTCGATGGAGGAGCGGATGACGATCTGCAACATGAGCATCGAGGGCGGCGCGCGGGCCGGGCTGATCGCACCGGACGACACGACCTTCGAGTACCTCCGCGGTCGCCGCCACGCCCCGCAGGGCGACGCCTGGGACGATGCCGTCGCGCGCTGGCGAACGCTCCCCACCGATGACGGCGCGGTCTTCGACCGCTCGATCGTCCTCGACGCGGACGCGCTCGAGCCGATGGTGACCTACGGGACGAACCCGGGGATGGGGATCCCGGTGAGCGGCCGCGTTCCCGATCCCGCTGACGCGGCGGACCCGGGTGCCCGCCGCGCGCTGGAGCATGCGCTCGAATACATGGACCTCCAGCCGGGTCAGGCCATCGCCGGCCAGCCGGTCGACGTCGTGTTCATCGGCAGCTGCACGAACAGCCGGATCAGCGACCTCCGGCTCGCCGCGAGCGTCCTGCGCGACCGGCACGTCGCCGACGGCGTCCGGCTCATGGTGGTCCCCGGATCCCAGCAGGTGAAGGCGCAGGCCGAGCGCGAAGGGCTGCACGAGGTCTTCCGCGCCGCCGGTGCGGAGTGGCGCGAGGCCGGCTGCTCCATGTGCATCGCGATGAACGGCGACCAGCTGCGGCCCGGCCAGTACGCGATCAGCACGAGCAACCGCAACTTCGAGGGTCGCCAGGGCAAGGGTGGGCGAACGTTCCTCGCCTCGCCGATGACCGCGGCGGCAAGCGCGATCAGCGGCGTGGTGACGGATCCGCGGACGCTCCCGGGAATCGAGCGGCCGGCGACGGTCGGCGGGGGTCGCTGAACATGGGCGAGCCGTTCCGCCAGTTCACCAGCCGGGTCGTCCCGCTCGGCGCGGAGAACGTCGACACGGACCAGGTGGTCCCGGCCCGCTACCTCAAGGTCACCGACAAGGCCGGCCTCGCCGACGCCCTCTTCCGCGACTGGCGCTTCAACGAGGACGGGACGCTCCGCGAGCCCCGATTCGTGCTGGACCAGCCCGGCATGGCCGGCCGGGCGATCCTGCTCGTCGGCGACAACTTCGGGGCGGGCTCGTCGCGCGAGCACGCGCCATGGGCGCTGGCGGCATGGGGGATCCGGACGATCATCTCCACCTCGTTCGCCGACATCTTCCGCAACAACGCGCTCAAGAACGGCGTCCTGCCGGTGGCGGTGGACGCGACCACGCACGCGCGACTCTTCGAGCTGGTCGCCGCCGACCCGGACGCGCAGCTCACGGTGGATCTGTCCGAGGAGGGGATCCTCCTGCCGGACGGCACCACCATCGACTTCACGATCGACCCATTCGCGAAGCGCATGCTGCTCGCCGGCACCGACGAGATCGGCTACGTGGTGGCGAAGCTGCCGGAGATCCGGGCGTGGGAGGCCACGCACCCGGGCCGTGTCGACACGCGGCTCGAGACGCCGCTCGAAGGTTCGCCGCTGCCTGTCGCATCCTGACGGGGCGGCGGGGCCCCGGGCTGCCCTCAGGAGCGCCGATACTCGCCGGATGCGCGGGTCATCAGCCCGAAGTCCACGAGGTATCGTCGCAGCGCGGCCACGTCCGGGTGGAAGAGCGCGAGCCGCTGGTTGACCTCCTTCTCCGGATAGGCCCGATCCTCGGGGAAGCAGCGCTCGAGCAGGTGCCGGAGCACGACGAGCTTCTTCCGATCCTGCGCGGGGATCGAGACCAGCCGACCATCACGGAAGAAGCTTCGCAGCACCTTCGCCTCGAACGGGTCGCCAGGTGCCTGCGCGACGAGGTCAGGCGCAGGCGCAGGAAGAGCAGGCCCGGCCGGTCCGGGCGGCGACGTGGCAGTCGAGCGCGCGCGTGCCGAGCCTGCGGGCGCGTCGTCGCCGGTCATCGATATCCCCCGGGTGGTGTCAGAGCAGCGGCGGCCGCTCGAAGGGCTTCCCGAGAACGTGCTCGTCGAGGAACGCGAGGACCGTCGCATACCAGAGGCGCGCGTTCGCGGGCTTGAGGATCCAGTGATTCTCGTCCGGGAAGTAGAGGAGCTTCGCGGCCACCCCGTGGCGCCGCAGGTCCGTCCAGAGGCGCAGCGCCTCGCTCACGGGGACCCGGAAGTCCTGCTCGCCATGGATGACCAGCATCGGCGTCGCGATCGTGCCGATGTGCTCGCTGGGCGATTCGCGGATGTAGCGCGACGGGTCGCGATACGGGTCGCCCATCTCGAACTCCCAGAGGGCGCCGGTGTCCGTCGTGCCGTGGAATCCGCGCAGCTCCCAGAGGCTGGCGTGCGTCACGATCGCCCGGAAGCGGTCCGTGTGCCCGGCCACCCAGTTCGCCATGTAGCCGCCGAACGAGCCGCCCATGAGCGCCGTCCGCGAGGCGTCGAGGTCGGGGCGCTCGAGCGCGCCGTCGATCGCGGTCATCACGTCCGTGAAGGGCGCCGCGCCCCAGTCCACCCAGCCGCGCTGGATCATCGCCTGGCCGTATCCGAGCGAGATCGCCGGGTCCGGCCCGATGACCGCGTAGCCTCGGGAGACGAGGATGTGCGCGTTCCATCGCCAGTGCCACGAGTTCCACGAGCCGAGCGGGCCGCCGTGGACGAAGGCGACGAGCGGCGCAGGCGCCTCGGCAGAGGCATCGGCGGGCCGGATCAGCCACGACCCGATCGTCGTCCCGTCGGCCGCGGTCGCGGTGAGCCGCTCCACGATCCCGGGCGCCACGATGCCGGCCTCGTCGATCGAGTTCGCGAGCTCGACGGGTGCCTGGTCGATCGCGTGCGCGTCCAGCCGCACGACCCGCGGAGGGGAGGCCATCGTCGAGCGGAGCGCGTAGAGCGCGGTTCCGTCCGGCGTCGGACACAGGTCGGAGCAGGCGCCGTCGCACGCCAGGCGAGAGACGCGCCCGTCGTCGTCGCCGCCGATCTCGACGCGGTAGACGGCAGCGTGCCCGTCGTCGTCGGCGGTGAAGAAGATGGCCCGGCTGTCGGGCGACCAGACGGGTCCGTCAGGCCAGCGGTCCAAGCCCGCGGCGATCGGCCGCTGCGCGCCTGTCGCGAGGTCGATGACCACGAGCCCGACACGCTGGGCCGTGTCCGGGGCCCCGCGGGTCACGCGGAGCGCAGCCACGCTCCGACCGTCCGGTGAACAGGCGGGCGCGTCGTACCACGCGTCGCCGGACGTAAGCACGCGCGCCTCACCCGTTGCGACGTCATAGGCGACCAGGTCCTCGCGCATCTCGGGCATCGCGCTCGGGTCGTTCCGCGAGGCGATGACGGTCCGCCCATCGGGGGTGATGTCGGCGCCCGTGTCCTCGAAGGCGAACGTGGACGGGTCGCGCTCGAGATCGCGGGGTGCGGCCAGCCGCGACTCCGGCCCAGGCGGCAGGTCGGCCGCGAACAGGTGCCGGCGCCGCGGGGCCAGCCAGTGGTCCCAGTGGCGGACCGGGTAGTCGTTCTCGAAGAGGAGGGCCGTCACCCCGGCGTCCTTGCGTGCCTTGGCGCGCTCGGCATCCTCGGCAAACGTCGTCGCCCCAACGTGGACACCGCTCCCGAACACGACGACCGGCGCCTGGCGCGCCACCACGAGGCCGTCGACGCCACCCTCGGGCGCGACGAGCATGCGCGCCTCCCCGCCGTCCGGGGGAAGCAGCCAGAGCGCCTGGATCGGCTTCTCCGGGTCGGGCTTCGCGTCGGGATCGGGCCGGCTGGACGTGAAGAGGAGCGAGCCGTCGGGCGCGAACGCAGCCCCGCCCGTCTCCCCGGCGACGGAGCGGGTGAGCCGCCGCGCCGCGACCGCATCGGCAGGGTCCACCTGCCAGAGGGAGGTGGTCATCTTCTTCCCCTCGGCATCGGGTCGCCCCACGGCGACCACGAGACGCCGGCCATCCGGGCTGAGCCGGAGTGACGACAGGCGCGGGAGGGCCAGCATGCGGTCGAAATCGAATGGATCGCTCATGTCCGCATCATGGCACCCGCGAGCGGCCGGGTGAGGGCGGGCGGCGCAGGACGGGACCGACGAGGCCGGCCGCCGATTCGCGATCCGGCACGGCTCGGCGCCTGCGCCGCGGCGCGTCGGTCCTGCGTACCCGGTCGCAGACGCGTCGCGTGCTGGCGGGCTACCCGGTCCGCGCCGCCCCAACCCAGCCGAGGAACGTCCGCGTCCGCTCCGCGATGGCCGCCCGATCCCCGCCGCGCATCAGCTCGCCCGGGTAGAGGTGCCCGCCGACGCCGACACAGGCGGCGCCCGCCGCGAACCACGCCCGTGTTGCCTCCTCGGTCGCCTCGACGTTCGTGGGCATGACCCGGGACGCCGGGCTGGGCGCCAGGAAGTTGCGCACGAACGCCGGCCCGTCGAACGCGGCCGCCGGGAAGAGCTTCACGATCTCGCAGCCCAGCTCCTCGGCCATCGCGATCTCGGTGGCCGACCCGGCGCCTGGTATGTAGGCGATCCGCCGCCGGTTGCAGAGCCGCGCGACCTCGGCGCTGAGCGACTGTCCGACGATGAAGCTCGCACCCGCCGCGATGAAGAGTGCCGCGGTCGGCGCATCGATGATCGTGCCGGCACCCAGGATCACGTCGGGCAGCTCCCGGCTGACGCGGCGTGCCAGGTCCGCGAACGTCGCGTACGCGAACTCTCCCCGGTTCGTGAACTCGACGACGCGTGCCCCGCCGTCGCGACAGCCCGCCACGAACGCGAAGGCGGAGTCCGGGTCGGGTGCGACGAAGGTGGGGACGGCGCCGACGTCCAGGATCGTCCGGAGCACGTCGAGCCGGTGATGCCAGGGCATGTGATCGGGCACTCCTTCGCTGGATGGCCGGTCCGTTGGACCGGAGCCTGCACGCCGAATCCGCGCGTCGTCGAGACCTGGTCGCGGCGCAATCATCGCGCGGCGAGGTCGCGGGCGCCACAATCTGCGCGTGGACCTTCCCGTCAACCTCGTCGATCTCGCGGTCATCTCGATCGTCGTCGTCGCCGCGGTGCTCGGCTGGCGCTCCGGCGCAATCCCACAGGTCCTCGGCCTGGCGGGCGCGGCCGTGGGGATCGCGGCCGTCGTGCTCCTGGCGCCGGCTGTCGCGGGCGCCATCGACCGCTTCGACGCCCCAATCCGTGCGTTCCTCGCCTTCGGGGGGGCGTTCCTCGTCGTCGCGACTGCCGAGGCGATCGGGTCGACGCTCGGTGCCGGGCTTCGTGACCGGCTCGGGCGCGGGGTCGCCAATCGGCTCGACGCCGTGCTCGGCGCCGCCTTCGGCGTCGCCCAGGCGCTCGTGCTCGCGTGGCTCATCGGGGGCCTCCTCGCGACCGGCCCGTTCCCGTCGCTCGCCCGCGAGTCCCAGCGGAGCGCCGCCGTGCGGGCGCTCCTGGGCGTTCTACCCCCGCCGTCCGAGGTGGCCGGCGAGCTGGGGGGCCTCATCGACGCCTCCGGCCTGCCGCAGGTGTTCAGCGGCCTGGAGCCCCAGCCGGCGCCAGCCGTCCCCGTGCCTGGCCGGGCGACCGCCGAGCAGATCGCGGCGCCGGCCCGCGAGAGCGTCGTCCGGGTGGACGCGCAGGCATGCGGCCAGATCCTGACCGGCACCGGGTTCGCCGTTGCCCCGAGCTTCGTGGTCACCAACGCCCACGTCGTTGCGGGGGCCTCGAGCGTGGCGGTGACCTCGGACGTGACGGGTCATCGCAGTCGCGGGGTCGTCGTGCTCTTCGATCCCGAGCTCGACCTCGCGCTCGTCAGGACGCCCGACCTGGTCTTCCGGCCCCTCGTGCTCGCCGGTTCCGCCCCCGGGCGTGGAACGGTCGGGGCGGCGCTCGGGCATCCGAACGGCGGCGCCCTGACCGTGATCCCGGCGGCCGTGTCGGCCGAGATCCGCGCCCGGGGCCGGGACCTGTATGCCACCCACATCGTGATCCGCGACATCCTGGAGCTGCGCGCGCCGGTCGAGCCCGGCGACAGCGGCGGCCCGCTCGTGCTGGCGGACGGGACGGTGGGCGGCGTGGTCTTCGCCGAATCGCGGACCGACGCGGGGGTCGGCTACGCGCTCGACCCGCTCGCCGTGGCCGACCGAGTCAACCCGATGCTCGGCCGGACTGCCGCCGCGGACACCGGGGCCTGCCTGCACTGACGCGCGCGAGCTCGGGCACCCCGGCCCCGGGCGGCGGCGCCGTACACTTCGCGACGCCACCGCACCTTCGTCGCTCCGTGACCCGATCACCAACCGCCAGCCGCGAGGACCCGCTCGATGACCGACCGTGCGACTCATCCATACAACCTGCCGAGCGATCCGGCCAAGCGCTACAGCGCGGCGCTGACCGACGGGCCGGACCGCGCGGCGGCACGCGCCATGCTCAAGGCGATCGGATTCACCGACGAGGACCTGGCCCGCCCGCTGATCGGCGTGGCGACCACCTGGATCGAGACGATGCCCTGCAACTTCAACCAGCGCCGGCTGGCGGAGTCCGTCAAGGAGGGGGTCCGCGCGGCCGGCGGCACGCCGATGGAGTTCAACACGATCTCCGTCAGCGACGGCGTCTCGATGGGCACGGACGGGATGAAGGCGTCGCTGGTCAGCCGCGAGGTGATCGCCGACTCGATCGAGCTGGTGGCTCGCGGCCACCTCTTCGACGGAATGGTCTGCCTGGTCGGGTGCGACAAGACGATCCCCGGGGCCGCGATGGCGCTCGTCCGGCTCGACCGGCCGGGCCTGGTCCTCTACAACGGCACGATCTACCCGGGCACCTACAAGGGCAGGAACGCCGATATCGTGACGGTGTTCGAGGCCGTCGGCGCCTATCGCGCCGGCACGATCACCCTCGACGAGCTCTATGGGATCGAGAGCGCCGCATGCCCGGGCGCCGGGGCATGCGGTGGCCAGTACACGGCCAACACGATGAGCATGGTGATGGAGTTCATCGGGCTCTCGCCGGCCGGCCTCAACGGCATCCCCGCCGAGGATCCCGCGAAGGACGCGGCTGCCCGCCGGTGCGGTGAGCTGGTCATGGACCTGGTCCGCCGCGACGTCCGGCCCTCCGCCATCGTCGACCGGCACGCCCTCGAGAACGGCATCGCGGCCGTGGCGGCCACGGGTGGCTCCACGAACGGCGTGCTGCACCTGCTCGCGATCGCGCGCGAGGCCGGAATCCCGCTCGAGATCGACGACTTCGGGACGATCGCCGACCGGACGCCCATCGTGGCCGACCTGAAGCCCGGCGGGCGCTTCTCCGCCTCCGAGATGTACGACGCCGGTGGCGTGTCCCTGGTCATGCGCGAGCTGCTGTCGCGCGACCTGCTCCACGGCGACGCTCCCACGCTCGACGGCCGGACGATCGCCGAGATCGGCGCCGCGGCGAGCGAGACCCCCGGGCAGCAGGTCGTGGTGCCGATCGCAACGCCGATCAAGCCGATCGGTGGGCTCACGATCCTCCACGGCTCGCTTGCCCCGGACGGCTGTGTCATCAAGCTGGCCGGTCACGAGCGGCGTTTCCAGCGCGGCCCGGCCCGCGTCTTCGACTCGGAGACGGCCTGCTTCGCGGCGGTCAAGGCCGGCACGATCCGGCCCGGCGACGTGATCGTGATCCGCTACGAGGGTCCGGTCGGCGGGCCGGGGATGCAGGAGATGCTCAGCGTCACGGCCGCTCTCGTCGGTGAGGGCCTGGGCGACCAGGTCGCGCTCCTCACCGATGGCAGGTTCTCCGGCGGCACGCACGGCCTGATGGTGGGCCACGTCGCGCCCGAGGCCGCGCTCGGCGGGCCGATCGCCCTCGTCCGGGAGGGAGACGAGATCGAGATCGACGTCGATCGCAAGGCGATGGACCTGCTGGTGGACGCGGCCGAGCTGGCTGCCCGGCGCGCGGCGTGGTCGCCACCTCCCCCACCCTACCGTGGGGGCGTGATGGCGAAGTACGCGGCGCTGGTCTCCTCGGCGTCGGACGGGGCGATCACCACCGGCGCGCGGCTCCGGGCGAGCCTTCCGAACGCGTGATCCGGGGCCGAGGGGAACCGCCGTGACGCATCCGTCCCTCGAGGCGCCCTCGTCGCGACGCCCTGGCCTGGTCGGCTTCCGGATCGCCGCGACCGGCGCGGCGGGCACCGACTGGACACGGCTCGACGAGACGTGGGCGCTCGCCGGCGAGATCGACGCCCTCGACGCGGGCTGGATGAGCGACCACCTCTCGGACGCGAACCAGCCGCACGGCGGTCCCGCGCTGGAGTCCCTGACCATGGCGGCCGCGCTCGCCCACCGCGTGCCTGGCAAGTGGATCGGCATCGCGGTGCTCGCCAACACGTTCCGCCACCCCGCGATCGTGGCGAAGGCCGCGACGGTGCTCGATCACGTGACGGGCGGGCGATTCATCCTCGGAATCGGCGCCGGCTGGCACGAGGGCGAGCACGACGCGTTCGGCATCCCGCTGCCGCCGATCGCGGAGCGCTTCGACCGATACGAGAGTGCCGTCCGGACGATCGCCGCGCTGTTCTCGGACGCGGCACGGACCGCCCCCGGCGTGCACGTCGACGATCCGTCCTACCCGCTGCACGGCGCCACGAACGAGCCGCCTCCCCTGCGGCCCGGCGGCCCGCCGATCTGGCTCGGCGGCCAGCGGCGGCGCGGGATCGCCCTCGCCGTGCGGTATGCGGATGGCTGGCCGATGCCCGGCAACCGGCCCGGCGATGTCGCCTACTTCGTCGAGAAGCGCGACGAGATCCGGCGCGCCCTCGCGTCGGCCGGGCGCGACCCCGACGACTTCGCCTTCGCGGCCCAGCTCAGCTGCGGCGCAACGCCGGCCGACCGCGCGGCGGCACTCGGCGTCGGCCGCCGGTTCGTCCGGGCCGGGGCCAACCACGTGATCCTCGGCCTCCCTGCGACCGTGGCTCCCGGCGGGCTGGCCGCCGTCGCCGGCGAGGTCGCCGTACCGCTCCGCGAGCGACTCGGCTGATCCCGCCACGCCGGCAGCGGCCAGGACCGCGGCGGCGCATGATGGCATCGTGACCAACGAGAACCACCTGCCTGGCCCCGAGATCGTGCCCGCGGCCGCCCCAGCCGCCGCGCCAGCCGCCGGCCCCGCCGCCTCAGCCGCCGCCGAACCGGGAGCGATCTACACGGCGCCGGACCGACCCCGCGGCCTGGACGCCTACTTCGCGCCGGGTGGCGAGGATGAGGCGACCGACGAACGTCGGGCCGACGAGCGACGCAACCTCCGGCTCCTCTTCCTGATGGTCGCCGCCCTCGTCCTGATCCCGACGCTTCTGACGATCGCCGCCCTGGCACAGGAGCTGGTCACCCGCCGCGGCGGCTGAGCGGGTGACCACCGACTCCGGGGGCTGAAGGCGGCTGGCCCTGGCGCCTACTCCGGCCGCTGCTTGATGAGCCGCCCGCGGCGGGAGACCGCGCGAGTCGCGAGCGCGGCCACGCCCATGGCCACGATCGCCCGCTCGTTGGCGGGCAGTGGCCGGACCACCGCGAGGAACTGGTCCGCACGCGATCGGTCGATGACGGCGAGGAGCGCGCGTCCGCGCTCCGTGAGCCAGACGGAGCGCATCCGCCGGTCGTCGATCTCGGCGCGGCGTTCGAGGAGGCGCCGGCGCTCCAGGCCGTCGACCAGGCGCGACGTCGCCGACGGCGATCGGTTGAGCGTGTCAGCCAGGTCGACGATCGTCGTGGTGCCGCCGTCCGCGAGCGCGTAGAGCGCGGCGAGCTGCGTGAAGCCGAGGCGCACCTCGCCAAGCTGCGCCGCGAACCCGATCACGAGCTCGCGCCAGAGCGCCTTGCCGAAGGCCACCCGGTCGGACAGCTCGCGCGGGTTCTGGATACGGTTCCGCGCGGCCGCGACCGGGGCGAGCAGGACGTCGTCGGCCATGGCCTCCAGGCTCGCGGTCGTGACGCGGGCGTGGCCGCCCGGGCGGCGGGGTCGCGGCGTGTTCGGCATCGGGTGCGAGCCTAGCCCGAACGAGCCGATGGGTGCAAGGTTGCACGCGATTTGCCCGCGTCGCGCGCAAGCGGGAGTACGCTCGTGCTCAATCTCTTTCCGGCGAGCCGCCCATGCCCGCAATTCCCGCTGCCGGCGCCCGCCGACATGCTCGAGGAGGTCGATGTCCTCGCTTGCGTTCGTCTTCCCCGGCCAGGGGTCGCAGGCCGTCGGCATGGGCCGTGCGCTTGCCCAGGCGTCTCCTGCCGCCGCCGCCGTGTTCGCGGAGGCGGATGCGGCCCTCGGTGAGCCGCTGAGCCGCCTCGCCTGGACCGGCCCGGCGGATGAGCTCGACCTGACCGTCCATGCCCAGCCGGCGCTCCTGGCCGCCTCGATCGCGTTCCTCCGCGCCCTCGAGGAGCGGCGCGAGGCAGGCGGCCGCCACCCGCTCGCGCCTGCGTTCGCCGCCGGCCACTCCATGGGCCAGTACAGCGCCCTCGTCGCGTCCGGCGTCGTGTCGTTGCGCGACGGGATGCGCCTGGTCCGCGAGCGTGGGCGGCTCATGCAGGCATCCGGCGAGGGCAACCCGGGCGCGATGGCCGCGATCATCGGCCTTCCCGACGAGCGCCTGCCCGAGCTGGTGGCGGTCGGCGCCGCCCACGGGACATTCGGCGTGGCGAACCGGAACTCGCCCGGCCAGGTCGTCGTGTCCGGCGTCCGCCCTGCGGTCGAGGCCGCTGCGGCCGCAGCAAGGGGCCTCGGAGCCAAGCGTGCGGTCGTACTGCCGGTCAGCGTCGCGGCCCATTCGCCGCTCATGGTCGAGGCAGCCGCCGGCATGCGTGCCGCCCTGGCCGGCGTCGAGTTCCACGCCCCGGCTGTGCCGCTCCTCGCGAATGCCGACGCCCGGCCGCTGACCACGGCTGACGCCTGCCGCACGGAGCTCGTCGACCACCTCACGACCGGCGTCGACTGGATCGCTGCCGTCACGGCCATGCGGTCCGCCGGCGTCGAGCGGTTCGTGGAGGTCGGCCCGGGCCGAGTGCTCTCCGGGCTCATTCGCCGGATCGCGCCGGAGGCGGAGACCATCCCGCTCGACGACCCGGGCGCCCCCGGCGGCCTGGCCGATCCCGACGCCACCCCGGCGGCCTGACCCGCCCCATCCATCCATCCATCATCACCGGACCTGACACCCGCACTCGATCCACCCGGAGGACCTCCCAGCACCGTGCGAAAGCCCGATTACACACGCCGCGTCGCCGTCACCGGCCTCGGCATCGTCAGCCCCATCGGATCGGAGGTCGACACCGTCTGGGAGCATCTCGTCGACGGCGTCAGCGGCCTCGGCCACATCACCTACTGGGATCCGTCGCCGTACGAATGCCAGGTCGCCGGCGAGGTCCACGACTTCGACCCGGCCGCCTGGATGAACTTCAAGGAGGTCCGCCGGACGGATCGGAACGTGGTCCTCGGCGTCGCGGCGGCCAAGAAGGCGCTCGCCCACAGCGGCCTCGAGGTCACCGACGCCAACCGCGACGAGATCGGGGTCCTGTTCGGGTCGGGCGGCGGCGGCTCCCGCCTCCTGATGGAGAACCGGCAGGTCTGGGAATCGAAGGGCGCCCGCGCCGTCAGCCCCTTCTACATCGCGAACATGCTGCCCGACACGGCGTCGGGCCAGATCGCGATCGAGACCGGGATTCGCGGCCCGAACATGTGCATCGTGACAGCCTGCTCCACGGGCACGCACAACATCGGCGAGGCTGCCGAGCTGATCCGGCGCGGCGACGTGGTCGCGGCCCTCGCCGGCTCCACGGAGAGCCCGCTCCACGAGCTGATCCACATCGGCTTCTCGAACATGCGCGGGATGGGGACGCCGCGGCCCGGCGAGCCCGAGCAGACCATCTCGCGACCCTTCGACGCCACGCGCAACGGCTTCGTCCTCGGCGAGGGCGCCGGCGCCGTGATCCTCGAGGACCTGGAGCTCGCACGGGCACGCGGCGCGACCATCTACGCCGAGGTGACCGGGTTCGGCTCCGCAGCCGACGCGTGGGACCTGATCCAGCCCGTGGAGAAGGGCGATGGCGTCCGGCGGGCGCTGCTGCAGGCGCTCGAGCGCCACGACGTGAAGGCCGAGTGGATCGACATGATCAACCCGCACGGGACCTCGACGCCGCTCGGCGACCTGCGCGAGGCCGAGGCCTTCTGGGCCGTCTTCGGCGAGCGGACGCCGGAGATCCCGATCAGCGCCACGAAATCGCTGACCGGCCACCTGATGGGCGCCGCGGGCGCCGTCGAGGCGATCTTCACGGTCCTCTCGGTCCACAACCAGGCCGTGCCGGGCGTGCCGACCTTCCGCGACCCCGACCCGGCGATCAACCTCAACGTCCCCCGGGAGACGGTCCGCCGCGAGATCCGTTACGCGGTCTCCGACAACGTCGGCCTCGGCGGGCACAACGGCGCGCTGATCTTCAAGCACTACGAAGGGGACTGACCGAGCCCGGGGCTACAATCGAGGCGGCGCCGTCGGACACCGCCCGTCGTCGCCCGAGTGCCGCGCCCATCGACGCACTCGCACCGCCTCAGCTCGCTCCCGGAGGACCTCGCCCGTGCCACCCAGCGCCGACCCCGCCCGCCGCGCCGTCGTGACCGGCCTGGGAGCCGTCATGCCGATCGGCAACGACTTCGAGACGTACTGGCGCAACCTGCGCGACGGCGTCTCCGGGGTGGCACGGATCACCGCCTTCGACCCGGCCGAGTTCGAGGTCAAGATCGCGGCCGAGGTCAAGGGCTTCCGCGCCGCGGATCACATGGACGCGAAGATGGCCCGCCGGATGAGCCGCTTCATCCACTTCGCGATGGCGGCGGCGAAGGAAGCGCTCGCGTCGGCGAGCCTGGACCCGGCGACGTTCGACCAGGACGCCCGCGACCGGTTCGGCGTGGTCGTCAATACGGGCGGCGGCGGGATCGAGCAGATCGTCGAGGGAACGCACGTTCGGCGGGAGCGCGGGCCCCGGTTCGTCTCACCGTTCGCGATCCCAGCGCTCTCCGGCTCGATGGCCGCCTGCATGCTGAGCATGGAGTACGGCATCACGGGTCCGGTCATGACCCAGGTGGCCGCGTGCGCCACGTCCGTCATCGCGTTCCACGACGCCCTCCGGTTGATCGCGACCGGCGAGTGCGACGTGGTCCTGACCGGCGGCACCGAGGCGCCCGTCCTGGAGGTCGGCATCGCCGCGCTCGGCAACATGGGCGCGCTCAGCAAGCGGAACGATGACCCGACGCATGCCTCGCGACCGTTCGACCGTGACCGCGACGGCTTCGTCCTCGGCGAGGGCGGCGGCGTCGTGGTGGTGGAATCGCTCGCGCATGCCCTGGCGCGCGGGGCGACGCCGATCGCGGAGGTGCTCGGCGGCGCGCTGACCGCGGACGCCTTCCACATCTCGGCGCCGGAGCCGACCGGCCGCGGCGCGTCGCGCGCGATGACCATGGCCCGGGAGCACGCCGGCGTGACGGCAGACGAGATCGACTGGATCGTGGCGCACGGGACGTCCACGCCGCTCAACGACTCCACGGAGTCGCGCGCGATCAAGGCATCCTTCGGGCCGGCTGCCTACGGCCGCGCGATCAGCTCGCCGAAGTCGATGATCGGGCACCTCGTGGGGGCGGCGGGGATCGCGAGCGCGCTCGCCGCGCTCGGCGGCATCCGCGACCAGGTGATCTCCCCGACGGCAAACCTCGAGAACCCCGACCTGCCCGACTGCGACCTCGACTACGTCCCGGGGACTGCCCGGCCGGCGAAGCTCGACACGGTGATGGTCAACGGCTTCGGGTTCGGCGGCCAGAACGCGGTCGCGATCTTCCGGAAGTACCGGGGCGAGTAGGCGCGGTCGCGCGGCGACGAGGCGACCACCCCGCCGGCGCCGAGTAGGATCGACCGATGCCTGCCGTTCGCCTCCCCGCGTGGCTCCGCCGCGGCCTCGAGGCGGGGCTGTTCGCCGGCCTGCTCTCGCTGCTCACCGTCGTCGCGTATCGCTGGGACCGGGGCGCCGCGGTGGGCGTTGCCGCGCTGCCGGGCGGGCTCACGGGGACGATCGTGCTCGCGCTGCCGGTCCTCGCGGTTGGCGTCTTCGCGATCGCCTACCCGATCGGGCTGACCGCGACCCGGCTCGACGCGATCCTGGGCGCCGCGACGGGGGCAGTCGTGGCGGCCGATCTCCTGACGCTGATCACGGTCCTGGCGGGCGAGCGCGTGGCGATCCTCGGCGGCGCCAACGTCCTGCCGGTCGGGTTCCTTGCCGCGATCCTGGCGACGCCCGGCGCGGTCGGCGGGATCGCGGCGAGCCAGCTCTTCTCGCCGCACGGGTTCGGCAGGCGCGCCGGGCGCATCGGGGCCGTCGTCGCCGTCGCGGTGGCGACCCCGATCCTGCTCATCGGGGTGCCCCTGCTCGCCTGACCAGGCGCCCAGCGTCGCCGGGTGCCGCGTCGGCCGTCGGTCAGGGGCCGACCACGAATCGGGCGCCAACCCGTCCCGCGCCGGCAGCGGGCGCCGGGTCCGTCGCCGACATCATCCCGCCGTCCGCGGGGGCGCACATCAGCTCATAGGTGCCGGGTGTCGCGATGGCGAAGCGGGCGGCCTGGGCCGCGCCGGGCCGCGGGTTGAGCTCGACGCGGGGCACCCCGGGGAGCGTGCAGACCTGGACGGCCACGTCGTCGTTGCGGAACGTGACGAGGACGTCCTGGCCGGCAGCGATCGCGACGACCGGCGCGTCGCCGCGGAGGCCGGTCGCGACCAGGTCCACCGGCCGTGCGTTCGCGTCGAGCCAGCGCCCGTAGCCGATGACACCGGCGGCAATTCCGACCGCCGCGAACGCCACGAGGCCCAGGTAGGCGGCATCTCGGACCCGCGTCCAGCCTGCGTGGCGGCTCGAAGCCAGCACCGCCGCGGGGCGCGGATCGTAGGCCCGAAGACGCAGCGAGTTCGAGATGACGCTCACCGAGGAGAGGGCCATCGCCCCGGCCGCCATCGCGGGATTCAGGGTGATGCCGAAGGCCGGGTAGAGGATGCCCATCGCAACCGGGATGAGGAGCACGTTGTAGGCGAACGCCCAGAAGAGGTTCTGGCGAATGACCGCCATCGTCCGGCGCGAGAGCGCGAGCGCGGACACCACCCCGCGAGGGTCGCCGCCGACGAGCGTCACATCGGAGGCCTCGATGGCGACGTCGGCACCGGTCCCGATCGCGATGCCGAGATCCGCCGCCGCGAGCGCGGGAGCGTCGTTGATCCCGTCGCCGACCATCGCGACGACCGCGCCCGCCGCCTGCAGCTCTGCCACGAGCGCGGCCTTGTCCCCGGGCAGGACGCCTGCGCGGATCCGCTCGGCCGGGATCCCGGCGGCCAGGGCGACGGCCTCGGCAGTCGCCCGATGATCGCCGGTGACGAGCCACGCCGTGACGCCCTGGGCGGCGAGCGCACGGACGGCCTCCGCGGCCTCCGGCTTGACCGGGTCCGCGATCGTGATGAGCCCGATGGCGACGCCGTCGCGGGCAACGAAGACCGGCGTCCGGCCCTGAGCGGCCTGCGCGTCGCCGATGACGCCGAGCGGGCCGATGTCGATGCCACGTTCGCCGAGCAGCCGCGCGCTCCCGACGAGCACCGGCACACCGTCGACGCTCGCCTCGCGCGCCGCCCACGATCGCGGCGAACTGCTCCGCGCCCGGGAAGGCGAGGCCGCGCTCGCGCGCCGCGAGGAGGATGGCGCTCGCGAGCGGATGCTCGGAGCCGGCTTCGACGGCCGCTGCCAGCCGAAGGAGCGCCTCCGGGTCGCCGCCGGGAACCGGGACGAGATCCGCCACCGCGGGCGTGCCGCGCGTGAGGGTGCCCGTCTTGTCGAACAGGACCGTGGTCACCCGCTGGGCGGTCTCGAGGGCCTCACCGCCGCGGACCAGGATCCCGGCCTCGGCCCCGCGCCCGGTGCCCACCATGATCGCCGTCGGCGTCGCGAGCCCCATGGCGCACGGGCAGGCGATGACCACGACGGTGATGAACGCGGCGAGCGCCAGGGTCAGCTTCGGCTCCGGGCCCAGCAGCCACCAGAGCGCGAACGTGAGCGCACCGACCGCGAGAACGGCGGGCACGAAGATCGCGCTGATCTGGTCGGCCAGGCGCTGGATCGGCGCTTTCGAGCCCTGCGCCCGGCGCACGAGCTCCACGATCTGGGCGAGCGCCGTCTCGCTCCCGACCCGCGTCGCGCGCATCACGAAGCTGCCGGTCGTGTTGAGGGTGGCGCCGATCACCTCGTCGCCGGGCCGCTTCGTGACGGGCATCGCCTCGCCGGTCAGCATCGCCTCGTCGAGCGCGCTGCTTCCCTCGATGAGCACGCCGTCGGTCGGGACCTTCTCGCCGGGCCGGACCCGGAGGAGGTCGCCGGGCAGGACCTGGTCGATCGGGACGTCCACCTCGCCGGCATCGGTCAGCAGCCGGGCGGTCTTCGCCTGGAGCCCGATGAGGCGCTTGATCGCGCCGGTCGTGCGGCCCTTTGCCCGCGCCTCGAGCCACTTCCCCAGGAGGATCAGGCCGATGATGATCGCCGACGAGTCGAAGTACGTCTCGCCCGACAGGCCGGCGCGCATGATGATCTCGGGGTACATGGTCACGAAGACGCTGTAGGCCCAGGCGGCGCTGGTGCCGACGGCCACGAGCGTGCTCATGTTCGTCCCGAAGCCGTGGCGGAACGCACGCCAGGCTGCCTCGTAGAAGCGCCGCCCGGCCCAGAGCTGGATGAACGTGGCCGGCCACAGGACCAGCCGGTTGACGTCGGTCATCGCGAGCGGGATCGCCGGCCAGAACATCACGACCATGATCCCGACGGCAACGGCGATCGAGACCGCCGACTGGATCCCGAGCTGGCGCGTCTCGGCGGCGCGCGCGCGCTCGGTCTCGTCCATCTCGGTGGCGACCGCGTCGCCGGCAGCGGCCACCGCGCCGCGCGTGGCGCCGGTCGCCGAGGTGCCGCTCGCCACGGCGGCGCGGGCGTCGGCGGCCTGGAGCGCACCCGGCCGGACCTCGTAGCCTGCCTTCTCGATCGCGCCGACCAGGTCGGCACGGCCCACCTGCTGCGGCAGGTAGCGGATCGTGGCGACCTCGGTGGCGAGGTTCACGCTCGCCTCGACCACGCCGTCCGTCTTTCGCAGGAAACGCTCGATCCGGTTGCTGCACGACGCGCAGGTCATCCCGACCACCGGGAAGCTGACCTCGAGCGGCGGCGCGACGTCGGCGGGTAGGTCGGGAGCGGAGACTGGGACGCTGGTCGTCATACTCCCGGGGAGTATACCACCGGGATTCGGGATCTGGCGACGGCATTGTCCGAGGCCGGAGACCACCGGCGCGCCAACGCCGTGGCACGGTGACGTGGGCACATGCCCGGCCCGCGAGCACCGTACACTCCGCCCGTGAATCCAGGGAGGGGCGCGATTCGGGGCGTCGGCGCCGCGGAGCCCCTCGCGATCGCCGTCCTCGAGTCGAAGCTGGGGCCCGTGCACGTGGCCGCAGGCCCTGACGGAATCCACGGCGTGGAGCTCCGGACCACGTTCGAGGCGTTCGCCGCCTCGGTCGCCCGGCGGACGGGCCGGCCGACGTTGCGTATCGCCGACGCGGACCCTGCCACCCGGGCGCTGGTCGGGCGGCTCGAGGTCGAGCTGGCTGAGCATCTCGCCGGCTCGGGGACGGCCTTCACCGTCCCGATCGTCCTCGAGGGCATCAGCGACTGGGATCGGCGCGTGCTGGAGGGCGTCCGACGATTCCGCACGGCGCCACCGCCTCGTACGGCGAGGTCGCCCGACGGATCGGCTCACCGGGCGCGGCCCGCGCCGTCGGCGGGGCGGTCGGCCGCAACCCGGTCGGCCTCCTGATCCCCTGCCACCGCGTGATCGCGGGCGACGGGACGCTCGGCGGCTACGGTGGCAGCTGGTTCGGCAGCCGCACCGAGCTCCTCGCGCTCAAACGGGCGCTGCTCGCGGTGGAGGGCGTGGTCGTCCGCGGGCGCTGAGTTCGAGGCGGCCCGAGCGTGACCTCGGGCCGCGCGGTTTCGGCAGCCGCGTTTCGGGCGTGCGAATCGCCAGCCCGGGCCGTACCCTCCGCGGATGATCGCGGTCCTGCGGGCCTATCGCCTCCTGCTCGGGAACCGCCCGCTGGCGCGGCTCCTCGCCGGGGAGTTCGTCTCGTCGATCGGCGACTGGCTCTACCTCGTGGCGATCCTGATCCTCGTCTACGAGGTCTCGAACGACCCGCTGGTCCTCGGGATCGTGGGCGCGGCGCGCGTCCTGCCCTACGTGGTCGCTGTCGATCCCGGCGGGCATCATCGCGGACCGGTACGATCGCCGGCTCATCCTCCTGGTCACCGATGTCGCGCGCGGGCTGCTCATGCTGGTCATGGCGGCCCTTGTCGCCACGAACGCGCCGATCGTCACGATCGTCGGCCTCGCCGTCGTCGCGACCTGCTTCTCGACGTTCTTCGGGCCCGCGATCGGCGCATACCTTCCCTCCCTCGTCGCGAACGAGGAGCAGCTCGGCCCCGCGAACAGCGCCTGGTCCACGCTCGACAACCTTGCCTTCGTGATCGGGCCGGCGATCGGGGGGCTCCTGATCGCCGCCGGCGGGCTGGTCCTGGCGTTCATCCTCAACGCGGTCACGTTCGCCGTCATCGCCGCGGTCCTGTGGCGGCTTCCGTCGCCGCGGCGCTCCGCGACCGGCGAGAGCCGGAACGTCTCCGCTGCGGGCGGGACCCCGGTCGGGCACGGCGATGTCGCCGCGACCCCCGCGACGGCCCCCGCGCAGGCCACGGCCGCGACGCCGGTGACGACCCTGACAGGCCGCGAGCGCCGTCGTACGGTGGTGGTCCCCGTGCTCGGCCTCGCCCTGATCGACCTCGTCGGGAGCGTCGCGGGCGGTGGCCTTGGCGTGCTGACCGTCGTCATCGCCGTGTCGTCCCTGGGAGCGGGCGACGCGGGGACCGGCTTCCTGAACGCCGGGATCGGTGTCGGCGGGCTGGTGGGCGCGCTCCTCGCCGGGGTCTTCGTCCTGCGGCCGAGCCTTGTCGGCGTCCTCGCGGGCGGATCGCTCGTGCTCGCCGCGGGCCTCGCCGCCCTCGGGATCTCGGGCTCGATGCCGCTGGCGGTCGGCACGATCGCCGTGGCCTCGGCCGGGGCGCTGCTCGTGGAGGTCACCAGCACCACGATCCTCCAGCGCGCCATCCCCGACGAGATCCGCGGACGGACGCTGGGCGTCCTGGCAACTGCATCCACGCTCGCGTTCGCCGCCGGTTCGTTCGCGTTGCCGGTGCTTGCGAACGCCCTCGGGATCGGGACGGTCCTCGCGGCGACCGGCGCTGCGGTCGCCGTCGCGGGGCTGATCGGGGCGGTACTTGCTGCGCCCGCGGCCCGCCGCGCCCCGGAGAGCATCGCCGCGACCCGCTTCGCGAGCCTGGCGCGGCTGACGATCTTCTCCGGCGTGCCGGTGCCGACGCTGGAGGCCGTGGCGACGCGGCTGGTCCCGGTGTCGGCCCGCGCGGGCGACGTCGTGATCCGGCAGGGCGATCCCGCGGATCGGTTCTACGTCATCGAGGCCGGCACGTTCAGGGTGACACGCCGCGAGCCGGGCGATCCCGCGGACGCACCGCCCGCCCGGCTCCGCTCGATGGCCAGCGGAGAGGTGTTCGGCGAGATCGGCCTGCTCCGCTCGACGGCCAGGACCGCGACCGTGACGGCGACGACGGACGGCACGCTGCTCGCGCTCGACGGGGCCAGCTTCCTTGAGCTGGTCAACGCGGGACCCGGCCTGGCGCCGCGGCTGCTGGACCTCCGCCGCGGGGCGCCGGGCGCGGCAGGCTGAGGGGACGCCGTGGCGGGCGCCGCGCGTTGCGCCGCCGGCCCACTTTCCTCGCTAACGCGGCGCCTGCAATCACTGACCCGGAAGGTCGAACCCCGGGCGGCACGTGGAGGCGGGCAGGCCGGCTGCGGCCGTGGATTTCCTCGCGTGTGCTTCGTGCACGCAGCGATACCGATGACCGTGGCGCCGGTCCGGCCTCCCGCGTCGATCTGGGCCGTCCTGCCGAGACCACACGTCGGATACTGCTCCCAGGGTCGCCATTGACGAGGATTTCACGGGGAATCCCGGCAGACGGCAGGCCGCGGGCCGCTGGGCGGGATTCATCGGCCGGATGTCGCCCTCGCGACACGACGGCTGTCGGGTCGGGGATTGTCGCGCGGGCGTCGACCCGCCACCATGCAGGGATCCCGGGGCAATGACGCCGGGGGCCGCACTCGCGGCTGGGGGACCGAACCGACAGGGGTGGATCATGGGAGACCGGGATGCGACCGGGCCGGATGGCCTGGTGAACGCACGCCGCCGGATGGGTCCGGGCGACGGCTTCGCCGACGACGACGTGAGCGGCCACGGCATGCCCGAGATTCCCGGAGCCGGCGACGGCTTCTCGGCCGAACGGCGACTCCCCGGTCGCGATCGCGTGGCCGCTGGCACCGAGGGCGACGTGGAGGGGCACAGCTTCATGTCGCCCTTCCTCGGGCAGGCGCTCGATGCCGCCGCGAGACCGGGGGCCACGTCCGCGGCGTCGATCGACGCCTCCGCGGAGGACGACACGTTCGTCCAGGTGCTCTGGCGCGCCCGGCGAGCCAGAGCCCTGGAGCGCGCCGGCGACACGAGCGGGGCCCGGAGCGTCGCCCGCGAGGCGGTTCGGTTCGCCCAGGAATCTGACCTGGTCGTGCTCGCGGCCGACGCCCTGGTGGACGTCGCGCGACTGCTGCAGCTGGCCGGACGTGGTCGCGAGGCCGCGTCGATCGCGACGCAGGCGGCGGAGGCGTTCGAGCGCAACGGGAACCCGGCCCTCGCGGCGCGGGCGCGCCGGCTCGCAACCGAGGCGTCGCCCGCCTGACCGCTCCGTCGAAATCACACGGGGGAATCCGCCGGCGATTGGACCCGCCGGCTCGCCCGGACCCTGAAGACGGCCGCCCCGCTCCTCCGGGGACGGCCGTCTTCCCCCTTCAGCCGGCCGGCGACGAAGCGGTCGCGGCCAGGATCGCCTTCACCTCGAACGGGGTCGCCTCCGGGTGCTTGGACCGGATCAGCGCCGCGTACCCGGCGATGTGGGGGGCGGCAAAGCTGTTGCCCGTCGCGATCATGCGGCTCCCGCCGCGCCAGGCGACGTTGACGTCCAGCCCGTGGGCCCCGAACTCCACCGGCGGGCTCGGGTTGTAGAACCACGCGGCCGGGTCCGCGAGGTCATGCGCCGCGACGGAGATGACCGACGCGAAGAGGGATGGGTAGCTGTTCCCGGGCACGTTGTTCGCCGCGCACACGAGGAGCGCGTTCGCGAAGTAGGCCCGGTCGGCGAGATCGTGAAAGAGCGCGAACAGCGCATCGCTCTTCGACGAGAGCGACAGGTTCATCACGCCGGCGCCCTGGCCGATCGCCCAGTCGAGGCCCGCCGCGAACACGATCCCCTTGCCGCGGTTGTCCGGTCCGAGGACCCGGACCGAGACGAGGTCCGCGCCCGGCGCGATCGCGTGGATGATCCCGGCGCAGGCGGTCCCGTGCCCCACCACGTCGGTGCCTTCCTCGTCGTCGAGGATCACGGGGTCGTCCTCCGGGTCCGCGGCCAGCTCGACCCGGACGCTGCGGGCCAGCTTCCCGCCGACAGCCGGATGGTCTCGCTCCACCCCCGAGTCGATGATCGCGACGGTGACGCCGCTGCCGTCGCTCCCGCCGATCGCCCAGGCGCGATCGAGCGCACCGAACGGTGGGAGGTGGCGCAGCGCGTCCCGCCGCGCGCCGCTGAACGGCTCGCTCCACGCCGGGAGGAGCGGATCGGTCATCCGCCCGGCGCGCGGAGGCGACCGGCGCGCCGACTCCGGCCGCGCTCGGCCTGGCGTACGAGGACGTCGAGCAGGGCGCCCAGCAGCTCGCGCTGCTCGGGCCCGACCCGGCGAAGGGCGGCGATCTGCTCGACGAGGGGCCACAGGGGGTCATCCGGGTCGCCGACGTCGACGAGCGCGGCGGCCACGAGCGCATCGACGCCGCCACCGGGCGCATCCCCGCCAGCCAGCGCGCCGATCACCGAGCGAAGGAGCGTCGCGGCGTCACGCTCCACCCGGCTGGCGCGGATCGCGACGGTGGCTTGCCGCGCAAAGACGCCGGCCAGCTCGATGTCGCGGAGAGAGAAGCTGGTCTCGCTTCGCTTGTCGAGCACCTCGAGGACGCCGAGCGTGCCGCGCTCGTCCAGAAGGGGGACGGCCACGATGCTGCGCGGCACGTACTGGGTCTGCTCGGCGAAGCTCCGACCGAAGCGCGGGTCCGCCCGCACGTCGGCGATGGCGAGCGCCTGCCCGCTCGAGAAGACGTAGCCGACGAGGCCGCGGTCCGGCGGGATCTCGAGCCCGATCACGCCCTGGCCGTGCTCGCCGGCCGCGACACGGAAGACGAGGACGTTGCGCGCCGGCTCGTACAGGGCGATGGATGCAGCCTCGGCCTCGAACAGGGCCGCGGCCGCCTCGACGATCGAGCGGAGAACCGCCTCGGCGCTCCCGAGCTCGAGACGCCGCGCAATCTCGGCGCGGCGGCCGATTGCGGCGAGCGCGGCACGCGCGTCACGATCGAAGCCTGGACCGCGACGGCGCGCGCCTTCCCCCGGATCGGTCATAGAGTCCCGCCGGCGCGGCTCAGCGCGAAGCCGCCCGCTCGAGGCGCTCCAGGTCGGGCACGACCAGCCTGTCGCGATCGATCCGTATCAGGCCCTCCGCCGTGAAGTCCCCGAGGAGCCGGTTCACCGTCTGCCTCGTTCCGCCGATCATCGCGGCCAGCTCCGACTGGGAGAAGCTCCAGTCGAGCGTCACTGCCCCGCTGGGGTCGGGCTCGACATCGCGGGCAAGCCGCACGATGCGGCGCGCCAGCCGGCCCGGCAGGTCCAGGAAGTGGAGCTCCTCCACGTGGTGCGTCAGGCGGCGCAGCTCGGCGACGAGGCCCGCCAGGAGCTCGTGGCGCAGCGCCGGCACCGTGTCGATCAGGTGGCCGAACGCGTCGCGGCGGAGCACGAGGGACGTCGTCGCCTCGTGGGCGATCGCGGTCGCCGAGCGCTCGGCGCCGTCGAGCAGGGCGAGCTCGCCGAAGAAGTCGCCCGGGCCCAGGGTGGCGATGATCGCCTCGTCCTCACCCTCCGGCGACGGCAGGACGATCTTCACGGCTCCCGACTCGATGATGTACAGGGAGTCGCCGGGGTCGCCCTGGTGGAAGATCGTCTCGTTTCTGCGGTAGCGGCGGGTCCGCAGGGAGTCGATGCAGACCGCGAGCGTGGCATCGTCGACGCGCGAGAACAGCGCACAGCTTCGGAGCGCATCACCCGCGGTCGTCCGTGCGGTCCCTGTCACGCTCCGCCCCTTCCCTGCGCCCGGCTCCCCGGTCGACGCGCCGAATGCTAGTGGCGCGCCACCACGAGCGCAATGTGGCCCGTGCGGTCTGGCTGGTGCCGGGATCGTGCGCCGGGTGCGGCAGGTGGGTCGGCCGTCGGAGGTCGCGGCCGCGGCAGACAGGAAGACGGGCGGGGTCCTGCGACCCCGCCCGTCCAGGGGCGACGAACCCTGGAAGCAGATCAGCGCTTGCGCCCGAGTGCCCGCTTGGCCTCGCCGATGAGCGTGTTGCGGGAGGCTTCCCGCTGGACATCGCGCTCGCGGGCCCGGGAGAGCTCACGCGCGAGGATCGGGTTCATGACCCCGATGTTGTGGCCCTCGACATCGTCGTCGTCGGTGGCCTTGCGGAGGATGGCGCCATCGCTCTCGACAGCCTTGCGCGCCGAGACGCCGTGGCCCTCGACGTCGTCGTCGGTGGCCTTGCGGAGGATGGCGCCATCGCTCTCGACAGCCTTGCGCGCCGAGACGCCGTGGCCCTCGACGTCGTCGTCGGTGGCCTTGCGGAGGATGGCGCCATCGCTCTCGACAGCCTTGCGCGCCGAGACGCCGTGGCCCTCGACGTCGTCGTCGGTGGCCTTGCGGAGGATGGCGCCATCGCTCTCGACAGCCTTGCGCGCCGAGACGCCGTGGCCCTCGACGTCGTCGCCTCGGTGGCTCGACGGGCGATGAAGCCGTCGCCCTCGATTGCCTTGCGTTTGGTGCTCATTCGAGTCCCCTCTTGGCCCGGGTGTGCGTCGTCGCCCGCTGCCTGTGGCATGCAGGATGCACCCGCTCGGGAACCGGGTAAAGGGTCGTTGTGACCGCCGCGGTGTCGTCTCGATGACAGCCCAGGAGGCTGCCGTGCGTCAGGAGCGCTGGACCGGCCGGACGGGGAAGACGCCGACGATGAGCGGAGAGGTCGGATCGAGGAGGAGCTCGTACCCGACGTCGCCCTGGAAGACAAGCTCGCCGAGCATGCGAGCCTCGCGGGCCGGGAGGCCCACGAAGACGCGTCGACCCGAGACGGTGAAACCGGTGACGTCGTCGTCCTCCCCGAGGAGCGCAAACCGGCGCCGGAGCTCGTGGATGGGCACGTACGAACGGCTCTTGATGAAGCGCCGGAGCTGGGCCTGGGTGCAGACGGCAATTGCCGCATCCGCAGCCACATCCACGGCCGCAGCCACAGCCGCGTCCAAGGCATCCACCACGACGGGTTCGGCGGTCGTCTCGGGCGCGCCGAGCGTGGGCTCGATCATGGCCGGATCATAGCGCCGGTCCCGATGCGACGCGGACGGGACCCCGCCCGCGTCCCGCGACCACGCGACGGCGACCGGCCGCCCGTCGCGCTATCCGGTGACGACGAGGAGGTCACGGTCCAGCTGGTTCAGGACGATCGGGCCGTCCTCGCCGCAGATCACGATGTCCTCGATCCGGGCCCCATACCGGCCCGCGAGGTAGATCCCCGGCTCTACCGAGAAGGCCATCCCCGGTCGGAGCTCCTCGGCATTGCCCGCGACGAGGTACGGGTCCTCGTGACCCTCGAGGCCGATGCCGTGGCCCGTCCGGTGGAAGAAATGGGAGCCGTGGCCCGATGCCGAGATCAGCTCCCGGGCGACGAGGTCGATCCGCTCGCAGGCGACGCCAGGACGGACTGCGTGGGTGGCCTCGGCCTGCGCGGCCCGCAGCACCGAGTAGAGGCGCAGGAACTCGTCGTCCGGCCCGCGCGTCGCGTCGCCCCCGGTGACCCAGATGGTTCGCGTCGTGTCGCTCCCGTACCCGCCGTACGGCCCGCCGATGTCGAGCACGATCGGCTCGCCTGCCCCGATGATCCGGTCCGACGCCTCGTGGTGAGGCGACGCCGAGTTCGGGCCCGAGCCCACGATCGCGAAGTCCGCCCGATCGTGGCCCTCGGCGAGGAGCCGGTCGCGGACCTCCCGCGCGACATCGGCCTCGCTTCGCCCGACCAGGCGCCCGTGCGCGATCTCCCAGACGACGCGGTCGGCGGCCTCCGCCGCGAGGCGCAGCAGTGCGATCTCGTCGGCGTCCTTGACGATCCGCAGGTCGCGCAGCACGAGCGACGCCGACACGAAGACGGCGCCCGGCAGCACGGCCTGGAGGCGCAGGAGGTGGAACGCCCAGAGTCGATCCGAGACTGCGACCCGATCCGGCGTGGCGCGGCCAGCGAAGGCCGAACCGAACCCGCCGACGAGATGCGCGACCCGATCGACCGGGTCCTCGGTCTCCTCCCACGTCTCGAGGTCGAGATGGCCTCCGGCCACGCCCGGGCATGCCCGGGCGGGTGCGGTCTCCAGGCGGGGGACGAGCAGCGTCGAGCGGCCGGATGCCGGGACCACGAGCATCGTCAGCCGTTCCAGCGGCATCGCCTCGTAGCCGGCGAGATAGACGAGGTCCGGGCCGACGCTCACGAGCATCGCCCGCAGGCCGCGTTCGGCCACGCCGGCCTGCGCCCTTGCGAGCCGCGCGCCGAAGCGCGCGGCCGGAATGCTCGGGCGGACGGCGGGCGCGACCGAGACCGGCGCGACGGGCCCCGTCACCTGGCCCCAACCTCGGGACTGGCTGGCATGTTGAGAGAGCCGGCCGCTGGCGCCGGCACGCCGAGCCACGCGGCCAGGACCGCGTGGCCGTTCTCGAAGAGCTTCCTGTAGGCGAGCACCTGGTCCGCGCCTGCTGCGCGCGCGGCGCGGCGCACTTCGTGGTCGTCGTGCTGCCCGACGCACAGGACGTGGACGCCGGCTGCGACGGCGGAGCGCACCGCCGCCAGCCCGTCGTAGGAGCGGGCGGTCAGGTCCACCACGGCGTGGCCGGGTCGACCGGCGGCCGCGTCAGCTGGCCGGTCGGCGAGCGCAACCGCGAACGCGTCGGCAGACCCGGCGCGGACCGGATGAGCCCCCACGGTCCGGAGCTGGCCGACCAGCCGGGTGGCCCAGATCAGGTCGTCGGCGAGGACGATCACGCGAAGGACGCCGGCTCCCGGCCTGCCCTCCGCAGGGGTCACTGGACCGTCCAGGTCTCGCCGGAGCGGAGGACCTTGGCGAGGTCGCCGGGCCCCTGCCGGGCGATCGCGTCCCGGACCTGCGCACTCACCAGCTCGTCGTGGGTTGGACGAGGCACGTTCCGGATGACGCCGATCGGCACGGGAAACTCGGGCCAGTAGATCCGGGCGAGCATGTTGTGGATCGTCGGGTCCTCGCTCGTCTCGTCGTGAACGAGGATGTCCGCCTCGGTGATCCCGTCCTCGCCGACCCGCACGATCTCCGGGCGCACGCCGTTGAGCCGGAGACCCAGGTCGTGCTTCTTGCCGAAGAGCATCGGCTTGCCGTGCTCCAGCACCAGCTGGCGGTCCTCCCGGACGTCCCGTTCGGTGAATGCGCGGTGCGCCCCGTCGTTGAAGATGTTGCAGTTCTGGAGGACCTCGACGAAGGCGGACCCACGATGGAAGCCGGCCCGCTCCAGGACTCCCTGGAGATGCTCCGTCTGCGTATCGACCGCCCGGGCGACGAAGCTCGCCTCCGCCGCGAGGGCGACGACCAGCGGGTGGATCGGGTAGTCGGCCGAGCCGGACGGGGTCGACTTCGTCTTCTGCCCGAACTCGGAGGTCGGCGACGCCTGGCCCTTCGTGAGGCCGTAGATGCGGTTGTTGAACATCACGACCCGGATGTCGACGTTTCGGCGCATGGAGTGGAGGATGTGGTTGCCGCCGATCGAGAGCGCATCCCCGTCCCCGGTGACCACCCACACCATCAGCTCGGGGCGAGCCTCCTTGAGCCCTGTCGCGATCGTCGGAGCGCGACCGTGGATCGAGTGGAAGCCATACGTGTTCATGTAGTACGGCAGGCGCCCGGAGCAGCCGATCCCCGAGATGAAGACGATGTTCTCCTTCGGCACGCCGAAGTCGGGCATCACCTTCTGGGTCTGGGCAAGGATCGAGTAGTCGCCGCAGCCCGGGCACCAGCGGACCTCCTGGTCGCTGGCGAAGTCCTTGCGGGAGAGCTTGATGGGAGCCGCGTCCGGTGCGGACGGCGTGCGCTGGTCGGTCATCTCGTGGGCCTCACCGGGTCTCCGAGCACCTGCTCGGCCTTCGCCAGGATCTCGCTGATCGTGAATGGCTTGCCCCGGACGAGGTTGAAGCCCTCCGCGTCCACCAGGAACATCGAGCGGATCAGCATCCGGAGCTGGCCCATGTTGATCTCGGGGATCAGGACCCGGTCGTACGCGCGGACCACGTCGCCCGTGTTGGTGGGGAACGGGTTCAGGTGGCGCAGGTGCGCATGAGCGACCTTCCGGCCCGTGTCCTGGAGTCGCTCGACGGCGCTCCGGATGGCGCCGTAGGTGCTGCCCCAGCCCAGGATCAGGAGCTCGCCCTCGAGCGGTCCGAAGACGTCCAGCGGCGGGATGTCGCGAGCGATCCTGGCGACCTTCTCCGCGCGCAGCTGCTGCATTCGATGGTGATTGTCCGGGTCGTAGCTGATGGTGCCCAGGACGTCGAGCTTCTCGAGGCCGCCGATCCGGTGCTCCAGGCCCGGGGTGCCCGGCACCGCCCACGGCCGGGCGAGCGTCTCCGGGTCCCGCTCGTACGGGTAGAAGCCCGCGCGATCCGTCCGGTTGGGCACGCGCAGGTCGGGCAGCGCGTCGAGCTCCGGGATCCGCCACGGCTCCGAGCCGGTGGCCAGGAACGCATCGGAGAGATAGACGACCGGCGTCATGTGGCGGAGCGCGATCCGCCACGCCTCGATGGCGTAGTCGAAGCACTCGGCGGGCGTCGCCGGCGCGACCACCGGGATCGGCGAGTCGCCGTTGCGGCCGAAGAGCGCCTGCAGCAGGTCGCTCTGCTCCGTCTTGGTGGGCATCCCGGTCGACGGGCCGGCGCGCTGGACGTCGATCACGACGAGCGGCAGCTCCACCATCACGGCGAGACCGAGCATCTCCGCCTTGAGGGCCATCCCTGGCCCCGAAGTCCCGGTGAGCCCCATGGCGCCGCCGTAGCTGGCGCCGAGGGCAGCACCGATCGCCGCGATCTCGTCCTCCGCCTGGAACGTCTTGAGGCCGAAGTTCTTCCACCCGGAGAGCTGGTGCAGGATCTCCGAGGCCGGCGTGATCGGGTACGAGGCGTAGACGAGCTGGCGGTCGGCGAGCTTCGAGGCCGTCAGCTGGCCGAGCGCGGTCGCCTCGTTGCCGGTGATGTTGCGGTAGGTGCCCGGCGCAAGGTGCGCGGGCGCCACGCGATAGGTCGTGTGGAAGATCTCGGTGGTCTCGCCGAAGGCATAGCCGGCGTTGAGCGCCCGCCGATTGGCCTCCGCGACGATCGGCCGGCCCCCGAACTTCTCCTCGATCCAGGCCTGGGTGGTCTCCATGCTCCGCCCGTAGAGCCAGAACATGATCCCGAGGGCGAAGAAGTTCTTGCGTCAGGTCCATCTGCTTCGAGGTCATGTCGAGCCCATCGAGCGCCCGCGCGTTGAGGGTCGAGACCGGGATGTCGAAGACCGTGTAGGAGCGCAGCGAATCGTCGGTGAGCGGGTTCATCGCGTAGCCCGCCTTGGCCAGGTTCGGGGGCGTGAACGCGTCGCTGTTGACGATGATCGCGCCGCCGGGCGCGAGGTCGCGGACGTTGGCGCGGAGGGCGGCCGGGTTCATGGCCACGAGCACGTCCGGGGCGTCGCCCGGCGTGTGGATCTCGCTGGAGCTGAACGAGATCTGGAAGCCCGAGACGCCGGGGATCGACCCGGCCGGGGCCCGGATCTCGGCCGGGTAGTCCGGCAGCGTGCTGATGTCGTTGCCGAACACGGCCGCCGTCCGGGAGAACTGGGTGCCGGTCAGCTGCATCCCGTCGCCGGAATCGCCGGCGAACCGGATGGTGACGCGGTCCAGCTCCTGGACCGGCACCTCGTGGCCCTTCGTGATCGTCACGGGACCTCGTGTCCTCCTGCCTGTCAACGCCGGCGCGCCCGCGTGATCGGCAGGACGCAGGCCGGTCCGGCAAGGGTACCGTACGGGACATCGAGCGTCTGGCGGGGTGCCGGGCGGAAGCGAGCGCCCCGCTCCTTCGCCCCCGCCCACGCCCGGACGCGGACGCGGAGACGCGGCCGACCTCGCGATCGGCCGCGTCTCGTCCCCCGGGGATCTTCGATGGGGTGGGCCTCAGGCGCCCGCGGTGACCTCGATCGCGGCGTGCATGCCGCCCTTGTAGTGGCCGGGCAGGTTGCAGAAGACGACGTACTTGCCGGCCGGCAGAGAGACGGTCAGCGAGCCGCTCGAGCCCGCGGCGATGTCCTCGACCTCGTCGACGTGCGCCACGTCGGTCGCCTCCTCGTCGACCCCGCCGTCCGAGCCGGTCGGCAGGGCATCGGGGGCGAGGTCCGTGCGCACGACCACGAACTCGTGGGTGATCTTGCCGTCGTTCTTGACGGTCAGGGTGTCCTGGCCGGCCGAGAGCTTGGCGGTGTCGAGCGCGATCTTGAACTCCCCGACCGTGGCGGTGGCGGTGTGCGGCGAGGGCGCCGTCGTCCCGCCTCCGCAGGCGGCGAGCACGATGGTGGCGGCGCACAGCGCCGCGAGCCCCCTTCGATGGGACATGGTCCTTCCCCCCTCGATGACGAACGATGAGTCCAGGCCGCCGGGCAGCGGCCTCGTTACCCCGGATGGATGGCAGGTCCCGCGGCGCGGAACCGGCCGGCTGCTACCTCCAGTAGGTGACCGTGCCGCTGCTCGCCTTCAGGCTGCCGCCGGCGTAGAAGTAGAGGGTGTAGACGCCGGCCGGCCGGGAGGCCGTCGTGACGCTGAAGGAGCGCCGCCTGCCTGACGTCGTCGCGAGCGCGCCCGATGGCGGGCTGCGCCGCGCGGGATCCGACAGGCCGGCGAACGGGTTGCCGGCGTAGACCGCGAGGGTGCCCTGAACCGACGTGGGGGTCGTCCAGGCGGCGCTGATCGGCCCGCTCGTTGCGCTCGTGACGGTGACCCAGTAGCCGTACCCGCTCGTGAGGGCGGGAACCGCGACGGGAACGGTGGTCGCGGCCGCGACATAGCTGAACCGGTCGCCCGGGGTGACCGGGCTCGTCTGCCCGCCGACCGTCACCCGGACGTCGACCGCCCCGGCGACGCCGGCCGGGCTGACGGCGAGGCAGCTCGTCACGCTCCCGCAGCTGACGCTCGCGGCGGGGCTCGCGCCGAACGAGACCGCGGTCGCCCCGGCCGCGGTGCTGAAGCCGCTGCCGCTGATCGTGACCGTCGTGCCGCCCGCGGTCGGGCCCGAGCTCGGCGAGAGCGAGGTCACCGCGGGCGCTGGGGTCGGCGACGGGCTCGGGCTCGGCGAGGGGCTGGGGCTCGGCGACGGGTCGCGGGCTGGGGCTCGGCGACGGGACGGGCTGGGGCTCGGGCGGGCTCGGCGAGGGGCTGGGGCTCGGCGACGGCGACGGGCTGGGGCTCGGCGACGGCGACGGGCTGGGGCTCGGCGACGGCGACGGGCTGGGGCTCGGCGACGGCGACGGGCTCGGGGCTCGGCGACGGCGAGGGGCTGGGGCTCGGCGACGGGCGGCGGGGCTCGGCGACTCGGGCTCGGGCTCGGCGACGGGCTCGGGGAGGGCGAGGGCCCGCCCGCGAGGGCGTTGTAGGCGGCGAGGACGTCGATCCTGCCGGAGCCGAAGGTAGCGTCCGGCCCGGCCGGGCCGAGGTCGACCGCCGTGCCGGCGAGCGCGGCGCGGAGCTGGGCCACCGTGGCGGCGGGGAAGGCGCTCAGGAGGAGGGCCATGGCGCCCGAGACGGCCGGCGCCGAGAACGAGGTCCCGGCCACATTGGTGTACAGGCCGAAGAGGTCCGTGGTCAGCACGCCCACGCCAGGGGCGACGACGTCCGGGAAGGTGGCCGGCGCCGATCGCCCGCAGCTCGTGGGGCCACGGCTGCTGAAGCTGGCGATCGCGTCGGAGTTGTCCGTCGCCCCGACCGCGAATGCATCGGGGTTGTTGGCCGGGCTCGCATCAGACGGGGCGGTCGGGCCGAAGTTGCCGGCCGCGAACACCGGCGTGATGTCGGCGGCCACGAGCGCCGCGAGGTCGGGCTCGAACTCGAGCGAGCATCCCGGGTTGGAGAGCGTCCACGAGTTGTTGACGATGTTCGGGGCATCAGCTGTCGCCGGGTTGTGGTCCGGGTCGAGAAGCCACTGGTAGGCGAGGTGGATCGCGCTGGTCGTCCCGCTGCCGGCGTCGTTGAAGATCTTGGCGGCGATCCACTTCGCGCCGGGGGCGACGCCGATGGCGCTTCCCCCGCCGGTGCCCCCCACCATCAGCCCCATCGTCCACGTCCCGTGGCCCGAGAAGTCAATCGGGGTGGTCGGGTGCTGGCCGTACGGGTCGTACCAGCTGTCGGTCCCGCCGCGGTACTCGGCGGCGAGATCCGGATGGGTCGCGTCGACACCCGTGTCCATGCTGGCGATGACCACGCCCTGGCCGCCGAACCCGAGGCTCCACACGGACGGCGCGTTGATCAGGCTCACGTTCGGTTCGACCGGGGTCGAGGAGGCTGCGCTCGGGGCAGCCGGCGCGGTGACCACCTGGTCGAGGGCGATCGAAGCGACCTCTGGCCGGGCGGCAATCTCCGCGATGGCCAAGGGGCGCAGGTGCACGGCGACGCCGTTGATGATCCACAGGGGCGTCACCGAGGCCGCAAGCCCCCCGACCCGCCGCGCGGCCAGGAGAGCCAGGAGCCCGGCCTGGGTCGCTGCGGCCCGCTGCTGGAGGGCGGTGACCACGGCCGCGAGGCGGGCGGAACGGCCGGCGCCGCCGATCGCGCGGATGTCGACCTGGTCGCGCAGCCGCACGATGACCGGGATCAGCGCGCCGGGAGCGGCGGTCCGCAGCGTTGCCGCGAGCGCCGCATCGATCGCGGCAGTCGGTGCTGCGGCGATCGTGGGCGCGCCGACGGCCCCGTTGAGCAGCGCGGAGATGGCGAGCACGAGAAGCAGGCGACTGTGGCGACGCGGGGCGTTCATATCTCACTTCCTGAAGGGGCTGCCGGCGGGCTGGCGGTGAGTGCGGCGACGGTCCGCCCCGGGCGGACCCCTCGGCGCCGGGCGACGACGGCGATGGCAAGGGCACCGAAGAGGGCCGCCAGCGCGATCGCCAGCGGGGTCGCGAGTGGCGCGAGCGGCGCGTCGGAGACGAGCACCGGATGGGGCGCGGCGAGCGCCGGCGCGACGGCCCAGGGAAGCACGACCGAGGCCGGCGGCAGTCCTGCTCGGCCGATCTCGATCGCCAGGCGCCACGCCCCGCCCTGGTCGATGGGCAAGTTGTCGATCTCGTAGCGGCCGGGCGCGGTTGCGCGCGCCTGGAGCGCGGTCACGCCGGTGCCGGTCGGTGGAATCAGGCGTACGCTGACGGTGTCGATCGGCGCCGGGGCCGGCCGGCGGGTGTCGAGCACGCCGATGTCGGCGAAGTTCGGTCCGGGGCGATCGGGCCGGATCGCCAGGGTCACCAGGAGATCGTCGGCCCGGGCTGCGACCGGCGCCTGGGTGACGACAGCCGGCACCGGATCGAACCGGGGCCCGCGGGCGGGTGGGCTGGCGCTCATGAACGCCGCCGCCAGGACGACCGCGAGCGCGGCGCTGGCCTCCACGGCGACGACGGCGCGAAGCCGGGCCCGCGATGGGACGAGTCGGAGCGCGAAGGGTGCGACCCGGCGCACCCGGGCGAAGAGGCCCGGATGCAGCGCCGCCGCATTGAGCGCACCGAGCATCACGGCAACGAGCGCGAGGCCGGTCTTGACGAGGAGCGCCTGGCCATAGGCCGTGAGGAGGAGCGCGTCCGCCGATGCGACGAGCTGCCCCCCGAGGTACAGCCCCGTGACGGCGAGGGCGGCGAGGGCGGGCGCCGCAATCAGCCAGAATCGTCCCAGCACTGCCCGGGCGAGCCCGACGTTGGCGCGTGGTCCCCGGAGCAGCGGCCCGACGCCGATCGCCAGGGCGGCGAGCCCGCCGACCCACGCCAGCATGGCGACGAGGTGGACGGTCAGCGCGATCCAGCGGATCGGCGTCTCCTGGGCCGGGCCCGTGGTGACGTGGCCGGTCAGGGCCTGGACTCCGGCGAGACCGAACAGCAGGCCGCCGACGAGGGCGACGCGGAGGCTCGGCGCGCCGGCCGGACTGCGGCGCATGGCACGGACCAGGACGACGCAGAGGACCGTGAGCACGGCCTCCTCGATCGCCCAGGCCGTCCCGAACGTGGTCCCCAGGAGTGCTGCCGGGTCGATGCCCGTTCCGCCCGCCCCGTTCGCCTGGAGGAGGAACAGGCTGCCGTTGGCGAGGATCGCCGCGCCGCTCGCGCCGGTCGCGACCCGCACGAGCCGCCGCCGGAGCGCGAGCGCCGGTCCGTCGAAGCGGGCTGGCAGCCGGAGGACGACGACCAGCAGCAGGAGGCCGCCGCAGGCGGCCGCGAGCAGGGCGAGGGCCAGCCAGCGCAGGCCCACCTCGGGGAGGTTCGCGCCCGCGACCTGCTCGGCGGCCGGCGCGGGCGCGGGCGCCCCGATGCCGAAGACGACCGTTCCTGTCGTGACATGGAAGTCCTGCTCGTCGACCACCCGCCAGGCGAGCCTGTAGGCGCTCGGCGAGAGGGCCGGCAGCGAGACGTCGAGCGCAGCCGGGTCGGACGGATCGGCGCCGACCACGACCCCGGAGACCGCGCGGCCGGCCGCGTCCAGCAGCCCGATCGTCGCGAGGGACGGGTCCACGGGCTCGGAGAACACCAGCCGCACGATCGGGGGGGCGCTCGAGAGGGTCGACCCATCGGCCGGGTCGACGGACTCGAGGATCGCGTGCGCGGATGCGGTACCGGCCGCGAGCCACAGGAAGATCGGCAGCGCCACGAGCGCCGCCAGGGCGCGGCGCACCCGGATCGAGCTCGCGGCTGGCCGCTGCGTCATCGGATCACACCGTCAGCGGGCGATCACGTGGTCGATCGCGAGATCGCCGAACAGGACGCTGAGGGAGGTGCCGCTCTTGATCGCGCCACCCGCGTCGCGGTAGAGGAGGAAGTAGGTCTGACCGGGCCGGAGGGTCGGGTGGCCGCCCATCTGTGCGGTGGAGTTGACGACGACGCCCGAGCCGTCCACGCGGAGCACGGGCAGGTTGTCGACGTTCGAGAGCATCTCGGACGCCTTGTCCGGGTCGAGGACGATGAAGCGGAAGTCGACGAGACCACCGTCCGCGGTTACCGCCACCTGGCTGACCCTGACCCCCCACTTGGTCTCGACGGCGGGATTCGGCGGGATCGGTGTCCCGGCGGGTGCGGCGGGAGCGCGCAGGGTGAGGCCCAGGGCGATCACCGCGGCGAGCAGCGCAAGCGCGCCGGCGAAGGGGACGATCGCGCCCGGGACGCTTCCGAAGCGCCCCCGCAGTGCTGGAAGGACGGCCGACTCGGCCATGGAAAGCTCCTCCGGTTGGTGCCGTGGAAGGCGATTGCGTTGAGTGAACGGGGTGGCGGGGCCGGCCGGCGTGTCGGGTGGCCGGCCGGCCCCGCGTGCGAGGTGCTTGGGACTACGGCCCGATGAGCGGCGACACCGATCGCTTGGAGGCGAAGGCGTCGAAGTACATGAGGGTGTTGCTGCCGCCGGAAGTCACAGAGCCCAGGCGAACGGCGGACACGGAGCCCGTGCCGGCGGTCAGGGTCTGGGACAGCGTGCCGTTGACGGTCAGCTGGAGGCTCGCGCCGGACTGCCAGACGACCTCGATGCGGTTGCTGGCGTTGTTGGTGATGTTCACCCACGCAGCGTTGGCGGTGGCGCCCACCTGTACCTGCACCTGCGGCTGGGTGCCGCTGCGCCGGTAGCGCACGTGGAACAGCTGGGTGGTGAAGGCGTTCGACGTCGCGGCCGCCAGGATGTCCTGCCCGGTCGACGCGTTGTTGTGTGGGTTGAAGTAGAAGCGCGCGTCGTAGGTCGCCGTCGTCGGTTGGGCGACGGTCCCGAAGTTGAACTGGACGTAGTTGCCGCTGTTGCCCTGCGCCTGGAGGCCCCGAGCGCCGACCAGGGCGGCCGCCGCCGTGGCATTGAGGCGTGCCGTCGTGGTCGTCGACCGGCTGGTCCAGCCCCACGGGGCGAAGCCGGTGTCGAAGCCGTTCGAGAAGATCGTGTCGGGAAGGACGGTAAGCGTCGCGGTACGGATGCCGCCCGTGCCGGTGCTCCAGTTGCCGGCAGCGTCGCGGATCCGGGCGCTGACGGTGTACGTGCCGGTCGCGAGCGAGCCCACCGGGATGCTCGCCGTCAGGCCGCTGAATTGCGTGCCGCTGCCCGCAGCCGGGGTCGTGGTCGTCGGTGGATTGATCCAGTACTCGCCGCCACCAACGCCGGCGCCGCCCGTGTCGACCGCTCCGTTCACCGTCAGCGTGACGCGTGGCGCGCCCAGGGTCGGGTTCGGCGCGAGCGAGATGCCCGTGAAGGTCGGCGGGGTCTTGTCGATCAGGAACGAGATGGTCGCTGGTCGCGCCCCAGTTGCCGGCCGCGTCCTTGCCGTGGACGTAGATCGTGTGGGTGCCGACGGACAGGGAGGCGATGTGGATCATGTCGACGGCCGCGTAGGCCGCCTCGCTGGGGCTGTTGTACGAGCCGTCGGTGGGGATCATCGCCCCGCCGGTGCCGTTGGCGGGACACGTCCCGCCAGGGCAATCGAAGAAGTACTCAGCCGCGGCGATGTTCGAGTTGACGCCACCGAGACCGGTGAGACCGGGTCGGCTGACCGTCGCGTCGATGCGCACGTAGAACGCGCCGCCGCGTGCCGATCTGCACGCCGAGCGTGCCGTTGTTCGGGTTGGGGGTCGCGGTGACGGCGCTGGTTCCCGGCCCGGTCTTGTCAACCTTCAGGGTGGTGGTGCCAAAGCGCACCCCAGTTGCCCAGGGCATCCTGAGCGCGGACGGCAACCGTGTGGTTGCCCTCGGCTCAGGGCCGTTCACCGTTGCGGCGAGGATCGTGGCGTTCAGGCTCACGGTCGTCGCCGGGCGCCACCGTGAAGCGTCGCACGTGCTGGCGTGCCGCCGTCGATGAATGTACTCGGCCGCCGTCACGTTCTGGTTGCCGCGTCGCGACGTCGCTCGCAGTCGCCTGCAGCACGACATCGACGGTGCCGTTGTCGGCGCTCGGCGTCAGGCTCATGTTGCTGATCGCCGGGCCGGCCTTGTCCAGGTTGAGCACGGCCGAGGCAACGGCGCCCCAGCCATTCGCGTCCTGGCCATGGACGTAGAAGGTGTGGTTGCCGCTGGAAAGCGTCGTCAGATCCGCGCACGGCGAGCGCGTCGCGCCGGACACTGGGATCGTGACGCTGACGCTGGTCAGCGAGCCGGTGATCGGCGCAGCCAGCTGCCGCTCGTGCCGAGCGTGTCGACGAAGTACTCGGCCGCGGTCAGGTGCGCCGGTCGAGGTGCGTCGGCGCGTGAGGGCGACTGCCGCCGAGCCGTTGCTCGGGTTGGGCGACGAGGCTGACCGCGCTGGTGACCGGGCCGGCCGGTGGAGCGTGGTCCCCGCGCAGACCGTCAGGAACGTCAGCATGCCGCCGAAGTTGATCGACGCCGCCGGTCGCGGCGCCGTTGTTGTCCATGTGCATCGCGGCCTCGAACACCGCGTACTGCGTGCCCGTCGGGGCAGCTGGCCGGCATGGTGACGATGGTATCCAGCGTGCCGCCGGTCGGGACGGTCTGGGCCACCACCCTGGACTGGTTGGTGGCCGGCTGTGCCATCGGTCGCGATGATCGTCTGGTGCAGGCCAAGCAGGCCCATCGAGTGGTGCTGCGAGGCCGGCGTTGACGTAGCGCAGCAGGACCGTGTTGCCCGCCGCCGTGGCGATCGAATCGGTGTTGGGGTAGCCCTTGCCGTTGATCAGCCAGTACTTCGGGGCGAACGCGGTCATGTCGAAGCGTGGCCGGGGCGGCGTTGAAGGCCGGGTCGACCTCGCTGAGCACCAGCACCGCCTCGTCGGCGAAGGTCGTGTTCGGGATCGGCGTACGCCTGGAGCGGTGCGCCGGTCGGGCGCACGATCAGGGCGCCGTAGAGGCCCATTGCCACCTGGCGCGGCCCGTCGGCGGTCAGCCCGGCTTCGTAGAGGTAGGTGCCGGGCTTGCAGGACCCCCGCCGCGAAGGTGTAGGTCTTGCTGTTGCCGGCGGTGACGCCGGTCGTGTCCGGCGCGCCCGGCTGGCCCGCGATCATCAACGACGTCGCGCTCGGCAGGTCGACGTTGTGCAGGGTGATCGCAACCGGATCGCCCTGGTTGACAATCAGGAGCGGGCCGGGCAAGGCTGGCCGACCCGGGCGTGCTGGCAGCGAGTAGCCCCAGATCGGCGCCGTGGTCGCCGTCCGGCAGGCGTGAGCGGTGCCGGTCGTGGCGTAGAGGTCGCAGGCCGGCGAGCAGGTCGTCCCGGTGACGGGACCGCGGCGCGGCGGCCGCCGGTGCCGGCGCCGCAGCCAGGCGGGCCGGGCTAGCGGCCACCGGCGCGGCTGCGCCAGCGGCCGAGCAGGCGGCGACCAGCGCCGCCGCCATGACCGGCGAGAGGAGCCGTGTGCGGCCCGGTAGTCGGATGGGCGTTCTCATCGTCGTCTCCTACTGGCGTGCACGTGGTGCCGGGCGCCGGCGTCAGTGGGTCGATCCGTTCCAGGGTCAACATGCCGCCGAAGCCGGTGTCGTAGTTGGCCACCTCGTACAGCGCGTGGCTGTGCATGACCATGTAGTACTCGCCGCACTCGTTGTACGACGTGGTGCCGACCGGCAGCTGGCCCTTCTGCCCCAGGTAGGGGCTGCCGCTGTAGTAGGTCGCGTTGTCCTTGAAGGTCAGGTTCTGCAGTTGCGGCATCGTCACCGGGATCGGGTTGGTGGTCGCGTCGAAGTGCTCCTGGTTGTCGTAGTGGTAGGTCTGGTCCCAGGTCTGGCCCGAGCCGATGGTGAAGGCGAACGTCTCGTAGGAGAGGTCGTTGCCGGCCGCGTCGATCAGCGGGGTGGCATCGCGCGCGATCACCCGCCCGTTCTGCCCGTGCGGGTGGAACGGGTGGTTGCGCGAGCCGGCGTCCAGGTAGCGGATCAGCGCCGGGTGCATGGACGCCGCCGTGGGTCGGATCCGGCGGGTCAGTCACCTTGATGTGGAACAGCGAGCTGTAGGGCTGGTTGGGCAGCCAGGCGGCGTTGTTCGGCGCGATGGTGTCCGGGAAGGAGCGCCCGTTGATCAGCCAGTAGCGCGGGTGCAGGGTGGTCACGTCGTAGGGCTGCCCCAGCTCGACCGCCGAGTGCAGGTTCGGGTCGATCTCGGAGAGCAGCATGACGAACTCGGTGGTCGGGTCGAACTGGCCGAAGGCCTGGCCGTCGTTGCTGTAGGCCCAATCGGGGTGGCCGGCCGGGCGCACGACCAGCGCGCCGTACAGGCCCATCTGCACCTGCTTGCCGACGTCCGTGCCGCTCTCGTACAGGTAGGTGCCCGGGTTGCTGGCCACGAAGCTGTAGGTGACGCTGCCGCCGGTCGCCGCGGCGCTGTTGGTCAGCGAGGTCAGGCGTCGCTGCCGCTGAACTCCGGCTGGGCCGGGGCGCCGTTGGCCTGGACGTTGTCGATGCCCAGGAACATGATCGAGGTGGCTTCCGGCAGGCGTGTTGTTCAGCACCACCGTCACCGTGTCGCCCTGGTTGACGCACAGCACCGGCCCGGGGAACTGGAAAGCGCCGCCGCTGGGGCCGTAGCTCCAGGTGTAGATCGAGTTGCCGTCCGGCATGCTGATGTAGTCGGCGCTCGCCGTCAGCGAGAAGCTCGCGTTCGGGCTGCTGCTGGTGGTGCACAGGATGCCCGAAGACGGCCGTCGCCGCGGCGGCCACTGGCGGCGCGCTGCCGGCAGCTCGAGCGACCAGGATGGCGCAGCACGCGCCAGCGCCGACCGATAGTCGAACCCATCTTGCGTACGAAGTGGTGCGCATGTCCGTCATCTCCTTTCATGGATCACGTGTTGGGCGCCGTCTGGGCCGGCAGGGTGCCGGCGGCGTAAACGCGCACTTCGGTCATCTGCCCGCCCAGCCCGGCGCCGCCCGGCTGTGTTGAGCGCGCCGAGCGCGTTGTTGAAGAGCAGGTAGGTGTCGTAGCCGGCGCCGGTCTTGGGCGGCGCGGTGAAGATCGCGTCGTAGCTCTCGCCCGCGCCCAGGTAGATCGTGTCGGTGATGTAGCTCGTGTCGGCGCCGTTGCGCAGCCCGCCGGTGCCGATGCCGCGCAGCGGCGTGGCATCCTTGCCGACCACGTGCATGGGGATGCCGGTCAGCTTCATGGCCGGCTGGGTGTAGCCCAGGTTGACGAAGCGCAGCAGCACCCGGTCGCCGGCGTTGCACTGGATCAGCGACGAGATCGGCTGGGACTCCAGGTCCGGGCGGCCGGCCGGCGCGATCAGGTCGCCGGTGCGTCAGGTCGGTGCCGCCGCCGTTGGGCGCGAGCGTGTCGGGATAGGAGCGGCCGTTCATCAGGTAGAAGTCGGCGTGGAAGTCGCTCCAGTCGCTCACCTGGATGTGGGCGTCGTCGTAGTGCGACTGCGCCCAGAACTCGTTGAGGAAGATGGCGAACTCGCGGTCGTAGGCCGTCGAGCGCGGGTCGCCGAGCGCCACGCCGTCGTTGTAGACGTAGCCCAGCGGCGCCGGCGGCCCCGCCGTTGTAGCGGGCGACCGGAGCCCCGGCGCCGTTGCCGGTCTTGTTCTGCGCCGGCCGCACGAAGACGATGCCGTCCATGCCCATCTGCACGTGCTCGACGTCCTCGTTGTGGCAGTGGTACATGTAGGTGCCGGGATCGGTCGGGTGATAGTAGTACGGGAAGTCGCTCCCGGGCGCCACCGAGATCGACATCTCCGGCACGCCGTCGAAGATCGGCAGGGCGTTGCGGAAGCCGTGCCAGTGGATGGTGTGCGGGTCGGTCAGGTCGGGCCGCACGGCCAGGCCCAGGTTGCTCAGCGTGATCTGGATGGCGTCGTTCTCGTCGAAGAAGATCAGCGGCGCCGAGTGCTGGACGTGGCCCTTCTGCGCCAGGATCCGGGGCTCGGTCGTCGTGCCCGGCGTGGGGCCGGGGGCGTCCAGCACCGTCACGTCGCGGAAGCCGAACACGTAGGTGGTTCGCCCCGCGGGCGCGAGCGCATCGGGGGCGACGACAGCTCCCAGCTCGTTCGTGATGGTCCCCATGGGATGGAGATCCAGCCGTCGGACCCGATCAGGTGCTTGTAGATGGTCGGCGCGGGCGACGTCGGCGCCGGCGGCCTCGGCGGCCGAGGACGGCTGGCAGCACCTTGCCGGCCCAGTGCGGAGCCGAGGCTCGCGCCGCCGCGGCGGCGAGCGCAGTGCCGCCGACCTTGAGGAACTGCCGCCGGGAGACCTTCCGGGAGAAGGGTGGTTTGCTCATCGTGTTCTCCTGAAGCGGGCCTGCCGACGACTGCCGGGCTGGTGGCCGGTCGCGCCTGGCGCCGCGCTGCCTGGTCTCACTGCGGTCAGGCCTGCCCGGGGAGCGCCGCGTCGACGCTCCCGGCGCCTGCGCTGGCTCGGGTGGAGCGGCCTGGGGGCCGTGACGGCCCCCGCTTGGCTCGGCACCGATCAGGGCACCGTCCCGCCGCTGAAGTTGTCGACCCGTGCGCCGGTCGGGAGCTGCATGCCGATCCGGCCGCGTGCCCGGTCCAGAACGTCGGTGCCGCGTCGACGCCGGCCGACGATAGGTGGTCGTTCTGCCGCGACGTCTGACACCGACCCGTCGGCGTTCGCCACCGCGCTCAACGTGTCGCCGGACGCGAAGGTCGCCGCGAACGTGCCGCCGCGTCGTCAGGCGTGAGTCCGCTGTTGGTCGTCGTCGCGACCGTCACCTGGCCCGCGTTGTAGCGCACCCGGATGAAGTTCGCCGGAGTCGTGGCCGTAGCCGCCGCTCGCCTTCAGGATCAGGGCCGGCGTCGTTCAGCCGGTCGGTGTTGGCGAAGGTGAAGGCCGCGCCCTGCCGGGCGCCGAAGCCGCGCCGGTCGGGACGTTCCAGATCGCCTGGCCGCCGGCACGCAACGTGTGCGAAGGCCTGGTTGCTGTTGACCCGGATCGGCCGCGCCAGCCGAGGAGCGTCCCTGGCTCCAGTTGCGCCGAGCGTGTTCGCGTTGGCCCGGTTGAAGTTGTCGAGCACCGCCGAGCGCCGGCAGCGGGAGCGACGATCGGTCGGTGTCGGTCGCGCTGTTGTTGGCCGTGTTCGTGTCGGTCGTGCCGGCCGGTGCCGCCACCGTGGCCGTGTTGGCCAGCGTGCCGCTCGCGTTCGCGGCGACCGTGCCGTTCAGCGGTGAAGGTGGCGCTGCCGCCGGCCGGCAGCGTCACCGTCGTGTTGATGTTGCCGGTGCCGCTGGCTGCGCCGCAGCTCGAGCCGGCCGGGGCCGTACAGGTCCAGGTCACGCCGGTGAGCGCGGCCGGGAACGTTGTCGGTCACGGGCGCCAGGGCGACGGCGCTCGGGCCGGCATTGGCGACGACGATGGTGTAGTTGACGACCGCGCCCGGCGTGACGCTGGTCTGCCCATCGGTCTTGGTGATCGAGAGATCGGCCTGCGCGCCGGGGAACTCGTCCGCGCCGCTGTCGAAGCCGCCGAGCGCCGGGCGTGCCTGGTTGTCGATGTCGAACGTCGGGGCGGCGATGGTCGCGGCGGCTGCTGGTAGGCGGCGCGGCCTTGGAAGCCGCGCCCAGCGTTGAAGGCCGGCGAGCCCGTGCCACTCAGGTGGTAGTCGCCCATGATCGTCACCGGCACATCCTGCGCCACGATCACGTTGGCCACGAAGTTCGGGTTGCCGCGCCAGGGCAGGCCCGTGACCGACGTGTCGTAGGGCGCGTTGATCAGCGGGTCCTGATCGCACCTTGTTGGTCGGGCTGGCGACGACATCGTTGTGGTTGGTCGTCTCGCGTCTGCAGGATCGAGTTGGTCGGCGCGAGCTGGAAGCTCGTGCCCGGCACGCCCATGTCCCAGTGATTGATCGGGGTCGGGTCGGGACCTGCACGCCGCTCGACCAGACCAGGCCGCCGATGCCGACGACGTTGCGCGCCGTCCCAGGTGCCCGCCCGGTTGTCCCAGAAGATGTTGTTGAACATCAGCGGGTTGCTGTAGAGCGGCGAGCCGGCGGGCAGGGTCGCCTGCAGGAAGTCGTTGTTCGACGCGCGGTCGACAGGCCGGCCGGCGCGGGCTGGCCGTTGCTGGTCGCCGCGGTGGCCGTGGTCAGGTTCTTCATGACCGTGTTGTTGTAGAAGCGCACGTTGGGCGCGTTGTCGATCGCCACGCCGCCGCCTTCGTGCGTGGAGATGTTGTTCACGATCATGTTGTTGTAGACGTTGTACGGGAAGTTGCCCGCCGTCAGGAAGCGCAGGCCGCCGCCGTCGTCGTTGGCCAGGTTGGCCTCGATCAGGTTGTTGTAGATGTTGACCGGGCCGGCGCCGGCGCCGAAGGCTGGTCGAGGTCGCCGGCGGTTCGCCGGCGATGATCACGCCGCCGCCTTCGTCGTACGAGCCGTTGAAGTAGATGCGGTTGTCGTGGATGCTCGGACGGCGTGCCGCTCGTCGAGCGGTTGCCGTTCGCAGTCGCAGGTTGCCGGTCAGGCCGAAGTGGCTGATGCCGCCGCCATACTCGGACGAGAAGTTGCCGCACAGGTCGTTGTTGTTGATCTCGTAGCCGTAGGCGCCGTTGAAGATGCCCGACCGCGCCGGCCAGGTTGGTGCCGCCGTTGTTGAGGATGCGGTTGTTGGCGATGTGGGCGCCGTCCAGGTGGTTGTCGCCCACCAGCGGCGTGCCCAGGCGGATGGCGCCGGCGTAGGCGCCGGCGTTGCTCTTGATGATGTTGTTGGTGATCTGCAGGTATCGCGTCGAGGCGAAGGCCACGATGCCGCCGCCCTGGTTCGGGTTGGTCGGCGTGTTGTTGCCGCCGCCGACCTGCGCGCCGTTGCCCAGGGTGTTGACGTTCGGCACGAAGTCCATCACGTCGCCGTTCTGGATCAGCAGGCCGTCGATCGCGGCCTTGTAGGACGACGCCATACTGGGTCGTGCTGGTGGCGACGGCCAGGATGACCTCGCCCTCGGGCGGCGCGACCGTCGTCGGGATCGAGCGGGCGCGTTGTTCGGGCCGATGATCGTCCCGACTGGCAGGCCAGCGTGGCCTGCCAGCCGGTCTCGCGCGCGCCGTCGGTCCCGTAGCCGAGGCCGTCGAGCACGGTGCCGGGCACGTACGTGCCGTCGGCGTAGATGCCGCCCGGGCCCACGCCCTGCAGCTTGACCGGCGAGTGGATGATCGAGGTTCTCGAAGTACGAGCCGAACGGGTTGAACGGTGTCGGTCGGGCCCGGATAGACGACGACCAGGGCCTGTCGAGCTGGCCGCCGCGGCATCCAGCGCGTCCTGGATGGCGTGCTCGTAGCCGCCGCGTGTTGCGGTTGGCCGCAGTTGGATCGTAGGTCCTGTCGGCCGGGCCCGACTTCGTAGACGGTCGGGTTGTAGGCGCTCGAGCCGTGCCGCCCAGCACGTGGAAGGTCAGGCCGTTGACGGTGGTCTGGCCGTTGGCCGCCCGTGATCTTCAGCTGGTGCGGGCCGGCCGGGACTGCTCCCGGACCGTGTCGGGGCACCGTGAACGTGATCTGGCGTGTCGCTCCACGAGTGCGATGGTCAGTGTCGTGGCTGCCGTCGACGCTGGTCACGCGTGACCGTCCCGGCGCGGCGCCGAAGTACTGGCCGTTGAGGGTGATGCTGCGCGCCGCGCCCGTGTCGCGTGTTGCGCACGAACGGCTTGTTGATGGCGAACAGCTCGGGCACCTTGGGCGCCGTCGGCTGCGCGGGATCGTTCAGCAGGCAGGCCGCCGGATGCGTCTGCTGCGTGCCGGGTTCTCGATCCCGAACGCGACCGGCGTCGGCGCCAGGTCGGAGGGCAGGCTGACGCCCGGCCACACCTCGAAGAAGCCGCCGATCGTGCGGTAGGCCGGGTTGTAGCCCGGGTTCAGATGCCCGGGCTGGCCGGGATCGTTCGCCAGGAAGCGGTAGATGCCCGGGCACGGACCGGCCGGCAGCGGGCAGTTGTAGCTGGAAGTCGAGGGCAGGATGACCTCGTACTGCGCCCTGCGGGTCGGTCTGGATGGTCTTGACCAGCCGGTTCGAGAAGTCGTAGATGCCGATCGGCAGGTTGGGGATGCCGTACTTCTCGCCGTAGAACAGCTCCTTCGGGTTGATCGACAGGTTCAGGTCGTCGACCGCGATGCCGAAGATGCGGCCCGGCAGCGGGACGCCGGCGCCGGCCGGGAGCGCATTGCCCGCGGCGTCGAAGCCGCTGAAGGTCTTGAAGTGGAAGTTGGGCGTGGCCGAGCGGCCGTTGCGCACGGTCACCAGCCGGGTGTCGCACAGCGGCATCTTCATGGCCCTCGTACGGGCTGCCGCCGCCGTCGACCATGTCCGGGTTGTAGACGCCCTGCGTGGTCGCGGGATTCAGCGCGCTGAAGTTCGCCAGCGACCAGTCGTTGACGACGTTGACCGTGTGCAGCGGGCCCGCGCACGGGAAGGGCGGGATCGCCGGAGCCACCGTCGCCGGCGGGCGTGCGGTTGGGCAGCGGCGGGTTGAGCGGCGTCTCGCCGGGGGCGACGAACGAGTCGCCCGAGAAGATGTTGATGTCCTCTTCCTTCGACCACCTCGTAGGCCGGCCTGCCGTTGGCATCGGCCGGCGCATCGACCTGCACCAGGTAGTCGCCCGGCGGGATCGTCTCTTCGGCGATCAGCGGCGCCCGTGGTCGGGTCGTGGTCGATGGCGGTGAAGCCGTAGTTGCCGTTGACCTGCATGAAGTCGCCGACGCTGTTGTCGCCCACCTGGCTCGACATGAGCGGCGCCTCGAGGCAGTCGTGCCCGCCGGTCGAGGGCGGCAGCACCTGCTCGACGACCGGGGTGCCATCGGCGCCGCGCGCGACGCAGTCGGTCGGCCGCAGCCAGGTCTCGCTGGTGTAGGGCGTCGTACAGGTCGATCGGGTTGCCGCTGACCTTATCCGGGCCGTCGGACAGCCGCTTGATCGATCCGTCGGCGGCGTCGGTCAGGTAGTAGGTCGACCCGAAGGCCGTCGTCTCCTGCGTGCAGTTCGTGCCGGCCGGGATCGTCGTCGGCGTCGGTCGGGACGCACTTGACCGGCGCATACAGGTGCACGGTGGCGCCGGGCAGGCCGGGCTCGTAGGACTCGATCGCCTGGAAGCGGGCGTCGAGCTCGTTGCGCGTCGTCGTGGCCACGACCTCGCCCACGATGCCGCCGTTCGTCGGGCCGAGGCTCGCGTTCGCCGGGGTCTCGTACGTGTGGACCGCCCAGTCCATGCGGGTCTGGTGCCCGATCAGGTTGTAGGAGCTGACGTCCACGAAGCCGCCGTTGGCCATGACCGTCGTCTCGGTCGGCTGGTTCTCCGTCTGGTAGGTGACGCCGACCGTGTAGAACTGCTCCCAGTAGCCCTGGGTCACCACCCACTGGCCGAGCGGGTAGGTGCGCGGGAAGCTGTAGTTGCCGTTGCTGTCGGTGGTGGCCGTGTTGTCGCCGTAGAACTGCGACGGAGTTGTCGCGGCCGAGCAGGTTCAGGAGCAGGCCCGGGATGCCGGGCTCGCCCGGATCGCACTTGCCGTTGCGGTTGGTGTCGTTGCAGACCTTGCCGTAGACCTGGCTGTGCCAGGCGGCCACGTCGAGCACGCCCATGTCGAGCGCCTGGCCGTTGACGATGCTGACGTTCGCCTGGGTGAGCAGGTACGCCTGGTCCTCATCCCAGAACGTCAGGACGTAGTCGCCGTCGGGGATGTTGGTGATCTGGAACGTGCCGTCGGCGTTGCCGCGGCCCACGTAGACCGTGTTGTCGTCGCGGCCGGTGTCGATCAGCGAGATCAGCGGCTGCTTGATGTTCTCGATGATGTGCTTGCCCTGGCCGCCGCCAAGCGTCAGCCCGCCGACGTGCGGCGCGTACTCGCCGATGCCGACCACGGTGCCCTTGATCGAGCCGGTCGCCGCGGGCGAGGCGTAGTTGCAGCAGGCGGTCGCGCTGGCGCCGGTCTGGAGTCTGGACGAAGCCGAACTCGGCGAACGGGAACGGCTCGGCGCCCTGGACGAACTCGGGGTCGTAGCCGTTCCAGCCCTCGATCGACCAGATGTCCCAGTCGTGCCAGCCTTCGAGCGTGCTGGTCTGGTACCAGGTCTGGCCGTTCGGCGGGGTGACGGTCGACGCGTAGCGGTCGGGGCCGAGGTAGGGGATCGTGATCACGCCGTTGGCGTCGCTCAGGCAGTGGCCGCCGACCGGTCTGGATGAGCGGCTTGCCATCGGTGCCAAACAGCATCAGGCCGGTGCCGTCGTGCTGGTAGGTGGTGCAGATCGGGTTGCCGTACCAGTCGGTCGTGACCGGCGCGAGCACGTCGTCGATGTGGCCTTCGAAGCCCGGCAGGACGGGCTCGCCGGTGTCGTAGGCGCCGTTCGTCTGCAGGTCGTTCCAGACCTGCATGCGCACGGTGGTCAACGGCAGCGGGTAGGGCTGCATGTCCACGGTCACCGAGTGCCGTTCGTTGTCGACCGGGGCAGGCTGAACCAGGCGCCGTCGATCTTGAAGCCGTCGACGTGGCAGGTGACGGTCGGAGCTGACGGTGCAGCCCGGCACGTCATAGCCGTCGGCCATGACCGAGATCATGTAGCTGCGGTTCGGGTTGTGATCGTTGGCCGGCCAGCTCGTCGTGTCGATGCCGGTCGTCTCGTTGAGCGTGGTCTCGTCGCCCTGGGCGACGACCTCGGCGCTCGTGCCGCCCTTGGCCGAGTGGATCGCGGGCCACTGGCAGTTGGCCGGGTACGCCGGATCGCCGCCCGGGACTCTGCGGCGTCCAGGCGTAGTTCGAGTTCTTGGTGATCGTCGGCGGCGCCCAGGCTTGCGTGCCGTAGTGCGTCGGGTCGCCGGTGTCGTCCTGGACCACGAGCCAGTGGTACTTCGGGATCGCGTCGCCCTTGTTGAGGCCGGACGGGATCCACTGGCGGGCGCTCTCCACGCGCAGGTGAAGGATCGGGCGTCGTGGGCGCTGCCGGAGCCGTTGCCGCAGCCGGGGCGGCGGTCGGGATCGCGGCGGCCTGCGTCACCGGCACGAGGAGCTGCGAGCCAGCCAGCATGCCGGCCGCGAGCAGGGACCCCAGCCTGCGGAGCGCCCTCCGCGGGCGGCCGAATCGCGAATGACCCATTCCCTGGTCCCTCCTCTTTCCTCGTGGAACGTTGACTGCCTGCAGCGGAGGCGCGGTTGTCCTGGGTGCTCATCGGTCGCCTCCGGGATGCGCGGATTCCAGTCGTCGCGGAAGAGGCGGAAGACCGGGCCGACGCGGTGACGAAACCGGTGAGCAAGGCCGGGGGCCGCGACGTGGGGTTCGACCCGTCTTCGGCTCGTCCGGACCTTCCAGGACCGTGAATGCGCATTGACCCACCTCCGCTGGCTTCCTGGGCGAACGCCTATGCGCCCACTCCGGCCAGTCGGCGCAGCATGTCCGCGCACCGGGGGCTCCGCCATCCTCTACCGGAGGGTTGAGAAATGACCACGACCGGCGATCCCTCATGACCACGACCGGCGGCTTGTCACGGGCAGTCCGGGGGTCCGCCGGAGCAGTCGGTGCGTGATCCGCGGAGTGGCGCGGCATCGGCCGGCGGCGGCGCGGATCGTGTCCCGGGCCGGAGCGGGGCCGTGCGCGGCGACCGTTGGGACGCGCCATCTGGGGCATTGCAGAAGCCGAATCGGGCTCCCATACTCGGGCGCCGTGAGACAGAGGTCGATGCGTTGATCACCGACAAGGCGGCCGCACCGCGAGCGGTGGCCTCGGCAGCCTCGTCGTCCGTGGCCGTTCGTGCAGGTTGCGGCCGCTCCAGGTCGTCCTCGACCTCGCCGGCGCTGGCCTTCGGGGTCGCGACCTACGTCCAGCTCGCCGAACCCGACCTGCTGCTCCACTGCCTGTGGATCGTCCTGGTGATCGAGGCATTTGCGTTCGGGTTCCGGAGCGCGGTCATTCGGCTCGGGATCGCCTTCTGCGTCGTCGTCTCCTACGCGTTCCTCGCCACCCTGGACGGCCCGCTCGGCGTCCCGATCGCCGACCTGGACCTGGCCGAATGGCCGCTCATGATGATCATCGCCGTCGTGGTCGCCGTGATGGCGGACCGGACCATCTCGCTCGGCGAGCGATCAAACCGACGCCTCCTCAACGGCCAGCAGGAAGAACGACGGCGGATCGCCCTCGACCTTCACGACGGAGTCGGGCAGACGCTCGCGGCCCTCACCTACACGCTCGACGCCCTCGTGACGTCCCTTGGCTCGACGGAGCAGCCTGACGCCCGGGGCGATGCGCTCGAGATCGCCACGCGGGCCCGCAGGACCGCCAACCTCGCCCTCGAGGAAACGCGGGAAGTCGCCATGCGCCTCAGGCCGCTGCGGCTCGTCGGAAACGGGCCTGGCCGCGACGATCGAGGAGCTGGTTGCGGATTCCATGGTGCCCATCGACGTGGAGATCGATCCGAACCTTCGCGACCCGGGCCTGCTGCCGCCGGCGACCGAGGTCGAGGCGCTGCGGATCGTCCAGGAGGCGCTCGGCAACTCGATCCGTCACTCCCGCGCCGAGCACCGCTGGATCAGAATGACGTCGTCCGACGGCGACCGGATCGTTCTCGCCGTCGAAGATGACGGGATCGGCTTCGATGTCGCGGAGACTGGTGGTGCGGGACTCGGGGTGCACGGGATGATGGAGCGGGCGGCATCGATCGACGGGAGCCTGGAGATGGTGTCGCAGCCCGGACGCGGAAGCACGATTCGCCTCGAGCTGCGTCGTCCACGAGCACGCGCCGAGCGCCGGTCGGACATGGCGCCACGGCCATGACGCTCCCCCCGAACGGGAGGCCCTCCGCCGTTGCGTCGCCGAGCGGCGGCGCCGATCTCGACGGCAAGCTCGAGGCCAGCGAGGTCCGACGGATCACGGTTGCCCTGGTCGAGGACCACCACCTCGTCCGCGAGGGGCTCCGCATGGTGCTCGGCCGCCAGCCCGATCTCGAGGTCATCGGCGAGGCGGCAGACGCCGCGGGTGCATCCCGGATGCTCGACACGGTGGCGCCGGACGTCCTGCTGCTCGACCTCTCGCTCCCGGACTCGGATGGCGTCCGGCTGATCGGGAGCCTCCTCGAGCGCCATCCAGCGATGCGGATCCTGGTCCTGTCGATGCATCGCGAGGCCGAGACCGTGCGCCAGGCGTTCTTCGCAGGCGCCTCCGGGTACATGGTCAAGGGTGCCCACTCCGACGAGCTGGTCGCGGCGATCCGGGCGCTGACGCGCGGCGAACAATACGTTCACAGCAGCGTCGCCGGAGCGATCGTCGAGGATTCGATGCACTGGCTCCAGAGCGGCGGCGCCATGAGCGCGCGGGAGCGCGAGATCCTGCGCCTGATCGCCGCCGGGCGTTCGGCCGTCGAGATCGGCGAGATCCTCGGCATCAGCCCGCACACGGTCCGGCGTCATCGCGCGAACCTCCTCGGCAAGCTGAACGTGCGCGGCAGCGCCGGCCTCACTCGCTACGCCGTGGAGCATGGGATCGTCCGGGAGGGCGGCTGAGCGTCCTCACCGGGGCGTCAGGCCGCCCGCGCCACCGCCTCCAGGCGGACGCGGCGACGCGGCCAACCGGCATGGTCGGCCGCGTCGTGCGGAGTGGGCTCGGGCGCGATGCGCGCTACGGGCCCAGGAGCGGCGCCACGGAGCGCTTGGAGGCGAAGGCGTCGAAATACAGGGCGGTGGCGCTGCCGGTCGAGGTGACCGAGCCCAGCCGGACCGCGCCCACCGAGCCCGTGCCCGCGGCCAGGCTCCCCGCGAGCGTCCCGTTCACGTAGAGCGCGAGGCTCACCCCCGACCGCCAGACCACCTCGATGGCGTTGCTGCCGGCGGCAAGGGTGATCCACGCCGGGTTGGCCGTGGCGCCCACCCCGATCTGGACCTGCGGGACGCCGGCATTGAGGCGGTAACGCACGTGGAACAGCACGGTGCCGAAGCCGCTCGACGTCGCGGCGGCGAGGATGTCCTTGCCCGACGAGGTGGCGCCGTTGGGGTTGAACAGGAAGCGCGCATCGTAGGTCGGGCTCGCCGGATTGGCGGCCGTCCCGAACGAGTTCTGCACGTAGTTGACGTTGTTGCCCTGGGCCTGCAGGCCGTATGCCCCCGCGAGGGCCGCGCCGGCCGTCACGCCCAGGCGGCTCGTCGTGGTCGTCGAGCGGCTCGTCCAGCCCGTGAGCGGGCTCAGCGTGCCGGTCTCGAAGCCGTCGGCGAAGATGGCATCGGGGACCGGTGCGGTGACCGTCAGCTTCGCCGTGCGGACGCCGCCGCTCGGGGCGGTGCTCCAGTTTCCGGCCGCGTCGCGGATCCGGGCGCGGACGGTGTACGTGCCCGCGGTGAGGGCGCCGGTGGCCACGCTCGCGGCGAGGCCGGTGAAGGCCGTGCCGGTGCCCGCCGTGATGTTGGTCGTCCCGATCCACCACTCGCCGCCGGCGACACCGCTCGCGAGGCCGCCTGTGAGCCGGTCGGTCGCGCCGGTGGCGGCCAGGCTCACCGACGCGGTCCCGGTCGTGATCGAGCCCGGGGCCAGGGTGATGGCGCTGAACGTGGGCGCCGTACGGTCGACGAGGAGCGTCGCGGTCGCGGTCGCGCCCCAGTTGCCCGCGGCATCTCTTGCGTGGACCCGGATCGTGTGGTTGCCGGCAGTGAGGGCGGCGACGGTGGCCGCGGCGATCGTGCCCGCGAGGGTGGTCGAGGGCGCTGCGCCCGCCGTCATCGGGGTGCCGGTCCCGGCTGCGCCGGCGCTGTCGACGAAGTACTCGCCGCCGGTGACCGGGCTGTTGCCCGTGGCGGTGTCGGAGGCCGTGGCGCTGATCTCCACCGCCTGCGTGTTGGCCGCCCCCGGGGCGAGCGTGACGGCGCTCGTCGCCGGCCCGGTCCGGTCGAGCACGAGGCTCGCCGCTGCGGTGGCGCCCCAGGCACCGGACGCATCCCGGCCGTGGACGGAGACCGTGTGGCTGCCCTCGGCGAGCGTGGCGAGGTCGACGCACGGGGCACTCGCCCCCGCTATCGGGAGCGTGGCCACGACGCTCGCGGCCGACGTGCCAAACGTGCCGGAGAGGGTGCACCCGCTCCCGTCGGCGCCGATCCCGTCAAGGAAGTACTCGGCCGCGCTCACGGTGGACCCCGCCGAGGTCACGCTTCCCACGAGGGTGACCGCCGTCGATCCGTTCGCGGGGTTCGGGACAAGGGCCAGCCCGCCGGTGGTCGGCGGAAGCGCCGGGATCGGGCTCGGGATCGGCGATGGATCCGGCGATGGACTCGGGATCGGGCGGATCGGCGATGGATCCGGCGATGGGCTCGGACGGGCTCGGGATCGGCGATGGATCCGGCGATGGGCTCGGACGGGCTCGGGATCGGCGATGGATCCGGCGATGGGCTCTGCGACGGGCTCGGGATCGGCGATGGATCCGGCGATGGACTCGGGATCGGGCTCGGGATCGGCGATGGATCCGGCGATGGACTCGGGATCGGGCTCGGGATCGGCGATGGATCCGGCGATGGGCTCTGCGACGGGCTCGGGCTCGGCGACGGGCCGCCACCCAGCATCGTGTCGGCGCCGAGAGCATCGAGGCGGCCGTAGCCGTAGGTGTTGTCCGGGCCGAGAGCCCCAAGGTCCAGCGCGGAGCTCGTGAGCGCGGAGACCTGGGACGCAGCGCTCACGCCCGGGTGGGCGCTCAGCAGCAGCGCCAACGCTCCCGCGACGTGCGGGGCTGCAAGGGACGTCCCCGTGGCCGACTGGTACAAGCCGAACAGGTCCGCCGTGCGGATGCCCACGCCGGGGGCCACGACCTCGGGGTACGCGGTCGATGCCTCGCCGCAGGCCGATGGGCCGCGGCCGGATGTTGCGTCGATCACATCGGTGGCTTTCGTCGCGCCAACCGCGAGCGCTTCCGGGTAGTTCGCCGGGCTGACGCTCGTCGAGCCGCCAGGCCCGTAGTTGCCGGCGGCGAAGACGGGCACGATCTCGGCCGCACGGAGCGCCTGGAGGTCAGGCTGGAAGGCGAGGTTGCAGCCCGGGAAGCCAAAGGCCCACGAGTTGTTGACGACCTGTGGCGCGTCCGCCGTGGCCGGGTTGCCGTCCGGGTCGAGGACCCACTGGAACGCGGCGTGGATCGCCGTGGCGGTCGCAGTGCCGCTGTCGTTGAAGATCTTGGCGGCGATCCACGTTGCCCCGGGCGCCATCCCGATGGAGGTCCCGCCGGCGTCACCGCCGACGATGACTCCCATGGTTGCCGTCCCGTGACCGGTCAGATCCGTGGGCGTCGTGGGATGCTGGCCATACGGGTCGAACCAGGAGTCCGAGCCCCCGCGCCAGCGTGCCGCGAGGTCCGGGTGAGTGACGTCCACGCCCGAGTCCAGGCTCGCGACGACCACTCCCTGGCCTGTATAGCCGAGCGACCACAGGGCCGGGGCGTTCACGAGCGCGATGTTCGGCTCGGTTGGGGCCGACGACCCCATCGACGCCGATGCCGGCTGGCGTGTCGGCTGCACCGCCGCGGGCACGATCGCGATCTCGTCGGGCGTGACGCTAGCGACGTCGGGCCGGGCCGCGATCGCGGCGATGACGGCCGGGGTCGCGGTGATCGACACCCCGTTGAAGAGCCAGAACGAGGTCAGCCGGGCGACCCGGCCGAGCGCCCGCTGGCCACCCAGGAAGGCGACGAGCGGAGTCTGCGATGCCGACGCGTGGGCGCGGAGCGCCGCGATGATTGCTGCCTGCCGGGCGGCGCGAGTGCCGCCTCGGACGGCCCGCAGATCGGCCCTCGTCCGCAGCGTGACGATGACCGTCTGCATCCCCGCCGGCACCGGCGCGCCGGGCACGGCATCGGAAACGAATGCGGCGAGGCTGTTGCCCTGACCCATGGGAAGCGTTCCCGCGGCCACGAAAGGCACGGTCGTGACCGAGAGAGTGGCCGCAAGGGCCAGGGCGATAACCCGCCGCATCGATGGTCTCCTGTCAGCTCTGCGCGTCGAGCGGCTCGAGCCGGACGTCGCCGATGACGACCGACACGCGTGTGCCGGCCTGGACGGCACCGCCGGGGTTCGAATAGAGGATGAAGTAGTTGCCCCCGTCGAGGAGCGTCACCTTGTGGCGCATTCCCGTCGGGGCGCGGATGACGGCGCCGCTCGGCTCAACAAGGAGCACGGGCATGACCGTCGAGTCGTGGAGAATGTGGAGCGCCTTCGCCTGGTCGACGACCGTGAACCGGAGGTCCACGAGACCGCCGGCGGCCGTCACACCCACGAGATTGACCTTGATGCCGTAGTCCTGCTCCATCTCGGCTGCAGACACGACGCGGGCGGCCGCGACGTCGGCGTTCGACGGGACGCCGGCGCCCGAGGTCGCGTACGTGAGGGTCGCGGCCACGGCCAGGGGGAGGAGGACGACGCCGGCGGCTGCCGCAAGCCAGGTGCGTCGCCGCAGGCGGCGGGCGGGCGTGAGCCCGGCCGGCTCCAGCGGAGCCGGCACGGGATCCGGGGTTTCGGGGACCGCAGCCGCGAGGCTGCGGTCCCCATCGGAACGTCCGATGGTGGTCATCGGGTTACGGACCGAAGAGCGGCGACACCGAACGCTTGGAAGCGAAGGCATCGAAGTACATCAGGGTGGCATTGCCGGTATTGGTCACGGAGCCGAGGCGGACGGCCCCGACGGAGCTGGTGCTCGTGGTGGTCAGCGTCTGGGCCAGGACACCGTTGACCGTGAGGGTCAGGGTGCCCGGGTTCGGCCCGACGCTGCCCGCGGCCTGCCAGACCACCTCGATGACATTGCTGGATGTGCCGCCGAGGATGTTGGTCCAGGTCGCGTTGGTGTTGGCTGTCCCCACCTGGATCTGCACCTGCGGCGTCGCGCCATTCAGCCGATAGCGGACGCGGAAGTCGACCGTGCCGAAGGAGTTCGACGTGGCGGCGGACAGGATGTCCTTGCCGGTCGAGGTGTTGCCGTTCGGCCGGAAGTAGAACCGTGCGTCGTAGGTCGGCCACGCCGGTTGGGCGGCGGTCCCGAAGTTGTACTGGACGTAGTTGGTGTTGTTGCCCTGGGCCTGCAGGCCGCGAGCGCCGACCAGGGCGGCCGTCGTCGTGGCATTGAGGCGCGCGGTGCTGTTGGTGGACCTGCTGGTCCAGCCCCACGGGCCGAAGCCGGTGTCGAAGCCGTTCGAGAAGATGGATACCGCGACAACGGAGACGGTGGCGCTGTGGGTGGCCGCGCTCCAGTTGCCTGCGCCGTCGCGGACGCGGACGCCCACCGTGTGGCTGCCCGTGGTGAGCGAGCCCGCCGGGATGGTGGGGGTGAGCCCGGTGAAGGGCGTCCCGCCGCCCGGCGTCGGTGCGGCCCTGTCGATCCAGTACTCGCCGCCGGCGACGCCGCTGGCCAGGGTCGAGACCAACGGATCGACGGCGCCATTCACCGTCATGGTGATGCCACCCCCGAGCGTCGGGTTGACCGCGGCCAGGGTGATGCTCGTGAAGGTGGGCGCGGTCTTGTCGATCAGGAGGACGACGGAGGCCGTCGCGCCCCAGTTACCCACCGCATCCTTGCCGTGAACATAGATCGTGTGGTTGCCCGCGGAGAGCAGGTTGATCGTCGTGAGCGGGACGTCGGCATAGCCGGTCTCGCTCGCGGCATTGAAGACGCCGTCGGTGGCGACGAACGGGAAGCCCGCTCCATTGGCGCCGACGGTGTCGATGAAGCCCTCGCCCGCGGCAACGGTGCTATCGACGTCGACGAACGTCGCGCTGACTCGCACCGACGGGTTGCCGATGCTCTGGCCGTACTGCCCATTGTTGGCGGCGGGCGGGTTGGTCACGACAGCCGAGGTCGTCGGGCCGGTGCCCTCCACCGTGAGGGTGATCGTCGTGAAGGGGCCCCAGTAGCCGGCGGCGTCCCTGGCGTGGACGGAGACGACTCCGCTCGAGACCGGGGGCGAGATGGTCGCTGTCAGGCTCACGATCACCGCCGTCGTGTTGGGGGTGATCGGCGTGCCGGAACCGTCCGGGCCTGGCGTCCCGATGAAGTACTCGGCGGCCACGACGTTGCTGTTGCCGGTCGCCGCATCGCTGGCGGTGCCGCTGAGGGCGACAGCGACGGTTCCGTTCGAGGGGTTGGGAGTCAGGACCAGGGCGCTGGTGGTGGGCCCGACGCTGTCGATCGTGTAGGTCGTGGAGCTGAAGGCGCCCCAGTTCGCATTGGCACTGTTGTCGAGGCCATGGACGTAGATCGTGTGGCTTCCGCTCGGCAGCGTGAGCGACGCCGAGACGGCTGCCGGATCGGACGGGAAGGTCCCCGTCATCGCTGTGCCGGTGCCGCTCGGCCCGATCGCGTCGAGGAAGTACTCGGCGCCTGCGACGCTCGATCCGCCGGTCGTCAGGTCGCTGACCGAGGCGCTCAGGGCGCCGGACGTGGTGCTGACTGCAACGCCCGTCGTGATCGGGCCGACGGTGTCACCCGTGGCCGTTCCATTCGGCGTCGCGTCGATGAATGTGAGCATGCCGCCCATCCCGGACGCGGTGCTGTTGTTCAGGGTGAAGCTCGCGTCGTAGAGCGCGTACTTGGTGGAGGCGGCGGTCGTCGCGGGGAGTGTCACCAGCACGTCGGCCGACTGCCCTGGGGCAATCGTCTCGGCGGCCATGTCGCGCGGGTACGTCGTCGGGCTGCCGTCCGCGGCAAGCGCGGACTGCCGCAGCCCCAGCACGCCGATCGAGTGGTGCTGGATGCCCGCGTTGGCGTAGCGCAGGAGGAGGCTGGTGCCGGACGAGGCGTCGATCGACGCCGTGCCCGGGTATGCGGCCCCGTTGATCAGCGAGTACTTCGGGGCGAAGTACCGCAGGTCGACCGTCCACGGCGTGGGGCTGTTGTTCAGGGCCGGGTCGACCTCGCCGAGGACGACGAGCGCCTCGCCGTCGAAGGCGGTGGAGGCGTCCGGATAGGCCTGTGAGGGGGCTCCAGCCGGGCGGACGACGAGCACGCCGTACATGCCCATCGCCACCTGGTACTGCGAGCCGGGAATGAGACCCGCCTCGTACAGGTAGGTCCCAGGGGCGCTGGCGACGAACGTGTAGGACGTGGATCCGCCCGAGACGACCCCGGTCAGGTCGGGGACCATCGCCTGGCCGTTGAACACGATGGACGTCGGCTGGCTCAGGTGGTTGACGAGGTTCACCGTGACGGTGTCACCCGCGGTTGCCACGAGGACTGGCCCCGGGACCGTCGGGCTCGCACCCGACGCAGTGGCGAAGCCCCAGACGGTAACGGACGTGCTCGGCAGCGGCAGCGGCAGGCTGCCAGTCTCGGCCCAGAGGTTGCAGGTGACGGCGGTGCCGGCCGCCGTGCATGCGGTCGAGGTGATCGGCCCGGCGGCCGCCGCCGCCCCGGGGAGCAGCAGCGCCGCGAGGAGCAGCGCCGGCCCCAGGACCAGCGAGGAAAGAATGGTTTGCTTCATGGTTCGGTCCGATCTCATGGTCATTCCCCTACCTCTCACGACGGGCAGCTGTTCGGCAGGGGCGGATCGACCCGCGTGTAGGTGATCGGCCCGGTCATGTTCACGCCCCATGACGTGATCTGGTAGAGCGCGTGGTTGTGGGCGATGATGTAGAACTCGCCGCACTCGTTGAGCGTGGAGATGCCGGGCGGCATCGGCTCCTGGACGCCGAGGTAGGGGCCGCCGCCGTAGAACATGCCAACGGTGAGGTTCTGGAGGTTCGGCTCGCTGGCCGGGACCGGGTTGGACGGCGAGTAGTTCTCGTTGTCCCTCCAGCTGAAGAGCACGTCCCAGGTCTGGCCGGGACCGATGTTCACGGAGAACTTGTCGAACGACATGTCCTGTCCCGCGGGCCCCGCGAGCGGAGCGCCATCGCGTCCGATCACCTTCCCGTTGTTGCCGTGGGGATGGAACGGGTAGTCCTCGGTGCCCACGGACAGGTAACGGGTGATGCTGGGCAGGGGGTTGATCGGGCTCGGGTTGAGGGTGACCCCGTCCGCCAGGTACTTGTCGTTGGGATGGATCGTGGCCAGCGAGCCGTAGGGCTGGCTGGGCAGCCAGGTCGCGAAGTTGTCGGCGATGCTGTCGGGGAACCCGCGGCCGTTGATCAGCCAGTAGCGCGGGTGGTAGTTGTTCATGTTGAAGGCCCTGGTGCCCTTCAGGACCGCCGCGTTCAGGTACGGGTCGACCTCGGAGAGCAGGGCCAGGAACTCCGTTGCCGGGTTGAACTGGGTGTCGGCAAGGTCGTAGGCGTATCCGGCGCCCATGGTGGGTCGCACGACGAGGGCGCCGAAGAGCCCCATGCGGACCTGGACCTGCGGGCTGGAGAAGAAGCTCGGGGTGCCGGTGGTCGTCTGCCCGCCGCCGCTCTCGTACAGGAACGTGCCGGGCTTCGAGGCGACGAAGCTATACGTGACCGAGCCGCCACCGGGCTGCGCCGCCTGCGCAAGGGAGGTCAATGCCCCGGTGCCGTCGAACTGGGGCTGAGACGGCGCGCCGTCGGCCGTGACGCCCACCAGGCCGGGAAACACGATCGAGACGGCCGGTGCGCTCTTGGGCGAGGTCGGCGTGAACGAGTTGTTCAGGATGATCGTGACGGTGTCACCCTCGTTGACGCAGAGCACGGGCCCCGGGTGCTGGAACGGGCGGCTGCCCTCGGAGAAGCCCCACATGTAGGCAGTGGTCCCGTCCGGCAGGTTGATGTAGCCGGCCCGGGTTGTCAGGTTGAACGTCGGGTTCGGGCCGGTGTCGGTCGTGCAGGCGACGCCGCTCCTGGTCGGGTCCTGCGTCGCCGCCGCGGTCGGCCGCACGGCGGCCGACGACAGCAACACGCTGGAGACCAGCACCGACGAGACCGCGAGCGCCGGCCAGAGGCGGGCGCGCGGGGTCCTGATTCGAAGCATCGTGGTCACTCCACTCATCACTGCTGGTCTCATCAGATGCCCCAGTCGTTGGGGTATTTCTGGGGCTGGAGGGCGCCCGACGGATAGACGCGCACCTCGGTGCGCTGGCCGCCGCCGCCGGCGAGGTTGTCGGCCCGGATGTATGTCCGGTTGTAGAGCACGTACGTGTCGGGGCCGGATCCGCCGGAATGAGCCGGCGCCGTGAAGATCGCGTCGAAGCTCTCGCCGGCGCCCAGGGCGACGGTGTTCGTCGCGTAGCTCGAATCGGTGGAATCGAAGCCGCGGAGGAGGGTCGCGTCGCGCCCCACCACGTGCAGCTTGATGCCGGTGAGCGTCATCGCGGCTTCCTTGAAGCCGAGGTTGGCGAAGCGCAGGAGGACTCGCTCGCCCGCCACGCAGGTCACCAGGGACGACATCGGCTGGTTGCCCAGGTCCGCGCCGCGCGGCCCGCTCGGAGGCGTCAGGTCGTAGCTGGCATCTCGCGCGACTTCGAAGGGATAGGTCGCGTTGGGCAGCCCCAAGTCGGAGAAGATCGCGCCGTTCGGCTCCAGGGTGTCCGGATAGGCCCGCCCGTTGAGAAGGCTGAAGTCCGCGTGATAGTCGCTCCATTCGGGGAGCTGGATGTGGGCATCCGCCCAGTGGGCGTCCGCCCAGACCTCGCTGAGGAACATGGCGTACTCGCGGTCGAAGCCGGTCGAGCCGTCGTTGTAGGCGTACTTGCCGCTGGCGTAGAAGGACGTGTTGCCGTCCAGGGCCGGCCGCACGAAGACGAGGCCTGTCATCCCCATGTGCACGTGCTCCACGTCTTCCACGTGGCAGTGGAACATGTACGTGCCGGGGTCATGGGACTTGTAGACGTACGTGAACGTCTGGCCTTGCGGGACCGACACCGAGCCGGTTGGCTCGCCGTCGAAGAACGGGATGACGTTCTTGAAGCCGTGCCAGTGCAGCGTGTGGGCGTCGAAGAGGTCCGGGCGCTGTGCCAGGCCGACGTTGGTGAGCTGGACGCGGAAGTCGTCGCCCTGCTTCGCCCAGAAGAGCGGGGCCGAATGCTGCGCCTTGTTCTTGAGCTGGTACAGGTCCGCGTTGGAGATGCCGGTCCCGTTCGCGAACCCGAATATGTAGTCGGTGCGGTTCGGGGGTGCGTAGCTGTCCGGGTGGACCTTGCCGTACGCCGCGGAGTTGATGTCGGGGCCGGGCGGCATGGAGATCCAGCCGTCCGTCCCGACGAGCTTGAGGTTGGGCTCCTGGTCCGCCGCGAGGGCGCGGCCCGGCTTGAGGATGGTTTCCACCAGCCGCGGGCCGATGCCCGCGACCCCGGCGGCGACGGCGGTGACGCCGCCGTACTTCAGCAGCTGACGCCGGCTGAGCAGCAACCTACTGTGGTCGCTCATCACGTTCTCTCCCTGGGCGAGGATTGGGCGGGTGGTTTGGTGACGCCAGCGACTCATGGCACCGTCGCTCCGCGGAAGTCGTCGATCCGGGCGTTCATCGGGAGCTGGATGCCGATCCGGCCCGTACCCGTGAAGGTCGACGTCGACGTGTGGCCGACGTAGGTGGTCACGTTCGCCGCGGTCGTCTTCCAGACGTCGACGGACCCGTCGGCGTTGGCCACTGCGGTCAGTCGGTCGCCCGTTGCGAACGCTCCCGACGAGAGCGTTCCGATCGTGGTGAACGTGGGGAGAAGGTTGTTGCCGTTGGTGGTGGTCTGGACCAGGACCTGGCCGCCGCCGGTGGTCTGGTACTGGACCCGGATGTAGCTGGCCGGGTTGGCGTTCGACCCGGCCCCGTTGGCCACCTTCAGGAACAGGCTCGCCCCGGTCGCGGGCGCGGTGGCGAACGTGAACGCCGCCCCCTGCTTGGCGCCATACGTGGTGGTTCGGTTCGCCTGGCCGGGCAGGATGGCGAACGCCTGGTTGGCGTTTACCCGGATCGAGGCCGCACCGAAAAGCGTCCCCTGGTACCAGCTGCCTCCGAGCGTGTTGGCGTTCCCGCGGTTGAAGTTGTCGAGGATGCCCAGCGATGGCAGCGAGGGGGCCGCCACGCCGGTACCCGTCAACGCCACCGGTGAGCCGGTGACCGGCACGCTGGCAGTGATGGTCGCAGTCCCGGGGGTCGAGACCGCGGTCGTCGGGCTGAACACCACGTTGATGGTGCAGGTGCCTCCGGCGGCCAGGGTCGTACCGCAGGTACCCCCCGGAGCTCCGGCCGGCCGCGAGTAGGGAGCCGTGACGGCCACGGTGATGCCGGACAGCGTCGCGCTGCCCGTGTTGCTCAGGGTCAGGGCCTGGGCCGCGCTGGTCGCGCCGACGGTGACGCTGCCGAACGCGAGTGACGTCGGTGCCACGCTGGCATTGGCGGCGGCGACCGCCGCGAGCTCGTCGGCGCCGATGTCGAAGCCACCCCCGGACGGGCGGGCCTGGCCGTCGATGTCGGTCGAGGGTGCAGCAAGCGTCGCTGGCGGCTGCTGGTGGGCGGGCACGGCCTTGGAGGCTGCACCGGCATTGATGGCCGGCGAGCCGGCCGCCAGGTGGTAGTCACCCTGCAGGTTCGGCGGGAGGTCGGCCGCGACGAGGATCGCGCCGACGAAGTTGGGGTTCGTCCGCCACGGGGCGAACGTCAGCGCCGTATTCCCGGCGGAGACGACGATCGGATCGACGCCGACCTTGTTGAACGTGCCGGCCGGGAGGTTCGTCCCGGTCACGTCGGTCCCGGTCGTCGCCTGGAGGATCGAGTAGGTGGGCGAGAGCAGGCTGCTGGTGCCGGGGACACCCATGTCCCAGGTGTTGATTGGCGTGGCGTCGCCAGCCGCCCCGATGCCGGTCACGGTGGCGCCGGAACGCGTGCCCGCCCGGTTGTCCCAGAAGATGTTGTTGAACAGGAGCGGCTTGCTGAAGGTCGGGGAGCCGGCCGGCAGCGTTGCCTGGAGCAGGGCGCTGTTCTGCCCGGTGGACAGCCCGGCGGGAGCCGGCAGGCCGTCGCTGGTCACGGCCGTGGCGGTCGTGACGTTCTTCATGAACGTGTTGTCGTAGACCCGAACGTTCGGCGCGTCGTCGATGGCGATCCCGCCGCCTTCGTGGGTCGACACGTTGTTCACGATCATGTTGTTGTAGACGTTCATCGGGAAGTTGCCGGCCATCAGGAACCGGATCCCGCCGCCGTCGTCGTTGGCCATGTTGGACTGGATCAGGTTGGCGTAGATGTCGACTGGGCCGGATCCCGGCGAAAGGATCGAGGGATCGGCCGGCAGCTGGCCGGCGATCATGATTCCGCCCGCCTCGTCGTACGACTGGTTGTAGTAGATCCGGTTGTCGTGGATGGAGTTGCGGCCGGCGACGACCGCCGTGCCCGTGTTGCGCTGGAGGCCGTAGACGGACAGGCCGCCGCCGTACTCGGCCGAGAAGTTGCCGCAGATATTGTTGGCTGCGACCTCGTAGTTGTCGGCGCCGGCGAAGATGCCGATCCCGCCCGCCAGGTTCGTCCCGGCGTTGGCGATGACCCGGTTGTTGAGGATCCGGACGCCCTCGTTGTGATTGTTGGTGTCGGGGGCCGGCAGGTCCGGCGTCCCGATGCGGATGGTGCCGTAGGCGCCGCCGTTGTTCTGGACCACGTTGTTGGTGATCTGCAGGTTGCGGGCGTAGGCGTTGGCGAAGACCGCGCCGCCCTGGGTGATGAGGCCGCCGGGCAGCCCCGTTGGTCCGCCGCCGATGGCGTTGATGTTGCCGGGGAAGCCCTGCTGATCGCCGCCGCGGAGGTCGAAGCCGTCGATCGACGGCGCCGTGGTGGCGCTGTACGACGTCGGGAAGGCGTTGCGTCCGGTGCTCGGCAGGAAGAGCGAGATCACCGCGCCGTCATAGATCGTCTGGTTCCCGGCCCAGGCCAGGGTGGTGATCTTCGTGTACCAGTCGGTCGCCACCGGGCTGTCGCCGGCGAACGCGCCGCCGTCGATGATCGCGCCGCGCACGGAGCCGGTGGGGCTGCCCGGGCCGACGCCCTGCAGCTTGACCTTGCCCGCAATGATCAGGTTCTCGTAGTACGCGCCGCGCGGGTTCTGGCGCGGATTGGCGCTGGGGTTGTTCGGGTAGACCACCACCAGGGCGCCCCTGTTGGCGTTGGGGTTGGACTGGCCGATGAAGAGGGCCGCTGCATCAAGCGCACGCTGGATGGCGTGGTCGGCCGTCGCGGGGAGGGTCTCGGCGGGCGCATACGTCTTGCCGGGGCCCACCTCGAAGATGGCCGGGTTGTACTGGCCCGCCGCGTCCGCTGGTCTTGATGACGTGGAACGTGAGCCCGTTGACGGTGCTCCGGCCGTTGGCCGCGGTGACCTTGAGCTGCTGCGGCCCGCCGGTCGCGGTGGTCGGGAATTGTCAGGGCGATCTGGGTGGGGCTCCACGAGGTGGTGGCCAGCGGAGTCGCCGCCGAGGGTGACCTGGCCGGGGCTTGCGCCGAAGCCCTGTCCGTCGATCGTGATCGATCGCGCGGCGACGCCATCGGTCACGCTGGCGTACGGCTTCGAAACCGCGTACAGCTCGGGTGTCGTGGCTGCGGACGCCGGGTCATTGACCGGGCAGGAGACCGCCGTGAACGTCTGCGAGCCGGGGACCTGGACATTCACGCCGACCTGCGTCGGCGCCGTGTCGGCCGGGATGATGATGCCCGGCCAGGCCTCGAACTCGGCCGCGATCGTGCGGTACTGCGGGTTGTAGTTGAGGTTCAGGCGGCCCGGGACGCCCGGGTCGTTGCCGACGAAGCGGTAGATGTTCCCGCACACGCCCGACGGCGTCGGGCAGCTGATCCGGTCCGTCGACGGCAGGAGCACGTCGAAGAGGCCGTTGTAGTCGGTCTCGGAGGTGGTAACCAGGCGGTTGGCGAAGTCGTAGATGCCGACCGGGCTGAACGGGATGCCGGCCTTCTCGCCGTAGAGCAGCGACTTCGGATCGGTGGAGAAGGTGAGGTCGTCGTTGTTGAGGGCGAAGAACCGGCTCGGGAGCGGCACGTCCGTGAAGACGTTGAACATCGGCACGACCGACTTGCCGTTCTGGAGCGTCACGAGCTTCGTGTCGCACAGCGGCTTGGCCTGGCCCTCATAGGGCGTGCCGCCGATGTCGACGAAGGTCGGGTTGTCGGTCGGGAGTCGAAGCCGCAACGCTGACCGTGGCGGCGCCGAGGCCGGACGGATCGACAATGGTCGTGGCCGGGTAGTTGTCGGTGCCGGCCCCGGCGACATCCACCTGGTGGAGCGCGCCGACGCAGGCGGGCGGCGGGACCTGCGGCACATAGCTGTCGCCGGTCGCGATGTTGATGTCCTCTTCCCGGGTGACCTTGTAGACGGGGGTGCCGTTGTTGTCGTGCACGCTCGGAAGATCGACGTGGACGAGGTAGTCGGCCGCGGGGAGCGCGGTGAACGGGACGTCGGTGCCCGTGGTCGCGTCCTTGCAGGTCGGGGCGGACGGGTCGGTGGCATCGAGGACGCCGTCGAAGCAGCCGTCGCCGAAGCCGTAGTTGCCGTCGACCGCGGCGCCGAAGTTGGCGTCCGGGGTGCCCTGGTCCGTGGGATATGGCCCGAACTGGACGCCCATCAGCGGGCCCTCGAGGCAACCCTTGCCTGAGCCCACCGGGAGGACCTGCTGGTCCGCCGGGTTCTGGAGGGGCGCGCCATCGACGCCGCGGGCGATGCAGTCGGTCGGCCGGTCCCACGTCTCGGTGACATACGTGTTCAGGAGCTTGCCCTGGGCATACGAACCATCCGCCGCCAGCGCATAGTCGCCGTTGGCATCGCACGGCACGGTGGTCGTGCCCGTCGTCGGGTCGACCGGGCAGTCAACCGGCGCGTAGAGGTTCACGGTCAGGCCGGAGACGCCCGGCTGCCAGTCCTCCGCGGCCGCGTACTGCGGATTCACCTCGTTGCGGGTGGTGTCGTAGCTGACGGAGCCGACGATGCCGCCGTTCTGCGGGTCGACGCCGTTGGTCCCGGTCGCGTCGTAGGCGTGGACGCCCCAGTCGAGCGTGCCGGAGAGGCCGATGATCGGCAGGACGCTGACGTCGACGCCCGCGCCAAGGACCGTGGTCGGCGCCGGCTGATTGTCGGCCTGGTAGGTGACGCCGGTCGTGTAGTAGCGGTCGTCGTACGCCTCGAGGACCAGCCACTCCGTGAGCGGGTAGGCGTTCTCCATGACGTAGTAGCCGTTGGCGTTGGTGGTGACCAGGGTCGCGCCCCGGTCCATCAGCGAGTTCTCACGCTTGCGCAGCGTCAGGGTGAAGTTCGGGACGCCATGCTCGCCGGCGTCGCGGACGCCGTTGCGGTTCGCGTCGTCGAAGACAAAGCCGTCGTACTTGGTGAACCAGCCCGTCAGCGGCAGGACGCCCATATCGACGGTCTCGCCGTTGACGATGCTGACGTTGAGCAGGTCCAGGATGTAGTTCTGGGGGTCGTCCCAGTAGGTGATCGTGTAGCTGCCGTTGGGGACGTTCGGGATGGTGAACGTGCCGTCGGCGTTGCCACGACCCAGCCACACCGCGGCGTCGCCGTTGTTGAGGTCGCTGAGGGCGATCCACGGCTGGTCGATCGGCTTGTCGACCTTCCCGCCGCAGAGGCCGCCCCAGATGGTGCCGGGGAGGCAGGCGCCGCCCGTGGTCGGGACGAAGACCTTCATGGCGTCGACGACGCCCTTGATGGTGCCCTGCCCGCCGGGCGCGAACCTGTTCATCGTGGGGCCCGGCACGTAGCCGAAGATCTCGGCCGGGAACGGCTCGCCGGCGACCACGAACTCCGTGTCGAGGCCGGTCGAGCCCTCCATCACCCAGGCGTCCCAGTCGTGGTTGCCCTCGAGCGTGGTCGTCTGGATCCAGCTGGCGCCGGTCGGGGGAACGGCGGAGAGTGCGTAGCGGTTGGGCCCGAGGTTCGGGATCGTCAGCACGCCGGGATCGAGCTGGGGATCGCTGTAGAGCCCGACGTCCGTCCCGTTGACGACGCCGTCCATGTTGATGTCACCCGACAGGCACTTGCCGCCGAGGTGGGTGACGATCGGGGAGTAGTCGGGGGCACCGGTGAGGGTGATTTCCTCGCCCGGGTCCTGTACCCCGTTGCTGTTCAGGTCGTTGAACTGGTACTTGGTGCACAGCGGGTTGCCGAAGACGTCGGTCGTGACCTGGCCGATGTAGTCGGTGATGAAGCCGGCGAACCCGGGCAGGCCGTCCTCGCCCGGGTCGTACTGTCCGTTGGTCGACGTCACGTCGGCGAAGATCTGCGCCTTGATCGTGGCGGTCGGCAGGGGGACGGGCTGAAGCGGCACCTCGACGAGGCCGGGCGCTTCCATCGGGACGGTGAACGGGGTCCCGTCGAGCTTGTAGCCATCGGCCAGGACCGAGATGAGATAGCGGCCGGGCGCCAGGTTGGAGATGCCGATCGTGCCGCTGAGGGTCGTCTCATCGCCCTGGGCCGCGACCGGGGCGGAGCTCCGCAGGCCGGAGATCGAGGTCCAGTGGCAGGAATCCGGGTAGGCGCTGTTGGGCGTCCCGCCGGGCGCGTCGACCCACGCGGAACAGGCCGACCCGGGGTTCGCGTTGCGCGTGGTCGTGTCGCCCGTGTTGTCCTCGTTGATCATCCACTTGTACGAGGTGACGGGCGTGCCAACCGTCACGCCGGCCCCGCCGAACGCCCGGGGCTCGGTGCGCGCGCTCTTGACAGCGAGCGTGATCGTGCTGGTCGGGGCGGCCGGGACCGCGGCCGCTGCAGGAGCGACATTGATCGGGGCGGCCTGGGCCACCGGCACCAGGAGCTGCGAGCCGACCAGCATGCCGGCCGCGAGCAGGGATCCCAGCCTGCGGAGCGCCCTCCGCGGGCGGCCGAATCGCGAATGACCCATTACCTGGCTCTCCTCACTGCTGGTGGAACGTTGCTGGCCTGCCACGGAGGCGCGGTTGTCCTGGGTGCTCATCGATCGCCTCCGGCGTAGGTGGATCCCGCGGTTGCGAGAAATGCGGAAGACCCGGCCGACGCTGCGAGCGTCGCTCCGGGCGCCTGGTCAGGTCCAAAGTCGGCACGGACAGCTCGCCAGGGCGGCCCCGTGATCAACGCGGCTGGCACGAGCGCGACGAGGGAGATCGCCAACGTGATGCCTCCGTCCTTGAACGCGTCCGCGAGCCAGCCCACGGACTCCTCCTCGGCCCCGAACAACAGCCCATGGAGCTGGATCCCGGGGATGCTGAGGATCGCGAAGAAGGTGGAGGCGAAGACCGCCCAGGCGAGACGCGTGGGGATCGACGAGACGCCTCCGCCACGCGGGCGAAAGGTGCGCGCCCGGACGAGGAACGCCGCTCCCAGGACGGCAATCGCGGCGAGGGGTACCGCGAGGGCCGCGTCCCGCAGCCAGTGAACGAGCGGGGGGAGGTCGTGATGCTCGTGGAGGTCCGCGTGGAGCAGGTTGAGCAGGCCGATGGCCGCGAGGGCCATCAGCCAGCTGTACGCCACGACGCGCACGGGATCGGGGGCAGACGGCCGTCGCAGGCGGACCGGCGACCGGACGTCCGCGGCGTCAGCTGGGGCGACCACGGCGTCACCCAACGCCGAGAGCCCCGAACGTGGGCGCGGACGCCGACGTCGACGAACTCGGGATAGCCGCCGACGGACGGGAGGCGCTCTCGCAAGGCACCCCGGTCGCGGACGGGATCCGCATCAATGTGTCCACGTCACCCTCTCAATTAGGCGTGCGATCTGATCCCCACAAGAGGCCACATGTCGCCGCCGTAATTGGGCACCGCCGACGCATGGGCGGCCTAGCCCGCAGGTGGGAGGCTGCCGACCCCGCAGGTTGGGGGGTCGCGCGTGGTCGCATCCGGACGCCAATGGATGGCTGCTATAGCCACGGCAACTGGTCAGGACGGGCGGCAGCGCTCCAGGGTCATGGCCGGCTGTGAGCGGGTCGCGCGGGCGCAGCGGGAGGCTGGCGGCTGCGGTCAGAGCCGGTGGGGTCGGGGACGCGTCCGGAGCCGGGACCCGCGTTGGCGGGACGGCAGGTTCGGAATGGATCTGGGTCCAGCAGACGGCCGCCCGCCGGGTCGCCCGCGCGGGCCAGGCTGAGCCGGCGGCCCCGGCACCCTTGCGATGTCAGGGGGAGGAGGCCCGTCTCGGGCACCGAGGCCGTCGGTCGCTGGCTTGCGTGCCCGCTTGCGCTCGGGCAGCAAGGATGCGGGTCAACGTGCCAGGGCCGTCTGAACCGTCGAAAACCCGGCGGTGCGGGCGCGCCCTTGCGTCCTGCATTAGGCGCCGCCATTCCTGCCGGCCGCCAGCCCTCAGATGGAGTGGACTTCCCTCCCGAAGATGAGGGGTCTGATCGGCCGATCAGCGCCCGATGCGGCCGATGGGCGGCCGGTCAGGGGGCGATCAGGCGCGGCCCCGTCCTTGTCCGAGCCGCGCGATGAGGCCGCGCCGGGCCGCGACGACGACGGCCTCCAGCTGGCTGTGCGCGTCGAGCTTGGCCAGGATGCTCTTCTGGTAGCCCCGACAGGTGTGGAGGCTGATCTCGAGCTTCCCGGCAACGGCGTGTGGATCGAGGCCCTGGCCCATGAGGTCCAGGACATCCCGCTCGCGCCTGGTCAGGTTGGCGGCGCCGGAGTCGAGCGCGCGGGTCCCCGGGGCGGCGCGGCCCACCCGGCCCAGGATCGCAGCGAGGGTCGATCCGTCGACGAGCATCTGACCGTCCCCAACCGCCCGAATGGCAGCCAGGACCGCGCTGATCGAATTCTCCTTTGGCAGGAAGCCGCTCGCTCCCGCCGAGGCCGCCCGCGCCATGACCTCGACGTCGGTGTACCCGGTCATGACGAGAATGCGAGCGTCGCCATGGCGAGCCCGTATCGCCGGGATCGCCTCGATGCCATCGCCGTCGGGCAGGTAGATGTCCAGCAGGACCACGTCCGGCGCGGTCGTCTCCACCATGGCAAGGCATTCGTCGATCGTGGTCGGGGTGCCGACACAGACGAGGTCCAGGTTGCCATCGATCGCGGCGGCGAGCGCCTCGGAGAACGCCCGGTGATCGTCGACGATCAGGACGCGAGTCGCCCCGGGGATGGCAGACACGGGGACCAGGTCGCCCGGCTTGACCGCGACCCGGGATCGGCCGTCACGCGCTCCTGGTCGGCCGGACGGCCGATCAGGAGCCGAGGCGATCCGACCCGTCACCGCGGCCTTGCTCATAACCGAACCCTCTCCCCCTGCCAGGCGCCTGATTTCTCGCACGCCAGAGCCGAAACCGGTAACCCGGGAGCACCCCGCCGGGCTCTCCACCTTCGGAGGATTATCCCCCATCCTGGGGCATGGTACCGCCCAATCGCCGGGGTCAACAGGACCCGGGCTGTCGCGCAGGGTGCGATCCCCTCACCTGCGGGATGGACCGCGACCGCGATCGTGGGGAGAATAGAGTCCACCTACTGTGTCCAGCCGGATTGACACGCGTGCGGATTCACACGCACGCGAGCCGGATCACGCCGGTGCCGCCCGCGGCCAGAAGCAACCACGACGACCACGGAGGCCCGGATTGGCGCACCGCTACGAGGCCATCAGGCCCGCTCGCCGCCGGGACCCTCGCGGCCGGGCAGGCGTGCACCTCGTGGTGCCAATCGTCACCGCCGCCGCGGTCCTGCTGGCCGGACCGGGAGGCGCTGGTGTTTCCGCGCGTGCCGTCAACCTGGCCGGCGTCATCGTCCGGGAGGTGCCCGGGCACCACGCCGAAGCGGTTCGCGCTGTCCGCGATGTCGGCGGCGAAGCCGGGGTGCGCCTCTCCCTGATCGATGGATTCGAGGCCCGCGTCTCGCCCTGGGCGAGGTCAGCGTTGCAGCGTGCGCCAGGCGTCTCGTCGGTGACGCCGAACGCGGCGCTCAGCCTGAGCAGCTTGAACGATCTTGGCGGGGCATCGACGACAGGCTCGATCACGGACGTCGCCGATGCGATCGGGGCCACCACGCTCTGGGACGACCACGTGACGGGGGCTGGCGTGGACGTGGCCCTGATCGATTCTGGCGTGGTCCCGGTCAACGGCCTGACGGCAACCGGCAAGGTGGTAAACGGACCGGACCTGTCATTCGATCGGCAGGCAGGCGCGCCACCCTACCTGGACACGTTCGGGCACGGGACGCACCTTGCCAGCATCATCGCCGGCCGAGACGACGCGCTCGCCTCGGGCGACCGTCCGGAGGCCGGCGAGTTTGCTGGGATCGCCCCCGGGGCGCGGATCGTCAGCGTGAAGGTGGCGAGCGCGGATGGCCTCACCGACGTGTCCCAGGTCATCGCGGCAATCGACTGGGTGGTCGAGCACCGCCGCAGCGGCGGGCTGAACATCCGCCTGCTCAATCTCTCATTCGGGACGGACGGATTGCAGGACCATGCGGTCGACCCGTTGGCCTACGCCGTCGAAGCCGCGTGGCGGAAGGGCATCGTGGTCGTGACAGCGGGCGGAAATGCCGGGGAGTACCGACGCCCGCTTACGAACCCGGCGGCCGACCCATACGTCATCGCCGTGGGAGCCGCCGACGTCCAGGGCACGCTCGACCCGGCCGACGACACCGTCCCCTCGTGGTCCAGCCCCGGGGACACGGCCCGGCGTCCGGACCTCGTGGCGCCGGGCGTGGACGTCCCGGGGCTGCGCGACCCGGGCTCGACGCTGGACCTCGCGGCTCCCTCCGCAACCGGCTCCAGGCTGCTCCGGGGCAGCGGCACATCCCAGGCGGCGGCCGTTGTTTCGGGGGCCGTGGCACTCCTGCTCGACGAGCGACCGGGACTGACGCCTGACCAGGTCAAGGCGCTCCTCACGTCCACGGCGGTCCCGATCACGTCGGGGGACCCGGGCGCCCAGGGCGCTGGTCTGCTCGACGTTGCGAGTGCGGGGCGGGCTCCGGTCCCCGACGCCGTCCAGGTCTGGCCCCGGGCGACGGGGACCGGGTCGCTGGAGGCGGCACGGGGTGGCGCGCACGTCCAGGCGGGGACGTCAGTGCTCGCGGGTGAGCGCGACATCTTCGGGACGACATGGAACGCGGCAGAATGGGCCGAAGAGGTGGCGGAGGGGCACAGCTGGGACCACGGGAAGTGGAACGGTCGCACGTGGACGGGAGACTGCCTGTGTGCCTCCTCATCGAGTGGCCCGGCCTGGTCCGGCCTGAGCTGGTCCGGGCTGTCCTGGTCCGGCCTGAGCTGGTCTGGTCTATCGTGGTCCGCCTTGGGCTGGTCCGGACTATCGTGGTCCGGCCTGAGCTGGTCGGGCCTCGGATGGTCGACCGTCAAATGGAGCAGCGAGTGAGCGCACGGCGCTCACCGGGACGGGGGCAGCCGTGACGAGCGCAGTCGCGCCGGGGAACAAGCGGGTCGAAGGTGCGTCGCGCGGTCGCCTGCCGGGTTCGGCCCGGGCGCTGCTGACGGGCCGGAGGGCCGCCTGGATCTTCACGGGCGTCGTCTGGGCGGCTGCAGTGGCCGTGTTCCTCATCCTCATCGTGCCCCTCACCGCCTATGACCCGGAAGACCCGCTCCCGTGGCCGGCGTTTGCCGTGGGTTTCGCCCTGGCGGAGGTGGCCGTGGTCCATCTCAGGCTCCGGAACCAGGCGGTCACCGTCTCGCTCAGCGAGATCCCGCTCGTTGTCGGCTTCTACTTCGTGGCCCCGGCCTACCTGGTCGTCGCCCAGTTCGTGGGTGCGGCTGCGGCGCTCGTGGTGCATCGGCGCCAGCCGCCCCTGAAGCTCGCATTCAACCTCGGGATCTTCAGCCTGGGTTCCTCGCTGGGGTTGGTGGTCTTCCGGGCAATCGTGCCGCCTGCCCCGACGAACCTGATCCTCTGGTGGGGTGCTTCGTTCGTGGGCGCGGCGACCGTCGTTGCCGTGAGCGCCCCGGCCATCTCCCTGGTCATCTCGATGAGCGTGCGAAGCATGGCGTGGACCGCCCTCCGACAGGGGCTGGCCTTCGGGCTCGCGACGGCCTTCGTCAACACGTCGATCGCGATGCTTGCCGTCAGCTTCATCAACACCGAGCCGAACGGGCTCTGGCTCCTGACCGTGCCGGCCGGCGTGGGGCTGCTCGGCTATCGCGCGTTCAGCGCCCAGCGCGTCCGGCAGGCTCGCCTGGAGTTCCTGTACGACTGCACCGAGATCCTCCGGGGACCGCTCCTGGACGAGGCGGTCCTCGTCCGCCTGCTCGTCCGCGTGCGCGAGATGTTCCGCGGGGAAACCGTGGAGGTGATCCTCGACGACCCGGCCGTCAGCCGCCCCGCCACCCGGGTCACGCTCGAGTCGAGCGGCGCGCCCCACATCGAGGTCGCGGACCCCGACCTCGTCGCTGCCCGCCGAGCGCTGCTCGCACCGGGAGGCGGAAGCCGACTCCTGGATTCCAGGGGTCAAGCTTCCGGGACCGCTGGCGGTGGGATGATCGTCCCGCTGCGGAGCCCGCGCGGGGTCGAAGGCTTCCTGATGGTCGCCGGACGCCTCGATGACCTCGTCACGTTTGGCAGCGAGGACGTCCGGGCTCTCGAGACCCTCGGAGCGAGGCTCAGCCTGGTTGCCGAGAACTCCGGGCTCGTGGAGCGACTGGCGGCGTCGCTCGCGGAGGTGAGCCAGCTTGCGGCGATCGTCGAGTCTTCCGAGGATGCCATCGTCGCGGTCGCCGCGGATGGCTCCATCACCTCGTGGAACCCGGCCGCCACGCGGCTGTTCGGGTACGAGGCGACCGAGATGATCGGCCGGAACGCCTCGGATGCGCTGCCGGAAGGAGACGGGCCGCAGCTGTGGGAGCGATTCGGGGCGGTCCTCGCGGGCGCGACCATCCACAACCTTCAACGGGAGTGGCGGCGGAGGGACGCGGTGACGATTCCCGTCTCGATCACCGTCTCACCTGTCCGCGGCGCCGCCGGAGAGACAACCGGTGTCTCCGCCATCGTTCGTGACGAGAGCGACCGCGCCCGCGCAGAGGCCGCCGCCCTGGCCAGCGCCGCCGAGCTCCGAGCGGTGGTCGACGGGAGCCCCATCGGCATGGGGATCGCGGGGGAGGATCTCCGCTGGGCCCAGGCGAACCCCGCGCTCTGCGCCATGTTCGGGCTCCCGGCCAGCGAAACGCTCGGCCGCCGGGTCGTCGAGATGATCCACCCTGACGACCTGGCCACGATCGGGCTGCTGGAAGAGCGCCTGTTCGACGGCGAGCGGGCGGTCCGCGCCATCGAGCGACGCTACGTCGCGGCGAACGGCGCGATCCTCTGGACGGCCGTCACGGCCAGGTTGATCCACGAGCCATCGTCGCGCGAGCCGATGGCGCTGTACGTGATCGAGGACATCACGGAGCGCCGGTACAACGAGGAGCGGGCGCGCATGACGGAGGAGCGGTTCCGCAATGCGACGCTTGCGATCAGCGCGATCCAGGACCCGGCTGCCGTGATCCCGGCCGTCCTCCGCTCGGCGCGCGAGACGTTGGGCGCCCAATCGGCGGCGATCGCCACGTACGGCGCGGACGGCACGCTGGTCGAGGCCGAGTTCGACGGGGTGGACGCGAGAGCGACGTTCGAGCGGATCGGCCGCTGGCCCACCGGGCACGGCGTGCTCGCAGTCTCAGCGACGTCCGGGCATCCCCTCCGGTTGCGCGACGTCCAGACCCACCCCGCGTTCGAGGGTCTCCCGGAGGGACATCCACCGATCACATCGTTCCTCGGCGTCCCGATCCCCCACGTGGCCGGCTCCCGCTCGACCCTGTACGTCGCCAACAAGCTCGATGGCGGCGAGTTCACGGAGGGCGACGAGGCCATCGCAGTGGCCCTCGCCAACCACGCCGCGGTCTGCCTGGACAACGCGCGGATCAACGCCCAGGCACGGGAGCTCGTGGGCGAGCTTGACAGGGCGAACACGGAGCTCGTCAAGATGAACGATGCGAAGACGCAGTTCCTGGCCAACGTCGCCCATGAGCTTCGCACGCCCCTTCATGCGATCCTGATCTCGAGCGAGCTTGTCCATGACTCCCCCGTCGGGAAGCTGTCCGGCGCCAAGATCCGGGACTTCGGAGCGACGATCCAGTCGAGCGGCCGCCTCATGGTGCGCCTGATCGACGACCTGGTCGACCTTTCGAGGATCGAGGCCGGCAGGCTCGATCTCCGGCCGACGCGGTTCCGGCTGGGCGACCTGCTCGCCGAGATCGCGCCCGACCTGACAGCGGTGGCAGAGGAACGCGGTATTGCGCTCGAGATCCCCGCGGGATCGGGCCCCCTCGTCACGGCTGATACCATCCGGCTGCGCCAGATCCTGACCAACCTGATCGGCAACGCCCTCAAGTTCACCGAGCGGGGCGGGCATATCTGGGTCGAGATCAGCTCAGGGCGCACGGAGATCGCCGTCACCGTCCGCGACACCGGGATCGGGATCGGCCCCGAGGATGTCGACCGCGCGTTCCTGCCGTTCGAGCAGGTCTCCCGCACGAGCACGCCCGGCGCCGGCCTCGGGCTGGCCATCGCCCGAAGCCTGGCCGAGCTGCACGGCGGCAGGCTGGTGGTCTCGAGCACGCTCGGCTTGGGCAGCTCGTTCACCCTGACGCTTCCACGGCAAGCGGAGGCGGGCGTCGACCATGCCAGCCAGGAGCCGGAGAGACTCCCGATGGCTGGCCTGGGCGGCGGTCGCCCGGTTCTCGTCGTGGAGGACGACCTCACCGCGCTCAGCCTTGCCACCGACATCCTCGAGATGGCGGACTACGAGGTCTGGAAGGCGCGCTCCCTCGCGGAGGCGCGGAACCGGCTCAGCCAGGGAACGCCGGCGCTCGTCCTCCTGGACCTGCGCCTGGGCGATGGAAACGGCGTCGAGCTCGCCGAGGACATCCGCGCCGACACGACACGCCAGCACCTGCCGATCCTGGTCCTGAGCGCCGACGCCACGCCCGAGGATGCGAAGCGGGTGAGGGCTGCCGGCTGCAACGACTTTCTCTCGAAGCCGGTCGGGCCACGCGTCCTCCTCGCGCGCATCTCGGAGCTCATCGCGTCGGCCGACGGCGCAGCCGGCTCCGGGAGCTCGCCCGCAGCCTGACCCTCTCGGCCCCGGTGGTCCAGCGCCCCGGCGCGGTTCCGGCGGCCCGGCTCCGGCACCAGGACCACCCGACGGTCATCGGCGGCCCGGCGATCCCCGCTCCCGGGACCTCTCGAGCGGTCGCGCGCTTTGCTACGCTCGGACAGATGGACCGTCGCCGCCTGCTGGGGATTGCCCTGGCGGCCATCTCCGCCTGCGGCTATGGGTCGGGTCCCCTCTTCGCGAAGAGCGTGTACGGTGCCGGCCTCGACTGGCTCGCCCTCCTCTACTGGCGGTTCCTCCTCGGCGGGCTGCTCGTGTGGGCGTGGGCGCTCCTCGTGCCCGCGAACCGCGCCGGCCTGCGAGCGCTGCCACGGCGCCGCGTCGTCGCGCTCATCGGGCTCGGGGCCTTCTTCGTGGCCAACGCGGGCACGTACTACGCCGCGCTGCAGTACATCTCGGCGTCGCTCGCGTCGCTGATCGTGTACATCTACCCGGCCCTCGTTGCGGTGATCTCGATCCGGTTCGGGCACGGGCTGCACGGTCGCCGGCCCTGGGCCGCGCTCGGGATCGTGAGCCTCGGGGTGGCCCTCACGCTGGGTGGGATCGAGACGCGCGCCGATCCGGTCGGGCTCGCCCTCATCATCGCCTCTCCCTGCATCTACGCGGTCTACATCGTCCTCGCGGCCCACCTCGCCGGCGAGCGGCGCGGCGAGACGGCCAACGACCGGACCGGCGGCGACGGTGCGGAGACGCGCCCGGCCGTGGCAGCCGCCGTGATGCTGACCGCGACGTTCGCCGTGGTGGCGCTGATGGCCGCCGCGGCCGGCGAGCCAACCGTGCCGTGGCTCGTTCCCGGCGGCGCGTGGTTCGGGCTGGCGGGGATCGCCGTCTTCTCGACAGCCGTCGCGATCTCGGCGTTCTACGCGGGCACGGCGCGGATCGGGGCCGCCCAGGCCGCGCTCGTCTCGACCGTGGAGCCGGTCTGGACGATCACCCTTGCGACGCTCCTCTTCGGCGAGCGCCTGTCGTCGGTGCAGCTGCTCGGAGGCTTCCTCGTGATCCTCGGCGTCATCGTGGCCCAGACGACACCCGGTACCACGCCGTCGACGGTCGTCGAGGAGGCCTGAGCGAGCGTACCCTTGGCCACATGGCCGAGCTGGAGACGCTTCCCGCGCGCGACGGCACGCCGCTCCTCACCCGGCAGTGGGCGCCCGCCGGCGAGCCGTGGGCCACGATCCTGGTGGTCCACGGCCTCGGAGAGCACTCGGGACGCCACGAGGCGACTGCCGGACGTTTCGCCGCGGCCGGGATCGCGGCGGCGTCCTACGATCATCGCGGGTTCGGGGCATCCGCCGGGCCACGAGCCGATGCCGAGCGGTGGGCCAGCTACCTGGACGACATCGAGGACCGGCTCGCCGCGTCGCGGCGGCCGGGCCTTCCGGCCGCCATCTACGGTCACTCGCTGGGCGGCCTGATCCTCGCCGACTACCTGCTCGACGGTCGCCCGCTCCCGGACGTCGCGATCCTCTCGGCGCCGGCGCTCGGCTCGAAGATCAACCCGGCCCTTCGGCTCGCCGCTCCGGTCCTGGCCGTTGTCATCCCGCGTGCCGCGATCGACAACCCGTGGAAGGGGTCGGCGCTCTCGCGCGACCCTGCGATCGGTGAGGCGGTCGCCGTCGACCCGCTGTGCGAGTCGCGAACGACGTTTCGGCTGGGGAACGGCATCTTCCGGGCGATGGACCGCGTGCGGGCCCGGCTGGCCGAGCACGGCGGCTTCCCGCTCCCGGTCCTGCTCGTCCATGGCGGCGCGGACCCGCTGGTCCCGACCGCGTCGAGCGCGTTCGCGGGCGCGTACCCGTCGGTCGAGCGCCGGGTCTACCCGGAGGTACGCCACGAGCCGCACCACGACCCGATCGCCGGGGCGCGGATCGTCGACGAGATGATCGGCTGGCTCCGGGAGCGCCTGCCGGGCTGAAGCGCGGCGCCGCGCCACGGCCGGGCCGGTATCGGGCGTGTCAGGCCGCCGGGCGGCGACCCTCCTTGAGCAGGCTTCGCAGAAGGAATGCCACGTTGGCGGGCTTCTCTGCAAGGCGCCGCATGAAGTATGGGTACCACTCCGTCCCGTACGGCACGTAGACGCGGACACGCTGGCCGCGCCGGATCAGCTCCGCCTGGAGATCCCGCCGGACGCCGTAGAGCATCTGGAACTCGTAGCGATCCGGCGCGATCCCCTCCGCGCTGGCGAAGCGGAGAAGGCGCCCGATCAGCCGTCCGTCGTGGGTCGCGAGGGCCGGGTTGACTCCTTCGCGCATCAGGCTGCGGGCAAGCGATTCGTATGCCTCGTCGACGGCATCGCGCTCGCGGAACGCGACCGACGCCGGCTCGTTGTAGGCGCCCTTGCAGAGGCGAACCCGCGCCCCCTCGGCGATCAGGCCCTCGACGTCGGCCGCGCTCCGGCGCAGCGCGGCCTGGATCACCACCCCGGTCTCCGGGTTGACCGACCGCAGCTCGCGCCAGAGACGGAGCGTTCGATCGGTCTTCGTGTGGTCCTCCATGTCGATCCGGACGAATGCCCCGACCTCCACGGCCGCCCGCATGACCCGGGCGACCGTCTCGCGACAGATCTCCTCGGAGATGTCGAGACCCATCTGGGTGAGCTTGAGGCTCACGTTCCGCTCCAGCCCGCGCCCGGCGAGCGCCGCGAGCGTCTCCTCGTAGCGACCGGCGGCGGCAGCACAGGCCTCCGCCGAAGAGACAGACTCGCCGAGGACGTCGACGGTCGTCCCGTACCCGCCCTCGCGGAGCCGCCCGAGCGCGTCGAGCACCTCGGGCAGGCTCTCGCCCGCCACGAACCGGCCGACCATCGGGCGCGTGATCGGGACACGGGTCGCGAGCCGGCCAAGCGACCGGCGGTGCGAGAGCCCCATGAAGAGCGACCGCAGCGCCCGCTCGGGCGCGTCGCGGAGAGCACCGGTCGCCGTCATCCGGCCACCCCGGGCGCCCGAACGTCGAGCTCGGGGACGGTGCCGGCAGCAGGCCGGATCGGCAGCGACATCGGGGGGCGCCTCCTGGGCCGGCGGCATCGCCGCCGTCGCGACGCAAGGCTACCGCGGGGGGCCTCAGCGATCCGGGTCCATCCGCACGCTGCCGGCGAGCGCGACCAGCACGGCGCCGATCGCCAGCAGCCAGCTGACGAGCGCGAGTGCCCCGCCCGCCCACAGGAGGATGAGCAACCCTCCCAGCGTCATCGGGACGCGCTGGCCGGTCGGCGCGACGGCCAGGCCGGCAAGGAGCCCCGTGGCGACCAGCAGCCCGACGCCGCCGGCCCGAAGCCCCGTGGCGAGCATGCCCGCCTCGAGCGTCCCGGCCCCGGTGAGAGCGGCCCCGCCGGCGAGCAGCACGTACCCGGCCAGCGCGGCCGGCACCACGCCGGGGAGGCTGCCCGGCCCTTCCGGGCGGACGCGGATGCCCGCAGGATGCGGTCGGGCCAGGCTCACGAGAAGCCCCCCGGCGGCCGCCGCGCAGGAGAGCAGGACCGCGAGGCGGGCGACTGTCTCCATGCCGATCAGCCGGGTGGTGGCGGCAGCTCCCCGGCGACGTGCCGCTTCAGCCAGGCGAGGATGCGGCCGAAGGCGTCGCGACGGTTCTCGCGCCGTTCCCAGCCGTGACCCTCGTCGGCGTACCAGTGCACCTCGTGGTACTTGCCCTCGATCTCGAGCGCCTCGACCATCTTCTCGGTCATCAGCGGCACGACGCGGCGGTCCTTCCGCCCGTGGAGCAGGAGGAGCGGCGCCTCGATCCGCTCCGCGCGATAGAGCGGCGAGCCGCGCCGGTAGTGCTCCACCGCCGCAGGGTCGTCCGGGCTTCCCATCATCCGCTCCAGGTCGATCCGGCCCACGCGATCGCCGTGTCGATAGCTCTCCGCGATCTCCGAGTCGCCGAACAGGTCGACACCGGCTGCCCACATCGACGGCTCCTCCACCAGGGCGCACAGCGTCAGGTAGCCGCCGTAGGACCCGCCGTACATCGCGAGCCTGCCGTTCGACCAGGGCTGGGCACTGGCCCAGCGCGCCGCGTCGATGACGTCGTGGACGTCGGCGTGACCCCATTCCCCCCGGTTGGCGTGCCGGAAGTCGCGGCCGTACCCGGTGGAGCCGCGGAAGTCGACCGACAGGTAGGCGAAGCCTTCCTGGACCAGCAGCTCGCGGAGCGGGACCCACCCCCGGAACGCCTGCCAGGTGGGCCCACCGTGAACGTGGACGATCGTGGGGACGGTGAGCCCGCCCCGTCGCCCCGTGGCGGCCGCCGGCCGCCACAGCGTCACAGGGACCTGCAGCCCATCGCGAGCGCGGATCCGGCGATGCTCCGGGTCCACGAATCCGCCGATCGGGAGGGCGGCCGGGCGGCTCTGGGTAAGACGCCGGGGACGTCGTCCGAGCGACCCATCGACGCCGGGAACCGGCAGGATCCAGAGGTCCTCCGGCTCGCGGCACGACTCCCCCACCGCGAGAATCCCGCTGCCGTCCGGCAGCCAGTCGACGGCCAGCCAGACGCCGTCGAACGGGTCGATCCGGACCGGCGCGCCGGCACCGGGCGGGGGTTCGACGGCGGGATGCTTCGGCGGCCGGCCGGGCCTGCGCTTCACGGGGGTCGCGGCCGCCATCGGGGCCACGTAGAGCTGCTGGAGCGCGTCGCGGATGGTCGCGTGGACGAAGCGGGTCCCGTCCGGCGACGGGATGGGGGCAACCCCGAAGAGGGCTCCCGGTGCGCCATGCTCGACGGCTCCCGACGTGAGAACGCTCCGTCCCGTGCCGTCGGCATCGACGCGCACGACCTGGAACCAGCCGTCGGCATCACCCACGAAGATGACGCCGCGCCCGTCGGGGAGCCAGCGTGCCCCGGTTGCCCACTCCGCGGCGCCGGCGACGAGGCGCTCCTCGCCCGAGGCGAGATCGAGGATCGTGACCTGGTTGGTGAGGAGGTCGGGCTGGCGCTGCGCCGTGATGGCGAGGCGGGTCCCGTCCGGCGACCAGGCCAGCCCGTCGACGTCCACCCCGGCCGGCGTGAGCGCGCGCGGCTCGGGCGCGACCGGGCGGGCGGCCGGACGGCCGCGGTGCGGCAGCGGCGCATCCTGGACCCAGGCCTGGCTCCAGCCGCGGCGGCGAGAGACGAACGCGATCCGACGACCGTCGGGCGCCCAGCGCGGCGCCCGGCTGCCCGCGGGGTGGTCGGTGACGATGGTGGCCCGGCTGCCGTTGGTCCCGATCACCCAGATCGCGTCGTCGCGAACGTACGCGAGGTGCGCGCCGTCGGGCGCCCACTGCGGATCCGAGACGGCCTTCTCGGAGGCGGTGAGCTGGCGTGTCGCGCCGCTCCGCAGGTCGAAGATGAAGACCTGGCGCGCCCCGCCGGCCTCGGCGGTGTAGGCGACGCGTCGCCCGTCGGGCGAAAGGCGCGGCTCGCGCGGGGAGTCGCACGCGACGAGCTGCTCGATCGTCAACCGGTCGCGGAGGGGGATGGAGGCGGACGCGGCGCCGGGCGGCCGGGAAGCACGGCGGCGGGTCCCGGCACCCGTGGCGGCAGGCGTCGCCCCAGGCGTCGCCTCCTGCGGCGTCGACGGATCGAACTCGGAGAGCGGCTCGCTCGCAGGCGCGGGATCCGGCGCGGGCTTCGGACGGTTCTTCGAGCCGGGTGGCCGCCCGCGGCGGCGGGGCGGGGCAACGATCGGGACCGGCACCGGTGCATCGGCGCTCACTGCTTCGAGCGCGGTCTCGGCGTTCGGGAGGAGGTCGTCGTCGGAGGGCTCGATCACGCGTCCGGGAGGCATCGGCGGCGTTATACCACGCCGCGGAGGTCCGTCTCCCGCTCTCCGTGCATGGGCGGTGGGTCCACCCGCACGAACGTCTCCCAGCCCAGGAACTGCTCGACCATCTCGCGCGGCGCGTCGGCCCAGCTCCCGTCGCGCATCTGGCTCGCGTGCGCAGACAGCGCGGCGAGCTTTCGGTCGAGCACGCTGCGGACGTCGACGATCGTGGTGATCTCCTCGTCTGGTCGGGCCAGCTCCGCGAAGCGCCGCTGCTGGAGGAGGTCGTCCTCGCTCGGGGGCGGGGCGGCCGTACCACCGCGCATCGCAGCGAACGCCTCCTGGATGCGCCCCATCTCCGCGAGACCGCTGCGCGGGATCGCCTGGTGATACAGCACGCGAGGACCGCCCGGCCGGCGTGCCGCCCGCCGATACGCCTCGGTCGCCCGGGCGGAGGCCGTCACGTGGTCGGGATGGCCGTAGATCCCGCCCGGATCGAACGTCAGGACGACCTCGGGGCGCAGATCGGCGAGGATCGCCTCGAGGCGGCCCACGACCTCCTCCGCGTCCGCGTTCGCGAAGCACTCGGCCGGGCGCGGCCAGCTCTCCATCCCGCTGTCGCGGTAGCCGAGGAAGATCGGCTCGGGGACGCCGAGGGCGGCCATCGCCTCTCGCAGCTCGGCGCGGCGCAGCTCACGGTCGAGCTCGCGCGCGCCCGCCTCCCCGCCCAGGTCCCCGTCGGTCGCGCAGACCAGGTTCGTCGGCACGCCGCGGGCCGCCGCGAGCGCGAGCACGCCGCCCACGCCGAACGACTCGTCGTCCGGGTGCGCGAAGATCGCGAGGAGGCCCCGCGGAGGCGGGACGTGCACGTCGCTCACGCGGTCGCGGAACGCGTGGCCCGCTCGAGGATGTCCGGGAGCTCGAGCGCGTGCCCGTGGAGGACCATGAAGGCCGGGGCCGGGATCCGGTCGAGGTCGACCGGCAGGCGTGCCCGGATCGCCGCTTCGTCGGCCCACAGGTCGCGGTCGGCGGCACGCAGGTCGACGGCGCGCACGTCGGCCACCGGGGCCGTGCGAAGACCGACCGTCATCGCGTGGACCGGCGGTCCGCCGACTCGACCGAGGCCTCGAGCTGCTCCCCCAGCTCCACGGTGCGCCGGTAGGCGGCCCAGACGGCCTCGGAGAGGACCGTCCGGAGGCGGCCCGACTCGAGCTCGTGGAGGGCGGCGGCGCTCGTCCCGCCCGGCGAGGTGACCATGTTCCGAAGCACGGCCGGATGGGTCCCGGACGCCTTGGCGAAGAGGGCGCTCCCCTCGAGCGTCTCGACCACCAGGTCGTGGGCCACGTGGCGCGGGAAGCCCAGGTGGACGGCGGCGTCCACGAGCGCCTCCATGACGAGGAAGACGTACGTCGGGCCGGTGCCGGAGACGGCCGTGGCCATCGCCACGAACTTCTCGTCGTCGACCTCGATCTCGACGCCGAGCGCGGAGAGGAGCGCCTTCGCCTGGGCGCGCTGCTCGGGCGTCGTCTCCGGCGTCGCGTACCAGACGGTCATCCCATGGCCCAGCTGAGCCGGGGTGTTGGGCATGCTCCGGACAAGCTCGCGATGGCCCAGGAGACCGGCAAGCGCCGTGGTGGTTGCGCCCGCGATGATGCTCAGCACCAGCTGGCCCGGGCGGAGATGCGGTCCGATCTCGCGACCAACGCGGGCGAGCATCTGCGGCTTCACGGCCAGCACGATCACGTCCGCTCCATCGACGGCATCCACGTTGCTCGCCGTCACGCGAATGCCGTGGGCAGCGGCGAGCTCATCGCGGCGATCGGCGCGGGGATGGCTCGCGACCAGGTTCGCGGGCTCCACCAGCCGGCCGCGGATCAGCCCGGCGATCATGGATTCCGCCATCACCCCGGTGCCGACGGTGGCGAGCGTGCGTCCTTCGAGCGGCGACATCCGCGCGAGTGTACCCGGCCCGCCGGTCAGGCGGCGATCGCGCGCACGAGCAGGAAGAAGCGCCCGCTCGAACCGACCTCCACGTCGACGAACCCGGCAGAGCGCAGCGCCTCGGCCAGCTCATCGCCCCGGTAGTGCACCTTCGGGATCGTGAACTCGCGGCCGTCGGCGAGACGGCGCCGCGCGAGGTCCGGCGCGGGAGCCGGCAGCCGGTCGACTGTCCCCGACGCTGCGTCCGGCTGCGAGTCGATCGCCGCGTAGATCCCCCCGGGCCGAAGCCAGGCGCGGGCGATCCCCAGGAAGTCCGCGAGCCGCGGGCGCGGCACGTGGCTGAGCCAGAAGCCGCTGAAGAGCGCGTCCACGGCCCGGTCCGGCGCGGCCCAGGCATCCCGAACGTGGAGGTGCGCCCGGAGCCCGTGGGCAACGAGTCGGGCACGCGCCCGATCGAGCGGCGCGCCGGCCACATCGTAGGCGTGGAGGTCGCCCTTCGCGGCCAGGAGCGCGGTCCACCAGCCCGTGCCGGCGGCGAGCTCCACGATCTCTCCGCCGAGCGGGAGCCCGTCCAGCCAGGTCGAGGCCACCCCCAGCTCCATCTCCCACGCCATGTCCGAGACGAGGCCGTGCGAATAGCGGCCACGACGCAGGTACCAGTCGTCGTATTCGGCTGCCCGCGCCTCGTAATACGGGAGCAGCTCGTCCTCGTGGGTGGACATGCCGGGCACCGCATGGTCGACGCGATCGGCCGGCAGGGCTGAGTCGGCCGGCGGGACGGATTCGAGGTACGCGGCACGCTCGTCGGGTGGCGCAGAGGCCGCCGTCGGCGCGACAGGGGACGCAGGGGCCTCGGCCGGCGCGGCCGCCACCGCCCCGGCCCTGGCATCGAGCGCGGCGCGAAGCCGGAACCGGAGGAACTCGTTCGAGCCCGCGCGTCCAAGGCAGTCCGGACAGAGGCGGGCGAGCGCCTCCAGGTCGGTCGCGTCCCGCGGACGCCAGGCCTGCCCGCACCAGAGGCAGTCGAAGGGCAGCAGCCCGGCGGGCGTGCCGTCCCGTGCCGTCGGCCCACCCGCGCTCAATCGACCGGCACCCAGCCGCATGGCGGCGCGACGTCGACGATTCCGACCGGGTCGAAGAGCTCCGCGAGCAGCTCGATTCCGTCGATCACGCCGGGCCCGGGGTTTCCGAAGCAGGCAGCCGCGTCGAGCGCGAAGACCTGGCCCCGGCGGACCGCGTGGATCTCGCCCCAGCCCGCGGGACGCGACACGCCCGCCCAGGCTGCGAGCGTGCCCGCGAGGTCGGCGTCGCGCGGCATAAGGAGCAGCATCTCGGGATCGAGGTCCTCCACGGCCTCCCAGCTCGTGGGCGCCGGGTCCTCGCCGTCACGGCCCAGCAGGTCCCACCCCCCGGCGCGGCGGATCTGCTCGGGGACCCAGCGCCCGGCCGCGAGCAGCGGGTCGAGCCAGTCCAGCGCGATCACCCGGGGCGGCGCGTGGCCGGCCGTGCGCCGCCGCTCGACCGATTCCTCGACGCCGGCCAGGCGCTCCCGAAGATCCTCGACGAGGTCCAGCGCCGCGTCCTCCGACGAGGTCATCGCCCCGACGGTGGAGATGGCGTGGAGGATGCCTTCGATGCTCGACGGCGCCAGGATCACGACCGTGGGCCCGTCGCCACGGCGATCCATCGCCTCGGCCGGACGTTCGATCCCGGCCCGTTCGGGTCGCCACCAGCCCGGTGCGAGCACGAGGTCCGGACGCAGATCCACGACCCCCGCGTCGTCCACGTCGAACGGCGGCGCGGCAGGACCGGTCGCAGGACCCCGCGCCACGCGCCGGGCGACCACGCGAACCGCGGACGACTCGGGCACGCCGGCGCACGCATCGGTGACGCCGACGAGCTCGTCGGCGAGCCCGAGCGCGACGACGATCTCCGTTGCGGCAGGGAGGAGGGAGACGATGCGCATGGCGCTCCAGGAACGACACGACCGGCCACCCGGGCGGGGGGCCGGTCGTCGAGTCTGCAGGGGCGGCGCGCTCGCCGCCGGTCAGTCGCCGGTTCGTCGCGGACGCGCCGGCCGGCAGTGTCAGGCGGGCTTGAGCGCCTCGAGCTGTGCACGTGCCGCTGCCTTGTCCGTGAACCAGATGGCGTTGATCGGCGTGTAGGCAGCCCACCCGGCCGGAAGCGACTCCTCGGGGTAGATCGCGTTGACGGGGCACTCGGGCTCGCAGGCGCCGCAGTCGATGCACTCGTTCGGATCGATGTACAGCATCCGGTCGGTGCCCTGCTCGAAGTGGATGCAGTCGACGGGGCAGACTGCCACGCACGCCTGGTCCAACACATCGACACACGGCTCGGCGATCACGTAGGTCATCTGAGGCTGCTCCTCCGCTTGTCGTGTCTGCGTTCATGCCGGCCGACGGCGCCACGGCGCCGGTGAACTCGCGCATGGCGAGCGTATCACCTCGGACTGCCATGCGACCGCCCGGCCCGGTGCGTCAGGGCGCCGCGGACGCGATCGGGCCGGACGGACCCGACGCCGGCGCCAGCAGGATCCCGCCGGGGCCGACCGCCCGGACGAGGCCCGCCATCCCTCGCTCGTAGTGATCGGAGATGTGGCAGCCGAGGAGGAGGCTGCCGGCGTCTGCGGGCACCGTCCAGGTGATCGAGCGGATCTGACCGGAGCCGACCACGATCCGGGTCCCTTCCAGGCCGGGTGCCACGGCAACGAGCGGCGTGGCGCCCGGCGGCGGGTTCGCCGCGGGCCGCTCCGCGGCCGCCCACGCATCCTGGACCTGGCGTGTCCCGATGATGAGCTCGTGGGTGTCGAGACCCCCGTTGACGACGTTGAGGCGGATCGTCTCGCCGGGCACGAGATCCACGACCGCGGGCTCGAAGAGGTAGTCCTTGAGGATCACGTTCACCTGGCGCGGCACGCCCGGGACCCCGGGCGTGATCGGCGGCGTGGCCGGGACCGCGCCCGCGTCGCATCCGGCGAGCACGAGCAGGAGCCCCAGCGCCAGGCCGCGCGCCGCGGCGGGCACGGCGCGAATCGCCGTCGGCAACGCGCGAATCGCCCGAGGTGATCGGGGAATCCCCGCTGGGGCGAGCCCGGATGCTGGGCGATGGGCGGGTTGCGGCACGTCGGCGAGTCTACCCGTGCCGGCGCCCGGGACGCTCCGCCTGCACGGGGTCCGAATCGTTGACACTCCGCGAACGGCCAGCGCACAGTACGGCCCCGATCGGGCGGTCGCGACGAGGATCGCCGGAAGATTCGCGGCCGGGACGGCGCTCCGCCCGGGATCAACGCGGGGCGGTCGCGTTCGGCCAGCTCGCTCGAGGAGATACTTGGCGACCCGCATCGCGCCCCGCCCCGAGGCTCGTCGCTCCACTCCCGGACTCGATCCCGGCAATCCGGCTCGTCGGGCTCCAGAAGCGGTTCGGCGACGTCGTTGCCGTGGCCGGGATCGATCTGGACGTGGCCGAGGGCGAGTTCTTCTCGATGCTCGGCCCATCCGGCTCCGGGAAGACCACCACGCTGCGCATGATCGCCGGGTTCGAGCGGCCGTCCGGCGGCCGCATCGAGCTGCACGGCCAGGAGGTCGCGAACCTGCCGCCGTTCGAGCGGAACGTGAACACCGTCTTCCAGGACTACGCGCTGTTCCCCCACATGAGCGTCGCCGACAACGTCGGCTACGGGCTCCTGGTCCGCAAGGTCCCGAAGCCGGAGCGATCCCGCCGCGTCTCCGAGTCGCTGGCCATGGTCCGCCTCAGCGGCTACGAGCGGCGCCGGCCTTCCCAGCTCTCGGGCGGCCAGCGCCAGCGGGTCGCGCTCGCGCGCGCGCTCATCAACCGCCCGCGGGTCCTCCTGCTCGACGAGCCGCTCGGCGCGCTCGACCTGAAGCTCCGCGAGGAGATGCAGATCGAGCTCAAGACGATCCAGCGCGAGGTCGCGATCACGTTCATCTACGTGACGCACGACCAGGAAGAGGCGCTCACGATGAGCGACCGGATCGCCGTCTTCAACCGCGGCCGGATCGAGCAGGTGGGATCCCCGGCGGACGTCTACGAGCGGCCCGCGACCGCGTTCGTCGCGGGCTTCGTCGGCACCTCGAACCTCCTTCCGGGGCGGCCGCGCGGGCGGTGTTCGGCACGGACGCAACCTACACCGTGCGCCCCGAGAAGATCCGCCTCGCAGGGCCCGATGACCCGGTCGGCGACGAAGAGACCTCGGCCCTCGGCAGCATCGCCGAGGTCATCTACCTCGGCTCGGACACCCGCTACATCGTCCAGCTCGACGCGGGCGGATCGCTCGTCGTGACCCAGCAGAACCTCGTGACCTCGTCGACCGAGGCGCTGGAGCGCCAGGGCGACCGCGTTCGACTCGTCTGGAAGCGCCAGCACAGTCTCGCCGTCCAGGGCCGCGGAGAGGACCGAGGAGGAGCACGGTGAGAAGCACCGGTTCGCGACCGCGCTCGGCGCGGTCGCCATCATCGCGGGGGCGTGCGGCAGCGGATCGACACCCGCGCCGTCGGTCGCGCCGTCGGTCGCGGCGTCCGCGGCGCCCTCGGCGGCCGCGTCAGTCGCCGCGTCGGCGGCGCCGTCCAGCGCCCCGTCCGCGGCGCCCTCGTACTCGACGGGCTCCTACGGGACGATGACCCCGCTGAAGCCCGCGGTTGACCTGACCAAGGTCGGCGGGCCCGGCGAGGGCGCGCTCAACATCATCATCTGGGCCGGCTACGCGGAGAACGGCTCGACGTGCAAGGAGTACGACTGGGTCAAGCCCTTCGAGGCGGAGACCGGCTGCAAGTGTCGGATCCAAGATCGGCAACACGTCGGACGAGATGGTGACGCTGCTCCGCCAGGGCGGCGGCAGCGTGTACGACGGCGTCTCCGCCTCCGGCGACGCGTCGAACCGGCTCATCGCCAACGGCGACGTCGCCGCCATCGACCCGGCCCAGATCCCCGGCTTCGGCGACATCGCGCCGTTCCTGCAGAACGCGCCGCACTACGTCGTCGGCGGGCAAGTCACTACGGCGTGCCCCACGGCTGGGGCGGCAACAGCCTCATGTACCGCACGGATCTCGTGACCCCGGCGCCGACCAGCTGGAACGTCGTCTTCGATGCGACGGCCGTCGAAGCCGTACCAGGGCAAGATCACGGCCTACGACAGCCCGATCTACATCGCCGACGCGGCCGCTCTACCTCAAGGCACACAACCCCGAGCTCGGCATCACCGACCCGTACGAGCTGACCCAGCCCCAGTTCGACGCCGCTGTCGCGCTTCTCAAGGCGCAGCGCCCGTGGGTCGGCAAGTACTGGGCGGTCTACTCCGACGAGATCGACAACTTCAAGAACGGCGCGACGGTGGTCGGCACCACCTGGCCGTACCAGGTCAACGCGCTCAAGGCCGAGAAGGCCAAGGTCGCAGGCCGTCGTGCCGACCGAAGGCATGACCGGCTGGGCCGACACCTGGATGATGTCGGCGAAGGCCGCCGCACCCGAACTGCATGCTCAAGTGGATGGCCTGGATGATCACCCCCGAGGTCCAGGCCCAGGTCGCCGAGATACTTCGGCGAGGCCCCGCCAACCCGAAGGCCTGCAAGTACCTCGACGCCGTGCTACGGGCCCGTACGGCCTGAAGGACTTCTGCACGGTCTACGCGCGTCAAGGACCCGAGCTTCTACAACCAGATCGCCTTCTGGAAGACGCCCCTCGCCGACTGCGGCGATGCCCGAGGCCAGACGTGCGTCGACTACTCCGTCTGGTCCCTGAAATGGACCGAGATCAAGGGCTGATGACCCGTTCCTGACGCGGCGGGCGGCGGAGCCTCGCCAGGGGATCCGCCGCCCCGTCGCCGAGGCCGGACCGATCGCCCCAACCTGCCCGCCGAGACGATGACGACCGCCGCGCCTCCACTCGCCAGGGACGCCCCGGGCCTGGCCCGCCGCCTGCAGACGGCGCTCTACCCGCATCGGGCTGCCCAGATCCTGCTGCTGCTGGCGCCGCCGATGGGCTGGTTCGGCGTGATCTACCTGGGCTCGCTCGCGATCCTCTTCGTGTCCGCGTTCTGGTACCTCGACCCGCTCACGTCGGCGATCAAGCACGAGTTCACGCTCGCCAACTTCCAGCTCCTCCTCGGCAGCCCGGTCTACCGGACGGTCGCCCTGCGCACGATCGGCGTCGCGGCGGCTCGTCACCCTGCTCGACATCGCGCTGGCGTTCCCGATCGCCTACTTCATGGCCCGGGTCGCGGGCGGACGAGCGCGCGCCGCGCTCTTCGCGCTCGTGCTGCTGCCGCTCTGGACCAGCTACCTGGTCCGCGTCTACGCCTGGCGGGTGATCCTTGGCAAGGGCGGCCCGCTGGACTGGTTCTTCCAGCTGGTCGGGCTGCCGAACGTCTCGCTCGGCTACTCGGACATCTCGATGGTGATCGTCTTCACGTACCTGTGGCTGCCGTACATGATCCTGCCGATCTTCGCGGGTCTCGAGCGGATCCCGGGCTCGCTGCTGGAGGCCTCGGCGGACCTGGCGCGCGATCCGGGATGACCTTCCGACGGGTGGTGCTGCCGCTCGTCGTGCCATCCGTCGCCGCGGGATCGATCTTCACGTTCTCCCTGACGCTCGGCGACTACATCACCCCGCAGCTCGTCTCGAACAGCCAGTTCATCGGCAACGTCGTCTACGAGAGCCAGGGCGTCGTCGGCAACGTGCCGCTCGCTGCTGCCTTCGCAACCGTGCCCGTCCTCGTGATGGGCGTGTTCCTCCTGCTGATGCGCCGGCTCGGCGCCTTCGAAGCGCTGTGAGGACAGCCTGATGGGCCGCTACGGCCTTCGGATCGCGACCGCCGCGGTCCTCCTCTTTCTCTACATCCCGCTCGGGATCATCGTCGCTCTACGCCTTCAACGCCGACCGCGGCCAGACGTGGCCGATCACCTCCTGGACCGCCAAGTGGTTCGGGGTCGCGCTCGACAACCCGGACCTCCGCGATGCGCTCGTCCTGTCGGTGGAGGCTGCCGCCGGAGCGACCATCGTGGCCCTGGTCCTCGGCACGCTCGCGGCGCTCGTCGTGCACCGGTTCCGCTTCTTCGGCCGCGAGACGGTCTCGCTGCTCCTCGTCCTGCCGATCGCGCTGCCGGGCATCGTCACCGGCATGGCCCTCAACGCGACGTTCAACACGCTCCACGTGCCGTTCAACGTGTGGACGATCGTCGCCGGCCACGCGACGTTCTGCGTGGTCACCGTCTACAACAACGTCGTCGCCCGGATGCGCCGGTCGTCGCGCTCGATCGAGGAGGCCTCGATGGACCTGGCGCGACAACAGCGCAGACGTTCCGCTACGTGACGCTCCCGGTCGTGCGGACCGCCCTCGTCGCCGGCGCCCTGCTGGCGTTCGCCCTCTCCTTCGACGAGGTCATCGTCACGACCTTCACGGCCGGCACGCAGGAGACGGTCCCGATCTGGATCCTGAACAACCTGCGGCTGCCGAACCAGCGTCCGATCGTGAACGTCGTGGCGGTCTTCCTCGTCCTGCTCTCGCTCCTGCCGCTGTACGTCGCCCAGCGGCTCACGCGCGACGGCTGCACGGCGGGCGGGAGCGCCTGACGCGCCATCCCGGCGCCCAGGCCGCGGCCGGCCGTCCGAGCGTCGGCCGGCGTCCGCGCGGCCGGCGCAGGTTGCCGCGATCAGGACCAGCGCTTGGCGACGAGGGGCGTCACCAGGTGGGTGGACGCAGGCTGCGCGCCGGCGGCCCGACTCGTGCCGGGCCCGTGGCGTTCGCCTTGCTGTGGCCCGGCGGCCGCGACGAGGATGAGAACGAGCAGGGCGGAGCGGAGCAGGGCGACGACGCCCGGGGCAGCGCGCATGGCGCACCTCCACGCGAAAGCCGCCGAGCCGGCGGTGGGCGTGCCCCACGCGGAGGAGTCTGCCGCTCGTCGCTTATCCCCGGCTTATCCAGTGGCCGCCCGGTCCGTCGCGTGCGCACCGCTCACCCGCGGTCGGAGGCGGCTACATGCCCTCCGGCGTGTAGCTCGGGTCGAGATACGTGTCCGGGTCCTCGTCGAAGTCGAGCTTGCAGCCCTTCCCGCAGAAGTAGTAGGTCGTCCCGTCATGCTCGCTCGTGAGGGTCGCCGTCTCCATGACGACCTCCATCCCGCAGACCGGGTCGATCGCGATCGCCATGGTGCCGCCTCCTGGGCTCCGCCGGGCACGCACCCGGTACTCCCGGGGAGTATATGCGCGATGCTGCGCGTCGCGCCGGGCGAGCGTACGATGCGGGGCGTGACCACGCCGCTCGACCGCACCGAGACCGCCCGAGCCCGCCTCGAGGAGGTGCGCGCGGCGCTGCGGGAAGAGCTCGGCGAGGAGATCGAGGCGCCCGGCCAGATGACCTACGGGTCCCAGGCCGCGGCGGCCGCGCACGTCTTCGCCCAGCAGCGGGACCTGGCGCTCCGCGACCAGGCAGAACGTCGATACCACGCGGTCGACCACGCGCTCGCACGCCTGGCGGCGGGCACGTACACGACCTGCGAGACGTGCTCCGGCGAGATCCCGGCCGAACGCCAGGAGCTCCTGCCGTGGGCGACGACGTGCGTCGCCTGCGGCAGCCACCTCCGGTGACGAGCGGCGCGCGGGCGTGACTGGGGACGTCCCGCCGGGCATGACCCGGGGCGGCCCGTCGGGCGCCGACCGGTGAGAGCGCGACGATGAGAGCGGACCCGCCGCTCGTCGGCCTCGAGCGCATCCGCGCGGCTGCGCTCCTGCTGCGCGGCGTGGCTGTGCGGACGCCCCTGGTCGCCCTCGGCGACCCCGCGCGCGGGCAGCTCCTCAAGGCGGAGTCGCTCCAGCCGATCGGGGCCTTCAAGCTGCGCGGGGCGTACACGGCGATCGCATCGCTGGACCCGGGCGAGCTGGAGCGCGGCGTCATCACGTACTCCTCGGGCAACCATGCGCAGGGCGTGGCAAGGGCTGCCCGGCTGCTCGGCTGCCACGCGGTCGTCGTCATGCCGGGGAACGCGCCGGCGATCAAGCGCAGGCGGGTCCTGGCCGATGGCGCTGAAGTCGTGACCGTGGGCGACGCGAGCGCGGAGCGGCAGGCCGTCGCCGAGCGCCTGGCCACCGAGCGCGGGCTCGCCATCATCCCTCCCTACGACGACGACCGGATCATCGCCGGCCAGGGCACCTGCGGCCTCGAGATCGCGGAGGACGTCGAGGACCTGGGCCTCGTCCTCGTCCCCATCGGCGGCGGTGGGCTCGCGAGCGGCGTCGCGGCCGCGGTGAAGGCGCTCCGGCCGGCTGCGCGCGTCATCGGGGTCGAGCCCGAGCTGGCCGCGGACGCCCGCGAGTCGCTGGCGCTGGGCAGGATCGTGGAGTGGTCGGCCGCGGACGTGTCACGAACCATCGCCGACGGCACACGGACGCAGGCCCTTGGGGTTCGCACGTTCGCCCACCTGCGCGTCCACCTGGACGGCGTCGTCACGGTGTCGGAGGCCGAGATCGCCGCCGGCGTGCGCCTTGCTGCCGAAGAGGCCCGCCTGGTCGTCGAGCCGTCAGGTGCCCTCGTGATCGCGGCCCTGCGCTTCCACGCCGACGAGATCGGGCTGCCCCTCCTGCACGGGACCGCCGTCGGCGTCGTGTCGGGCGGCAACGTCGACCCCGGGCAGTACCGCGCGCTCCTCGAGGCGCCGATCCCGGCCTGATCGCTCAGCCGGACGACGCGGTCGCGGTGTCGGCCGCTGCCTCGGCCGCGGGGGCGACGCTGGTCGCGGCCCGAGCGTCCTCCACGGCCTCCCGGCGACGCGCGGCTGCCTCGTCGTGGCGCATCCACGCCGCCGTCGCGAGGAGCAGGGCGAGCAGGAACCCAGCATCGCCGAGGCCCCACATCAGCGCCCCGGCGGCCTGCTGGTCCTCGAGCGGCGTTGGGCCCCAGAGCCGCCCGGTCGTCGCGTAGTGCGGATAGAGGACCGTGCCGGAGAAGAGGATCGCCACGCCCAGGAACGAGTTGAAGGGCATCTGCATGAACATGAACAGGAGCCGCGCCGGGTGGCTCCATCCGCCACGGGCTCGGGTCGCGGCCCACCATCGGCCACCAGAAGAGCATGGCGCTGCCGAGGTAGAGCCCGTGCTCGAGGTCGTGCAGCCAGGCGTTCTCGAGGGCGGCGTCGAAGAGCGGCGAGAAGTGGGTCCCCCACATGACGCCCGTGAAGAGGAGCCAGGCGACGAGCGGATGGCCGAGGAATCGCACGACGCGCGAGTGGAGGACGGGCAGGATCCGTTCCCGCCGGACCTCCGGCGTCGCGACGCGCAGCACCAGGGTGATCGGCGCGGCGAGAACGATGGCTGGCGCCGCAAGGAAGATCAGGATCACGTGCTGGACCATGTGGACCGAGAACAGGGTCGTGTCGTAGCGCTCGATGCCCGACTGGAGCGCGACCGCGATCGCCGCGAGTCCCAGCAGGAAGAAGACCGGCCGGTCCCGGGGCACGGGGCTCGCCGGGTGCGCGGCGTCGATCCGCCGGACGGCCCACAGGTAGGCGGCGGCGGCCAGGGCGAGCGGCAGCCAGATCGTCAGGTCGAATGACCACCCGAGCACGAAGGCGGCCGCGTCCGGCGCGGCCGGCACGGCGCCACCGTGTGCCGCCGCCGCGGGAGCGGCGGCCAGCAGCGCCAGCAGCATCGGGGCGGCCGCCAGCCATCGGCGGGCGATCGGACGCCGGCGCGCCCGGCTGGGACCGTGGCGCGCGGGACGGCACCCGCGACCTTTGCGCGCGGGGCGGGGCCGGGCCATCTGCATGCGAGGCGATCGCGAGTCGGTCACGGGAGCGATTGTCGCGCGAACCGGTCCCGATCGCGACGGGCCCGTCGCCGCTCGTCCCGGGGGCGGGAACAGCGTGGGCGACAGGTGCGCATTCGCGCATCTTTCCGGACGCTTCGGGTATCATGCCCGCGCCTCGGGTCCCCGCCGTCCCCGGAGCCCGAGCGAGGCGAGGGAGAGGCCGCCGGACGCGTCCCGGCGGAGCACTTCCGACACATGCGCACGAGGTCGAACGCACCCATGGGCCTGACAGCGAAGAGATGGGTTCGCCGCGCCGGGATGATCGCGGCCCTTGGGGCGCTGGTCGTCCTCCTCTCCGCGTGCACCGACTTCAACGTGCGGACCGCCGTCCCCCCGGACGCGGCGTCGACCCAGGGCCAGGCGACCCGCGACATCTACGACATCGTGTTCGTCATCGGCGCGGCGATCTTTCTCGTCGTCGAGGGCCTGATCCTCTTCGCGGTCCTGCGATACCGGCGCCGGAAGGGTGACGACGAGCTGCCGCCGCAGATCCACGGCAACAACCGGCTCGAGATCATCTGGACGGCGATCCCCATCGCGCTCGTCCTGGCGCTCTTCGTCCTGTCCTGGCAGACCCTCAACACGGTCGACGCCCGCACGCCGACGCCGGCCGTCCGCATCGGCGTGGTGGCCTACCAGTGGCAGTGGCAGTTCGTCTACGCGCCCGACGGCGTGGCATGGGAGGACTGCGGGGCGGCCGCGAACAAGGGCAAGTGCGTGACGGTGATCGGGACGCCGCCCGCCGGCGGCGATCGAACGAACTGGACGCCGCCCACGATGCATGTCCCGGTCAACGAGACGGTCGAGCTCCAGCTGCATTCGATCGACGTCATCCACTCGTTCTACGTCCCCGCATTCCTGTACCAGCGCGACATCACGCCCCGCAAGGACCAGGTCATCCAGTTCACGGCGGACCGGGTCGGGGATCTTCCGCGGCCAGTGCACCCAGTTCTGCGGCCTCTTCCACCAGTTCATGGAGTTCCAGGTGCAGGTGGAGTCGAAGGCCGACTACGTGGCCTGGCTCCAGCAGGAGCTGACCCCGCCGCCCGCGCCGTCCCCGGCCGCCTCCGCGGCCCCGTCGGCAGGAGGCCCGGCCGGCTCTCCCGCGGCGAGCGGTGCGCCGGGCGCGAGCGGTGCGCCGGGCGCATCGGTCTCGCTCAAGCTGGCCGCCTCGGGCGTGGCCTACGACGCGACCGACCTCTCCGCACCGGCGGGCACGCCGTTCCAGATCGTCTTCACCAACAACGACGCGGGGATCCCCCACAACGTCGCGATCCACGCCGGCTCGGCGAGCGGGACCGAGGTCTTCAAGGGCGAGATCTTCAGCGGCACCGACACCCGGACCTACGACGTGCCGGCGCTGCCGGCCGGTACCTATGCCTTCGTCTGCTCGGTGCACCCGAACATGGTCGGCACCCTGACGGTCAAGTAGGAGAGTCCCGATGGCCACCACCGTGCTCCGGCCCGCGGCGACCTACCGCACCGGGCTCTACGAATGGCTGACGACCACCGATCACAAGAAGATCGGGATCCTCTACACGTTCAACTCGCTGATCCTCTTCCTGATCGGCGGGCTGTTTGCGCTCGCGGTCCGGACCGAGCTGGCCCAGCCGGGGCTCCAGTTCATGACCGAGTCCACGTACAACCAGATGTTCACGATGCACGCCTCGGTGATGATCTTCTGGGTCGTCATCCCGTTCCTGGCAGGCTTCGGCAACTACCTCGTGCCGCTCATGATCGGCGCGCCGGACATGGCATTTCCGCGCATCAACGCGCTCTCGTTCTGGCTGCTCCCGCTCTCGGCGCTGATCGCGATGATGGGCTTCCCGCTGGGCGGAGCGGCCGCGGCGGGCTGGACCAGCTACAGCCCGCTGGCGCAGTCGGCCTTCTCGAAGGGCCCCGGGACCGACCTCTGGATCGTCGCCCTGACGCTGGTCGGCACCAGCTCCATCCTGGGCGCGGTCAACTTCCTGGTCACGATCTTCAAGATGCGTGCGCCGGGGATGACCCTCTTCCGGATGCCAGTCTTCGTGTGGACGATGATGGTCACCAGCGTCCTGGTCCTGATGGGCACGCCCGTCCTGACGAGCGCCCTGATCATGCTCTACATCGACCGCAACTTCGGCGGGAGCTTCTTCAACACCGCGCTCGCCGGCGGCAACGCCATCCTCTGGCAGAACGTCTTCTGGTTCTACAGCCACCCGGCCGTCTACATCATGATCCTGCCGGCGATGGGGATCGTGTCCGAGGTCCTGCCCACCTTCAGCCGCAAGCCGCTCTTCGGCTACAAGGCGTTCGTCTTCGCGACCGCGGGAATCGGCGCCCTGGGCTTCTCGGTCTGGGCTCACCACATGTTCACGACGGGCTCGGTCTATCTGCCGTTCTTCAGCCTGATGACGTTCCTGATCGCCGTCCCGACCGGCGTGAAGATGTTCAACTGGATCGCCACCCTGTTCCGCGGCAAGCTCCGCTTCACGACGGCGATGCTGTTCGCCTTGGGGTTCCTGTCGCTCTTCCTGATCGGCGGGATCAACGGTGCCTTCCTGGCCGCGGTGCCCGTGGACTACCACGTCCACGCGACCTATTTCATCGTGGCCCACATCCACTACGTCCTCTTCGGCGGCTCGATCATGGGCGTCTTCGCCGGCCTCTACTACTGGTGGCCGAAGATGTTCGGTCGGAAGCTCCACGAAGGCCTGGGCAAGATTCACTTCGTCGGGATCTTCATCGGGATGAACCTGACCTTCTTCCCGATGCACCTCATGGGCATCTCCGGGATGCCGCGGCGCATCGCCGACTACAGCGCGACCGCCGGCTGGAACGACCTGAACCTCCTCGCGACGATCGGCGGCTTCACGATCGCGGTGGCGATGCTGCCGTTCCTGTGGAACGTCCTCATCACGTTCCGCGGCGGCGAGCCGGCCGGCGACGATCCGTGGGAGGCGAACACGCTGGAGTGGGCAACCTCGTCGCCGCCGCCGCCCTACAACTTCGACCACCTGCCGCCGATCCGCTCCGAGCGACCGGTCTTCGACCAGCGCCACGCTGCCGACCCGCCGGCGCTCGCGGCAGGACACTGAGCATGGCCGCGAACAGCAGCGCCCTCGCCCCGCACGTCGCCGTCGTGGGCGAGAGCCGGGCCCATGGCCAGCGCGGGATCAGCAACCCGATCCTGGGGATGATCCTGTTCATCGTCTCCGAGGTCATGTTCTTTGCCGGCCTCTTCGCGGCCTACTTCAACGTCCGCCTCAACGCCACCCAGTGGCCGCCCTTCGTCAACGAGACCGCATTCGCGCCGTTCCAGATCCACCACGAGATCGTGCTCCCCGCGATCCTGACGTCGATCCTCGTCCTCTCGTCGGTCACCATGCAGCTTGGCGTCTCGGCGATCCGCAGGGGCGACCGGACCGGCTTCCTCCGGAACACGGGGATCACGCTCCTGCTCGGGTTGACATTCCTCGCCGGGCAGGTCTACGACTACACGCAGCTCGGGTTCGGGATCACCGACACCGCGTTCGGCAGCACCTTCTACACGCTGACCGGCTTCCATGGCGCGCACGTGCTCGGTGGTGCGATCATGCTGAGCGTCGTGCTCTATCGCGGCATGGCCGGGCAGTTCTCGGCCAGGCATCACGACGCGGTCGAGGCGACCTCCATCTACTGGCATTTCGTGGACGTCGTCTGGATCGCGCTCTTCTCGACGCTCTACCTGCTCTGATGGCCGGAGGATCGCGTTCATGATCATGCGACCCCGCCGGGCGATGCTCATCGGCCTCGTCTTCATCGGGATCGGCATCGTCTACGGGCTCCTGAGCCGCGACTGGGGCGGCCTGACGATGCTCCTCGCCCTCGGCGTGGCGATGGGCCTGATGGGCTTCGTGCTGATGGCGGCCTCGCCTCGCGGCGACGAGACCGAGTAGCACGGGACAGTCGATCGCCCGCTGATGTCGCCCTGGGATTCCCTCCTCGAGTTCCTCAACAAGCTCGTCTCGCCGGACTGGGGCGCGCTCGTTGCCCTGATCCCGCTCGGGCTGGCGGTGCTCGTGGTCGGCTACCTGGGCTGGGTCGCCCGGCGTGCGCTGACGGCGCCACCGATGCGGACCCGGCCGCTCCCGGCCGCGCCGACGCCGTCCGGCGTTCATCTGCCGGGGCCGAGCCTGGCCCCCTTCCTGGCGGCCGCCGGGTTCGCCTGCTTCTTCCTCGCCATCCTCTTCGTCCATGTCGGGCCGAAGATGGATCCGGCGACCAACCAGCCCATCGCGAACTCGACGGCCTGGACGATCGCGCCGTTCGGCCTCCTCGCGATCGCGATCGGGATCGTGGCCCTGGTCTCGGGCCTCCTCTACTGGGGGCGCGAGGCGAGCCGCGACTACGACGCCCTCGCCGGGTCGGCTGCCCTGCCCGCGGTCCGCGAGGCGCCGCCGCCGGGCGTCCACGTCCCGGGCCCAAGCTTCCAGCCGCTCCTCCTCGCGCTCGCCTTCTCGGCGATGTTGCTCGGTGGCGTGCTGAACGTCACGATCTTCCTGGGCGGCCTCCTGATGCTGATCATCTCCCTCCTGGGCTGGCTGCGGGACGCTCGCGCCGAGTACCGCGAGACCGTCCGGGCCGACACGACCGGGCACCTGGAGAACATCCCTGCCCCGGGCTTCCCCACGAAGACGCTCCTTGCGTTCGGCGTGATCTTCGCGGCGAGCATCCTGATCGCGGCCGGGATCGTGCCGCCGCGGGACAATGCCGCGATCGCGGCCGCGTCCGGGAAGCCGTCCGCCCGCGCCGTCCCCGGCCGCCTCCGCGGCCCCGTCGGCAGGAGGCCCGGCCGGCTCTCCCGCGGCGAGCGGTGCGCCGGGCGCGAGCGGTGCGCCGGGCGCATCGGTCTCGCTCAAGCTGGCCGCCTCGGGCGTGGCCTACGACGCGACCGACCTCTCCGCACCGGCGGGCACGCCGTTCCAGATCGTCTTCACCAACAACGACGCGGGGATCCCCCACAACGTCGCGATCCACGCCGGCTCGGCGAGCGGGACCGAGGTCTTCAAGGGCGAGATCTTCAGCGGCACCGACACCCGGACCTACGACGTGCCGGCGCTGCCGGCCGGTACCTATGCCTTCGTCTGCTCGGTGCACCCGAACATGGTCGGCACCCTGACGGTCAAGTGATGGCCCGTGCCATGGGCCCGGCCCGACATCCGGCCGGGGCAGTGCCGTCGAGGCACCCGGGACCGGCCGCATGAAGCCCTGCATCGAGCGCCGGCTTCGGGGCGCCGCGGCGCGCCTCGCCGTCGTGGCGGTTGCCTCGATCGTGCTCGCCGGGTGCGCGACAGGCGGCGTCGCGATCACGCCGTCCGTGCCAGGCTCGCCGGGCGCCTCCGTGATCCAGATCGGCTCGCCGCTCATCGGGAAGGCGGCGCCCGCGCTGGCCGGCACCACGCTCGACGGGGCGCCGTTCGACCTGGCGTCGCTGCGCGGATCGCCGGTCCTCGTCAACTTCTGGGCATCGTGGTGCGGGCCGTGCCGGGACGAGTTCCCGCTCCTGGCGGCCGCCGAGAAGCGCCACGCCGCGCAAGGGCTCAAGGTGGTCGGCGTCCTCTTCAAGGACGACGCCGCCCCGGCCCGGGCCTTCGTGGCGGACGAGAAGGCCGACTGGCCGACGATCGCGGACCCGGCCCGCACGATCGCGCAGCCGTGGGCGGTCCTCGCCCCGCCGCAGAGCTACTTCATCGATCGCGCCGGGATCGTCCGCGACATCCAGATCGGGCAGGTCCGCGACGCCGCCGAGCTCGACGCGATCCTCGCCGCGATCCTGGCGTGACGGCACCTCCGCACACCATGGTCGCCCGTCCCGACGACGGCGAGGCGAACCCGCGCCGGACGCACGGCGGCACGGAAGATCTGGACACGGCCGGCGCGCCGCTCGCGGTCGAGGTCCACGGGCTCCAGAAGCGCTATGGAACGCTCCAGGTCATCGACCGCCTCGACCTGGCGGTTCCCCGGGGCGAGCTCGTCGCGCTGCTCGGCCCGAACGGTGCCGGGAAGACGACGACGGTCGAGATCCTCGAGGGCTATCGCAGGTCCGATGGCGGCAGCGTGCGCGTCCTCGGGATGGACCCGGTTCGCGATCGGGCCGCGCTCCACGCCCGCGTCGGCCTGATGCTCCAGAGCGGCGGCATCACGCCGCAGGGCCGGCCCCGCGAGCTGCTCCGGTTCCACTCCCGCTTCTACGCGGACCCGGTGGACCCCGACCAGCTGCTGGACCTGCTGGGGCTGAACCAGGTCGGGGACCGGCGTTACAAGCTCCTCTCGGGCGGCGAGAAGCAGCGGTTCTCGCTCGCGCTCGCGCTCGTCGGGCGGCCCGAGCTCCTGGTCCTCGACGAGCCGACCGCCGGCATGGACCCGGAGGCGAAAGCCGTGGTGCGCGGGCTCATCGGCGACCTCCGGTCGACGGGCCGGACGATCCTGCTGACCACCCACGAGCTCGCCGACGTCGAGCGGCTCGCCGACCGGGTGGTCGTGATGGACCACGGACGGGCCGTCGCGGCCGGGACGCCCGCCGAGCTCGTCGCCGGGTCCGGGCCGGTCCTCCGCTTCCGGCTGGCAGGCCGCGATGGGTCCGGCGTGACGCTCGACGCGGGCGAGCTCGATCGGCTGGGTGCCGCTCTCGGCGGGCCACTCGTGCCGGACGGCGGTTCGGGACGTCACCGCCTCACGGGACGGGGTCCGGACCCCCGGTCGATCGCCTGCCTTGCCGACTGGTGCGAGCAGCGCGGCCTCCTCCTCGCGGAGCTGCAGACGTCGGGAGGCACGCTGGAGGAGCGATTCCTCGAGCTGGTCGCCGGGGCACGCGACGACGCAGCACCATCAGCGTCGTTCCCCGGCGACGTGAGCTCGCCGGCGCCGGCCCTCGACGATGGCGATGTCGTCCCGGTCGTCGCCGGGGCTGGCCGCGAATGAGCAGCCGCGTGATCCCCGACGTGCTCCGCGGCGGCGGCGGCCGGCCTTCCTCGCCGCTGGCGCGGATCGCCTCCGCCCTGGAGATGGAGCTGCGCCTCACGAGCCGCCGGCTCGAGAACCTCGTCGTGACGCTCATGCTGCCGGCGGTCCTGCTCGTCTTCTTCGGATCCGTGCCCGCCCTGCCGGCGGCGGCCACCGCGACGCCGGGGGGGCGCCCGATCGACGTGGTCCTCCCCGCGATCCTCGCCACGGCGATCGTCGCCGCCGGCCTGGTGAACCTCGGGATCTCCACGGGCTTCGAACGGTCCTACGGGGTGCTCAAGCGGCTGGGCGGATCACCGCTCACGCGCGGCCAGCTGATGATCGCGAAGATCGGAACGATCGTGGTCGTCGAGGCGGTCCAGGCGGTCCTCCTGGTCGGGCTCTCGGTCGCGGTCTTCGGCTGGCGGCCTGGGACGGGCTGGGACCCGCTCGTCGTCCTCGTGGCGGTCATCCTCGGGACGGGCGCCTTCAGCGCGCTCGGGTTGCTCCTCGCCGGCGCGCTCCGGGCGGAGGCGACGATGGCGCTCACGAATGCGCTTTTCCTGCTGGCCCTGCTGCTCGGGGGCCTCCTGGTTCCCGCCCACCAGCTGCCCGGCATGCTCGGTGCCCTTGCCTCGCTCCTGCCCACCGCCGCGCTGGCCGACTCGCTCAGGATCGGCCTCGGGACGAGCACCGGCGACACGATCGGGCCGCTCCTGCTCCTCGCCGCGTGGGCGACCGGGACGTCAATCCTCACGGCTCGGACGTTTCGCTGGGAGTAGCGGCGGCGGCGCGGGGCCGTTCGGGACGCCGGCCAACGGTGACCCTCAGCGCGTCCTCGGGAACCCCAGGTCGACCTTCGACGTGCCCGGGTCAGGCCAGCGCGACGTGACGACCTTGGCCCGCGTATAGAACTGGATGCCCTCGGGACCGTACATGTGAAGGTCGCCGAAGAGCGAGGCCTTCCAGCCCCCGAAGCTGTAGTAGGCGACCGGCACCGGGATCGGCACGTTGATCCCGACCATTCCCGCGTTGACCTCGAACTGGAACTGGCGCGCAGCGCCCCCGTCCCGGGTGAAGATCGCGGTCCCGTTCCCATATGGATTCGCGTTGATGAGGCCGACCGCTTCCTCGTAGGTCTTGACCCGCATCACCGTCAGGACCGGGCCGAAGATCTCGTCCCGGTAGCAGTCCATGCCCACCCCGACGTTGTCGATGAGGCTGGCCCCCAGGAAGAAGCCCTTGCTCTCGCCGTGGAGCGGATGCTCCCGGCCGTCCACGACCACCGTCGCGCCCTGGGCGGGGGCCGAGTCGAGGTATGACGCCACCTTGTCGCGGTGCTGCCGGGTGATGAGCGGGCCCATCTGCGACGCGGGATCGGCGCCCGGACCCACGGTGACCTTCGGAAGCCTGGCCCGAATTGCCTCGATGAGCGGGTCCGCGACGTCGCCGACTGCGACGATCGTGGCGATCGCCATGCAGCGCTCGCCCGCCGAGCCGTAGCCCGCCGAGACCGCCGCGTCGGCCGCCATCTCGATGTCCGCGTCGGGCAGGACCAGCATGTGATTCTTCGCGCCGCCCAGGGCCTGGACCCGCTTGCCCTGCTTCGTCGCGGTCTCGTAGATGTAGCGCGCGATCGGGGTGCTCCCGACGAAGCTGACCGCCGCGATGTCCGGGTGCTCGAGGATCCGGCCGACGGCCACCTTGTCGCCCTGGACGACGCTGAAGATGCCGGCCGGGACGCCCGCCTCGGCAAGGAGCTCGGCCATGAAGAGCGAGGCGGACGGGTCCTTCTCCGACGGCTTGAGGATGAACGCGTTGCCGCAGGCGATCGCGGTCGCGAACATCCACATCGGCACCATGGCGGGGAAGTTGAAGGGCGTGATCCCGGCGACCACGCCGAGCGGCTGGCGGATCTGGTACACGTCGACACCCGTCGAGGCCTGCTCGGTGAAGCCGCCCTTGACCAGGTTCGGGATCCCGCAGGCGAACTCGAGGTTCTCCAGGCCGCGCGCGATCTCGCCGAGCGCATCGGAGGTGACCTTGCCGTGTTCCGCGGTGAGGTGTCCCGCGAGCTCCTTCCGGTTCGCCTCGACGAGGTTCCGGATCCGGAACATGATGTCCGTCCGCTTCGAGAGCGAGGTGGCCCGCCACGCCGGGAACGCTGCCTTCGCGGCAGCGACTGCGGCATCGACCTCCTCGACCGAGGCGAAGTCGACGGTCCGCGCGACGACGCCGCGTGCCGGGTCGTAGACCGGCCCGGATCGTCCCGATCGGCCGGCGACGCGCTGGCCGCCGATCCAGTGGTTGACCCGCTCCAGCCCGGCCGCCGCGTGGACGGTCGGCTCGGCGACCTGCGTCATCTCGTGACCCCCCAGTCGTGCTCGTCGGGGCGATGGCCGGCCCGGCGCTGCGGATCGAGAGAATACCCCGCCCGACCAGGACGGCCTCGTGGCGGCCCGGGTGGCGAGCTCCCGACCGGGGCCGGGCCGGACCGGCCACGTGCCGCGATCAACGTCGCGTGCGGCCCGAGCGGCCCGACGACGCCGCCCTCGGCGTGATCCGGCCGGGAATCACGAACCCCGGCGGGCGGGCCGGGGTTCGCTGGTGGATTCGGGTTTGGTTGCGGGGAAGGGATTCGAACCCTTGACCTTCGGGTTATGAGCCCGACGAGCTGCCGCTGCTCCACCCCGCCCCGGTACTATACACAGTCGAGGCAGGATGGTCAAAGCATTGTCCACGCACCCGGGCGTTTCATAGGCGCCCTCTCTGACGACCACGGAGGCCCGACCCGATGCCAACCGCCGGCTCGCCCGACGACCTCCTCGCCGCCGCCCTCGGCGCGCGTGAGCGGACCTATTCGCCGTACTCGGGCTACGCCGTTGGCGCGGCGCTGCGCGACGAGCTCGGCCGGATCCACGCGGCCCCGAACGTCGAGAACGCGGCCTACCCCCAGGGCCAGTGCGCCGAGGCATCCGCGATCGGCGTCCTGATCGCCGCGGGCGGGCGGCGGGTCACCGAGGCGCTCGTGGTTGCCGACCCTGCCGCCGGTCTCCCCTCCCCGTGCGGCGGCTGCCGGCAGCGGCTGCGCGAGTTCATGCCGCTCGACGCATCGATCCACCTTGCAGGCCCGGCCGGCGTCATCCGGACCGTGACGCTCGGCGAGCTGCTGCCGCTGAGCTTCGGGCCCGAGTTCCTGCTCGGCAGGACGGCCCGATGAGCCCGGTCGGCCCTGGTGCGATGGACGCGTTCGGGGACCCCGGCGCCGCGGCGGCCCTGATCCGGACGCGGGCCGGAGGACGCACGCCGCGCCTCGGGATCGTGCTCGGCTCCGGCCTCGGCGGGCTCGCCGACCTGCTCGAGAACGCCGCCGCGATCCCATATGCCGAGATCCCGGGCTTCCCGACGTCAACCGTTCCCGGCCATGCCGGCCGCTTCCTGGTCGGCGAGCTCGACGGCGTCACCGTCGCCTGCATGCAGGGGCGCTTCCACCTCTACGAGGGTCATGCACCTGCCCTGATCCGGCTGCCGATTCGGACCTTTGCCGCGCTCGGCGTCGAGGCGCTCCTGCTGACCAACGCGGCGGGCTCGCTGCGGGCCGAGGCGGGGCCCGGCAGCCTGATGCTCATCACGGATCACCTCAACTTCATGTGGACGAATCCGCTGGTCGGGCCGAACGACGACGCCTGGGGCGAGCGATTCGTGGGTCTCGAGGATGCCTACGATCCGGCCCTTCGATCGCGCCTGCGCACGCTCGCCGACGGGCTGGGGATCCGCCTGCACGAGGGCGTCTACTGCGGGCTCCTCGGGCCGCTGTTCGAGACGCCGGCCGAGATCCGCGCATACAGGACCATGGGGGCGGACGCGGTGGGCATGTCGACCGTGCCGGAGGTGATCGTCGCGCGTCACGCCGGGCTTCGGGTGGCCGCGATCAGCGCGATCACCAACCTGGCCGTGGGCATGAGCGACGTGCCGATCGACCACGAGCAGACCCTGCGCGGCGCCGCCATCGCCGCCGCTGACCTCACCCGGCTGGTCCGTGCGTTCGTCGGATCGTTCGCGGCCGGGCAGGGATCGGACGCGTAGGGGCGTGCTGCCGCAGGAGGTCATCCGGGCGAAGCGCGACGGCAGGGCGCTGACCGACGCCGAGATCGCGTACTTCGTGGCCGGGATCACCGACGGCTCGATCGCCGAGGGACAGGTGGCCGCGTTCGCGATGGCGGTCTTCTTCCGCGGGATGACCCGCCCGGAGGTCATCGCGTTGACCCGTGGCATGCGCGATTCGGGGATTGTTCTCGACTGGTCGGGCGCGGACCTGGCGGGGCCGCCGCTCGACAAGCACTCCACGGGTGGCGTGGGCGACAAGGTCTCGCTGATGCTCGCGCCGATCGTGGCCGCGTGCGGCGGCGCCGTCCCGATGATCTCCGGGCGCGGGCTCGGGCACTCGGGCGGCACCCTCGACAAGATGGACGCGATCGCGGGTTACACGACCGCCCCCGACAACGCGACCTTCCGGCGAGTCGTCCGCGAGATCGGCTGCGCGATCATCGGCCAGACGGCCGACCTTGCGCCCGCCGACCGGCGGCTCTACGCCATCCGCGACGTCACGGCCACCGTCGAGAGCATCCCCCTGATCACCTCGTCGATCCTGTCGAAGAAGCTGGCTGCCGGCCTCCGCGGCCTCGTCATGGACGTCAAGTTCGGCACCGGCGCGTTCATGCGCACGGCCGAGGATGGGCGCGCCCTCGCGGAGAGCATCGTCGCGGTCGCCAACGGCGCCGGGTGCCAGACCACCGCGCTGCTGACCGACATGAGCCAGGTGCTGGGAACGACGGCGGGGAACGCGGTCGAGGTGCGCGAGGCGATCGCCTACCTGGCCGGCGAGGACGCGCGGGATGGATCGGCGGGCGGGCCGGTCGGGCATTCGCCTGGCCCGGGAGGGCGCGAAGCCCGTCAGCACGAGCTGACGATGGCGCTCTCCGCCGAGCTGCTGGTCACCGGCGCGTTGTTCGCGACGGTTGCCGAAGCGCGGGTCGCGTGCGAGCGTGCGCTCGCCTCGGGCGACGCGGCCGAGCGCTTCGCCCGCATGGTCGCCGCGCTCGGGGGGCCGCTCGACCTGCTGGAGCGGCCCGACGCGTACCTGCCGCTGCCCGAGGTCACGCTGGCCGTCCAACCGTCGCGGGCCGGATTCGTCGTCGCCGAGGATGCACGGGCCATCGGCGTGGCGATCGTCGGGATGGGCGGAGGACGCGTGCGGGCGGACCAGCCCATCGACCACGCGGTCGGCTTCACGCAGGTCGCGCCGGTCGGAGCCGCCGTCGGGCCGGACCGGCCGCTCTGCCTCGTGCATGCGCGCACGCCGGGCCAGGCGGAGGCCGCCGCTGCCGAGGTCCGGGCCGCGATCAGGATCGGGGACGAGGCGCCGGACGCCCCGCCGGTGATCCTGGAGCGGATCACGGGATAGCGCGGCCCGGGCCCGTCCGGGCCGTCGCGTCTCCGATGGCCCCGCGGATCGCCGTGTCCGACGGCGGGCCCGGAGTCGGTCCGCGCGCCGCAGCGCCGATCAGCCTGGAGCGCCGCCGTCCTTGCGGAGCAGGACCTCGGCCCCGATCGGGCGATACCCGGCCGCGAGGACGGCCCGGAGTGATGCGGTGTTGCCGGGCGCAACCTGCATGAAGACCCGCTCGCCGGGCGGCACGGCAAGCATGGAGACCGCCGCCAGCGTCCGGCCCAGGCCGCGGCCGCGCGCGCCCGGTGAGACCTCGAACGACGCCTCCCACCGGCCGGCAAGGCCACGCCCCACGACGAGGAGGCCATTCCCATCGGCCGATTCCCACGCCCGGATGTCGGAGCGGTACAGGAGCGCGCGGCCGACCCTCCCGCGTCGAGCGTCGGGGACGATCTCGTGGATCCCGTCGGGGAAGGGCGGCGCTCCTGCGCCGGCCCGTGCTGCGAGCACGACGTCGAGCGTCCCGGGAACGGCGCCCAGGCGCCCGCCGAGCCATGCGAGGAAGTGGGCTCCCATGGGCGCCGCGATGTCGTCCGGGTCCAGGTGCGCCGCGACCTCGGGCGGGTCGATGTCGGCCGCCACGAGGTGGTGTGCCGTGAAGGCGAGCACGGCGTGGACGGGTCCGTCCGGGGAGGGGACGATCTCGGTCACGCCGTCGGCGGGCGGGAAGCGTCCCGCAGCCGCGTCCTCCAGGATCCGTCGCAGCGCGGCCGGGTCGGCGTCGCCGGAGGTCCGGCGTTCCGCAGCCCCGGAGATGCCGGGTGCCCTCTGCTCCGCCGCGTCGCCGTTGCCGCGGGCCGTCACCGACGACGCCTGGGTCGCGCCTCGACGGCCGGGCCCTGCGGCGCCGAGCCGTCAACGGCCGGCCTCTCCATGACCGCGTCCACGATCCCCACCACGACCGTCCGGATCGGCGCGCCCGGCGCGCGCAGGACCTGCCGGGCGGACGTGCCCTCGTCGAGGAGCAGCACGGTCTCACCGGCACCGGCGCCCACGGAATCGACCGCGATGAGATAGCCGCCGGACGGCCGGCCGGACGGGATCGAGGAGGTCGCAGACGAGGAGCGTGCGTTCGTCGAAGCTGGGGTGGTTGATCGTGGAGACGACGGTGCCCACCACGCGGCCGAGCTTCACGATCCCTGCCTCCGCCGGCCGAGCGGCTCGCGCCCTCGGTTCGGCTCGCGTGGCACCGCCGGCCCGGGGTTCGGCGCCGGCCGGCAGGCCGCCCCCGGCCAGCGCTTCGATCGCGTCCACGATCCCGACGATGGCGTGGTCGACCGGCACGAACGGGTCGGGCATGGCCTGGGCGGCCTCGCGTGCCGCCACGAAGTAGACGAGCTCGCCGGGTCCGGCCATGTGGACCGCGTCTGCCGCCACGAGCTGGCCCCCGTTCGGGCGCAGGGCACGGTCGAGGGGCTGGATCACGAGGAGCTTCACGCCCTCGAGCCCGGGCGACTTGACCGTCGCCACGACGGTCCCGATCACGCGCGCAAGCTGCATCCCGGCTACCGCCGCCGGCCGCGAGATGCCGGGGACGTCGCCGTGCCCGGCGCCTCCCGGGGAGCAGCGCCGCCGTCGCGGCGAGCCGGCGCGCCTTCGCTGGCCGCTCCGCGGACCCGGCCGGCGAATCGCGCGTCGGCGGCGAGGTTTCCGGCCATCTCGGGGTGCAGGCGCGGGATCACGCGCAGGATGAGGCCGGGCGAACCTGCGATCCGACCGGCGCCGATCTCGACCGCCGCCTCGACGTCGGCGATGGTCCCGTCGAAGAGCAGGTAGCCCTTGCCACCCAGGTCGTCGGCCAGGCGAAGGTCGAGCGAGGTGGACGTGGGCGCCCTTGAGCCCGGCGTCGGCGGCCTCGATGATCGCGGCGACCGTCGCCGTCTCGATGATGCCCAGCGCCTCCCCGGCAGGGGGGCGGCGCGTCCCGCGGATGGCGGCCACGAGCTCCGGGTGGACGTTGGGCAGGAGCACGACGTCGAGGACGCAGGAGGCGCCGACCTCGCGACCCGCCTCGAGCGCCTCCTCGACGTCGCCGACCGCGCCGCCGATGAGGACCAGGTACTTGCCGGGATGGACCGTGCCTGCCCGGAGGACGTCGATCGGGGCGCGCTTCGCCATCGCGTCCCCGGCCTCGATGCCGGCCGCGATGGAGTCGAGCTCGAGGAGCGCGAGTGCCGGCTCGACCGCGGGCAGAACCACCGTCAGACGATCCGCAACGCGCCGACGACGGTGATTCGCCGCTCGCGCGAGAAGGTCCGCGGCCGCGTCAGTCCGTCGCCGGACGGGCTCGCGATCGAGAACGACGTGAAGCCCTCGCCGCCTTCGCCGAGCCCCGCGACGTTGGGCCCGTTCGTCACGAAGATGCTGCAGTTCATGGCGCGTGCCATCTTCGTGATCGTCTCCACGTTCGTGGAGTGGATCGAGGCCGTGTGGCGGAAGCCGTGCTCCATGCGCACCGCGAGCTCGATCGCCTGGTCCACCGTGCCGACCCGGACGACCGGCAGGACCGGCATCATCTGCTCGGTCCAGGCCAGGCTGTGGTCCCGCGGGACGTCGGCGACCAGGAGGCGGGGCGGCGGTTCCGCCTGGACTCCGATCTCGGCGAGGATCTTCGCCGCGTCGCGGCCGATCCAGGCCGGGTTGATGACGCCGGGCTTGCCGGGCTGGCCGAGCTCCGTGAAGATGATCCGCTCCAGGCGCCGAAGCTCGTGCTCCTTGAGCAGGTAGGCCCCGTTCTGGGTCATCGCGCGGATGAGCCGGTCGGCGACCGAGTCCACGACGAGCACGACCTTCTCGTCGATGCACACGATGTTGTTGTCGAAGGACGCGCCCCGGACGATGTCGCGAGCGGCCCGCTCGACGTCGGCGGTCCCGTCGACGACTGCCGGCGGGTTGCCCGGGCCGGCCGTGATCGCGCGCTTGTCGGTCTTGAGCGCCTCGCGCACGACCGCCGGGCCGCCGGTCACGAGGAGGACGCGGACCCCGGGGTGGCTCATCAGCGCGCGCGCCGTCTCGATGGTCGGCGAAGCCACCGCCGAGACCAGGTTCGGCGGCCCGCCGGCCGCGACGATCGCCCGGTTGATGAGGCGGATCGTCTCCGCGGAGCAGCGCCGCGCGTTGGGATGCGCATTGAAGACGACGGCGTTGCCGGCCGAGACGATGCTGATCGTGTTGTTGATGATCGTCGAGGTCGGGTTGGTGACCGGCGTGATCGCGGCGACCACGCCGAACGGGGCGAACTCGGTGACCATCATGCCCGCGTCGCCGGTGACCGCCTGGACCTCGAGGTCCTCCGGGCCCGGCGCCCTGGACGCCACGAGGCGGTTCTTGACGATCTTGTCCTCGACGCGTCCGAGATGCGTCTCCTGGTGGGCCATCCGGGCGAGCTGCTCGGCGTGATCGAGCATCGACCGCCGGACCGCGTCGATGATCAGCTTGCGGCCCGCGAGGCCCTGGGCACCGAACGACGCGGAACGCCTGCGTGGCGGCCGCGACGGCCTCGTCGATCGTGGCGTGGATCCCGTCGCCGAGCTCCGCCGTGTCCACGGCCGCCAGCGCCGCATCGGCGCGCAGGCCGGCGCCCGGGCGCTCGTCGCCCGCCGACGCGACCCGCCGCCGGACGCGCTCGATGATCTCGGTGATCTCGCGCTCGTTGAGCTCGCTCATCGCTCTCTGCCCACTACTTGCGGTAGACCTCGGTCCCGCCGATCTCCCACGTGTCGACGATCGCCATGATCACCGCGTCGCAGGGCCGGTCCTTCGTGGTCTCCGTCTGCCGGGCGGAGCTGCCCGTGGCGTAGAGGACGACCTCGCCGACGCCCGCCCCGACCGCGTCGGCGGCCACCACGTAGCCGCCGGATTCGTGGTTCTGCGCGTCGAGCTGGCGCACCACGAGGAGCTTCCAGCCCTCCATGAGGGGCTCTTTCTGGCTCGCGACCACGGTCCCGGTCACTCGTCCAAGGAGCATCTTCCACCGCCTGCTGGGGGAGCGGCGCGCCGGCGTCGAGCCGGCGCGCCCGATCCCGTGTCCTAGTCCCGGTTGCCCTCGGCCTTCGCCTCCTTGAGCCGCCCGAGCGGCAGCACGAGGTCGACGTTGACGTGCGGCCGGGCGATCACGTGGCTGGCGACGACCTCGCCGACCTTGGCGGCGTTCCGCACGCCGGCCTCGACCGCTGCCTTCACGGCCGCGACGTCGCCGCGCACCACGGCCGTGACGTACCCGCCGCCGGTCTTCTCGTAGCTGACGAGCTCGACCTTGGCTGCCTTCACCATCGCGTCGGCGGCCTCGACCACCGCTGCGAACCCGCGGGCCTCGATCATCCCGAGTGCTTCTGCCATCGATCCGTACTCCTTCTCGATCTCTTGTACTCGACCTGTTCGCTGATGCCGTGCTGGTGCGGATGCGCGCCGGACGCGGGCACTTATGGCTTCGCTTCGCGTCCCTCGAGCCCCTCGATCGCCGCGACGGCAGCCCGCCAGCCGACGTCGATGTCGCGCTCCTCGCCGCCGAGGTAGATGCGACCCATCGAGCCGAAGGCCCGAACCTCGAGGATGTTGATGTGGGCCGCCTTCTCCGCCTCGTTGGCGGCCAGCGCGGCATAGGCCGCCGGCTCGAGCTCCAGGACGTAGAGCGTCTCGCCCGGGATCAGCATCTGGCCGTGACGGGTCCGGTTGATGAGCTGCGCCTGGTGGTCGTCGATGCGGCGGATGATCTGGCTCGAGAGGATCCTCGGCTTGATCCGGTCGGTCTCCCCCAGGCCGATCTCGGCGAGGATCGCGGCGCCGGCGGCGCGGACCTCCGCCTGCGAGGGCGAGTGGATCTCGAGCATCCCGTAGTAGCGCTCGATGATCTGCATCCCGGGCTTGACCGTCGTCGACTTGAGGGCGATGTCGGTGAGCCGGTTGATCTCGATCCCGGGCGAGACCTCGATCGAGAGCGAGGCGTCGCCGGCCAGCGGGAGGAAACCCTGGGCCACGGTCCCGAGGAACGCCGCGTACTGCGCCTGGAGGCTGTCCAGGAAGACGTACGCCCGGAGGTCAATACTGCCCATGCGCGACCTTCTCTCCCATCACGATCTTGACGCCGGCCGAGGCCCCGATCCGGGTCGCGCCGGCCGCGATCATGTCCTGCACGTCCTCGGCGGTGCGGATCCCGCCCGCCGCCTTGACGCCCATCTTCGGCCCGACCGTCTCCCGCATGAGGGCGACGTCGAAGACGGTGGCCCCTCCCTTCGCGTAGCCGGTGGAGGTCTTGACGAAGTCGGCCTTCGCCTGCTGCGCCAGGCGGCAGGCGACGACCTTCTCGGCGTCGGTGAGGAGCCCCGTCTCGATGATCACCTTGTTCGCGGCTCCGGACTCGTGGCAGGCATCCGAGACGCCGGCGATGTCCGCGCGAACCGTGTCGAGCATCCCGCTCTTGAGCGCTCCGATGTTGATGACCATGTCGATCTCGCGGGCGCCATCGCGGATGGCGCGCCGCGCCTCGAGGGCCTTGACCTCGCTCGTCGCGGCACCGAACGGGAAGCCGATCACCGACGCGACGGCGACATCCGAGCCGCGCAGGTTGTCGGCGGCCCGGCGGACCCAGGTCGGGTTGATGCAGACGGCCGCGAAGCGATGCTCCTTCGCCTCGGCGCACAGCGTGTCGATGTCGGCCGCCGAGGCGTCGGGCCGAAGGAGCGTGTGGTCGATGTAGTGCGCGAGGTCGCCCGGGACGTCGTCCGCCTGGCCGTGGTACGCGACGCGCGAGGCGCCCCCGGCGACCACGTCGCGGACCTTGGTCGCGCAGCGGGACGCGCAGGCGCCGGTGCAGGTGAGGCACGGATCGCCGGGCTTCGCGTTGACGCCTCCGGCGGCAAGCGCGGCGAGCACCTCGCGGGTGATCGACTCGACAAGGTCGGTGCGCGCGTTCGTGGTCTCGGTCATCGTGCTCGATCCTCACCCGGTGGTCTCATGTAGCGGCGTTCGATCTCGCTGATCTTGTCGACCCGCGCGGCGTGGCGACCCGGCCCCCACTCCGTCCCCAGCCACGCCCGCACGATCTCGATCGCGAGACCCTCCCCGATGAAGCGCGCCCCGAGGGTCAGGACGTTCGCGTGGTTGTGCTCGCGGCTGTTGCGAGCGCTCGAGAGATCGTGGCAGAGGGCGGCCCGGATGCCCGGGACCTTGTTGGCGACCATGCACGAGCCGATCCCGGCCCCGTCGAGGATGATGCCCCAGCGGCACGTCCCGTCGGCGACGAGGCGCGCCACCGCGAGGGCGACATCCGGGTAGTCCACCGGGTCGCTGCCGTGGGTGCCGCAGTCGTGGACGGCGAACCCGGTCGCAGTCAGCATCTCGCCGATCCGGTCCTTGAGCCCGGAGCCGCCGTGGTCGGCGCCGATCGCGATGGCGACGCGTTCCGGGGCCGGCGGGGCGCCGGCGGCGGGTGCGGGCGCGCCGGCAGCAGGCGCGGCGCCTCCGGCAGGCGCGGCACCGCCGGCAGGTGCGGGTGTGGCGGGCGTCTCCCGCGTCACGGCCGCCGGATCGCCGGCCAGCGTGGCGTCGACGATCCGGCGCACGAGATCGCGGACCTCGTCGTCGGACGGGGCGCCGGGGCCGCGACGCTCATGCATGGTCGAGCACCCAGGAGGCCGTCGCCTCGTCCGTCACGAGGACGCGGACGCACCCCAGCCGCAAGGCCGCGAGGGCGATCGGGCCGCGCCCGGCGCCGGCGACGACCCCGACGGTCAGGGCCTTGGCGCGGAGCTCCTCGAGGGGCAGCCCGATCGTCCGCCGGTCGAGCGACGGCAGGGCGATGTGACCATCGCGCGTCACGAAGCGGCCCAGGATATCGCCCACGCCCCCGGCCTCCCCGAGCGCGGCGAGGTCATTCTCCCCAAGGTAGCCGGACGCGACGTGGACGCTCTCGGGCCCGAGCACGCCCATGCTGAAGACCGCGGTCTGCGCCGCGCGCGCCGCCGCCAGCGTCTCGCCGACGGAGGGATCCTGCTCGAGCGCGTCGCGCAGCCCGGGCGTGCCCACGATCGCGGGGGCGGCCATCAGCCGGATGGCCGCGCCGCTGGTGGCGCCGAACCGCTCCACGATCTCGTGGGCGCGAGTCGGGCGGGCGGATCGCGAGGTCGCGCCGTTCAGCTGGACGATCTCCGTGGCCGTGGTCCAGCCCGGGCGAAGGTGTGCGGCCACCTCGAGCATCGTGCGGCCCCACGAGACGCCGATCGCCCCGGTCGGCTGGAGCGACGCAAGGTGCACCGCCGCCGCCCCCGCGACACGTTCGCGCGCAAGCACCTCATCGTCCTGCTCGGAACCCGTCGACGCATCATCCACGACGACGGCGCCACCGAGCCCGAAGCGGTCGGTCAGCGCGTCCTCGAGCTCGACCAGGCGCGCGGCGGGGTGGACGATCTCGATACGGACGGCCGATTCGCGCAGCGCGCGGTCCAGGAGCCGACCCACCTTGAACCGGCTGACGCCCAGCCGCTCACCGACCTGGTCCTGCGTGAGGTGCAGCCGGTAGTAGAGCTGGGCCGCGCGGAGCATCAGCCGCGTCTCGCCCGAGAGCGGCTCGACCATGCGCGGCCGTGCCGCGCCCGCCGCATGCGCGGCCGTGCCGCGCCCGCCAGCATGCTCAAATGTGCAATCCCGTGCTCATGTGTTGTCCACGCTACGCCCGCAGGCGCTCGGCGTCAAGGGGTTGCGCTCCCTGGTCGGCGTGAGCGAATGGGCTGCGGATACCACGGGCAGCAGCGTCCAAGGGCCGAGGATGCGGGGTTCGGAGGGCAGGCGGTCCCGCGGAGCCTGCAGGGTGCGCGGCGATCGGCCGAGCCGATCATCCGGAGGCGCGGCGTGCTCCGCAGCGGCGCCAAGCCTGACTCAGGCTGCGTTTCCACGCTCAGGGTGGCGATCCTGATCGTGACATCCGATCACGGAGGGGTCGGCGCGGGTCGCGGCGGGTTCCGGTTCGCCGAGTCCGGTGTCGCCGCCGAGGGTCGGCGCGGGTGTGACGGGTAAGGTCGGGTTCGGGTTGGCCGGTGCGGCGTCGCCGCCGAGGTCGGCGAGCTAGGGCGTCGCCGTTCCGGGGCGCCTGCGCGGCTCTCCCTCGGCGCCCTCGAGAACGTGAGCGGCGCCGCGGATGCTGCTCGCGGCCGTCGCCTCTTGCGGTGTCAGATCCGCCACCTCACGGTTCCGGCGCAGCCAGAGCAGCCCCACGATGCCCACGCCCAGCGTGCCGACGCCGCCGGCCGCCAGTGGCCACGACGGGGTCCGCGGCCGATGCGATCGCACCGGCGAAGATCGCGCCGATCGGCGTCGACCCGGCGAAGACCGTGGTGTAGACGCTCATGACGCGGCCGCGCAGCTCATCCGGGACGACCGTCTGGATCGTGGTGTTCCCGGTCGCCGCCATGCCGATCGCGCCGAATCCCGCCAGCGTCAGGGCGGGGAGCGCGACGGCGATCCGGGGCAGGATCGCGACGAGGATGAGCGCCGCGCCGAGAAGCCAGGCCGAGCTGCTGTACGGCAGCTACAACACCTGGACCCCCAGCGCGTTCTGGGGGCAGAAGCTCGGGTCGGTCTCGTACATGACCGGAGGCAGCTTCACCTGGACCAACCGGGGAGATCGATCCGCCGAACCCGGCGACGTACGTCTGGGACAAGTCACAACAGGGGCGGGTGTTCGGCAAGGTGGACGTGGACTTCAACGACCGCGACCACCTGACGGCGCTGATCGCCTATTCGCACAACCAGTTCCAGATCCCGGTCGACCCCACCCAGCAGCCCGGGGCCACCGCGCCCGATGCGTACGGCAACCCGCCGGCGCCGTACTTCCCTCCGAATAGCCAGCAGACCGAAGGAGAGAACGATCTCTTCGGCATCGTCTCCTACCGGCGACTTCGACACCGCGAAGTCGCTCCGGGTCGCGGCCTTCTTCCGCTACTCCACGGCGAGCTTCTTCGGGGACCCATCCGTCGTGCTCGGGCCTGCGCAGGAGCCCTGCACCGCGGACATCGAGTGTCGCGGCGTCAGCAACCTCGATCGCCGGGCCACAGACGTCGGCCTGGTCGCCGACTACCTGCAGCGGATCGGCGACCGGCACACGCTCAAGTTCGGCGTTGCGCTGAACCAGCTCTGGGGGACCAGCACCTACCAGGCGTACTCGCAGCTCACGCCACCGCCCCCGCCGCCGCCCTACTACGCGAGCACCGGCCAGGGCACGGACTCACCGAAGAACACCACCGGGGGCGCGTACCTCCAGGACAGGTGGGCGCTCGGAAAGCTGACCCTGACCGGCGGGCTCCGGGTGGACTTCCAGACCGTCTCGGTGGGCGGCGCCAGCACCACCGAGGTGGGAGTCAGCCCCGGCTCGGGGCGGCCTGGGCCTTCACCCCGGACGTGGTGGCCCACGCCTTCGTCGGGCTCCTCTGGATCCCGCCGTCGGTGCTCGACGTCGCGGCTGGCGCGCGGCTCACGAACGCGGTCCCGCCGAACGAGCCCATCCCCTACACGCTGAAGCCGGAGAAGGACGCCTACGCCGAGGTGGGCGTCAAGGCCCGGGTGCTCCCGGCGCTGTCGCTCGGGCTCAACTTCTGGGGACGCGTCTCCAACGACCAGCTCGACGAGGCGGAGATCCAGAACACCGGCATCACCACGCCGTACAACTTCTCCCAGGGCAGGGCGGCGGGCATCGAGGCCACGGTGGACGCGGTCATCACCCAGAAGCTCACCGCGTTCGGGAACGTCACCTTCGGGACCGCGCAGGGCAGGGGTATCTCCAGCGCCAAGTACCTCTTCACCCCGGCCGACCTGGCGAACCAGGCCTGGCAGACGCTGGACCACGCGCAGACCTGGACCGCGAACGCGGGGCTCGCGTACCGCGAGGGAGCCACGCTGGTCTCGGCGTTGCTCGGGTACGGGAGCGGGCTGCGGACCGGCGCCGACAACGAGAGTCACGTACCCGGCTGGGTCCGGGTCGACCTGACACTCGCTCACGACTTCTGAACCTGCCGCTCAAGCCGACCCTGGCGATCGACGTCGTGAACCTGTTCGACGCGGTGTACGCCTACCGCCTCTACAACGGCTTCAACGGGAGCCACTGGGCCCCTGGACGCAGCGTGTACGTCCGCGCATCGGTCAACTTCTGACATCGCGTCCCGGCGCGCGTTCGGGGGTGCGCGCAGGTATGCGTTCAGTGCACCACCGCCCGCACGGGTTCCCGGCCGTTTCCGCGTATCGTTCGAGGCTGAATCGATGCGCGCCCTGGAAATCTTCGACACGGATGAGCACGGCAAGCTGGGCGGAAGCCTCGCCGAGATTCTCCAGCTCGCGGACCCCCCGGCGTCCCGGCTGCGGTGGACGCTCCGCTACATCGAGACGCGTGACGACGTGGCCGCGGCCTGGCCGGCGGGGCTGAAGAATCTGGAGTCCCAGGCATCGTCGCGGAAGTTCGGGCTCTCGCTCAGCTGGGAGCAGCTCACCGGGCTGGCCAAGGTACTGCACGCGCCGGTGGACGTCCGGCTCGACGGCTGGGCGCGCCTGCCACGGACCGGCGACACCCCGGGCGAGCTGCGGATGCGCATCGAGCTGCTCGATGCCACGCTGTTCCGGGTGGCGGCGCGGGACCGCGCGGTGCTCACGGCGCTGGAGCGACGCTCAAGCACCCGCGTCGTCGAGCTGAGCGAGATGTCCTAGCCGGCGGTCAGCTCCACCCGGTCCACCGTCGCGCCCACGCGGCCGAGCAGCTCCCAGGCCCAGCCCACCGCCTCGTCCACCCGGTTCGCCGTGGCCGCGGCGCCCGAATCAGGGTGAGCGTGGTGGTGGTGGCATCGGACGTCTTGGTGCGCTCCGAGTCCTTCACCGCGTTGGCGCAGGGTCCCTCGGCATCGAAGAGGCAGAGCAGCCCCTGGAGATCGATCTCCTGTCCCGCGGAGTTGAAGACGTAACGGGCGCCCGGCGGCGCGATGTCCACCCGCACCGGCGCCCGCCACCGGTCCACGTCCACCACGCTGATGGGCAATCCGGAGTGGAGCGAGACCGCGTTCCCCACGTCCACGGCGGCGTTGATGGGACCGAGCTTTCCCTCGGCGGCGGCCCGGACCAGGTACTCCGATGCTGGCTTCCCGCGGCCGGTCGGCTTGTAGCCGCCGTGACGGAGGAGGAGATCGCGGATGGCCCCCGGCCCCTCCTCCGCCCCCTGGACCGGTGCCCGAGCGCCGGGGGCGAGCAGGTCGCGGTAGCCGTCCCTGGGGAGCTTTCCCAGGGGCTCCGGAAACTGCGTTACGAAGGCGCGCAATGAGAGCAGCGGATGAGGTGCCACGGCGAGCTCCACGGCGAGGCAGCGTACGCCTTTCGGGTCGCGCGCGCGTGGGCATCAGGGGGCCGTGCTAGCCAGGACGGCACGTCGCCGACCCGAGCCATCGCCGCAGAGCTGCTCTCCGGGGTGGAGCTGCACCGCACCGTGGTGCTGGAGAAGATGGCGGGCGCCCGCGAGTCGGTGTGGATCGCCACCGCGAACGTGAAGGCGATGATGATCGAGCAAGGTGGGAAGTTTCGTCCGGTGCTCGGGCTCTTCCGCGCGCTCGCCCGGCGGGGGGTGGAGCTCCGGCTGCTCCACGCCGAGCTGCCGAGCCGGCCGTTCCGCGCCGCGTTCGACCGGTCGACGACGCTGGTGCGCGGCGGGCTCGAGCTGAAGATCTGCCCCCGGGTCCACTTCAAGGCCGTCCTGGTCGACGGCGCCTGGCTCTACCTGGGCAGCGCGAACCTCACCGGGCGGGGCTCGGCGCGAAGGCCCGCGACGGTCGGAACTTCGAGCTCGGCTTCGTCACGGAGGACTTCGAGCTCATCGACCGGGTGACCGCGCTCTACGAGTCGGTGTGGTGCGGGCGCGGAGTGCGGGCGGTGCCGGCTCCGCTCGGTGTGCCCGACCCCATCGGACCGGCGCGCCCCGGACGGGGAAGGGCGATCGAGTGCGGCTCGGGCGGGCGCGGCGGCTCCGGCGGCGCTGAGCCGACACGCATCGCCACCTCGTTGGTCCGGAGAGGCCCAGGACGTCGGGGTGCGACGGCGCAGGTGCCGCGGCGGGACCGAGCGGCCTGCGCGCACCGGGGCGCACCGCGCACAAGACCGGACGGCTAACTGCCGGGCATCGTGGGGAACGTCGAACGGACGCACCCGCCGCATCCCGCGGCGACAAACGAGAGCGCGCGGGGGTCGAGGCCAGCTGCTTCGAGGTACGGAGCTCGGGAGCTGCCTGGTTCAGCGTCCGGCCGGGGCAATTCGAACCCTCTGCCGGTCTCCCCGACCTGGGCGTCCGCTTTTGTGCCTGGTAGCCCGC
>CAVTHS010000006.1:0-271900 GCA_963734535.1 uncultured Chloroflexia bacterium | reverse complement strand
CGCGCGACCTGCCGGTCCGCCGCCGGGCGGCGCGGCGATCGCCTGACATGGCGGCGGGTTCGTACTACCTCTACGTCGTCGCCGGGATCCTCCTGGTCGGCGCGTTCGCCGCCCACGTGGCCCACACCGTCCTCCTCGCGACCGGCCGACGCCTGGCGATGGCACTCGCCCCGCGGAGCGCTCCGGCATTCGCGGGGGCGGTCGGCGGCAGCTTCGTGGAGGGGCTGGAGGTCGGCGATCGGGAGGGCGCGCCGCGGAGCGCCGCCGGGCCGTTCGCCATCGGCCTTGCCTGCGGCGTTCGGGCTCCTCGCGGCCGCGCTGCTCCTTCGCGGCATCGCGGTCGGCCGCGGCCCGTGGGGGAACCTGTACGAGTTCAGCGTCGCGTTCACGACCGCGATCGTCGGTGGCTACCTCTTCGTCCAACGGCGCTACCCCGTCCGTTCGCTGGGGATTCCTCCCTCTCGGGGTGGCGCTCACGCTCTTCCTCTACAGCTGGACCCTGCCGAACGCGATCGAGACGCTGGTGCCGGCGCTCCAGAACCCGCCGCTCCTGACGATCCACGTCGGCTTCGCGACGCTCAGCTACGGCATCTTCGCGATGAGCTTCGCGGCCGGCGTGGGGTACCTCGTCCAGGAGAAGCGACTGCCGGACGGCCGGACCGTCGACCGGTTCGCCTGGCTCCCCTCGCGGGAGGTCCTCGATGCCGTGGCCTACCGGGCCGTGATCATCGGCTTTCCCGTCTTCGCCACGATGATCGTGCTGGGCAGCTGGTGGGCGTCGATCGCCTGGAGCCGCTACCGGGGCTGGGGATCCGAAGTAGACGAGCGCCCTCGTGACGTGGCTCGCGTACGCCGTCTACCTCCACCTCCGAAACCAGAGGGGATGGCGCGGTCGGCCGGCGGCCATCGTGCTCGTGGTGGGGTTCGGGATGGTGCTCTTCACGCTCTTCGGGACCCTCTGGTCCAGCGGCCTCCACTCGTACAGCGGCCTGAGCTGACCTCGCCCGGCGCGCTACCCTGTGGGCATGTGGCTCACCCTCGATCATCTCCGCTGCCCGTCCTGCGGCGCGTTCGTCCATCCCCTCCTCGACACGTGCCCGACCTGCCGTGCGGCGCACGCGTCGCGACGAGACGAGGCCGCGGCCGGCGCGATCGGCGCCGTTCGGCTGGCGGAAGCGCCCGAAACGCAGCGCGTCGCGCGCAACCTGACGGTCCGCTACACGATGAAGGTCAACGCGATCGGCGATGGCGCGACCGACGCGACGCTGGTCGCCGCGGTGGCGCACCTCGCCGACGCGCTCTCCTACCGGATGACGGGCGACGCCGTCCAGCCAACCGATGACGCCGCGCTCGCCCTGCGCGACGGCGGGCTCGTGGCGCAACGCCGATCATCGGGAGCGCTGCTTGCCGAGATCCCGCTGCGCGTCATCGTCGGTGCCGCAGCCCGGCACGGAGAGGTGACGCTCGCGTACGCAGCGGCGGGTGCAGTTGGCGCAGGCGAGGCGCCGGCCGGAGTCGCGGGAACGAGCGGCCCGCTGTTCCTCACCGTGGCGAACCGGCGCGGCCTGCTCGCGTCGAAGGCCCGGGACGACCACTTCGAGGCGCTCGCGCGCTGGCTCGGCGTCCTCGCCGCGGCCGCTGCCGAACGCCGCTGGATCGAGGTCGGATTGCCGGCCTACCTCGCAGAGCTGGGCCCGCTGCGGGCGGCCCGCTCGAAATCGCGGCGGCGGCCGCAGCGCGCCTCGACGACGCCGCTCCCTCGTCCGCGGCCGGCCCGATTCCGGTCCCGTCCGGGCGGCAGTCGGGCCAGCCCGCGACCGCGTCGGTCCAGGCGAGCCTCGTGGAGCTCGAGGGTCTGCGCACCGCGGGCCTGGTCGCCGACGACGAGTACGCCGCGAAGCGCCAGGAGATCCTCGCCCGGCTCTGACGGTGACCGGTCGCGGGGCCGACTCGGGCAGCCGGGCGATTCCGACCGGCGACTCTGACCGGCGAGTGGCCGCATCGGACGGCCGGAGCGTCCGATCGGCCCCCATTGCTATCGCACACCCGTTCTATTACCCTGTCCCCTTGGGCCGGGGTGCGGCGACCCCGCCCGTCCCCGGGTCGCGGCGCCGAAGGGCGCCCCGAGCCGGTCCACCCGTGCGTCGCCGGCGTCCACGCTCGACCCTGCGAAACCCAACATGCTGTGGTGCGGCCGGGTGAGGCACCACAAGATGTTGTGGTTTGGGCATTGACGCGGCCCGTGTCGCGACGTACAGTCACGGGACCGCTCGCCACCGGGTGAGCCCTCTCGAGGAAGACTCGCGGAGGCCCGGACCGGACCCACGGCGGCGAGACGAACGGTCGACCGGCATCCCACGCCGAGGCCGTCGCAGTCTACGAGGAGCGCCGGCCACACCGCCGGCATGACCCGCGGCGGGGGGACCCGTCGGTTCGGTGAGGGAGCAGCGCAGAGATGGCACGAGCCGCACGCGAGGTCGCCCCGGTGGTGGCGCAGGACGGAACCCCCCCGGAAGAGTCGCAAGGGAGCCTCCGACGCGCCGGGGATTGCGGCCGGAGCTTCGGACCTCGTCGGCTCGGCGGCCGTCAGGGCCGGCGCGGAGGCCGCCTTCGCGGCCGCCAGGGGGCTGCGGGACGACGCGGACCGCGCGGCGCGCGCCGCGATGGACGCGCTCCGGTTCACGGGCGATGGCGTCCGTGGCCTCACGTTCGAGCGTCGCTGGACCCGGCCCGGCGTGCATCCCTACGACGAGATCCCCTGGGAGATCCGGACAGCCGCGATCGGCAACGAGTCCGGCAAGCTCGTCTTCGAGCAGAAGGACGTGGAGGTCCCCGCCTTCTGGAGCCAGCTGGCCACGAACGTCGTCGTCAGCAAGTACTTCCGCGGCCACCTCGGCACGCCGGAGCGCGAGACGTCGGTCCGGCAGCTGATCGATCGCGTCGTGCAGTCGATCACCGCCTGGGCGGAGACGCAGCACTACTTCGCGACGGACGAGGACCTCGCCACGTTCGGTGCGGAGCTCACCCATCTCCTGGTCCACCAGAAGATGAGCTTCAACTCGCCGGTCTGGTTCAACGTGGGGATCGAGGCCAAGCCGCAGTGCTCGGCCTGCTTCATCAACTCCGTCCAGGACTCGATGACCAGCATCATGGACCTGGCCAAGACGGAGGCGATGCTCTTCAAGTTCGGCTCCGGCGCGGGCAGCAACCTCTCCACCATCCGCTCATCCCGGGAGAAGATGGCCGGCGGCGGAACGGCCAGCGGCCCCGTCTCGTTCATGCGCGGCTACGACGCATTTGCGGGCGTCGTGAAGTGCTTGACGGCCGATGCCTATGTTGCGACGGGCGGCGGGCTCCTCCGGATCGACGAGGCGATCGAGGTGGATGGTCCGGTCGGCTTCGTCGAGGACGACTCGCTCACGCTCAACACGCCGGCCGGGCCGACCCGAATCTCGCACATCTATCGGAGCCCGCTCGCGGATGTCCGCCGCGTGACGCTCCGAACTGGCCTCGAGCTGACCGGCACGCACGAGCACCCGGTCCTCACGCTGGCCTCGCCATTCGAGCTCCGCTGGACGCGGCTCGCCGATCTCAAGGCCGGGGACCGCGTCGCCGTCGAGCGCCGCCGCGAGCTGTGGCCGTCCGTTGCGCCTTCGCTCGACCTGTTCGCGCCAGACCTTGTCGTCGAGCGGCGAGCGCTGCGCTACCCGACCGAGATGAACCCCGAGCTTGCCCGCCTCCTCGGCTACCTCGTGGCCGAGGGATCCGTCGAGCAAGAGCGGTTCCGCTTCAGCTCCGCCGATCCGGAGGTGATGGCCGACTACTGCCGCTGCATCGAATCCGTCTTCGGCGTCGATCCCCGTGGCCAGGTCCGCGGTCGGATCAATGCCAGCACGGGCGTGCGGACCGAGTCCGTCACACTCAGTTGGCAGGGCGCTCTCCAGTTCCTCGCGTTCTGCGGCCTGCCGGCCGGCCTGTCGGCCGTCAAGGGCATCCCGCTCTCGATCCGCCGCTCTCCGCGGTCGCTCGTGCTCGAGTTCCTCGCTGCATACGCCGAAGGCGATGCGCACCTGGGCCCGACCCGGCTCGAGATCGCGACCGCCTCCCGTCGCCTCGCCGAGGAGATCCAGCTGATCGCGCTCAACCTGGGCGTCGTTGGGCGCCGGTCGACGATCAACGGCTACCAGCGACTGACCTTCCTCGGCGCCGAGGTGGCGCGTTTCGCGCGCCTTCTCCGGCCCTACCTCGTCACACCTCGAAAGCGCGAGGCTGCCGCGGCGCTCGCCGCTGTGCCAGCGAGCCGAAACCCGAACCTCGACGTCATCCCGGGGCTCGTGCCCGCCCTGCGATCACTCCTCACGGGCCGCAACGGCTGGGCCCGGGCGACGAACGGCGAAGCCGTGCACACAGGTTTCGGGATCTTCAACCGGTCGAGCGAGAACGTCTCGTACGCGCGGACGCGGGCGATCCCCGGTCTCGTCGACCAGGTCGCGCGCCTCTCGCCCGGAATTGGCGGAACCATCGAGCGCGTCCTCGACGACGAATACCTCTGGGACGAGGTCGTGAACGTCGCCGACGCAGGGCAGGCGCTGACGTACGACTTCACCGTCCCGGACGTCCACGCGTTCGTCGCGAACGGGATCGTCTCCCACAACTCAGGCGGCAAGACCAGGCGTGCGGCGAAGATGGTCATCCTCGACGTCGGCCACCCGGACATCCTCGACTTCATCGACAGCAAGAAGCTCGAGGAGAAGAAGGCCTGGGCGCTCATCGAGCAGGGCTACGACGCGTTGTTCACCGGCGAGGCCTACGGGAGCGTGGGGTTCCAGAACGCGAACCACTCGGTCCGCGTGACGGACGACTTCATGCGCGCCGTGCAGGCGGACGGGGACTGGACCACGCACGCGGTGGTCGGGGGCGCGCCCATGGGCACCCACAGGGCCCGCGAGATCTTCCGTCGGATGGCCGACGCCGCCCACGTCTGCGGAGACCCGGGGATCCAGTACGACACCACGATCAACGCGTGGAACCCGGTCTCCAACACGGACCGCCAGTACGCAACGAACCCCTGCAGCGAATTCTTGTTCCTGGACGACACCAGCTGCAACCTGGCCTCGCTCAACCTGATGACGTTCGTCGGCGAGGACGGCGAGCTCGACGTCGACGCGTTCCGCTACGGCTGTCGCGTGACGATCACGGCCCAGGAGATCCTCGTCGACAACGCGAGCTACCCCACGCCGAAGATCGAGGAGAACAGCCACCGCTTCCGGCCGCTCGGCCTGGGCTACGCGAACCTGGGCGCCCTGCTGATGAGCCGCGGCCTCGCCTACGACTCAGCCGCCGGGCAGGCGTACGCGGGCGCGATCACATCGGTCATGACCGCGGAGGCCTACCGGCAGAGTGCCGTCATCGCCCGCGACCACGGCGGCCCGTTCATCGAGTTCGAGAAGAACCGCGAGCCGTTCATGCACGTCATCGACATGCACCGCGAAGGCGGCCGCCCACATCCCCGCGGAGGGCGTCCCGGCCGGCCTCGGCGCGACCGCCCGCGCACTCTGGGACGAGACCTACGAGCTCGGCGAGCGCCACGGCTACCGCAACGCGCAGACCACCCTGCTCGCCCCAACTGGGACCATCGCGTTCATGATGGACTGCGATACCACCGGCATCGAGCCGGACATCGCGCTCATCAAGTACAAGAAGCTCGTCGGCGAGGGCTACCTCAAGATCGTCAACGGGACCGTGCCCGGCGCCCTCCGCAAGCTCGGGTACACGCCGGACCAGGTCGAGGAGATCGTCGCCTACATCAATGAGCGCGAGACGATCGAGGGCGCCCCGGGCCTGAGGCCGGAGCACCTCACGGTCTTCGACTGCGCGTTCAAGCCCCGCAACGGCGTCCGCTCCATCCTCCCGATGGGCCACGTCCGGATGATGGCGGCAGTCCAGCCGTTCCTGTCCGGCGCGATCAGCAAGACCGTCAACATGCCGGAGGCCGCGACGGCCGAGGAGATCGAGGAGATCTACCTCGAGGGCTGGAAGCGGGGCCTCAAGGCGATCGCGATCTACCGCGACAACAGCAAGCGGAGCCAGCCGCTCAGCACCAGCAAGCTCAAGAGCGACGACGAGACGAAGGCCGCCTCCGACGTCGTCGACGAGCTGCGCAAGAAGCTCGCGGCCGCGCAGGTCGAGGCGCTCAAGCCGCATCGCCGGCGCCTCCCGGCGGAGCGGGCCGCGGTCACCCACAAGTTCGACATCACCGGCCACGAGGGCTACATCACGGTGGGCCTCTACCCGGACGGGCAGCCCGGCGAGATCTTCCTGAAGATGGCGAAGGAAGGCTCCACGGTCTCGGGCCTGATGGACACCTTCGCCACCGCGATCAGCCTCTCGCTGCAATACGGCGTTCCGCTGCGCGACCTCATCAACAAGTTCGCCCACGTTCGGTTCGAGCCGTCCGGCTTCACCGGAAACCCGGAGATCCCGATCGCGAAGTCGGTGATCGACTACATCTTCCGCTGGCTCGGCAGCCGCTTCCTCGTCGGCGACGACAGGGCGGCGCTCGGGCTCCAGGAGCACGGCTCCATCGTCGGGGCGACGCCGTTCGCCTTCGGCGGGGCGCTCGCCCCCCAGCCGGAGGAAGGTCCGTCCGCGATCGACGAGGCGAAGGAGCCGCCGGCCACGACCGCGGTTGCGACCGGCACGGCCACGACCGCCACGACGGCCCCGGACACGACCGGCCGGTCCGGACCGCCCGTGGTCGCGAAGGCGGACCTGGGCACCGTCGAGGCAAGGAACGGTCACACGAACGGCAACGGCAAGGCCGGCGCGGTGTCGGCCCTGACGGCCTCGCTGAGCGCGGAGCGAACCGCGTTCAAGATCCAGGAGGACGCGCCCAGCTGCGCCGACTGCGGCTCGATCATGGTCCGCAACGGGAGCTGCTACAAGTGCCTCAACTGCGGCTCCACGAGCGGCTGCAGCTGAGCGGCCTACCAGCACGAAGCTGAGCCGGGGGCCGGCACATCCAGGTTGTGACGGCCCTCGAGCAGGCGGGACGAATGACCGTCTGGCTGCCGCCGGCCCGCACCCCCCGGACTGGGATTACTCCGTTCTGACCTCGTCGAGCAGCTGACCATCCGGCCCTCGCAGCTGCATGGCCAGCGGGACCATGCCGAGGGCGTGCGTGGAGCAGCTGAGGCAGGGGTCGTAGGCACGGACCAGGGCGGAGACGCGGTTGAGGGCGCCTTCCCGGATCTTGTTGCCGTCGACGAATCGCTTGGCCACCTGGAGGATGCCCCGGCCGATGGCGAGGTTGTTGTGGCCGGTCGCGACGACGAGGTTGGCCCACGTCATGGCGCCGTTGGCGTCCACCCTGTAGTGGTGGATCAGCGTGCCGCGCGGGGCCTCGATGACGCCGACGCCCTCGAGGTCGTTGACGCCCGCGTGGGCGCGGACCATGGTCCCCACGGTGGAGGGGTCGTCGAGCAGCTCCTGCATGCGCTCGAGGGCGTAGAGGGCCTCGATCAACCGCGCGTAGTGGTAGTGGAAGCCACTCTGGACGATGCGACCGAACCGCCCGCGGTACTCCTCGAGCTCGGCGTCGGCCTGCGGCGTCCCGCACCGGTCGGCGACGTTGAGGCGAGCGAGCGGGCCGACGCGGTAGATGCCGTCGGGGTAGCCGACGGGCTTGTAGTACGGCGCCTTCAGGTACGAGTCCGGTAGCGTCGCCTCGCCGATGTACGTCGCGTAGTCGTCGGGCGCCACCTGGTCGGCGACGATGCTGCCATCGGGGCCGACGAAGCGAAGGTTGCCGTCGTAGAGCCGCAGCGAGCCGTCCGGCCCGACGAGGCCGCAGTACATCGTGGGGAAGTTCGAGAAGGAGTCGATCTCGTCCGGGAAGCGCTCGACGGTCCCCTTCCAGAGCGCGAGCGTGCGCTTCACGATCGCCATGGCCCCGGGCAGCTCGGCGAGCGTCATCTCCCGGGCGTGCGGGTCGAGGGGGGCATTGACGCCGCCGGGCACGATCCACGAGGGGTGGATGCGCTCCCGGGCAAGCCGTTCGATCACCTGCTGGCCGAACTTGCGCAGCGCGATCCCGTCCCGCAGGGCGTCGGGGTGCTCCTCGAGCAGCCCCGCGACATTGCGCTTGGCGGGATCGAACTCCATGCCCAGCAGCAGGTCGGGGGCAGAGAGGTGGAAGAACGACAGCGCGTGCGACTGGACGAACTGCGCGCAGTGGATGAGCTCGCGGAGCTTCGCCGCGGCGGCAGGGATGCGAACGGCCATGATCGCGTCGCACGCCTTGGACGAGGCGAGCAGGTGGCTCACCGGGCAGATGCCGCAGATGCGCGACGTGATCGACGGCATCTCGTAGTACGGCCGTCCCTCGATGAACTTCTCGAAGCCGCGGACCTGCGTCACGTGGAACTGGGTGCCGGACACCTGCCCCGCGTCGTCGAGCTTGATCGTGATCCTGGCGTGACCCTCGATGCGGGACACGTGATCGATCATGATCTTCTTCATGGCTGGTCTCCTGGCCCCCGCCGGCGGCTGGGCGGCCGCATCCGCGACGGGCTCGCGACCCTGCGTCGGCGACGCAGCTTTCCTGGTTGCCATGGCCCGCCCTACCCGAACCGCATCTTGGAGCCGAGGTCGGGCGTACGGCCCTCGAGCAGCTCGCTCAGCACGAACAGGATCGCGTTGGGCCTGGGCGGGCAGCCGGGAACGTGGACATCGACCTTGATCGCCGAGTGGAGCGGCTCCGCCTGCTTGAGCAGCGCGGGCACGCCGTCCGTCGGCACGCTCGGTGGCTCGCTGCCCGGTCGCTCGGTCGCGCCCTCGACGTAGACCCGCTTGAGCAGCGTGCGCACGGGGATGCCGTTGCGCAGCGACGGCACGTTGCCGGTCACCGCGCAGTCGCCGAGCGCCACCACGACCTTGCTGCGCGCCCGGGCGGTCCGGGCGAGCTTGAGGTCGTCCTGGCTGCTGACCGCGCCCTCGATCACGGCCACGTCGACGCCCTCGGGCCACTCCTGCGCGTCGACGAGTGGCCCGAACACGATGTCGGCCTTCCGCAGCACGGCGACGATCCCCTCGTCCATGTCGAGCAGCGACATGTGGCAGCCCGAGCACCCGTCGAGCCAGCAGGTTCCGATCTTCACCTTGTCCATCACTGGCCCTCGCGCATCGAGGTGAGGCGGCTGACGACCGTCCGGTGCTTCGTCATCTCCTCGACCGCCCATCCCTTCTCAGCCATCGCGCCGGTCGGGCATGCCTGCACGCACTTGCCGCAGCTGGTGCAGCTGGTGGCCTCCCCCCAGGGCCGCTTCAGCTCGGAGACCAGCCGGGTATCGATGCCGCGACCCGCCATGTCCCAGACGTGCGCGCCCTCGATCTCGGCGCAGGTGCGCACGCACCGCGAGCAGAGCACGCAGCGGTTGTGGTCGAGCACGTAGCGCGGGTGCGTGGTGTCGACGGCGAGTCGCGGGAAGTTGTACGGGTAGCGAACGTACGTGACCCCGTGCTCCTGGGCCAGGGCCTGCAGCTCGCAGTGACCGGAGGACACGCACACGGCACAGACGTGGTTGCGCTCGGCGAGCAGCAGCTCGAGCGCCATCTTGCGATAGGAATGGAGCTGCGTCGAGGTGGTGTCGATCGCCAGGCCCTCCTGCACGGGCGTGGTGCAGGCCGGCAGCAGGCGTGCGACACCGGCGACCTGGACCATGCACAGCCGGCATGCGCCGACCGCGCTGAGGCCCTCCATGTAGCAGAGGGCCGGGATGTACTTGCCGTTCGCTCGCGCGACCTCGAGGATCGTCTGGCCGGCGGTCGCCGCGATCACCTCGCCGTCGATGCGGACCTTCACCTTCTCGGTCAAGGCGATACTCCCTATCTCTCGACGCTGCGGACGTCGCAGCGAAGGCACCGGGCCGTCTCTTCCATCGCCGCTGCAGCCGTCAGGCCGAGCGACACCTCGGCGTACGACTGCACCCGCCGGGCGGCGGGCATCTCGCCGGGCACGTGGCGGGCGGACTCGCTCGGTGTCTCGGGCGGCACCATCTCGTAGGCGAAGTCCGGGATCAGGCTCGGGAAACGCTCCTGCCCCATCAACCGCTTGTCGATGTTGCGGGCGGCCTTCTTGCCGATCCCCATCGCGTTCGACACGTTCGACGCCCCGGTGATGAGGTCGCCGCCTGCGTAGAACCGGTCGCGGCTGGTCTCGAGCGAATAGCGATCGACCTGGATCGTGCCGGCCTCCTCCACAACCAGGCCGGAGGCCTTGCAGAAGTCGGGGTCCACTTTCTCGCCCACGGCGAGGATCACGCTGTCGCACTCGATGCGGATCACCTCGTCCGTCGGTACCGGCGTGCGGCGGCCCGAGGTGTCGAACTCGCCCGGCTTCGTCCTGACTGCCTCGATCGCGCGGACCTGCCCGTTCTTGTCGCCCACGATCCGATGGGGCGCGGCGAGGTAGACGACCTTGGCGCCCTCGTGCTCGGCCGCCTCGATCTCTTCCGGGATCGCCGGCATGTCCTTGCGCTCGCGGCGGTAGACGATCGTCACGTCGGCGCCCAGCCGGCGCGCGGTCCGCGCTGAGTCGATCGCGGCGTTGCCTCCGCCGATCACGACCACGTTCTTCCCGATCGGGACCTGCTCATCGCGCGACACGGCTTCGAGGAACGGCAGGGCCGGGATCACGCCCGCGAGCTCGGTTCCCGGCAGGTAGACCCACGCCTCCTTCCAGGTCCCGATCGCCAGGAAGACGGCGTCGAACTGGTGCGCCACGTCGTTGAGCGCCAGGTCCTCGCCGACCTTCACGTTGAACTGGAACTTGACGCCGAGGCGCTCGATCAGCTCGATCTCCTTGTCGAGCACCGCCTTCGGCAGCCGGTATTCCGGCAGGGCGTAGCGGAGCATGCCGCCGGCGGCGGGACGAGGGTCGTAGACGGTCACGCTGTGACCGAGCAGGGCGAGGTAGTACGCGCAGGTCAGGCCGGTGGGACCGGCGCCCACGATCGCGACCTCGCGCCCGGTCGGCTCGAGCCGTCGCTCCAGCACGCGGCTCACCATCGGCTCGAACGCAGCGGAGAGCAGCACCTCGTCGGCGATCCTGCGGTGCACGTCGCGCGTGTTCACGGGCTCGTCGAGCGCGGCACGACGGCAGCGGTTGTCGCATGGGTGCTGGCAGACGCGCCCCGTCGAAGCCGGCAGGGGGTTGTCGAGGATCACGGACAGGAAGGCATCCTCGACCCGCTCCTCCTTGTACAGCTGGAGGAAGCGCGGGATGTTCATGTGCAGCGGGCACGAGTTCTCGCATGGCGAGAGCGCCAGCTCCTCGCAGACACCCGCGCGGCAGCGCTTGGCCACGATATGGTCTTCGAACTCGTGCCGGAAGTGGCGCAGGCTGGTGAGAACGGGGTTCGGCGCGCTCTGGCCGAGCCCGCAGAGCGAGGTGTCGCGGACCATGCGGCACAGCTCGTCGAGCGCCCCGATGTCCTCGTGCGTGGCCGTTCCGAGCGTGAAGCCGTTGAGCATGCTCAGGGCCTTGTCGAGGCCCACGCGGCACGGGACGCACTTGCCGCAGCTCTCCGAGTGGGTGAACTCGATGAAGTAGCGGGCGACGTCCACCATGCAGTTGTCTTCGTCCATGACGACCATGCCGCCGGAGCCCATGATCGAGCCGAGCTGTGCGAGCGTCTCGTAGTCGACGGGCGTGTCGAACATCTCCGCCGGGATGCAGCCGCCCGAGGGGCCACCCGTCTGCACGGCCTTGATCTCGCGGCCGTTGGTGCCGCCCTCACCGATGTCGTAGATGAACTTCGAGAGCGGCGTGCCGAGCGGCATCTCGACCAGGCCGGTGCTGTGGACCTTGCCGACCAGCGAGAACACCTTCGTGCCCGCGCTCTTGGTGCTGCCGGTCTCGGTGAACCAGGCCGGGCCCTTGGAGACGATCGGCGCGACGTTGTACCAGGTCTCGACGTTGTTGATGTTGGTCGGCTTGCCGTACAGGCCCTTCTGCGCCGGGAACGGCGGGCGCGACCGCGGCCGGCCGGACTGGCTTTCGAGCGACGCGATCAGCGCGGTCTCCTCGCCGCACACGAAGGCGCCGGCACCCTCCACCGTCTCGATGTCGAAGCTGAACCCGCGTCCGAGAACGTTGTCGCCCAGGATCCCGTAGGCCCGGGCCTGCTCGATCGCGCGTTCGAGGCGCAGCACCGCGAGGGGATACTCGGCACGGACGTAGATGATCCCCCTGGGCGCGCCCGTGACGAAGCCCGCGATCATCATGCCCTCGAGGAGCCCGTGCGGGTCGGACTCGATCTCGTTGCGGTTCATGTAGGCCCCGGGGTCGCCTTCGTCGGCATTGCAGACGAGGTACTTCTCGGGCCCGGCCGCCTTCTGCAGGAACTCCCACTTGTTGCCCGTCAGGTAGCCGGCGCCGCCGCGGCCACGCAGCTTCGCCGCCTTGATCTGCTCGATCACACCGGCCGGGTTCTGGTCGATCAGGACCTTGTACAGGGCCTGGTACCCGCCGATCGCGATGTACTCCTCGATGTCGTCGGGATTGATCAGCCCGCAGTTCCGCAGGACGATCTTCACCTGCCCGTTGAAGAACGGAATCTCGTTCCAGCTGGGCACGTCGGGGTAGCCGGTGCCGTACTTCACGCGGCCGGTGAGGTGGTCCCACTCCTCGATCTTGCACAGCACCAGCTCGGCGGCCGGCAGCGTGCCGTGGCCGAGGCCGGTCAGGATCGCGTCGACGTGCTTCGGCTGCACGCGGTGGAGCATCAGCAGCGGGTGTCCGGGCACCCACACGTTGACGAGCGGCTCCTCGGCGCAGAAGCCGAAGCAGCCGACCGGCACCAGATCCACGGCCATGCCGCGGGCGTCGATCTCGGACTTGAAGGCGTGGTAGACGGCCTCGGCGCCGTTCCCGGAGCCGCACGTGCCCATGCCGACCGAGATGCGCGGCCGGCCGGGGAGCAGCTTCGCCAGCCCGGCCTCGCGCGCCGCGGAGAACGCAGCGAAGTCCTGGATCTTCATCGCGCCCCCTCCCGTCGCAGGGCCTCGACCTCGCGGATCAGGACCTGCTCCTTCACGTGGCCGCGGATCGCGTGGTCGATCTCCACGACCGGCGCGAGCGCGCACTGGCCGAAACAGGCGACGGTGCGGATCGTGAAGCGCTGGTCCGGTGTCGTCAGCGAGATCTTGTCGGCGCCGTCGCTGCTGTCCCCGAGGCCCAGCTGGAGCTTCACGCGCTCGAGCAGCGGCCGCGAGCCGCGGGTGTGGCACGCGGTGCCGCGGCAGATGGCCACGGTGTGCGTGCCCTGCGGTTCAAGGTTGAACAGCGCGAAGAACGTCGCGACGCCGTAGACCTGCGACTGGGGGATGCCCGTGCGCGCCGCCACGTACTCGAGCGTCTCCATCGGGAGGAACTTGTGGGGGTTGCGGTCCTGCAGCTGCTCCAGGATGCCGAGGAGCGCGCCCGGGCGGCCAACCCGCTCGCCGATGATCCGGTCGATCAGGTCCTGGTCCTCGGAATGTTGCAGCGCAGAGACCGATCCGGCGGTCATCGAGCCCTCCACACAAAGGCCGCGCTCCGCAGGCCGGTGCAGAGACGTGGCCCGCATAACGCACGGCGATGCCAGCCACGCTAGGGTGAGGAGAATCCGCGCAACAGGGCCATCCGGCCGAGAATGGACCGGCCGTTGATCCGCACGGGGAGCCGGCCGGCACATACACGCGCCCTTCCGGCATTCGGGCTGGACTCCGACATGACTCGCCCGAGGATCGGTTCCGCGTGCTTCCGATACGATTCGGTTCGTGCGGATGCGACGGGCTCTCATGCTGGCCGCACTGAGTGCAACGGCGGTCGCGGCCGGGCGATATCTGCGGGCCGAGCGCCCGCGGGCGGCATCGACGGATACGTCCGGCGGCCACGCATGCGCGGGGTGGGCGACGTGTTCGGCGCCGAGCGCGCGCTGGTACGAGCTGGCAGCAAGCGCCGTGCTCGGCGGCCTCTATCGCCGGATGGCCGACGACCTCGCGGCGACGATCGCCACGATCGCGGCGCCCGAGGTGCTGGAGATCGGCCCCGGACCCGGCAACCTGGCCGTCGAGCTTGGCCGACGCGTTGCCCGTCTGCGCCTGACAGGCCTCGACGTCGACGCGGCGATGGTGGACCTGGCGCGGCTCCGCGCGCGGCGGGACGGGCTCGACGGCCGCCTGGCGTTCGAGGTCGGCGACGTCACGGCGCTCCCCTTCCCGGACGCTTCGTTCGATGTCGTGATCAGCTCGTTCTCGGTTCACCACTGGTCGGATGCCGCCGGCGGGTTCGCCGAGATCCGGCGCGTGTTGCGGCCGGGCGGCCGGGCGATCATCTACGACCTGTCCGACCGCTGGGGACATCTCGAGCGGAGCGCCCCGCCGATGGCGTCCGCGGCCGACCGCGGCGGCTTCGCGGGTGCACGAACCGAACCGTTCCGATGGCCGGGGCCGATTGCCGTGACAAACCGACTCGAGGTACATCGCGAAGCGGGCCCGCCGATCGTCTAGGGCGAGGAGGTCAGGTCCCAGGCAACCTGCGCCGTGGCGACCAGGTGAACGCAGAAGGCGCCTCCGCGGCCGGACGGACACGTGCACGACCAGTGGAGCGACGAGCCCGTCGCGGAAAGCGCGGTCGATGCCCGGGCGGCCCCCTCGACGCGTGCCGCAACGGTGAGCGGCCCGACGATCGTGAGATGGACGCGGTCGGCCGAGGCCAGCTCCCGGCCGGCCGCAAGGATCGGCGCCGCCGCGAGGCGCTCGAGCGCAGCGGGCTGAACGAGGTCCACGACGGACGCCATGGCGGCTCCTTCCTGGCGGTGGGAACGGCGGGATCCTCGCACGAAAACCTGACAGCTCCTGTCAGGAATGCTGGTATGCTCGGCGACGATGCGCGCAAGCCGCCTCGTCAACCTGCTCCTGCTGCTCCAGGCCCGCGGCCACCAGACGTCCGCCCAGCTGGCGAGCGAGCTCGAGGTCTCCGTCCGGACCGTGTACCGCGACGTCGAGGCACTCGCCCAGGCCGGCGTGCCGATCTACGCCGAGCGCGGTCCAGCGGGCGGCGTCCGCCTCGTGGACGGGTATCGCACGCGCCTCACGGGCCTGACCTCCGAGGAGGCCGAGGCCCTCTTCCTTTCGGGGCTGCCGGGTCCGGCGGCACAGCTCGGCCTGGGCACGGTCGTCGCCGCCGCTCGCCTCAAGGTGATGGCGGCCCTTCCTCCCGAGCTGCGGACCCGCGCAGCCCGGATCCAGGCGCGGTTCCACCTCGACGCCCCCGGCTGGTTCCAGCAGGCGGAGCCGATGCCCAGCCTCGAGCTGCTCGCCTCGGCCGTCTGGGAGAGCCGCGAGGTCGAGGTGACCTACCGTCGCGAGGAGCATGTCGAGCGCCGCCGCCTGGCGCCGCTCGGGCTGGTCCTCAAGGGCGGGACCTGGTACCTGGTGGCCCGTTCGAAGGGCGAGCCACGCACGTTCCGCGTCTCGCGCATCGAGGATGCGGTCCTGGGCGACGTGTTCGAGCGGCCCGCCGACTTCGACCTCGCGGCCTTCTGGGCCGCCTCGACGGCTCGATTCGAGGAGGTGACGGCCCCCGTGGAGGTCGTGGCACGGGTTCAGCCCGGCTGCCGCGAGGCCCTGGAGCGAACGATCGGGCCAACCGCGGCGGCGACGCTTCGCAGGGTCGGCCGAGCCGGCGACGACGGGGGCGAGACGGTGCGGTTCCGCCACGAGTCGATCGACATCGCCTATCTCGACCTGCTGCGTCTCGGAGGCCGGGTCGAGGCGATGAGTCCGCATGAGCTTCGCGAGCGGCTGGTCACAGCCGCTCGCGGGCTCGCCGAGCGCTACGGGGTCGCGAGCCGGGCCGGCTGAGCGGGTCGATCGCGGCGCCGCAATCGGGCGGCGATCGCCACGCTTGCGAGGTCCGGGTCCGGACCATCGCCCGCGAGCAGGCGCCTGCGACGAATCGCTTCCTGGATCTCTCGCTCGCGCTCCCACTGGACCACTGCGAGCGCTATCTGGCTGATCATCCGCTGTCCCCCCGGGCTACCGTTCTGGAAGCGGATCATCGCAGCCATTGATGCCAGTTCCTGTCAGGAATAGCGACTCGCGGCGGCGGCTTTGGAGGCGGACCTCCAGGGCGTTGTGACCTCGCGCGAATCGCGTCGGCGCGCGACCGACCTCGATCCAGGGGCCGCGATACTGTGACCGGACTGTTCACCTCAGGGTTGGAGGAGCCATGAAGGTCGGGATCATCGCGCCGCAGGGGTGGATCGGCGAGTACGACGGATGGGAGACGCTCACTGCGTGGCACCGCACCGTGGAGGTCGCCCGGCAGGCGGAGGCGCTCGGCTTCGAGTCGGTCTGGCTCTTCGACCACTTCCACACCGTCCCGCGGCCGACGGACGAGATCACGTTCGAGTCGTTCACCTCCCTCGCGGCACTCGCGGCGCTCACGTCGCGCGTCCGCCTGGGCCACATCGTGGTCTGCACGGCGTTCCGGAACCCCGCCCTGACCGCGAAGATGATCTCGACGATGGATGCCATAAGCGGCGGCCGAATGGAGCTTGGCATCGGCGCCGGGTGGAAGCGCGACGAGTGGCTGGCGTACGGCTACGGGTTCCCGGAGACGAAGGAGCGCCTGGCCCGGCTCGCCGACGACCTGGAAGTCATCACGCGGATGCTGGCGCCGGGGCGGACGAACCACGCCACGTTCGAGGGGACGCACGCGCTCGTTCGCGACGCGATCAACGTGCCGAAGCCGGTCCAGCAGCCGCGCGTCCCGGTCATGGTGGGCGGCAACGGGCCGAACGTGACCTGGCGTCTGGCCGCCCGCTTCGCCGATGAGCTGAACCTCGATGGACTCGAGCCTCGCGAGGTGCGGGAGGCACTGCCCGTGATCCGCTCCCGGTGCGAGGAGATCGGGCGTGACCCGGCGACGCTGCCGATCTCGGTGCACATCTGGCACGAGCAGCTCGTCCCGGCGGGGCACGCCCGCCAGGACGTGCTGGCGGCGTATCGCGAAGCGGGCGTCAGCCGCGTCCAGACGCTCCTACCCGAATCCGTGATCTCGGACGACGCCCTCGCGTCGTTCGCCGCCGACGCCCGCGCGTCGGGCGCCGAGCTGGCCTGAGGGCGATTCTCGACGGCTGTCGTGTCAATGGCCATGCGGCGCGGATCGAGGCCTCCGGCCGCGCGAGAGGGGCCATCCGGCGATTCCGGGTATGCTCGCGGCGTACGTGTTCGATAGGCGCTCCGGTCAGCGCCACGGTTTCCCAGCCGCGATCCCGATCCATCCAGCGCCCTGACCGGGCCCCGCCATCGCGCGGGAGGGCCTCGCCAGGAGCGTCATTCCATGTCATTCGATCAACTCGGGCTGTCGCCCGAGCTCCTCCGCGCGGTCGCGGACCAGGGCTACACCGAGCCCACGCCCGTCCAGGCGGCCGCGATCCCCCTCGTCCTTGCCGGGCGCGACGTGCTCGCGGGCGCCCAGACCGGGACCGGCAAGACGGCCGCGTTCGTCCTCCCGATCATCCAGCTGCTCGGGATGGCATCCCCTGCGGGCGACCGACAGGCTCCCACCACGGACCGGCGGGCTCCCGTCACGGATCGTCGCGGTCCCATCCGTGTCCTTGTCGTGGTGCCGACCCGCGAGCTCGCGCTCCAGGTCGAGGAGAGCGTCCGTACCTATGGCGCCCGCCATCGGTTCCGCTCCACCACGATCTACGGCGGCGTCGGCTTCGACCCCCAGGTCCGGGCCCTGCGCGCCGGTCCCGAGATCGTCGTCGCGACGCCGGGGCGGCTCCTCGACCACGTCGGCCAGCGGACCATCGACCTCTCGCGGGTCGAGATCCTGGTCCTCGACGAGGCGGACCGGATGCTGGACATGGGCTTCATCCGCGACATCCGCAGGATCCTCGCCCTGCTCCCCGCGAAGCGCCAGAACCTCCTCTTCTCGGCCACCTTCTCCGACGAGATCCGGCGCCTGGCCGACGGCTTCCTCGACCGACCGGCCTCCGTCGAGGTCGCGCGACGCAACACGCCTGCCGAGCTGGTCCGCCAGGTCGTCCACCCGGTGGACCGCGAGCGAAAGCGCGAGCTGCTGAGCCGGCTCATCCGGACCGGCGCCATCCGCCAGGCCCTCGTGTTCACGCGCACCAAGCACGGAGCCAGCCGGCTCTCGGAACAGCTGGTCCGCGATGGGATCGCGGCTGCCGCGATCCACGGCAACAAGAGCCAGCCGCAGCGCGTTCGCGCCCTCAACGACTTCAAGGCCGGCCGGGTCGACATCCTGGTCGCGACGGACATCGCGGCGCGCGGGCTCGACATCGAGGCGCTCCCGCACGTCGTCAACTACGAGCTCCCGATGGTGCCGGAGGACTACGTCCACCGGATCGGCCGGACGGGCCGCGCCGGGGTCGACGGGATCGCGCTCTCGCTGGTCTGCGTCGACGAAGCGAAGCTGCTGCGCGACATCGAGGGCATGCTCGGCCGGCGGGTCGAGACGCAGGAGGTGCCCGGCTTCACGCCGGACCTCACGATCCGACCGGAGCCGATCCGCCTGCGGTCGGGCGAGCCTGGCCACGGCGGGTTCGGCACCGCGCCGGCCTGCCGGGCGAGGGGCACCCGCGCGTCCTGCGCAGGGTCGGCCCGTCGCGGGCGGACGCGCACCCGTCGTCGGCGGGCGCTCGCCGGCCCCGGCGCCCGCACGGATGTCGATCGGACGCCCGATGCCCGCGCGCCCAGTGGCCGCGGGTCGCCCGGCGCCCGCGCGGCCGTCGCTGGGCCGGCACGATCCGCGCCACGACCCCCGGGTCGACTCGCGCCATGACGTTCGTGTCGACCCACGGCATGGGAGTGCCGCCCGCCCAGAGGCCCCGGTGGAGCGCCCGCCCTGGGCACGCGACGCGGGCCGCGTGAACGGCGAGCGCGTGGCGCTGCCGCGCGCGATGCCCGGCGAGCGGCTCGCCCGCCTCCCGCAGGAGTAATCTCCGCGCGTGTCCAGGACCCTGCGCGTCGGGATTCTCACCGCCGGCGGCGACAGCCCGGGGCTGAACGCGGCCATCCGGGGCTTCGGCAAGTCCGCCATGACGACCTACGGGATGGAGGTCGTGGGCTTCCGCGACGGGTTCCGGGGTCTCGCGGAGGACCGCCGGGTCGCGCTGGGCAAGGGCGCCCTCTCCGGAATCCTCACCGTCGGCGGGACGATCCTGGGCACGAGCCGCGACAAGCCGCACAAGATGCTCGTCGACGGGCAGGTCACCGACATGACGCCGGCCATCGTCGAGACGTACCGCAAGGCGCGCCTCGACGCGATCGTCTGCCTGGGCGGCGGCGGGACCCAGAAGAACGCGCTGCGCCTCGTGCGGGCGGGCCTCAACGTTGTCACGCTGCCCAAGACGATCGACAACGACGTGGCCCTGACGGACGCGACCTTCGGGTTCGCGACCGCGCTGGAGATCGCGACCGAGGCGATCGACCGGCTCCACAGCACGGCCCACAGCCACCACCGGATCATCGTGGCCGAGGTGATGGGGCACCGGGCCGGGTGGCTGACGCTCGGCGCGGGGCTGGCCGGCGGCGCGGACGTGATCCTGATCCCGGAGATCCCGTATCGGGTCGAGAACATCTCCGAGGCGATCCGGCGGCGCAGCCGGAGCGGCACGAACTTCAGCATCGTGGCCGTCGCCGAGGGGGCACGCAGCGTCGAGGATGCCGCGATGTTCCGCTCCGTGGAGGAGCGGCTGGCGGCCACCAGGGCTCCCACCGAACGCGCTGCCGTGAAGGCCGAGCTGGCCGCCCTGGACGCTCAGCATGCCGGGAACACGCTCCGCCTTGCCGCCGAGCTGGAGGCGCTGACCGGCCTGGAGTCACGCGTGTCGATCCTCGGCTACGTCCAGCGGGGCGGCACGCCCTCCGGCGTCGACCGGCTCCTGGCGACCCGGCTCGGGAGCGCGGCGGCGGACCTGGTCAAGGCGGGCCACTTCGGCGTGATGGTGGCCGCCCGCGCCGATGGGACCGTACCCGTCCCGATCGAGGACGTCGCCGGCCGGCGCAAGCCGGTCCCGCCGGACCACGGCTGGGTCCTCACCGGGCGGCACGTGGGGACCTGTCTCGGCGACTGACGGTGCCGGGCGACCGATCGCCCAGCAGGCCGATGACGCCGTTGGCCAAGGCGCAGGCCGGCGTCATCTGCCCGTCATCGGACCTGGGGTACGATCCTCACGACGTCCCGCACCTCGGAGATCCCATGGGCATCCTCGACTTCCTGTTCACCGATCCTGCCAAGTCGCAGCTCCCCTCCCCCGCCGACGCGCTGCCCGGCCGACGCGAGCCGATCGTCGCGCCCGGTCGCCACGCCGTGCTCGGGACGCCGATCGACGGACCATGGCCCGCCGGAACCCGGACCGCGACGTTCGGGATGGGCTGCTTCTGGGGTGCCGAGAAGGGCTTCTGGTCGATTCCCGGCGTCGTGACCACCGCGGTGGGATACGCCGGCGGCAGCACGCCGAACCCGACCTACCAGGAGGTCTGCTCGGGCCGGACCGGGCACGCCGAGGTGGTCCGGGTGGCCTACGACCCCGCGCGCGTCTCCTTCGAAGCGCTCCTGCGTGCCTTCTGGGAGGCGCACGACCCGACGCAGGGGATGCGCCAGGGCAACGATCGCGGAACCCAGTACCGGTCCGCGATCTACGTCGCCGACGCCGACGAGGCGGCGCTCGCCGAAGCGTCGCGCGACATGTACCAGCAGCAGCTGGAAGCAGCCGGGTTCGGCCGGATCACCACCGAGATCGCGCCCGCCGGACCGTTCTTCTTCGCCGAGGAATACCACCAGCAGTACCTGGACAAGAACCCGGACGGATACTGCCCGGACCACGGGACGGGCGTCGCCTGCCCCATCGGGCTCGGCGTACCTTCGACGTCATCCCCGATCGAGATCCTGGGCTGAGGATCTCCGTTGCTAGCCGCTCGAGCCTGGCGAGTCAAGCTGCTTCATCAGGCCGGCATAGTCCTGGACGTTCCAGTGCTCGACCACCTGGCCGTCGCGGACACGAAGCATGTCGAAGACGTCGAAGGCGATCTGCCTGCCGGTGGGTGGGATGCCCATGAACTCGCCCTGGTGGGTCCCTGAGAACGTCTTCAGGGTCGCGACGAGGTCTCCTTCAGCGATCTGAACCTTGATCCGGACCGAGAAGTCGGGAAACGCACGCCACATGTAGCTAAAGGCCGCGATGGCCGCCTCCTTGGCACCGTGCTCGGCCAGACCGCTTCGTTCGACGAAGTCGTCGGCCAGGATCTCCTGGGCGACGGCGGGCTCGTGACCGGCCTGCCAGCCCTCGACAAGACGACGAATCAGGGCTTTGTTCTCCGCTTCAGACACGTGCCACGCCTCCTTCGCCGGGTGTGGCGGCGAACCGATCAGCCGCCGTTCCACTGGACGTGACCGTATGTCCGCGCTGGCTCGCTCCGCATCCGTGCGGACGCGGATACCGGTACTGAAAACGGTACCTACCGGCCGGCGTCGCGAACCCCGTCGATCGCCGCCCACGCTGCGATCTGGGTACGCGACCGGAACCCGAGCTTCGTAAGGATGTGCTGCACGTGCGTCTCGACCGTCCGCTCCGAGAGCACGAGCCGCTCGGCGATCTCGCGGTTGGAGAGACCCGCGGCGACGTGACCGGCGATGTCGCGTTCCCTGGGGGACAGTCGGGTCTCGGATCGGGCCAGCCTGTCGACGAGCACTCTGGTCCGTGACAGTACCGTTTGCATGCCAAGGCGTGCCGCGTCGACGGCGGCCACAGCGGCAAGACTCAGCGCGCGGTCGCGGTCGCCCGGCGCGCCTCGCCGTTCCAGGGTCGCGGCGAGCGCTAGCCTCGCTCTCGCCAGCGACGGTCCCATGTCACCGACGCCGGCCAGGGCCTCGGCGCCCTCGAGATGGGCGACCGCCTCGTCGAGCCGTCCGGTCATGACCTCGATCAGCCCGAGGAAGTACGCGACCGGACCGATCGCACCGATCGCGGAGGCGATCATCATGCCGTCGAACCGGGCAAGGCCCGGATGCAGCCGGTCGGCAGTCTCCGCATCATCGCATCCGACCGCGAGTTCAACCGTCGCCGCCACGGTCGGCAACCAGCGCTCATCGAGAGGCATCGACTCGAGTCGTGGCTTGGTCGCCTCGAGGCTCGCGAGGGCAGCGATCCGCTCGCCGATGGCGAGCTCCAGACGGCCGATGCACGCTCGGACGACAGGAGGCGCCCCGACGGACGATGCCCGGATCTCGTCGATCTCGGCGGGCTGGATGCCGCGGTCGGTCGAGATCAGTGCGAGTTGTCCCAGGAACAGACCCGCGGGCGATCATGTGCCCTTCGAGCGGCAGAGCGTCGACCGCGAGCCGGGCCTCGTGCTCCGCCTGGGCCAGGCGACCCACCGCCTGGTCAAGCCCAGCGCGGGCGCGCAGGGCATGCCACCGCACCAGCGGGTCATTCCTGCGCCCTCCCAGGACATCGAGGGCGTCGATCTCCCTGCGGGCCGCCGCCGTCTCCCCGCGCTGCAGGAACCCGTCGCAGCGCCACAGATGCCCCAGCAACGCGTTGCCGGTCGCGTCTCCTGCTCCTTGCAGCTCCAGCATCCGAGCACCGAGGCGAAGGAGCTCGTCCGGTCTGCCGAGACCGAGGACCACCATCTGGCGAGCGTGGATGGCCGCGGCCAACGCCGCAGCATCATGGGTCGCCTCCGCGAGATCGAGGGCACGCTCGCTCGCCGCGGCGGCGTCGTCCAGTCGCCCGAGGTGCGATAGGGTGACGGCCTTCTGGCCGTGGAGGCGCGCCTGAAGCGGGACGTGCTGATCCCCGAGGCCATCGATCGCCTCCTGGGCCATCTCCTCGATCGCCGCATTCAGGAGATCGTTGTCGACGCCCGACACTACCAGGGCTGCCGCGGCAAGCAAGTCCGGGCGGCGTGCGCGGCGCGCGAGTTCGCCGGCGCGGATGATCGCCTCACCACTTGACCGGAGGTCGCCTTCGCGGAGGCGCTCGCCGGCCAGGTCGATCAGACGTTCACAGTCGGCGACGATCCCGACGAGGTCGTCGGGCGACCGAGACGCGGCACGAGATCGAGCGGCCGTGGGCGGATCGTGATCCACCTGACAACCTTGGCCCAGGCGCTCCGGCAGCGCAAGGCCCGCTCAACGCGGCCCGCCCCTGACACCCACCGCCAGCTTCTCCACCGAGTCGGCGAAGGCCCATCGTCGAGCTTGACCAGAGTCGAGCGGGACAGTCGGCGATCATCCGCAGGCTCGGCGTCGACTTGCGCCCGTCGTACCTTCGGCCGTGGACATGCCGAACAGGTACTGCCCGGATCATGGATCGGGCGTCGCGTGCCCATCGTGCCCGGCGTGAGCGTCGGCGGCGAGTCTGAGGCCCGATCAGGGTCATGTAGCAGGCCCGCGAGTCGGTCGGAAGCGACACGGGGCCGCGTGAAGAACGGGCCTACGCGAGCCCGCGAGCCGCCCAGGCACGGGCCGGGAGCACGAATGGTGCGGCCGGAAGCATCGCTCGGCACGCCTCGCGCAGCTCGGCCTGCCGTTCCGCGCTGACGCGTGCCAGGTAGGAGCCCGCCGGACCGACACCGCGCGTGAACGGCTCCCACCATGCCTCGAAGCTCGAGTGCTCCAGGCTGGCGGAGAGGGTGGTCTCCTCGACCTCGTGCAGCCCCGCGGCTTCGAACAGCTCCACGAGGTGGCCCGCGCGGGCACCCGCGAGCGTCGATTCGTCGATGACGTCGGGGTCGAGCAGACGCGCTGCGGCCCAGAACCCACTGAGCGGGCCCTGGCCACCGCCGTGATCCCAGACGCACGCGGCCACCACACCCCCTCGCCGGGTCACGCGCGCCATCTCCGCCAATCCCGCGGCGGGATCGGACATGAAGTGGACGACGAGCTGCGCGAGAGAGACGTCGAACGTCCGGTCCGGGAACGGCAGGTCCTCCGCGGACGCACGCCGGACCTGGACGCCGGGGTGGCGCTCCCGAGCCGCGGCGACGAACGGCTCGGAGGGATCGACCGCGACCACGGCGCCGGCTCCAAGGCGGCTCACCAGTTCCGCGATGAGGGCTCCGGGTCCGCAGCCGACGTCGAGCGCCCGCTGGCCATCACGCACCCCGGCGAGGTCTGCCAGCTGCGGGGATAGGAGGTGCGAGTACCTGCCCATGAAGCGGTCGTACGCCGTCGCCGCCACGTCGAAGGTCATCGGCCGCGGTGCTCGCCAGCGTCCACGACGCAGAAGCGGTTGCCCTCCGGGTCGGCGAGGATGACGTAGTCAGCGTCCGGTGGTCGCTTGTCCCAGTGGACCTCGGTCGCACCGAGCGCGATCAGGCGCCCGACCTCTTCCGCCTGATCCTCCGCGTACAGGTCCAGGTGGATGCGTGGCGGGACCTGCAGCGTCGAGCGGACCCGGTCGAGCGAGAGGTTGGGCCCGATGCCGCCCTTTGGGTGCAGCAGGACGAAATCGTCGCTCTCCTCCTCCCGGGGCAGGTAGTCGAGCGCCGCCGCCCAGAACGCAGCCTGCCGCGGCAGGTCGTCGACGCGCAGAACGATCGAGCCGACCCGGATCATCGACCGATGGTAGCCCGACGGCCCGCGGGGCCGGGGTGGCTGTCTCGCCGGCCGGCGTGCACGAACCCGCTTCGAGGTCAGGCGGCCGCCTCGAGGCTCGGCGCCCGTCGCGTGGCCGCAACCGCGATGACCTTCGCGGCGCCGATCGCAAGCCCGGCAGAGCGCGAGGATGAGGAGGGCGAAGGCAAGGTCCGGCAGCGTCCACAGGGCGAAATGCCAGCCCCTCACGAGGTCACCAGCCGGGCTCGAGCCGGTCGAGCCGATCCAGAGCGGGAGACCCAGGAGAACCACCACCGGAACGATCAGGTCGGCCGCGACGGTTCGCCCGATCAGCCACCTCGGGTGTCGTCCTTCGGCCAATCTGCCGCTTCCACGTCCGGGCGCGGAAGGCGTGGAAGGCCAGCGCGGCGGCAAGGACCAGCAGCAGCGCGTCGACGACGAGGTAGATCGTGCGGACCGTCGGGGCCGATGCCGCGGGGCTGGAGCCGATGGAGAGCCGGATGATGTCCAGCGCGATGTCGGCAGCTCCGGCGGCCAGGCCGCCGAGCTGGGTCGGGTTGGCGTTGAGCAGGACCACCACGCCGAGCCGGCGAGCGGGAAACACGAGGATGTCCGCGTTCGAGCTCAACGTCGAACCGCTCTGGCCAACGATCGCGTCCGCCTGGACGGCGGTGAGCGGCTGCCAGTCCGTGCCGTACCCGCGCGGAGCCGCCGTTGCACCGCCCGGCGCGACGACATCGACGCCGTCGTGGACCCCGCCGTTCGCGAGCGCGGCGACAAAGGAGGCCATGTCCTCGGCGGTCGAGACCTGGTACCCGGCGGCGACCACCGCCGTCGGATATGGCTCGTCGAAGGGCACGGCGGCGCCGAAGAGGTAGCGGTGGCCCTGGGCCGGACCGGCCGGCCGCAGCCGCGTCGAGGCTCGTGTAGCTGCGCGTCATCCCGAGCGGCTCGAAGATGTGCCCGCGTATGTAGTCGCCGTAGGCCTCACCCGAGACCGCCTCGACGACGACCCCGAGCACGACGTAGTTGAGGTTCGAGTATTCGTAGGTCCCGGCCGGGCGATCGGCGCGGACCGCCGCCAGCCCGCGGACCACGTCCTCCGGTGTCCGGCCCGGCGCATACCAGCGGGGGTCCTGGCCGTCCGCCGTCGAGAGTCCGCTCGTGTGGTCGAGCAGGGCCTGGATCGTCACCCGATCTGCCGCGCCCTCCGGGCCGGCGAGCGTGAACCAGGGCAGATAGCGCGTCACGGGGGCTTCCGGGTCGATCCGGCCCGCCTCGACGAGCTGGCGGATCGCGAGCGCGGTGATCGACTTCCCGACCGACCCGATGACCAGCGGCGTCTGCGCCGTCATCGCCCGGCCCCCCGGTCCGGCAGCACCGAAGGCGGCCAGGTGAACGATCGCTCCGTCCTCGACGACGGCGTAGGCCAGCCCCGGCACCGCGGACGCATCCATCGCTGCCTTGACGTGGGCGTCGATGGCCGCGAAATCACCGAGCGCGACGGCGGACGTCCGCGGGATCGAGAGGAACAGAAACGCGGTGGCCATCGAGCCGATCGCCACCGCGGCTCCGGCAGCCCGGAGTGTCCGCGGACCGTGGGTCACGCTGGGGTCCTCGCGAAGACGCGGACGTGGGCCCGAACGCCCGCCTGCGCGCCGGGCCCAGCGTGCCGTCCATGAACCGTCGTGGAACAGGGCCGACCCGCCCCGTCCGAGGGGCCGGTCGGCCGAGCAGACGACCGCGCGGGGTGCGGTCAGCGATGCGCTACTTGACGGTGACGGACAGCCTGTACGTCCACTCGCCCTTCGTGCCACCAACCCACGGCTGGCTGTACCCGATGGAGAGGGTCGTGGTCCCGGCCGCGAGGCCGCCAACCGTCAGGACCTCGCCGCCGGCCGCGCCGACGACCGGGAGGCTCGCGCCGTCCGGCGCCTGGTACGCGCGGTCGACGAGCCGGAGCACCGAGCCGTCACCCAGCTGGGGCTCGTCCCACGAGAAACCCGTCGACGGGTTCGAGCAGAGGACGACCTTGACCTCCGCACCCACCGCGATCACGGCAGATTGCTCGACGATCGGCGTGGTTCGGAACTGGTCGCACGTCGCGCCCAGCGGTTCCGACGCCTGGGTGGTGGAACAGGCCGCGAGGGCCGACGCGCAGAGGAGCGTTGCCAGAAACGATCGAAGTGCCATGGTGCCGCCTCTTCCCTGGGGCGGCCGGGACCGAGGGTGCGGCCGGGACGCACCGACCACCGTCTGTTGGTTCTACGCCGATGGGACGGCAGAGGCAGGTCTGCAGTTCCCGACCGGGAGACGAAGGCCGCCGCTCGACCGCTGCCGTGGCTCGACCACGGATCGCGACGCGAGCGGTCCGTTTGTGCGCCTCAGCAACCGGGCGACTGTTGAGTGCGGATACACGCACCGGCGCGGGCGACGGCGGCGATCCCGACTTGGCTGCGAGCGTGAAATGGGGCCCGATCCTCCCTCGCGACGCCCGGCGACACACTCGGCGGCGCCGTAACAGTCGCCGGGCTGCTATTCAGTGCGGATTCGGCCGCGGGATCCGGATACCAGCAGCCCCGGTGTTATCCAGCACAAACCGGGCGCCAGCGCTGACATCGGTGGCCGAACCCTCCGAAGGCAGCACGCGTCGCGGCGGCGACCCACGCCTCCCTAGGTCTCGCGCCCCACCAGCTGGACAGCTGAAGTCCTTGGCCAGCCCGCTCCCGGCAAGCTCCGGGATCAGATCGGGTGGCCGGACGTCGGAGCGCAGGGCGGGGGCGATCCAGTGGGTGAGCTCCCGGTTCACGAGGATCGTCCCGAAGCGCGAGATGGTCCGTCCGCCGGGCCCGTCGAACGCGATGGTTGCCTCCGTCAGCGGGACCATCACCTTCCGACGGCGGAACCCGACGATCGGGTCGGTGCCCGGCACGACGTGGATGTTGCCGCTGATGTCATAGCTCCCCACCCGGAGCTCGACGGGGATCGGGCGCGTGCGCGTTCTGCGCGTGGGATCGCCGCGCGGGCCGGCGACCGCGACGGCGAAGATCTCGGCCCGCTCCACGACCACCGTCCGGACCAGGAGGCCGTGGCCGTCGTCGAGGCTCTGCAGGTAGGTGTCGGTGAACTCGAACTCGGTCCCGTCGTTCATCAGGTCGGTGACCCGGTCCGCGGTGAGCGGGAGGCGTCCGAACACAACCGAGTCGTCCGCGTAGACGGTCAGCTCCACCGTCGGGACGGCCTCCGCAGGTGCCGGGTTGACCGCCGGGTCGAGCCCCGAATTCGCGCCCGGAAAGAACATCCGCAGCGGTCGCGGGATCCGCGCGCGCATCGACATGCGATGGACCGTACCCGCACGCGTCCGGGGGTGGGTATGGCCCGTTAGTCCCGCCGCTGGGCGACGATCAGGCGATCGCCCGGTCGTCGAGGACGATCTCGACCAGGGGGCTGTAGCGGAGCATCACCTCGAGGTCGTCGCGGCCCCAGGCCCGCGCGACGTGGCGGAGGAGCTCCCGTCGTTCCCGCTCGTCGGTCACCACCCGCGCTTCGCCGGGCAGGTCCGCGACGACATCCCGCTTCAGGTGGACCGTCACCCGCGGGTTCGCCTCGATGTTGGCGAGCCACGCACGCTTCTCGCGGCGCGGCATCCCGCTGACGACGATGCGGCCGTCGATGACGTGGAGGACGATCTCGATCCGGCGCGGCTCGCCGCTCCTTCGGCCGGTCGTCGTGAGGTCGATGATCCCGCCCCGGGCGAGGGCGGCGCGAGTTGCGTCGTTCATGCGCTGGTTCCTCGGCGATACCTAGTTGCGCATGCAACTATCGCACACGCGGCCCCCGGCTGCAGCTGCCAGGCCCCTCAGGCGCGAAGCCGCTCCCTGAGCCAGGCCATCTTCACGCGATCGTGGAAACCCTGGCCACCCTCGTGGTCGTTGAACGGGTACTCGCGGATCTCCCTGGGGCCCGCGTAGTGGTTGAACGCGGCGTAGACCGTCGAGGGTGGGCAGATCCCGTCCATCAGGGCGACCGAGAAGAGGGCCGGCGCGGTCGCGCGGCGCCCGAGGATCGCCCCGTCGAAGTACGCCAGCGTCCGGTATGCCTGCTCGACGTGATCGCGATGCGCCTTGAGGTACCGGGCAACCTCCGCGTACGGGTTCGTGTCGACGAAGGTCGTGGCCCGCGGGAAGTCGCACAGGAAGGGCACGTCGGGAGCCACCGCTGCGAGGTCGTCCACGAGGCCCGCCACGGCGAGGCTCATCCCGCCTCCCTGGCTGCCGCCCGTGGCCGCCACTCGCGCCGGGTCGACGGCCGGGTGGGCGCGAACGGCGTCGATGGCGCGCACGGCGTCGGTGTAGATCCGCCGGTAGTAGTAGGTCCGCGGATCGAGGATTCCCTGGGTCATGAACCCGGGATGGGACGGCTCGCCGGTCGCGTCGGGGTCGGGCGTATCCCCGACCGCCCAGCTCGATCCCTGCCCGCGCGTGTCCATGACGAGATGGGCATACCCGGCGGTCGCCCACAGCACCCGTTCATGGGCCAGGCCGCGCCCGCCGCCGTAGCCGACGAACTCGACCACCGCGGGCAGCGGACCCCGGCTCCCCGCCGGCACGTGCAGCCAGGCTCGGACGGGGGACCCTCCGAACCCCGCGAAGCTCACGTCGAACGTCTCGAGGACGGGCAGGCCACTGTCGAACCGCGTGAACGTTGCGTCGAGCGGGTGATCTCGCGCCTCCGCGAGCGTGTCCGACCAGAACCGGTCAAGGTCGGGCGGGACGGCAAGGTCGGGACGGTAGGCACGCATCTCGGCCAGCGGCATGTCCTGGTGTGACACGAACCCAGCTCCCTTCCGAACGACGCGTCCGGGCCGGCGCGTCGTGCCAGCATACGGTCGTCGGGCCGCCTGACGTCCACTCGAGACGCTGCGTGCGCCGGCCGCGAGGATGCCCCCGGCCCGGGGGCCATCCGCGGCCGCGCCCGGCCCGTACACTGCCGGGCATGCTCCGGACCGTCGCCGCGACCCGCTATGTCACTCCCTTCCGGGAGGGCGGCTCGCTGCCGGGCCTGTGCGAGGCGGACGACGACGGGCTCTACGTGGTGAAGTTCCACGGCGCTGGGCAGGGTCCGAAGGCCCTTGCTGCCGAGGTGATCGCCGGTGAGCTGGGACGCGCGCTCGGGATCCTCGTCCCCGAGCAGGTGCTCGTCGAGCTCGATCCCGCGCTGGGCGCGGGCGAGGCCCATCGGGAAGTCAAGGAGCTGCTCGACCGCTCACCCGGGACCAACCTCGGTGTCGACTTCCTGCCCGGCGCCCTCGCTTACGCGCCGGCGATCGGACCGCGGCCGGATCCCGAGCAGGCCGCGGCGATCGCCTGGTTCGACGCGTTCGTCACGAACCCGGACCGAAGCGCGCGGAACGTCAACCTGCTGACCTGGCACGGCCGGGTCTTCTGTATCGATCACGGCGCGGCGCTCTTCGCCCACCACCGCTGGGAGGACCCGGCCGCCCAGGCGCGACGTCCGTTCCCGTGGATCGCCGACCACGTGCTGCTCCCGCTTGCCGCGCCGATCCCGGAGGCGGATGCGCGCCTGGCCCCGCTGGTCACGCCACGCCTCCTCGAGGAGATCGTCGCCGAGGTCCCGGACGCCTGGCTGGCCGGCGACCCCGCATTCGCCTCGGTGGCCCAGAACCGCGCCGCGTACGTGACGTACCTGCTGGCGCGGCTCTCGGCGCCGCGCGAGTTCGTGGAGGAGGCCGAGCGTGCCCGAGCCGCCGCCTGAAGCCGCGCGGTCTCCGTTCGCCTACGCGATCGTGCGCGTCGTGCCGCGCGTCGAGCGCGGCGAGCGACTGAACGCGGGGATTGTCCTGCTGTGTCGGCCGCTCCGGTTCGTCGGCGCGGAGATGCGGCTGGACGAGGCGCGGCTGCGCTCGCTCGATCCCGGCTGCGACGTGGACGAGGTCCGGGCGCACCTCGACCTGATCGAGCGGATCGCGGCGGGAGACCCGAGCGCCGGGCCGATCGCGGCGCTCGCGCCGGCGGAGCGTTTCCACTGGCTGGTCGCGCCGTCGTCGACGGTCATCCAGCCATCGTCGGTGCACGCCGGCCTGACCGCCGATCCGGCGATGACGCTCGACCACCTCGTGCGCACCCTTGTCGGGGGCGCACCCACGCCGTAGGTCGCGACCGGAGGACGGGCGTCTCGGGCTGCGCCATTCCGCGCCGCGGGGAGGCCGGGAGCGCTAGCCTCCCGCGGCGGCCTTCTGGCTCGCCTTCCAGGCTCGCTTCTGCTCCTGGTACTGCGCGAGCGCCTCTGCCGAGTCCACGTCCGCGAGCGTCGGCTGGCTGGGAGCCACTGCTTCCCAGCCCGGCGGCCGGACGTCGAAACGCCTGGCGAGCAGCCCGATCAGCGTACGCGCCTTCATCTCCCCGATCCCGGGAAGGGCGCGCAGACGCCGTTCGAGATCGACGCCGTTCCCCGCCTCAGTCCAGACCCGGCTGGCATCGCCGGCATGATCGCGCGCGATCACCGTGCACAGCTCCTGGACACGAGCGGCCATGGCGCCCGGGAACCGGTGGAGGGCGGGGCGTTCCGCGAACGCGGCCGCGAACGCGCCCGGCTCGATCGCGGCGAGCGCCGCGGCGTCGAGCGTGCCGAGCCGCCTGCGCAGCTCCGCGGGGCCGGCGAACGCCTTCTGGACGGTGACCTGCTGGTCCAGCACGAACCCGATGAGGAGGGCGAGCGGCTCGCTCGCAAGGAGCGCGTCGGCCACGGGGTCACCGGTGAACGGGAGTGAGGCGGGTCGGGTCGTTGTCATTGCCCGATGGTACGACGGTTCGTCTCCACGCCCGCCTTTTCGGCCGGCCGGCCCCTCCGTCCGTGCCGGAGGTCCCTTCTCGGGACCCGGCAGGCACCCCATGCTCGGCGAGGCTCACCCGTGGAGGTTGCCCCAGATGCTCGCACGACCCGTCCTCGTCGCGTATGCCAGCCGGCATCACGGCACCGAGGAGATGGCAATCGAGATCGCCGACGCGTTGCGCGCGGCCGGTTTCGAGGTGGACCTTCGCGCGGCGTCCGACGTGCTCACCATCGAGCCGTACGGGGCGGTCATCGTGGGCAGCGCGGTCTACATGTTCCACTGGGAGATCCCCGCGCTCGAGCTGATCCGACGCGAACGTGTCGCGCTGGCGACGCGGAAGGTCTGGCTCTTCAGCAGCGGTCCGGTTGGCGACGGCAAGTCGACCCGGCACCCCGAGACAGTGCCGCACCCGGACGGCGTCGACGAGCTGGCCGACGAGGTCGGTGCGCGGGGGCGCGCCATGTTCGGTGGGCGGGTGGATCCGCGCCAGGGTGGCTTCGCCATGGCCATCATGGCGAAGGCCGGGCTCGAGGGAGACTGGCGAGACCTGCCTCGCGTCCGCACCTGGGCCCACGAGATCGCCGCCGAGCTGCGCGCCGGGACCTGAAGCCGCCGGCCGAGCAGCCACCCTTGGAGGTTCATTCCAATGCACGAATCAGGCACCTCGCGCGGCGCGTTCATGGTCGGCGCCCTCCTCATCGTCCTCGGGGGCGCCGCCCTCGCCGTCCGCGTGTCCGGCGTGGCGATCGGGTGGCCCGGCTGGGTGATCCTGCCCGGCCTGGCCCTGCTCGTCGCAGCGTTCGCGCTCCCCGAACCGGGAGGCTCGGGCCTCGCGGCCGTTGGCGGGATCGTGACCGCAGTCGGCACGCTGCTCGCGGTCCAGGACGCGACCGGGACGTACGCGAGCTGGGCATACGCGTGGGCGCTGGTTGCCCCCGGCGGCGTCGGCGTCGGGCTCCTGCTGTACGGCCTCCTGACGCGCCGCGGCGACATCGCGCGGGGAGGGCTCACCTCGCTCATCACCGGGATCGTGATCTTCCTCGTCGGCTTCCTGTTCTTCGAGGGCCTTCTCCACCTCAACGGCGACCGGTTCGCCGGCCTCACCAGTGTCTCGGTGCCGATCGTCATCATCGGGATCGGCGCGGCGATCCTCGTGGGCGCGATCATTCCCGGGCCCTGGCGTCGCCGCTCCTGGCCGTCGGCCCCGGGTGCGACGGCCTGGACGGCCGGCGGCCCCGGGACGCGGCCCGGGTCCGCAGCGGCGCCCAGCGCCGGCGGCACCGCGCAGGCCCTCGCGCTGGCCCTCGAGGGAGCCTCTGACGCCGAGGTCCGGATCGCGTTCGGCGCCGGCACGCTGTTGGTGGGTCAGGCTGCGAGCGGGCTGCTGGTAGATGGCACGTTCCAGGGGGGCGTGAGCGCGTCGCCCGCCGGTGCGGGGCGCGTTCGGCTCACGACGCCCCATCCCGCCTCGTGGAGCTGGGACTGGGGACGCGCCCCGTTCGAGTGGCGCCTTGGCCTCACCGCGGAGGTCCCGCTGCGCCTGGAGGTGGAGACCGGCGCTTCCGACAACGAGCTCGACCTGAGCGGGCTCCATGTCACGGACCTTCGCCTCCGGACGGGCGCGGCCCAGTCACGGGTGACCCTCCCGGCCACCGGCGTGACGCGGGTCAGCGCTGAGGGCGGCGCGGCGCAGATGCGCTTCCGCGTCCCGGCCGGCGTGGCCGCCCGCATCACGAGCACGATGGCCATCGGGACCACGGATGTCGACACGAGCCGCTTCCCGCGGACGCGGGACGGCGCGGCGTGGGCGTCCCCCGACTTCGACGCCAACCCCAACCGCGTCGAGATCGCCGTGCGCGGGGGAGTCGGCCAGGTCACGATCGGCTGACGCTGCGTCGGCCACGGGCTAGCCTGCCTGCTCGACGGCAGCGCCGCGCGGCATCCGGCGCGGTGACCGGTCAGCGCGCGCGGCCGATCCGGGCGACCGTGGCGCCGGTGAGGCGGACCAGGTCTTCGGGCGCCAGCTCAACCTGGAGCCCGCGGCGCCCGCCGCTCACGAAGATCGTCCCGAAGACCGAGGCCGAGGCGTCCACGTAGACGGGCATCGGTCGGCGGTGGCCGAGCGGGCTGATCCCGCCGATGACCGAACCGCTGGCCCGTTGCGCCGCCTCCGGCTCCGCGAGATCGGCGCGACGGCCGCCCGCGACCGCCGCGACCGCCTTGAGGTCGAGCTCGCCGGACACGGGCACCACGCCGACGACGAGACGGCCGTCGACGCTCGCCACGAGCGTCTTGAAGATGCGATCCGGCTCGACGCCGAGCGCGGCAGCGGCATCCAGCCCGTAGTGGGGCCGCGCGTCACGATCGCGCCCGCCGGTCCCCTCCGGCGCCTCGTATTCGTGGATCACGTGTGCGGTCCCCGCGGCCGCCAGGACCGCCAGGGCGCGGCGTCCCGCGTCCGCTCACCCGAACTCGCTCTGCCGCGCGATCGTGAGCAGCAGGCTCGCCGTGTAGAGCAGGGTCAGGCTCAGGAACGGCCAGCTGATGCGGAGGCCCAGCGGGAACAGCGTGACCACCGCGAGGACGAGGAGGACGTGACGACCACGGGCCAGAAGCGGCGCGCGAGGATCAGGCCGCCGAGCAGGAAGTGGATGGTGGCGAGCGCGATGCCGGTCGGCACCACCACCAGGAAGAAGCCGAAGGTGGTCGTGTTGTCGCCCGCCCAGCCCGGCGCGGACACGAGGCCCAGCGTGCCGGCCACCACGAGAAACGTGGCGGGGAGCAGCACGACGAGCAGGAGCAGGCCGATCGAGCCGAGCAGCCGCCCGCAGGCGGTCAGCAGCGTCGACCGCTCGGTCTCATGGTCACCTCGCGGGCCTGGGCCCACCGGATCGCGGGGTTCGTCCGGTGCTCAGAAGGGTTCCGGGATGAAGGTCTGGTCGCTCATCGGCGGCCGGACGTAGCCCGTGTCCTTCTGGCGTGGCGGGAGGACGATCGGCTCGGGTGTCAGGTCCTCGTAGGGGACCTGGCTCAGCAGGTGGGTGATCACGTTCAGGCGGGCGCGCTTCTTGTCGTCGCTCCGGACCACCCACCAGGGAGCCTGCTTGAAGTCCGTGTGGGCGAACATCTCGTCCTTCGCCTTCGAGTAGTCGAGCCATCTGGCGCGGCTCTCCACGTCCATCGGCGAGAGCTTCCAGCGCTTCGTCGGGTCGTCCAGGCGGTCCTGGAAGCGGCGCTCCTGCTCCGCGTCGGAGACGCTGAACCAGTACTTGATGAGGATGATCCCGCTGCGGACGAGCATCCGCTCGAACTCGGGGCACGAGCGCAGGAACTCCTGGTACTCCTCCTCGGAGCAGAAGCCCATCACCCGCTCCACGCCGGCCCGGTTGTACCAGCTGCGGTCGAACAGGACGATCTCGCCGGCGGCCGGGCAGGTGGGCCACGTAGCGCTGGAAGTACCACTGCGACCGTTCGCGCTCGGTGGGTGCCGGGAGCGCCGCGACCCGCGCGAAGCGCGGATTGAGGGGCTCCATGATCCGCTTGATCGCGCCGCCCTTGCCGGCGGCGTCACGCCCCTCGAAGATCGCCACCACCTTGAGGCCGCGTGCCTTGATCCACTCCTGCCACTTGACGAGCTCGACGTCGAGCTGCCGGAGCCGTGCCTCGTACTCCTTCCGGCTCGGGCCGGCGGCGCTCGCGGGCTCGGCGGCGGTCGCGGCGCCGTCGTTCATCGCCGCGGCCGGGATGCTCAGCGCGTCGCGCTCCGGGCGGCGGTTGCGCCCCGCCGCGGTCGCGGAGCTCCCTCCGTGCGCCTTCGTCTTGGCCATCTTCCGTCCTCCCTGGCGCGGTCTCAGCGTCCGTTCCAGTATGCTGCACCCACGTGACCTTCGAATCCTTGGGCCTGTCGGCCGAACTCCTCCGCGCAGTGGCCGACGCCGGCTACACCACGCCAACGCCGATCCAGTCACAGGCCATCCCGCTCGTGCTCGCCGGCCGTGACCTGATGGGAGCCGCCCAGACCGGGACGGGCAAGACGGCCGCGTTCGTGCTGCCGATCTTCGAGCGACTCAAGCCGTACGCGAACACGTCGTTCTCACCGGCGCGGCATCCGGTCCGCGCGCTCGTGCTCGCGCCGACCCGCGAGCTCGCGATCCAGGTCAACGAGATGGCGACGGCCTACGGCCGCCACGTCCCGCTCCGGAGCACGGTCGTGTACGGCGGCGTCCCGCTGGACCCCCAGATCAAGGAGCTGCGCGCCGGCGTGGAGCTGCTGGTCGCCACGCCCGGCAGGCTCCTGGACCTCGTGGGTCAACGCGCCGCGAACCTCGGGCAGGTGGAGATCCTCGTCCTCGACGAGGGCGACCGGATGCTCGACATGGGGTTCATCCCGGACATCCGCCGGATCCTCGCGCTGATGCCCAACCGGAAGCAGACGCTGCTCTTCTCGGCCACGTTCTCCGACGAGATCCGGCGGCTCGCCCGCGAGTTCCTCACCGAGCCGGCCACGCTGGAGGTGGCTCGCCGGAACGCCCCGCCGGAGATGGTCCGCCAGGTGCTCTACCCGGTCGACCGGGAGCGCAAGACCGAGCTGCTGGAGCACCTCGTCCGGACGCACGATCTCCAGCAGGTGCTCGTCTTCACGCGCACCAAGGTCGCCGCGCGACGGCTGGCGTCGGAGCTCGACCGGCACGGCGTCGCGGCCACGGCCATCCACTCGGACCGGACGCAGGCAGAGCGACTGCGGGCCCTCAAGGACTTCAAGGCGGGCGAGGTCCGGGTCCTGGTGGCGACGGACGTGGCCTCCCGCGGGCTCGATATCGAGGAGCTCCCGGTCGTCGTCAACTACGAGCTGCCGGTCAAGGCGGAGGACTACGTCCACCGTATCGGCCGGACCGGCCGCGCCGGCCAGTCCGGCATCGCGATCGCGCTCGCCTGCCCGGACGAGGTGGACCTGCTGCGGGCAATCCAGCGCCTGCTGAAGCGAGCCATCCCCGTGGAGGTGATCGAGCGCTTCCTGCCCGACCCGGAGACGCCGCCGAAGCCGATCCACACGTTCTCCGGCGGCGGGCGCGGGGAGGCCCGGCTGCCCGAGCACCGGCACAAGGCAGAGCTGGTGCATCGCCGCGGCTGACAGTCCGGCGGGTCGCGACCGGCTCGCGTCCGGGCCCGGCGTGGGCGCACGACCGCCAGAACGTACGCAGCGGCCCCGCGCGGGCGCAAGCGACCGCCAGCGCGTGACCTCCGGCCCGACCGCGACGCTTCGTCCGCGGGCTACCATGGGACCGCTGACTCAACGCCAGGAGCGCCATCGCCCCATGTCAAGCTCGCACCGCATCGGCATCCTCACGGGCGGGGGTGACGTCCCCGGCCTCAACTCCGTCATCAAGAGCGTCGTCTACCGGTCCACCGAGCTCGGGTTCGACGTGCTCGGACTCCGGCGCGGCTGGGAATCGCTGACCCACATGCGGCCGGGTCCCGAGCCCGACAACGACTACGTGCGCCCGCTCGACCGGGTCAACACGCGGACGATCGACCGGACGGGCGGGACGGCGCTCCACTCGTCGCGGACCAACCCGAAACGCATGCGGGCCGGCAACCTGCCCGACTTCGTGGGCTCCGACCGGCTGGCTGGGCTCCAGACGGGAGATGGGATCTACGACTTCACGCCCATCGTGCTCGAGAACCTCGAGCGCCTGGGGATCGACACGCTGATCTCCATCGGCGGGGACGACACCCTCTCCTACTCGAAGGTGCTCGCGGACGCCGGGCGTCCAGATCATCGCGATCCCCAAGACAATGGACAACGATGTCCACGGGACCGAGTACTGCATCGGCTTCTCGACGGCCGTTACCCGGGCGAAGGACGCGATCAACCGGCAGCGGACGACCCTGGGCTCGCACGAGCGAATCGGCGTCTTCCGGATCTTCGGCCGGAATGCCGGGTTCACCGCCCTCTACACCGCCTACGTGACCTCGGCGCGCTGCGTGATCCCGGAGTCCCGCTTCGATCTCCAGCGCCTCGTGGACGTGCTCGTGGAGGATCGCCGCAACAATCCGAGCCGCTACTCATTCGTGATCGCGTCGGAGGGCGCACTGCCCGTTGGGATGGAGCTCAAGGAGGTCGGCGAGGCGGACGCGTACGGGCATCGCCACAAGGCGAGCATCGGCGAGTTCCTGGCCAACGAGATCCGCCACCGGACCGGGATCGAGACCGTCGACTCCGAGCTGACCTACGACCTCCGCTCCGGCGACCCGGACGCCCTCGACCAGATGGTCGCGATCACGTTCGCGAACGTGGCGATGGAGCTCGTCGTGGACGGCAAGTCGGGCTACATGACGGCGATCCGGGACGGCCGCTACGGCTTCTGCCCGATCCCGGAACCGGGGGCCCGGACCGTCGACGTCGCGCGGCAGTACAACGCGGACCGTTTCCGCCCCCAATACGGGAACAAGGTCGGCCTCCCGATCATGCTCACGGAGCCCGTCGTCTGACGGGAGGCTGCGACCGGCCGCCGGGCACTGGCGGGCCGGCCGCAACCCCGGAACACGGGGACAGCGGCGTGGGCGCGCTGAGCGACCCGCACGCGCGCGCGCCGCTCAGTGCGCCGGATCGGCGCCGGCACTCCCCTGCCGCGACGCGCGACGGCGCTCCGCGTACATCCGCTCCTCGGCCGCGCGCATCGCGGTGTCGAGCTCACCCACGGCGGTCGGGCTTGCCCAGCCGATCGAGAGGTGGAGGGCGACGGCGCCCGACTCGAGCCAGCGCTCGCAGGCGACTCGCACGCGCTCCACGTAGTTGATCGCGGCGACCTCGTCCGTCTCGGGGAGCAGGACCAGGAAGCGGCCGCCGCCCACGTGGGCGACCTTGTCGGTGCGGCGTGCGAGGCGGCGCATCGCATCGCCGACGGCAGGGAGCACCCGGCGGGCCGGCTCGGCCCCGAAGCGATCGACGAGGCGGCTGAGGCCGTCGACCTCGGCCACGACGACGCTCACCGGCCGGCGGTACCGGACGTAGCGATAGTTCTCCTCGGCCAGCGTCCGCTCCCAGGCGAACAGCGTGTCGAGCCCCGTGAGCGGATCGATGGTCGGGTCGGGCGTCGGGCCTTCATTCGGGACGCGCCCCGGCTCGAGGGCGAGGAATCCGGCGATGGCCGCCTCGGCGCCGGGTTCGTGATGGCGGTCGCCGACGGGAAAGCGCCGGCTCGCCTCGGTGGCGGCGTCGGCGGCCCGAAGGTCCCGGGCCGCCGGTGCGGCGTCGGCGGCCCGAATCCCGCCCGGGCGTCGCGCGCGTCGAATGCGACCGATCCACCCTCCACCGCGACGCGCGATGCAGGACCGGGTTCGGGGCTGTCCGCGTGGACCGGGTCGGGCGCCGCGGCGGGCGGCGTTCCCCCGGGACGCGCGATTGGTGCGGTCCTGGCCGCGGCGAAGAGCCGTTCCGCCTGCCTGGAAGGGCCCGTGTCGCGTCTCCGGGCAAGGAGGGCGACGACGACCAGGAGACCCAGGGCAAGACCCGCCACGATGAGCGCAATGAGGACGTAGGTCAGCTGTTCTGGCGACACGAGATCCTTCCCGTTTTCGACCTGTGCATCCGCCGTACCCGAGGCGGTCGGTCGGCACGCCGTGCCGCAGCGGCGACTCTACACGCCATGGGACCGGAAATGAGACGGTCGGGTGGCCCCTACTGACGATCTTGCGGTGCTCACCGTCACCGTCCGTTGCGTGCGGTGGGGTCCGGTGCGCACGCGACCGGCCGCATGCCTCCCGGCCGGTCGTGCGTCAGGGCGTTCGGGTACGCTTCCCGTACGCCCTGACGAGGTTCCTCCCGTATGACCGAATCCCTCCCACCGGATGCCGACGCCCTCGAGACGGCCGACACGGGCGAGCCGCCGCTCGCGGCCGTACCGACCGAGCCGGTCGTCCCGATCGGCGCGCGACCGGCCGCGTCCCCGACAGGCCGGGGGCCGTCGGTCCTCCTCGGGTACCTCGCGGCGGCGCTCGCGGGGGCGCTCCTCCTCGCGGGAAGCCTCGCGGCGTTTGGCGGCCTTGGGCGCCCGGCCCCGTCACCGTCGCCCACCCCCACGGCGACCCCCACGCCTCCCCCGAACGCCGCGATCGGGCCGTCCCTGGGCAGCGCCGCAGCACCCGTCACCGTCGAGGTCTGGGCCGACTACCAGTGCCCCTACTGCCGGCTCGAGGCGATGGTCTTCGGCGGGTCGCTCGAGCGCGCCTTCGTCCTGCCGGGGATCGCCCGCGTGGTCTACCGCGACTTCGCGTTCCTGGGGCAGGAGTCAACCGACGCGGCGGTCGCGGCGCGATGTGCCGGCCGCCAGGATCCCGGCGCGTACTGGCGCTTCCACGACCTCCTGTTCGCGTCCCAGCAGGGCGAGAACCAGGGCACGTTCAAGCGGGAGAACCTGGTCACCCTCGCGGGGCTGGCGGCCCTCGACGCAACGGCATTCACGGCATGCCTCGACGACCCGGCGGTCGCCACGGCGGTCGCCGACGAGACCGCGGCAGGCAGGGCCCTCGGAATCGAATCCACGCCGACGATGCGGGTCATCGGCCCGGGCGGAACGAGGACCCTGGCGGGCTTCAGCTCGGGCTGGTCGGCGATCCGGGACGCCATCACGGCGGCCGCGGCGCCTGTACCCTCCGTCAGCCCGGCACCGGTCGCGAGCCCGTCCCCGGCCGCCTCGACCGCGCCGACGGCGACGCCCTAGGCACGTTCAGCTCGGAGCCGCGAGGTCCCTTCGCGGGAAGACCCAGGCGGCCCACGCAACGGCGGCGGCGAAGATCGCGCCGAGGACCAGCAGGTCGGCGGGCTCGAAGGTGCCCGCGAGGATTCGGGTCGGCTGGAAGTAGCGGAACGGCGAGACCGGCCGGAGCCACGCCGCGTCCGGCCAGAGCGTGCCAAGGAACTCGACCGCGTAGGCGACGAGCGTCACTCCCAGCGCGATCCCCAGGGCAGGACCGACGCGGTCGAAGCTGACCGAGGCGGCCAGCGAGATGGCCCCGAGGGCGCCGAACAGCATGAACCCGTTCAGCCAGCAGAGCGCGATGTCGGCAGCCTGCAGGTCGCCCGCGACGCCGAACAGGAGCGCGCCGGCGACGATGCCGCCGAGGACCGCGGCCTGGGTGAGGGCCGCGAAGAGCAGCATCGCCGCCAGCAGTGTCAGGTGGAGGACGCGGCGCTCCAGGGGCCGGGCGAGAAGCACCTCCAGGGTTCCCCGCTGGCGCTCCCCCGCGACCGCGGTCGCGGCGAACCCGATGACCTGGGTCGTCACGAGCGCGAGCGCGATCGGGTGCACCAGCCCAAGGGCGACCGTTCCACGGATGCTGAACACGTCACCGCCCGTGAACCGCGACATGAGGTCGAACATGTTGGCGAACGTGCCGCTCCGGGCGAGCGCCCCCATCTCCTTGCCGAACGTGGCGAAGATCACGGGGAGCAGGAAGCCCCAGACCACGAGGGCGACCATCACGAACGAGAGGCGGACCCGCTGGGCTGCCCACGTCCGCCGGAAGAGGACGGCGCTCATCGAGCGGGCTCGTCGTAGAGCTCGAGGAAGGCATCCTCGAGGCGGGCGGGCTCGATGGTGAGATCGATGAGCGCCGTGCCCTCGAGGAGCCGCAGCAGCGCCGTCACGTCGCCGTCGAGGCCGAACGCGAGCCGGTCGTCGCGCGCCTCGAAGGTCGACACGCCGGGCAGCGCCGTGATCGCGGACGCAAGCCCCGGTGCCGGGCCGCCCAGCCGAACCTCGACGTGGCGCCGGCGGCGCGCGACCAGCTCGCCGACGCGCTCGAGCGCGACCAGGCGGCCCGACCGCACGATCCCCACCCGGTCGCACACCCGCTCCACCTCCGAGAGCACGTGCGAGCTGAAGAAGACCGTCCGGCCGGCGGCCTTCCGCTCGTCGAGGATGGCGTAGAAGGCCCGCTGCATGAGGGGATCGAGACCCTCGGACGGCTCGTCGAGGATGGCGAGCTCCGGGTCATGCTGCAGCGCCTGCACGATCCCGATCTTCTGGCGCATCCCGCGCGAGTAGTCCCGGATCGGCCGCCCAAGATCGCGCGCAGAGAGTCCCAGCTGTTCGACCAGGCCGCCGCGGAGGACCGGCGGACGGGCGTAGTACGCGGCCAGGTAGTCGAGGAGCTGCGTCCCCGTGAGGCCGTCGTAGAGGGCGATGCCGCCCGGCAGGTAGCCGATCCGGCCCCGGAGCCCGGCGCCCGCCGTGGCCACGTCGAGGCCGAGCACCTCGGCGCTGCCCGCCGTGGGGTGGATGAACCCGAGGAGGAGGCGGATGGCGGTGCTCTTGCCGGCGCCGTTGGGCCCCAGGAAGCCGAACACCTCGCCAGCCGTGACCGCGAGGCTCAGGTCGTCGAGCGCCCGGATCGGCGCAGCTCCCACGGACCGGCCGCCCCACCGGCGCGCGGACCCATAGTGCTTCGTGAGGCCGTGCGTCGCGATCGCGTCCACACGGCGGAACGGTACACGAGCGCCACGATCCGGCATGATCCCCGCGATGACCGCTGCGCCAGCTGACTCGCCGACCCCGGCCGCGGGCGTCCGGCATCCCATGCTACCGCCACACCCGCCCGTCATCCGACCGCTGCGCACGGCGGCGGGCGGGCTCTCCGAGGCGGAGGCGGACGCGCGCCGGGCACGCGGCGAAGGAAACGCGTACCGCCCGTCCACCTCGCGGACCTACTGGGAGATCCTGCGCCAGAACTCCTACCCCGGGATCAACGGGATCCTTGTCGGCGTCTCGATCCTCCTGCTGTTGTTCGGGATGGTCGTGGAGGCGCTGCTGACCGCCGGCCCGGTGCTCGCCAACATCGGGATCGGCGTGGCGGGCGAGTCGCGCGCGAAGCGGAAGCTCGACCGGATCGCGCTCCTGTCACGCCCCCAGGCGCGCGTCATCCGCGAGTCCGAAGAGCGCGGGATCGACCCGGCGGAGGTCGTCCTGGGCGACCTGCTCGTCGCCCGACGTGGCGACCAGGTGGTCCTCGACGGCACGCTGGTCGGCGACGGCCGCGTCGAGCTGGACGAATCCCTCCTCACTGGGGAGTCGGACGCGGTCTCGAAGGAGGCCGGCGACCCGGTCCTGTCGGGCACTGCGGTCATCTCGGGCGCGGCCGTCTTCGAGGTCACGTCGGTGGGCGCGGCAAGCTTCGCCAATCGGCTGCTGGCCGAGGCGAAGCGGGTGGGCGACGAGCGAACGCCCCTCCAGCGCGAGATCGCCGCCACGATCTGGGCGGTCGCCGCGCTCGTCCTCCTCGCGGTCGTCCCGGTCGCGATCGCGCTCGCCGCCCTGCCGGACGGGTTCAGCTCGACCCAGACGCTGACGGCGGCGGCGGTCCTCGTGACGCTCGTCCCGCAGGGCCTCGCGATCATGGTGACCGTCACGTACGCGACCGGGGCGCTCCGGATCAGCCACCTCGGCGCCCTCGTGCAGCGCCAGAACGCGGTCGAATCCATGGCCCGCGTGGACACGCTCTGCATGGACAAGACCGGCACGCTCACGACCCAGCGAATCTGGTATGCGGGCGCCGACGTGCTGGGCGACCACGACCCGGAGGACGTCGCCGCCACCCTCGGTTCGATGGCCGCGAGCACGACCGCGACGAACCGCACCACCGAGGCGATCGCGGCGGCGTGTCCTGGGCTCGCCCGGACCGTGACCGAGGAGATCCCGTTCGCGTCGGAGCGGCGCTGGTCCGGCCTGCGCTTCGCCGATGGGGAGGCCTGGCTGATCGGCGCGCCGACGGTCCTCCTCCCGCGCCCGGCGAGAGCCACCGAGGACGGCCGGGAGACACCCGACGGCGGGGCGGACGAGGCTGTGGGGGTTCCCGGTTCCGTCGGGACTCCCGGCGCCCTCGCGAGTGATTCCGCGGACCCAGGGGAGGTGGCGACGCGAGCGGCCGCCATCGCCGCCGAGGGCGTGCGGGTCCTGCTCCTTGCCCGGGCTCCTGCAGCCGCGGCGCTGCGCGATGCCGAGGGTCGGCCCGTGCTCCCGGCCGACCTGGCTCCCGTCGCGCTCCTGCGCTTCGGCGAGGAGCTGCGCCCCGATGTCCGCGAGATCCTGGCCGGCTTTGCACGGGCCGGGATCGAGCTGAAGGTCATCTCCGGCGACGACCCCGCGACCGTGGAGGCGCTCGCTCGCCGGGTGGGTCTCGGCGTCGCCGGCGAGGCGGCCTCCGGACCCGCCCTCGCCGCGCTCGGCGATCCCCAGGCGGCCGACGAAGCCGAGCGGACGCTCGATCTTCGGGCGCGTCGAGCCTGCCCTCAAGGCCCGCCTCGTCGCGCTCCTGCGGAGCCGCAGGCACTACGTCGCGATGGTCGGTGACGGTGTCAACGACATCCTCTCGCTGCGGCGCGCCAATCTCGGGATCGCGATGGAGTCGGGCTCGGCCGCGGCACGCGGCGTGGCCGACCTCGTCCTGCTCGGGGACCGCTTCGACGTGCTGCCGCGGGCCGTGATCGAGGGCCAGCGAATCGTGGCCGCGATGGAGGCCACCCTCGTCCTCCTCCTGTCACGCACGTTCTACGTGCTCCTCATCATCGCCGGCGCCGCGATGGCCGGGCTCCCGTTCCCCCTGACGCCGCGCCAGAACTCGGTCCTCGCGTTCGCGACCGTCGGCATCCCGCTGATCGTGCTGGCGATCTGGGTTCCGCCACGCCGGCTCCCGCGCAGCCTCCTCGCGGAGACGCTGCGGGTCTCGATCCCGGTCTCGTTCGCGGTGGTGCTCGTCGCGCTCCCCACGTACGCGTACGTGCTCGGCACGGGCGTCTCGCTGGTCGAGGCCCAGACCGTGCTCACGACGTTCACGGTCTTCTGCGGCCTGGGGCTGCTGCCCCTGATCTCCTCGGGAGCGCGCGAGGAATTGCCGGGACGCCTCGTGCGGTGGTGGCCCTGGCTCCTCGCCGGCATCATGCTCGTCGTCTACCTCGTCATCCTCGCGCTCCCGGTCGCGCGGGACTTCTACGAGCTCACGACCCTCGCGCCGCGCGAGATCCTGGCCCTGCTCGGCATCGGCGCGGCGTGGACCGTGGCGGTCCATGGTCTCCGGCGCACGGGCCTGGTGCGACGCGCCGAAGAAATGCTCGTGCGCGCCGTTCGACGCGGTCCGGCCTCCCGGGAGATTCGGCCCGGCTGACGGTTCGCGACAGCTTACCGGTCGGTTGCGCGCCCGAGGAGTCCCCGCAGCGCATCGGCGAGCGCAACGTAGTCCGGGAGCTCGTTGTGGAGATGGGCGGAGATGCGGACGAGGCGCCGCCGTCGCGCGCCGGTCCCGGGGTCGCGGGGCCACGCGACGAGCGGGACCTCGATGCCGGCCCGCTCGCGCAGCGCTGCCTGGAGCGGGTCCTCGTCGACCGGCGAGACGGGCGGCGGGCCGAAGGCGGCGGGCAGCTCCACGGCTGCCATCGCGCCCAGCATCGACGCGGGTGCGAGCGGCGTGCCGCCGAGCGCACCGAGGAGGATCTCCCGCGCGCCCAGGGCGAGCGCGCTGTTCCTCGCCATCACGGCCGGCCACCCGCCCTCGAGCATCGCCGCGACCTCGGCGAGGGCGATCGGCGCGGCAAGGTACGCCGTCGGGTCGAGGGTGCCGGTCCAGTCGAACGCCCGCACGAACGGCGACCGCGCGGGCCGCGGGTCGTTGGCCGCATGGCTCACCGCGAGCGGGCGGGCAGCGGCCTGCCGGTCCCGCCGGACGTGGAGGAACGCGGCGCCCTTCGGGGCGCAGCACCACTTGTGGAGGTTCGCCACGTACCAGCTCGCGCCGAGCGCCCCGACGTGGAGCGGGATCATGCCGGGCGCGTGCGCTCCGTCCACGAGCACCGCCACGCCGCGCGCCTCCAGGAGCGGCACGAGCCGCTCCACCGGGAAGACGAGCGCGGTCGGGCTCGTCACGTGGCTGAGCAGCGCCAGCCGCGTCCGCGGCGTCACCGCCGCGAGAACGCGCTCCACGACGTCGTCCGGGCCGTCCACGGGAAGCGGGATCCGCGCCAGCACGACGCGGGCGCCGGCGTCGGCGGCGCCGACCCGCAGCGCATTGAGCGCGGCGTTGTACTCGTGGTCGGTGGCAAGCAGCTCGTCGCCAGGGCCGATCCCGAATGAGCCGAGGACGGTCGCGATCCCGGCGGTCGCGTTCGGCACGAAGGCGAGGTCGTCCGGGTCGGCTCCGACGAACGCGCCGACGGCGGCCCGGGCCGCAGCGAGCCGATCCTCGAGCCGGCGGGCGAGGAAGTCCACCGGGTTCGCCTCCATCTCCGCGCGGAGGGCCTGCTGGGCATCGAGCACGCCGCGTGGACAGGCCCCGAAGGACCCGTGGTTGAGGAAGACCACCTCCGGGTCGAGCGCCCACCGCGCGGCCAGCGCCGAACGCCGCCGGCCCGGCGTTCCCGGCACGGCGTCCTGGCTCGTCGCTCATCCCGGGTACCGCTTCCCGGGCCGGGGAACGCGCGCCCGCCGCAGGTTCGGCACGAGCGCGAACGCGCCGCTCGCGACGAGCAGCAGGGCGCCCATCGTGGCCAGCGTGACGCCGCCGTTCGTGAGGTCGATCAGCGCGCCGCCGACGAACGATCCGATCGGCATCAGGCCGACGGAGATGGTCCGGGCCGTGCTGCCGATCCGGCCCAGCATCGCGTCGGGCGAGAGCGCGGTCCGCAGCGTGATGTACCCGATCAGCACGACCGACTGCGTGATGCCGGCCACGAGGGCGCCGACGACCATCACCTCGATCGGCGCGCCGATCGTGAACGCGAAGAGGATGACGCCCGTCACGACGGTCCCGATCAGCAGGGCGCGGCCGACCGCCTCCGGGGGTCGCCGGCCGGCCGCGAGCGAGCCGACCAGCGACCCCACCCCGAACGCGGAGAGGACGATGCCCAGCACGTCGGCCGTGAAGCCCCGGTCGCGGGTGATGTAGTAGGTCAGCGCCGTCGCGAGGGCCGCGGTGACGACCTGCGAGGTGGCCCAGAAGAGGATCACCGCGCGCAGCGTCGCGTGGCCCGCCACGTAGCGCACCCCTTCCCGGATGTCCGCCACGAGGTGCGGCTGCTCGGCGCGGGGGGCCGGGCGCAGCGGGCGGTGGACCAGGAGCAGCGCAGCCGAGGAGACCACGAACGTGATCGCGTCGATCGCGATCGTCGAGGCCGGCCCGATCGCCGCCGAGAAGACGCCGGCGAGGGCCGGTCCCGCGATCCAGCCAACCGTGAAGAACGACTCGAAGATCGCGTTGGCCCGTGCGATCTGGGGCCGTCCCACGAGGCCGGGCACGGCCGCCGTGTAGGCCGCGAGCCACAGCACGCGCAGGGCGTTGAGCGGGAACGTGATGAGCAGGATGACCGCCATCGTCGGACCGCCAAGCCAGAACGTGAGCGGCACCGCCGCGGTGATGACAGCCCGGCCCAGGTCCGCGACGAACATCATCCGGCGCCGGTCCCAGCGATCGGCGTACGCACCGGCCGGGAGCCCGACCACGAGATCCGGCAGGGTCGAGAGCGCACCCACGATCCCCATCGCGAACCCCGAGCCGGTCAGCGCGAGCACGAGCAATGGGAGCGCCGTGTTGGTGATCGCATCCCCGAACGAGCTGACGCCCTGGCCGACGAGGACGACCTTGAAGTCGCGGTTGCGAGCCAGCGGCTCCGGGACAGCCTGGTCCGTGTCGGGCAGCGTGCCTGTTGTGGTCACCATGGGCCGTCCGATCGTACGATGTCCGCGGCTGGTGCGATGTCCGCCGCCGGTGCGAAGTCCACCGGTGGACCGCGAGGGAATCCGGCCACGGCGTGCGCCATCCGAGCGAACGCGCGATCCTGCCCGGAGATGCCCGTGCCCGAGCCGCCCCCGAATCCTGCCCGGCGACGACCCGGGGTCGATCGCGACCGCCGCGGCGCAGCCTGCGCGCGGGCGGCCTGGTCGTCTTTCCCACCGAGACGGTCTACGGCCTCGGCGCCAACGCGCTCGACGCCCTCGCCGTCGCGCGCGTCTTCGCGGCGAAGGAGCGGCCTGCCTTCGATCCGCTGATCGTCCACCTCGCGGACGCCTCGTCGGTGGCGCTCTACGCGCTACCCGAGGACGCGGACGATCCCCGCGTCGCGCGGCTCGCGGCGCGGTTCTGGCCCGGCCCGCTGACGCTCGTGCTGCGCAAGCGGGCGATCATCCCGGGAATCGTCACGGCCGGGCTCCCCACCGTGGGCCTGCGCGTGCCCGACCACCCGGTCGCACGTGCCGCTGATCCGGGCCGCCGGGGTTCCCGTCGCGGCGCCCTCGGCAAACCGGTTCGGCGGCCTCTCCCCGACCCGCGCGGCACACGTGCGTGGCGGGGCTCGGGTCGCGCGTCGACCTCCTCCTCGACGGCGGGCCGTGCCACGTCGGGGTCGAATCGACGGTCATCCTGCTCGCGGCGGGCCGGGCCGTGCTCCTTCGCCCCGGCGGCCTCGCGGTCGAGGCGATCGAGGCGGAGATCGGACCGCTGGAGGTCCCGGTCGACGGGGTCCCGGGCACGGCCGAGCTTGCACCCGGGCGGGCGGGCGCGCACTACGCGCCCCGCGCCCCGCTCGAGCTGGCGGACCCGCGTGACCCGGCAGACGCGGCGGCGTTCGCGGTGCGCCCCGGGGAGCGGGTCGGCCTGCTCGCCGCGTCCGACGCGGGCCGGGCGGCGGCGGAGGCTCATCGGGGGACCGTACGCGGCCATCGAGGTCCTCGACGGCGGCGGCGACCCCGTGGGGGCGGCGGCCCGCCTCTTCGACGCCCTCCACGCGCTCGACGCCGCCGACCTCTCGCGGATCGTGGCCGAGCCGATCCCGGACACCGGCCTTGGTCGGGCGGTCATGGACCGCCTGCGCCGGGCCGCCCGCGGCGCGACCGCCATCGGCGGCGATTCGACCGGTAGCACGTCTTCCGACGCCAGCGTGTCGACCGGCGGCGGCGCGCCGGACGCGGCGGCGCGGTCGCCGGGCGTCAGTAGATGAACGGCACCAGCTTGCGAACCCGGGCCCGGTAGGCGGCGTACCCCGGATACGCGGCGAGCAGCCATGCCTCCTCGCGCCGGGCCTTGAGGTCGAAGAAGGCGCCGAGGAGCACTGCCGAGACCAGCGCGGCCGGGCTCGCCGTCGCCAGCCCCCAGCCGAGCGCGGCCGTGATGATTCCCGTGTAGATCGGGTGGCGGACCATGCCGTACACGCCGGAGTCGATGAGCCGGCCGCCCTCGATCGGGCGCGGGACCACGGTCAGGTTCTCGCGAAGGCCGACGAGGCCGAGCACGGCAATGACGGCGCCCGCGACCGCCAGGATTCCACCCGCGACGAGGCCGACGTCCCGCCACGGCTCGCCCCAGGCGGGGCCAAGCAGCCCTGCATGCGCCCACGCAGGCGAAGGCGACGACCTGGAGCGCCACCCAGCCCTCGCCGCGCGGCCCGAGCGCGGGCAGGCGCGCACCGTCCACGACGGCTCAGGCCTCCGGGTCGGGTGAGCAGCCCGCATTGCCGATGCCGGGCCCGACCAGGTCGTGCGTGGCCGGCTCGTCGGCGTACGGGTCGTCGCTGGCATCCGCCACGACGGCGCGCTCTGGCATTCGAGGGTCTCCTCTCGCTCGAATCGCATCGTACGCGGCCGCAGGCCTGTACGCGGCCGCGGGCGGGACGGCCGGCGATCAGAGGAGGTCGCGCGGCGCGGCCTGCTCCCATACCCGATCGAAGACCGGCGCCCCATCCTCGGTGACCACCAGCGTCACGCGAAGCCGAACCTCGTCGGCGTCCGACTCGAGCGCCAGGCTCGCGTCGGCGACGATCTCCGGGCCGCCCGGATACGCGAGCCGGTAGCAGATGGTCCCCTCGGCGCGACATGCCGCGAAGGTGTCCGCCACCGACATCCGGTAGCGGGCATCCGCCGCGAACACGAGCCCTCCCCGCTCCGGGAAGCGATCCCCGCCGCCAGACTCGCAGATGAGCGACGTGATGCCGGCCACACCATCGCGCTCGATCCGCCAGGCGGCCGGGATCCCCGGGATCGCCTCGCTCGACGACGGCTCGAAGGCCGGCCGTCCCAGGTCCGGCCCGTGCTCCGACGACCATCCGACGGCCGGTGGCAGGCGCAGGGCCGATGGACGGCCGACGTCGTGGTGGAGCGTGAGCGCGACGGGCGTCGGCGTCGGCCACGCGATCGGGAACGCCGCACCGGCGATCGCGACCCGCAGCCGGTATCCGGCCGGGATCCGGGCGCCGGCGGCCGAAAGCGGCAGGTCGACCTCGACCGGCACGCCCGGGACCAGGGGCGCGGGCACCTCCCCGGCCGGGTCGAGGCGAGTCAGGTTCCGCACGGCGCGCGCGACGAGCGCGGATCGCCCGTCGGGCGCCACCGCCTCGAGGCGCACCGCGACCTGTGCCACCGGCCGATCGGCCGAGAGCCAGAGCCGCGCGTGCGGGATCCCGGCGACCAGGACGGGTCGCTCGAGCGGCTGGGGACGTGAACAGGAGCGAGCGTGCGTCGTCGGCCCGCTGGTCGCCGGGCACGCCCTGCGGCGGATAGCCGTAGCCGCACCAGAACGGGGCGCACAGGCCGACGTCCGGCGGGCCTACCCAGGTGGACGTGGCGGCGTCCCCGGACGCGGCCGGCTCCCCGGCGAGCGACCCGAGGCCGGCCGCGCCGTCGCCCTCGAGGAAGAGCGGGGGAAGCGTCGCGATCCGGGGCGAGGGCGGCCAGTGGTCGAGATGCCACCACCGCCCGGGGAGCTCGGCCGGGAACTCGGCCGTGCCGGGCGGCTCGACCACGTAGAGCGAGAGCATCGGCTCCGCGGTCCACGCCGCCTGGGTCGGCCACGCCCTTGAGCCAGCGGTCCCACCAGCGTCGCATCAGGCCGACACCGTCGATCGACGGCCCCGGCGAGCCATCGTGCGGCCAGGCGTGCCCCCACGGCCCGATGACGCCGCGCCGGGGCGCCCGGACGTGCTCCAGCACGGCGAGGACCGCGTCCCGGTAGCCGTCGTTGAGCCCGCCGATCGCGAGGACCGGAGCCTCGATCGCCGCCCACTCCTCGCCGATCGATGCGGCCCGCCAGAACGGGTCGCGGCGCTGGTGGCGCAGCCACTCGAAGCGGCCACTGCGGCGTGGCCTCCAGGCGACGCAGCCACTCCTCGCGCCAGCCCGGCCCGAATCGCTCGGGGTCGGGCGGCAGCGCGTTCTCGCCCACCATCTCGACGGGCCAGTAGACGCTCTCCCCGACGTGGAGCGTGCCGCCGACGTAGTGCACATCGAGGTTGTAGCGATCGTGGCTGAAGTGGACCGGGATGATCGCGCGGAGCGCCGCGGGTCGCCTCGCCGCGGCCTGGAGCGCCGAGAACCCACCCCAGCTGATCCCGAACATGCCCACGCCGCCGGTGCTCCAGGCGCGCGTTGCCAGCCAGTCGATCACCGCCAGGTTGTCGAGGATCTCGCGCTCGGGGTACTCGCCCTCGGCCACACCCTCCGAGCTCCCCGTCCCGCGCACGTCGAGGCGGCAGCTCACGTAGCCTGCCGCGGCAAAGGCGCCGTGGAGCGGCCAGTCGCGGGTGAGGGTCCAGTCGTCCTTGCGGTACGGGATCGACTCGAGCAGCGCGGGAAACGGGCCCTGCCGCGTCCGGGCGATAGAGCGTGGCCGCCAGGCGGACGCCGTCGTCCATCGGGATCCGCACCTGCTCGGTCCGCACTCCGTACCCGACGGCATTCGCCGTCGGGTCGGTAGCGCCGCACCGCGTCGGCGGTGCTGCGGTCGACCTGGCATGCCGAGCCTCCCGGTACGGCGAGAGCCCCGCCATGCCCGGCAACGCCGGGCGATCTCCCGCGCCGTAGAGTCTACGGAGCATGGCCAGCCGGTTGTTCCGCCCATTCCCCGTTCCCGATCGCCCGCTCGCGGACGGCACGCTGGTCCTGCGCCTTCCGCGCGAAGCCGACGCGCCTGCGATCGCCGCGGCGTGCAGTGACCCGGAGATCGCGCGCTGGATTCCCGTGCCGGTCCCGTATCGCCTCGAGGACGCCCGCGCATTCGTGGCGTTCACTGCCGAGGGCTGGGCGGGCGGGCGTGAGCCGACCTTCGTGATCGCCGGTGCAGCCGATGGGGCGCTCCTGGGAACGCTGGCATTCCACCGGCGGCTGGACGAGCCGGGCAAGGCGGCGATCGGCTACTGGCTGGCGCCCGGGGCCCGCGGGCGGGGTGCCGCGACCAGGGCCGTGTTGCTCGCGGTCCGCTGGGCGTTCGGAATCGAGCCGACCCTCGTGCGGATGGAGCTCCTCACGCTCGTCGGCAACGAGGCGTCCGGCAGGGTCGCGCTCCGCGCCGGGTTCACCCGGGAAGGGGTCCTGCGGCGGTACCTGCCGTTCCGCGGTGAGCTGGTGGACGCCGTCATGTTCGCCCGGCTCCGGGACGAGCCGGAGGCCTGAACGGGTCGGACCGGGCCACGGGATCCGCACTCGCCGGGGACACCGGTCTCGACTAGCATGCAGGCACGATTCGCCGAGGACGCGCCGGGCACGGCCGGACTGCGCTCGGACGGCGCGACGGAGGCAGTCCCGGCGATGGCGAACCCGGTGATCCTGGTCGTCGACGACGACCCGCAGGTCCTGCGCGCCGTGGAGCGCGAGCTGCGGGGCAGGTTCGGCAGCGAGTACCGCGTGGTCGCGGCCGGCTCGGGCGCCGACGCGCTCGACGCGATCCGCCGCCTGATCCTGCGCGGAACGCCGATCGCCCTGCTCGTCGTGGACCAGCGGATGCCCGGGATGACGGGTGTCGAGCTGCTGGGTTCGACCCTCACCCTCCTTCCAGGCACGAAGCGCGTGCTCCTGACGGCCTATGCCGATACCGACGTCGCGATCCGGGCCATCAACGAGATCGGACTCGACCACTACCTCCTCAAGCCATGGGATCCGCCCGAGGAGCGGCTGCTGCCTGCCCTCGCCGAGCTCCTCGACGACTGGCGCGCCGGCTGGATTCCGCCGTTCGACGGCGTCCGCCTCGTCGGCCATCGCTGGTCCGCGCGCGCCCATGAGATCAAGGACTACCTCGCCCGCAACCAGGTCCCGTACCGCTGGGTCGATGTCGAGTCCGACCCGGAAGCGGCCCGCCTGGTCGCGAGCGCGGGCATCGACCCGGGTCGCGATCCGCTCCTGGTCTTCGCGGACGGCAGCCACCTGCGTGCCCCGTCCAACGTGGAGATCGCCGGGAAGGTCGGCCTGCGGACCCGCGCGGCCCTGCCGTCGTACGACCTCGTCATCATCGGCGGCGGCCCGGCCGGGCTCGCGGCCGCCGTCTACGGCGCCTCCGAGGGGCTCCGGACGCTCCTCGTCGAGGGCGAGGCGCCGGGCGGACAGGCGGGCACGACCTCGCGGATCGAGAACTACCTCGGCTTTCCCGCCGGCCTGTCGGGGTCGGACCTCGCGCGCCGCGCAGTGACCCAGGCCACCCGGCTCGGGGCCGAGATCCTGACCCCGCAGGAGGTTCGCGGCATCCGGCGCGAGGACCCGTACTCGATCGTAACCCTCGGCGATGGGACCGAGCTCAGCTGCCAGGCCCTGATCCTCGCGATGGGCGTCCAGTACCGCAGGCTGGAGGCGCCCGGCGTCGACGCGCTCATCGGCCTGGGCGTCTTCTACGGTGCCGCGATCACCGAGGCGCTCGCCTTCCGAGATCGCGACGTGGCGGTGGTGGGCGGCGGCAACTCGGCCGGCCAGGCCGCCGTCCACCTGGCCGGCTTCGCCCGCCACGTGACCCTGGTGGTGCGCGGGGGGCGGCTGGAGGCGGGCATGAGCCAGTACCTGGTAGACCAGATCGCCGCGCTCCCCGGGATCGAGGTCCGGCTCGGCGCGAACGTGTCGGCCGTGCGGGGGACCGACGAGCTGGAGGCGGTCACGATCACCGACCCGGCCGGCTCGGTCGAGGTGCCGATGCAGGGGCTCTTCCTCTTCGTCGGTGCGCTGCCACGCACAGAATGGCTCGGCGGTCTCGTCGAGCGGGACGGCGCCGGCTTCATCGTGACCGGCCCCGCGCTCACGCGGGTCGACGGCCGCGTGGCTGGCTGGCCACTCGCGCGGGAGCCCCTCCTGCTCGAGACGAACGTGCCCGGGATCTTCGCTGCCGGCGACGTCCGGGCGCGCTCCGTCAAGCGGATCGCGTCGGGGGTCGGCGAGGGCGCGATGGCGGTCCAGTTCGTCCACCAGCACCTGTCGGGCATCTGACACGCCGGTGGACCTCGCGCCGCTTCGCCGCATCCCGCTCCTCGCCGGTCTCGACGACGCCGAGCTCGGACGGCTGGCCGCCGTGGCGGAGACCGTGGAGCTCGCGCCGGGCGCCGTGATCATCCGCGAGGGCGACACGGGGGATTCGCTCTTCGTCGTCCTCGCCGGGGAGCTCGCCGTCACGAAACGGTCCGGCAAGGTGGACGTCCCGCTGGCGGTCGTGGGCCCCGGCGAGGTCCAGGGCGAGCTGGCGGTCCTCGAGGGCAGGCCTCGCACGGCGACCGTCCGCGCCGTCGGCCCCGCGACGCTCCTCTGCCTCCGGCGTGACGCGCTGCTCGACGTGCTGGGCCGCCAGCCCGAGCTGGCGCTGTCGCTCCTGCGGACGACGGCGGGGCGCCTCCGATCCACGGAATCCCTGCTCCGCGAACAGGAGAAGCTCGCGGGGCTCGGAACGCTGGCCGCCGGCCTCGCCCACGAGCTGAACAACCCCGCGGCGGCGATCCGGAGCACGGCGTCCCGGCTGGCGGCGCTCGTCCGGGACTGGGACCGGGCTGCGGTCGGCCTCGGGGCGCTCGGTCCCGACGACCTGGACCCGGGCGGCGTCGCCCGCGAGGTGGCCGCCGCGCTGCGCGACGAGCTCGACCGGCGGGCAGCGGCGCCCCCGATCCTCGACGCGATCGACGCCGCCGACCGCGAGGACGCGATGGTCGCGCTGCTCGACCGGCTCGGCATCGCCCGACCGGACGAGCCGGCCGCGACGCTCGTCGCCTTCGGCTGGGACGGAAACCAGCTCGATGACCTGCTCGCGCCGTTTGCGAGCGACGAGGCGCGCCACGTCGTGCTCGCCTGGCTTGCGGCGGGGGCCCTCGGGCGCCAGCTCCTCGGCGAGATCGAGGCCGCCGGCGACCGGATCGGCGAGATCGTCGCCTCCGTCCGCGAGTACAGCTACCTCGACCGTGCGCCCGTCGGCGACGTTGACGTGATCGCCGGGATCGAGAGCACGCTCGTGATGCTGCGGCCGCGCCTCAAGGCTGGCATCGAGGTTCGCCGTTCCTACCCGTCGGATCGGCCGCGCATCGAGGCCTTTGGCAGCGAGCTCAACCAGGTCTGGACGAACCTGATCGTCAACGCCGCGGATGCGATGGAGGGGCGGGGCGTTCTCGAGATCGCGGTCCGGCGCGATCCACCGGCGGATGTCAAGCCCGCACCCACGGCAGCGGGTCCGGGCGAACCGATGGCCGGGGCCGAGCCAACGATCGTGCCGGGCGTCCGGGTCGAGCTCTGCGACTCCGGGCCGGGCATCCCCGACGACGTCCGCGCCCGGATCTTCGAGCCGTTCTTCACCACGAAGGACGTCGGGGCCGGGAGCGGCCTGGGGCTCCACATCGTCCGCTCCATCGTCGACCGGCACGCCGGCCGGATCGACGTGGTGTCCGAGCCCGGCCGCACCTGCTTCGCGGTGGCGCTGCCGGGCCGGGTCCCTCCCGGCTCCTGACACGGTCGGCCGTCGCGGCGCGCTACCTCGCGAGGCCGGCGGCGATGACGACCGCGAAGGCCAGGACGATGGCATTGCCGGTGACGCCGACCGAGAGGCGCAGGCGCGGCCCCAGCCGGCGATGCAGCGCAGCCCCGGCGGCGGCGATCAGCGTCTGCCAGGAGAGCGAGGCGCCGAACGCCGCGACGACGAAGGCGAGCTTCTCGATCGGCGCAGTCCCGGTCCCGCCGAGGCCGACGATGAGCGCGGCGAAGTAGGTGATCGTCATCGGGTTGAGCAACGTGAGCCCCAGGAAGGCCGCATAGGTCCGGCGCGCCGATCGCGGCTCGAGGCTCCCGGCCCCCGGGCCGATCGGGCCGGCGGGCGGGCCAGCAGGCGGAAGTGCAGCCGCCGGACCGGGCGAGCCGCGGGACGATGGTGCGGAACCCGGACCGGGCGACGGCGCGGATCCCGACCCGCCATCGCTCGCTCGCTCGGCGTCACGCGCCACGGACCGGAAACCGCGCAGCGCGAGACCCACGAGGACGACGACCGCGGCCACCCGGAGCGGCGCCTGCCAGGGGATGAGCGCCGCCGCGAGCGCGGTGCCGAAGACCGCCGCGATCGTGGCGTAGACCGCGTCGGCCGTCGCGGCGCCGGCCCCGGCAGCCGCGGCGGACCGGAAGCCCGACCGGAACCCCGTCTCCACGATGAGGACGGACACCGCGCCGACGGGGATCGCGATGCCGTACCCGGCCGCGAGCCCGGCGAGGAGCGCCCCGATCATCGCGGCGGTGCGGACGGGGCAGCCGCCCTCGCCGCGGCCGTGCGCCACTGGTGGCGGGCCGACGCAGGAGCGACTCGATCGCCCTTCGGGCACTCGCAATGGCGGGCAGGCGACCGCGCGCGACCGCGACCGAGACCGTCGCGCGGCTCACGCCGAGCGCGGCGGCGACCTCCGCCTGGCGTGCCCCGTCAACCAGGACCCGGCCGGCGATCTCGGCCTGGCGCGGCGTCAGGTCGTCGAGGAGCGCGGCCAGCACGACGACGAGGTCCGCCAGGAGCGCGTCCCGCCACGGGTCGCCGGTCGCGAACCCGAGCCAGCCTCCTCGATCACGCGCGCTCCGGATGGCGAGCGCGGCGCGCCCCTGGGCCGACGCGACCGTCAAGACCGGCACCGATCCCCCAGCGGACAGGGGCGCCGGCCCGATCAAGCCGGGAGCCGATGACCCGGTCGAGCACGTCGTGGAGCGTCCCGGTCCGCGCCGTCGTCGTGACCGGCGAAGGCCCCGTCGTCGTGACCGGCTCGGCGAGGGCCGCGAGGCGGAGTACGTCCACGACGTGAGGCTACGAGAACGCCGGTTAGCCGTCAACGGCTGACAGGCGCGCTGTCGGCTGCCGCGCTGCCCGTGTGCCGCGCGGCGGGCGCCGTCCAACCCGGACGCGACGTGGCGTTGACGGCCGTGCCGCGCTGGCGCAGCATCGCGCCCGTGGAACCGCCCGCCCCCGTGGAACCGCCCGCGCTCGCCGGCACCCGGCGGCCGCTCCCCGCCGGGACGGTCACCTTCCTCTTCACCGACATCGAGGGCTCGACCGCGCTGATCACGCGCCTGGGGAGCGCGTACGAGCCCCTCCTGGAGGCGCACCGCGCCATCCTTCGGGCCGCCTTCGAGGCGGCGGGCGGCGTCGAGGTGCAGACGGAGGGCGACGCGTTCTTCGTCGCGTTTGCCAGCGCGAGCGCGGCCGCGGCCGCCTGCGTCGCGGCGCAGCGAGCCCTTGCCGCACATCCCTGGCCCGAGGGTTCGCAGATCCGGGTCCGGATGGGACTCCACACCGGCGAGGCGACACCCACGTCAGACGGCGGCTACACGTCGCTCGAGGTCCACCGGGCCGCGCGCATCGCCGCGGCAGGCCACGGCGGCCAGGTCCTGGTCTCGGAGACGACTCGCTCGCTCATCGGCGGGATGCTCCCCCCGGACGTGTCGATCCGCGACCTCGGGGAGCACCGCCTCAAGGACCTCCGGCCGGAGCGCCTCGCGCAGCTCGTCGCCGTGGGCCTCCCGGCCGACTTCCCACCGATCCGTTCGCTCGACCGGCGACCCAACAACCTGCCGACCCAGCTGACGTCGTTCGTGGGTCGCGACCGCGACCTCGCGGCCACGCTCCTGCTGCTCGACGCGTCGCGGCTCCTGACCCTCACTGGCCCCGGCGGCATCGGCAAGACGCGCCTGGCGCTCCAGGTCGCGGCCGCGGCCGCGGACCGCTACCCGGACGGGGTCTGGTTCGTGCCGCTCGAGCCGCTTCGGGAGGCCGGGCTGGTGGCGGGCACGGTCGCCCGCGCCGTCGGGCTGACCGACAGCGGCGTCCGCCCCACCCTCGACCTGCTGGTAGAGCACCTCGCTCCGCGCGCCTGCCTGCTCGTGCTCGACAACTTCGAGCAGGTCATCGCGGCGGCCCCGCTCGTCGCGCAGCTCCTGCGGACATGCCCGGCCCTCACGATCGTGACCACGAGCCGGGGCGCGCTGCACGTCTCCGGGGAGCAGGAATACGCCGTCCCGGGGCTGCCGGCGCCCCCCGATCCGCGCCGCCTCTCGACGCTCGAGGCGGCCCGCCTGCCTGCCGAGATCCGCGCCGGCGACCCCGCGACGCTCGGCCAGTACGAGGCGGTCCGGCTCTTCGTGGCGCGCGCCCTCGCCGTCCGCCCGGAATTCCGGGTCACCAGTGCGAATGCGCCGGCCGTCGCCGGGATCTGCGCCACGCTGCAGGGCCTGCCGCTCGCGATCGAGCTCGCCGCCGCGCGCGTCAAGGTCCTGGCCCCGGACGCCATCCTCGAGCGCCTGGAGCACCGCCTTGAGCTCCTCGCCTCGGCGTCGCGCGACCTGCCCGAGCGACAGCGGACGCTCCGCGGCGCGATCGCCTGGAGCTACGACCTGCTCGACGATGCCGGCCGGCTCCTCCTGGCCCGGCTCTCGGTCTTCGTCGGCGGCGGGGACCTGCCCCTCATCGAGCAGATCTGCGATGCGGACGGCGCGCTCGGCGGCGACCTCGTCGACGTGCTCGGCGCGCTCGTCGACCAGTCGCTCGTCCGCAGCGACGACGTCGCCGGGACCGCGCGCTTCTCGCTGCTCGACACCATCCGGACCTACGGGGCAGAGCGTCTCGATGCGTCCGGCGAGGGGCGGGCGATCCGTGATCGCCATCTCGCCGCCTACCTGGAGCTGGCCGAGCGGGCAGCCGCCGGGCTCTCCGGGCCCGAGCAGCGCGCGTGGCTGGACCGGCTGGACGCTGACGCGGACAACTTCCGGGCCGCCCTCGACCGCGCCGAGGCGATTCCTGATCCCGAGGCGGCCGTTCGGCTCGGCTTCGCGCTCTGGCGCTTCTGGCAGCAGCGCGGCTATCTCCGCGAGGGACGTCGCCGGCTCAGCGCGCTCGAGGATCACCGCTGGGACCTGGCTCCCCAGGCGCATGCCCGCCTGCTGGAGGCGCTGGGGGGTGTCGCGTACTGGCAGGCCGACGCCGCCGCCTCGCGAGCCTGGTACGAGGCCGCCCTGGAGATCTGGCGCACGATCGGCGACCGGAGCGAGATCGCCAACGCGCTCTACAACCTGGGCTCGGGCGAGGTCTCGAACCTGATGGCAGGCAGCGCGGAGGCCGAGTCCTGGAAGCGCGCCCGCGCCAACCTCGACGAGGCGCTCCAGAACTACGAGGCGATCGGCGATCGACTCGGGCAGGGCAACGTGCTGTGGGGGATCGGCGGCCTCTACTACTTCGCCTCGGACGAGGTGGAGGCGGAGGGCTGGTACGTCCGATCCCTCGAGCACTTCCGGGCGGTGGGGAACCGCACCATGGAGGCCTGGGCGCTCCACATGCTGGGCTCCACGGTCCTCAAGCTGGGCCGCGTCGAGCACGCGGCCGACATGATGCGGCACTCCCTGGGCCATTTCCACGAGGCCGGCGACCTGTCGGGGATCACCATGGTCCTCGACGACCTGTCGGCCGTGGCGGTGACGGCTGGCGACCTCGAGCGCGCGGCGCGGCTGCGCGGGGCAGCCCGGCAGCTGACGCAGTCGACCGGCACGGAGCTTGCCCGCATGGTCGAGGAGCTGTTCGAGCAGGCCACGCGACCGAACGCGCGTGTGGCGATGAATGCCGGCGAGCTGGAGCGGCTGGAGCTCGAGGGTCGCGGCCTCCCGCTCGACCTCGCTGTCGCCTATGCGCTCGGCGAGGCCGATCCCTTCCCTGCCGGGACGGAGCCGCCCGACCGGTAACCCGCCGGGCGCCGGCCGGATGGCCGTGCCACCCGGTACGATGGACGCCGCCGCCCGCCCCAATGTCATCGAGGATCACGCTCATGGCTGCGCCGACCGCGCCGACTGACCTGCCCCCGCCGAGGGGCGCCGGTCCGGCGATCCCACCGGTCGGGGGGGCGTGACCGCGGCGCTGCGGCGCTACGCGCGGAGCTTCACGGGCTTCGAGCGCGACGCCCGGATCTTCCTCCTGGCCACGTGCGTCTACGGCGTCACCCTGAGCCTCTGGTGGGTCGACTTCAACCTCTACCTCAAGGCGTTGGGCTTCGACAACGCGTTCATCGGGATCGTGGGCATGGCGTCGTCCGGCGCCGGGGCGGTGGCGGCGTTCCCGGCGAGCATGCTGTCGGATCGGATCGGTCGCCGGCTCGTGCTGGTCCTCGCGACGGGCGTCTCCGCGGTCGGTATCGTCGGTCTGCTCCTGGTCGGGTCCTCGCTCGTTGTCGTCGCCTGCGCGGCTCTGATCGGAGCCGCGAACCAGACGTTCTTCGTGGTCCAGTCGCCGTTCATGACCGAGCACAGCCACGCGGACCACCGGAGCGAGCTGTTCTCGCTCCAGGGCGCCATCTCGACCGGGGTCAACGTCGTCGCGGCGCTCGCCGGGGGCGCGATCGCGGCGCTGGCGGCCAGCCTCGGCGGCTTTTCGACCGGCGATCCGGCCGCCTACCGCGTGCTGCTCGTCCTGATGCTCGCGGCCGCCCTCGTCGCCACGACGATCCTGCTGGCGGTGCGCGATGACCGGCCGCGGGGGCGACGGCGCGATTGGCGGACGCTCGAAGGACGGCCCGGGCTCCCGTGGAGCGGCGAGCCACTGGCCGCGCGGCCAGACCTGACCCGTCGCCGGAGCTCCGTCCGGATCGGGCTTCCGCGGATCTCAGATCGCGCGACCTTCATGCGCCTCATCCTGCCGGGGTTCCTGATCTCGCTCGGGGCCGGCCAGGTGATCCCGTACCTCAACCTGTTCGTGCAGGGGAAGTTCGGGCTCGACCTCGAGTCGCTCAACGCGGTCTTTGCGCTCACGAGCCTCGGGACCACCCTCGCGATCCTGTTCCAGCCCGCCCTGGCGCGGCGGGTCGGCAAGATCGGCTCGGTCGTGCTGGTCCAGGCCGCCAGCATCCCGTTCCTCGCCGTGCTCGGCTTCAGCCCGATCCTGTGGACGGTCATCGGCTCGATGGCGATCCGCAACTCGCTGATGAACGCGGGCAACCCGATCTTCAACGCGTTCGCGATGGAACGGCTCCCGGCGCGCGAGCGGGCCACCTACGCCGCCGCCGCCAGCCTCGCCTGGTCGCTCGGCTGGGTCATCGCCGGACCCTGGTACAGCCTGCTCCAGGCCACCCTCGGATTCACAGCCGGGTACGCGATCAACTTCGCCACGATCATCGTCCTGTACACGGTGGGCACGTTCCTGATCTGGACTTGGTTCCACGCCGCCGAGGGCGGCTCGGTCGGGACCCGCGCGCCCACCGGCGCCTGAGCGTCGGAGCGGTCTGCGGAGCCGCCGGCCGGCCCGCCGGGCGCGCTGCCGACCGGCTATCCTCCGCTGAGCATGGCCGAGTCCCAACCCACCCACGAGAAGCCCGGCATCCAGCCCAACCCGGGGCGGCGCGACCTCGGGATGAAGGCGACGCTCCTGTTCCCGTCGCGCGAGATCGTCGAGCGCTTCTACGTGCCGCTCATCTACACGGCCTGCCGGACGTGCTACTCGGAGCTGGAGCCGGCCGAGATCTTCCGGCGCGCGGAATCCGGCGAGATCGACCGGGCGAAGATGCAGAAGCTGATCAGCGGCGTCGTCGAATTGGGCCACGGCAGCACGATCGAGCACGTGGTCTTCACGTTCGGAATCAGCGGGGTCAGCCGCACGCTCTCCCACCAGCTGGTCCGCCATCGGGCCGGGGTCGCCTTCGACCAGCAGAGCCAGCGGTACGTGAAATACGCCGGGGCGGCCACGATGCTCCCGGGGACGCTCGCGGACGCGGACCCGGCGCTTCGCGCCCGGTACGAGGCGCAGGTCGACGGTGCGCTCGACCTGTACGGCGAGCTGCTTGCCGCGGGGATCCCGGGCGAGGACGCCCGCTTCGTCTTCCCCAACGCGACACGCACGAACCTGGTCATGACCGCGAACCTGCGGGCGCTGATCCACATGTCGGGGCTCCGGCTGTGCACGATGGCGCAGTGGGAAATCCGGCGCCTCTTCCAGCTCATCCGCCACGAGGTGTTCGCCGTCAGCCCCTTCCTGGGAAGCTTCCTGGCCCCCAAGTGCGTCCCCCTCGGCTACTGCGACGAGATGGGCAACCGGGACGAGCACTGCCCGATCCGGCCGCACCGCGATTCGGTCCTCGGCGCCTGGGCCGAGAAGGCAAAGGCCGCTCGCGCCGCCGGTCGCGACGTCGCCGTGGTCGACGGCTGACGGCGCAACGACGGCTGACGGCGCAACGAATGGGCGTCCACCCGGGCATGGCGATCCAGCTCCACCTCGACCGGATCCCGCCGGGCAGGCAGATCAGCCCGCGCCTCCGCGGCCAGGAGGCAGTGGTCTACGTGGCAGCCGGCGAGATCGTCTTCGAGCACGGGATCGCGCTGAGCCGGCGCGTCGTCGTCCGGGCCGGTGACGTTCTCTACGAGGCACCGGCCGACGAGGGCATCGGCCGCAACGACGGAGCCATCGACGCCCTTGCGCTGCGTGCCGCGATCGACATCGACCCCGCTCGCCCGGCCGACGACCAGCCGTCGTGGCGAGCGCGGCCCGGCGAGCCGGTCCGGCGCCGCGAGGGTGCCCGCCTGATCACCACGCCCGGCCTCGGCATCGCGTGCTCGTGGAGCCCGGCGACTTCGGCACCCTCAGCTTCAGCGTGTCCGAGATCGAGCTGGATCCGGGAGCCACGACCGGCTGGCACCGCCACCTGGCCTCCGAGCACGTGGTCGTCGTCCTCGAGGGGCGCGGCTCGGTCCGGGTCGGGTCGCTGGAGGAGACGCTCGAGCCGCTGAAGGGTGTCCGCGTGGAGATGGGGCTCCCGCATGCCATCGCGAACATCGGGCGAACGCGACTGCGCTACTTCCTGTGCGCGACACCCGCCGCCGATCCGCTCACGGATCGCGAGAACCTGGTCCCGCCGACCTGACGCCGGTCGGCGATCTCCGCCGACCGGCAATCTCCGCCGACAGGACGCCGACCGGCCAGCGCGGCGGCGCCGGCGACGGCCTCCGTTCGAGTGCCTCCACGCTCATCGCCCAGCAGCCGGGGCCTGCGCGCCGGCCTCCACCTCGCCGGTCGCCTGCGGCGAACAGACGGCCCGAATCGCACGGTCGCGGGCCAGCGTGGCGGGCCGATCCTCGCCGATCGGTCGCCCAATGCGAACAAGCGGCGCTCGCCGCTTCCTGCGGCGGGGCGGAGGTGCCCGATCCGCGCGATCTGTTCGTCGTGGGCGCCACCGGTTCGTCGTGGGCGACACCGGGTTGCGCGCTCCGGTCGGGTGGAGCTCGGCGCCCGGGCGACCCTCGCCCACATGGTGTCGGCGCGTTCCCGGCGGTCAGGCGATCCACGGGTGCGCTCACCGGCGGCCCCGCGCGGGACACAGCAGTGCCCAGAGGAACCACGTCCGAGGAAGCAACCTTGATGCAATCGCGGCGCGACCTCGGAGGGAGAGCAACCGGGATTGCTCCCGATCACCTCGCCGTGACCCGTTGATGTGATCGCCGGGTCGTCGGCTGTCGTAGCCCCTCCGGGCAGGGAGATCATCGCGCCCCGACAACCCTCCGGCAACCCGGTTATCCACGAAGATGCGAGTCCGCCCGCTCCGCCCGTCCACCAACTTCGCCGCGGTGTGGACGCCGTGTGGATGAATGCCCTGCGGACCATTGACAGCCGATCGGTCGCCTCCCGCGGCGGGCACCGAAGGCCCCCGACGGCGCCGCCGGCAGCCCGAACCCATCAGGTGGGACGGCGGGCGATCGGGACGACGATCGTGCCCCCGGCACGGTCGTGGAGGCCGCGCCGGAGCGGGTCCACGGCCGCGGAGACGAGCAGGACCAGGAACCACGCGCCGTTCACGAGGGCCAGGACGCTGACGTCGACGGCACCGCTCGCCGACAGGGAGCCCGTCGCGATCGGGAGGATCGCCAGGACCGCCCAGCGACGCCCGGCTGCCTCGACCGGAAGCGCACGGGGCCCACCCGGCGTCGAAGGCTCGGCATCCGCCAGCCGGACCCGGATCCCGAGCACGCGCTGCGCGGGCGTCGCGCCCCAGCGACACCAGCACCCGGCGAAGTAGAGCGCGTCGACGACGAGCGTCGCGGTGAGCTCCAGGGCCACGCGGAGCGGGTTGACCGCGACCACCACGAGCGCCAGCCCGTCGGGTGTCGCCTCGACGAGCGGCCCGAAGAGGGAGTCGAAGACGACGCCGATCACGACGTAGGCGAGGCCGATGATCAGCGAGTCGACGATGTACGCGACGCTCCGACGCCCGAGCGCCGCGACCGGCGCCGCAGCGGGCAGGCCCATCCAGCGAACCTCAGCCGCCGATCGCGAACATCTCGACGCGGGGCAGGTTCGCGGTCCCGGCGCTCCGGAGGTCCGAGTAGCGGTCGTCGCGGATGCCCCAGACCGATCGGATCAGCGCCTCCAGATCAGCGTCGGAGGCGCCGTCCCGGAGCGGACCGCGGAGGTCCGTCCCGCGCGCCGCGAAGAGGCACGTGAAGAGCTCACCCTCGGCGGACAGCCGGGCGCGGGTGCAGGCGCCGCAGAACGGCGCGGTGACCGACGCGATCACCCCGACCTCGCCGGCCCCGTCGCGGTAGCGGAATCGCGTCGCCACCTCGCCGGGATAGTTGGGAGGCAACGCCTCGAGCGGGAACACTCCGTCGACCCGGGCGACGATCTCCGCCAGCGGCACGACCTCGTCCATCCGCCAGCCGTTCGCGGTCCCCACGTCCATGAACTCGATGTAGCGCAGGATGACGTTCCCGTCGCGCGCCCAGCGCGCCATCGGGACGATCGACTCCTCGTTGCTGCCGCGCCTGACCACCATGTTGACCTTGAGTGGCGCGAGGCCGGCGTCGCGCGCGGCGGCGATGCCGTCGAGGACCCGTGCGACCGGCATGTCGGCCCCGCTCATCGCGCGGAAGACCGCGTCGTCGAGGGAGTCCAGGCTCACCGTGATCCGCCGCAGCCCGGCGTCGGCGAGCGGCGCGGCGAGGGTCCGGAGGGCGGACCCATTCGTGGTCAGCGTCAGGTCGCGCACGCCGTCGAGAACCGCGAGCTGGCGCACCAGGTCCGGGAGGTCGCGGCGAACGGTCGGCTCCCCGCCGGTGATCCGGAGCTTCTCCGCGCCGAGCCGGACGAAGGCCCCCGCCAGGCGGACGATCTCCTCGTAGCGCAGGATCTGCGACCGCGGCAGGAATGCGTAGTCGCGGCCGAAGACCTCGGCGGGCATGCAATAGGCGCATCGGAAGTTGCAGCGATCGGTCACCGAGATCCGGAGGTCGCGCGGGTGCCGGCCCAGCAGGTCGCGCGGCGGCGCCTCGGCGGATCGGGGGCGCGGATCCGGTGTCGGGTCGCTCATGGCCGGGACATCGTAGCCGTCCCGCCTGATCGAGGCTGCGGCTGGCGCCTCCGCGCACCGATCCGGTGCGGGCCTGCACCGAAGGGAGCGCCGGGGGTACCACCGCCGGTGCCAGGTGGTACCACTAGTCAACTCCACCGCACCGCCCCGGGCCCCTAGGCTCCGCAACGGGTGCAGGACCCGTGTCGATCACGACGACCCAGGAAGGGACCGCTTAGCATGGCGACCACCGAATCGCGAACCGGCTTCCGGCTCCCGTGGAGCACCGATCGTGCACCGTCCGGCGATGGCTTCGAGGAGTCCTCCGGGAACGGCCCGAGCGCGCATTCCGACAGGCCCGACGAAACCGATCTCCGAGCCGTCGATCCAGCGTCCACGCTCGACACCGGAGCACCGGACGAGGCCGAAATGGTCGAAGAGGTGACCGCCGTGATCGACCGGACCGACGAACGGCCACCCATGCCCGTGATGCCAGCCGCGGAGAGCGTGCCGACGCCACCGCACGCGCCGGCTTCCCCGCCGGCCCAAAGCCCGGCGCCTGCGCGCCGCCCGACGAAGTTCCTGACCGACCTGACGCATGCGATGCAGGTCGCCGCCGAGCAGGCGCGTGCAGCGACCCTGGAGCAGTTCCGGGTCGACGGGTCAGCGTATGTCGAGCAGATCCAGGGACGCTCGGTCGCGGACGCAAGCGCGCTCCGCCGGCGCGCCGATGACGACGTGGCGAGCATCAAGGACTGGTCGAAGGTCGAGATCGCGCGAATCCGGGAAGAGACCGAGAGCCGGATCACCGGCCGTCGAGGGCAGCTCGACGACCAGCTCGCGCGTCATCGCGACCTCGTGGAGCGCGACGTCGCCCGGATCGAGGGACAGATCGCAGCGTTCGAGGCGGAGATGGCGGCCTTCTTCGACGAGCTGCTCGCCGAGACCGACCTCACGCTCCTCGCGGCGCGCGCCCAGCAGATGCCGGAGGCGCCCGCCTTCGACGAGCCGGATGAGTCCGCGTTCGCGGCCCTCATGACCGAGCGGTCCGTCGGGATCCCGGCGCCGGTCGCCGAGCCGGAGCCTGTCGCCGAGTTGGCGCCGGAGCGCGTCGACGAGGTGGCGGCGACGATCGCGGCGGATTCGAGGTCGGGCCTCGTCATGGCATCCGCCGAGACCCCGCCCGAGACGCCGGCCGACGACGCCGCATTCGACCGCGAAGCCGCGATGGCAGCCATCCAGGCCGCCGCCGAGGCGGCCGCCTCGCTCGAGGCGGAGACGGTCGCGTCCGGCGACGGCACCGGCGAAGACGTGGAGACCGGATCGGCAACGACAGCCGACGCGGACGCCGCGACCGACGCCGCGGACCCGTCCAAGCCGGCCTGGTCCACGCAGGACCCCGACCCGCGCATCGCCATGCTCGGCTTGACGCCGGACTTCGCCGCGGCCGAGATTGCCGCGGCCGAGGCGGCGGCCGCCGAGCTCCAGGACATCCCGGAGATGGACGAGCAGGACCTGACCGCCCGCCTGGCGGGCCTCGTCCCCTCCGCCTCATCCACATCCGCGCCCGACGAGGCCGGCCCGAGCGTGCCGACGGTCGTCGACCCAGGTCATCGTCAGCGGGCTCGTCAGCGTGGCCAGCATCGCCAGCTTCAAGCGTCACCTCAGTCGCGCTGCCGGCGTGCGCCACGTGGGCGTCTCGTCCGGCCCGGACGGCGAGTTCCTGTTCACCGTCCAGCACGAGAGCGAGGTCGCCCTGCGTGACCTGATCCCGTCCCTGCCCGGCTTCCAGGCCCGGGTCACGGGTGGCCGCGACGGGGTCGTGACCGCGAGCGCACACGACCCCGAGGACTGACCAGACCAGCCCTGCGAACACGAAAGGATCCGTCCGGATGGCCCGCCCCGCGATCGCGATCGCCCTGCCCGAGGACGAGCGGCAGTACGTCGTCGACGTCCTCCGCGAGGCCGAGTTCGAGCCCATCGTGGTCGCGCGCCCGGACGACCTCGGTGCGCTCCTCGCCAGCCGCCACGACGTGGCGGTCGCCATCCTCGACGGCGAGAGCGACTTCGACGAATCGCTCGAGTACTACGGGCTCCTCCACGAGCCGGGTCGGGACATCCCGGCCCTGATGATCGTCTCGCCGCGCACGCTCGACCGGCTGGCCGGCGCGGCCGGGCGGGCAGGCGCGCACGACGAGTACTTCACCCGGCCCTATTCGCCCGAGGCGCTCCGCTGGCGCATCGAGGCGATGATGATCCGCCAGATGGCCGTTGACGACGGCAGCGGTGCCGTCCTCCAGACCGGCCCCATCTCGGCCGGCGACTGGTCGCGGCGAGGGACGTTCCTGGCCGTCTTCAACCCGAAGGGCGGGGTCGGCAAGACCACGATCGCCGTGAACCTGGCGGCATCCCTGGTCGCGATGGGCCGGACGGTCCTCCTCGTGGACGCGGACACCGTCACCGGCCACATCGCGAGCTCGCTCGGCATGTCGGGCGTACGGACGCTCGTCGATTCGCTCGCCGAGACCCGCGACGGCGGGCCGGGCGCCGCGACCGAGACCCTCGAGGAGCTCGTGGCGTCGCACCCGTCGGGTCTCAAGGTCCTCGTCCTCTCATCGAGCCCGCTGAAGACCGAGAACATCGACGCCGCGGCCGTCGCGGAGGCGATCGACCGCGCGCGACGGTCGTTCGACGTGATCGTCGTCGATCTCCACCCGGACTACGACGTGCTCAACCGCGCAATGTTCAGCCGAGCCGACCGGATCCTCGTGCCGGTCACCCCGGACGTCCCGGCGCTCCGCGCCGCGGTGCAGCTGCGCGACGTGGCCGCCGAGCTGGGCTTCCGCGACAAGCTGGCGCTGGTGATCAATCGCGCCAACAGCGGCGTGAGCGTGCCCGACATGGAGCGCACGGTGGGGATGTCGTTGTTCGCAGAGATCCGTTCGGCCGGGCTCTACCTCGTGCGAGCCGCCAACCAGGGCCGCACCGTGATCGACCTCTTCCCGACCGAGAAGGTGTCCGAGGACTTCCACGCCCTTGCCGAGCGCGTCGTCGGGAGGCCTCGCGCGAAGGAGACAGGCCGCGCGTCCATCCGCGGCCTGTTCGGGCGCAAGGTCCCTGCCCGGGCGGGCTGACGCCCGCCGGCCGCTCAGCTCGCGGGAGGGATCGGCCGCCGCTCTCGCGCGGATTCGACGATGAATCGGTCGACCTGCTCGACGCCCCGCAGGTACGAGCGGTTGACCAGCACGACGTCGATCTCGGGGTCACTGATCGGGAGATCGCCAAGGAGCGCGACGGCGTTCGTGACCGGGAAGAACAGGTCCGGGCCTCGATCCATGAGCCGCTCCGGCTCGGATCCCGCGTGCAGGAAGACGGTGCCCACCACGCGATACGGCGGCAGCTCGAGCACCACGTCGTAGGCGACCTTGTGCACCCGGAGCGCGGCCTTCTCCGCCTCGTCGAGGGGAGGCAGGGTCAGGTCACCCGCGAGCACGACGATCAGGTCGTACGGGTCCACCTTCTGGAGCCCTGGGGCAGGCTCCAGGTCGGCCAGCGCCTCGAGCGTCGACCAGGTCATCTCCCCGATCGGGATCGCCTCGCGCCGGTTGAGGATGTCCAGGAGCCGGCCCTCGATCTCCATCACGCCGACCAGCCGCCACTCCTCGGTGAGCCCGTCGAACGGCACGCCGATCCGCGCTCCGCCGGCTCGGACGCCGCCGGCGGAGCGTGCGTGCGAGGTTCCCGGCCCGCCCTCCGCGGGCTCCTCCTTGACGACGACTGTGCGGCGACGGAACCCGAATGGCATTCGATCAGTCCTCCGCCCGCCCGGCCTGCTCGCGGATCGTACCGACGACGCCGGCGTCCGCCAGGCTGCTCGCGTCGCCCGGCGACCGGCCCTCCGCGATCTCGCGCAGGAGACGGCGCATGATCGCGCCGGACCTCGTCCGGGGCAGGTCCGGCGTGAAGATCAGGTACGTCGGGCGCGCCATGGGCCCGATGGCGTAGGCAACGTGCTCGCGCAGCTGCACCGCGAGCGCGTCCGATGGCGTCTGCCCAGTCTCGAGCGTGACGAAGGCGAAGACCGCCTGGCCCGCCACGTCATCCGTCCTGCCAACCACGGCGGCTTCCGCGACCGCCGGGTGGCTCTCGAGCGCCGTCTCGACCTCGATCGTCGAGAGCCGGTGGCCGGCCACGTTGATGACGTCGTCGACGCGGCCGAGAAGCCAGACGTGACCGTTCTCGTCGCGCTTTGCGCCGTCACCGGTCAGGTAGCGCCCCGGGAAGCGGCTCCAGTACGTCTGCCCGGTACCGCTCCTCGTCTCCATGGATGCCACGCAGCATCGACGGCCACGGTCGCGTCAGGACCAGGTATCCGCCGCCGCCATCCGCGACGGGGTTGCCCGAGCCATCCACGATCTCCACCCCGATCCCGGGCAGCGGCCGGGCGACAGAGCCGGGCCTGGCGGCCGTGACGCCGGGTAGCGGGCTGATCATGATGCTCCCGGTTTCCGTCTGCCACCACGTGTCCACGATGGGGGCCCGGCCCCCGCCGACGTGCTCGTGGTACCAGCGCCATGCCTCCGGGGTGATCGACTCGCCGCCTGTGCCCAGCAGCCGGATCGAGCCCAGGTCGTGCCGCCGCGGGTGCGCCTCCCCCTGCCGCATGAAGGCCCGGATCGCGGCCGGCGCGGTGTACAGGAGCGTGACCCGGTATTCCTCCACGATCTGCCACCAGCGATCCCACCCCGGTGCGTCCGGCGCGCCTTCATAGAGGATCCCGGTCGCGGCGTTGGCGAGCGGGCCGTAGACGACGTAGCTGTGGCCCGTGATCGACCCGACGTCTGCGGGACACCAATAGACATCACCCGGCCGGAGGTCGAAGACCGTGGCGTGGGTGAGGCTGCAGCCCAGCAGGTAGCCCGCCGAGGTGTGCACGATCCCCTTCGGCCTGGCCGTGGTGCCAGACGTGTAGAGGACGAAGAGCACCTGCTCGGAGTCGACCGGGACCGGTTCGCAGCGGTCCGACTGCCGGCCAACGAGCTCGTCCCACCAGTGGTCGCGGCCTTCGACCATGTGGGCGCCGTCGCCGAAGCGGCCGACGACGACCACGTGGCGGACCGATGGCGTCGACGCGACGGCCTCGTCGGCGTGGTGTTTGAGGCCCACCCTGCGGCCGCGCCGCCAGCCGCCGTCGGCGGTGACGAGGACCGTCGCACCCGCGTCATTGATGCGGTCGGCGAGCGCCTCGGCGCTGAAGCCGCTGAAGACCACCACGTGCGCGGCGCCGATCCTGGCACACGCGAGCATGGCGATCGGGAGCTCCGGCACCATCGGCAGGTAGATCGCGACGCGGTCGCCGCGGCGGACGCCCAGCTCTATCAGCGCGTTCGCAGCCCGGTTGACCTCGCCCTGGAGATCGCGGTAGGTGAGCGTGCGGGTGTCACCCGGTTCCCCGATCCAGTGGTACGCCACCTTGTCGCCCAGGCCGCGCTCCACGTGCCGGTCGACGCAGTTGTAGGCGACGTTGAGCTCGCCGCCGACGAACCACTTCGCGAACGGGAGGTCCCACTGCAAGGTGACGCCGAACGGGGTGGACCAGGTGAGCCGCTCGCGCGCAAGCCGGGCCCAGAACGCCTCGGGGTCCGCGTCCGCCTCGCCGTACATGGCCGCGGTCGCGCGCGCCCGGGCGGCCAGCCCGGCATCGAGGGGAAGCCTCCAGGGCTCGAACGGGGGCGTCTCGGTCTCGGGTGCGCGGGTGGCCTTGGAGGTCACGCTGGGCCACCTCCGGGTCCGGTTCGAACGACGACGCTGGTCGTCATCGGATGATACCCGTCCGTCACGTGTACTCCGCGCCGGACTCGGCGCCATCCGTGTCGGCGACCGGGATCGGGAGCGGCCCGTCCACCTGGAGCCGCTGCGAGGTCGCGAGGCGGATGCCTTCCCGCACGAACGCGTCGAGGACGCGGCGCCGGAACTCGCCGCCGACCGCCCACTGGTCCCCCGGCCGGACCGCGAACGAGACGAGGACCGGGATCCCCGGATCGACGACCGGGTCGACCCGCAGGACCGCGGGCGTGTCGATCAGGCGAGGCGCCCAGGCCGGGTCGGCAGCGAACGCGTCGCCAACGGCGTTGATCACGGCAGTGACCCGGGCGATGTCCGTGCCGTACGCGACCAGGAACCGCTCGTTGACCCGGGCGAAGCGGCGCGTGAAGTTCGAGGCCACGAGGATCTCGCCGTTCGGGACGGAGTGAACGGTCCCGTCCATGTCTCGGATCACGGTGCGCCGGAGTCCCACCTCCTCGACGGTTCCGCGGACCCCGGCGATCGCCACGATGTCACCGACGCTGTACGGGTTCTCGCCGAGGATGAGCATGCCGTTGAGGTAGTCGCGCACGAGCTGCTGGGTGCCGAACCCGATCGCGCCGCCGATCGCGATACCGAAACCCACGCCCAGCCCGCCGATGGCGGTCCAGGCCGAGGGCAGGAAGACCGCGACGACGACCGACGCGATGACCGCCACGGCGAACCAGCGGACGAGGCGCAGGCCGAACGCGGCCACGGTCTCCAGGCGCCGGCTCCGCTCCGCCCGTCGGATCTTCTGCTGCTCGGCGCTCAGGTCGCCCTCCCCGGGCGAGGGCGCCGTAGCGGCCCTTGCCACGAAGGTCCGCACGACACGTGCCAGGACGCGGTAGGCGAGCCAGGCGACCACGATCACGATCACGACGACCAGCGCGTTGCCCGCCGTGAAGAGGAACAAGGTGCCCAGCCGGTCGGAGAGGTCCTGCATCGCGGCCTGACTCTAGCGCACGTGCCGGTCACGCCGCGCGTTCGTGGGGCGCGCGTCGCGTATCCTCGCCGAAGCGAGCCACGACCCGCCGACGCGCCGCTTCGGGAGGCCCCGATGTTCCCTGCCTATGCCGACGTCCCCGGCTACGTCCTGGTCTTCCCCATCCTCTACGGCGCGATGGCCTACTTCGGCCTGGCGATCGCTCGCCACGTGCGAGTCTTCGCGGCGGCCGGCCGCTCGAACCCCTTCGCGTCGGTTCGGCGACGGGTCACGGGCCTCGTCGTCTACGCGCTGGCGCAGGTCCGGATGTTCCGGGACGCCCGCGCCGGCCTCATGCACTTCGCCATCTTCTGGGGCTTCGTCGCGCTCACGCTTGGGACCGCGGACATCGCCACCGGCGGCCTGGTGCAGGCGATCGTCGGCTGGCCGCTGGGGGGCGCCCTGTGGAGCGCCGCGACGGCGCTCCAGAACGTGGCCGCGGTCGGCGTGCTCCTCGCCATCGCATATGCCGGCTGGCGGCGCCTCGTGTCGCGACCGCGCCGCCTTGCCCTCACCCGCGGCGCGCTCGTGATCCTGGGCCTGATCGGCGGCGTCGTCGTCACGGAGGTCGCGGCGATGGCCCTCGAGGCGGCGCGGTCCGGCGACCGGGCCGGCGCGATCGTGGCAAACGCCCTGGCGACCCCCCTCCGCGGGGTGGATCCGGGGATTCTGCAGGTGGCGTTCGCGGCAGCGTGGTGGGCGCACGTCGTCCTGGTCGCCGCCTTCCTGTGCTACCTGCCGGGCAGCAAGCACCTCCACATGGCCACGAGCTTCTTCAACATCTACTTCCGGAAGCTCGCCCCGCGCGGCGAGCTTCCGGCGATGGATCTCGAGGCGGAGCACGGGACGTTCGGGGTTCGGACCATCGCGGACCTCGGCTGGAAGGACCTGCTCGACGGGTTCACCTGCACCGAGTGCGGGCGCTGCACGGAGGCGTGCCCGGCGAACGCGACCGGCAAGTCGCTCGACCCGCGGGCGATGATCATGGGCATCCGCCACCTGGCCGTCGACGCGGAGCGCGGGCTCAACCTGATCCCGAACAGCCCGCTCGTCCGCGACACGTACGGCCTCGACGATCGGCTCGCGCCGGTCGCCCTGGCGGTCCCGATCGTGGACGCCGCGATCCCGTTCGACGCGGTCTGGGACTGCGTGACGTGCGGGGCGTGCGTCGAGGCCTGCCCGGTCCTCATCGAGCACGTCGACAAGATCGTGGGCCTCCGCCGGAACCTGGTCCTCGAGGAGACTCGCTTCCCGCAGGAGCTCACCGGTGCCTTCCGGAACATGGAGCAGGCCGGCAACCCGTGGGGCAGCCCCCGCGCGGGCCGGCTGGACTGGGCAAAGGACCTGCCGTTCCGCGTGCCGACCGTCGCGGAGATGGCCCGGGAGGGAACGCTCGATTCCCTCGAGGTGCTCTACTGGGTGGGCTGCGCCGCGGCATTCGACGACCGGAACCGGAAGGTCGCCCGCGCGGTGGCAACCTGCCTGTCGGCCGCGCGCGTTCGCTTCGCCGTGCTGGGCCAGGAGGAGGCCTGCACCGGGGATCCTGCCCGCCGGCTGGGGAACGAGTACGTCTTCCAGGTCCTTGCCGCCGGCAACATCGAGACGCTGAAGCGGTACGGCATGGAGAAGCGGACGATCATCACCGCCTGTCCGCACTGCTTCAACACGATCGGCACGGAGTACGGCCAGCTGGGCGGTTCGTTCGAGATCGTCCACCACGCGGTCTACCTGCGCGGGCTCCTGGCGGCCGGGCGGCTGCCGCTGGCCGAGGTCGACGGCGCCGCGGGCCCGGGAGCGCCGAAGCGCCCCGTGACCCTGCACGACAGCTGCTACCTGGCCCGTTACAGCGGCATCGCCGCGGAGCCGCGCGAGATCCTGCGGCAGCTGCCCGTGATCGAGCTCCGTGAGATGGAGCAGCGCGGGCGCTCGACCTTCTGCTGTGGGGCGGGCGGCGGGCGGATGTGGATGGAGGAGAGCACCGGGACGCGCATCAACGAGGAGCGCACGCGCCAGGCGCTCGCCACGGGCGCATCGGCCGTGGTGACCGAGTGCCCGTTCTGCATGACGATGATCCGCGACGGCCTGGGCGCGGCGGGCGATCGAGGCGCCGGCGTCGAGGCGATCGACCTCGCCGAGCTGCTTGCAGCGAGCATCGCCCCGAACGCCGCCGCGCGCTGACGCGCGGCGGCGTTGTCAGGCCGGCGCGGTGGCGGGCCAGGCGGAGGCGCCGCCGAGGCGGGTCGAGATCGCGCTGGCCGTGGCCCGCGCCTCGGCGGCGAGGTCGGCAACCCGCGCCGGGGTGATCCGGTACGCCGGTCCCCAGATGTCCACCGCTGCGACGACCCGGCCGCGGGCGTCGTGGACCGGCGCGGCGAGCGCGTTCTGGCCGGGCTCCCACTCCGAGAACGCCGTCGCGAAGCCGCGTCGCCGGACGCGCGCCAGCTCCTCCAGGAGCCCCTCGAGGGTCGTGATCGTCCGCTCCGTGCAGGGCTGCAGGCCCTTCTTGGCGAGGCGCATGACGTCGCGCTCGGGCAGCGTGGCAAGGAGGATCTTGCCCGACGCCACGCAGTGGAGCGGCGTGGTTCGCCCCGTCCAGTCCGGGCAGGCGACCATGTTCGGTCCATCCACCTGGGCGACCGTCAGGCACCGGTCCACGTCGAGGATCGCGAGCCCGACTGTCTCGCGGGTCGAACGCGCCAGCCGCTCCAGCTCGGGCCGCGCGAGCGTCCGGAGGTCGAGCGTCTTCTCGGCGCGCTCGGCAAGCCGGATGACCACGAGCCCGAGCCGGTACTTGCCCGACTCCTCGTCCTGCTCCACGAGCCCCCGCCGCTGGAGCGTGGCGAGCAGCCGGGAGGCGGTGCTCTTGTGCAGCCCCAGCTTGCGAGCGAGCTCGGTGACCCCGGCCTCGGCCGGGAAATCGCCGAGCGCAAGGAGGAGCGCCGCCGCGCGGTCGACCGAGCGGACCGCGCTCCCGTCGAGCAGGTCCGAGTCCGATCGCTCGACCGGTGCCAGGTGGGGTGCGAGGTGCGGTGTGGTGGGCCCCGCGACGGGCGCCGGTGCGTGCGACGCCATGGCTACCGGGAGCGGGAGGCGCCGCCGGGGCGCGACGGCCGGCTCGCCGACGATCGTGAGTCCCACGGGCGCCAGCGCGGCCGGGACGGCGGGCAGCTCAGCGGCCATGCGACCGAGCCTCCAGGGCCGCCGCGACCGACGCGCCGAAGATCGAGACGATCCTGTCCACGGTATCCCCCTGAGCGTGCGCCTCGCAGATGAACCACGGTTCCCGGCTGTCCGGCTCGGGCATCGCGCCGCGGGCGTGCATGCCCACCGCGATCGCGTCGTACAGCTCATGGTCGGTGGATGCCCAGTCGCGATACTCGCTGGGCATCCGGTCGGTGAACATGATCCCGAACATCGACGGATGTCCGGTGATCACGTAGGGCAGCCCCGTCGGGTCGAGCACCGCGCGGATCCCCGCCTGGACGGCTTCGCCGGTCCTGTGGACCGTCGCGATCGCGTCCGTGTCGCGCAGGATCTCGAGCGTGCGGACGGCGGCCGCGGCCGCGATCCGGTTGCCGGCGTAGGTCCCGCCGTGGCTCACGTTGGCCGGCATGAGGTTCATGATGTCGCGCCGGCCCCCGAACGCAGCGGCCGGGTAGCCGTTGCCCATCGCCTTGGCGAACGTCCCGAGATCGGGGGTGACGCCGAAGTACTCGGCGGCCCCGCCCTTCGCGAGCCGGAACCCGGTCTTCACCTCGTCGAAGATCATGAGGATCCCGAACTCGCGGGTGAGCGATCGGATCGCCTCGTGAAAGCCGGCCTGGGGCATGATCCCCTGGGCGTTGCCCAGCACGGGCTCCACGATGATCGCGGCGATGTCGTGACCCTCGCGCTCGAAGAGCCGGCGGAGCTGCTCCACGTTGTTGTAGCGCGCCGGGATGACGGTCTCGGCGACGGCCGCGGGGATCCCCCGCCCCCAGGCGAGTCGCGACGGGTTCTCCGCGTCGCCGAGGTCGGCCATGTTGTTGGGCAGGACGCTGATCAGCGCGTAGTCGTGGACGCCGTGGTACTGGCCCTCGAACTTGACGATCTTGTTGCGGCCGGTGAATGCCCGGGCGACGCGCATCGCATGCATCGTCGCCTCCGTGCCGGAGACGGTCAGGCGCGACAGCTCCACCCAGCCGGTCAGCTCCTGGACCAGCTCGTTGGCCCGGATCTCGTCCTCCGACGTGAGCGAGAAGCTCACGCCGCGCCGCATCCGCTCGTTGACGTAGTCGTCCACGCGGTCGTCGGCGTGGCCCAGGATCACGGGGCCGTATCCCATCCGCAGGTCGACGAACTCGTTGCCGTCAAGGTCCCAGACCGTGCCGCCCTTGCCCCGGTCGACGTAGATGGTGTCCTCGCCCCAGGCCCGGAAGTTCGAATCCGTGCCGCCCGGCATCACGTCGATCGCTCGCCGCCACGTCGCGAGCTGCACGTCGCGCGAACGCGCGGGGACGGTGGTGACCGCCGACTGTGCGGACATAGAACCTCCAGCGACAAGCGAATGGATCCGGGTGGGACGCCTGCGGCAGGTCGCCATCCTGCCACAGGTCTCGAATCTCGTCAACGATATCCGTTGTCCGCGGCAGCTCACCGTGCGAAATCCGTGTGATTGTGCCACTCGGTTGGCGCAATGCGTTGTCTACGACGGGAGGCGTGCACGCGGAGCCGCGCCCACGGGCCAGGGGCGCGGCTCATACTTCGGGAGACGCAACGTGACGAAGCCGGCCTGCCCGCGAGCCGCCGTGGAGTCGTTGCGACGTCGCCGTGGCGTCGCACAATCCTCGCCGATGCGGCGCCTGGGATCTCTATCCCGAATGGGCGCACGGGTGCCGGCGCCTCGACTCGTCCGAAGCCGCCGGCGCGGGCACATTTCCCCCCTTCGTGCTTCGCGTGCGCTGCATTGTCGAGGATTCCGACGCCCGGACCCGGCGCCGGCCCGGTCCGCCGCCCTCGCGCTCAGGAAGGACAGCTGATACTGATGTCCGGGCCATCATTGACGAGGATCTCCGTGTCCGGGCGGCCGGAGCGTCGCGCCCGCCACGGCGCTTGCTCGTCGCGCCCGCCACGGCGCTTGCTCGTCGCGCCCGCCACGGCGCTTGCTCGTCGCGCCCGCCACGGCGCTTGCTCGTCGCGCCCGCGCGTCCGCCGCATCGCCGTCGAGCCCGCGGCATCCGCGTCCGCGCATCCCCGCCGGCATCGTGGCCGTAACCCGACGCGGGCTCCCCGACCGGATCGCGCCCGCATCGGGCAGAATTCGGCCCGTGCGATCCGCCGACCCTGCACGCGCCGTGAGCTACTGGCTCGCCGCCGGAGTGCCCCCGCGCGCTCCAGCCCTCGCGGGCGCCGCGACCGCGGACGTGGCGGTCATCGGGGCCGGGTTCACCGGGCTCTGGACCGCCCTGCGCCTCCTCGAGACGAACCCCGCGCTGCGGGTGGCGATCGTCGAGATGGAGCACGTCGGGTTCGGCGCGACCGGGCGCAACGGCGGCTTCTGCCAGGCCAGCCTGACCCACGGGCTGGAGAACGGGCTGCGCCACTATCCCGACGAGGCCGACCTGCTCCATCGCGAGGGGATGGCGAACCTGCGCGCGATCGTCGACTTCGTGACGAGCAACGGGATCGAGTGCGACCTCGAGCTGACCGGCGAGCTGAGCCTGGCCGACCATCCGAGGCAGGTCGACGAGTTCCGCGAGCACGTCGAGCTCGCGACCGCCCACGGGGAGCGGGCCGTCTTCCTCGACGGCGATGCTGCCCGAGCGGAGGTCCATTCTCCGCGCTGGACCGCCGGCGCCTGGCATCCGGACAGCTGCGTGATGCTCGACCCGGCAAAGCTCGCACAGGGGCTGGCGCGGGTCGCGCGCAGGGGAGGCGCCGTCCTGTACGAGGGAACCCGGGTCACCGCGCTGGAGCGAGTCGCGGGCGGGGTCCGGGTTCGGACGGCAGCAGCGAACGGCGCGCCCGGCGAGATCCGGGCTCGACATGCCGTCGTCGCGACCTCGGCCTACTCCGGCTGGCTCGGGCGGCTTCGGCCCCTCTTCGTGCCCGTCTACGACTACGTGCTGGTGTCGGAGCCGCTGACCCCGCCCGCAGCGAGACGCGATCGGCTGGCGCAACCGGCAGGGCCTGGCCGATGCCAACAACCAGTTCCACTACTTCCGCCTGACGGCCGACGATCGCGTCCTGTGGGGCGGCTTCGACGCCGTCTACCACCCACACAACGGCGTGGGCCCGGCATACGACCGGCGGCCGGCGACATTCGAACGGCTCGCTGCAAACTGGCGGCGCACGTTCCCGCAGCTGGCCGGCCTGCGCTGGCCGTATCGCTGGGGCGGCGCCATCGACACCACGTCGCGCTTCACGATGACGCTGGGCCGGACCATGGGCGGACGAGTCGTCTACGCGCTCGGCTACACGGGCCTGGGCGTCGGGGCCTCGCGCTGGGCCGCCGGAATCGCTCGCGATTTCATCCTTCGGCCCGAGTCGGACCTCCTCCGGCTTCGCTTCGTCCGTTCCCGGCCGGTCCCCTTCCCGCCCGAGCCGCTCCGCTCGCTCGGTGTCGAGACGGTGCGAGACGAGCTGGCCCGCGCCGACGCGAACGATGGCCGGCGCGGCTTGCTGCTCCGGACGCTCGACGGACTCGGGATCGGCTTCGACAGCTAGCCGGGCTCGCTCCGCACGAACGCCCCATCGCCGATGGACGGGATGTCCAGGCCCAGGTGGTGGGCAAGCGCTCCGCGCACGGCGCGACGCAGGGCTGGATCGCCCAGCCGCCCGGCCGGGGCACCCTCGACCCGCTCGAGCGAGATGGTCCGGACCTGGTGGCACAGGATCAGGCCGGCGCGGGATTGGCCCGCCATCCCGACCGGGATCGGCACTTCGCCGGGGTAGCGTGCCACGTCACGCGCCGCGGTGATCGGGCAGACCGTGGCCAGTCCGGAGCGATGAAACGGCTCGTAGCTGACGACGAGAGCCCGGCGCGTCCCAGCCTGCTCGTGTCCGGTCGCCGGGTCGAGCGCAACGCGGACCACTGCCCAGCGAAGGAGCGGTCCCGGCCTCATGCCCGCGGCCACGTCTCGCGGTCCGCGGTGTCATAGGCTGCGGCGAGATCCGCCGCTTCCTCCCGAAACCCCGGGCTCACGGCCGCCTCCGCCCACCGCTCCCCTTCGGCATCGTCATGCAGCCGTCGCGCGAGCTCGTCCACCGCCAGCTCGATCACGGCGTCCTGGGTGTCTGCCACGCCAAACGTCGCCGAAAGCTCCCGGACCGTTCGGATTGTTGCTTCGGGCAGGTTGTAGGTCCGCTTCGTCCGCATGCCGCGATCCTGCAGCACCCTGATCGACGTGTCAATCCGGACGTCCCGCGGCGCCACCCGCCGGGCGCACCGGAATTCACCCGGGGAGCCGGCGACGATCAGGCGGACCGATCAGCCTCCGGGCGTACGGGCGCGGTCCCGGCGACGCTCTCGGTTCCGTACCCGAACAGCGCCCGCAGGGCCCGGGGGAGCAGCTCCGGGTCCACGGCCGCGGGCTCCAGGTAGTACTGGAGCAGGATCCCGGTCCCGATCGCGCTGACGAGCGTGGCGAGCTCCGATCCATCGAAGTCGCTGCGCACCCCGTCGGCCGCCAGCCCGCGCTCGATGACGGGAGCCAGCGACCCACGCATCGCGCGGTAGCCTTCGGCGAGCTCCGCCCGGAGCGCCGGATCACGCATCGCCGCGAGCCAGAACTCGATGGTCAGGAGGTCGAAGGATGCCTCGCTGGCGGCCTGGTCGGCGATGAGCCCGCCCATCAGGTCGATGAAGTCGCCCAGCGGTCGTTCGCGGAGGAGGGTCTCGGACGCTGAGGCCCGGCCGCCCTGGGTCCGCTCCATGACCGCGCGGAAGAGGTCCGCCTTCGTCGCGAAGTTCGAGTAGACCGCCCCCTTCGTGTACCCCGCCGCGTCGGCGACGGCTTCCAGCGACGCGCCAACATAGCCGAGCCGGTTGAAGACCTCGACCGCTGCGTCGATGAGTCGATCGCGCGTCTGGTTCCGGCGTTCGTCCCGGCTGAGGCGATGCGCCGGTGCCTGCACCTGGTCCATGTCCACGATCATACCACGCGGTATCGCGGTCCTCTCGGGTATTGCAATACCTGTAGGTATTGTGATACTGTTCGGTACCTGAACCACACGACCCCGGCGGGGACGCGATGAAAGGGACGCACATGCTGCTCGAGATCGACGGCCTCGCCAAGGCCTACCGGAAGGGGGTCCGCGCGAACGACGGGATCTCGCTCTCCGTCGAGGCGGGTGAGGTCTACGGGCTCCTCGGCCACAACGGCGCGGGGAAGACGACGCTCGTCAACCAGGTCATCGGGCTCCTGCGGCCCGATGCGGGCCGGATCCTGATCGGTGGCCGCGACGTCGTGGCCGACCCCGGCTATGCCCGCCGTGCCTGCTCCATCCAGCCGCAGGCCACGTTGCCGATCGACGGCCTCACGCCGCGGCAGGCGATCGAGCTCGTGGGCCGGATCCGCGGCTCCTCGGCGGTCGACGTGCGGGCCCGCCGCGCCCGGCTGGTCGACGGGCTCGACATCGGGGAGTGGCTGGACCAGGACGGCCGGCGCCTGTCGGGTGGCGTGAAGCGCCTTGTCTCGTTCGCCATGGCCGCGGTGGCCCCGGGCGGTCTCGTCATCCTCGACGAGCCGACCAACGATGTCGACCCGGTTCGGCGGCGGCTCCTCTGGGCCCAGGTGCGGGCCCTCGGCGACGAGGGCTCCGCCGTCCTCCTCGTCACGCACAACGTCGTGGAAGCGGAGCGGTCGGTGGACCGGCTCGCGATCCTCGACCACGGCCGCGTGATCGTGGAGGGGTCGCCGGCGCAGCTCAAGGAGCGCGTTGCCGACGACCTCCGCCTGGAGCTGGTCCTCGAACCGGGAGCCGAGCCGCCGACGCCCGCTCCGTTCGTGCTGCACACGGTCGCGACGGGCCAGCGGATCCTCGCCACGGTCCCGTCCACCGCCGCGGCAGAGGCCGTCGGCTGGGCCGACGCCCTCAAGCGAGCTGGCGAGGTCGAGGAGTTCTCGCTCGCTCCCGCGACCCTCGAGGACGTCTACGTCGAGCTCGTTGGGCGGGCGGACGCGCTGCAGAACGGGAACGGCGGTCATGGCGCTGCCGGATCCGACAGGGCGGCGAAGGCTCGCCGAAACACGGAGGAGTCCGCACATGTCGGCGCTGCGTAGCTACGCCCTGCTGGTTCGCTGGACCGGCCTTCGCCAGAAGACCTTCCTGCCCTTCGCGGTCATCATCCAGGGCCTCTTCTCGCTGGGGATCGTGATCGGCTACCCGCTCCTCTTCCCCCAGATCGACGCCCGGACGATCCTCTTCATCGCGACCGCGGCACCCTCGATCACGCTCATCACGATGGGCCTCGTCGCGGTTCCGCAGCAGGTTGCCCAGGCGCGGACCGAGGGCACGCTGGACTACATGCGCTCGCTGCCGATCCCGCGGGTCGTCTATCTCCTCGCGGACCTGACCGTCCAGCTCCTGATCGTGCTCCCGGGGGTCGTGTTCGGCGTCGTCGTGGCGACGTGGCGCTTCAACCTCCCCATCGAGGTCTCACCGTGGGTGGTCCCGGCCGTGATCCTCGTCGTCCTGACGGCCACGTCCGCGGGCTACGCGATGGCCTCGCTGCTGCCGCCGCTCATCGCCAACCTGATGAGCCAGGTGCTGGTCGTCCTCGTGTTCATGTTCAGCCCCCTCCAGTTCCCGGCCGACCGCCTGCCCGACTGGCTCGCGGCGATCCACCGGGTCCTCCCGATCCAGGCGATGGGCGAGGTCATGCGCGGGACGCTCGCGCCGGCCGAGTTCCCGGTCTCCGCCGGCTCGTTCGTGCTCCTCGGGGCATGGTGCGCGATCGCGTTCGGCATCAGCTGGCGGGTGCTCGCCCGCCGCCGCTGAGCCAGGTCGTGGCGTCGCACGTCCGCTGAACGCCCGGGTTCGGGCCGCCGCCGGGCAGGCCCGCTCCCCTACCTCGCGGGCACGGCCAGCCAGGTGGGCAGCTCGCGGGCGAGCGTGGCGAGCGGAAGCGAGCCGTGTCCGAGGACCTCGTCGTGGAAGGCGCGGATGTCGAACGCGGTCCCGTCGCGGGCCGACAGCTCGCGGCGCAGGCGCTCGATCTCGCGCTGGCCGACCTTGTAGGTGAGGGCCTGGCCGGGCCAGGTGATGTAGCGGTCCGTCTCGATCGAGGCGTCGGTCTCGGTCAGGCCGGCATCCAGCAGGGTCCGGACGCCCCACTCGCGATCCTTGCGCAGCGCGTGGATGCCGGTGTCCACGATCAGGCGGGCGGCGCGCCACGCCTGCGCGGTCAGCATCCCGAAGCGCTCGGCTTCGTTCCGGAACAGACCCATCTCGTCGGCGAGCCGCTCCGAGTAGAGCCCCCAGCCCTCGGCGTACGCCCCGCCAACGAGCCGCGAGCCGAGGCGGCGGAATGCCGGCAGGTCCGGGTGCTCCATCTCGAGCGCGATCTGGAAGTGGTGCCCCGGCACCGCCTCGTGGTAGGTCGTCGTGCCGAGGCTCGAGAAGTAGCGGTGCGGGAGGTCGTACGTGTTCACGTAGTAGATCCCCGGCCGCGAGCCGTCGATCGCCGGCGGGTAGTAGTACGCGAACGGTGCGTCCTTCTCCATGAACGCATCGACGGGCCGGACGTCGCAGGCGGCAACCGGGAGGCGGCCGAACCATGCCGGCGCCGCGGCGAGCGCCCGCTCGATGTCCTCGCGAGCCCGCGCCACGAGCGCGTCGCTGGTCGCGGCGACGTTCGAGGGATCAGCCTGGAGGTGGCGTCGATAGGCGTCGACGTCGCTCCCGAAGCCGGCCCGGCTCGCGATCGTCCGGCGCTCGGCATCGATCTCGTCGAGCTCGTCGAGGCCGACCTGGTGGACATCGGCCGGGTCGAGGTCCAGCGTGGTCCACGCCCGCATCGCCAGCCGGTAGAGCGAATCGCCATCCGGGGCGGACCACAGGCCGGGGTCGTCGCGGGCCGCGGCGAGGTAGTCGCCGCCGAGCGCCTCGAGGTAGCGTGCAAGGGCGGGCCGGACGTGCGTCTCGACGGCGGCAGCGAGACGTTCGCGCCCGCGCGCGTCGCCGTCGGCAACCTGGGCCGAGGCGACGATCGGCGACTCCGCAGCAGGGATCGCGAGGAGGCGCCCCGTCTGCGCGATCGTCCGGTCCACCGCGATTCGCGGTGCCGTAAGCCCCGTGGCGCGACCCTCGGCAAGCAGGGCCACGTAGGCGTCCATGAACGGCCCGTACGCCTCCAGGCGAGCGACCAGCCGATCGAGCCGCTCGGGCGTGTCGGCGCGCTGGAACTGGACCAGCTGGGGCAGGAGGGTCTGCGGCCCGCCCATCTGGTCGACCGCGGCAAGCAGGTCCATCCGGGCATCTGCCTGCTCGATCCCCAGCCTGCAGACGACCTCCAGCATGTCGCGGGTGATGCGCTCCTCCACGGGGAGGCCGTCGTTCGGGGTCGCAGCGATCTCCGCGAGCGTCCGCTCGCGGAGCGCACGGGCCGCTGCACGGCCGGCCGGGCCCGGATCGTCCAGCAGCTCGTCGTAGCGCTCGTCCCCGTAGACCGTCGCGGTCGTCGGCGACTCGCGCAGCAGGCCTTCCCAGAAGCGGTCGGCGATCGCGTTCACGGCGGTGTCGGGCGTGGGCATGCGAATCGATCTCCTGGTGCGACCAGCCGGATGGATCAGCCGAGGACGACCTCGGCGAGGATGGCGAGTGGCAGCTTGCCGTGCCGCAGCACGTCCTCGTGGAACCGCCGGATGTCGAAGGCGGAGCCCTCCCGGCGTTCCCGCTCGCGGCGCAGGCGCTGGATCTCGCGCCGGCCCATGAGGTAGGCCAGGGCCTGGCCCGGCCAGGCGATGTAGCGATCCGTCTCGCTCGAGGCGTCGGTCGGGTGGATGCCGGCGGCGACCATCGCCTGGAACGCCCTCTCGCGGGTCCAGCCGAAGGCATGGAGGCCCGTGTCGACGACGAGGCGGACCGCGCGAAGCGCCTGGCCGTCCAGCATCCCGAAGCGCTCGCCCTCGTTCCGGAAGAGGCCGGCCTCATCGGCCACGAGCTCCGCGTACAACGCCCAGCCCTCGACGAACGCGGTCCCCTGCGGCCAGAAGCCGAGGGTTCGGAAGAGCGGCAGGCCCTCAAGCTCCATCTCGAGCGCCAGCTGGAAGTGGTGGCCCGGCACCGCCTCGTGATAGGTGGTGGACGCGGCCGTCCAGTAGGTCCGGCTGGGCAGGTCGTAGGTGTTGACGAAGTAGATCCCGTTCCGGGAGCCGTCCACCGTTGGCGCGTAGTAGTAGGCGCCGGCGGCGTCCTTCTCCAGCAGCGGATCGACCGCGCGGACCTCGCAGCCGGCCTTCGGGGTCCGGGAGAACCAGGCAGGCGCAACATCGAAGGCCCGCTGGACGTCCTCCGAGCAGCGCGCGACGAGCGCCGCGGGCGTGGCCGGGATCTCGGCGGGATCCGCGTTGAGGGCGGCCCGGTATGCCGTCGTGTCGTCGCCGAAGCCGGCAGCACCGGCGATGACCCGCCGCGCCGCCTCGATCGTCTCGAGCTCCTCGAGCCCGATCCGGTGGAGCTCCTCGGCGGAGATATCCAGGCTCGTGTAGGCACGGATGCGCGCCGCGTAGCGCTCGTCGCCGCCCGGCGTGGAGCACAGCCCGGGAACCTCGCGCGTGGCCGGGAGGTAGGCGCGGAGCGCCTCGAGGTAGCGCGCGTCGGCCGGCCGGACGTGCCGCTCGACGGCGTCGAGGATCCGCGCGCGGTCCTCATCCCGCGCGACGTCCGGGATCGTGACGATCGGCGAGGCCGCCGCGGGAGCGCCCAGCAACCGTTCCAGCTGGGCGAGCGTCCGTTCCGCGACCACCCGGGCCGCGGTCAGGCCGGCCGCCCTTCCCTCGTCGAGGAGGTCGATGACCGAGTCGGCCATCGCCGGGTAGGCCGCCAGGCGGGCGACCAGCCGCTCGAGCCGTTCCGGCGTGTCGGCCTTCTGGAACTGGACGAGCTCGGGCAGGAGCGACTGGTGGCCATGTTGCTGGACGGCGCCGACCAGGTCCATCCGTGCCTCGTCGTCCGCGATCTCCGTGGCGGCCGTGAGCCGAAGCAGATCGCGCGTGATGCGCTCCTCCTCGTCGAGCGAGGCGGCAGGGATGGCGGCGGCCGCGGCGAGCGTCTCGTCGGCCAGGGCGCGACGGGCGGCCCGACCCACCGGCCCCGGGTCGTCCAACCGGTCGTCGTAGCGCTCATCGCCGTAGATCGTGGCGAGCGTCGGGTTGAGCTCGAGGGTGCGTTCCCAGGTGCGCGCGGCGAGGACACCGAGGTCGGAGGAGGCGGTCATGCACCTCGTAGCGTAGCCGTTGGCAGGGGCAGCCGCCGGATCGCGGGGCGGCCCGGCTGCCCCCTGGGACTCGATCGGCGGGTCCGCGCGTGGCCCCGGCTGCCCCTGGGACTCGATCGGCGGGTCCGCGCGTGGCCCCGGCTGCCCCGGCGCCGCGACCGGGTCGAAGCGCGTGTGACCGCGAGCGGTCAGCCCTCGAAGAGCGGCAGCTGGTCGCCGGGGCCATCGGCTGCCGGGTCCAGCCCCAGGTACGGCTGGAGATCCTCCAGGGAAGGCGTCGGAAGGGCTGCGAAGCGCCGCAGCGCGTCCAGCCGGAGGATGTGCCAGTTGCCCTCGTCCATGGCACGTCGGAGGACCGGGGCGTGGCGCAGCTTCGCGCGCAGGAGCTCCGTTCGCTCGGGCACGGTGACCAGGAACCGGACGATCCGATCGTCGGGCGCGATCAGCCGGCCGCGGCGGAGGACCGGTTCGCCGAGCATCGCCGTCCACTCCACCTCGAACAGGAAGGCGAACCGGGGACGTGCGTACCACAGGCAGTCCACCTGCTGGACGGCATCGGCGCCCGCACGGCCCAGGAAGGCCAGGCCCGGGCCGCGCTCGTCGGGCGCCAGATGAGCGGACAGTGGATGGCCGGCGGCGCGACGGCCCTGCTCCCGGGGCGCGATCGAGATGTGGAGTCCCAGCCGATGGCCCAGGTCGGCGAGGAGCCCGATCGTCGCCGTGTGCTCCTCCGTCCGGCGCTGGAGCTGGTCGACCTCGGCCAGCCCTGGCCGGCCGATGCCCGGCTTCGCGTAGCTCTTCAGGCACGCGTCGACCAGCCATGGGTCCGGCGCGTCGGGCCCGGCGAACATGGTCCCGATCCCCTCGCGGAGCGCCGCCTCGGACGCCGCGGCCTCGGTGCCGAGGAGGCTGAAGAGGGCCCATTCCAGGCGATCGGCGAGCGGGGCGGCGGCGGCGGCCTCGTCGCGCGGGTCGGCCAGCCAGAAGCGACCTTCGTCCGACGGCGCGAGGCGCCGGTGGTCGGGACGCTGCAGCTCCCCGTCCACCAGCTCGAGCAGGGCGCGAACCGCGGCCGGCCCCGCGACGAAGCGTGGCGACGATTCGCGGGGTGGGGTGCTCGACGGCGCAGGGCCCTGGGCCGCGTCCGACGGCTCGGAGCCCGCGGCCGATGCGGTCCCCACTCCGAAGCCCGGCGCCCGGTTCGAACCGCTCGCGGTCGCGAACCGTCGAAGCTGGCCGCACTGGTCGAGGGCGACCATCACCGGCCCCAGGAGCCGATCGCGCTCGGCGGGCTCACCGCGCGCCTGGAGGACCGCGACCGCCGCCTCGGTCACCGCGCGGGCCGCCTCGGCGGGAGAGAACCGGCCGTCGATCGCCTCCGGCGCGCCGAACACGCCCCTGCCGGCGATCGAGCGCGGGTCGCCCCCGCCGCCGGGCGATGGCGGCAGCGCCCGGTTCGCGCGCGTCCGCGGGCCCGCGGCCAGCCGGCCGGTGGGGGCGACAAGCTCGATGCTTCCGCCGGTCCGGGCGCCGGGCTCGGCGAGTCGCGCGTCGACCACGCGCCAGCCCGCGGAGGCGGCCGCGAGCGCGGCGCCGGCGAGGCCGGGAGGACCGTCGGGCTCCAGCAGGATGACGGCCCGCCCGTCGGCGGCGAGCGCCGGGGCGACGGCCTCCAGGCCCGCGCGGAGCAGCTCGATCCGGGCGGGTGGCCGGACGTCGGCATCGAAGAGCGGGTCGAGGGGCAGGAGCCGTGCCGCCTCGCTGCCCAGGGACCAGCCGGTGAGCGCATAGGCCTCGGACAGACGCGGCGGGGTCCACTCCAGCGGCGACTGCCCCACGACGAGCCGTACGCGGGCTCGCTCGTCCGGGTCCAGGGCGGCGCCCTCTGCCGCCAGCCGCGCGAGCGCCTGCGGGGCCTCCACCCGGAGCGAGATCATCGGTGCGCCCTCGACGAGTCCGTCGAGGCGATCCACGAGGCGCGCCTGCACGGCCGCCAGCGGGCCGTTGTCGAGCGCCTGCACGAAGCCCCGGACGAAGGCATACCCCTCCTCGAAGGCGAGCCACGGGTTGCGCTCGCGCCAGCCCGGCGAGCCGGGCGCGCCGCAGGCGTCCGCCGGTGATCCGGATCGAGCTCGCCCGGCCGGGATACGCGTTGAGGCGCGACGCCGGGAAGATCGCGTGGAGGAAGGCGAGCCGCAGCGCGGACGTCACCTGGGAGGCGCGGAGGTCGCCGTCGATTCGAGCGAGGATCGCGTGGAGGCCCCCGAGCTGTCGCCCGGAGTGGAGGTCCAGGATCGCGTCGGGCAGCGACTCCGCCCCGGTGCCGCGGACGGGAAAGCGCCGCCGGAGCTCGTCGCGCACGGCCGGATCGAGGCTGAACGCGCCGGCCAGGTTGATGTCGTCGGGTTCGGGAGGCGCGTGGCGCAGCTCGTTGCCCCGTCCGCGGCGATCCAGGCAGGCGGCGCAGCGAAAGGCACGCCGGACGGGAACCGGGCTCCCACCGCCGGCCGGCGGCTCCCAGACGATCTCCTCGGCGGCGAGCGTCCGGCCGCACGTCGGGCAGGCTGTTGCGAAGCGCTCGTTGATCCAGGCGCGCAGGCTGGTCGTCCCGAGCGGCGCCGACCCGACCCCCTGGAATGCCGCGTCGAGGTGCCGGAGGTCCGGGGGCCGCACCACGACATCCGCGAGGAGCCGGGTCAGGGGTGAGGTCTCGATCGAGAGCGCGCGGCGCCCCAGCACGAGCGCGGACCGGGCTACCCAGCCGCCCCGCCCGGCGAGGTCGACCACGACGTCATCCGGCTCGCTTCTCGCCTCGATCACGGCGTGGAGCGCCGCGTTCGCGTGCGGCGGAGCGAGCCGCTCGAAGACGGGCAGCGTCAACGTCGCCGCCATCCGCGCGGGCAAGTCACGACCGGCCATTGCGCGATTCTGCCAGACGCTCCCGCGCGGGTTCGGCGGGCCCCGGCGCGGATCGTGAGGCATCCGCGTCGCGAGGCGCGGCTGTCAGGCGCCGAAGGCCGTCTGGGCAGTGGCTCGAGTATCCGGACGGGCGCGCCGGTGACCCCCAGCCTATGGCTCGTCGAGCTCGTCGGGCTCCTCTTCGAAGGCCTCGTCGGGCGTCACGTCGGCCGGCAGGACGCGGTCCAGGTCCTCGATCTCGTCGTCCTCGATGTCGTCCTCGAGCTCGTCCTCGAGCTCCTCGTCCTCGCGGACCAGCGTGCCCTTCGTGTAGGGGCGCAGGTCCGTGGACTTCGCGGCCGTCGGGAAGCTGACCTTGCCGTAGTTGCGCGGGTCCTGGAAGATCTCGCGGATGATGATCCGGACGTCCTGGGCACCGAGCGACGTCACGCCGGCGGCGTAGCGGTTGCCGTTCGCGATCAGCTTCAGGAGGCGGGCCGCGACGCGGGGCTCCACCACGCCGATCCGGATGCCGTTCGACATCGCGACGAGGTGCTTGCCCTCGGCGAAGAGCTCCACGAGGTCGCCCGGGTTGACCTGGGCGAGGACCTTCGGGCGGGCGAGCTCCATCAGGTGCGCGAACCCGGTCTTGCCGGTCTCCTCGACGAAGATCGAGATCGGTGCCTTGCTGCCGACCTCGGCAGGGTTGGTTCGATCGCCGGCCTCCACGAGCAGGATCTTGAGCCGGTCGATGTTCCGCTCGGCGATCCGGTTCGTCGGGTCCAGGGCGAGCGCCTTCTGGTAGTGCTCGCGTGCGCCGGCGAGGTCGCCCAGCTCCCAGAGGGACTTGGCGAGGCGATTCTCCGCCTCTGCATCGGGACCGTATTCGAGGAGCTTCCGGTTCACGTCGGCGGCGGCTGCCCACTGGGCCGCGGCTGCCTCGGCGATCGCCTGCTCGGTCAGGGTCCGCTTGATCCGGGAGAGGCTGGGTGCGCTCTGCGTCGTCTGCTCGAGCTCGGGAAACGTCACGGAGGGTTGGATCCTTTCGGGGCGGCGCGGGGCGCGCCGAAGCGGGTCGCGTTAGGGGTGCGACTCACGTTTGTAGCACCGGCAGCCGCGGGCGTCAAACGGAGGGCATCAAACGGAGGGCGTCAAACGCCCGGCGTCAAACGCCCGGCGTCAAACGCCCCGGCGTCAAACGCCCGGGTCAGACGGCGGGCGTCAAACGGCGGGCGTCGTGTGGAGATACGGTGCAGGGCCGCCGCCCGTCGGCGCCGTTCACACCGCGACGAATATCGGCCCTGCCGATCGGAATCGCCTGGTCCACGCTCCTGGACGCAGCCGAAGCCGACATTCGTTGTACGTCCACGCTCGAGGCACCCGAATCTCATCGGTGGAGCCGATTTCTGGCGACGTGCCCCCGTCGGCTGGACGCCGGCATCGTGGCCGCGATGCCCGCGTCGGGCTACGGCGCCACGCCCGCTCCCGCCCGCTCCCGCCGCTCCCGCCCGCCCGCCGTCCTCCGCACGCCGGGCCGCGGGTCAGCCCTGGGCGAGGAGGTTCCAGGCGATCACGATCGCGCCGAGCCCGAGCAGGAGCAGCAGCTCCCATGCCCAGCGGGCGTCCGCGCGAGCAGGCCGCGGCGCTCCGCGGTAGGCGCCCCACAGGTACACGACGAGGGTCAGGAGGGCGGGGCCGAGCAGGCGCGGGATCGCCATGGCCCGGAGGCTGGCAGCAGCGATCGCCACGACCGCCGCGTACGACAGCGCCGAGATCGCGGCACCCCGCAGGTCCGGGGCTCGAAGGGCCGCCAGCCGATACCCGAGGAGCGCCGCGAGCAGCCCGTCGGCGGCCGCGAGCAGGATCATGCCCTCCATGGGCAGCCCGGGACGCGCCGCCACGCTTCCCCCGACCGGTTCCGCGAGCGCGCCCGGGATGGCGGCCGCGATCCCGGAGAAGGCGACGAACGCGACGATCAGCACGAGGCTGAGCAGGCCGGCACGGTCGTCGGCCGTCGGCCCGTTGGCGCGGCCGAGGATCCGCCGCTCCAGGGCAACGGACGCGAGCACCAGGCAGCCGGCCGCGAAGAGCGCCGGCACGAGCAGGAGCCCGACCGGGACGAGCCGGAGCGCCCCGATCGCCGCGACGGCGGCGACCCCGGGGACGAGAAGGGCCTCGACCGGGACGCCCTCCTCCTGGGCCGCGGCGTCGGTTCCCAGCACCTCGAGGGTCGCGAGCACGTGCACGACGAGCGCGAGCACGGCCATCGCCCAGAGTGCGGGCCCCTCGACCAGGCGGCTCAGCCCGACCAGGACCACGGTGAGCGTGACCATCTCCTTCCAGGCGCTCGCGCCGGCTGGGCCGCTCGAACCGGCTTCGCCCACCCCCATGAAGGCGACGCCCGCATCCGCCGCCGCGCCGCCCGCGGCCGATCCCGGCCCGGAGACGTCCCTCGGGAGCGCTCGGCCGACAACCCCGGGACCCGAGGGACGACCGCCCGCGTGCGGGTCGCGAGCGCGCCCTCCGCGCGTCTGCGGCGCCACGGGGACGCCCGGCCGGCCCATCGCGAGGGGCGGACGGCGCCGGCCCAGCAGGCCCCGCAGCGACGGAAGCCGCCCGAACCGCGGAAATCTTCCGAAGCGGGGTACGCGCGGGCGGTTCGCGCTCATCGGTTCGCGCTCATCGGGTCGCGCTCATCGGGTCCCGCTCAGGGTCCCGCTCATCGGAGGCGGCCCGGCTTGGCGGCCACCCACGCGAGGAGCGCGTCCCGCGGCCACGTGTTCGCCACGACCGCCGGCTCGACCCACGCGCGCCGGGCCTGCGCGACGCCCCAGCGGATCCCGGCCAGCTCGTCGGTTCGATGGGCGTCGGAGTCGATGGTCAGCAGGCAGCCGGCTTCGACGGCCCGTCGCGCCCGTTCGGGCGCCAGGTCGAGGCGGTGATCCGAGCCGTCGATCTCCATGAGCGTCCCGTTCGCCGCGGCGGCCGCGAAGATCTCGTCCCAGGCGAGGTCGAGGTCGTCGCGTGCCCGCTCGCCGAGCATGCGGCCGGCGGGGTGCGCGATGACGTCGACGTGCGGGCTGCGGATCGCGCCGAGCACCCGCTCGGTCAGCTGGGCGCGCGGCTGCCGGCGGCCCTGGTGGAGCGCCGCGACCACAACGTCGAAGGCCGCGAGGATCTCGTCGTCGAAGTCGAGCGCGCCGTCCGCGCGTATCTCCAGCTCGCAGCCGTGGAGCAGCCGGAACCCTCCTGGTGGCGTGGCCGCGGGGGCGGTCCCGGCGTCCTCCTCGGTGGCGAACCGGCGGTTCAGGTCGCGCACGATCTCGCGCTGCGCGAGCACCCGTTCGGGCGTCAGCCCGCGCGCGATCGCGAGCCCGTGCGAGTGGTCCGTCAGGACGAGGTAGGCGTAGCCGCGCGCGCGGGCCGTCTCCGCCATCTGCTCGATCGTGTGGACCCCGTCCGACCAGCTGGAGTGGGCGTGGCAGTCGCCGCGCAGGTCGGCCTCCACGATGAGGTGCGGGAGGCGGCCGTCGCGGGCGGCCTCGACCTCGCCGCGATCCTCGCGCAGCTCGGGTGGCACCTCGGCGAGGCCCAGGAACGCATACACCTCGGCTTCGGTCGCGAAGGTGCGAAGCTCGGCCGCCGCCCCTGCCGCGGGCTCCCCATCCTCGCCGAGCCGCAGGAAGCCCTTCTCCGACAGGCTCCAGCCACGATCGCGGGCGATCCCGCGGAGCCGGACGTTGTGGTCCTTGCTGCCGGTGAAGTGGACGAGGTAGGTGCCCGCATCGCCGGGTGGGAACGTCATGAGGTCCACCTGCGGTCCGCGCAGCAGCCGGATCGACGCCTTCTTCTGCGGACCCGCCCCCACGACGTGCTCGACCGGCGGGAGCGCCGTGAAGCGATCGATCAGGGCGGCGGGGTCGGACGTCTCGGCGAGGATGTCCAGGTCGCCGATGGTCTCGCGGCGACGCCGGAACGAGCCGGCCGGGGTCAGCGCCACGACCCCGGGCGTGTCCCCCAGCAGCTCGATGATGCTCCCGACGATCCGCTCGGCGTCGCCCAGCGTCATCCGGACGCTGCGCTGCTCCAGCGCGTCGAGCCCGAACCGGATGGCCTGTTCGCCCTTCTCGCTGATCCCCTTCGCGTCGCGGAGCGCGCCCGAATCGAGGGCGGTCCGCAGCCCGTCGAGGGTCGTGATGCCCAGGCGCTCCCACAGGAGCTTGACCGTCTTCGGGCCGAGACCGGGGATCGCGAGGACCTCGACGAGGGAGCCCGGCACCTCGGCGTGGAGCCGGTCGAGGAAGGCGAGCCGGCCGGTCGTGGCGAGCTCGGCGATCTTGTCCGAGATGGCCTTTCCCACGCCGGGAATCCGCGGCTGGGTGCCGGCCCGGTAGGCTCGGGCGATCTCGACGGGGCTGTGGGCGATCGCGTCGGCCGCGCGGTGATACGCGACGGTCTTGAAGACGAGCTCGCCCTTGATCTCCAGGAGGTCCCCGATCTCGTGGAAGACGAGCGCGATCTCCCCGTTCGTGAGCAGCGGCACCTCGTTCGGGGGTTGCGGCCCTCCGGCACGCATATCGACAGCCATCCGTCGATGGTACCCGCCGCGGGACCTGCGTCGGGTGTTTGGGCGCGAGCGACGCCGTGCGGGCACCGTTGCGTCGGGCCGCCACGTGGGGTCGCCTCGCGGCCATGCCCGCCTTTGGCCTCGCCCAGCCTCGCGGCTGCGCCCCGCCTTGGCCTCGCCCCGACTTGCGGCTACGCCGCCTCCACCCGGTTGCGACCCTGCCGCTTGGCTCGATAGAGGGCATGGTCGGCGCGCTCCACGAGCGTGGCGACGGCCTCGTCTTCCGAGCGCGAGACGGACGCACCCACGGAGACCGTGACGGCCCCGACGCCGATGTCGTGCAGGTCGATCCGCGCGACGGCATCCCGGATCCGCTCCCCGACCTCAAGCGCGACCGCCTCGCTCGGGTTGCGCAGCAGGACCACGAACTCCTCGCCCCCGAAGCGGGCCGGAACGTCGAGGTCGCGCACGGTCGTGGCGATCGTCCGGCCGATGGCGCGGAGCACCACGTCGCCGATCGCGTGGCCATGTCGATCGTTGACGACCTTGAAGCGATCGACGTCCACCATCAGGATCCCGAGCGCATCCTCGGCACGACGGCCGCGCCCCAGCAGCTCGACGTATTCCTCGAAGTAGCGCCGGTTCGGCAGCCCGGTCAGCGGGTCCGTGGACGCACGCGCCTGCGCGTCGCGGAGCGAGTGGACGCGGGCGAGCGCGGTGGCGGCCTCCGCGGCAGCGATGTCGAGGATTCGGCGCGCACCATCCGGCCAGCTGCCGGGCCGGCGACGCGAGATCACGATGACGCCCAGGATCTCCTCGCGCGCAACGAGTGGGACGGCCAGCGTGTGCGAGATGCCGAAGGTGCGCCGGACGCGACCCTCGACGCGGGCAGCCACCGACGCCGCAGCCGCGGCCGGGTCTGGCTGGCCGCGGAGCGAGGCCCGGGCAGCACGCAATTCCTCGGGTGTCTCGTCGGCCGCGAGCGCGGCCCCCCGGCCGGGGCCCACGGCGACACCGACCGTCACATCGTTGAGGGTGTCCGTCCCCCCGGCGCCCGCGCCTCGCTCACCGGCGCCGCGCTCATCGGTTCGCCGCGTATCCCCTCCGGCTGCGACGACCTCGCCGGCGTCGGCCCGACCGGACTCGGCCACACCGGTGCCAGTCCCCGCGGAGCCGTCCGCCATCGCGCGAGCTGGCGCCAGGTCGCGTCCTTCCACCACGACACCGACCCCGACGGGGACGGACTCTCCCGCATCACTCCCGTTCCGGAGCCGTCCGCGCCGCTCGGGCAGCGGCCCCGGCGGCGGATCCGGCTCGAGGTCCGCGGCGGGCAGGTACGCCGACGACGACTGCGCGCCCGGTCGTGTCGCGATGAGCGTCGCGTCCAGGATCGGGGTCCCCGGTCGACGCTGGACCACGACCAGGTGGTCGGCGCCAGTGCCGCGCGCCACCTCGGCGAGGATCGCGTCCACGATCCCGTCCGGCGACTCGGCCCGAGAGAAGTCGTGGAGGATCCGGGCCATGTCCTCGGCGACGGCGCGGCGGCGTCCCTCGCGCGCCTCCACCGCGTACCAGCTGGTGAGCTCGGACGCGGCCACGAGCGGGAGGAGGGCAAGGATCACGAGGTCGATGGGCCGGTCGAGCGTCACGAGTCGATAGAGCAGCAGGAGCCCGAGCAGGGTCGAGAACGCCGCAAGGAGCCACCGGAGGCGCCAGACGCGGCGCGCGAGCGGGTTCGTGCGGTCGTAGTCGGGGCGGATGCGGCGAAGGAAGCTCACGACGCTCCAAGGATGGCGCGCTCACCCCGCACCCGCCAGTCCCCGGCGCAGTACTCACGGCGGTTGTGGGGCAGTACCTTCGTCCGGGTCCATGCTCCGATGGTCCGGGGCGACCGAGATCAGACCGCGTCGGCGCTCCGCGCCGGGCGCCGGAGGACCCGGCGGCGGTCAGGGCCGCGCCGGCCGCCGCACCGAGCCGGCGGTGCGTGAGCACCGAGCCGGCGGCGCGTGAGCACCGAGCCGGCGGCGCGTGAGCACCGAGCCGGCGGCGCGTGAGCACCGAGCCGGCGGCGCGTGAGCACCGAGCCGGCGGCGCGTGAGCACCGAGCCCGCCGCGCGTGAGCACCGAGCCGGCCGTGGGCGCCGAGCCGGCGGCGCGTGAGCACCGAGCCGGCCGTGGGCGCCGAGCCGGCGGCGCGTGAGCACCGAGCCGGCCGTGGGCACCGAGCCGGCGGCGTGACCACCGAGCCGGCCGCGTGGGAGTGACTTTCCTCGCCAATGCCTCGCCTGCGATCACAAACCTGGATGGTCAGGCGCCACACGGCGCCCGGGACGCTCAGGATCACCAAGGCGCCCGGGGAATTCCTCGGATGTGCGCCGCACCAGCAGCAATAGCGAGGGTAACGGCGCCCGGGCCGGGCTCGTGCGGTCACCCGGAAGGTCGCGACCAGACGGCATCGTGGTCAGTGATGGCCCGGCGATCATTGACGAGGATCGGAGCCCAACCCCGGGCGTCAGTCGTGGCCGCGTCAGTCCAGCGCGCGCGCCCGTCAGCCGTCTGCGCCTGGGACATCCGGGGGCGCCCTGACATGTGAGCAGGCCTGCCCGATGGGGCCGCGAGCATGCACACGCGAGCATGCTCGAATTGACCCTTCGCCGATCGCGGGACTACACTCGGCCTGCCTCACCACAACGCCCGCAGTCAACGCGCACAGGGGCCGGCCAGGCATCCAGACCCGCACGGAGGACCTCTCCCCAAGTGGAGACCGGACCAAGTCCCGCCGGCGCGCGCAGCGTTGGCATCACCCACGAGGTCCGCCCCGTCCGTTGAGCGGTGCGGTGCCGGTGCGCGCGATGCGCCCGGCCCGCGGCCACCCAGAGGCGGGACGGACCCGCCCCCGAGGTGGCCCATGCTCTTCCTGAGCCAGTGCATCGGTCGGCCTGTCCGCGATCCGTCGGGCGAGCCGATCGGCAAGGTCGCCGACCTGATCGTGGCGATCGGCGACCGCTATCCGCCCGTCACCGGCCTGGTCGTGGTGACCGACCGCCGGCGCATCTTCCTGCCCTGGGCGTCGGTCGCCCAGATGGACGCGACCGGCGCGCGCCTCCGCGTCCTGACCATCGACATCGGCAAGTTCCGCCAGCGCCCGAACGAGATCCTGCTCAAGGGCGACCTCATGGACAAGCAGATCGTCGACATCGAGGGACGCAAGGTGATCCGGGTCAACGACGTCAGCCTCGACGAGATCGAAGGGGCGCTGCACGTCGTGGCAGTCGACGTCGGTGCGGCCGGGCTGATGCGTCGTCTCGGCTTCGAGGGGCCGTTCCGCGTCCTCGCTCGCAACCTGGGCCGCGGCGTCCCCGAGCGCTACATCGACTGGGAGGACGTGGATCCCCTGGACAGCACGATCGCGAGCGTCCGGCTGCGCGTGCCCCACAGCAAGCTCCTTCAGCTGCACCCGGCCGACCTCGCGTCCATCGTCGAGCAGCTCGCGCCGCGCGACCGCGCCGGCGTCCTTGCCGCCCTGAATGACGAAGCGGTCGCCGACGCGATGGAGGAGATGGAGCCGGAGACCCAGGTCGACGTCCTGGAGGATCTCGCCCCGGAGCGCGCCGCCGACATCCTCGAGGAGATGTCGCCCGACGATGCGGCCGACCTCGTGGCCGACCTGGACCAGGACACCCGCGACGAGATCCTCTCGCACATGGAGAAGGACGAGGTCGCGGAGGTCAACGAGCTCCTTGGCTATCCCGAGGAGTCCGCCGGCGGGATCATGACCACCGAGTACATCGCCCTCGGGGCGGGCCTCACGGCGGCCCAGGCGATCAACCGGCTTCGCGAGCTGGAGCCCGACGCGGAGACGATCTACTACGTGTACGTGACCGACGAGGACCGCCGGCTCGTGGGGGTGCTGTCGCTGCGTGACCTGATCGTGGCGCGGCCGGAGGCCGCCATCGGCGACGTGATGATCCGCGAACCGGTGGCGGTCGGAGCCCTCGCGGACCAGGACGAGGTGGCCGAGGTCGTCGCGCACTACAACCTGCTGGCGGTGCCCGTGGTCGACGACGACGGCCGCCTGGTCGGCATCGTGACCGTCGACGACGCGCTCGACACGATCATCCCCACCGCGTGGAAGAAGCGCCTCCCGCGCGTCTTCAGCCGGTAGCACAGCCGGTGACGCAGCAGCGGCGCCCCGGTACGCGCACCGCGGCCACGCGCGCCATCCGCCCGCGGGTCCCCCGCCCGCTCCCCCGGATTCCCGCCTGGCGGGTGCGGCTCGTCGCCGTCCTCGCCGTCCTGGGACCGGGCCTCGTGAGCGGCTTCGCCGACAACGACGCCGGTGGCATCACGACCTACTCCATCGTGGGGGCGCAGCTCGGCTACGCGCTCCTGTGGGTGATCCTTGCGAGCCAGGTCGTCCTGTTCTTCACGCAGGAGGTGGGGGCGCGCCTGGGGCTTGCCACGGGCAAGGGCCTCATGGGCCTGATCCGCGAGCGATGGGGCGTTCGGTGGGCCGCGTTCGCCGCGCTCCTCATGCTCACGGCCAACCTGGGATCGACCGTCGCGGAGTTCGCAGGCATCGGGTCCGCCCTCGGCCTGTTCGGCGTGCCGCCCCAGATCAGCGCCGCGGTCGCGGCGGTGATCGTGGTCGGGTTCATCGCCCTGGGCAACTACAGCCGGGTCCAGTACCTCTTCGTCGGGATCGGGATCCTCGTCTCCGGCGCCTACGTCATCTCGGCGTTCATCGCCGGACCTGACTGGGGACTCGCCGCGCGGAACCTCGTGGTCCCGCACCTCACCGCGTCGCCGGTCTACTGGCTCGCGGTCGTCGGCACCGTGGGGACGACGATCACGCCCTGGGGCCAGGCGTTCATCCAGTCGTACGTGGCCGACAAGGGGCTGCGACCCGACGACCTCGCGGCAAGCCGCCTCGACGTCTTCGCCGGCGCGCTCCTGACGAACGTCATCGCCGGCTTCATCGTGGTGGCCTGCGCGGCGACCCTGTTCACGGCCGGCATCACGATCACCGGCGCGGCCGACGCGGCAAAGGCGCTCGAGCCCTTCGCGGGAACGGGGGCGACCGTCCTGTTCGCGGGCGGCCTTCTCGGGGCGTCGTTCCTGGGCCTCGGCGTCGTGCCGATGACGAGCGCGTACACGACCTGCGAGGCATTCGGCTGGGAGACCGGCGTCGACTGGAACTGGCGCGAGGCGCCCGCGTTCTACGGCCTGCTGGCGTTCTTCATCGGGTTCGCCGCGCTCTTCGTCATGATCCCGGGGCTGCCGCTGATCCAGGTCATGTTCCTGGCGCAGGTCCTGAACGCCCTCCTGCTGCCGTTCATCCTGGTTTTCGTGATGCTGCTCGCTCGCGACCGCGAGATCATGGGCAGCCTCGCAAGCGGCCGCATCCTCGGCGCGATCGGCTGGACCTCCACGGCGGTCCTGATTCTCTTGTCACTCATCCTGGTGGTGACGTCAGTGATCGGCGGGAGCTGAGGAAGCGGCGGCGCCGAGGGCGGGCGGCGAGGGGCCAACGCGGGACGCGGGGAGCCGCGGCGGATCGGGCCGGCCATAGCCCGCGAGAGGCGCCCGGGCCCGCAGCGCGGCGTGCCGGCGTAGCCCGCGAGAGGCGCCCAGGCCCGCTCCCGGCCGGCGTTGCCCACGGTGCAACAAACCGGCCCTGACGCCGCTCCCGCGGACGCCCAACGACTCGTTCGGGACCCATACACAGCCCCGTATCCGGCCCCCGTTGCCCACGCGGCAACAAACCGGCGCTGCCCACCCCGAAGCGGAAGCTACAGCGCCAGCGCCCAGGTCAGCACCCTCGGTTTGCTGCCCCGGCGGCAACAAGCGGTCCAAGACGCCCCGGCGCCGGCTCGGGCGGCGTCGACACAGGTCCGGCCCTCCCGGCCAGGCGTCCCCCGAGCCACGTAAGCCGCCGGTGAGTGCCATTTGTTGAACTGGGTGCACCACCCGCCGCGCCTGCGTACAAGCCGAGAGACCCACATGGCCAACGCGACCAATCGGGCCGGGACCAGCCGGGCTGCGATCAACGAGGGCGACCGCCAGCTTCGGCGGGCCGCGACCAAATTCGGCGAGGAGTTCCGGCTCATGAGGTTGCGAACGGGAGTGAGCCAGGCTGCAGTCGCCCGGGCAATCGGGGTCGACCGCGCCACGATCTGCCGAATGGAAGCGGGCCGCGCAACGGTGGCGGATCAGATCCGCGCCCGGGCGGTCGCCGTCCTTGGAGCCGACTTCCGGCTCGGCATCTACCCGGATGCGGCGCCGCTGATCCACGACGCCGCGCACGCAAGAATGGTCGAAGCGCTGCTCCGACTGCGGCACCCGAGCTGGCATGCCAGGGTCGAAGCACCCGTACCCGGGCCGGGCCGCCGGTCGACCGATCTCCGCCTGGATCGCGGGGGCGTGACGGTCCTGCTCGAGGTCGAGACCCATGTCCACGCGCTCGAGGCGATCATCCGCGAGGGTGAGGACAAGCGATCGGCGGTCGCGGGGGACACCGCCCCAGCAACCGACGGGGAACCCGGGCCGCGCGTGCATGTCGTGCTCGTGCTCCCACCGACCCGCCACCACCGCTCCCTGGTCGCGGAACACCCGGGCACGATCAAGGCGGCGTTTCCGGCCTCGTCCGCCGACATTCGCAGCGCGCTCACGTCCACCGACATGCCATGGCCCGGGGACGGGATCCTGTGGCTCGGGGCTGGAGTCCAGCCCCACGACGGGGTTCGATCGGAGCAGCGCCAATGATTGACGTTCTCGACCCGAGCACGTGGCCCGACGCGACGATCGTCGTACGTGGCGGTGTGAACACGGTCGAGCAGCTGGAGCAGCGCTGCCACCTGGCGCTCATCCGCAACAACCCCGCAGGCGCGCGATGGGGGTGGGTGCATCAGATCCGCGAGCTGGGAACCTCCGCGACCTGGGAACCGCCGACCGCAGAACGTGAAGGAGCCCGCCCGGGTGACCCGGACGGGCTCCTTGAACTCGTGCTACGAGGCAGGCCCGTCAGCGGTCAACGGACCGCCGCCGGACTCCAGTGGTCAGAGGACGCTGTACCGCTCGACTGGGCTCATGACGCTGTTCGCGTTGTAGGGCGTCGGGTTCGCCGCAGAGCGGACGTACCACTGGCCCGACGACGTGAACGTGAACGTGGTGCGGGCCAGCCCGGCGGCGTCGATCAGGACGTCACGCTTGGCTGCGAGCACCCACGAGCCGCCCGACTGGCGGTAGAACCAGAAGCTCACCGTCGCCGGCGCGAGCTCCGGCCGAGCCGGGCGAACCGTCGTGGTGAACGTGACCGACGTGTTGTGCGAGATGGTCCGGACGTGCCCGAAGTTGGTCGGTCGCATGATCGCGATCTGGCGGACGACCGTGCGGACCTGGTTGCTGGTCGCGGCGCCGAGGTCAGCGGTCCCGGCGAACACGGCCCGGTACCACAGGTTGGTGACCGGGGTGTAGTAGTACGTGGTGCCTCCCGACGAGGCCATCGTGAGGCTGGTGATCGTCGTCCAGGTGGTCCCGTCGCGGGTTCCCTGGAGCGCGACCGTCTTGCCGGACCCGCTGGCGGCGAACTGGATGCCGAGGGTGAAGCCCTGGCCCCAGGTGATGACCGGATCATGGGCGCCCGGCGGCATGGGCGCGGACGTGGTGATCGTGATCACCGCGGCCGTGTTTGCGCCCACCGTGATGTTCGAGCTGGTCCCGGTGAAGCCACCGCCAGTGGCAATGACCGTGTGTACGGTCCCGCTCGTGGAGCTGACGGTGAACGTGACCGTCGCGATGCCGCTCGCGTTTGTCGTGCTGGTGGCAGACGAGAAGGTGCCACCGTTCGTGCTCGACCACGTCACCACGACGCCGGACGTGGCAACCGCCACGCCGGCCGCGGTCGCCAGCTGGGCGCTGATCGTCACAGCCCCGCCGGGGACCGGCGTGTAGCTGCTCGACGTCACGAGGAACTTGTTACCGAACGCGAAGGTCACCGAGTTGTCGGTGCTCGTCGACGCATGGTTCGGGTGGCTTCCGACTGTGCTGAGGGCCCGGTCGGCTGCGATCGTCGCGATGACAGTGCCGTTGGCGGTCATGCCCGAGACGGCCACGTTATAGGTGGTCCCGCTCCCGGTGACCGTCGTGGTCGTGGCGCCGGCAGTGCCAGACAGCGTGACGTCGGTCCCGTCGAAGCCGGTGACGGCTGCGCTGAAGACCACCGTGAAGTTGATCGGGGTTGTCGCCGTCGGGTCCGCCTGCCCGGAAGCCTGGTTGATGGTCACCGTCGGCCCGAGGGTCGGATCCCACACGACGGAGTTGTCCGAATTGGCCGACGCCTGGTTCGTGTTGCCGGCCACGTCGGTGGCGAGGCCAGCGGCGACGGAGGCGAAGACGGTCCCCGCTGTCGTCATCCCGGTGACCGCGACGTTGTAGGTCGAGCCGCTCCCGGTGAGAGTCGGGATCAGGGTACCGCCGGCCGTGCTGGCGGAGAGCGTGACGTCACTCGCCACGAAGTTGGTGACCGCGTGGCTGAAGACGACGGTGAAGTTGACCGGCGAGGTGCTGGTCGGATTCGCCTGGGCTGTCGCCGGCTTGACCGTCACGGTCGGTGGCGTGAGGATCGTGATCGAAAGCGGTGCCGAACTGCCACTCGTACCGTCCACGTTCGAGGCCGTGGCCGTGAACGAGTACGTCCCCTCGGTCAGCGCAGGGGTCGCGTCGATGCTCCACGAGGTGCCAGCGCCGGCATCGGAACCCTTCGGCGTCCCGTTGGCGAAGAGGCTCACCGTGGTGGCGGCTTCCCTGCTGCCCGTGATCGTCGGCGTCGTGTCGTTGGTGATGTTGTCGCCCGCAGTGCCGCTGTCACTCGCCGGGGCGAGCGTCAGGCCAGTCGGCACCGTCGGCACGGCTGCCAGCACGCTTCCGGCCATCGGGAACAGTGCTGCGACGAGAACGCCTCCCGTCACCAGGACGGCAAAGCGCTTGCGGAACTTCTGATCGGGTCTATTCATGACCACCTCCCACTCTCGACGCCCATGTGGTTCTCGGCTCCGGGCCGTCGGATTCATCCATCATGCCGGTTCGGGATTACCCCGGCATTACGCGGCGTCATGATTCGCGCATGTCATCCGACATGACGAGGGCCGGATGGCCCATCGGCCACCTAACCAGGCCGGCCTCGCGACGATCGCCGCCCCCACTCACCCGGCCTCAGCGGGTCACCGACCAGCGGTAGAACGGGCTGAGATTGTTCGCGAATTCGACCGTCGAGGCAACGGCGGCACGCCAGTAGTAGGACCCCGCAGAGGTTGGTGTCCACGTGGTCGAGACACGGCCACTGGCGTCGGAGGTCCGTCCGCGGCTGCCGGCATAGACCCAGGCGCGCCGGCCGCTGTCATAGCGATACAGCCGCATCGACACCGACACCCCGGCGGCGCGGGGAATGATGGCGGCAACGACCTTGACGGATCGTCCAACCCGCGCCGCCGCCACGCGTGAAGTGGTCACGCCGACAAGCGCGACCGAGCGCCGAACGAGGACGCGAACGTCAGCCTGCGCGGATGCAATCCCGCTCGCACCCTCGTATCTCAACCGGTACACGGTGTTCCTGTCGGGCGCAACCTGCAGGGTCGCGCGTCCATCACGGACCACGAGCATGGTGAGGGCCGTGGAACCGGTCGTGGAGTCGGGGTTCGCCAGGACCGTGACCGTCGCGGGCGCCGGCGCCCCGGTCAGGACCACGACGATGGTCGAGGAGCCTCCAACGGAAAGGACCGATGGGGCGGCTCGCGCCGCGAGATCCACCGGGGCGAGCGGCGTGACCGTCCACGAGCCCCGAGAAGCGGGCCGGTTGCCCGCGATGTCCATGACGTTGCCGATCGTCACGACATACGTGGCCCCGGGCTGCAGGGCGGCAGACGGCACGAACGATCCCATGCGTCGCGCGACGTCATACGTAAAGGCACCCGGGACGAGAGGCCCGGAGGCTGACTGCACGATCAGGCCGAGGTCGCTCCACGATGCGGGGTCCATCGGCTCGTCGAATGTGACCGTGAACTGCGGCCGCAGACCGACGACGCTCATGCCGGGGGCCGGGTTGATCGTCTCAATCGATGGCTCAACCGTATCGATCGTCACCGTGGCGCTGGTCGGCGATGACTCGACGCCCGCACCGTTCCGAACCTTCGCCCACAGCGTCCGGGGGCCGTCCCCGGGCGCGAACGTCCAGGTCGTGGAACGCTGGTACGGCGTCCATTCCGAGTAGATCGAGCCATCCACGCTGAATGCCATCGCCTCGACACCCGAGAGGTCATCGGCCGCCGACAGGGTCACCGGCACCGTCAGCTGGTTCATGGCCGCCCGACCGCCGGCCATGACCATCGAGACGGTGGGCGGCGTGCGATCCGGCACCATCTGGACAGTCAGCCGGTAGTCACCCCCGGCATCGCTGGCACCATTGAGATCGAGGTAGTAGGTCCCTCCGTACGGCGACGGTGCCGAGATCGACTCGATGCTGGTGGGCCCCACGGATCTTGCCACCTGCCCCACGTTCGACGTGACCGTGGTGGCCGAGGAATCGAAGAGATAGAGGTCGAAGTCGGTTCCCGTCGGGCCGGAGAGGCTTGCGACGATCACGTAGCCGGGCGCAACGGTGAACCGATAGACGACATCGTAGATCGGGCCGCCCAGCCGCCCGGTCGCGACGGACCCTGGCAGCGGGATCCCGGGAATGTCCGATGCATCCACCGCGCGCGCTGGACTCCCCATGGCACCGATCGCGAGCGATCCAGCGAGAACCGCCCCGACAAGCGCGCGAGTGAGCCCGGGCATCGCCATTGCGAGAGGATACCCCCCAGGGATAGCGAAGAGGCCGGGGCGGCGAACCGTCCCGGCCTCTTCCGTGTTCGGCGCTAACCCCTCACGGGGTCCGTGCCGTCACTGCTACGAACTCAGAGCCAGCGTGCCTGGGTGGCCACGCTCAGGGTACCAAGGTAGCCGGCGCGGACGGAGATCCACGCCTTGCTGGAGGTCTTCCACCAGAAGTACGCGTTTCCGGAGGCGTCAACCGTCCGGGCGGTCTTCAGGGCGAAGGCGCTCCACTTTCCAGCGGAGTTCTTCGTGGCGACCCAGATCTGGACGGACTTGCCGACCAGGGCAGAGCCAGTCGAGAACTTCCAGGTGACGTACTTGCCCAGCTTGGCAACCTTCGTGGACAGCGAGAAGGGCCCGGTCTTGGTGGCGCCGAGCGCGGTGCCCGACGTCGTGACCGCAGCGGACGACGCGATGCCGATCTTGGCATTCGAGACGGTGGACTGGAACATGAGGTTCGTCGGCGAACCGCCCGAACCCCAGACAGCCACGGAGACCGGTCCGTTGGGAGCGTCAGCCGTGGTGCTGTAATGGATGTTGCTGATCGTGACCATGCCATTGCCGGTCAGCGACTGCTGCTGAATGGTGAAACCGAACGCCCGGGCGTACCCGAGCGGAGCCGGCTGGAACCCGCCGTAGTAGAGGTCCTGGAAGCTGTTGTCGCACGCGGAGGTGGTGACGGCGTCGACCACGATGCCGTTTGCCCCGGTGAGCTTCGGGAGCCCGGCGGTGTTCAGGCCAGTGAGGAAGGTGTCCTGCGTACGAACACCGTTTGTCGTGCGCGGCAGGACCGCGACGCAGATGAACTCGCCTGCCTTGAGCTGGCCCATGCCCGTCTCGGCGATCTGGAGATCGCCAACCGCGGCATCAAGCGCACCGGCCGCGATGAACGGCTGGGTGAGCGCCGTGACCGCGACCTGGTTGCGGAACAGGCGGTTCGCGATCGTCAGGGTGATCGCATTCGTGACATCGAAGGCGGCGACGCTGCCGATACCGACAGCTGCGTTCGTGCTGCCGATACCAAGGGTCGACGGCACGTCGACCGCGATGCCGCTGATCTGGATCGTCGAGGCGGCCGTGCTGGCCGACCACACGGTCCAGTAGTAGCACTGCGGATTGCCGGTGTTCGAGGTGAACGGCGTGCCGACGACGGCAGTGCCTGGGGCAACGGCCGCATTGGCGGCGCGGAGGTTCAGGTTGCCGACCGTGACGGTCGCGGACGGAGCCGAGCTGAAGGCCTCGCCGGAGGTCAGGCAGACTTCGAACGTGTTGTAGCTGCCCGTGCCATCGGTGAAGGTGGCGGCAGCGTTCTCCACGATCGAGATCGTGCCGGCGGCCTGGTTGGTCTCAGCGATGTAGACCGTCGTGGCCGTGGCCGTGGCCGTGACCGGCCGCGCGACCATTGCATTGCTCTGGCTCGCCGGATTGACGAGAGCGCCGGAGACGGTGACGCCGACGCTGACTGCCGTGCCACCGACGACGGTGGATGCGACGTTGTACTGGATCCCGCTGATCTGGAGCGCGACGAGCTGCGCCGACGCCGTGTCCACGGTCCAGCTCACCGACGTCTTGTCGGCCGACAGGGTACCGAGGGCAGGGTTCGAGACGAACGGTGTCGCGACGAACTTGAAGACAGGATCCCGATCAAGCGCGGGGAGACGGAGTCGCGGCGTTGGCGAGCCACGACGCCTGTGTGTAGACGGTCGCCAGCGGTGCAACGGAGAACGTGACCCCGGCGGTCGCGATCTTCGCGGTGATGACGGCGGCGGCGGCAAGGTAGCCGGTGCCGGTGCTGGCGTCAGTCGTGTGGAGGACGAGGTTGCCCGCGGGCGAGAAGTTCTCGCCGGGGAAGACGGTCGGCGCGGTCGGCGTGTCGAACGTGATGGCCCCGCCAACGGTGCCCGGGGAGCCGAGCGTCGTCGAACTGCAGTTCGCGACCGACTCGGTCACGACCTCATTCGCCGGATGGGCGAGCGTTGTTCCCGTTGCGGGCGAGGTGATGAGGAGGGTGTACACGCCCGCGACCGCGCCGGCGGTGGTAGCGGTCACCGACTCGGTGCCAATCGTGAACGTGCCGGAAACGAACGGGCACGAGCCGGTGTCGATCGCGACGTCGATGGACGTCGTGTTGGCGCTGGTTGCGCCGTTGACCTTGCCGGTCGCGGTCGAGGTCGAGCTGACGAACGCACCGTAGATCAGGCCAGCAGCGGAGTCGCTGACCGTGGCGACGATGGCGCCCTTGGTCGCGGTGGCCGAGGCTGCGATCTTCAGGCCACCGACGACGAGCGTCTCGACGTTCAGGTTGTCGTGGCCGGTGATGCTAATCGTGAAGGAATTGCTCGTCGAGGTGATCGTCGCCCCGAGCGAAGCGGTGTTGCCAGTGAGGGTCGGCGTGCCGACGAAGGACACGGTGCCGACAACCGGTGACGCCGGCGAGATCGTCACCGTCATGGTGCCGTTCGTCGAGCAGCGCGGCGGCCGAGTTCTCGGTAAACGTGAAGGTGGCGGCCGTCGCCGACGTGCCACCCTGGGGGATCGTCCCGAATGCCCGCGACCGTAATCGCGGCAAACGCGGACGGCGCAACGGCCGTCGCGAGAAGGGAAGCGAGAAGCGCGGCACTCGTGGCTGCGCTGATCGCCTTCTTCATAAGATTCAAGTGAAATCCTCCCTTAGGGGATATCTGGATCTTGTGCATGGACCGGGGCTGTCGGCTCCCGGCTGCGGGTCGGTCCGGTGGGCTCCTTTCGTCGTGTCGACCGATCCGGCTGTCTGTCCTGTTCCATTGCCTTGCGCAAGGCCCGGAACGACGTGGCGGGCCCTGCCCGCCCCGTTGTTACGGCAATGTGGGGGACGGTGCCTCGGAAGGCACCGGGGTTGGAGTCGGCGACGGGCTGGGCGACGGCGATGGCCGGGGCCGCTTCGTCGGCGACGGGGATGGAGACGGCGTAGGGGTGGGCGACGGTTCCGCGGTCGCGCTTGGCGACGGTTCGGGACTCGCGCTCGGCGACGTGGAGGGAGTCGCGCTGGGCTCGGCCGAGACCGCCGGGCTGGCGGACGGGAGCGGGGTTGGTGAGGGGCTGACCGCCGGTCTGGCGGTGGGGGCCGGGGTCACGACCACGGCCGGCGGGGTCTCCTTGACGGAGGGTGCCGCGGACACGACCGGCTGGGCGATGCTCGGCGCGAGCGTCGGCGTCATGCTGGGCCCGACTGTAGCACGCGGTGGTGGGACGGGTTGCGTGAGCAGCGCTGCGGCCAGGACCGCCGCACCGCCGAGCAATCCAACGGTCACGATGGCCACCACGAGCGTGCCGGTGGTGCGGACAGCGCCCCGGAAGACCTGCGTCTGGAGGTCCTGGAGCCACGAGCGGTGAGCGTGCCGTCGGGCCCGGTCCGCGATGGCGGCAGCGAAGATCCGCTCGTCGAGGTCCGGCGCCGGCGGCGGCGTCGGCAGGCTGCCGAGCAGCGCGAGCAGTCGCGTGGTCCCGCCGATCTCGGCCGCGCACGCCGGGCATCCCTTGACGTGGGCTGCCAGTCGCGAAGCGTCCGCCTCGAGCAGGTCGTCCACGAGGAACGCATCGATCAGGCGGCGCGCGCCAGCGTGATCGAGGGGCTCGCGCGGGGACGGAGTGAGGCTCACATCCTATGAATGACGGGGAGAGGCCGGAAAGTTGCAGGGGGAGCGGCGGGAGGACGGCGGATCCGCCCAGGCGCTGGTCCGCGCTCCGGCACGCCGGCGTTGCAGGACACGCAAGGCGGCGCTCAGCAGCACGTCAACACTCGCCTGACCGATTTGTTGCACCCCGGGCAACGCCTGCCAATCCGTGCCGGAACCGGCGCCGCCCGACGGGACCCCGACGCCCTCACCCGCGAGTTGCGCCCGCTCGGTCGCTCAGCCGCCGGCGATCCGCTCCGGCACCGGCCGGATCTCGGCCATGTCGGCGGCCTCGGCAACCCGATCGCCCACGCCCACCTCGGCGGGATGGCGCCCGTTCGAGCCGTTCGTGGCGGTGCGCGGAGCGTCGAGCTCGGGGGCCAGGCCCTCGCGGAGGAGCTTCGTGCCGCGCAGCAGATGGCTCTTGAACGTGTTGAGCGGCAGGTCGAGCGCGCGGGCAGCCTCGGCGTAGTCGAGGCCCATCACGTGCCGGAGCACGACCGCGGCGCGGTACTTGAAGGGCAGCTCCACGATGGCGGCCGCGAGCGCCCGGCGCAGCTCGGCGGTCTCGGCCGCGGCGATCGGGTCCGTTCCGGGGCTCGTGTCGGCAAGCGCGCCAAGGCCCAGGTGGTCACCCGGCCAGTCGGCCGCCGAATGGCCATTGTCGCGAAACGCCGGCGTGTCGAGCGAGGCCTTCGGGCGGGATCGCTGACGGGAGGCGGCGCGGGTGGCGGTCCGGAGCGCGATCGTGTTCAGCCAGGCGGCAAGCGACGGGCGCGGCTCGAAGCGTTCCATCTGCCGGAAGGCGGCGATGAACGTCTCCTGCACCACGTCCTCGGCAGATTCGCGGTCGAGCAGCAGGCGGTAGGCGAGCGTGTACAGGCGGGGTCGGTGGAGCCGTACGAGGACCGCGTACGCGGCCTCCGATCCCTCCTTGCATCGCCGAACGAGCTCCTGCTCGTCGCGACCCCACTCGTCCAAGCATGCCCTCCGAGCGGGCCGTTCCGGCGGCCCCGGACCGGGCGGGTTCCCGGTGTCTGTCCCACGTCAAATTGGCCACCCGGACTGGCGGCTCGGGAAGAGTCTGCCACACGGAGTCCAGAGGTGGGCCGGCCGGTCGTTCGGAGATCCGGGCGGATCAGCCCGCCCGCGTTCGCGCAGGCGTGGCCCCGGTACCGGGCTGCCGGGGGTCGCCGTCCGGAGGCGACGAGGGCGCACGCGAGGCGAACCTGGGCTCCCGAGACTCCTATGGCGTGCCCACCACGGAACCTGGGGACACCAGGACGTCCTCGGTCGCACCACCCGCGAGCGAGCCAGTGAAGGCTCCCATCGTGGCCCCGATGGAACCCAGCGCGGCCGTGGACGAGGCGGCGATCCCGAGGCCGGTCACGATCACCGGCTCGATGTTCAGCGTGTCGGAGTCGAGGATGGAGACCGTCAGAACGTTTCCGCTCACGGTGGCCGACGCCCCGAGTGATCCCGGCGACTTCGCGGTTGACGGAGTCCCCACGAAGGACACCGTGGTTCCGGAGCCCGCGCTGTCCGTGAGCGCCACCTCGAACGAACCGGGGCCTCGGTCCGATCGCCACGACGCTCGCCTCGTTGAAGGACAGGCTGAGCGTCGCAACCGACGACTCGCCGCGCTGGACCGTCCCGATGCCGGTGACCGTGACACTCGCGAACGCCGGCGGGGCCACCGACGGCTCCGGCGTCGGGGTCGCCGTCGGCTGGGGCGTCGGCGTGCTGGTACAGGCGGCCAGCAGAAGAGCGGCGAGCAGCCAGGGGCGCTTCACGACGTCAATGTATCTCCCAATGCGAACCTGGCGCGATGGGGATCCGGGTTCGTGCAAAGGAGTCGACATCCGAACGACGGAGCGGCGCGGCGGGAGCGCGTGGTCGGAGCGGCGCGGCGGGGTTGTCGGAGCGGCGCGGCGGGGTTGACGTTCGCACGGGCTCGTGCGCGCCGGTATGCTCTCGGCTGGTGAGCTGGGGCTGCCAACGCCCCGTCCTGGCGAATCCGGTGGGAGGGCCAGCGCCCGATGGGCAAGGCGAGCCGAGCGAAACGGCCGGGAGTCGGTCCACCCGCGGCGCCGACCGCGTCGAAGGGCGGGCACGCCGGACCCGCCGCCGGACCGACGAAGCCGAGCGACCCGGTCGCACCGGCCGGGGCTGCCACACGGTCGACCCGCTCGGGGGTGCCCACGCGAGCCGAGCGGCGCGCGATGCGGGAGGCACCGGCCCCGGCCACGGGACTCGGCCGCGTTCTCGCTCGATGGGACCTGTTGCTGCCGGCGCTCGCGGCGACGTTCTGGCTGCTCGGGCACATTCCGGCGACCGCGTCGCTGGCGATCCCCGCCTGGATCATCACCGGCCTGGCGCTCGGCCTCCTCCGGCCGTGGTTCGGGCTCCTGCTCACGATCGCGGTGGTCCCGTTCCTCGGTGGCGCAATCGACGCGCAGTACGGCGAGGTCCTCCGTGTCGTGCCGATCTACGGCTCCGCGGCGAGGGTGCTCCTCGACCGGTTCGTGCTGGGGCCGAGCCTCGGTGACGTGCGCCGGCTGGGACCGCCCTGGTGGGTCGTCGCGGCGGCCATCGCGGCGATGGTGCTCTACGCGTGGACCGCCGTGACGGGCTACTTCGCCGTTGGCCAGGACGCTGCGTTCCTCGACTACGGCCTGCACTGGGTGGCCGGCGGCCCGATGGCGCTGATGGCGGCCTGGATCGCTGCCTCGCATCTCGTCGCGGGCCGGGACAGGGTCCTCACGGACGTGGTCCTGGCAACCACGGTCGTCGCGTGTGGGCTCGCCCTCGTCGCGTGGGTCGGCGTCCCCGGCGTGGATCTCATCACGTTCCCAGGCATCATCAATGGCCGGCTCGGCGCGCTTGGCTACCCCACTCCGACTGCGATGGGAGTCGCGACGGCCCTGCCATTCGCGGTGGCCGCGGCGCTCCGGCGGGGCCGGCTGCTCCCGTTCGGGGTCATCGGGCTCGCGCTCCTGACCATCGTCCTCACCTGGTCCCGCGGCCCACTGATCGCCGTTGGCGTTGGATCGGTGATCGCGGTGCTCGCGAGCGGGCGCGTCGATCGGCGCCTGTCCATCGCGGGCATCGCAGTCGGCGCGGTCACGCTCGTCGGCCTGGTCGCCGTCCGCTACGGGACGAACCTCGACGCAATCGTCCAGACGATCAACGGCAGCACCGAGAGCGACATCAACCGGGTGAACACCTGGATCGCGGCCGTCTCGATCACGCTCGCGAGCCCCCTCGTGGGTGGCGGCTGGCGCAGCCTCGATCGGTTCGGCGATTTCGCGCAGCGCCAGATCTCGTACGCCCACGACATCCTGCTCCACGGATTCGCCGAGGGGGGCCTTCCGCTGGGGATCACGAACGCGACCGTGATCCTCTACTCCGCCTGGCAGGTCTGGCGGCGCCGGCACACGATGGCGCCCTATCTGATCGCCGCCGCCGTCACGTTCCTGGTCTGCGGCTTCTGGGACATTCCGCAGGTACGAAGCTACGCCGCGGTCATGGGCGGGCTCGCCCTGGGGATGGCCGCCGGGCCGCTGGTCGGTCGGACGGCAGGCCCGGCCAGATCCGTGGCGTGACCGTGCCGCTTGCGCCTCCGGCGGGCGAAACCGCACCGGCCAGCCCATCGCGGCGGTCGTCGGCCCAGCGACCAATCCCGGTCCTCGGCCCCCTCGGCGACCGCATCGTCCTCGTGGATGTCGTGGCCGGCATCCTGGCGCTTCCGGCTGCGGCCGTCGTTCGCCAGCTGCTCCTGCCCTCCCAGCCAGGATCATCCGACGACCTGACCAGGCCCGCCCTGCTGCTCACGGCGCTCTTCGGCGGCATGTTCTGGCCGCTCGCGCTCCGGGCGGTGAACCCCGTGTACCCGACCCTCCCCCGGCGTCCGACCCGACTGGTCATGGCCGCCGCGATCTGGCTCGTTGCCTGCTCGGGCGTCCTGTACCTGGCTGACAAGACGCTCGCCAGCAGGCTCCTCGTGATCGTTGGAGCGCTTCTCTGCGTCGGTGTCAGCGCCCTCAGCGGCGCACGCGCGGGCGGTGCGGGGAACGCCGAAACGGTCGTGGAGACGCCGCTTCCCCACCTCGGTGCCGGCGCCGAGGACGCCCTCGTGCGCGGCGAGCCCGTGATGCTGGACCTCGCCCGCCTCTCCGAGTCCCTCACGCGACCGATCGTCGTCCTTTCGGGCAGCTCGCTCATCCTCTATCCCTCGGTGCTCGCACCGACGGATCGCGCGATCAAGCGGATCGCGGACATCGTCTCGTCGGTCATCCTGATCGTGCTGGCAGCCATCCCGATGCTCGTGACGGCCGTGGCGATCCTCGTGCTCGAGGGTCGACCCATCATCTACTCCGACCAGCGGGCAGGCCTCTATGGGCGAACCTTCACGCTTCGCAAGTTCCGCACGATGCGCGAAGGGGCCCACGCGGAGCGCGCGGCGCTCTGGGAGGCGAATTCCACCAGGGGACCTGCATTCAAGCTGGAGCAGGATCCACGCGTCACATCGCTTGGGCAGTTCCTTCGCCGCTTCAGCCTCGACGAGCTTCCCCAGCTGTTCGACGTGCTCGTTGGGCGAATGAGCCTGATCGGTCCTCGACCTGCCGGCCTCGACGAGGTCGAACGCTACGAACCGCGGCACCGGATTCGCCTGACGGTCCGTCCGGGCCTGACGGGGCTCTGGCAGGTGCGTCGTCGGGTCGACGCGGACTTCGAGCAACGGATGGCCGACGACCTGGAGTACATCGAGCACTGGTCGCTGCTCATGGATCTCGAGATTGCGATCCGGACGGTCCCGGTCGTCTTCCAGGGCAGGGGCGTGTGACCCCCAATACAGAGCGCGCGGACGCCGCCGTGGCCGGCCGCCTCCTGATCGTGGTGAACGACCTCCTCGTCTACCAGGCCGCGGCGACCCAGCCGACCGGCATCCAGCGGCTCGCCGACGGCTATGCCCGCCACCTTCCCGCGGCCGCGGCGACGGTGGGCGTCGAGACGCGGACGGTTGTGGTCACCCGGGACGCAGTCCGTGAGGTCCTGCTCGATGCCACGACCCCCGGTGGGCGGCGATTCGCCCGTGGCGCCGAGCTCGCCCTGCGCATCTCCGCGCACGCGCCCCGCGGTGTCCAGGAACGCGCGCGCTCGGTCGGTCGGCGCATCCTCGCGCGCCGGGCAGGAAGGACCGGGCAACCGCTCGAGATCGGGCCCCTGGACACGCTCCTGGTCCTTGGAGCCCCCTGGATCGCGCCGGGGATGGCGGCGGGCGCGGTCGCTGCCCGAGCCCGATCGGGGGCAAGGCTGGCACAGCTGGTGCACGACATGCTGCCGATCACCGGCGCGAGCTGGTACGGCGATGCGCAGGGCGTCGCCGCGGCGGCCGACCTGACCCTGCTCCTCGGTGCGGCGGATGCGCTGGCGGCAGACTCGCCCGAGGTCGCCGCCGAGGTCGCCCAGGTCGCCCACCAACACGTCACGGCCGTCCTGCCCCCCGATCCGATCCTGCCCGCGGCCGCCGACCCGCGGGGCCTCTGCCCGGAGACACCGTACGTGCTCAGCGTCGGGACGATCCATCCGCGCAAGAACCACGTCCTCCTGCTCGATGCGTGGTCGCGCTGGCTTGCCTCGGACCGAGGAGCCGGAAACGTGCCGTGGCTGGTGATCGGGGGGCGCCGACACCCCCAGGACGGAGCGTTCTTCGAGCGCCTCGCGGCAGAACCGGCGCTGCAGAGCCGCGTCCGCGTGGTGACGGACGCGAGTGACCCAGAGCTCGCGGCTCTCTACGGGGGCTGCCGATTCCTGGCCTTCCCATCGCTCGCGGAGGGATGGGGCCTCCCGATCAGGGAGGCGCTGCGATACGGGAAGCCGAGCATCGTCACCGATGCGATCCCAGCGGACGAGGTCTCGCGGTTCGTGGAGGCCGTGCCAGCCAACGACGGCGATGCCCTCTACCGGGTCATCCGCCATTGGTGGGACGACCCCGAGCCCGTCGAGTCCCGAATGAAGGCGATCCGCGACAGCTTCGTGCCTCGGAGCTGGGACCGCGCCTGCTTCGACCTGCTGACGGCTATCCTCTCGAACGATGGGAACTGACGTCCTCACGGACTCCCCCGCCGGCGGTGAACCGGCGGCAGACCTCGTGGCGTCTCCGGCGCCTGGGCGGCCTCACGATCCTCCTGTTCCCGTGGAACCTGTTCTGGGACCAGCGGTTCGTCCTGTCCACGCTCGTCCGGACACAGATCGCGCGCCGGCATCGCCGAAGCGTTCTCGGCTGGGCGTGGAACATCATCCAGCCGGGCTCGCAGGCGATCCTGCTGTTCGCGGCGACCCGCGGTGCCGTGCGCGTCCCGGAGTCCACGTCCCCGCTCGGCGGGTTCGGGATCTTCTTCGCGGCGTTCATCATCGGGCAGGGGATGGGCGAGATCGTGGGCCGCGGTCCCACGCTGGTCGCGGAGCGAGCCTGGCTGGGTGAAGGGGTCGCTCTTCCCGCTCGAGCTGCTGGCGCCCACCGCCGTTGGGGTCGCGCTCTACCGGATCATCCCGGGCGGCCTGCTCGGGGTGGGCGCCGTGGCGATCGGCGACGGCACTGGCGGCCGGCCTGGCCACGCTCACTGGCGTTCACGGTCGGCCTGCTCCTGGCGATCGTCTGGGGCACCGCCCTGGGTCTCGCGTTCGCAGCGCTCGGCGTCTACCTGCGCGACGCGATCCTTGCCGCACCGGTCATCACGATGGCGCTGATCTTCGTGTCGCCCCTCTACCTGAACCCCGAGGGCGGCGGGCTCCTCGGTCTTCTGCCCTCAAGCTCAACCCGCTGACGATCTCGATGGATCTCATCCTCTACGGCATGCGCTGGATCCCGGACCATCCGGTCCACGCGGTCGTCGGCCTCGTCTCGGCGTTCGTCGCCCTGTGGGCGTGCCGCGATCGTGTTCCGGCGCACGTCGGCCAACTTCGCCGACTACATCTGACCGGTCGCCCGATGACCCTCCTCGTCCGCATGGCCGGCGTCGGCAAGCAGTACCCGAGTGGCTCGGAGCTCGGGCTGACGGCCCGCCTGCTCCGCCGACCGAGTGACCGACCCTGGGCGCTCGCACCGCTCGACCTCGAGGTCACCTCGGGCGAGTCGGTCGCGATCCTCGGCCGGAACGGGTCCGGGAAGTCCACGCTGCTCGGGATCGCGGCCGGGACGATCGCGCCCACGGTCGGTCGCGTGGACCGGCGCGTCGACCCGACGCTCCTCTTCCAGGTGGGGACGAGCCTTCGACGAGGAGCTGTCGGGTGCCGAGAACGCACGGCTCGAGCTTCTCCTGCGCGGCCTGAGCGGACGCGCGCTGAAGTCTGCGCCTCGCCGAAGCGCGCGAGTTCTCCGGGATCGAGGACGCCTGGGAGGAGCCGATCAGGACCTACTCGACCGGGATGCGCATGCGCGTCGCGATGGCCGCCGCCCTGGCCGATCCCGGACCGCTCCTCCTCGTGGACGAGATCCTCGCCGTGGGCGACGCCGCCTTCATCGCGACGTGCCTCGATCACTTCCGGACGCTTCGGCGGTCCGGGACGTCGCTCCTGTTCGTGACCCACAGCGTCGACCTCGCGGAGTCGCTCGCCGACGAGTCGATCGTCCTCGACCACGGACAGACGGTCGCGCGCGGCTCGATCGCAGAGCGGGCTCGCGACCTATGCGGCGATGACTCGGCGTCGCGCCGCCGGCGACGGCAGAGGCGGACGTCCCTGGCGGGTGATCCCCGTGCGCATCAGCAGCCCCGGATCGAACGGATCGGGGATCTCGGGCCAGCGCGCATACCACCGCCCACCGAGGATCACGTCCATCAGTTGCGTCGCACTCTGGGCCCAGGTCAGCCACGGCATGTTGTTCGAAGAGGGCGCCTCGCCGCGCTCGCGCAGTGCGAGCCAGGTGGAGATCGCGTCGGCAAGGTGCTCTGGCGCCTTGCCAGTGAAGTAGAAGGCGTGCTCCCCGGCGACCTCATGGAACACCGGTATGTTTCGGGCGATGATCGGCATGCCATGCCGGGCGGCTTCGATCAGCGGCAGGCCGAAGCCCTCTCCTTCGGAGGCAGCCAGAAGGACAGACGCAGACTCGTAGAGACTCAGAAGTACTTCGTCACTGACGCCGGGTAGCAGATGCAGGCGTTTGCCTCGCTCCGGGTGCGTGCGCAGGCGCGCCGCGAGTCGCTCCACGCCCCAGCCCTCCTTGCCGACGACGACAAGGCTCGCGTCCACGCCGGCAGCCCACAAACGTTCGAATGCGGAGAGCACCTGCGCATGTCCCTTGCGCGGCTCGATGGTGCCGACCATCAGGAAGCTCGGCCGCGTCCGCAACTGCGCAAGTGCGGACGCGGCGTCCGGCCGGAACCCGCTGGTCGGCACGCTGGCCGCGAGGTCAGCGCCCAAGTGGAAGTACCCGATCTGGAGCTGCCCGCAACGCACCGGTGTCGTGCGCTGCAACCAGCCGAGCAACTCGTCCGCCACCGCGCGGGAGATGCACACGACGCCGTCCGATATGCGGACGACGGTGTCCAACCAGCGGGTGAAGGTCGGCTGCACAAAGTCGGGGAAGACCTCGGGACGCAACACGGGCAGAAGGTCGTACAGGACGAAGAACACGCCCGTGCCACGGTTCCTGAGATCGATGAACAGGTTCGATTCTCAGGAATCCACTGCTGTGAGAGGTTCAGCCCCAGGAAGATGTCGCGGGGAGCCGCCTCCATCGGCGCATCCTCGAGCCCCGACTCCTTCGCCTCGAGTAGCCCTACCGTGAAACGCCGGGCGTACGCATAGTGTCCGCCGGCCTCGTACACAGGTTCCACGCGGTATCCGTCAGGCGATCGGCCGATCAGGGAGCGGAGGACGGCGCGGGATGCGCGCTCGATACCCGTCTTGAGATCCTCGCGAACGAGCGCCGTGACGTCCACGAGCAGCTGGCCTGGCGGACGGGGGGTCTGGTTCGCGGAGACGCTTGCGGCCACGTCGATCAGATCCTCCCTGGTCGGCGCAGCCGAATCTCTGCCGTCCGCCAGGCAGCGGACCAGGTGTCGATATCGCCCATCGGGACTGTCCGCCGCGAACCTCTCGATCGCGTCGCGGTACAGGTCGCCGGCGCGCGGCGGAGCATGCACCGTCCTGACGTGCGCGCGCCCGCAGCGGGCGAGTTCGGCCCGTGCGCCGGGATCGCGCCACAGCCGGACCAGTGCGTCGACTAATTCCGCCTGCGAGAACTCGTCCGGGATCTTCGACAGCGTCTCGTCGGGCAGCTCAGCAACCCAGCCGTTCACGTTCGCGATCGTCGGAACGCCACGCGCGAGGCAATCGAGGACCGATGCGGACGTCTCCCCGCGAGACAACGCGCGCAGCTGGACGGCCATGTCCGCGGCCGCGAGGTAGTCCTCGTACTGCTGCCGGGGAACGAACCCGGTGATCCGGATGCGCTCCCTGGAGCGACTGCCCCTGATCATGCGGACCAGGTCCTTGCAGTACTCGGTGGACTGGTTCTCCCCGACGAAGGTCAGGTGACATCCCGGGTCGTCCGCGAGCGGAGAGCTCAGCCACGCGTTCAGCAGGCGGTCGTTCAGCTTTGACGGCCAGAGCATGCCCAGGGAGCAGACGAGGAAATCCGCATCCGCGATCCCGAGGCGCTCCCGCGCCGCTCGCCGTTCGATGGCCGGAGGCTGAGCCCTGGCGAGCGGGATGTACGTCCAGTCTCCTGCGCTACCCGGCCCGTACCACGTCTCGGCCAGTCGCATCGCGAATCGCGAGTGGACGATGACACCCTGGGCGCGGTCCAGTACCTCCTTGTTGCAGGGGTACTTCCAGACCGCGGCCTCTCGGCCGATCTGCCTCTCGTCGGTGAGCGCCGCATATCCATGCGATTCGTAGAGAGCCCGCGCGAAGCCGCCCTTCAGGCGGCGGGTCTCGTGGCAGTAGTGCACGGCCCCGCTCAGGAAGAAGTCATGCAGGACGACCACGCCCGGGTGCCGGGCCAACAGCGCGAACATGTGCTCGTGGTACGGGGAGTTGCCGAATTGGTAGACGATCCGGTCGTATTCGTCAGCGTGCGAGTCGAACCAGGCCGCGGACCGCATCGCGCAATTGGCGGCGACCCACGGAGCGTCGAGTGAGTCCTGCTGGAGCACGACGTCGATGTCGTAGTGCCGAGCCAGCTCGGGCAGCAGCTCGGCGCTGTAGTCCGCGATGCCGGATCGTTCCGGTGGGAGAGGCGAGACGAACGCCAGGCGCGGGCGCGGCCGGTTCGTCACGATCGCGGTGGCTCTGCTCGCCTGGCCCCGCTCGTCAAGCTGCGCGAACGCCCCCAGCGCGCGGACGGCGCTGGCATCCCAGGAGCATCGGCGGGCCTGCAGCGAGCCGTGATCCTTCAGGTCGCGCCGCAAGCCGTCGTCGGTCAGGACCTCACCGATCCTGGAGGCCATCGCGTGGTGATCACGGGGATCGAACAGGGCATCTGTCCTGCCGATCACCTCGGGCATCGCCCCGGCGGTCGAGGCGACCACCGGAGCCCCGCACATCATGGCCGCCAGGGCGGACGAGCCGAGGCAATCGCTCTCCGAGGCGGACACGACCAGCGTCGAGTCGCCATAGAGCGCCATCAGCTCGTCGCCGCTGACGCCACTCGCGATGACCACGTCATCCGCACGCAGGCCGAAGCGCTGGATGGCTGCTTTCAGCTTCCGTCGCTCGCCGTCACCGAGATCGGCGATGAGGGCAAGCTGGTGCTCGGTCCTGATCGTCTCGGGCAGCAGCGCGAACGCGTGGATCAGCGCTTCGGCCGTCCCGGTCTCGTCCGCACCAACCCGGGACAGCAGGAACGGCTTGCGGATCCCCGCGCGGCGTCGCAGGGCCCGGAGCTCTGCGGGCAGGAGATCGCGCGGCTCGAGCGTCTCGTCGGCAGCCGCAGGGACGGTCACGATCCGCTCTTCAGGCACCTCGAGGATCGCCATGGCCAGGTCGCGGGCGTGGTCCGAGGTCACCAGCAGGAGGTCTGCGCGCCTTGCCTCCTCCAGCCTGCCGAGACTCCAGTCGCTGCGCCGCCCCTCGACGGACGGCGAATGTCGCAGGAGATCGAGATCGGAGAGCGTCGCGGTCGAGGCGAACGGCCCGTATCCGCCGGCGACGGACGCCACGGCGTCATCCTCCAGGCCCGTGAACAGGCTCGAGACGTGGACGACGTCCGGCCTCAAGCCGGCCAGGAAGCTCGAACGGACCTGTTCGGCTGCATGGCGCCGCCAGTCATTGGCCGGGTCGATCGCCGAGATGGACCGAGGCACCGAGAACACCGCGATGCGATCACGGGACAGCAGTCCGTCGAAAGCCAGGCGGAGTGGTTCGACGCTCGCCGGAAACCGGCCGTTCAAGGCGATGACGATCTCGTGCTCGCCCGCATTTCGGGCAATCGCCCGCGCCAGGGAGAGCGAGTAACGACCCGGCGCGCCGCCGCCGTCCTCCGTCTGGCAGGCCTGCAGGTCGAGGACGATCCGCATCGGTGCCGGCTTCACCGGTCCCGGCGGTCGAACGTTCGCTCGAGATCGGCGAACACCTCACGAGCAGACACCGGCAGGTGTTCGAGGTCGGTCGGTACCGTCTCGTCGGCCGGCCCGGCCGGAATCGGCGAGCGGCTCACCTCGCGTACGGCCGCCCTGACCCGGCGATCGAGCGCCGGGACATGGGCGAGCTGCCGGTCGACGACACGGCCCGACGTGCGGGCGAGCCAGGAGCCACCGCATGGGGTGGCCGATGATCACCTTCGCGCGAGACTTGAGCCACGGACCGGCGCCACCGCCGGATCTCATTGACCTGGGTAGTCGAAGGGCGGTCCGCTTCCCCCAGCGCAGAGGTCGCGTGATCCGCCACGAGGCGCCTCGGAGGATCGCCGCGAACTGCGCCTCGGCTTCCTGGGCCCGCGCCTCGGCCGCCGCGAACTGCGCCTCGGACTCCCGGGCCCACGACTCGGCCGCCACGAACTGCGTCTCGGCCGCGTGCGCCCTTGCCTCGGCTTCCTGCACCTTGGCTTCGGCTTCCCGGGCCTCGCCTCGGCCTCGTTCGTGCTGGCCTCGGCCGCCTGCGCCCTGGCCTCGGCTTCCTGCGCCCGGGCCTCGGCTTCCTGCGCCTTGGCTTCGGCTTCGAGTCGTCGGAAGCTTGTGATGTCCATGGGTCCGGGACCACAGATGGCGTCAAGCTCCGGAGATCCGGCGATGCTCACCAATCCCGCCTTCCTTCTGGGCGATGATCGCGTAGTCCGGAGCAGAGTAGCGATTCAGGTTGAGCAGGTGGATCGCGGCATTCATCTGCAGTGCGTGCGGAGCGTCACGTGGGACGTATTGGAGCGGGATCTCCAAGGTGTCCGCATTCACGCGCGCGACCCACGTGGCGGCAAAGCCCGCTTGCTCGGTGAGGAACTGCAGTAACGCAGGCGGAATAGGGGCCACATGTGAGGGATCCAGGTAGAACGTGCAGCCGCCCACGACCTGGTTCTCGGGATTGGGCGTCTCGAGGATGACGATACCCCCGGGACGAAGGACCCTATGGATCTGGGCAAGGAGGTCGACCAGTCGGCCGGGAGGAAGATGCTCCACCAGGTGGAACGCGGTGACAGCGGCACATGAGCCTTCGGGCTGGGATCCCAGGTATCCGACGGCCTCTGCGTACACGAGGTCCAGGCCCAACTGCTGACCGTGGGCCACGAAGTCCTCGTTGAGGTCCACGCCCCTGGCCGCATATCCATGCTGCAGAAGGAGCCCCAGCCACTCCCCGCGTCCGCAGCCGAGGTCGAGCACCGGCGAAGCGGCGTCACGTACGCCGGCCTTGTCGAGGACGGACAGGTACACGGTCAGCCGTCGAGCTACCTCTTCTCGCGAACCCCTGAACTGCTCCTCGAAGGCCGCGTACATGGCGTCCGGGATGCCGTCGCTCATCCTGCCTCGCACGCGTCTCACCGCCGCGAGTGCGCCGGGTGGCGATCACCGCATCTGCTGCCTCGCACGCGGCTCTGACGCCGCGAGTCCCGGCAACCGCACGCCCGGCACAACCGCATGCGTCCGGCACCATCTGGAGTCAGGAGCCCGGTCCGGCAGGAATGTCCTCCCTCGATTGACACGCGATCAACCGTGGTCCTCAATCGTCGGTGAGTGCCGCGAGAACCGGTTCCCACCCGGTGCCGTCACGGGCTCTCGGCTGCCAGGGTGCTCTCACCCGCTCGGCGAGGAGGGCGTCCAGCATAAGCGACGCGAGCGTGCGCACGTCCGCCGGGTCGAACGTCAGGTATGAGCCGGCAACAAGGCCGTCCTGTCGGGATCGTCGATGATATGAGCGTCGGGATCCCGCGGGCGATGCTCTCCCGGACCGGAAGACCGAAGCCTTCGGCCCAGGAGGCGTGGACGGTCGCATGGCAGTCAGCGTACAGCGCCTCGAGCTCGTCGTCGGTCGCGTGGGTGAGCCGGACGATCCGATTGCGTCCGCCGTCTCGAGCGATCTCGGCCTCGATGTCGTCCGCCATCCAGCCGAGTCGACCGACGACGACGAGCGACGCGCGTTGCCATTCCTGGATCCTGTCGGGCGATCCGCCAGGCATCGAGGATCACCCGGTAGTTCTTGCGCGGCTCAACGGTTCCGACAGCAAGGACGAAGGGGTTGGCGAGGGTTGGGACGCGACGCGGGCCGGGACCGACCGATCGCCGCGGCGCGTGCGCTCCGAGAGCGGGAACGGCCGCGCGGACCCTGGCGGTCAGCATCGGGTAGTCGGCGATGAGTTGTCGGGCGACCTCGTCGCTCAGGGTGACGACCCGGTCGGCCACGGAGACGACCACAGCCAGGGCCGAGGCAAAGTCGCGGCAGAGGCGCGGATCGCACCATTCCGGGTTCCGCACGGGGAAGAGGTCATATACGATCACTCGCACCTTCGTGCCGCGTGCCGCGAGCCTCACGATCCGCGCGGCCGAGTCCCCGCTCCAGAATCCGCCCGGAACGAGGAGGAGGTCGGCCCGTCGGCCGCCCGTCTTAGTGGAGGCCCGGATCCCACCGACCGCGAGGGCCAGGCGCAGATATGCGAGCCTTGCGCCGCGCCGAAGAGAAGGCGGCAGCGGGGCGCGACGCACGGTTCGGCGGACGGCCGGAGGTATCGGCGCCGAAGGCGTAGTCCCGCAGCGGGCGCCTCCCACCGAAGGCTGTCCCGGTCCACCTCCACGAGGCGCACGTCGGTGTCCGGATTGCCGCCGCCCAGCGAGACGGCTGGCCAGCTGTCGATGTCAGTTCGGGCGGTCGCGGTGTCGACAAGCTCGGACACGACCCGTTGGATGCCGGTCGGCTGGTAGCCCGTCACGATCCACGTCGCGAGGTCATCGACGAGGATGGCCACGGACTCAGCGCGCGTGACGTCGGGGACGGACACCCAGCTACTCGCTCACGCCGGGGCTGGTCCGACGCCCTCGACCCGTGCCATCGCTTCAGCCAGGATCTCTTCCAGAGTTGAGTCGAGGGCGCGGACCGGTCGCCATCCGGTCGCCTCCACCAGGAGTTCGGCGCTCCCCACGATTTCCGGCGGGTCGTCCGGCCGGACCAGTTCGGGCAGCACGTCGAGATCGGCTGTACATCCCGCGTACCGCTTCATCGTCTCGGCGATCCAGCGGATCGACACGGACGCGCCGGAGGCGACGTTCACGACGACGGGCGGGCGCGGCGCTGAACGCGAGCCTGCGGACTCGAGCAGGAGCCGGTACGAGCGGACGACGTCGCGAACGTCGAGGAAGTCGCGGCGGACATCTGCGTTGCCGATCGGGATCGTGGTGACCCGCCCAGCGACTGCGTCGACGATCCGTCCGGCAAGGGCCGGGACCACGAACTCCGGCCGCTGGCCGGGTCCGATGTGATTGAAAGCCCGCGTGACAATCAACGGGATCCCGTATGCGGTCGCCAGTTCCACGGCGACGCCCTCCTGGGCCAGCTTGGACAGCCCGTAGGGGGCGGCGGCCCGCAGGGGCGCCGTCTCCCGAAGCGGGAGATCCTCCGGCCGAGGCGTGCCGTAGACCTCCGATGACCCCGCGACGAGGAGCAGCGGGGCGCTTCGAGAGTCCGCGGATCGCCTCGAGCACCGCCACGGTGCCGCCGACGTTCACGCGCAGCGCTCGTTCGGCGTCCCGACGCGCGTCACCGGCGAAGGAGACCGCGGCGAGATGGGCGATCGCGTCCGGTGCAGCGTCCCGGACGAGACGTTGCACGGCGTCGCGGTCCGTGATGTCCAGAGCCTGCGGAGGGTGGTGCCTCGACGACGTCATGGCCGTGGTCGGTCAGCTCCCGAGCCAGCCACCGACCGACGAACCCGTGAGCGCCGGTGACGAGGATCCTCAGCGGCGCAGCCGGCGCCGGGGCCTCCGGCCGCGAAGCCTTCGCGATCTCGCGCTCGACCCTCGCCATGTCTGCGTCCACCATCAATTGCACTAGGTCCTCGAAGGACATGATCGGCTCCCAACCGAGCTCGGCGCGCGCCCGTGACGCGTCCCCTCGGAGATGATCGACCTCGGCAGGACGAAAGAACTCAGGGTCCTCGTCCACGTGGCGCTTGTAGTCCAGTCCGACCCGGGCGAAGGCGATCTGGCAGAGGTCCCGAACCGAGTGACTGACCCCGGTGGCGACCACGTAGTCGCGGGGTTGATCCTGCTGGAGCATCATCCACATCGCGAGAACGTAGTCGCCCGCGAAACCCCAGTCGCGTTCGGCTTCGAGGTTGCCCATCGGGAGGCGGTCGATCAGGCCGTGTGCGATGCGGGCGGCTCCGTCCGTCACCTTGCGCGTGACGAACTCGAGACCGCGGCGGGGAGATTCGTGGTTGAAGAGGATGCCGCTGACGGCGAACATGCCGTAGCTCTCCCGGTAGTTCACGGTGAGGAAGTGCCCGTATGCCTTTGCCACGCCGTAGGGGCTCCGGGGATGGAATGGCGTCAGTTCGGTCTGTGGAACCTCGCGCACCTTCCCGAACATCTCGCTCGACGAAGCCTGGTAGAAGCGGATCCCAAGGTCGACCTGGCGCACCGCCTCGAGCATCCGGGTAACCCCGAGCCCGGTGAACTCGCCCGTCAGGACGGGCTGGTTCCAGCTCGTCGGGACGAAGCTCTGCGCCGCGAGGTTGTAGACCTCGCTCGGACGGACCTCGCTGCAGTGCTTCGACCAGCGACGCCTGGTCCAGCAGATCGCCCTGCACCAGCTCGAGCCGCCCGCGCAAGTGGGCGATCCGCTCGTTCGACGCCGTGCTCGATCGTCGCGTCATGCCCACGACGCGGTAGCCCTTGCCCAGGAGGAACTCGGCCAGGTACGAGCCGTCCTGGCCCGTGATGCCGGTGATCAAGGCGGTGCGCGTCATCGAGACGAGTATATCGCAGACCGCCAAGCCGCCAAGACCCGCGCGAGGCCCCGGGCCCTCGCAAGCTGGAGGTGGAGAGCGAGTATCCTGCCCGCACTTGGAGGACGAGCCGTCAGAGCATCGCAGCAGAGTTGGCGTTCGGGGCCCATGAGGTTGGAGGTTGCTGCGTGGCCAGCGGGCGGCTGATCTCGAGCGTTGGCGGTGGCGCGGCGGTATCCAGACACCCGCGCCGTTTAGCAGCGGCGGTTGGAGACCTGAATCTGATGCTGGAGCGCATCAGGAACCTTGGCGACGTCGAGCTGCTTGCCGATGTGTCCTTCTATCTGGCCGCCGCGGTCCTGCCGCTCGGCATCATCGCGTCGATCATGGGATTGCGGATTGCCGACCTCTCGGTCCCTTTCACCTACTGGGGCGACGGGTTGTTCGCCCTGGCGGGGGTGAAAGGACTCATCGAGACCGGCTCCTACCTCACCAACCCGTCCCTCGGAGCGCCGGGCATCGCCCAGTTCTACGACATGCCCGGCGCGGACGGCCTCAACTTCCTCGCCGATGCGAGTCATCGGGCTCTTCGGGATCAACGCCGAAGTCGTCGTCAACATCTTCTACCTGGCGGGATACTCGGCCGTCGGCGTGGCGACTGCGTTCGTCCTGCGGCATCTCCACGTGTCTCGCCTCTCCTCCCTGGGAGTCGCCGTCCTCTTTGCCCTTCTCCCGTACCACTACATGCGTGGTGAAGGGCACCTGTTCCTGTCGATGTACTGGATCATCCCGCTGCTCCTACTGGTTCTCGTGTGGCTGGACTCGTCCGGATCCCCCCCTCGTCAAACGCGCCGCAGGCGGGTGGTTCCCGTTCACCTGCGCAATCGGCGGTCCATCGCAGCGCTGGTAATCTGTCTTGCTGCCGGGGCGTGCGGCTCCTACTACACGTTCTTCGGCTGTTTCTTCCTTGCCGTAGTCGGCCTGCGCGCCACGCTGCGTCGCCATAGCTTCCGCGTGGCGCTCGCTGCCGCCGGCGCTCATCCTTGCGACAGGGCTCGTGTTCGCGGCGCAGATGGTCCCGAGCTTCGTGTTCTGCGGCACAGGACGGCAAGAACGCCGTAGCCGCCGTGCGCAATCCCTTCGAGGCCGAGACGTACGGGCTGCGGATCACGCAGATGCTGCTGCCGATCGACAACCACCGGATTGCCATCAATGGCGGCCATGCGGGCTACCTACCGTTCCACGAGCGTGGACGGCAACACCGAGGCCAACATGGCCGCGCTCGGGATCGTGGGCTCGCTCGGCTTCCTTCTGTCGATCTCGGCGCTCGTCCTCGGCTGGCCGCGGACAGGTCAGCGCCGTGAGAGTCCGGACAGGATCGAGCCGGTGAGTCTCCGTCTGCTCGGAGTCCTGACGGTGGCCGGCCTGCTGCTCGGCACCGTGGCAGGGTTCGGCGCGGTCTTCGCCGCCGCCGTCTCGCCGAGATACGAGCCTACAACCGCCTCAGCGTGTTCATCGGGCTTTTCGCACTTACCACCCTGGGTGTGCTGGCCGACCGCTTCCTTGGGCAGCGCAAGGGTGCGGCATGGCGCGTCGCGGGGCCGATCGCGGTCACACTCGTCGTGATCCTCGGCGTCCTTGATCAGACACCCTCGAGCCTTGAGGGCCCCGTTCGGGCGCGGCGGCCGGATATTCCGCGGACGTGACGTTCGGTCAGCAGGTCCAGGCCGCGCTGCCGTCGGGGGCCACGTCTTCCAGCTCCCATACCGACCTTTTCCGGAGTTTCCACCCGTGTTCGGCATGACGGACTATGACCCGGTCCGCGGCTACCTGAACACCACGGGACTGCGGTGGAGCTACGCAGCCATGAAGGGCCGGCCCGACGCGGCCTGGCAGCAAGCCACCGCCGCTTTGCCGGCCCCCGCGATGGTCGAGCGGCTTCGCGCGGCGGGATTCAACGCGATCTGGGTTCAGCTGAACGGGTTCGAAGACGGCGGCACCTCCGTCCTCGCCGCCTTGGACGGACTCCTGGGTACCCCCGGCCGTGGAGAGCAGCGACGGCGTCTTCGCGGTCTGGCGGCTCTAGGCGTCGGCGGGCGACCGGCGACACGAAGGCCGAGCACCTGGGGGCAGGAATCGCGCGATAGCCTCCGTCGCCAACGGGCGGTACCTCCTCCTCTGCGGCGCGGCGCTCGCGCTGGCCGTGGTATCTCGCTCTCCCCTCTGCTCGGGAGCGGGTTCATGGCGATGACCTGCCCAATTCTGGGGCTCCGCCGGTCCGTGCTGCACGCCCAGGCACTAGGCTTGGCGACCTCATCCACCTCAGCCTGGCCGCCGTCCCGAGGGTGGGCCCAGTCCGGACGCTTCTTCCCCCTGTCGGCGTACAGCCGCGTTCTGTTCTACTTCGTTGACGGACACGCGCTGGCTCTGAAGCTCTTCGTGCTCGCGCTGATCCTCGTGGACCTGGGCCTGCTGGGCTACCTGACCACTCAGATCACAAGCTCCCGGGCGGCTGGGAGTCCTGGCGATCCTGATCACGCCCCTGCTGTTCCAGTTTCGGATCGCCGTATACCACGACCCGATCGCGGCCTTCGCCGGCCTGCTCCAGGTCGTCCTCACCTCCACGCTGATCTCCCTGGTGCTCCTGCTGCTCTACCTGAAGTCCGCCAAGCGTCGCTACCTCGTGGGGAGCGCTGGCCATCTACGCCGCCAGCCTGCTGACGTACGAGATCACGATCCCTTTCTTCCTCCTGTTCGCCGTCCTGGCCTGGCTGTACCCGGAGCGGCGCACCCCGCTCGATGCGGCACGGATCTCGTGGCCGTTCGCGGCGCTCGCGGGAGCCGCGGTGGCGCTGAACGTGGGTCTCCGCCTCGTCTTCAAGGTCGCGCTCTCCGGATCGGCCGCAGAGTACGCCCAGGCGGTCTCCGGGGGCTCTAGTCGCCGGGGCGTACATCCCCAACCTCGCGCCGGAGTGCCGTCCTTGCGACGCTCGCCCACCAAGTGTCGGCAGCACTGCCGCTGGGATTCCAGCAGCTTGGGGTCCCCGGCAGGCTCTTCCCGAGCTTCTCCGCCGACCTGGCGGCACAACCGGTGCGTCGGTCTCGTGCTCATCGCCGGATACGGAGCGATGGCGATTGCGCTCGGCTGGCAGCTCTGGCGCGAGGTCCTGGCACGCTCGCACGGCTTTCGGCCGGGCCTTCTCAGCCTGCTGGGGTGCGGGCTTGCTGATCCTGCCCAACGCTGCTGATCTCGTTGTCTCCGAGGTACCAGGCCGACACGTCCTGGGGCATCGGATACCTGCCCGTCTATCTCTCCTATTTCGGGGTCGCCCTCCTCCTCGTGGCTCTCATCTACGGAGTTGTTCCAGGCTCGCGGCCAGCGCGGAGCGTTCGGGCGCGGTCGCGTCGGCCACGGTGATCACGCTCGCGCTTGCGGTGGGTATCGTCGCCGCGCTGCGACGTGAACCGGCGTAAATCTCGGCGTGGCGCTCGTCCCGGTTGCTCTCATCTACGGGCTATTCAGCGTCTGCAAGCGGCGCGGAGCGTTCGGGGCGGTCGCGTCGTCCCGGTGATCACGCTCGCTCTTGCGGTGGGGATGGCATATGTGGCTTCGTGAACCACGCGAACAACGGCATCAGGTGGAGACCGGAAACGCGAACGTGTGGTACCCGCGAGCAATGGTCGGGCGGCCTTGGAGAGGGGGCTGTTCACTGGGGTACCAGCGGACGCCAGCGTCGTGATCGACGGCTCTGAGCCGGCTGGGATGTTGGTGGCGTGCCGCCGTTCTTCACTGGACAAGCGGGCGTCACCGTGGGGCCGATGATGACGGTTGCGAAGGCCGTCGAGACCATACGGGCGACCACGCCTACCTCCACATCGGCCGACGGCTGCCGCACGTACTCCATTTCGCCACAAGACAACTTCTACTACCTCAAGTACGGGTCGGCCTGGGAGGACAATGGATACGCCCTGCTTGGGAAGATCCGTGACTTCATGGTCGCGACGAGTGGAGCCGTCTCAATGCAGCTGGATCGGCTCGCCTGTACGTGTCGGCCGCCCCCTTGTCGGCATCTACTCCCCGCCTTCTAAATGGCCCGCACGGCCCAGGACTGGCGACCACCTCGCCGACCGAGCTTGGGATCGATCCGAGCAACATGACCACAGTCGCGCCAGGAACCGAATGGGGCCTCTTCGGGACCATTGCGGGGGCGACCTGACGTGGGGTCCGTGATTGCCTGGGAGGGCAAAATCCCCTGCAGTCTCCTGAGGAGGTTCTCGCCCTCCGGCGCCCAAGGCCCCCTCCCATGAGCGGCGAGAGCCTCGAGGGGGGGTAGCATGGCTCCCATGCAGCCGGAGGCGCCCGCGACATCAGATTGGTTTGAGCGGCATCTCGACGGGCTGCGCGATCATCCTGTGCTTGGCCGACCCGTCAGGTTCTACTTCCGGCGCCGGGAGCAGCTGCTCTACCTCGCGGTCGGGGGCTGGAACACGGTCTTCGGGTACGGCGTGTGGGCGCTCCTGCAACACCTGCTCGGCGACCACCTTCACTACCTGGTCATCGTCGTGCTGTCCTGGCCGATCGCCGTCCTCAACGCCTACCTCGGGTATCGCTACGTCGTGTTCCGGAGCCGGGGTTCGGTGCTCCGAGAGCTCCCTCGTTTCTCGCTCGTCTACGTCGTGACGCTCCTCGTGAACCTCGTGCGCTGCCCATCGCCTTGCGGGTGATGCCGTTCAACATCTACGTCGTGCAGGCGCTCCTTGACGGTGGTCGTGATCGTCTGCAGCTACCTGAGCCACAAGTACTTCAGCTTCGGCGGCAGGTCTCGCGGAGACTCCGCGACGCGCTCGACTACGATCCCACTGCCGAACCGAAGGATTGACCGGTGCCCGGACTGCCGAAGAGACCCGTGAGTGCCTCTGCTGACCATGCTCACCCCGTGCTTCAACGAGGAAGACAACGTCCGCGAGGTCTACCAGCAGGTCAAGGCGGCGATGGAGACCCTGCCGGGCTACGACTACGAGCACCTGTTCATCGACAACGCGTCGAAGGACCGGACCGTCGAGATCCTGCGCGAGCTCGCGTGCGGCGGACAGGCGGGTCAAGGTCATCGTCAACACGCGCAACTTCGGCCACGTCCGCTCTCCCTACCACGCGTTCCTCCAGGCACGCGGGGACGCGGTCATGAGCTGTGTCGCCGACCTGCAGGACCCCCCGGAGCTGATCCCCCAGTTCGTCGCGAAGTGGGAGGAGGGCTACAAGGTCGTCATCGGCGTGAAGCAGGGCAGCCCGGAATCGCTGGCTCATGTCGCGCACGCGGAAGCTCTATTACTGGCTCGTCACCAGGCTCTCGTCGGACGTGGAGCTTGTCCAGAACTTCACCGGGCTTCGGCCTCTACGACCGGGAGGTCGTCGAGCAGTTCCGCGACACCGACGAGCAGTACCCATACTTCCGCGGGCTCGTCAGCGACTTCGGGTACGAGCGGGCCGAGATCGACTACGTGCAGCCGGCCCGCGTCAGCGGCAAGACGAAGAACAACTTCTTCAGCCTCTACGACATGGCGATGCTGGGCATCACCAACCACTCGAAGGTTCCACTGCGGCTCGCCACGATGGCCGGCTTCGCCATCTTCGTCCTGGCTCTGCTTGTCGCCTTCGTCTACCTCATCGCCAAGCTCATGTTCTGGAACGACGTTCCAGCTCGGGCACGGCACCGCTGGTCATCGGCGTCTACTTCTTCGGCAGCGGTGCAGCTCTTCTTCATCGGGGTGCTCGGCGAGTACATCGGCGTCGATTCACACACAGGTCCACAAGTCGACCGCTGGTCGTGGAGAAGGAGCGCATCAACTTCGATGTGGACGCTGAACAGCCTGCGAATCCCAGGGGCCAGCGCCCACGACCTCGCCTCGTGAGCGCCAAACGATGATCGAGGGTATTGCGGTGTGGTCGGAAGATGTCTCGCCGGGCCTCGGGAGATGAGGAAGTGGTCGCCCCCAATGTCAGGGCACATTCGCCGCGCGCCTCCAGTCTCCTGGCGGCGTTCCTCGTCGAGCTACCCATCAATGGCTGACACCTATCTGCCGTACGGACACCAGACGCTCGACGCGGACGACATCGAGGCCGTGATCCGGGTCTTGGCGTCAGACTTCCTGACGACCGGACCGGAGGTCGCGGCATTCGAGGCCGATCTAGCCGCTGAGAGTGGAGCATCTCACGCCGCGGTCCTGAACTCCTGCACCTCGGCATTGCACGCCGCCTACGCAGCGATCGGGGTCGGTCCCGGGGATGAGATCGTCACCTCGCCCCTGACGTTTGCGGCGACCGGCAACGCTGCCCTGTATCTCGGGGCGCGGCCGGTCTTCGTGGACATCGTCCCTTCGACCGGCCTGATCGATCCGCATTGGTCGAGAGCGCCATCACCAGCCGCACCCGCGCCATCGTGGCGATCGACTACGCGGGGCAGCCTGCCGACTACGACGCTCTGCACCGGATCGCCGAGCGGCACAACGTGCCGGTCGTAGCCGATGCCGCGCATTCACTCGGAGCCACCGATGCCGGGCCGGGCCGGTCGGCACGCTCGCCGACGTCACGGCACTGTCGTTCCACCCCGTCAAGCTGATCACGACGGGCGAGGGTGGGGCAGTTCTGACCGACGACGCCGACGTTCATGCTCGTGTCACGGAATTCCGTTCACACGGCATGGTCCGTCGAGCGGTCTCGCCTGACCCGCGACGACGGGCCGTGGTACATGGAGATGCAGGAGCCTCGGCTTCAACTACCGGATGACGCGACATCCAATGCGCCTTGGGCCGCAGCCAGCTGAGGAAGCTGCCGCGCTTCCTCGCCCGCCGCCGAGCCATCGCGGACACGGTACGACAACGGACCTCTCGTCGATCTCCGGGCTAGAACTGCCGGGACGCCGCGAGGGCGCAGAGTCAGCGTGGCACCTCTACGTGGTTCGGGTCTCGGAACCTCCGCGGCGCAGGCCGTTCTTTGAGGCTCTACGGCGTCGCGGAATCGGAGTGCAGGTGCACTACCTGCCCGTCTATCGCCACCCGTACTACCAGGATCTGGGTACCCGGCAGGGTCTATGCCCGCTGGCCGAAGCGCTTCTACTGCGCGCGCGATGTCGCTCCCGATCTTCCCCGGGCTCACCGATGGTGATGTCGCACGAGTCATCGACGCCGTCACGGCCGTCGCGCGGGAGGTGCTGGCGTAGCGCCGTCGATCAATCGTCCGAGGCCATCCAGGGGCGCTGCTCGGGTTGACGCATCAAGCTCGATCGGTTCGGGCCACCTCGTGCGTTGCCTTGCGCTCTCGGCGGAGCTCGAAGAGCGGCAGGCGGCATCGAGTCGTGGTTCGCGACCGTTCGGTGACCGGCGAGTCCGCGGACCAGATCGAGGCCAGTGGACATCCGCTGATTCGGCCTAACGGCCCGACTTCCTCCGAGGCTGCGGCCATCACGACCGCGATGCCGCGCACACCCAGACGCCGACCTTTTGCTGCGCTCGTCATGGACCACTACGGTCTTGGCTCAGGCGTGGCTGACCGAGGCTCGTCATCTCGCGACGCGACGACTTGTCATCGACGACCTCGCAGACCGACGGCTCCCGTGCGAACTCCTCTCAACCCGAACCTCGAGTGGCGCCCGACGACTACGGGGGCCTCGTAGCCCGAACACTCGCATGCTGCTCGGCGCGCGCTTTGTCCTCCTGCGTCCGTCATTCCGGATCACTCGCTCACCGGCCGACGCCCGCCGGCGCGATCGATAACGTCCTTGTCGCAATGGGTGGCAGTGATCCCGCCGACGCCACAACACTCGCCGTCACCGCTCGCTGCGAGTGGCGCTCCCGAATGCGCGGATCGACGTCGTCCTCGGTCCGCTCTACCAGGGCAGGCTCGTCGACGGCCCGGGCGTTCGTGTCCATCACGCCATCGGTGAGGAACCACGGCCAGACTGATCTTGACGCCGACCTCGCGATTGGCGCGGGTGGCACAACGTCCTGGGAGCGATGTTCTCTCGGCTTGCCGACGGTGATCGTCTCGCCTCGCCCCAAACCAGGACACGATCGCCAGCCGCCTGCATGCGGCCGGAGCCGCGGCGGACGCCGGCCCGCTGGAACAACTCGACGCGCCGCCCTTGCGGTGCTGATCCGATCGGTTGGCAGACGATCGATCCCGACGTCAGGAGATGAGCGACGTGGCTTGGGACCTTGTCGACGGCAGAGGAGTCGAACGAGTTGCGCATCATCTTGATGGAGTTCGAGTTCGCCGCGCAACGATGGCGGATGCCCGACTTCTGTGGCGCGCTGGGCGAACGACCCGGACACTCGCGCCGCGTCACTCAACCGCGCGCCGATCCCGTACGGTGAACATGTACGCTGGCTACGAGCTCGACTGGCCGACCGGTCGTGCCTGTTGTTGATCGGATGGAACGGCGTTGGGGCGCTGGGGCAGGTTCGGTTCGACCGTCGCGAGGCCGATGCAGAAGTGTCGATTTCGGTCGCGCCCGAGCACCGAGGGACCGTTGGCGGGCTCCTCCTTGAAACGGCGCTGCGCCGATTCCGTCGCCAAACGTCCGAGGCGCGTCTGCTCGCCCAAGTCAGGATCGACAACGAACCATCGCGGCGGCTGTTCGAGGGCGCCGGGTTCCGGCTGGTCGGCGAACGAAGAGGAGTGCTCCTGTACCAAGCGTCCGCGTTCGAGGGCGCGACAGGTCAATCGGAAGGGGTGGCCCTGGATGAACGGCGCCCAGCACGTATTCGTCATTGCCGAGGCCTGGTAGCAACTGGCGGATGGGCACGCCGGATCGCGACCGACAGATGGCACGTGCACTCGTTCAGGTCGCGGTCGAGGCTGGTGCCGACGCCGTCAAGTTCCAGACCTACCGAGCGCGTGACACCTACGTGGTCGACGCCGGCGCCAGCGATTACCTCGCCGATCTGGGCATCCATCGGTCGATCAACGAGATCTTCACGGATCTCGAGATGCCGTATGACCTGGTCGGCGAGATCGCCGCCCACTGTGAGCAACTGGGGGATCGATTCATGTCGACGCCATTCTCCGTCGCAGATGCAGAGGCCGTCGATCGACGTGCGACGACACAAGGTGGCCAGCTACGAGATCAACCACGTCCGCCTGCTGCAGTGGCTCGCCGCGACCGGCAAGCCACTCATCATCTCGCACGGGGGCTGCCGCTGAGGACGACATCGAGTTCTGCCTGAGAACCGTGCGGGAGGCGGGGCGCACGCGACATCACGCTGCTCCAGTGCACCTCGAGGACGCCCTGCCCCACCCGACAGCTTGAACCTGACGGTTAATCCCCTATCTCAGCCAACGGTTCGGGGTGCCAGTCGGGTTTTCAGATCAACAGCCGCAATCCGATTGTGGGACCGGTCGCCGCTGTCGCTCTCGGCGCGACCGTCGTCGAGAAGCACTTCACCTTGGACAACCGGCTGCCCGGTCCGGACCATCCCTTTGCCGTCGAGCCGGAGGAGCTCACGGCAATGGTCAGGTCGATCCGGCACGCCGAACAGGCACGCGGCGATGGCATGAAGGCCGTCGGATCTCACGAAACGGAACTGAAACGCTTCGCCGTTCGCATGATCCAGGCAACTCGGGACCTCGCGCCCGGCGATCCTCTGGTCGAGGGCGACAACTTCGATGTCCTCCGACCAGGCAAGCGTTCCGTGGGCATGCACCCGCGCCACCTCGACGCGTTGCGGGGACGTCACGCGGCGCGAAACATCGTGGCGGGAGAGGAATTCGACAGGACGATGTCATCCCGCCGATCGCCGACTCCTGAACTCGGGCACCTGAGGCCCAAGTGGCATGGCGACCTCCTGTTTGCCGGGTCACTCACCACGAGGCTGATCTATTCGGGTTGCGTCCTCTGAACTCCTCCAGCGCGGTTCGTTGGAGGTTTGGCGAGGCGTTAGGCTGCCACGATGGTGGCCGTGCGAGACATCGGCCGGGTGTACGGTTGGGGGAGCCGTCTCCCGTTCGACTGGAAGGACGCCGCTATCGCTGGAAAGATCGTCGGCGCTGCGGCGAGGCAAGGTGGTTGCGCCTAGTGAGTGAGACCTCAGGCGAGGACGTGGACTGCATCCCAACTGGCCATGCGCTCAGCGTTGCGCTGAAGCTGCTGCGGGTGGTTCCGATCGACAGAATGATCGGGATGGGGAACAACCTGCGCGTTGAGGTGCGCTTCTCTAGGTGACCCCGGATGCGCCGCTCATCGACGCCACCAGCTGGCGCATCTCCTCCACAGTCACCCAGTCGGTGTTGGTGTCGCTCGCGTAGCTGAATCCAGGCGGCACGGGACGGGCGTCTTCGGCCCAGGGTCCGGGTCGGTAGTTCGGGGAATCCGGCATGCACAACGAAGAAGTCACCGCAGTCGAGAGTGCGCACGCCTTCGTTCTCACCGATCAGCAGCTCATGCAGCTTCTCGCCCGGCCTTCTGCCGATGACCCGCGGAGAGCACTCCACCGGCATCGCCGCGAGCAAGTCGCCCACGCTCATGCTGGGGATCTTGGGCACGAAGACCTCGCCGCCCTGCGCCTCGTCGAGCGCTTTCAGGACCAGCGAGACGCCCCGCTCGAGGGTGATCCAGAAACGGGTCATGGTCGAGTCCGTGACCGGCAGAACCCGCACACCTTGCGCGATCAGATTGGCGTAGAGAAGGATGACGCTGCCGCGACTGCCAACCACGTTGCCGTAGCGCACGGCTGAGAACCGAACGTCGCGATATCGGACGTATGTGTTCGCCGCGAGCATCAGCTTCTCCATGACCAGCTTCGTGGCGCCATAGAGATTGACGGGGTTCACGGCCTTGTCGGTCGAGATGGCCACGACACGCCGAACGCCCCGCTCAAGTGCCGCCTCGACGATGTTCTGAGCCCCGACGATGTTGGTCCGTACTGCCTCGATCGGGTTCTCCTCGAGGGCCGGGACCTGCTTGAGTGCAGCCGCGTGCACGACGTAGTCGATGCCATTGAACGCCCGCAGCAGACGTTCCTTGTCACGGATGTCGCCCAGGAAGTAGCGGATCGGGTGCGAGTCCACCGGCCACCGTTGCGCCATCTCGTGCTGCTTGAACTCGTCGCGGCTGAACACGACGATCTCGCCGACCTCGTAGTTGGCGAGGACATGCTGCACGAAGGCCTGCCCGAACGACCCAGTGCCACCTGTCACAAGCACTCTGGCCTGGTTCAGCATGGGTGCCAGACCTCCTGGTTCGGCTTGGCCGATCCCGCGGGCCGCGACATGGCCGATGGTGGACTCAGACAACTTCAGGCTCCTTGGTCGGCTACGTCGTCGTGCGAGGCGGACACGCTCATGTTGACCTCGATCTCCGATTGGGGAAGGAACGGGTACTGGTCGTGCAGGGCGCCGGACACCAGCGTCCCATCCTCGAGCCTCCTCGCGACGACCCGGGGGATGCGCTCCTGCCCGTAGGCGACGTTGACCTCGCAGATCGTCGGCCCGGTCGCGGCCAATCACTTCTGCGAGTCGAGCATCAACCTGCTCGTTGTTCTCGAGCCGGTAGTACCGCAGGCCGTAGGCCTCCGCGAGTGCCGCGAATGATGGATTGGAAGACTCCCGATGATTCGTCGCAGCCGACAAATCGCCCCTCGCAGAACCGTTCCTGTGTGCTGCGGATCGACTGGTACGCCACCGTTGTTGAGCACGAAGATCAGGGCATTGAGCCGACCCGCGCCGATGGTGAGCAGCTCCTGGAGTTGAACTGGATGCTGCCGTCTCCGGTCACCAGAACGACCCGGCGCCCTCTGCGCGCGACACAGGCGCCGACCAGCGCCGGCAGATCCCAGCCCATCGCACCGTAGTTCACGTTGGTCACCAACCGCTGGCCCCGCTTCACCGCGAAGGAGTGGAACACCGAGTGTGCGTCGAGCGAGTTGCCGGTGAGGACGACGTCATCGGCGGAGAGGACCTGCGAGAGCGCGTGCGCGAGGTAGTAGCTGTTGACGTGCTCGCGATCCTCGACGTACTCGCGGGTCACGAGCGGATAGCGGGCCTTCCAGTCGCGGCACGCCGAGATCCAGCGGGTCGCGCTCGAAGCGACTCGCCGGGAGACAGCGCCGCCTCCAGCGCTCGCATGAAGTCCCGCACGTCCATCGCCAACGCGAGATCGAGACGCAGATGGGGCCGGGTCATCTCGTTCGCATCGATGTTGACCATGATCTTGGCGGCGCCCGGCGCAAACCCTGCGCTGTCGAAGCCGACGGCGGCGACCGACATGCCCGTCGCCAGACAGAGCAGCAGGTCGGCGTTCTGCAGCGCGAAGTTCGCCCGACGCTGGCCGGTGGGCCCGAAGCGTCCGACGAAGTACGGGTGGTCCTCACCGAGCAGGTCCATGGCGCCGATGGTGGCGACGACCGGGACACCCAGCCGCCGCACGAATGCGTCGAACTGCGCCTCTGCCCCGGCGAGATGGATGCCGTTGCCGCAGACGATCAACGGACGGCTCGGCCGCTCGCAACCGGTCGAGCACATCGCGCCGACACCACGTCGCGTGAGGAGGCGGTGATCCCGACTCGCGCTCGATGCCGGCCGTCGGACGCGTTGACATGCGCTCGGCCACGTGACTCGGCGCCCTGGACGTCCAGCGGGATGCTCAGCCACACGGGTCCGGGTCGGCCACTGGTCGCGGCGTGCCACGCAGCCTCGAGAGCGTCCGGAACCTCTTCAGGAGCAGCCGATCTCGAGCGCGAGCTTCGTCACCGGCCTGGCCATGTCGACGATGTCGATCTCCTGCGGACCAAGCTGGCGCCAGCGCGAGTAGTCCGCGATCAGGTCGCGCCGAACCTGGCCGGAGATGACGATCACGGGGATCGAGTCCACCCATGCACCCGCGATTCCGGACAATGCGTTGGTGGCCCCTGGGCCGGACGTCACGAGGCAGACACCGGGCGTCCCAAGGATGCGCGCGTAGCCCTCGGCCGCGATGGCGCAGGCCTGCTCGTGGTAGTTGCACCAGTAGCGAGGTGACCCGGCTCGGCCCAGAGCGTCGGTGAGGTACATGATCCCCCCGCCACTCACCATGAATACGTCGCGCACGCCACGCTGGGCCAGGAACTCGACGACCATATCCGCGACGTTCACTCAGAGTCCCTCACTTAGGTGGGAGCTGACTGCCTGCCGGTGCCAGTCGAGCGTCCGTTTCAGAGCGTCCGCGAGACTGACAGTCACACCGAGGCCCAGCTCGGTGGTTGCGCGCGTCACGTCAGGAATGTAGGAGGCGCCCACTCCCACTTGGCTCTCGTCGCCGACGATCTCGCACCGGGACACTTCCCCCGGTTGAGGCCGCAACGAGGCGAGCAAGGTCGGCGATCGTCACCACTTCGTCAGAGCCGACGTTGTATGGCCGCCCACTGCGGCCTGCGAGCGCGACCGACCACAGCCAGGTGGCCATGTCGCCGGCATACATGAGCGTGCGCCGAGGCGTCCCGTCTCCGTTAACGACGATCTCTGCACCGGCTAGCGCATCCCGTATGAAGTTGCCGACCGCAAAGCCCGAGTCGAGAGGCAGGTACGGACCGACGAACGCGAAGCAGCGGGCGACGGTTGCCGTGGAGGCCGCCCCGTTCGGCACGAGCATAAGCGAGCATCTCAGCACACCGCTTCGTCTCTCCGTAGGCTGAACCCCGACGGGTTGGCAGCGGTCCGTATGGATCGTCCTCCTTCAAACGCTCCACCGATTCCGGTTGGCGACCGTACACGGCACCGGAACTCACGAGCATGAACGAGCGAGCTCCTGAATGGCCGGCGAAATCGAGCACTCGTCGGGTCCCACCGACAATGACGTCGAAATACTCTTCGGGATCGGGGTCGCGAAGCTGTGTGTTCGTCTCCGCGGCCAGGTGTATGACCCGGTCGAACCTGCCGTCCGGGAAGTCAAAGGTGCGAACGTCGCCGCGGCAGCAGCTCGACTCCGGCGGGCGGTAGCCAGATGCGGGAATCGTCGTCGGAATGCCTCGGGGTCTCGAGTCAGCAACTACCACCCTGCACATCGAGGCCAAGGCGTGCGTCGGCCCAGAGGAGGCTCTCGAGCATCCAGCGGCCGACGAACCCGGTGCCACCGGTCATGAAGAGCGCGCGCTCCTCGCAGTCCCTCGAACAGGGTCTGGTCCTGCCGGACGACTTCGTCGAGGTCGCTCGGGAAGAGACGGCCCGCCCTCGCGCCCGCTGATCCTCACTCCCAGGCATCGGTACGGATGGCCTCCGTTGGCACCTCGCGGACCCGCAACTGTGCCGTGAGCGCTTCGAGCATCGGCGGCGGCCCGCTCAGGTAGAAGACCGGGTCGTGCAGCGGCGCGATGGCCGGCCATGCGGCGTCCACCTGGAGGCGGCCGTCGGTCTCTTCGCACACGAGGCTGCAGCGTCAGCGCGGGGACCTCGCGAGCACGGGCCTCGGCGAGAGGCCCGTAGACGAAGAGGTCCGGCTTCCGTGCGCCGTAGAAGAGCAGCACGCGGGTGGCCTGCTCCGCCTGCAGCGATTGCAGGAATGCCGTGAACGCGGTGACGCCCGTGCCGCCTGCGAACAGCACGGCGTCCCTGGTCGAGTCGACCACGAACTCGCCGTACGGCAGCTTCACCCAGGCGCTCCCTCCCGGGGCCAGCTCGCGCTCCATCCGCGTCGTGAACGCACCCTTGACCGCGTACGTGATCGCCAGCCGGTCCCGATCCCGGGGAGAGCTGGCAATCGAGAACACCCGCGATTCCGGCCAGAAGCCGCCCGGCTGGGGCTCGTCGAGGGCAAGGTGGAGGAACTGCCCGGGTTTGAAGCTCGGCACCGCCATGGTCGGCTCGAGCTCGACGGTGTAGACATGCTCGCCATGATCGGTCACCGCGCGCACCAGGCAGGGGATCTTGCGAACGACCGCCACGCGAGCCTCACCGCTCCGCGGGCGACGGCGTGTCAGCGTCCGTGGACCTGGCGGCCGCTCTCCCACCGGCCATGAACCGTCCGAACGCGTCGATCACGTAGTCCAGGCGCGCGTCGTCGATGCCCGGGTAGACGCCGACGAAGAAGGTCCGGTTCATGACGACATCCGTGTTGGCCAGGTCGCCGACGACGCGGCGCTCGATCGCCTCGAACGCCGGATGCCGGAGCAGGTTGCCGCTGAACAGGGTCCGGGTCTCGATGCGGTTGGCCTCGAGGAAGCCGGTCAGCTCGTTCCTCGTGAAGCCGGCGTCGTCGCGCACGGTGATCACGAAGCAGAACCACGACGGGTCGGTGTGCGGCGGCGACACCGGCAGGAGGAGGCGGTCCTCGTACGGGCGCAGTGCCTCGAGCAGCCGGGCGTGGTTGCGCTTCCGGGCCGCGACGAACGCGTCGAGGCGCGCCAGCTGTGCGCAGCCGATCGCGGCCTGCATGTCGGTCGCCTTCAGGTTGTAGCCGAGGTGGCTGTACACGTACTTGTGGTCGTACCCGTACGGCAGGCTTCCGAACTGCTGGCCGAAGCGCTTGCCGCAGGTGTTGTTCTCGCCCCCCGCGCAGTAGCAGTCGCGGCCCCAGTCGCGGATCGAGCGGGCGATGCGCGCCAGCTCGTCGTGGTCGGTGACCACCATGCCGCCTTCGCCGGTGGTGATGTGGTGCGCCGGATAGAACGACGACGTGGCGAGGTGGCCGAAGGTCCCGGTGAGACGGTCGCGGAAGCGCGAGCCCAGGGCATCGCAGTTGTCCTCGACCAGCCACAGCTCGTGCTTCTCGACCAACGCCATGACCGCGTCGAGGTCGAACGGGACGCCCAGCGTGTGCGCCAGCATGATGGCGCGCGTCCGCGGCGAGACTGCCGCGCGGAGCTGCTCGGGATCCGCGTTGTAGTCGCCGAGGCGGACGTCGACGAACACCGGCACCAGGCCGTTCTGGACGATCGGCGCCACGGTGCTCGGGAAGCCCGCGGCCACGGTGATGACCTCGTCGCCGGGCTTGAGGCGCCGATCACCGAGCCTGGGGGAGGTGAGCGTCGTCAGTGCCACGAGATTCGCCGACGAGCCGGAGTTGACGAACAGGGCGTCCGAGAGACCGAGGTAGTCGGCGATGCCCGCTTCGAACTGCTCCGTGAACCGGCTGGCGGTGAGGTAGAAGTCGAGGCTCGAGTCAACGAGGAGGCGCATCTCCTCCTCGCCGAACACGCGCCCGGCATAGCGGACCGGGTCACGGCCGGGGTCGAACGGCGGGGGCGCGTGCCGCTCCTGGTAGTACCTGCTCACGAGCGCCAGGATCTCGTCGCGGGTGTCTGCCGCCGCGTTGCGCGTATGGCTCATACGATCCGCCCTGTCTCGCCGGCGCCGGCCCAGGGCAGACCCGCGGCAACGGCATCACCCTGGTAGGCTCGGAGTTGGTGCTCGACCAGCTCACGAGCCGTCTCCGGCGCCCGGTAGTACTCGCGATACCAGGCTGCCGTCCGGTGCACCGCCGTCTGCGGGTCCCAGACCGGCGCCCATTCGAGCTGCTCGCGTGCCTTGGAGCTGTCGAGGCTCAGGTGGTGGGCTTCGTGCGGCTGCCGCCCCGCATCCGCGGGCGTCGTCCACGAACCGGAGCCCCACTCGTCCACGAATCGGTCCACGACCCAGCGCACGGGCCGGGCGCCGCCAGCCTCGGTGGGTCCGAAGTTCCAGGGGCCCTCGTATCGGTGACCTTCGCGAAGCATGAGAGCGCCGAGCCAGAGATATCCCGACAGCGGCTCGAGGACATGCTGCCACGGCCGAACGGCATCGGGATTCCGAACGACGATCGGATCGCCGGCCGCCAGGGCGCGCACGCAGTCGGGGACGATCCGATCAGCAGCCCAGTCGCCGCCGCCGATGACGTTCCCGGCCCGCGCCGACGCGACGGCCGCGCCCTCGGTGAAGTAGCTCTCGCGGTAGGCCGCCGTTACGAGCTCGGCGCATCCCTTGCTCGCGCTGTACGGGTCGCGGCCGCCCATCGCGTCGGTCTCGCGGAAGGGCCGCCCGACCTCCAGGTTCTGGTAGCACTTGTCGCTCGTGACGACCACGACGGCGCGTACCGAAGGACAGGCACGCGCCGCCTCGAGCACGTTGACGGTTCCCATGACGTTCGTCTCGAAGGTCTCGTGCGGCTCGGCATACGCGCGGCGGACGAGTGCCCGGGCGGCGAGATGGAAGATCACGGACGGCTGCGCGGCATGGACTTCGGCCACCACGCGGTCACGATCGCGGATGTCGGCGACCACGTGCTTGAGTCGTGCACCGAGGCCGAGCGCGTCGAAGAGGTTCGGCTGGGTGGGCGGATCCAACGCGTAGCCGGTCACCTCGGCGCCCAGGGACCCGAGCCACTCCGCGAGCCACGCCCCCTTGAACCCGGTGTGGCCGGTGACGAAGACGCGACGGTCGGCGTAGCTCTCAGCCAGGCCCATCTGCCGCGTCAGTAGAGCAGGATGAGCTGCACGTCAGGCCCGAATCGTTCACGTGCAGCATCTGCAATGCCCGACTGGCTGACAGCCGAGGACACCAGGATGGGCGCATCGGCTACTGGCAGGTCAGACGGCGCGATCACGCGGCGACCGGCCAGCACGCCGCCGGCATAGTGCGGGTTCGAGTCGAGGAAGGCTTCGATCCGACAGTCGCCCAAGCGCGAGGTCTTGAGCAGGTGAAGAGTGTGGGTGCCGGTCCCCCACACGTAGATTCGCTCTCCTGAGGAAGCCAGGCGTGCGATGCGCTCGAGATTCGTCGCCTCCACGCCCCCGCAGCGACGTATGTACTCGCGGAGGTCGTCCGCCCCTGACGGGTCGGGCTGCGGTGGGCGCACGATGCCGTCCCAGCGGTACACGGCTTCGAGCGCAGGTCCGTGGCCGTCCGTGCCCAGCGGCAGCACGACGACGCGCTCCGCAGCCGGGCTGAATCCCTCAGCTCCCATCGCGTTCGCAAGCGAACGGCTCGTGAAGTAGTTGATGTGCTCGACGCTGAACTCCTGGAATGGGGCGTCAACGTGATCCTTGAACGACCCCCCGGCGGGAACGCTGACGAAGAGGAGCCCGTCGCGTCGGAGCAGGCGGCTGACGGCGCGCACCTGTTCGCGTGGTTCAAGGACATGCTCCAGGACCGCGACGTAGGTCACGAGCCCGAACTCCTGGCCCCACGCTTTCGCTTCCGCCAACCCGCCGACGGCGACGTCCAGACCGAACGAGTCTCGAGCGACGCGGACCGCGTCCGGCGAAGGATCGACGCCAAACGGCCGTGCGAATCCCGCGTCTCGAAGTGCAAGGAGAAAGCCACCGGTGGCGGTGCCGACATCCAGGACAGGGAGGGTCCGGTCGGCGACGTTCGTCGCGACGAATCGAGCCTGGTCCGCGTACCTGTCGACATCTCGAGTCGACAGCTGTGCACCTTCGGCAGTGAGGTCGTACTTCGACGAATCCGCGTAGTACTGGGCGAAGCGCTGCTGATCCGGGAGACCTGAGGCGAAGCACATCCCGCAGGTTCGACATGCGACGACGTCGTAGGCGTCGGTGATGCTGCCTGCGGCGAAGTGCTCGAATCGCTGCTGGTAGAGAAGATCCTGCGAAACGGACCCGCAGACCGGGCAGGGCCTGACCCGCTGCCCGCTCGGCACCGGCTCTGGCCTGGACGGTGCACCCGTCACGTTCTGGTCCAGACCGCCCAGGGCGCTGCGCCGGCGTCCCACAGCGCCTCGAGCGTGCGAAGGTCGCGAAGGGCGTCCATGGGCTGCCAGAAGCCGCGATGGCGGTAGGCCCGCAGCTCGCCGTCGGCCGAAAGGCCCTCGAGCGGCGCGCGCTCGAACGGCATGTCATCCCCCCCGAGACGGTCCAATACGGCTGGCTCCAGCACGAAGAACCCGCCGTTCACCCAGGCGCCGTCGCCCTCCGGCTTCTCCTGGAAGGCACGGACGACGGGGGCGGAGACGGGTCCATCGGGCTTGTCCTCGTCGATCAGGAGCGCCCCGAAACGCCCCAGCGGCTGGACGGCCGTGATGGTCGCGAGCTTCCCGTGGGCCCGGTGGAACTCGAGCAGCTTCGCGATGTCAACGTCGGCGACGCCATCCCCGTAGGTCAGCATGAAGGTGCCATCGCGGACGTACTCGCCGACCCGCTTGAGCCGGCCTCCCGTCTGGGTCTCGGCCCCGGTGTCCACGAGCGTCACGCGCCACGGCTCGGCGGCGTTCTGGTGCACCTTCATCGAGTTGTCGCTCATGTCGAACGTCACGTCGGACATGTGCAGGAAGTAGTTCGAGAAGTACTCCTTGATGACGTAGCCCTTGTAGCCCAGGCACACCACGAAGTCGTTGAAGCCGTAATGGCTGTAGCTCTTCATGATGTGCCACAGGATCGGGCGCTCGCCGATCTCCACCATGGGCTTGGGCCGCGAGGCAGTCTCTTCCGACAGGCGTGTGCCGAGACCGCCGGCGAGGATGACCACTTTCACGATGGCGGGAGTGTATCCGCCACGAGGACGGGCTGTGAAAGTCCCTGCGCCCTGGAAGAGGAGCCGAGGGCGTGATGAGCATGGTCGGGCCGCGTTCGCCGCTCGTCACGGAGGTGCCAGGTTCGATCGCCGGGTGGAGCGCGACCTGGCCCTCGCGTCCCTGCGGCATTGCGGGACCGGGTACCGAGGCGGGCCGCGGCGCGCGGTAGTCGGCGGGAGGCGGGCGATCGGTCGGGGTGCGCGGTAATCGGCGGGTGAGCGCCGATCGGCATGATCGTGGAATGGACGACCAGCGCCTTGGCGCGCTCCTGCGGGCGATCCGGATTCGGCGCCGACTTCGACAGGAGGACGTCGCGGCTGCCGCCGGCGTCGACCGGTCGTGGGTCTCGCGGACCGAACGCGGCCAGGTGCGCGATGTCTCGACCGGGCGCCTGCGAGCGATTGCCGGCGTGCTCGAGGTCGGGATCGAGATCGTGCCCACCTGGCGGGGCGGCGAGGTGGCGCGCATCGTCAATGAGCGGCATTCGCGCCTGCACGAGCTGTTCGCGGCGCATCTTGCGAGCACGCCGGGCTGGGAGTTCGCGACGGAGGTCTCGTTCTCGTCCTGGGGCGAGCGCGGGGTGATCGACATCCTCGCCTGGCATGCGGCGCGGCGCGTCCTGCTCGTGGTCGAGCTGAAGACGGAGATCCCCGACCCGGCCGGCACGATCGCGCAGGTCGACCGGTATCGACGTCTTGCGCCGCAGATCGGCCGGGAGCGAGGCTGGGACGCAACGTCGGTCGCGACATGGGTGCTGCTCGCGGAGTCGGACATGAACCGGCGACAGCTGGCGCGACACCGGACCATGCTCCGCAACGCGTTCCCGCTCGACGGCCGCACGCTGCGGCGGTGGCTTCGCGACCCGGGAGGTGCGGGGACTGCTGAGGTCGGGTCGGCGGCGGGCGCGGCGGCGGTGGCGGGCGCCGGGGCGGTCAGCCGGGCGGAGGGCGCGGCGGTCAGCCGGGCGGAGGGCGCGGCGGTCAGCCGGGCGGAGGGCGCGGCGGTCAGCCGGGCGGAGGGCGCGGCGGTCAGCCGGGCGGTCCGCGGGCTGGCTTTCCTCGCCAATGCGGGCCCAGGAATCACTAACCCGCGTCTCGGGCCGACGAAACGGGTGCGGGCGCGACGGATCCTCGCGAATGCGGCCCAGGGAAGGCAACAGCGAGGAAATTGGGCGTCCCACGGCCCGTCCGGGGCGGTTCCGACGTCGCGGCGCGCGGAGGGTCCGGGTTAGTGATCAGGTGATCGACATTGCCGAGGAAACCAATGTCAGGGCAGTCGAGGAAGGCCATCCGGCGCGGCGGAGTGGCGACCGAAAGACACAGCGGAGTGGCGGCCGAACAACGTGGCGGCCGAAAGACACAGCGGAGTGGCGGCCGAACGACGTGGCGGCCGAAAGACACAGCGGAGTGGCGGCCGAACGACGTGGCGGCCGAAAGACACAGCGGAGTGGCGGCCGAACGACGTGGCGGCCGAAAGACACAGCGGAGTGGCGGCCGAGAGACGTGGCGGCGCGGCGGAGAGGCGACCGAGAGACGCGGCGACGTGGCGACCGAACGGCGTGGCGGCCGCCTCGCCCGCCCCTCGCTACATCATCGCGAGGCCGCCGTCGACGCCGAGGACCTGGCCGGTGATGTAGCCGGCCTCGTCGGAGGCGAGGAACGCGACGGCCGCGGCGATCTCGTCCACCGAGGCGAAGCGCCCCAGCGGCGTGGCGGCCTTGATGGCGTCCTTGACGGTGTCGGGCAGGCCGTCCGTGAGCTCGGTGATGACGAAACCGGGCGCAACCGCGTTGACGGTGATGCCGCGTGAGGCGACCTCGCGGGCGGTCGCCTTCGTGAGGCCGATCAGGCCGGCCTTCGACGCGGAGTAGTTGGCCTGGCCGGCGTTGCCCATCTGCCCCGAGACGCTCGACATGTTGATGATCCGCCCGGAGCGGGCCTTGATCATCGGTCGCAGGACCGCCCGGGTCATGTTGAACGCGCCGGTGAGGTTGACGTTCAGGACGTCATGCCACGCCTCGTCGGTCATCCGCATGATCAGGTCGTCGCGGGTGATGCCGGCGTTGTTGACCAGGATGTCGACCCGGCCGAGCTCCTTGAGCGCCTCGCTGACGAGCTCGGTGCACGCCGCCGGGTCCGTCACGTCGCCGCCGATGCAGACCGAGCGCCGGCCGAGCGCCTCGACGTCCTCGCGCGTGTGGTCCTCGACGGTGCAGGCCAGCCGGTCGAGGAACGCGACGTCGGCGCCCTGCCGGCCGAGCATGAGCGCCACCGCCCGGCCGATGCCGCGCGAGCCACCGGTGACGATGGCGACCTTGCCGGTGAGATCGATCATGAGGGAACCTCCGAGGCGGACGCAGGCGCCGTGGCGGGAACGGGTGCTGGCTCGGGCGCCGTGGCGGGAACGGGTGCTGGCGCGGGCGGCTCAGGGGCCGAGGGCGCGGGCGGCTCAGGGGCCGAGGGCGCGGGCGGCTCAGGGGCCGAGGGCGCGGGCGGCTCAGGGGCCGAGGGCGCGGACGGCGTCGGGGCCGAGGGCTCGGACGCAGTCGGGGCCGAGGGCGCGGTGGCGGGCACGACCGTGGACGCCCGGGTGGCGGCCGGCCGCGCCGGCGGATCGCCCGGGACGACGTCGTCGAGCGGGACGGCCACCGGGCCGGGTGCGGCGAGGACGGCAGCGAGCTGGGCCGGGATGGGATCCACCGAATCCCAGTCGACGGGAAGCCGCACGTGGATCGATTCGGGCCGGACGGATGCGGCGCGTGCGCCGGCCGCGGGGTCGGCGGTCCATTCGAACGCAACCGCGCCTGACGTGAAGCCGGCACCGAACGCGACGATCACGACGTTGTCGCCCTTCCGGATCCGCCCCGCGTCGACCGCCTCGGCGAGTGCGAGCGGGACGGACGCCGCAGAGGTGTTCCCGTAGCGGTCGAGGTTGACGAACATCTTCTCCATCGGGAGCCCGAGGCCCTTGGCCACGGCCTCGATGATCCGGATGTTCGCCTGGTGCGGGATGAACAGGTCGATCTGGTCCGGGCGCAGCCCCGCCTTCGCGATCGCGGCGAGCGCAGTCGAGGCGAGCGTCTTCGTCGCGAAGCGGTAGGTCTCCTTCCCCTCCATCCGGATGAAGTGCTCACCGCGGCCGATCGTCGCCGCCGAGGGCGGGCTCTTCGAGCCGCCGGCCGGGAGCCAGATCATGTAGGCGCCGGACGGGTCGGTCGTCATCTCGATCCCGTGCGGGACGGCCGCTTCCTCGGAGGCCGAGACCACCACCGCGCCCGCGCCGTCGCCGAAGAGGATGCAGGTGCTGCGGTCGGTGTAGTCGAGGAAGCGGGTGAGAAGCTCCGCGCCGATGACCAGCACGTGGCGCGCCATCCCCGACGTCACGTATGCGCTCGCCGTGGCGTACGCGTAGACGAAGCCGGAGCAGGCCGCGGACACGTCCATCGCGGCCGCCCTGGAGTTCCCGATCGCCTCCTTGACGAGCGCGGCGGTGGATGGCATCCAGTAGTCCGGCGTCAACGTGGCGACGAGGATCAGGTCGATCTCGTCGGGGTCGAGGCCCGCGACGGCGATCGCGCGGGCGCCGGCGACGGCGGCCATGCTGGCGGTGGTCTCGTGCGCGGCCGCGACGCGCCGCTCGCGGATGCCGGTCCGGCTGACGATCCACTCGTCGGAGGTCTCGACGATCCGCTCGAGGTCGGCGTTCGTGAGCACGGCCGTCGGCGCGTAGGAGCCCCAGCCGGTGATCCGGGCATGGCGGGGCATGCCGGCTGCAGACGCTGGGCCGGTGGCTCCCGGGAGAGCAGCGGACGCAGGCCCGCCGGCGACACCGGCGTTCACAGCGGCACGACCTCGATGAGCGGCTGCTTCGCCTTCACCAGCGCACCATCCTCCGCGATGACCCGCACCACCTGGCCGGCCTGGTCCGACTTGATCTCGTTGAAGAGCTTCATCGCCTCGATGAGCCCGATCACCTGGCCGACCACGACCTCGCGACCGACCGCGACGAACGGCGGCGACCCCGGCCCGGGCGACGCGTAGAAGATCCCGGTGAGCGGCGCGCGGACGGCGAGCACGGATGTGGCTGCAGCGGGCGGCACGAGGCGACGCCGGGTTCCGACGAACCGGACGCGGCATTGGAGCTGCCCGATGAACCGACGGCGGCCCGGGCCGTCCCGGCGGCAGCGTCCGATCGCTGCCCCGAACCGGCCGGCTGCCCGGCCGTGGCGACCGTCGCCAACGGCGCGAGGGCGGCGGACTTGCGAAGGGTCAGGCCCGTGCCACCCGCCTCGACCTCGAGCTCGGTGAGGTCGCTCCGCTCGAGCAGCCCGGCGAGTCGGTCAAGGAGCGCGAGGAGGGACGCGTCGCCGACGGCGTCGCCGGAGAGCGATTCGCCGGCGGCGGGAACGACGGCGCCCCCCGGCATGGCGCCGGCCGCGGAATCGGCGCCGAGGACGGATGCGTCGACCGTCGGGGTCGCGGGTTCGATCGCCGGGCCGGGCACGCCGCCGGTGCCCTCGGCCGGTGGATCCGTCATTCGTCCCACCGCCGCAGCACGAGCGCGCTGTTCTGCCCGCCGAAGCCGAACGAGTTGCTGACCGCGATCTTCATCCGCCGTTCGCGGGCGACGTTCGGCGTCAGGTCGAGGCCCGCGGCCGCCTCGTCGGGATCGTGGAGGTTGATCGTGGGCGGAACCACGCCCTCGCGCAGCGTGCGGAGCGTGACGATCGCCTCGATCGAGCCGGCCGCCCCGAGCGTGTGGCCGATCATCGACTTGATCGCGGTCACGTTGACCTCGCCGGCCCTGGGGCCGAACAGGCCGCGGAGCATCTCCAGCTCGGTCCGGTCGCCCTCGGGCGTCGAGGTCGCGTGCGCGTTGACGTGCTCGACATCGTCGACCGTGAGGCGCGCCTTCTCCAGTGCCCGCCGGACCGCGCGAATGGCGCCGACGCCGCCCGGCGCGGGGAGCGTGACGTGGCTCGCGTCCGCCGTGGCGCCATAGCCGACCACCTCGCCGAGCGGCTGCGCCCCGCGGCCGCGCGCGTGGGCGAGCGTCTCGAGGACCAGCACCCCGGCCCCCTCCCCGATCACGAAGCCGTCACGGCCGCGATCGAACGGGCGCGAGGCCGCGGCCGGGTCGTCGTTGCGCGTGGAGAGCGCGCGCATCGCCGCGAAGCCCGCCACGAGCGGCTCCGAGATCACCGCCTCCGCGGACCCTGCCAGCATCATGTCCGCGTCGCCGCGCCGGATGATCTCCCAGGCCTCGCCGACCGCGTGGCCGCCGCTCGCGCAGGCCGACGCGATCGCGTAGTTGGGCCCCAGCGCACCGAAGAAGATGGCCGCCTGGCCCGCTGCCAGGTTCGGGATCGCCATCGGGACGAAGAACGGGCTGACCCGGTCCGCGCCCTTCTCGATGCTGACCGCGACCTGCTCGCCGAACGTGATCCCGCCACCAAGGCCGGTGCCGATCAGGATCCCGGTCCGCTCCGCAAGCGTCGCCCTCCAGGCGGCCGGGAAGGCCGGCCTCGTCGAGCGCCTCGCGTGCCGCCACGAGCGCGAGCTGCGTGTAGCGGTCGTTTCGGCGCTGCTCCTTGCGGTCGAGCACCCCGGACGGGTCGAAGCCGGGCACCTCGCCGGCGATCCGCGACGAGACCCGGGCCGGGTCGAACGCCGTGATCGTGGCGATCCCGGACCGGCCGGCGACGAGGCCGGCCCAGGTGCTCGCGACGTCCGCCCCGAGCGCGGTCAGCATGCCGGTGCCGGTCACGACGACCCGTGGCGCGCCGTCCGCCGTGGTGAGCTGCCCGCCCGGCCTCGCGACGCTCACCGCACCAGCTTCCCGTTCCGGATCGTGGCCGCGCGGTAGACGTCCCCGGGGAGGCCGCGCGCGGCGACCGCGTCGGCCGCCGCGAGCACGTCGAACGGGACGCGCTTGATCTCGGCCGTGATCTCGCCGTCCACGATGTCGACGAGCGCCCAGGAGGCGGTCGGGTCGCCGTCGAAGACGTAACCCGCGCTCCCCCCGTTGACGACCACCTTCCAGCCGAAGTCGCGGACCTCCGGGACGTGGGTGTGGCCGCAGCAGATCACCCGCGCGTCGGTCCGGCCAAGGCGCTCCATGAAGACGCTCTCGTCGAGGCCGCGGTCGAAGCCCGCGGTCTGGCTGCCCGGCGACGCGTGCGTCACGAGGACCAGCGTCCCGTCGTCGGCGCGGAAGCGCCGCTCCGCGGGAAGGCGGCGCAGCCAGTCGACGCGCTGCGGGCCGATCGCCTCGTGGGCCCATTCCACGGCGGAGCGGGTCGACTCCGGGATTCCGTCGCCGAGCCACGGGTAGGCGGCGCCGTAGTCGAAGTCGGCCACCGCGATGTCCGTGTTACCGGCCACGACGAGCGCACCGCGCGACTCGAGCTCGCGGATGCCGTCGATGACGGCCGCGGGGTCCGCGCCGTTGACCGCGTAGTCGCCGGCGACCGCGATGACGTCGGGCGCCGCGGCGGCGATTGCCGCACGCACCGCGTCGAGCGCCTGCGCGACGCCGTGGAGGTCCGAGAAGAGCGCGAGCCGCGTCATCAGCGGAGCACGGACGCGTCGGGGATGACGAAGCTCAGGGTGGCCTCGCAGCAGACCTCGCCGTCCACGCTCGCGACGGCGCGTCCGCGCCCGAAGCGCCGGCCGAGCTTGTCCATCGTGACCTCGAGGCGCAGGACGTCGCCCGGCTTGACGACCCGCTTGAAGCGGCACTCGTCGACGCCCGCGAACAGCCCGATCTTGTCCCCGAAGCCCTCCTGCTTCGCCACGTAGACGGCCATCGTCTGCGCGAGCGCCTCCACCTGGAGCACGCCGGGCATGACCGGCATCCCCGGGAAGTGGCCCTGGAAGAACCACTCGGTGGCGGTCACGGCCTTGCGGCCGACGATCTGGTGGGCGTCCGCGTCGTACTCGTCGATCCGGTCGACCAGCAGGAACGGCCAGCGATGCGGGATCAGCGCCTCGATCTCGCGCGTGGTGTGGATGGCTTCGGTCACGTGGGACTCCGCTTCGTCGGGCTCAGTGTCGCCCGGCGATCGCGCGCCGAGCGGGTGGATGGATGCAGGCATGCACGGGTCGCCTCAGCTCCGCGGGGCGAGGAACGCCGCCGTCCCGACGCGGTCGATGAGGTTCGTGGTGACCCGGCCCTCGACGAACGCGGCGTTCTCCAGGAGCGCGCGGTGGAACGAGCGGTTGGTCACGATGCCGTCCACGACCAGCTCGTCCAGGGCGGCCTTGGAGCGGGCGATCGCGGCCGGCCGGTCGGGCCCCCAGACGACGAGCTTGCCGAGGAGCGAGTCGTAGAACGGGGGAACCTCGTAGCCCGCGTAGAGGTGCGAGTCGAGGCGAACGCCCGGGCCGCCCGGCGCGTAGAAGCGCTCCACGAGCCCGGCCTGGGGGCGGAAGTCGTGGACCGGGTCCTCGGCGTTGATCCGGAACTCGAAGGCGTGGCCGCGGATCTCCACGTCCTCCTGGCCGAAGCCGAGCGGCTCGCCGGCCGCGATCCGGATCTGCGTCGCGACCATGTCGATCCCGGTGAGCATCTCGGTGACGGGGTGCTCCACCTGGATCCGGCAGTTGATCTCGATGAAGTAGAAGCGCTCGTCCCGGTCGACCAGGAACTCGAGCGTCCCGATGTTCTCGTAGCCGGCCGCCACGACGGCGGCGATCGCCCGGTCGCAGAGCTCGGCGCGAGATGCCGGCGGCAGGGCGGGGGTTGGCGCCTCCTCCACGATCTTCTGGTGGCGCCGCTGGACCGAGCAGTCGCGCTCGCCCAGGTGGACGCCGCGGCCGTAGCGGTCCACGACCACCTGGACCTCGACGTGGCGGTTGTCCTCCAGCCACTTCTCCAGGTACAGCGAGTCGTCGCCGAACGCGGCGCGGGCCTCGGAGCGGCACACGCGGAGCGACGCCTCCAGCTCGCGCGGCGTGCGCACCATGCGCATCCCCTTGCCGCCGCCGCCGGCGGACGGCTTGATGAGGACCGGGTACCCGACGCGCGCCGCCTCGGACAGGGCGTGCTCGTCGTCGCGGAGCATCCCCTCCGATCCGGGGATCGTGGGGAGCCCGTGGCGGGCCATGAGGCTGCGCGAGGCCTCCTTCGAGGCGAACCGCTCGAGGACCTCGGCGGACGGGCCGATGAAGGTGAGCCCATGCGCGGCGACCGCCTCGGCGAACCCGCCATCCTCGGACAGGAAGCCGTAGCCGGGATGGATCGCGTCGCAACCCGTCACGATCGCGGCCGAGATGATCGCCGATGGCGAGAGGTAGCTCCGCTTCGCGTCGGCGGGACCGATGCAGATGGCCTCGTCGGCAAGCTGGGCGGCCAGCGAGTCGCGATCGGCCTCGCTGTACGCGACGACCGCCCCGATGCCCATGGTCCGGCAGGCGCGCAGGATCCGGACGGCGATCTCGCCGCGGTTGGCGATGAGGACGCGGTCGAACATCAGGCACCACCGCTGGGCGGGGCCGCGTCGGGGGCCCCGTCTGGCGCGGCCGGCGGCGGGACGTCCGGATCGGCGGGGAGCGGGTCGGGCGCGACCCTCCGGGCGGCCGCGCCGGTGTCGTCGAACGCGCCGCCGGCGTCCGCCGTGCCGGTGCGTCGATCGCGCCGCCGGCGTCCGCCGCGTGCCCGGGCTGTGACCGCGGCTCCCCGAGCTGCTCGAGGACGATGATCGCCTGGCCATACTCGACGGGCTCGCCGGGCGCCACGAGCGTCGCGCCGATCAGCCCGTCGCCGGGCGCCACGAGGTCCTGGCCGATGCCGAGCACGTCAACGCTCCCGATGCGGTCGCCCGCCCGGACCTTCGTTCCGGCGCGGAGGTCGTTCCGGGGCCGGAAATAGCCCACGGCCGGCGACGTGGCCACGACCCGCGACGGACCGACCTCGGACGCGGGCTCGGTCGCGGGTCCCTGCGAACCCGCCACGGTCACCGTCCCGGCGGGCCCGGAGGCATCGGCGCGGACGTGTTCCACGTGCGAGCCGTCGCCTGCACGCGATCCCCCGCGACCGGGACCTGGACGGCGGCCGGCCACGGCGAGCCCGTCGGCCGGCATCCGGAGCCGGACCCGCCACGTGCCCTCGCGGATCTCGATCTCCCCGAGGCCGCTCGCCCCAAGCTTGGCGACGAGAGCGGGGAGCAGCTCGTCCGAGAGCTGGTCGATCGCGGCGTGATCGTCCAGCCGGTCCTGCACGCGGCGCGGGGCCGGGCTGCGGCGGTCGTTGGGCACGCTCACACCTCCTCGCGCGCGGGCGGCTCGTCACGCCCATCGCGACCCTCGCGGGTCTCGCGTGCGTCGCGGCTCTCGCGAGGCTCACGCCCGTCGAGGGTGTTCCGCGCGTCCCGGGCCTCGCGGCCGGTCCGGCCGCCCAGGGCATCGCCCACCGACTTGCCCACCGGCTCCAGCGCCCTGCGCAGGCGGTCGGCGAGGCCCGGGCGCTCTGCCCCGCCGCCGCCCGGCTCGCTGATGCCGAGGTCGTCGAACGCGCCGAATGCGCGATAGCGACCGCCACGCTTCGCGACGAGCTCGTCGGGCGTGAGCACCGCCAGCTTGTCGAGCTCCTCGAGGATGACCGCGCGCAGCCGCCTCCCGGTCTCGGCCGCGTCGACGTGCGCACCCTCGCCGGGCTCGGGCACGACGCGGTCGACGACGCCCAGCTCCGCCTGGTCCTGGGCCGACATCCGCATGGCGAGGGCGGCGTCCGGCGCCTTCTCGGCCGTTCGCCAGAGGATCGAGGCACACCCTTCCGGGCTGATCACCGCGTAGACGGCGTTCTCGAGGGCCACCACCACGTCCCCGGCGGCGATCGCGAGCGCGCCGCCCGACCCGCCCTCGCCCGTGATGAGGGTGACGATCGGGACTCGGAGCCGCGTCATCGCGCCGATCGAGCGGGCGATCGCATCGGCGACCCCGCGCTCCTCCGCCTCGGCTCCCGGGTAGGCGCCCGGGGTGTCGACGAACGTGACGACGGGCAGGCCCAGCCGCTCCGCCAGCTCGAACAGGCGGATCGCCTTGCGGAAGCCCTCGGGCTTGCTCATCCCGAAGTTGCGCCGGATGTTCTCATCGGTGTCGGCGCCCTTCTGGTGACCGACGATCATGACCCGGCGGCCGTCGATCCGGGCCGGGCCCCCCACCATCGCCCCGTCGTCGCCGTAGAGCCGGTCGCCGTGGAGCTCCACGAAGGCATCGGTGATGTGGCCGACCAGCTCCAGGGTGTGCGGCCGGCGCGGGTTCCGGGCCAGCTGGACACGGGCCCACACGGCGTCGCGGGGATCGATCCCGGGCGGCGGGGAAGCGGGCACCGTCTCGCGGTCTCGCGGGCGCCCGAGCAGCCGGTCAACCACGCCGCACACCCCCGGACGTGGCGTCGGTCGCGCCGGCGGGTCCGAGCAGGGCCAGGAGCAGGGCGAGCTCGTCGCGGAGGTCCGCGCGGGTGACGATCCGGTCCACGAACCCGTGGCTGAACAGGAACTCGGAACGCTGGAAGCCGGGCGGCAGCTCCTCCGCGATCGTGCCGGCCGAGACCCGGGCGCCGGCGAAGCCGATGAGGGCCTTCGGCTCGGCCACGTTGACATCGCCGAGCGCGGCGAACGAGGCGAAGACGCCGCCGGTGGTGGGGTCGGCGAGCACGGAGATGTAGGGCAGCCCGGCGGCGCGGAGCCGCTCCAGCGCGCCGATCGTCTTGACCAGCTGCATGAGGGCCAGCGTCCCTTCCTGCATCCGGGCGCCGCCGGAGGCGCTGACCACGATGAGCGCCACCCGCTCGACGAACGCGCCCTCCGCCGCGCGCGTCACCTTCTCGCCGACGACCGAGCCCATCGAGCCGCCCATGAAGCCGAAGTCGAGCGCGCAGATCGCGACACGCCTGCCGCCGATCGCGCCGAATCCCCAGCTCGCGGCGTCGCGGCGCCCGGTCGCCAGCTGGGCCGCGACGAGGCGGTCCGCGTAGGGCTTCGAATCGACGAAGCCGAGCGGATCGCGCGAGGCGAGCCCCTCGTCGCGCTCGCGGAACGTCCCCGGGTCCAGCAGCTGGTCGAGGCGCGCCTTCGCGGAGATCCGGAAATGATGGCCACACGTGCCGCAGACGCGCAGGTTCTTCTCGAGGTGCTTGTTGAAGAGCATCTCCGAGCAGCTGGGGCACTTGGTCCACATGTCCGGCGGGTAGGTCTCGCGGCGCGGGCGGAACGGAAGCGTGAGCGGCATCAGCCAGGCCCCCGGCGCCGGGGGCCGGCGTTCCCGGCGCGCCGGGCCGTCACGGGGCGCGTCGTGGCCGAGGTGGCGACCGCCGTCAAGCGGCTCGTTGTCACCGCCGCGGCCTCGCGGGCTGCGCGCGTCGCGCGCACTGCGCGTGCCATCGGGTCCGCCGGCGCGCCGCGCGTCAGCCGCCACGCCACGAAGGCGGCGCCGGCAAGGGAGAGCGCGGCGGAGGTCAGCGCACCGCCGACGAGCAGCGGCCGCGTCACGACGGGGCGGAGCGGCGCGGCGAGCCCGGCAGGCCCCTCCGCCGGCGCAGTGGCGGACGGGCGACCGGGCACTGCGACCCGGGAGTCCACCGGGGCCTCCGTGCTCGACTCGGCAGCAGCGTCACCCAAACCCAGGAGCGCAGCCAGCTCGGGGTTCGCCAGCTCGGCGGCGAGCGTCGGGTCGGCCAGCAGCGGGGTCGGGAACGGGATCAGTGCCGCCTCGGCCTCCCCGCCGGCGGCGGTCGCCAGGCGCATCCGCACCGCAGCGTCCGCGAGCCGGCGCGCGAGCCGCTCCTCGAAGCGAAACGACGGGTGGGTGCGGACCAGCTCGTCGCGCAGGCGCCGCGCCGCCCGGCGCAGGGTCGGGTCGACGGCGGCGTCGGCCGGCGCGTCGAGGGCTCGCCGCTCGACGGCGGCCAGGAGCGCGTCGAGGTAGCGGTCCGTCTGGAGCGCCTCGACCTCCATCGCGTCGAGGTTCGCCGGCTGGAGGATCACTGGGAGCCTCGCTGGCTGCCCCGGTCGCGGCCCCGGCCGTGGCCCGAGCGTCCGCGATCGTCGTCGCGCGAGAGCTCGCGTGCCACGCTTCGCAGCGCGCGGTGGAGCAGCACCCGGACCGCGCCCTCGGAACGCTCGAGGATCCCGGCGATCTCGGCGGTGCTCAGGTCATCGACGAAGCGGAGCACCACGGCACGCCGCCGGTCACCCGGCAGCCGGCGCACCGCCGCCCACGCGGCCGATGCCTCGGACCGGGCGATGGCGCCGCCCTCCACGTCGTCCGGTGCGGCCACGCCAGCGGCGGCCTCGAGCGGCGCCGTCGGCCGACGTCGCACGGTGCGGCGATGGTTCGCGACGACGTTCCGGGCGATTCGGAAGAGCCAGATGCGGAACGTCGATGCCTCCGGGCCCGCGTCGTCGGGCGCGGTCTCCCGGAATCGCGGCAGCCCGCCGAGGGCGAGCATGAACGTGCGTTCCGTCACGTCCTCCGCCTCGTGATGATCACCGAGCTCGTGATAGGCAAGGTTGTAGACCTGGGCGAGGTACTTCCGGTAGAGCGGGTCGAACTGCAGCGGGTCGGCCTGGGCGGCTCGCACGAGCGCCCGGTCCTGGTCGAGCGGCACCACCCGCCCGGAGCTGCGGAGCGTTCCGCGTTCCCTCACCCGTCCCAACACCGCGCCCACCCGTCCGTTACGCGCCGGCCGCGGGGGTCGATCGCGTCGCGCCGGCCGCGGGGGTCGATCGCGTCGCGCCGGCCGCGGATGGCCGCTCGACACCCGGCGGCGGTGCCCCGGTCCCCGGACTCGCCGGGCCTGCCAGCCGGATACGGGTGACCTCGCCGGCGTGGACCGCGCGCTCCCCGCCCGGCGCCGCGTCGTCCGCGACGAGGAGGGCTCCCGTCGCCGGGTCCACGCCGACTGCCAGCCGCTCCTCCGCGACCGGCCCGTGCCCCTCCAGCCGCACGAGACGGCCCGTGGTGAGCTGCCTGGCCACCCAGTCGCCGACGTCGAAGCGGCCCGCCCGGAGCGCCTCGACGCGCGCCTCGAGGCGAGAGAGGAAGCCGTCGAGCAGGATGGCGAGGCTGATCGGCCGGCCGCCCGACGCCTCGCGCAGGCTCGTCATGATCTCCGCGAGGGCGGGTGGGAATTCGCCGGCAGCCCAGTCGGCGTTGATCCCGATCCCGACCACGACCTGTGGCGCGGCCGTCCCGAGTCCATCGGTCTCGCCGAGGACGCCGCCGAGCTTGCGCACGGCGCCCCCTCCGAACCCGGTCCCCGCCTCCCCGGGCGCATCCTCCTCGACGACGAGGTCGTTCGGCCACTTGAGGCGGATCGCCCGATCGCGGAGCCCGGCGGCATCCTCGGCCGCGTCGGCCATCGCCAGGCTCACCGTCGCGGCCAGCCGCCATGCATGCTCTGGCACGAGCCACGTCGGGCGAAACCCGAGTGAGAGGAGCAACGCACGCCCCGGCGGCGCGACCCACGTCCGGCCCGAACGGCCGCGGCCCGCGGCCTGCTCGTCGGCGACGGCGAGGCAGACCTCCGGGGTGCCAGCGGCGAGCCACGCGCGGACCACGTCCTGGGTGGAGCCGACCTGCGCGAAACGCTCCTGGCGGGCGATGAAGGGCGTCACCGGCTGCCGATCAGCCGGCCGGTTCCGGCGTGGCGACGGCGGCATCGAGCGGGTCCGGCACCGCCAGCGAGAACGCGGCGTGGAGCGCGGTCGCGGCGGCTTCGAGCTGGTCCTCCGCGATCGTGCACGTGATCCGCACCTCGGACGTGGAGATCATCTCGATGTTCACGCCGGCGTCGGCAAGCGTCCCGAACATCCGCGCCGCGTACCCCGGGGCGTTGTGGAGGCCCGCCCCGATGATCGAGACCTTCGCGATCGACGCATCGGTGGTCATCTCGCGGAAGCCGAGCTCACGCACGATCGGTTCGAGGACGCGCTTCGCCTTCGCCAGCTCGCCGCGCGGCACGGTGAAGCTCATGTCGGTTGCGCCGCCGTGGCCGACGTTCTGGACGATCATGTCGACGCTGATGCCCTGCTCGGCAAGCGGCGCGAAGACGGCACGTGCCACGCCCGGCCGGTCGGGCACCGCGACAAGCGTGACCTTCGCGACGTTCCGGTCGTGGGCGATCCCGCGGACCTTGTTGCGTTGCTCCACGAGCGGGTCCTCCCTGATCAACGTCCCGGGCGCCTCCTCGAAGGAGCTGAGGACCTCGATGACGACGTTGTTGACCCATCCGAGCTCGACGGCCCGGACCTGCATGACCTGGGCACCCTGGTGGGCCAGCTCCAGCATCTCCTCGTAGCCGATCACCGGGAGCTGCCGGGCGTCGTCCACGATCCGCGGGTCCGCCGTGTAGATCCCCTTGACGTCCGTGTAGATCTGGCAGCGGTCGGCGCGCAACGCCGCGGCGAGCGCGACCGCGGTCGTGTCCGAGCCTCCCCGCCCGAGCGTCGTGGTCTCGGCGAGCTCCATCGCGGCCGCGCTCGTGCCCTGGAAGCCCGCCACGATGACGACCCGGCCGGCGGCCATCTCGGCGCGGATGCGGGCCGGATCGATCCCGGCGATCCGCGCGCGGCCGTACGTACCGTCCGTGGTGATCCCGGCCTGCGCGCCGGTCAGGCTGATCGCGGCCACTCCCAGCGCGTGGAGCGCCATGGAGACGAGGGTCGCGCTCTGGTGCTCGCCCGTGGCGAGGAGCATGTCGAGCTCGCGCGCGTCGGGCTCCTCCGTGATCGCGGCCGCGAGGGCGAGCAGCTCGTCCGTGGTGTCGCCCATCGCCGATACGACGATGCACAGGTCGGCACCGTGCGCGCGAGCACGGGCGATCCGGCGCGCGACGCGGCGAATCCGATCGGCGTTCGCCACGGACGAGCCGCCGAACTTCATGACGACGAGGGGATGCGACATCGGCCCGGATTGTACCGGCGCGCCGGGTTCGAGGCGGCGGACGGGAGCGAGGGCCACGTGGGGAGCCGGCAGGGCACCGACGGCCGGGATCGGCCGTGCCGCATGCGCGCGTCTTCGGATAGGAGACCGGACGCCAGTCGTACGTGGCGCGCGGGCCGCTCTTGCTCCGGGATATGCGCCCCGGTGCTGGTACGTGGCGCACGGGCCGCCATCGCTCCGGGATATGCGCCCCGGTGCTGGTACGTGGCGCACGGGCCGCCGTTGCTCCGGGATATGCGCCCCGGTGCTGGTACGTGGCGTCGTCCTGCCCGTGCCGGGCGACGGCGGCCCGGCGACCCTGCAACCCGTGCTCAATCGGTCCGAAGGCCCGGGTGCGGACCGGTCGAGAACCGCGCACGAGATGCTTACCAGTCGCCTGGTTGCTGTCTCGGTGATTCGGGAGCGGGATGAGTTCGACCCCCGCGTTCCACCCCGGGGTGCTTCGATCTCTCCGGGCGGGCCATCGCCCGGCCCGCACGAGCGCGGCTGCCCGGCCGACCGAGCCCGCCGGGCCCGACCTGAGCGCGGCTGCCCGGCCCGAGCCGACCCGCCCGGCACGCACGAGAGCGGCTGCCCGGGGCCGTGTTCCCGGTCCGTGCCGACCCGATCCGCCCGGCCCGACCGGGCCCGGTGACCGCGGTCGGGGCAGAACGCGGCCCCGGACTTCCGTCGAAACCCGCGAACGTGGCAGGATGCGCGCAACCGCGGCCACGAACGGCTGTCTCGCCGGCCCTGCCCCGGGACCGGCACGACCCGCCGTACCGGCCGCCGAAGCCAACCGTTCCCCAAAGAGCGCATCCAGTCAAGCTCCGGAGGATCCGCCCGCCATGTGCTTCGACCTCGACAGCCAGCCGCCGATCGCCCCGATCGCGGGCGGCGCGATCGACACCGAGGAGCTGGTCCTGCGGGCCGGCGACGGGGGGCGGTTCGCGGGTCTCCTGGCGCGCGCAGAGAAGCCGATCGGGGCCGCGATCGTCATCCTTCCCGACGTTCGCGGCCTGCATCCCTACTACGAGGAGCTCGCCCTGCGGTTCGCGGAGGCCGGGATCGACGCGCTGGCGGTCGACTATTTCGGCCGTACCGCCGGGATCGGCGTCCGCGAGCGGTCCGGCGACTTCGACTTCATGACGCACGTCGGCGAGACGCGGTTCTCGAGCCTGTCGTGGGACGTCCAGGCGGCAGCGGAGCGCCTGCGCGACCTCGGCGAGGGGCGGGGCCGGGCGATCTTCACGATCGGCTTCTGCTTCGGCGGGCGGCTCGCATACATGACGGCGACGATGGGTCTCGGCCTTGCAGGCGTGATCGGCTTCTACGGCTGGCCGGTGGGAAGCGCCCGGAGCGACGTCCCTGCCCCGGCCAATTCGACGGGGCTGATGCGCGGCGCCGTGCTGGGCATCTTCGGCGGCGCCGACCAGGGGATCACGAGCGACGCGGTCGAGACGTTCGAGGCGGCCCTCTCGGCGGCGGGCGTGCCGAACGAGGTCGTGACCTACCCGGGAGCGCCGCACTCGTTCTTCGATCGCAAGCAGGAGGACTATGCGGACGCCTCGGCGGATGCCTGGGAGCGCGTCCTCGAGTTCATCCGGGCGAACACGCCCGCCGCGTAGGGAGGTTGGCCGAGCAAGCGGCCCGACAGGGGCGAGACCACCGGCGCCGGCCCCACGCGACCGCGCCGCGACCCCACGCGACGCGCCGGCCCCCACGCGACCGGCCGCGAACCGACGCGACCGGCCGCGAACCGGCGCGACCGGCCGCGAACCGAGGAGGCGCGCCTTGGCGCGGCGCGACCTGGCGACTACCCCTCCGGCAGGATCCGCGCGCCAGCATTCCTCGGCGCGACGACCTCGACCCGGCCCGGCAGGTCGAGGTCCGCCGAGGCTGCCCGGAAGGCGCCCTGGAGCCGGGTGATCGAGCGCATCGAGTCCACGAACGCGATCACGGTGCTGCCGGCGCCGGAGAGACACGCACCCAGGGCGCCCGCCGCCCGGGCCGCGGCCACGAGATCGGGCAGCTGCGGGTAGACGGCCGCGCGGTACGGCTCGTGAAGCCGGTCGACCGTGAGGTGGCGCAGGAAGTCCGGGCTGCCCGTCGCGAGCCCGGCGACGCCGAGCGCCACCCGCTGAAGATTCGCCACCGCGTCGGCGAGCGGAACGGTTGCCGGCAGGGCCGCGCGCATCGCGCGGGTCGAGAGGCGCAGCTCCGGGATGAAGAGCACCGCCCGAAGGTCGCGAGGAGCGTCGAACCGGATCGCGGTGGGCGAATCCCCGTGGGCCGCGATCGTGAAGCCACCGAGCAGCGCGGCCGCCGCGTTGTCGGGGTGGCCCTCCAGCTCGGTGGCCAGCGCAAGCGCCCGATCCGTCGTCAGCGTCAGCCCGCCGAGCGCGGCACCGGCCAGGAGCCCCGCCACGGTCGCCGCGGCGGACGAGCCCAGGCCGCGGCTGAGCGGGATCCGGTTCACCATCTCGATGCGCCAGCTCAACCCATCTGGTGCGCTCCCGCGCGCCTCGACGAGCCCGCGCTCGAGCGCGACCACGAATCCGTTCGACCGGTCGGCCGGCAGCTCGCCGGCGCCCTCGCCGTCCACGCTGAGCTCGACTCCGACGCCGGGCCGGGCGATCGCCTCCACCTCGATCCGGTCGACGATCTCGAGCGCCACCGCCAGCGTGTCGTAGCCGGCCCCGAGGTTCGCGCTGGTCGCCGGGACCTCCACGGCAATACGGCGGCCATCGAGGTCGGCCAGGTTGCTCAGAAGTGCCATCCGAGGGCCTCCATCACCGCGGGCAGGGTGGGCGCAGCCGTCACGAGCGGGTCGGCCAGGCGGCCAGCCGTGTCCGGGTCCTTGAGCCCGTGCCCGGTGAGGACGCAGACGACGAGCGCGTCCGCGTCGAGTCGACCGGCGAGGCGAAGCTTTCGAACCCCGGCGAGGCTGGCCGCGGACGCGGGCTCGCAGAAGATGCCGGCCAGGCGGACGACGTCGCGATACGCATCGAAGATCTCGTCCTCGCCGACCGACTCGATGAGGCCGCCCGATTCGTCGCGGGCCGCGATGGCTTTCTGCCACGAGGCCGGGTTCCCGATCCGGATGGCGGTCGCGAACGTCTCCGGGTGCTCGACCGGGTGGCCGAGGACGAGCGGGGCGGCGCCCTCCGCCTGGAAGCCCCACATCCGGGGCAGCGTCTCGATCCGCCCGGCCGCGTGCCAGGCGCGGAACCCCATCCAGTACGCGCTGATGTTCCCGGCATTGCCGACGGGGATCGCGAGGATGTCGGGGGCCTGCCCCAGGTCCTCGCAGACCTCGAACGCCGCGGTCTTCTGACCCTCCAGGCGGAACGGGTTGACGGAGTTGACGAGGGTGATCGGGTGCTCGTCCTGCTCCGCAAGCTCGCGCACGATGCGCAGGGCCGCGTCGAAGTTCCCCTCGACCGCGAGGACCCGGGCGCCGGCCGCCTGGGCCTGGAGCAGCTTCCCGGCCGCGATCTTGCCCGCCGGCAGCACGACCACGACCTCGAGACCGGCCGCCGCTCCGTAGGCCGCCGCCGACGCCGACGTGTTGCCGGTGCTGGCGCACACGATCGAGCGGGCGCCCTCCTCGAGCGCCTTCGCGACCGCCAGCACCATGCCCCGGTCCTTGAACGAGCCCGTCGGGTTCATCCCCTCGAACTTGAGGTGGAGGTTCGGGATCCCCCACGCCGCGCCCAGTCGCTCCGCGTGGACGAGCGGCGTCGCCCCTTCGCCCAGGCTGACGATGGGCGTCGCGTCGGTCAGCGGCAGGAACGCGCGGTAGCGTTCGAGCAGCCGCGGACGCGGGGTGTTCGACGGCAGGCTCCCGGGTCCCCGCTCCGCGCCCGGTTGGCCCCGTTCGAGGCCGGTCACTCGACGACCGGGTAGAGCGTGACGTCCATGCCGTCCGCGACGACCGTCAGCAGCGCCGCACGGACCTGCTCGAGCGACAGCCTGCCGGTGCGGACGGCGGTGCCGCCCCGGACAGCGGCGATCGCGGCCCCCGGGCCGAGGGTCACCTGGTCGGCCACGGCCCCGGGCAGTAACGCGAACCACGAACGGGGGGCGGCGAGCGGATCGGCTCCATCCCCGCCGGGCGATGCCTCGGACGCCGGTGCGAGCCCCGCCCACGTGCTGCCGCCGCCGCGGGCGAATGCCAGCAGGTCCCCGAGGACCGCGCTGCTCGTCGCGTCGCCGCCTGCTCCTGGGCCGGTGAATGCCACGGTCCCGACGGGGTCCGCCACGACCTCGATGCGATTGAGGACCCAGTCGGTGCGACCCAGCGGGCTGTCCCGATCGACCGCGCTCGGGAGAACGGACGCGGCCGGGCGGCCGTCCGCGCCGATCTCGGCGAGGGCGATCAGCCTGAGCGCCAGGCCGAGCGCTCCGGCGGCGGCGACCTCGTCGACGGTGACGCCCGTGATCCCGGGGCGTCCCATACCCCGCAGGGTCGGTGGCGCAATGCGCACGTCGGCGGGAGCAAGCCACGCACCGAACGCGAGGCGGGCGAGGATCACGACCTTGTTGACCGCGTCGTCGCCCTCGACGTCGCCGCGCGGGTTGGCTTCCGCATAGCCACGCGCCTGCGCCTCGGCCAGGGCGTCGGCGTACGCGCGCCCCTGCTCGCGCATCGACGTCAGGATGAAGTTCGTCGTCCCGTTCACGATGCCACGGACCTGGTGGACCTCGTTGGCCGCGAGGTCGGACGCGAGCGGACCCAGGATCGGGATGCCGCCGCCGACCGCCGCCTCGAACCGGAAGGCGCCACCGTGCTCGCGGGCCGTCGCCTCCAGCGCCGCGCCGTGGTGCGCAACCACGTGCTTGTTGGCGGTGACGACGCGCTTCCCTGCCCCCAGCGCCGCCGCGATCAGCGTCCGGGCCGGCTCGTCGCCGCCCATCAGCTCCACGACGACGTCCACCTCGGGGTCCGCCACGAGGTGCGCCGGCGCGTCCGTGACGATCGCGGCCGGGACGCCGCGCGCGATCACGCGATCCATGAGCTTGTCGGCGACGCCCGCGAGCGTCAGCGGGACGCCGTCGAACGGCGCCAGCTTCTCGGGTCGCTCCAGGAAGGCGCGGACGACGGGCCACCCGACGGTGCCCGCGCCGAGCACCGCAACGCGAAGGGAGGGCGTCCTGGACATCCGCACGATCGTAGCGGACGCGTGGGCCCGCCGCCGCGTCCCGGGTGCGGCAGCCCGGGGCCAGGCGGCGGTGGACTGTCGAACGCGAGGGTTGCCCACGGTGCAACAAAGCGGGCTCGCACGGCTCCCGGGCGGCGCGTTGGGCACCGGGACAGGCCAGTTGTTGCCCGCCGTGCAACAAAGCGGGCTCGCACGGCTCGCGGGCGGCGCGTTGGGCACCGAAACGGGCCAGTTGCTGCCCACGGCGCAACAGACCGGGCTGGCAGTGATCCCGGGCGGCGCGTTGCGCACCGGGACAGGCCAGTTGTTGCCCGCCGCGCAACGGCTCGGCCGAATTCGGGACGAAGCCCGATCTCATCGGCCCGTCCCGGTGTTTTGTTGCAGCGCCCGCAACGGCGACCACGGCAACCCGGGGCGGCGTGCCGCGCCCGGACACGTCGGCCCGAACGTTGCGCGGTCGCGTTCGATGCTCCGCTACACTCGCGGGCAATGTCCGAACCTGCCTCCGCCCCCACCCTCGACGCGTCCCCCGCCTCCGACGCTGCCGGCATGCCCGCCAGGGTCCGCTGCTTCAGCGGCATCCAGCCATCGGGCGCGCCCCACATCGGCAACGACCTGGGCGCGATTCGCAACTACGTGGCGCTCCAGCATCGGTACGAGTCGATCTATTGCATCGTCGACTTCCACGCCCTCACGAGCACCCATGACCCGGACGTGCTCCGCGGCCGGACGCGCGAGATGGCGACGGCGCTCCTGGCGCTCGGCCTCGACCCGGAGACCTGCACCCTCTTCGTCCAGAGCCACCGGCCCGAGGTGGCGGAGCTGATGTGGCTCTTCTCGACCGTGACGCCGGTGAGCTGGCTCGAGCGGACGCCGACGTACAAGGAGAAGCGGGAGAACCAGCCCGGGGACGTCAACAGCGGCCTCCTCACGTACCCCGTGCTCCAGGCCGCCGACATCGTCCTCTACAAGGCGAGCGTGGTCCCGGTCGGGCGCGACCAGGCGGCTCACCTCGAGCTCTCGCGGGAGATCGTGCGGGCCTTCAACAATCGCTACGGGCCGACGTTCCCGGAGCCGCAGGCCGTCTACACCGAGGCGCCCGTGGTCCTGGGGACAGACGGCGTGCGGAAGATGTCGAAGTCGATCGGGAACACGATCGAGATCTTCGCCCCGGCCGACGAGATCCGGCGCCAGGTGATGAGCATGGTCACCGACACGCAGCGGATCAAGCGAACGGACCCGGGCCGTCCGGAGGTCTGCAACGTCTGCCAGCTCCACCGGTTCTTCGGCGACGACTACGAGGAGATCTGGGACGGCGAGCGAACCGCCCGGACCGGCTGTGTCGACACCAAGAAGCTGCTCGTGGAACGGATGCTCCGCCACTACGCCCCCGCTCGCGAGCGGTACGCGGAGCTGATGGCGAGCCCGGCGGTCGTCGACGGGGTGCTCGAGGCCGGCGCGGCGCGCCTGCGCCCGATCGTCGACGCGACCATGGCCGAGGTCCGGGAGAAGATGGGCCTGCGCTGACCGGGTCTCACCGGGCATCGTCGGCCGCGCGCCTTCCGTTGGGTGCCACCCGCCGCGCCCATCCCCACGCGCCCCCGCCGGCCGCGCGCGAGACGTCGACACGGGGCCCGGCGACGCGCACGGCGTGGCGCGTACGATAGGCAGGCCGGCGGACCGCCCGACCGCCGTCGCCGCCCGCCCCCACGGCCGGCCCGACGGGCCGCTGGGAGCCCCCGCGCCCCGATGTCCGAGCCGCAGCCGCCGACCCTGAGCGAACGCCAGCAGCGCTGGCTGACGTCGTTCCTCGTGCTCGGCTCGGCCGCGTTCGCGCTGGTCGTGCTCTCGTACCTGGCGACCTACTGGAACTTCTTCGCGGACGTCATCCTGACGTTCTTCCTGGCGTGGCTGCTCGCTTTCATCCTCTCGTCACCGGTCCGGCTCCTGCTGCGTGCCGTGCCGCGACTTCCGCGCGTGGTGGCCGTGGTGGCCGTGTATGCCGTGCTCACGGTGGCGCTCCTGGCGCTCATCGTGGTCCTGGCCCAGGCGCTCTTCAGCTCGCTCCTGGAGTTCATCCGGAACGTCCCGAGCCTCCGCGAGGAGCTGCCGGCGATCCTCCAGCCGTGGGCGACCCGGCTGGCCGCGCTGGGCCTCGGCCAGGTGGACCTGGTCACGCAGGCGAACGCGTTCCTCGACGGGCTGGCCTCCGCGGCCCAGGGCCTCGTCGGGCCGCTGCAGGCAGCCGCCGTCGCCAGCATCGGTGTCGTCGGCAACGTGCTCATCCTGTTCTTCCTGTCGGTCTTCATGGTCATCGACAGCGAGGCGATCCTGTCCTTCATCCTCCGCCTGGTGCCGCCCCGATACGCCACGGAGGCGCGCCTTCTCGAGGATGCCATCGGCCGCTCGTTCGGCGGCTTCCTCCGCGGCCAGGCGATCATCGGGTTCCTGTATGCGCTCGTCGCGTTCGTCGTGAGCGTGGCATTCGGGCTGCCGTACGTTCCCGTCGTCACCGCCACGGCAGGCGTCCTCATGGCGATCCCGTTCTTCGGACCGTTCGTGGCGTGGGTGCCCCCTGTCCTGGTGGCGTTCGTCAGCGTCCCGGACGCGACCGTTGGAACGCTCATCGGGATGGCGATCGGCTGGTTCGTGGTCATGAACCTGGTCCAGCCGCGGTTGATGGCGGAGGTGGTCGGGATCCCGCCGATCCTGGTCTTCGCCAGCGTCCTGATCGGCTCCAAGGTGGCGGGCGTGGCCGGGGCGATCTTCGGCCTGCCGATCGCGGCGGTCATCAGCGCGGTCGTCATGTTCGGGCTGCAGCGCTCGATGACGGACCAGGGCAGCGTGGCCGTCCGCGCTGCCCGGCGGCTGGAGGCTCGCGAGGGCCGCCCGGTCCGGGTCCCGCGGGAGCCCGATCCCGCCGCCGACGCGTCGCCGGAGTGAGCCCGGCGATCCCCGCGCGAGGCGGCCGGCCGCGCATCCTCGTCACGAACGACGACGGGATCGAGTCGCGCGGCCTGCTCGCACTCGCGCAGGCGATGGCGACGCTGGGGGAGGTCGTCGTGATCGCCCCGGACACGAACCAGAGCGCCGTGGGCCATTCGCGGACCATGTGGCGACCGCTTCGCGTCCGGGAGCGGACGCTTGCCGATGGCACGCCGGCGTGGTCGATCGACGGGTCCCCGTCCGACGCCGTCGGTCTCGTCTTCCTTGGCCTGCTGCCGGGCCCGATCGACCTGGTCGCGAGCGGCATCAACCACGGCGCCAACCTCGGCGACGACATCACCTACTCGGGGACCGTGAGCGCCGCGATGGAGGCCGTGCTGTCGGGATGCCCGGCGTTCGCGATCAGCCACGACGACTTCGCGCCCGACGACTTCTCGCTGGCCGCCGCGGCTGCCGTCGTCGTGGCGCGGGCGATCCTGGAGCGCGGCCTCGAGCCGGCCCAGCTCCTCAACGTGAATGTCCCGGCGATCCCGCTCGACCGGTGCGCCGGGATCGAGGTCACGCGACTCGGCAAGCGGATCTACCAGGACGAGCTCATCCGGCGCGCCGACCCGCGCGGTGTTCCCTACTACTGGGTTGGCGGACCGCCGCCAACCGGGCAGGCGATCCCAGGGACTGACGTCCACGCGGTCCTCCACGACCGGGTCTCGATCACGCCGATCCAGCTGGACCTGACGGCGGATCGTTTCCTGGAACGCCTCCGGGGCTGGGAGCTGCGACTGCCCGACTGACGGACGCCGCCGCGAGGGGGCCGACGGTGGGTCAGCGGCGCCGCTTCCGCCGGTCGGCCAGGATCTCCTTCACGGCGTTCTGGGCGGGCGCGCCCGTCACGCCCCCGCCCGGGTGGGCGCCGGGCCCAACCAGGTAGAGGCCCTCGACCGGCATCCGGTAACGGGCGTGGCCCACCAGCGGGCGCCAGGCGAACCACGCGTCGAGGGCAGGCTCCTGGTGATAGGGATGGCCCCCGGTGAGGCCGTACTCGGCCTCGAGGTCGACCGGCGTGAGGACCTCGCGGGCCGTGATGAGCCCCGCGATTCGGGGCGCGACCGTTTCCAGCCGCGCCACGACCCGGTCCCCGAGCGCCTCGCGCGCCGCGTCGTCCCAGGTCCCGTCGGCGAGGCGGTACGGAACGTACTGCGCGATGACGCTCATCACGTGGCCGCCGTCGGGCGCCAGCGACGGGTCCACCAGCGACGGGATCGTCGCCTCCAGCAGGAGCGCGTCGGAGATGCGGCCGTATTTCGAGGCGTCGAAGGCGCGCTCCATGTCGTCGATCCCGGTTGCCCCGACGAGGATCCTGCCCCGGAGTCGCCTGGCGGCCTCCTCGCGCGCGCCGGCAGCCGGGAACTCCGGCAGGCCCGACAGGCCCAGGTTGACGCGCGCAACGCGGCCGGGCTGCCGGATGTTGCCGGCGCGCCAGCGAAGGTTCGGGCCGAGCTCCAGCGGCGGCAGGAGCCCCAGGAGCGTCCGCTTCGGGTCGAGGCCGGACGCCACGATCGGCGCCGCGATCTCGTCGCCCGAAGCGAGGACCACGCCCGTGACGCGGCCGTCGAGCGTTGCCACGCCGACCACCTCCGCGCCGGTCCGGATCTCCGCCCCGAAGGAGCGTGCGGCCGCGGCAAGCGCGTCGGCGAGCGAGCCGGGGCCGCCCTTCGCGAACACGGTCTGGCCCGCCGCCCCTCCGTCGTTGCCGGCCGAATCCGCGAGCAACGCAGCGGTCGTGCCCATCGACCAGGCGCCCAGCGCGGAGAACGCGACAGCGCGCATCGCGACTGCCGCCCGCACGGGCTCGCTCTCGAACGATTCCGCCACGAAGTCCGCGATCGCCATCGGCAGGACGCGCAGCAGCTGGCGGGCATCGTCCCTCGAGAGCTTCTTGAACGCGCGGCCCAGCAGGAGCCCGGTGATCGCGTCGCCGAGGCCCGCGCCGCTCGTCGGGGGCGGCGTCGCGTCGTTGAGAGAGGCGATGAACGCGGCAAGTGACCGGACGTGCCGGTCGAACCCGGCCCAGGCCGCCCCGTCGGCAACGGACCAGGCCCGGAGCTCGTCGGCCGTGCGCGCGGGGTCGGCCCACAGGGTGACGGCACGGCCGTCCGGCTGGGGGGCGAAGGCCCGGACCTCGGGTGCGACCAGGGCCAGCCCGTGGCCGCGGAGGCCGAGCTCGCGGGCAACGGACGGGCGCAGCCGGCCCACCGTATGGAAGAGGCCCGGCGCGCGCTTGCCGTCGGCGAGCGGACGCGTCTCGACAGTGCCCCCGAGCGTGGCGCGCTTCTCGAGCACGAGCGTCCGGAGGCCGGCCTTCGCGAGGTAGGCGCCGGCCACGAGGCCGTTGTGGCCGCCGCCGACGACGATCGCCTCGTACGGGCCGGAGGGCTGGCTGGACATCGGTCAGGCCACCTTCGTCCGGCGTGCCCGGATCAGCTCGAGCGCGGCGAGCCGCCCGTTCGCGCCCATGATCCCGCCGCCGGGGTGCGTCGACGAGCCGCACATCCAGTAGTCGCGGATCGGCGTCCGGTAGCGCGCCCAGCCGGGGATGGGCCGGCTGAAGAAGAGCTGCTCCAGCGAGAGCTCACCGTGGAAGATGTTGCCCTCGGTGAGGCCCCAGTCGCGCTCCATGTCGAGCGGCGAGACCACGTGCCGCTCCACGATCACGTCCCGGAGGTTCGGCGCGAACTCGCTGACCAGGTCGATCACGGCGTCCCCGAAGGCCTCTTTCTGGTTGTCCCAGTCCGCCGGCCCCTCGGCCAGGTTGTAGGGCGCGTACTGGACGAAGCAGCTCATGACGTGCCGGCCCGGCGGCGCCACGGACGGGTCCACGAGGCTGGGAAACACGATGTCGACGTACGGCCGGCGGCTGAAGCGGCCGTACTTCGCCTCGTCGTAGGCACGTTCCATGTGCTCGAGCGAGGGGCTGATGCTCACCGCGCCCCGGAGGTACTCCGTGCCACCCGGGTTCGTCGTGAAGGTCGGCAGCGCATCGAGGGCGAGGTTGACCTTGCCGGAGCTGCCCCGGAACTTGAAGCGGCGCACCTGCGCCTCGAAGTCCTCCGGCAGGATCCCGGGCTCGAGGAACTGGAGGAACGTGCGCCGCACATCCGCCGAGGAGACCACGACGTTGGCCGCGATCTCCTCGCCGCTCTCGAGGACGACGCCCGTGGCGCGGTCACCGGACGGCGTGAGCATGACGCGGCTGACCCCCGCCTCGGTGCGGATCTCCGCCCCGTGCGCCCGGGCCGCGCCCGCGATCGCCGCGCTGATGGCGCCGGTGCCACCCTTGTGAAGGCCCCAGGCGCGGAACGCGCCGTCGATCTCGCCCATGTAGTGGTGGAGCAGCACGTAGGCGGTGCCCGGCGAGCGGACGCCCAGGAAGGTCCCGATGATCCCCGACGCGGACATGGTGGCCTTGAGCGGCTCGGTCTCGAACCACTGGTCCAGGAAATCCGCCGCGCTCATCGTCATGAGCCCGATGAAGGCGGACTGCTGCCGTTCAGGGAGCCGCGCGAAGTCGCGACCCAGGCCCAGCACGCCCAGCCAGTCGCGCGGGTCGATGCTCGTCGGGTCGGGCGGCACCATCCCGAGGATCGGCTTGATGAAGCGCGCCATGTCGGCCATCAGCTGGCCGTACTCCTCGTACGCGTCGGCGTCGGTGGCCGACCAGCGCCGGATCTCGCGGATGGTCTGGGCATGGTCGTCCGTTCGCCACAGGTAGTCGCCATGCAGGGGCGTGAAGGTGCCGTCGAGCGGCAGGATCTCCAGGCCGTGCTTCGCCAGCTCCAGGTCGCGAATGATCTCTGGTCGAAGCAGGCTGACGACGTAGGAGAGCACGCTGAAGGTGTACCCGGGGACGATCTCGTCGCTCGTCGTCGCGCCCCCCAGGATGCGGCGCTTCTCGAGGACCAGCGTCTTCCAGCCCGCCTTCGCGAGGTAGGCGGCGGTCGTGAGGCCGTTGTGACCGCCGCCGATGATCACGGCGTCGTAGCGCTGCGCCACGCGGGTCCCTCCCTGGCTCGATGTCCGGATCTCCGTGCGCGCCGAGTTCACGGCCGTCAGGCGCGCTTGCGGGGCGGGTCGAAGAACGGAAGCTCCACGACGGTCGCGGAGACGGTGCCCCGGCGGGCCTCGACCGTCCACTCGACCGCGAGACGTGTCCCGGTTCGCGCGTGGGCCAGCCCGACGGAGGCGAGGCCCAGCATCTTCTTGAGGAGCGGGCTCCAGCCCGTGCTGGTGACGCGCCCGACCTGGCGGCCGGCAGCGAAGACCGGGACCGGCGCCCGGCTCACGGAGGGAGGCGCGTACGGGGCCAGGCCCTGTGCGGCGTAGAGCGCCTCGATCTCCGGCCAGTCGATGTCGAGGCCCACGAGCCGGCGCGGCGGCCCGCCGGCCGCCATCTCCGCGACGAGCGCGCGCCGGCCAATGAAGTCTCCCGCGTCAAGGTCGACCAGGCGGCCGAGCCCGACCTCATAGGGCGAGTAGTTCTGGCTCGGGATGTGCGAGTGGACGGCGCTGGTGTAGTCGGCCTCGATCAGGATCAGGCCTGCCTCGAGGCGCACAACGTCGAGCGCGAGCATGCCGGCCGGACGGATGCGATACGGCTCGCCCGCGGCGACCAGCGCGTCCCAGGCGTCGACCGCGCGATCTGCCGGGATCCACAGCTCGTAGCCCAGGTCGCCCGTGTAGCCGGTCCGCGAGACGTCGACCGGGATGCCGGCAAGGGTCGCCCGGCGGCGCCGGAAGAAGCGCAGGTCGACGAAGGACGTGCCGGTCGCCGCCTGCAGGACCTCCCGGCTGAGCGGCCCCTGCAGGGCGACCGCCGCGACGGACTCGCTGACGTCCCGGACCTCCACGTCCAGGTCCTGCGCGTTCATGCGAAGCCAGCGGAGCTGCGGGTCGGCGGCGGTCCAGCGCACGACCTGCGCCCCATCCTCGTCGTCGAGCCGGTGGATCGTGCCGTCGTCGATCACCTTGCCGTGCTCGTCGCACCACGGCGTGTAGAAGACACGGCCCGGCGTGAGCTTCGCGGCGTCGCGGACGATCAGCCGGTCCACCAGGCGGACCGCGTCGGGGCCGCGCAGCTCGTACTTGAAGAGCGGGCTCACGTCGATGAGCGCGGCCGCCTCGCGGATCGCGTTGTACTCGATGACGTGCGAGGCGTGGTACGCGCTGGCGGCGAAGAAGCCGGACCACTCGCGCCACTGGAGATGCGCATTGAGGGGCGCGGTGCGCGGGTGGAACGCCGTCCCGACGGTCACGTCAGATGCTCCTCCGCTTGGCGCCGATGCCGGGGCGCCGGCGTCGGGCCGGATCGCCCGGGGCTTCGTCCGGGATGTGCGGGCCATTGTGCCCGACGCGGGCCGGCTGACGCTTGCACCGGCGCGCCGCCGCGCGAGGTCAGGCCGGTGCGTCCGCCTCGTAGGTAAGGACGGGCACGCCCATCCGCACGAAGTCGTCCGGGTTGCGGGTCACGATCGCGGCCCCCAGGGACCACGCGACGCCGGCGATGATCGCGTCACCGAGCGTCCGCGGGCTGGCCGCTCCTCGCAGCCGGCGCGCCTCGCCGGCCCATCTGGCTGCGTCGGGAGCGGTGGAAACGTATTCGACCGCGTCGATCAGGCTCGCAATCGTCCGCCGCTCGTCCATCGTTCCGCTCGAAAGCGCCTCCGCGACCACCGCGTCGCAGACGAGCAGGTCATCCGCCTCCGCGAACAGGCGCTCCAGCATCGCGACCGCGCCTGGCAGGCCGATCGAGTGGTCGATCAGGAGGGTCGTGTCGAGAAGCTTCGGCATCCGGTGATCGTTCCTCCCACAGCGCGTCGACCCACGGACGATCCCAGCTCGCCCGGATCTCCTTGAGGGTCTCGAGAACCTCTTCCGGTGTCCGACCCCACGTGGTCGAGTCTTTCAGGACGCCGCGGTTCGCGCGCCATACCTTCATCATCCGGTCGCGTTTCGCTTGCTTGAGGAGCACCTCCGCGATGTAGGCGCTCCGGCCGCGCGGGCCGGCTACCTCGTCGATGATCGCGAGCGTCTCAGCGGGGAGCGTGACATTCGTGCGGACAAGGGGCATGGCGCGACCATCCATGTGAGGAATCGTGTGCAACGTCGTGTGCAAAGATAGCACACGACGCGCCCGGGCCGGCCGTTGCACCGGCGGCACCGGACGACGCGACGGCTTGTGGTGCCTACCCTACTGGTCGACGCGGGCGAACGCGGCCGTGAATGCCCCCAGGACGGTGCCATCCATGCCCGTGCCCACCGCCTGCCACCCGACGTCAGCCGTCGGCACGACGACAACCAGCCACGAGCCGTTGCCGATGTCGAGGAGCCGCGCATCCCGGTCCCCGAAGCGGGCCGCGCCGGCGTCGGTCCCTGCCGGGATGCAGTCCGGATGCCCGGCGCAGTAGCCCCCCTCGCGGACGACGAGCCGGGCGCCGCCCGGGCCCTTGTACGTGATCGACAGCTGGCCGCCGTTCGAGAGCCGGTACGAGCCGCTCTCGACGAACCAGCCCTGCGGCAGCGTCGCACAGTAGACGTCCCAGGCAACGCTCGCGGCGAGGGCGGTGTAGAAGTCGCGGTTCTCGGCCGTGCCGCTGCACGCGTCCGCGGAGCCGGGGCGAGCCGAGGCACCAGCCGACGGGAGCGGCGAGGGCGCTTTCCTGGGGTGACGGTGACCCGTCGGACCCGGCACTCGGCGCAGCGGACGCCTGGTCGGTCCCGCTCGGCGACGCGGCGGGCTCCGCCGACGCCTGCGACGCGGCCGGCGATCCGCTCGCGGGAGGTTGCGACGTCTGGGTCGCGCCGCACGCCGCGACGAGCACGGCGATGCCCAGCATCGCGACGAGTCGGGTCGCGCGGCCGGGGCGCGGGCGGGTCATGGGCACGCCCGGAGCCTAGCGGCCGCCGGTGCCCGCGGTCAACTCGGGCGGCGCCACGTGGAGCGCGCTCGGACCCGCGAACGCCGCGGGCCCGGTGAAGATCGCGGGGTCGACCCCGAACGTCGCGCGAATCCGCTCCGGCGCGAGCACGCGCGCAGGCGGGCCATCCGCGACGACGCGCCCGGCGTCGAGGAGGACGAGACGCGGGAAGAAGTGCGCGGCGAGTGCCAGGTCGTGGAGCACGGCCAGCACGGCGACGCCGTCGTGGCGGTTGAGGTCCGCGAGGAGCTCCATCACGGCGACCTGGTGGCGCAGGTCCAGGTGGACGGTCGGCTCGTCGAGGACCAGGAGCGGGGCGGCCTGGGCCACGGCGAGGGCGATGAGGACGAGCTGGCGCTCACCGAGGCTCAGCTCGCGTGCGTCGCGGCCACGCAGGTGGCCGATCCCGACCCGCTCGATGGCCGCGTCCACGGCCGCGTGATCGGCCGGCCGGGGGCCGCGGAACGGGTCCTCGTGCGGGAGCCGGCCGAGCGCCACGACCTCCTCCACGCGGGTCGCGAAGGGCAGCGCGGCCTGGCCCGGAACCGCGGCGAGGCGGCGGGCGATCGCCGCGCGGCCGAGGCCCGCGACCGGGTCACCGCCGAGCGACACCCGGCCCTCGCGCGGCACGACCAGCCCGGCGAGGACGCGCAGCAGCGTCGACTTGCCTGCCCCGTTCGGGCCGACCAGCGCCACCCGCTCGCCCGTCGCGACCGCGAGGTCCACGCCGCGCAGGACGAGCCGGTCGCGATACGCGACCGTGACCCCGCCGAGCTCGGCGGTCGGCGGCGTCACAGCTCGTACGCCGAGCGGGTGCCGCGCAGGAGCGCGAGGAAGAACGGGGCGCCGACGACGGCCGTCACGACGCCCACGGGGATCTCGCCGAGGAGGCGGGCGCCGAGGTCGGCGAGCACGAGAAGGATCGCGCCGAGGATCGCGGCGAGCGGCAGGACGCGCCGCGCGTCCGGCCCCACGAGCAGCCGGACCAGGTGCGGCGCCACGAGGCCGATGAAGCCGACCAGCCCGGCGACGGCGACCGCCGCCGCCGTGACGAGGCTCGCGAGCGCCAGCAGGACTGCCCGTTCACGGCGGACGTCGACTCCGAGGTGGGCGGCCGCCTCCTCGCCGAGGAGCAGCCCGTTGAGCACGCGGGCACGGGCGACGATCGCGAGCGAGCCGCCGGCGATCAGGGGCGCGGCGAACGCGAGCCGGAGCCAGCTCGCGCCCTCGAGCCCGCCGAGCAGGAAGGCGAAGATCTGGCGCAGGTTCGAGCCGGCCAGGAACATCGTCATCGCCAGCCCTGCCGCGAGCAGCGAGCCGACCGCGTAGCCGGTCAGCAGGAGCCCGGTGAGGGGGGCGAACGGCCCTCCGCCGTGCCCCAGCCGGTAGACCACCGCCACGGACGCCAACGCACCCACGAACGAGAGGAGGTGGAGCAGGCCCAGGTCCAGGAAGACGGCGCGGAACGGGACCAGGACGGCGACGGCCGCGCCAAGGGCCGCGCCGGAGGCGGTCCCCAGCACGTATGGGTCGGCCAGCGGGTTGCGGAGCAGTCCCTGGAACGCCGCACCGGCCACGGCCAGGCCGCCGCCGACCATGATCGCGGTCAGCACGCGCGGCAGGCGCAGCTCCAGGACGATCGTCTCCGCCGCGGGGGTCCACGACCGGTCGATCGGCAGGCCGATCGCCCGGAGCAGGATGCCCACCGTGTCGCCCGGGGCGACAGCGACCGATCCGGCCGCGACGGCCACGACGACCGCACTCGCCAGGGCGACGAGACCGACGAGCGCGAGCGCGGCTGCGCTCGGGGCATGGGCGGGTCGCCCGACGTGGGCGCGGGCCAGGGCGAGGCTGCGTGCGCCGATGCTCATCGTGCCGGACGTCCGGCAGGCCGCGGGTTCATCGCGCGATCGGCCTTCTCATGGCGCCGCGCTCGCGGCCGGCGCCACCGGGAGCGTGAGCGTCGGGTCGATGGCGAGCGCGAGCGCCCGCAGCGCCTCCACGATCCGCGGACCGGGTCGCGAGACGATGGTGTCGTCGATCGCGCGGATCGCGCCGGTCTTCACGGCGGTCATGACCGACCATCCGGGGCGAGCCGCCACCTGGGCTGGCGTCGTCCCGTACGCCGCGTCGCCGAGCAGGATCAGCTGCGGGTCCGCGACGACGAGCTTCTCGAGCGGGATGCTGAAGACCGTGGGGCTGCCGGTCGTGATCGGGTCGCCCCCGGCCATCCGGATCAGGTCGTCCTGGACGATGCCGTCGGCGAACGTATAGACCTGCTTGGTCGCGTCGAGCTCGTAGAAGACGCGCGGCCGGGGTGCGCCGGCCGTGGCGACCGCGGCGACGACCGCATCCACCTGGGATTGCAGCGACGCCACGAGCGAGGCGCCGGCGGCCGCCGCGCCTGCCGCGGTGGCAACCAGCCCGATGTCACGAAGGACCCCGGCCACGTCCGCGGCGTAGACGACCACGACCGGGATGCCCAGCGAGCGGAGCTTCGCGATCGAATTGGGGCTGGTGAAGCTGTTCCCGCCGGCGATCACCAGATCGGCGCCGAGCCCGACGATCTTCTCGACGTCGACTGCGCCCAGCTTCACGACCTGCGTGATCTGCTTCGCCGCGGGCGGGTAGTCGTCCGCGTCGGTCACGCCCCTGACCCGCGGCCCGGCGTCAACGGCGAACAGGATCTCCGTGGTGGCGGGCGTGAGCGAGACGATCCGGGTCGGACGGGCCGGGATCGTGACGGCAGTGCCCTCGTCGTCCTTCAGGCCGAGCGGGTAGGCCACCGCCGCCGCGGAGGGCCCCGGTGATGGCGCGAGCGACGCGGGAGGCGGCGTCCCGGTCGCCGCGGCCGCGATGACGGCAGTCGGCGACGGGCCGATCGTGGCGGGCACGACCGGGGCCGCGGCGCCACAGCCGGCAAGGATGGCGGCAATGAGCGCCGAAAGGGTGAGGAAGCCGGCGGGCCGCCGGCGGGCACGGGTGAGGATCATCGGACCTCTCGCACGGGGTTGCGATCGACGCGAACGCGTGGCTCCTGGCTCGGAACCACGGGACGCACGCCAACGACGGGCGAGGATCAGCCGGTCGGGATCATGCCTGCCTGCCCCTTTCTCGCGAGGGTACGTGCGGCTCTGCCGCGGGGCCGGCGACCGGACTTCCGCCGTTGCTGGAACGGCGGTCACCGTAGCGGGACTGTGCCGGAATCTCACCGGCTTCGCGACCACGCGGCGGGGTGGTGACGGGCAGCAGCGTAGCACGGGTGCGGCCGTCGGCGGGCGCCACGACTGCGGCGTGGCGGCTGCCGCGGGCGCCGCCGCCGGGCCTTCGCCGGCCGGACCGACCGCCCGATAAGGGCCCGTGAATGGCGGGCGGGCAGACTGCCGTCACTCGCCTCCTCGCCGGCAGCCGCTCGGTCCGCCGCCCACTCGTTCCCGCCGGAGGAGGTTCATGGATGTCTCCCGGCCGATGGCTTCGTTCCTTCGCCGCCCTCGTCGGTGCGGCCGCGCTCGTGGCGGCGGCCGCGGGTCCCGCGCGCGCCGCGTACCAGGCGTCCGCGGACTCGAACACGACCTCGTTCTCGTTCAACTGCATCGGCTTCAACGACACGTACCCAGCGCGGATGCTCTCGGCCGCGGTCGCCGGCTACCGCAACCTGGGGTACGCCACGACCGCGTACAGCGGGACGGCGTTCACCAAGACGCAGGTGCTGTCACGGACCCTCAACGATTGGGGGTTCTACGTCCACAGCCACGGCGACAACTACGCCTACTCCGGCTCGACGCGCGACTTCGGCTTCCGCGAGGACGCGGGGATCTGCAGCGGGTCCCGGATCGTCTTCGCCCGCGACATCGCGGCCGTGCGGCGCGGGCGCGCGTCGAACCTCGTGATCATGTCGACCTGCCACCTCGGCGAGTCCGCGACGACGATGCCCGGCGCCTTCGCCATCGCGAAGACGAAGGCCGGGTGGGGCGCCTGGGCCGGCCCGAGCTTCTACCTCGGGTATCTCGGCGAAGCCTGGGACAGCGACGAGTACGCGTTCGAGACGCGGTTCTGGAGCGCGATCGGGCCCGGCTACGGCGTTGGCCAGGCCTTCGACGTCGCCCGGCTCGGCTCGTTCAACGCTGGCTTCGCCGCCAACTGGTACGGCAGCTACGTGTGGACGGGGCGGGCAGGACCCCTGCCGTCCGGCTGCACAAGCTGTCTGTGAGGTGATCACGATGCGCACACGTCTCTGCTTCCCGGCGCGGCGTCGCGCCACACGCCTCCTTGCCGCGGTCGCGGTCGCCGGCACGGCCATCGCGCTCGGCTTCCCGGGCGGGACGTCCACGGGCGCCGCGGCGGATCGCTTCGTCGCCGGCGGTCCCGTCACCGAGCGGACGCCGGTGACCCCGGGCAAGGCCGCTGCCGCCCTGGCGCGCGCGGCCGAGGTCCGGTCGCGCCTCGGCCTGCCCGAACCGGCTTCGTCGCGCGTGGAACGGGTCGTCGACCGGTTCGACGGCACCGCGTACGACGAAGTCACCGAGAGCGATCGCACGGGCCGGACCCTCCAGCTCCACCGGTTCGACGCACGCGGGCGCCTCGTGGGCGCCGTCGCGTTCGGCTGGCAGGCGGCCGGCGGTCCGCCGATGCCGAGCGCCGCTGCGGCGCGTGCCCGGGCGAATCGTCTTGCGACGGACCTGGGCCTCGACACGGCTGGCGCGCCGGATGTCCGGCAGGGTCCCGACGACACCGGCTGGACGCTCACCTGGCCCCGGGTCGTTGACGGCGTGCCGGTCGTCGGTGACGGCGTCCGCCTGGATCTCTGGCCCGATGGCCGGATGCACGCGGTCGTCCGAACCGAGCGGCCCCTCGCCGCGCGGCCCGCGTCAACGCTCGACGAGGCCGCGGCGCGCGCACGGGCGACGACGACCCTCGGGACGATCTTCGGCAGCCGCGCGGGCCAGGTCAGCATCGCCACGCTCGGCCTGGGCTGGGTCGCGCCGAACAGCGTCTTCGACCCGACCGGGCCGGACGCGCCCGGCGCAACGTTACGCCTGGCGTGGGTCGTCGAGGCCCGCACGTCGGGACCGCTCGCCGACGCGCTTCGCGCCGTGAAGCTCTACCTCGACGCGGGCACCGGAGCGCTCATCGGGGGCGACGTCCTGCGATGAGCAGCGTCCCGCCGGATCTGCTCGTCTGCTCCTCGCCCGGCCGGCCGCCGGGCGAGGAGCCGCCGCGTCGCGACTCCCGTGCCGAGCGTGGTTCTATCGGTCGCGGTCATGCTCGCCGGGTGCGCGCCCGCAGTCCCCACCGGCCCGCCATCGATCGACACGACCACGAGTCCGGCTGCCCTGGCATCCGGCCCGGAGACGCCCGCCTCACCAACGCCACGGCCGATCCCGACACTCGCGGAGGCATCCCCGGTTGCTCCGACCGTGGCGCCCACCGGGTCGGAGCTTCTCCTGCTCGCCTTCGACGGCGAGACGGCCTCGCTCAGCCTCGTCCGGCTCTCGGGCGAGGTCATCCCGGTTCCGCTTCCCGATCCGTCCGTCGACCGCGCTGGCTCCCATCGCGGGCGGCCGGCTCGTGGCCGTCCTCCGCGACGGTCGGGCCTTCGTGGCCCAGCGCGGGCCTGACGGGCTGGCGTCCGGCACCGCGTGGCGCGCCCTTGCGCTCAGCGGACCCGGAGAGATGCCCGCGGGCGCGTTCATCTGGTCGGCGACCGCGTCGCCGGACGGGACCCGGGTCGCGGCGATCGCGCGGCCCGGGGACACCCAATCGCCGAGCGCCCTCGTCGTCATCGACCCGGCCAGCGGACGACGCGAGATCAACCGGCTCGCGGACGAGACCGAGGGGGTCCCGCCCGCGTGGGTCGACGAGGCGCGCGTGGCGATCGTGCAGCGCGACCGGTTCGACCGCCTGTTCCTCGGCCTCCTCGCCGTATCGGACGGGCGTGTCCTGGACCGGCTGCAGGTCCGTGCGTATGCATTCGGGACTTCGGGTGACGGCCGCACGTCCGTGGCGTTGACGGGCGACCGCCTCGTCGTCGGGCCGACCGCGTCGGTGCTCACGTCGCGCCGCCTGCCGGGATCCGGCCCGGTGTTGCCCGGGGCGGACCTGGTGTCGGGCGGGTTTGCGCTCAGCCGCGACGGACGCTTCCTCGCGATGGTCGTGCAGCCGGGCGACGCGGGCCCTGGCTCGCTCGCCATCTACGAGCGCGCGAGCGACGCGTGGCGCGCGGGTCCCCGGCTCGCACAACCCGACGGCCTCACCCCGGGCTGGCCGACGTGGCTGCCGTGACTGGGCCGCCAAGAGAACCGTGGCGGACGGGCGACGCGACAGGAAAGGTCCGGAGATCAGCCGGCAGCGATCACGCGGGCCTCGGCGTGTCGGGGTCCCGGCCGTCGGCCGGTCGAATGCCGCACGCGTCGGGTCCCGGCGGTCGGCCGGTGGAGAGGCGGGCGTCGGGTCCCGGCCCTCGGCGGTCGGGCCCGGGGCGTCAGCCGGGCAGCGCCTCGGCCGCGGGAGCGCTGAAGATCGAGATCTGCGCCTCTTCGCGCAGCATCTGCCCGAGGATCTTCTGGAGGGTGAGCTGATGGACGCAGCTCTGCCAGCTCTCGAAGTAGTGGCACGTGCAGTGCCAGGCACCGGCGTCGAGGCTCACATGGTGGGTGTCGTTGTCCCCACGGAACGTGACGCTGAGGCGATCGAACTCCACGCGGTCCTGCTCGCGTGCGTACCGATTTGCCTTCTCGACCTTGCCGATGAGAGAGCTGTGCATCGCGGCGTTCCCTCCGTTGTCACACTGGGCCAAGAGAGGCCGCCGCCCGGTCGAATCGTCCGGTCGACCGGCGAGCGGTTGTTTCAGGAAGAGTACAACCCCCCGCCAAGAAGGGCGCGGGCCGGACGTCCCGCCGGTGCGCCAGACGGCCGGACATCACGGGCCGGTCGACCCGGCCGGCGACCCGGCCGGTCGACAGCGCGGGAGGCGCCCGATCAGCCCCGGACGAGCGCCTCGCCGGCCGCGACGCACGCGTCGGCTGCAGCCCCCGAGGTCGCCTCCGTGTAGACGCGGACGAGCGGCTCGGTGCCGCTGAAGCGGACCAGGAGCCACGAGCCATCCGCGATGAAGAACTTGAACCCGTCCCCGGTGGTCAGCGCCACCGTCCGCGTGACCGGCTGGCCGGCCAGCTCCGCCGGCGCCCTGTCGACGAGCTCGACGAGGAGACGCTCCTTGACGGACGCGTAGACCGCCCGGTCCACGTGGATGTCCACGCGCTGGTAGAACGACGGCCCGGCGATCTCGTGCAGGTGCGCGATCGCCCTGGAGAAGGGCCAGCGGCCGGCGACCCGCTCGCGCAGGGCGAGGTCCAGCAGGAGCAGGTTGGCGTAGATGCCGTCGCGCTCGGGCAGGTGCATGCCGAACCCGTAGCCGCCGGATTCCTCGCCGCCGTACATCGCGCCCGTCTCGATCATCTTCGGGCCGACGTACTTGAAGCCGACCGGCGTCTCGTGGACGGGAATCCCGTAGCGCTCGCCCAGGCGTTCGGCCATCGACGTCTCGTTGACGCTCTTGACCACCGGGGCATGCATCCCGCGATGCTCGACCAGGTAGTACATGAGCAGGCCGTACACCTGGAGCTGGTGGACGAAGACACCCCGCTCGTCGATCGCGCCGGCGCGGTCGGCATCGCCGTCCAGCAGCAGCCCGAGATCGAACCCACCGGCCGCCACGACCCCGAGCGCCTCGTCGATGTTCGGCCGGATGGGCTCGGGGTTGACGCCGCCGAAGTACGGGTTGCGCTCCGTGTGCAGCTCGGTGACGCGGATCCTGCCACCCGCGAGCAGGCGACTGAGCCAGCCCGCCCCGGCGCCCCACATTGGCTCCACGAGGATCGTCGCGTCGGCCGCCCGCAGCGCGTCGAGGTCGACGGTGCGGCGCACGAACCGCTCGTAGCCCGGATACGGGTCGTAGCGCTCGACGAGGCCGGCCGCCTCCGCGTCCGCGAACGGCCGCCGCGGGATCGCCGCACCTCCGTTGCCCGCGATCGTCCGCTCGAGGACCTCGAGGAGCTCCGGCCCGGCCGCCGCGCCGGTCGGCGACTTGACCTTGAAGCCGTTGTCCGTCCAGGGGTTGTGGCTCGCCGTGATGACGATGCCCGCGGCCGCCCCGCGCTGGACCACCTCGTAGCTGGACATCTGGGTCGGGACCGCGGAGCTTGCATACGCGACCGGGATCTCGTAGGCCAGGAGGACCTCGGCCGCGGCGGCAGCGAAATGCTCGGAGGCGAAGCGCCGGTCATAGGCGAGGACGACGCCCTTTGCCTGCTCGCCGCGGTCGACGACGTAACGGGCGACCCCCTCGGCGCAGCGGCGCACGTTCTCGAACGTGAAGTCGTCGGCGACCTTCGCCCGCCAGCCGTCCGTGCCGAAGACGATGGTCGAGGGGCGCGGCGCCTCCGTGATCGTCACGTGTCCTCCTCCCGCGCCCGTGCCAGCTCCTCCGCGATGGCCCGGACCTCCTGGGAGCGGTCCGCGGCGCAGACGAGCAGCGCGTCGGGCGTGTCGACCACGATGGTATCGCGCAGGCCGATGGTCACGACGAGCCTGGCGCCACTCATCACCAGCGTGGACTCGGAGCCGCGGTCGCGGCGGGCGCCGAAGCCGACCACCCCCGCCGGCTCGCCGGCCGCCACGGCCTGCGCAACGAGCGCGTCGCGGAGGGCTGCCCAGCTGCCGAGGTCGCTCCAGCCGACGTCCGCGCCGATCATCGCGACGTTGCCGACCTGCGACGCCGGTTCCATGACCGCGTAGTCGATGGAGGTGGCCCGGAGGGTCGCGTAGGCAGCGTCCAGCGCGGCCCGATCCCCGGCGGTCGCGCGCACGCCCGCCTCCACCTCCGCGAGGATGTCCGGCGCGTGCGCCGCGAGGGCCGCCCGGATGGAATCGCGGCGCCAGGCGAAGATCCCCGCGTTCCAGGCAACAGTCGCCGGGCCCGCGAGGAGCGCAGCCGCCGCCTCCGCCGATGGCTTCTCCACGAACCGCGCCACCGGGAGCGCACCCGACGTCGCCGGCCGGCGGGCCGGCAGATCGGGCCGCTGCACGCCCGCTCCAGGCGCGCGGCCCCCCGGCGCGTCCGCCCCAGGCGCGCCCGCCCGGGGCCCCGCCGTGACGATGTAGCCGTACCCGGTCTCCGGGCCGGAGGGTGCGATGCCCAGGGTCACGAGCGACGGCAGGCCGGTCCCCGGTGCCGCCTCAGCGGCGAGCCCTGCCGCTTCGCGCAGCAACGCCCGGAACGCCCCCTCGTCGCGGACGAGATGGTCTGCCGGCAGCACCAGCATGACGTCACCCGGCGGTCGGTCGATCGCGGCCGCCGCGTACGCAATGGCCGCAGCCGTGTTCCGCCCGGTTGGCTCGCCGAGCACCTGCGGGCGGTCCAGCTCGGGCAGCTCCTCGAGCACGAGCGCAGCGTACCGGCGGTCGGTGACGACGACGACGTCGGCGGCTGCGAGGAGCTCGGGAACCAGTCGGTCGAACGTCGCGCGCAGGAGCGTCCGTTCGCCGAGCAGCGGCAGGAACGGCTTCGGTCGATCCGGCCGCGAGAGTGGCCAGAGGCGCGTGCCGCCGCCGCCGGCGAGGATCACCGCGTACATCGGCGTCAGGCCGGGCCGGACCCCATGCCGGCGGGCGCGGTACGCCCGCAGTCCGCGGCGAGCAGGGCCGCCTTGTCAGTGCGCTCCCAGGGGAGGTCCAGGTCGGGCCGGCCGAAGTGGCCGTACGCCGCGGTCTGCCGGTAGATCGGCCGTCGAAGGTCCAGGGCCTCGATGATCGAGGCGGGTCGCAGGTCGAAGTTCCGGTCGATCGCGGCGCGGAGGACGTCGTCGTCAACCTGCCCGGTCCCGAACGTCTCGATCGAGACCGACAGCGGGCGGGCGATCCCGATCCCGTAGGCGAGCTCGATCTCGAAGCGATCGGCAAGCCCGGCGGCGACCACGTTCTTGGCGACCCAGCGGGCGGCGTAGGCCGCAGAGCGGTCGACCTTCGTCGGGTCCTTGCCGGAAAACGCGCCGCCCCCGTGGCGGGCCATCCCGCCGTAGGTGTCGACGATGATCTTCCGGCCGGTGAGGCCGGCGTCGCCCATCGGACCGCCGATCACGAATCGACCGGTCGGGTTGACGTGCATGACCGGGTCCGTGGGACGGAGGTCCGCCGGGATCGTCGGGAGGATCACGGATTCGACGATGTCGCGCCGGATCCGCTCCGCGCGGACATCCGGGTCGTGTTGCGACGCGACGACCACCGTCCGCACGCGCACGGGCACGCCCCGGTCGTACTCCACCGTGACCTGGGTCTTGCCATCGGGCCGCAGGTACGGGAGCTGGCCGGACTTGCGGGCCTCCGCGAGGCGGCGCGCCAGGCGGTGCGCGAGCGCGATCGGCAGCGGCATCAGCTCCGGCGTCTCGCGGCATGCGAAGCCGAACATCATCCCCTGGTCGCCGGCGCCGAGCTCGTGGAGCGCGGTGCCGTCCTCGCGGACCTCGAGCGACGCGTCGACGCCCTGGGAGATGTCGGGCGACTGCTCCTTGATGCTGACCAGCGTCCCGCACGTCAGGTAGTCGAATCCGTACTCGGCGCGGGTGTAGCCGATCTCCTTGACCGTGTCGCGGACGACGCCCTGGAAATCGATGTAGGTCGAGGTCGTGATCTCCCCGAGCACGAGGACGAGGCCCGTGGTGGTGGCCGTCTCGCACGCGACGCGCGCGTCCGGGTCGTCGCGAATGATCGCGTCGAGGATGGCGTCCGAGATCTGGTCGCACATCTTGTCGGGGTGACCCTCGGTCACCGATTCCGAGGTGAAGAGATAGCCGGACGCGTCGACGATCGAGGTCATGGTTGCAGGGCTCTCCCGTTGGGTGATCGCGGGCAGCGTAGCACCGTGCGACCGGGCCCCGGCGGGCGACGGCCGGGTGTTCGCTCAGTCCGGCGGAAGCCGCCGATCGATGACCCGCCAGGCGATGAAGCCGACCACGACGATCGCAGCGACCCAGATGACCCACTCGACGGCGTTGTGCGGGCCGAAGTGGTCCAACCGCGGAATGGTCGCGTGGACCGGGCTCGCGACCAGCCAGTAACCGGGTCGATGCTTCCTCACGGCGGCCGCGATACGTCCGATCATCGGCCCAGTATGCGGGTCGCCTGTGTCCCCGAACAGGGCGGCGACACCCCGTGCCTTCGGGGTTCCCCCGGCGCCATGTGCCTCCATACAATCCGCCGATGGCGCCCGAGGCCCCGTCCCGCACGCTCGTCCGGTTCCGGCGGATCCGGTTCTGGGCGTTCGCCCTGGTGGGCCTCGTGGTGGCCCACGACGCGGTCTTCATCGCCGAGTACGGGCCCGTCTCGGGGCAGGCGCTCGCGGCCACCGGGCACGGCTACTGGGTCACCTTCGCGGTCCTCGCGAGCCTGCTGGCCGGCATCCCGATCGTCGCGACGCTGGTCGGCCTCGCCCGCCTGCGGTCCCGGATCGCGCTGGTGCGGGGCGGCCGGAGCCCGGGGCGGCGCGAGCGCGAGCAGCCGGGGAGCTGCCCGACCTTCCTCGACGAGTTCCTCGGCCTCGCCCCCCGCCTGTTCCTCGTCATCACGACCGGGTTCGTCGTCCAGGAGAACCTCGAGCACCTCGCCGCGGGCCACGGGTTCCACGGCCTCGACGTCCTCGTCTGGCCGCACCACCCGCTCGCGCTCCCGGTCCTCTTCGGCGTCTCGCTCCTGCTCGCCATCACCGCGGCCTGGCTGCGCTGGCGGGGTGTCGTCCTCGAGCGCCGCCTTGCCGCTGCCCGGGCCGGCGCGACCCGCTTCGTCCGGGCGGGCGCGACCCGCGCCGCCCGTCGCTGGGGCGATGTCGCGGCCTCCGTCGCCCACGGCTGGCTGATCGCCCGGCGCCTTGCCGGGCGGGCGCCGCCCTCCGCCCGTGGCTGCCTGACCGACCGCTGCCCCGACCCGGCCGCAGCGGTCTGCGCTGGTACCGGCCCGATGCCGGCGCCCACCCGACGCCCGCGACGGTCGCACGCGCCGATCCTCCGCGCCACTCCGACCCGCTCCACGCGGTCGGAGACCCGGCACGGTGGCGCATTCGCCGTACCAGGGTGACCTCGATCTGCCGTCATCGGCAGGGCAAGGAGATCGATCATGCGCTCCGTCCTTCGTTTCCTCGCGCCCGCCCTCGCGGCCGCGCTCCTGGCTCTTGCGTCCGTGGCGGGGGCATCTGCCCACGGCATGGCGTCCGCCGGCCACTACACGTTCGCCATCGGCTTCCAGCACGAGCCGACGTTCGTCGGCGAGGTGAACGGCGTCCAGGTCTTCGTCAGCGACCACCACGGAGAAGCCCGTCACCGACATCGCCGCCGGCGACCTGTCGGTCGTCGTCGGCTTCGGCGACCAGCTGAGCCAGGAGCTTTCGCTCGAGCCCGCATTCGACGTCGAGGAGGGCTGGGGCACACCCGGCGAGTACGACGCCGTCTTCGTTCCCACCTCCCCCGGCGACTACACGTTCCACATCACGGGCGCCATCCACGGCGCCCCCGTCGACCTCCAGATGACGTCGTCGCCGTCGACGTTCTCGTCCGCGGAGACGACGGCGGCCCTGGAGTTCCCGGTGAAGGTCCCGGCGATCGGCGATCTCGCCACCAAGGTGGATCGGCTCGACACGCGCCTCCAGGGCGCCCAGGCCGGTCTCGGCCAGGTCCAGGCCGCCGTCCAGCAGACACAGACCTCGAACAGCACGATCCAGGCATCCCTGCAGGCCGCGCAGGCGGCAGCAAACCAGGCTCGGGATGACGCGAGCCGGGCGCTCCTGGTCGGCCTCGGCGCCGGTGTTCTCGGGATCATGATCGGGCTCCTGGCCCTGGTCTCGAGCCTGCGCGGGCGACACCGTTCCGTGGCGGTCGGCGAGCGGTCGCCGATGACGAGCTGAGGCACCAGACAGTCCGCGGCCGGACCGATCGGGGCGCGCTGCCAGTCCCGGCCAGCGGAGGGTAGGAGGTCCTCGTGCCCGTGCCATGAGCAGCGTCGTGGCGACCCGCGCGCTCGCTGCGGCGCTGTTCCTGGTGGCTCTCGCGGCCGGCTCGGCTGCCGCCCACTCGCTTCCTCAGAGATCGGACCCGAGCGCCGGCGCGACCCTCACGACGGCCCCCGCTGCCGTCACGATCACGTTCGGGGAGACGCCAGACCCAAGGCTCTCGACGATCCGGGTGCTCGACAGGGCCGGAAATGTCGTGAGCAGCGGCTCGGCCACGGTCGTTCCCGGGGACGCGCTGACGCTCTCCGGCGCCCATGATGCACGTGGGCCCGGGTGTCTACACCGTTGCCTGGCGGACGGTCTCTGCAGTGGACGGGCATTCGGCGACCGGGTCGTTCGCCTTCGGGGTCGGCACGACCCCGCCGCCCCCGGCCCCCGGGTCGAATGCCGGGCCGGGGACCGTCGGGACGACTCCCGGAGCCAGCGCGCCGTCGGCCCTGACGATCACCGGCCGCTGGTACCTGTTCCTTGGCCTGATCGGGCTTCTTGGCGGGGCTGCAATCGGGCTCCTCGTCGCGGCGCCTGACGCCGCCGTCAGCCGTCGGTTCCTGCCGCTGGCCTGGCTCGTGGCGGCAATCGGCACGACCATCGTCGCTCGCCGACCAGGTCGCCGAGTCGGGCGCCGCGCTGGGCGAGGTGCTCGGCACGTCGCTGGGCTCGGCCGATCTGCGGAACGCAGCGTGCCGCTGCTCGTCGGCCGGTCTTGGCGCCATCGTCGTAGCGCGTCGCCCGGCCAATCGAGCTGCCCTCACCGTGACGGCGCTCGGCGCCGCGAGCGCGCTGCTTGCCGACGTCCTCCTGAGCCACGCGGCCGCCGGCGCGAGTGCCACGACCGGGATCGCGATCCAGGGACTCCACGTGCTCGCCGTGGGCATGTGGCTCGGCGGGCTTGCCGGCCTGCTGCTGACGCTTCGCGGCGTCGCCGATGAGCGAACGGCCCGCGCCGCCCGGCGCTTTGCCCGGCTCGCCACGGCCGGGATCGCGACCGTCGCCGTCACGGGGCTGATCCGGGCGATCGCGGAGATCGGCGACGTTCGATCGCCTTGTCACGACCGACTTCGGTCGCCTCGTCATCGCCAAGACCGCCCTGCTCGGCCTGCTCGCAACGCTCGGGGCAGTCAACCATTTCCGGAACGTGCCCGCCGCCGGTCGCACGCTGCGCGGGCTGCGCCGGTCGGCACCGATCGAATTGCTCGTTGGTGCCACGGTCGTGCTCCTGTCCGCCAGCCTCGTCAACCTTGCCCCACCGGCGGCCGTCGCGGCGGCGGGCGAGGCCTCGACGGGCGGACCTGCGGCTGCGGCGAGCCCGAGTCCCGGCCCGACCCCGGCGCCGCTGGTCGTGCTTGGAAACGACTTCGGTACGTCGGTCCGGCTGCGACTGGTGGTCGTGCGGGGAGCGGCCGGCGCGGACACGTTCACGGCCACCGTGAGCGACTATGACAGCGGCGCGCCGATCGCCGCCTCCGGCGTCTCGCTCCGCTTCACGCCACCGCGGTCGGACGTCGGGACCTCCCGGCTCGACCTCGTGCCGACCGGCCCCGGGGTCTTCTCCGCGAATGGCACCAACCTGTCCCTCGACGGGACGTGGGGCATCACCGCCGTGGTCGCAAACGGGACGGCATCGGTCGAGGTCCGGCTCGAGCTGACCACCCCGGGAACAGCTTCCGGCTCGGCGTCGCCGGCGCGACGATCGAGGTCAACGCCGTGCCGGGTCTGCCGACCATCTACACGGTCCACCTCTCCGCCGGCAGGACGGTCGAGATCTACGCGGATCCCGGGACGGCGGGTCCCAACGAGATCCACGCCACGTTCTTCGACGCGTCAGGGAGCGAGCTTCCCGTGCACGAGCGTGACGATGACGCTCGGCCCGGTGGACGGCACGCTTGCGTCCCCTGGCGCCTAGCCAGCTCGAGCCCGGCCACTTCGTCGCCGACGCGAAGCTGCCCGCAGGCACGCTACAGCCTTGCCGTCTCGGCGCCGGCGCCGGGAGGCGACGAGCTCGCGACCCGGCTCGACATCTCCATCGCACCATGAGGTATCCGATGTCCACGACCAGCCGCGTTCGACGCCTCCTGGTGATCGGTAGCGGTCGCGGTCAGCCTCGCGGCCTGCTCCGCCGGCGGACCGGCATCGGTGGATCCGGGTCTCGTATCTGCGCCGCCGGGCGCGTCCGGCGCGAGCCCTGTTGCCGCAACGCCCAGCGGATCGCGGCCGGCCTCCCCGGCCGTCATCGCGATCACGTCGCCGGCCCAGGGCGCGGTCGTCAACGGCTCGACGGTGCACATCATCGTCTCGCTCCAGGGCGCCGAGATCGTGGCTGCAACCTCGACGAGCATCCGACCCGACCGCGGGCCACGTCCACCTGTACGTCGACAACGTCCTCGTCTCGATGAACTACGGCCTCGAGCAGGACCTGCCGGTCCACCCTGGGACGTACGTGCTCAAAGCCGAGTTCGTGGCCGCCGATCACGCCCCGTTCAACCCGCGGGTCTGGTCCGACGAAGTCCTCTTCACGGTGAAGTGACATGCCCCGATCCGCCCTTCGACGAGGCCTCATCGTCGGCATCGCGCTCGCTGCCAGTGGCTCGGCCATCGCGGTCAGCCTGCTTGCGGGAGCTGCCCGGGCGCCCGCTGCCACGCCCGCCGGATCGTCCGGCGCCCCGCCGATCCGGATCGGGGCGGTCTTCCCGCTGGCGGGCAATGCCGCAGGACTGGCCGGCCAGGAGCTCGCGGGCGTCCAGATCGCGGCGAACCTCGTGAACGCGGACGGCGGCGTCGGCGGGCGTCCGATCGAGCTCGTGGTACGCGATCTCGAGAGTCGCGCGGATGCGCAGGACGTGATGGCCGATCTGCGGGCCGACGGCGTCAGCGTCGTCGTCGGCGCCTATTCGTCCGACCTGTCGATCGCCGCGAGCGCCGCCGCCGATGCGGCCGGCCTCGTGTACTGGGAGGCGGGCGCCGTCGCCGATCGCCTCACGGGGCGCGGTCTTCCGCTCGTATTCCGAGTTGGGGCGAGTGGCACGCAGCTCGGGACGAACTCGGCCCAGTTCGCCGCGACGGAGCTGGCCCCACGCCTCGGCCTCGCCGCGCCCGACCTTCGCGTCGCCATCGTCAACGCGCAGGACGACTACGCGCAGTCCGTGGCCGACGCCGCCGAGCGGACCGCCGATGTCGCGCACGGGCGGGTCGTGGCGCGCCTTTCGTACGACCTCGGGCAACCCGGCCTGGTCGCGCCTGATGGACGAGCTCAAGGCCGCCAGCCCGGACGTCCTCATCCTGGCATCGCACATCCCCGACGGCGTCGCGTTCCGCCGGGCGATGCTGTCGGCAGGGGCTTCGCGTGAAGGCCCTCATCGGGTCGACGATGGCCGAGTGCGACCCGGACTTCGCTGGCGACCTCGGAGCGGATGCGATCGGGATCTTCGCGTCGGATCGCCCCACGGGCGGGTTCCAGCCGGGCGCGCTCGATCCTGCCGCGCGCGCCGTCTACGACCGCTTCGCGGCCGCCTGGGCCGCGCGCCCGGGCGCCGCGAGCACGGCGCCCAGCGGCAACGGCGGTGGAGGCACCGGGTACGGCGGCGCGCCCGAACCGAGCGCAGCACCGGAATACGGCCTCGTCGGCCCCGACCTCGGCTCCTCGGCCGGCCCGACCGAGGAGGGCATCTCCGGGTTCTCGGCCGCGTGGCCCCTCTTCCACGACGTCCTGCCCGCCGCGGCACTGGCGGGCGGTCCGGACGCGGTGACGATCGCCGCAGCCGCCCGCGCCGTCGACCTGCCGACCGGCGCGCTGCCCAACGGGGCAGGGCTCCGGTTCTCGTCCGATCCCGCAACACTCGGCCAGAACGATCGGGCTGCGGCGGTCATCTGGCAATGGCAGGCAGTCCGGACGTACGCGTTCGTCTGGCCGCCGACGTATGCAACGGGGACGATCCAGTTCGTCCCGCTGCCGCGGTGATGGCGCCGGCCGCGCCGGCGGTGGGTGCGGCGACGCTGAGCTCACTCCGGCGCGCCGCCCGCGCAGCGGCGATCTCGGGCGGGTTGACGCTCGCCGTTGCCGCCCGCGTCGCGCTCAACGGGGCAGGCGTCGGCCCCGCGTTCACGGCCGGGATCGTCTTCGGCGCGTTGCTGATCGGGCTCGCGGTCGCGACAGGCCTGTCCCTGGGCCGCCCCCGGCGTGTCGGCGTTGCGGGTGGGCTTGCCGGCGGAATCGTCCTCGTGCTCCTGCCGATCGTCGCCCGGCCGGGGCCCGGCCTCCCCCTCGGCAGCCACCCGGAGCCGTTCGCCCTCTGGGTGGCAGTGACGCTGCTGGTCGCCGTCGGCGAGGAGGCGGTGCTCCGGGGCACCCTGTTCGATGCCCTTTCGGGCGCTGCGAGCCTCCCTGTCGCGATCGCCCTGACGAGCGCGGCATTCGCCCTGCTCCACGTCCCGCTCTACGGGTGGCACGTCGTCCCCCTGGACATTGCCGTCGGGTTCCTGCTGGCGGGCCTGCGCCTCGTCAGCCGCGGAGTTGCGGCCCCGGCGATCGCCCACGCCATCGCCGACATCGCGACATGGTGGCTGTGATGCGCGAGCACCGCATCGGAATCGCCTCGCTTGCGATCGGCATCATCGCGATCCTTGCCGCCCAGCACGTCGCACCCGTGCTCACTCCACCGCTCTACGACGGCGTCGCGGTGCAGGAGCCCTACCGATGGCTGACACCGCTGCAGGGCCAGCCCGGGGGCCCAGGGTCTGCCGCGAACGTCGTGGAGCCCGTCAACGGGGCCAATCCGCTGGTCGCCCTCGGCACCGGGGAGCTTCCGCCCCAGGCCCAGGTCTTCGCAACGCCAGGCTCACTCGACCTGCCGGCGGGAACCACGTCGATCAGGATCTCGATCACCCCGGTCGCACCGGGCACGCTCCCGACCGACGGCCGCATTGATGGCAACGTGTACCGCATCACGCTCACGAACCAGGCCGGGGTCGACCTCACGGCACCGGCGGCTCAGCAGGTGACGGTCGTCATGCGCAGCCCGGGCGACGAGCCGCTGGTAACGATCGAGCAGCTGACCCCTGGCGGATGGGAGCCGCTCGAGACCCAGGCCGCGGGGTTTGCTCCCGTGTTCACCGCCGTCGTCACCCGGTTCGGCGACTTTGCCCTCGTCGCTCGAAGATCCGCAGGTTCGCCGTCGGGCGCCGGCCCGAACCCCGTGGTGAGTCCCGGGACCTCGGCCGGTCACACGGGCCCCGCGATCCCCGTTGGGACGGCTGGAGACCAGGGCGGAGTCTCGAGCGCGGTGTTCGCGGTCGTCATCGCCCTGGCCCTGCTCGGCATGCTGATCGCGTCCGACGTCCGGCGCCGCAACCGGAGACGCCCACGCCCGGGCGGCACTCGACGTCGCTGAGCCGAGGGAACGAGCGTTCGAGCCGCTCGACTCGGGCAGCGACGCCGTGCCGAATGGCGTCGGCGCCGCGGTCACACGGACGCGGGGATCAGGCGCGCGGGCCCGCTTGCCTCCGGCGGCCCGCCGACGAGGGGCAGCGGTGGCAGGGCATCGGCCGGGACGAACCCGAAGACGGCGCCGTAGAACGCGAGCTCGGCCTGGATCGAGCGGAGCATCGACGACGCCTTGCGGAACCCGTGATCCTCGCCCTCGAAGGGGATGTAGGCGTGGAGGATGCCGTTCGCCCGCAAAGCTGCCACGATCCGTTCGGCCTCCGACGGCGGCACGACGCGGTCGTCGAGGCCCTGCAGCACCAGCACCGGGCAGCGGATCCCATCGACGTGGAAGATCGGCGAGCGGGCCTCGTAGACGTCCCGGGCGGCCGGATACGGCCCGACCAGGCCCTCGAGGTAGCGCGACTCGAACTTGTGGGTCTCGGCCACGAACGCGGCCAGGTTCCCGATCCCGAAGTAGCTCACGCCGGCCCGGAAGACGTCCCGGAAGGCGAGCGCCGCGAGCGTCGTGAAGCCCGACGCCGAGCCGCCCTCGATCGCGAGCCTCTCCGGGTCCACGATGCCGCGGTCGGCCAGCCCGCGGGCGCCGGCGACGCAGTCGTCGACGTCCACGATCCCCCAGCTCCCCTCCAGGCGCTCGCGGTAATCGCGCCCGTATCCCGTGCTCCCGCCATAGTCCACGTCGAGCACGGCGATCCCGCGGGTGGCGAGGACCTGCAGCGAGATCGAGAGGCCGGTGAAGGCCGCGGAGGTCGGGCCGCCGTGGCTGGTCACGACCAGCGGCGGCAGCTCCCCGTCGGGCGCCCGGGCACGCCGGTTGTGCGGCCGGTAGAGGATCCCATGCGCGGTGCGCCCCCCGGTCGTCGGGAACTCGACCGGCTCGGCCGTCGCGAGATCGGCTGGATCGAGCACGGCGCCGGAGGCTCGGCGGAGGACCTCGAAGGTCCCGTCGACGAGGCTCACGATCACGACGGAGCGGAACGCGGTCGGCGCCGCCGCCAGGCAGACGAGGCGGTCGCCCTGCACGCCGATGTAGTCGAGCTCGGTGAACGGAAGCGTGATCTCGGCCGGGCCGGCCACTCCCGTCGGGTCGATGCGGTAGAGGCGGTCGCGCCCGCCGGAGCGGCCGGCGGCGATGATCGTCCCGTTGGACGCGAAGGCGTAGTCGGCGTAGCCGAAGTTCCACTCCGGTCCCCCGAACTCGGCGGCCATCGGCGCAAGCGGGACGAGACGGACGGCGGAATCGGCATGCACGCCCGCATCCGGGGGCACGCCGTCCGCGACGCGATAGAGGTTCAGCCAGCCGTCCAGCTCCGCCGACACGTGGAGAACGCCGTCCGGCGACCACGCCGGCTGGGTGACCCAGGTGTCCGGGTCGCCCGCCACGACCGTCGCTTCACCGAGTGATCCGTCCGACCCGAGGTCCGCCACGACGCACTCGGTCCCATCCCACGGCATGTTCGGGTGGTTCCAGCGGATCCATGCCAGGCGTCCGCCGTCCGGCGAGAGTCGCGGCGCGGCGACGAAGTCGGAGCCGCCCGCCAGCTCCACGACACGCGCCGGGTCGTCCGCGGCAGACCCGTCGAGCGGGAGCGTCACGAGCGTGTTGACCGCCTCGCGCCCCTCGACCGAATGATCCTCCCGGACGCAGACCAGCCGGTTGCGCGCCGCGTCGAGACACGGGTCTGCGTAACGCCAGCGGCCGTCGGGCGTGAGTGGCGTCGCGGTCCGATCCGGGCCGATCCGCAGGAGCCGCCCGGTCGCGAAGTCCGAGATGACGAGCAGGTCGCCGGCGGCCAGGTACGCCGCCCCGCCGTACTCGTGGACGCGGGTCCGGACGTTGATCCCGGGCGGGCTGACGTCGCGCGCGCCCCCGGCGCGCGTCCACCGGACCAGCGTCTGGCGACCGCCGTCCCCGGCGCGACCCTCCAGCCACGTGATGGCCTCGCCGTCCCAGCGCGTCTCGGCCAGCCGGACGAACCCAGCTGCAACCAGCTCGAGGGCGACCGGTGAGCTCCAGCTGCCGTAGGGAGCGACGACCACGGGCCCTGCTTCGTCGGTGGCGGCGAACGGAGCCTGGGCTGACCTCTCTGTCATCTGTGGCTTACGTCCCGCTCGTCCACGAGTTCGAGTAGGCCACCTGCTCGTCGGTCATCCCGTCGATGTGGTGGCCGAGCGCCTCGAGCTTGAGACGGGCGACCTCCTGGTCGATCGCCTCGGGAACGTTGTAGACGATGCTCTCCAGCTCGGCATGGTGCCGGGCGACGTACTCGGCGCAGAGCGCCTGGTTCGCGAAGCTCATGTCCATGACCGCGGCGGGGTGGCCCTCGGCGGCGCCGAGGTTCACGAGCCGGCCCTCCGCGATCAGGTGGACCTTCTTCGGCCCGAGGTCGAACTCCTGGACGTTCTCGCGGACCTCGCGCACGTGACCCTCCGCGAGGGCCCGGAGGGCCTTGAGATCCAGCTCCGCGTCGAAGTGACCGCTGTTGGCCATGATCGCGCCGTCCGGCATCGCCACGAAATGCTCGCGGCGGAAGACGTTCACGTTGCCGGTCGCGGTGATGAACAGCTCGCCCCACGGGGCGGCCTGGTCGACCGTCATGACCTCGAAGCCATCCATGAGGGCCTCGAGCGCCCGGACGGGGTTCACCTCGACGACCGCGACGTGGGCCCCCATCCCCTTGAGGCGCGACGCGATCCCCTTGCCGACCCAGCCGTACCCGGCGACCACGGCCTGGCGCCCGGCGAGCAGGATGTTCGTGGCCCGCAGGATCCCGTCGATCGTGCTCTGGCCGGTCCCGTAGCGGTTGTCGAACAGGTGCTTCGTCTCCGCCTCGTTGACGGCGACGACCGGGAAGCGCAGCGCGCCGTCCCTGGCCATGGCGCGGAGGCGGATCACGCCCGTCGTCGTCTCCTCGGTCCCGGCCAGGACCTCGCCCAGCTGGCCGGGCCGCTCGCCGTGGAGCAGCGAGACCAGGTCGCAGCCATCGTCCATCGTGAGCTGCGGGTGGGTGTCGGCAACGGCGTTGAGGTGCGCGTAATAGGTGTCGCGGTCCTCGCCCCGGCGGGCCCAGGTGGCAATCCCGTAGCGCGCGGTGAGCGCGGCCGCCACGTCGTCCTTCGTGGAGAGCGGGTTGCTGGCAGCGAGCGCGATCTCGGCTCCGCCCGCGGCCAGCGTCCGCATCAGGTTCGCGGTCTCGGTGGTCACATGGAGACAGGCTGCGACGCGCATGCCCCGGAGCGGCAGCTCGCGCGTGAACCGTTCGCGGATCAGCCGGAGGACGGGCATCTCGCGCTCCGCCCACTCGATCCGGCGGACGCCCTCGTCCACGAGACCGAGGTCCGTGACGTCGTGGGGCGGCAGGGCGGTCGGGATGGTCATGGCAGGCAGGATCTCCAGGGCGGGGGATGGGCCGAGGTCGGGGACGTTTCCCTGATTATGCCCGACGTCGCTGCCGCGACTCCCGCGCGCGTCGAGGCGACGACGGCCCACGTTGAAGGGCGGTGCGCCGGTCAGCTCTCGCCGCGTCCGAGCAACCGCCGGATCGGCCCCGGCAGCGCGCCGAGCGGGCCGAGCCCGCCGCCGGTCCGGTGGATCAGCCGCTCTTCGAAGCGGACGTGCTCGCGGAAACCCAGCTTCGCGTAGGCCTGGAGGGCGGGCGGGTTGTCGGAGCGGACGTTCAGGACGACCTGCTCGCAGAAGCGCAGGAGGTCGGCGGTGACCGCCCCCGTGACCGCCGTCGCGTAGCCCCGGCCCCGGAAGTCCGTGTGGGTCATCACGTTGCCGACAACGCCCAGGCGCGCCTCGGGCGAGATCACGTGCGTGCCGGCGGCGCTGACGAGCCTGCCGCCGACCCGGATCCCGTAGTAGATGCCCTCCGCGACCGCCGTCGGCGGCAGCCACGCGGTGAAGCCCAGCTGGTAGAGCCGGTTGAGGTCGCCGACCTCGACGGGAAGGAGCCGAGCGACGTCCGCGGGGTACGGCCGGAAGAGGCTGCGGTCGACCCACATCCGGACCATCGGCGGGCCGGGCTCGATCCGGTAGAGCGAGGCGACGGCCGGCAGGTGCTCTGGCCGCGCGGCGAGGTACGCGGCGCGGGGACGGATGAGCTCCCGCAGGACTGCCGCGATCCCGGCTCCATCGCCCATCACGAAGACCGGCTGGGGCGCGAGCCCCGCGTACTCGAGGACCACGGCCGCCGGTTCCGACCCCGCATGCGCGACGCCCCATCGGGTCCGCCCGAACTCGCGGTCGTCGAGGTCGCACAGCGCGTAGGCGGCGTACAGGCGATCCCGCTCGAGGAAGGCCCGGAGCAACGCGCGATCGGTTGACGGGCGCACGGCGAGGCCGTGGGGGGCATCCTGGCGCGCCGCCGGGGCCGCCATTCAGGCCCCTTGCCCGGGTGCGTCCGCGGGTCCGGCAGCGGCGCTCTCGCGGTCCGTGTTCGTGGCGGCACGCACCCCGGCCGCCGCGGCCGCATCGTCCAGCACCGTGCCATACGGTGCCCGGAAGGCCCCGGCCTCGGTCACGATCGCCGACACGAGCGACGCAGGGACGATGTCGACGGATGGATTGACGGCCGCCGTGCCCTCCGGCGCGATCTGCCGACCGCCGAACGAGAGCAGCTCCGAAGCGGGGCGCAGCTCCGCCCGAAGCGTCCTCCCGTCGAGCGCCTCGCGGTCGCAGGTCGTGAGCGGCGCCGCGACGAGGAACGGGATGGCGTGCCGCTCGGCGACGACCGCCAACCCGTAGCAGCCCGGGTCGCACGCGACGTCACCGTTGCCGGCGATCGACTCCGCGCCGACAAGGACGGCGTCCGCCTCGCCGCGCGCGAGCATCCCGCTCGCTGCCCCGTCGGCGACGAGCGCGCAGGCAATCCCGGCCTGCCCCAGCTCCCAGGTGACCAGCCGGGCGCCCGCCAGCCACGGCCGGGTCTCGGCGACGAGGACCTGCACCTCCCGGCCTTCGTCGCGGATCGCGCGCACGATCGCGAGCGCCGTGCCGATCTGCCCCCCGGCAAGCTCGCCGGTGCTGCCGATCGTCAGGACGCGGAGCGTCCCCGGGGCCGCCGTTCGCGCATCGGTGGCGAGGAGTGCCGCGCCGTGCGCGGCCAGCCGCGCGTGTGCCGAGACCGCCTCTCCGACGATCGTATCGGCCTCGTCGCGCAGCGCGGCGGCAATGGTCGCACCGTCTGCGTCCAGGTTGCCGACCTCCGCGAGCCGGGCCAGCATCCGATCCATCGCGTTTCGGACGGGCGCTGCGTTCGGGGCGGCGTTCCGCAGTGCATTCGCGGTCCCGACGAGGATGGCGCGCCGCGCGAACGGGGACGCGAGGAGCGACCGTTGCGCCGTGAGGGCCAGGCCGCACGCGGCCAGCTGGCCGAGCAGCGGAGCGCCGCGGACGACGGATTCGCGGATCGCCTGCGCGACGTCCGCCCCCGACAGACAGCCGACCTCGACCAGCTCGTCGGGCAGGCGCCGCTGGTCCAGGAGCACGACCTGCTCCGGCTCCAACCGGAACGCGCTCCGCCACGTCCCGGCCGACCCTCCCGGCGCGGCAGTCACGATCGGGCCGACCGGCTCGGCCGCTGCGTCGGCAGTCCCAAGGAGCACGCTTGCCATCCCGGCCGAGCTCTCGCGCAGTGCGCCGGCCGCTCCCACGACGGTGGCCGCGGTCTTCATCGCGTCGGCGGCGAAGGATCGGAAGAAGCGCCGGCGAGCGAGCCGCTTCGCCTCGTCGAGATCGGCCGGACCGGTGGCCTCCGCCGGACTGGTGGCTTCGGGCGCGGCGGGCTGGGACGCCTGGCGTCGCTCGTCGGTCAACGACCCGTCCCTGCCCGGGCCCGCGTCAGTAGGTGATGACGGAGGAGACCGGGTGCCCGGCGAGCCGGGAGCGGCCCTTGAGGAAGCCGAGCTCCACGAGGAACGCGAGCCCGGCGATCTCCCCTTTCAGGCGCTGGACCAGCTCGACCGTCCCGTTGACCGTGCCGCCCGTGGCAAGCAGGTCGTCCACGATCAGGACCTTCTGGCCGGGCTCGATCGCGTCGCGGTGGACCTCGAGCGTGTTGGACCCGTACTCGAGCGCGTACTCGACGCTGATGGTCTCCGCGGGCAGCTTGCCGAGCTTCCGCACCGGCACGAGGCCGGCCCCGAGCTGGTATGCGAGCGGAGCGGAGAAGATGAAGCCGCGCGACTCCATCCCGACAACGATGTCGATCGACATGCCCCTGTACGGCGCGAGCATCGCGTCGATCGCCGCCCGGTAGGCCACGGGATCCTTGAGGAGCGTGGTGATGTCGTAGAAGAGGATGCCCGGCTTCGGGAAGTCCGGGATCTCGCGAATCTTCGCGCGGAGCTCGTCCGGCGTCATTGCTGCAGGGAACCTCCGAAGGCGCGGCGCGGGCACGGTCGCGGGTGCGGATGGAACGAGGAAGAGGGCCCGCCGAGAGTCTACCGCAGCGCCGCACCCGCCCGGGCTCCACGCGAGGCGCATCGGCCGGAAGCCCGATGTCCCGCGGCAACAATCGGCGTCAGGAACCCCGGTCGATCCGGCGCTCGGTGCCGGCGAGCAGCCGCGCGATGTTGTCGTGGTGGAAGATCCAGATGAGCGCGACGGACCCGGCCGCATACACGTCATAGACCGGTGGCAGGCCCTGCAGCCAGGCGAGCCCGATCACGAGGACTGCGCCGAACAGCGATCCGATGAGCGAGCCCAGCGACGAGATCCGCGTGACGAGGATGACGGCGACGAAGACCGGGACGATCGCGGCGGCGGCCACGGGCTGGATGACGACGAGGGTTCCCCAGGCGACCGAGACGCCGCGTCCGCCGCCGAAGCCGATGTACGGCGAGCGGCTGTGGCCGACGATCGCCACGAGCGCCCCGAGCACCTCGAGCGCCGGCCCGAACCCGAGCAGCCGCGGGACGAGAACGGCGACGCTCCCCTTCCCGGCATCGAGAAGCCCGGCCACGAGGGCCCAGCGCGGCCCGATGGCCCGCAGCGTGTTGGCGCCGCCCGTCCGGCCGCTGCCCACGCTGCGCGGATCACGTCCACCCACCAGGCGCGCAACCACGATCCCGAACGGGATCCCGCCGATGAAGTACGCGGCGGCAGCCGTGACGACGGCGGCGAGGGCAGGTCCGGGCTCCACACCGGCATTATCGGGTCGCGACGGCGGACGTGGACCGGCGATCCACGCGAACCGGGGCGGGCCGCAGCACGCTTGCAGGGCCGTCGTGCCCCCAGGCGTCTCGCTGCGTCATCGCCCGTGGGCGACCGCCGCCAGGAGCGCGTCGGGCCGGCCCCGGGTCCGAGCCCATGCCGCGGGGTCCGCCGCGGCCGCCTCCATCAGGGCGGCGAGCGCCGCGTTCACCGGCGTCGGCACACCGGACTCAGCGCCGGCACGTGCCACACCGCCGTTCAGCCAGGGGGATTCCGAGGCCCCGCCGCCCGCGCGCAGGTGCTGCAGCAGCGATGGCGACTTCCCGCCGCGCGCCCCGGCGACCACCCGTCCGATGACGGGTCGCGCGATCACGCCGGGCAGGCGGAACCCGAGCGCCAGCATCCGCACGTCTGCGCCCGGCAGCGCCACGGGCGACAACCCCAGCGCCCGCATCACCCGGAGAGACTCGAGGACCTGGGAGCGTTCGATCTCGAAGAGACGCCGGTCCGCGTAGACGGCGTCCGCCCCCAGGTCGAGCAGGGCCGGGACGGCGTTCGCCACGATGTTCGTGAGCAGCTTCGACCACTTCATGGCGCGCCAGTCGCGAATGGCCGCGACGGCAAGGCCGCCGGCGTCGAGCGCGCCCCGGAGCGCGGCCTCGACCGCGGCCGTCTCGCCGCGGACGCGGCCGAAGGCGATCCCGCGGCGTTTCCGCCAGGCGAGCGTGCCGTCGGCCTCGCGTTCGATCGGGGCCGTGAGCGATGCCGCCAGGAGGGGCGCCTCCGCGCGCGCCGACGCGACGAGCTCCTCGGCGCCCAGCCCGTTCTGGAGCGTGACCACGGCGACGTCGGGCCATGCCCCGCAGGCCTCGACCGCCGCGCGCAGGTCGGGCATCTTCACGGCCAGCACGATGAAGCCCGGGCGCTCCAGGCCGGCGGTTCCGTCCGAGCGCTCGACGCTGGCGCGCCGAACCCCGCCATCGGGCGTCCGGACGGCGATCTCCGCCGGACCCCGGGCATCGCTCCCGGGCCTGTCCACGAGCGTGACGCGGACGCCCGCGCCCGCGATGAGCGACCCGACGAACGATCCCACGGCGCCGCCGCCGATGACGACGACCCCGGCGCTCGTGGCCCGCGCCGCCGGTGCGGGAACGGTCACCCAGCGAGCTTGTCGTGCGCCAGCATCGCGTCCGCGGTCTCGACGACGACCTCGAGGGTGTCGCCGACGCTGGCCTGGATCGCGGCAACGATCGAACCCTCGACCACGGGGCCGCGGCTCAGGCGGACGCGGGCCGCCTGCTCCGCGTCGAGCATCTCGAGCGCCGTCGACGCGGAGAGGACGGCGCTCCCGAGGTCGGTCATGACCACGACCCCTGCGCCCGCGTCAGCCGCCTGGATGGCGGCCGCGATCCGGGTGGCGTCGGTCCCGATCGCGCCGTCCGCCAGGCCGCCCGCGGCGACGATCCGGACGTCGTCGCCGGCCATCTGGGCGGCCAGCTCGACGGTGCCGTCGGCGACCTTCGACGAGTGCGAGACGATGACCAGCCCGACGAGCCGCTCGGTGATCCCGTCGTCCCCCATCGGCGTCACGCGTCTCCGGCGGCGGGCTGCCCGTTCCGCTTCCGGGACTCCGCGTCCCCGGCGCGATAGGCCTGCAGGAGAATCTCGATGGGATGTCGCGTTCGCGTCCCGGTCGCCTTCTCGATCTGCCAGCGACACGTCTCCGAGTCGCACGCGGCCTCGGCGGCGCCGCTGGCCCTGATCTTGTCGAAGAGCGGGGCACCGACTGCCATCCCGATCGGGTACTTCTCCTTCTTCATTCCGTACGTGCCCGCGATCCCGCAGCAGTCATGGTCCATGTCGGCGGCCCGGAGCCCGGGCACGAGCGCGAAGAGGTCCATGGCGGGAAGCCCGATCCCGTGGGAGCGCAGCTGGCACGGGGCGTGGTACGGAAGATCCTCGTCGAGCCGGCCGAATCGGGTGTCGAGCCTGCCCTGCTCGTGGAGGTCGAGGAGGAACTCGCAGATGTCCCACGTCGCGTTGGCCACGAGCGACGCGTCGTCCTCGTGGATGTCGAGCATCTCCCGGTACTCGGCCTTGATCGTGTGCGTGCAGGAGGTGGACGTTCCGACGATCCGGTAGCCCTGGCGTGCGTAGCGAGCCAGCACGTCGAGGTTCTTGTGCGCCCGCTGGCGGGCCTCGGTGTAGATCCCGTTGCTGATGAGCGGCAGGCCGCAGCAGACCTGCTCCGGGATGATCGTCTCGAAGCCGTTGCGCTTCAGGATCTCGATCGCGGCATCGGCCACGTGCTGCTCGTAGTAGTTCGCGGAGCATCCGTGGAAGTAGACGACGGCCTTGTCGGGACCGGGCACGGCGGCCGTGCCGCGCCGCTTCTGGCGGCGCTTCCAGGTGGCCTGGAGCGTCCGGCGGCCGAACTTCGGGAACGGTGCCTCGCGATGGATGCCGACCGTCGTCTCCATGATGGCCCGTATCGGCCGGTTCGCGAGCGCCCAGTTGGAGATCGGCGAGAAGAGCACTCCCACGCGACCGACGAGGTCCGTCTGGCCCAGGCCCCAGTCGCGGAGCTTCGGGCGCTTGCCGGCCTTCATCCGCGCGCGGGACTGGCTGTTCATCTCGGCGATCTTCACGCCGGCCGGGCAGGCAGTCGTGCACCAGCCACAGCCCGAGCAGTAGTCGACCGTCACGTCGGGAGAGAGCGCGATCGGGGTGCCTGGCACCTGGACGGGCTGCGCCCGGCCCGTCCGGAATCGCTGGGCCTGCGGACCGACGTATTTCGGTCCGGGGAACAGGTCGGTGACACGGGCGACGGGGCAGACGGTGAGGCAGACGTTGCACTTGAGACACTCGTCGGACGTGTACCCGACGGCCTCTTCCGAGGCATCCATGATCAGCTCGGCGATCGTCACGGTCGCTTGCTCCCCGGCTTGGCGGCATGCCCGGCCGGGACGGCGGTCAGCGATCGCGCCGCCCGTCGTCCACTGGTGAGCGCGACGCCGTCGCCGCAACGTTCCCCGATAGATCGCTGGCCGGCGAGGAGGCTGCCGGCCACGCGGACGTTGTCGAACACGGGCACCCCGTCGGCGCCGACGGGCCGCAGCTCGGTGTCGGTGCGAATCCCCGCCTTCTCCAGCGGATGGCCCGCCGGGTCGAACGCGTCGAGGGCGAGCCACTCGTCCACCGGCGGCGCCTCCACGGGGAGCCCCAGGACGACCTCCATGAGCCGCCCGTCGCGCTCCGCGACGAGGCCGCCACCCGCGATCCCGCCGGTGGCGAGGACCAGGGCGCCGGTCCGCACGGTGTACGTGCGGGCCGCGGCCGCGGCCACGACGGCCGTGACGCGATGACCGTCGTGCTCGACGTGCTCGATGATCTCGCCGACCTGGACGCGTCCGCCGGCCCGGATCAGCGCCGCCCGGAGGGCCGCGTACAGGCGCATCCCCGGCACGCTGGGAGGGACGAGCGGCATCTCGAATGGCGCGGCCGGAAGGTGCTCCTGAACCGCCGCGAGGACCGCCGCGTGGTCGCGGATCCCGAGGACGGCCGGCAGGGCGACGCGGCCACCCGACCCGGGTACGGCCGCGAGGGCCCGCGCCAGCGCGGCGATCGCAGTCGCGCGCCACGCGGGGTCGTCGAAGCGCCGAGCGATCTCGAGGGCGTTGAGGTTGTGCCGGGCGGCGAGCCCGGGGAGCGCCACGCTGATCGGCGTCACCGACGCCGGCCGGCTGCCGCCCTGCCAGATCCGCTCCCGCGACAGGCTGGCGGCGATCGCCTCTGGCCAGAAATCCTTGAAACCGGCGATGCCACACACGAGGAGGCGCTCGCCCGGCGCCCACGGCGAGAGCGCCGCCGCCTGGCCCGCCGGCAGGATGGCCGCGCGGCGCGTCCCGCCGATGGAGGTCGGCACGGCCTGGAGAGGCGTGTCGAGGTCACCAACGTAGTCGACCCCGCCGGCCGCCAGGTGCGGCCGGAGCCAGTCGAGCGCCGCGGCGACGTCGTCGCCCAGGAAGCCGTACGGGTGGCCGGGCTGGCTCGCGAGGAGGCGGATCCCGTCACGGGGCGTGGACGCGGCCGGGATCCCGGCGACGTCGATCCCGCCCGGCCCCCAGTGCGTGGCGGCGTGGCCCCTGGCCAGGACGACGACGTGCGCGCCGGACTCGGCCGCCGCGATGGCTGCCGTCAGCCCGGCGAGGCCGGCCCCGATGACGACGACGTCAGCGCTGGGCACCGACCACCTCCCGGGACGCTTCGGGCGTCTCGTGCTCGATCAGGGATTCGACCCCCAGCCCACCCTCGTAGACCCCGGAGATCATCCATTGCTCCTGCAGCTGGCGGCCCGCCGCGATCGGCCGCGTGCCCTTGAAACGCTCGCGGAGGAACCCGAGGATCGCACGGTCGGCCTGTTCGGCGACATCGGTCGCCCCGGCATGCCCGGCCCGCTCGCCCACCACGCCCGCGGCCCGGAACGTGCAGAAGCCTCCCTGGCACGGCCCCATCCCGACCCGGGTGCCCCGACGGACGTCGTCGAGCGAGGCGTCGGGATGGCGGTCAAGGAAGGCGTCGAGCTGCGGACGCGTGACGAACTCGCACTCGCAGAGGAGCGCGGCGTCCCCGCCGCCCTCCGCCTCGTGATCGGCCAGCCGGTGGCCCAGCCAGTACGTCTTGCCGGGGACCTGGCCGGGCAGGATCTCGTCGGCCGTGGTGCACGGCTCGGTGACGCCGAGCTTGCCGCACACCATGTCGACCGTGTCCTCGGCCATCCTGCGGAACGTGGTCAGCTTGCCGCCCACGATCGTGACGAAGTTCTCGACGCCGTCCATCGCGCCGTGGTCGAGGACCGTGTGCGCACGGGAGATCTGGCGGCCGTCCTTGAGCGCGGCGGCGGTCACCTCGGCGGGCGGCTGGTAGAGCGGGCGCACGCCGGCGTAGGCGCGCAGCAGCCGCATCTTCGCGAGGTCGGGGAAGAGCACCTCGCCCTGGGCGATCAGCGCGGCAACCTCCTCGCGGGTGATCTCGTACCGATCGGGGTCCTCCACGCGCTGCTCGGTGGTCCCGAGGATCGCGACGGTATGGACGGGCACCATGATGTCGCCATCGGAGGACTTGTGGCAGCGGTTGACCACCGTGTCGGTCATCCGCTGGTTGAAGATGAGCATCGTGCCCTTGCCCGGGTGCATCGTCACCGTGACGTTCACCATCGCCGCGATCTGGCCGGACCAGGCGCCTGCGCACGAGACCACGAACCGGGGCGTGATGCGCGTCAGGCTCCCCGAGCGCTCGTCGCGGAGCGTTGCCGCCACGATCCGGGCGCCGTCGCGCTCCATGCTCACCAGGCGCTGGTAGGACCAGGCGTCGCTGCCGTGGACGCGCGCGTCGGCGATGTTGGACTCGATGAGCTGCCAGGGCTCGACCGAGCCGTCCGGCAGCTTGAAGACGCGACGGATGCGCGGGTTGAGCGCCGGCTCGCGGCGGAGCGCCTCGGCGACCGGGATCTCCTCGCAATCGACGTCGGCGGCGATGCAGGCCGCCTGGAAGCCGGCGACGTAGTCGTCCGGGTCGTTCGGCGTGGCGACGAAGTAGCCGCCGGTATCCTCGATGCTCGCCGGGGCGATGCGTCGAAGGATCCGGTTCTCCGAGATGCACTCCCGCGCGGCGAGCGCGTCCTTGGCGACGTATCGGCCCCCGGAGTGCAGGAGGCCGTGGTATCGGCCCGTCGTGCCGGTGCCGTAGTCGCCGCGCTCCACGAGAAGGGTGCGCAGGCCACGTCGCGCCAGGTCCCGGAGCACCCCGGCCCCGGTCGCACCCCCGCCGACGACGAGGACGTCGTAGGCGTGTGCCTCACCCATCCTGCTCACCTCGCTCTGGTCCCCTGTCGTGTCCTGCGTGATCCTGCCGGCCGGGCCCCTGGCGGGCCGCTCCGTGGTCGGGCGCCCGGATCGGGTGCGCCCGGATGACGTGTTCCGGATGACGTGTTCCGGGGCCCCCCGGCACCGCCGAGAGGCCCCGGATGGTGAGGCGAGAGAGACTACTCCGCCCAGTCGAAGGTCCGCGTGACGGCCTTCTTCCAGAGCGCGTACTCCTTGTCGCGGAGCGCCGCGTCCATCTTGGGCTCCCAGGTCTTGTCCTTGGCCCAGTTGGCGCGAAGGTCCTCGACCTCTGCCCAGTAACCGACCGCGAGGCCGGCGGCGTAGGCCGCGCCGAGGGCCGTCGTCTCGGCAACCTTCGGGCGGATGACCGGGACGCCCAGGACGTCCGACTGGAACTGCATGAGCAGGTCGTTGAAGACCATGCCGCCGTCGACCTTGAGGGCCGTCAACGGAACGCCGGAGTCGGCGTTCATGGCGTCGAGGACCTCGCGGGTCTGCCACGCGGTCGCCTCGAGGACGGCACGCGCGATGTGGCCCTTGTTGACGTACCGGGTCAGGCCGGCGATGACGCCGCGCGCAGAGTTCTTCCAGTACGGCGCGAAGAGGCCGCTGAACGCCGGGACGAAGTAGACGCCGCCGTTGTCCTCGACCGTGGCCGCCAGGGCCTCGATGTCGGGGGACTTCTCGATCATCCCGAGGTTGTCGCGGAGCCACTGCACGAGGGCGCCGGTGATCGCGATGGAACCCTCGAGGGCGTACACGGCCGGCTGGTTGCCGATCTTGTAGCCGAGGGTCGTGAGGAGGCCGTTCTTCGACGGAACTGCCTTCGTGCCCGTGTTGAGGAGCATGAAGCAGCCGGTGCCGTACGTGTTCTTCGCCTCGCCTGGGGAGAAGCACGTCTGGCCGAAGAGGGCGGCCTGCTGGTCGCCGAGGTCGCCTGCGACCGGGACGCCGGCGAGGTCGCCGACGGCCGTGCCGTAGACCTCGGAGGAGGCCTTGACGGCCGGAAGCATCGACTTCGGGATGCCCATGAGAGCGAGGATCTCGGGATCCCAGTCGAGCGTGGTGTAGTTGAAGAGGAGGGTCCGGCTCGCGTTGGAGACGTCCGTGATGTGGACGCCGCCCGACGTGCCGCCGGTCAGGTTCCAGATGCACCAGGCTGTCGATGTTGCCGAAGAGGAGGTCGCCCGCCTCGGCCTTGGCCCGGGCACCCTCGACGTTGTCGAGGATCCACTTGATCTTGGGGCCGGAGAAGTAGGTCGCCAGCGGAAGGCCGGTCTTCGGCCGAAGGCGATCCGAGCCGCCATCCTTGGCCAGGGCGGCGCAGATCTGGTCGGTCCGGGTGTCCTGCCAGACGATCGCGTTGTAGACCGGCTTGCCGGTCTTGCGATCCCAGACCACCGCGGTCTCGCGCTGGTTCGTGATGCCGACCGCGGCGAGGTCTGCGGCGGTGATGCCGGCCTTGGCAAGAGCGCCCTTGATGACCTCCTGCGACCGGGTCCAGATCTCCATCGGGTCGTGCTCGACCCAGCCTGGCTTCGGGAAGATCTGCTCGTGCTCTTTCTGATCGACTGCCACGACGGCACCGGCGTGGTCGAAGATCATGAAGCGGGTGCTCGTTGTGCCCTGGTCGAGCGCGCCGACGTACTTTGTCATGTCTCTCTCCGTACGGATCTAGATGGCGCGCGCCGGCGCTAGCCGGCGCGCAAAGCGTCGCGAAGGGATTCGAAGAGGATCGTGGTGCTCGTCGCCCCAGGATCCTGGTGGTCCGCGGATCGTTCCCCGAGGTAGCTCGCGCGACCCTTCCGGGCCACGAGCGGAGTCACCCGGTCGCGACCCGCGGCGGCCGCCACGGCGGCGGCGTCGAGGGCGGCCGGGAGATCCCCGATGCCCGCCTCGAGGGCGGCGACGGCCGGAACCATGGCATCGACCATCGTCTTGTCGTCGAGCCCGGCCTTGCCGCGGGCGATGACGCCCTCCAGCCCGGCTCGGAACCCTGCGGCAAGCTCGGTGGGGCCGATCTCCGTGGCCGTGCCGAACGCGGTGCCCAGGCGAAGGAAGAACGTCCCGTACAGGGGGCCGCTGGCCCCGCCGACCGTCGAGATGAGCTTCATGCCGGTCTGCTTGAAGAGGGTCCCGGCATCGCCGTCCCGGAGCCCGGGGAGGAGCTCCACGATGGCGGTCATCCCGCGGTCCATGTTGATCCCGTGATCCGCGTCGCCGATGGCGGAGTCGAGCTGTGTCAGCTCCTCCTTTGCGGCGTGGATCCGGGCGGCGAACGTCTCGAGGAACCGCGAGAAGTCGCCTGTCGAGATCACGGTGTTCAGACTCCCCACCGCAGGCCGGGTGTCTTGACCGGCGCGTCCCAGTATCGGAGCAGCTCGTCGTCGAGCTTGAGGAGCGTGATCGACAAGCCCGCCATCTCGAGCGACGTGATGTAGCTCCCGACCAGGTTGCGCGCGATCGTGATGCCCTTGCCGGTCAGGATCTCGTTCACCTTCCGGTAGGCGACGTAGAGCTCGATGAGCGGCGTGCCACCCATGCCGTTGACGAACGCGAGGACGCGGTCGCCGCTGCCGAAGATGCCCTCCTCCAGGATCGGGGTGACGAGCATCTCGACGATCTCGTCGGCCGGCCGGAGCGCCTCGCGGCGCCGCCCGGGCTCGCCATGGATCCCGACCCCGATCTCCATCTCCGAGTCGGAGATGTCGAACGTGGGCTTGCCGGCAGCCGGCACGGTGCAGGAGGTCAGGGCCATGCCCATCGACCGGACGTTGTCCTGGACCTTCTGGCAGAGGGCGGTGACGGTCTTGAGGTCGGCGCCCGCCTCGGCGGCGGCTCCGACGATCTTCTCGGCGAGCACGGTGCCGCCGACGCCGCGGCGACCCGCGGTGTAGAGCGAGTCCTTCACGGCGACGTCGTCGGCGATCACGACCGAGGCGACCTCGATCCCTTCCGCCTGCGCCATCTCCGCGGCGATCTCGAAGTTCATGATGTCGCCGGTGTAGTTCTTCACGATGTGAAGGACCCCGGCGCCACCGTTCACCGCCTTGGTTGCGGCGAGCATCTGCTCCGGCACGGGCGAGGTGAAGACCGCGCCCGGGCAGGCCGCATCCAGCATGCCGAGCCCGACGAAGCCGCCGTGCATCGGCTCGTGGCCCGAGCCACCGCCGGAGATGACGCCGACCTTGCCGGGTCGGGGCGCGTCCTTGCGGACGATGATGTTGGGCTCCTCGACGCGGAGCAGGTCAGGGTGGGCCGCTGCCATACCGGCGAGCGCCTCGTCGACCTCGCGCTCCGGGGTGTTGATGAGCTTCTTCATGCGCTCCTCCAATGGCGGGTCAACCAACCGATGCTCGGGATGCTCACGAGAGTGCGGAGCGCCGGCGGCAGGGCCGAAGCCGCCGGCGCGAACGGGTTGGCGCGGCTCAGTTTGGCAAGGCCTTCAGGATGAAGTCCTTGTAGAGGGCAACCCAGAAGACCGCAGCAATCGCGCCGCCGATGAGCGGACCGACCACGGGGATCCACGCGTACTCCCAGTCGCTGCCTCCCTTGCCGGGGATCGGCAGGATCGCATGCATGATCCGCGGCCCGAGGTCGCGGGCGGGGTTGATCGCGTACCCGGTCGTACCTCCGAGCGAGAGGCCGATCACGACGACGAGGAGGGCAACGGCCAAGGGGCCGAGGCTCGCGGTGTTCTTCCCGAAGGTCAGGATCACGAAGACGAGGACGAACGTCCCGATGATCTCCGAGATCAGGTTCCAGAGCGGGCTGCGGATGGCCGGGCCAGTCGAGAAGACAGCGAGCTTGAGGCCCGGGTCCTCGGTCTCAGCCCAGTGCGGGTAGTAATGCAGGAAGACCAGCGTCGCGCCGATGAACGCGCCCAGGAACTGGGCCACGAGGTACATCGGAACCTGGTCCCACGGGGTCGCGCCGGTGATGGCGAGACCGAGGGTGACCGCCGGGTTCAGGTGCGCGCCGCTGTAGGGGCCCGAAACCACGACGCCCGAGAAGACGGCAAGTCCCCACGCCAGGGTGATGACGATCCAGCCGCCCGCAAACGCCTTGGACTTGTTCAGAAGGACGCCAGCGACGACGCCGTCACCGAGCAGGATCAGGATCATGGTCCCGATCAGTTCCGCTACGAATTTCTCCGTGCTCATGCTCACTCCCTCTATTGGGTTGGACACCCACGCCGGCTGCGAACCTCGCTCGATCCCTCCGCTGCCACCACCGCGACCCCGGCCCGGGTCGCGTGGCGGCCGATCACGCCGACGCCACAGTGCCCTCGAGCACTGTTGCCGAAACGGTACGCCCGCGGCATGGCGAAAAACGTCAAGGAAACGTCTAGGTTGCGGGAACGTTGCGGGTGGGCGGCCCCGAGGGTGCCGCGGGCGCCGACGACTCCGACCCGCGGCGGGGGTCAGGCGCCTCTCGCGGCGTCCGCGAGGGCCCGGAGGAGCAGCGTGCTCGAGACGGCGCCAGGGTCGAGATGGCCGATCGAGCGCTCCCCCAGGTAGCTTGCGCGACCCTTCGTGGCCAGCATCGGGACCGTCGCCCGGGCACCGGCGTCGGCCGCGTCCGCCGCTCGGCGCAGGGAGTCAGGGAGGCCCAGGCCGGAGACCGCAGCTTCCTCGAGCGCGGCGACCGCCGGGACGAGCGCGTCGAGCATCGTCTTCTCCCCGGGCAGGGACCGGCCGAGGGTAGCGATCCCCTCCACCGCGGCCCGCAGCGCGGCCGCGACCTGGGCCACCGACATTCCCGCGCCGACGGGCCAGAGCTCCACCGCCGCAGTCGGCCCGCAGCAGCGCGCGGCCGTACAGCGCGCCGCTGGCCCCACCGACGGTGCCCGTGATGGTTCGGGCCGCGAGGGCGAGGATGGGGGCTGGAGCCTCCGTCGGGACGTCGCCAGCTGCCAGCCGCGCCTCGATGGCAGCGAAGCCGCGATCCAGGTTGATCCCGTGGTCCCCGTCGCCGACGGCGGCGTCGAGGTCGGTCAGGCGCATGCGCTCCGCGGCGACGCGAGATGCCGCGAGGCGGAGCCAGGCGACGACGAGCGCCCCGCTCACCGGGCCGGCCGACCCGGGGTCTCCCCCGGGGTGCCGGGGGCCGCCCCGTCCGCCGGCCAGTCCTCGGGAAGCTTGTCCCGGGCCGGCGGCGTCTCCGAGGCCGCGAGCACGGCCGCGAGCGACCCGCCGCCGGCAGCCTCGACGGCGGCTCGCACGGCTCCCTCGACGATCGCGCCCCGACTCACCCGCACACGGGCACGTGCGGACGGCTCGAGCTCATCGAGCGCCATCTCGAGGGCGAGCGCGGCGCTGCCGAGGTCGAGCAGCACGATCGCTCCGTCCGGGGCATCCGCAAGGGCGGAGCGCATCGCGTGCAGGATCCGCGGCGCGCTGGTCCCCAGCGCACCACTATCTGTGCCGCCGGCCACGCGGACGGGGACGCCGGCCGCGGCCTGGGCGAGCATCGCGCGGAGCCCGTGCAGGAGCTCGGGGCTGTGGCCCACCAGGACGAGCGCGACCATCGAACACCTCCCGAGCTGTCCGGCGTCCGCCCGGATCGCCGCGGACCTGCTCGTGGCGAAGGGTAGACTCTGGCTGCATGAGTCTAGGGCGACCCGACCGAGCCGCGGCGGGTGCCGGCGCCTCCGCGGTCGCGATCACCGCCGAGGACGTCGTCGCCTTCGTCGGGCGTGCTGCCGTCACCATCGCGCGCCACGAGGCGCTGCTCGACCGGCTCGACGCGGCGCTCGGCGACGGCGACCACGGCACGAACATGAGCACGGGCCTGCAGGCGGTGATCCGGGCGCTCCAGGACGAAGCACCGGCCGAGGCGGCCGGACCGCTCGACGTCGGGGCCCTGCTTCGCCGCATCGGCCACACGCTGGTTGCCAGCGTCGGCGGGGCAAGCGGCCCCCTGTACGGGACGCTTTTCATCGAGACGGGATTCGCGCTCGACGGCCGCCACGCGGTCGACCTGCCCACGCTCGCGCGCGCGCTGGACGCGGGCCGGGCCGGCCTTGCCCGTCGCGGCAGGTGCCGACTCGGCGACAAGACCATCCTCGACGCGCTGGAGCCCGCGGTGCGGGCGCTCCAGGCCGGATCGGCCGCCGGCATCCCGCCGGACGAGGCCTTCGTGCGCGCGGCGCGGGCCGCGCGGGCGGGCGTCCGGGCCACGATCCCCATGGTCGCCCGGCGGGGCCTCGCCCTGCGCCTCGGCGAGCGTTCACGCGGCCACCGAGATCCGGGCGCAACCTCGTGCTTCCTCCTGTTCCGCTCGATGCTCGATGGGCGGACGAGCGGCCGCCGGTCCCTGAGGCGCCGGTGACCGAGCTGGACGTGCTCCGGGCGCGCGTGGCCAGCCTGGAGGATGAGCGGCGGCGAACCTTCGACGAGGCCCAGCGAGAGGCCGACGCGATGTTTGCCCAGTACCAGCTGAGCCAGCTGCTGGCGTCCGGCGACGACCTCGCGAAGCTGGCCCCGGCCGTCCTCGCCGAGATCGCTCGTACGAGCGGCGCAGGCGACGCGGTGCTCTGGCTCGCGACGCCCGCGCGTCGGACGCTCCACCGGGTCGCCTCGCTGCCACCCGCTGGGCAGCATCCGGTCGGTGGAACCGGCGACCCAGCCGAGCTCCCCGCCTCGTTCCCCGACTCTACGGCGGCCGGTCGCTGGGCGGCCCGGGCCGGCTGGTTCGGCGTCCCGCTCGAGGAGAGCCGCGCCCTGGGAGTCGGCGGGGAGGGGCGCGTCGCGCTGGGCTACCTTGCCATCCGGCCGCTGCCGGGCCAGGCGCTCGACGTCCGGCATGCCCGCTATCTCGGGCTCGTCCGGCGCGAGCTCGCCCTCGCGTTTCGCTCGGCGCAGCTGCGCGGCGCCCTCCTCCGGGAGCGGGCGACGCTCGCCGCGATCCTCGACGGCGCCAGCGACGCGATCATCGCGGTCGATTCGGACGGGAGGATCACGCGCCTCAACGGCGCGGCGGCGCGGCTCGTCGGGGCGGCCGAACGCGAAGGGATCGGGGCGACCTGCGAGGCGTTCCTGGGCTGCCTGCCCGAGAGGGGCGGCAACCGCGGCTGCGGGAGGACGTGCCCGTTCCAGGAGGTCCTGGCCCACGGGCGGCCGCTGGTCCGCGAGCAGGTGGTCGGCGGCGTGGACGCAACACCGATCCCGGTCGCGGCGAGCTACGCGCGGATGACAGGCTCCCCATCGGGCGCGGTCGCGGTCCTGCGCGACCTGCGGGTCACGAGGGCGCTCGACGCGCTCAAGTCGAGCTTCGTGGCCACGATCTCGCACGAGCTGCGGACGCCCCTCGCCCTGATCAGCGGGCATTCCCAGAGCCTGCTGCACCTGGGCCTCGACGCCCCGACGAGCCGGCACCACCTGGAGCGGATCGGGGACGCCGTCGACCGGCTGGGGGCCCTCGTCGACGAGGTGATCGACGTGTCCCGGCTCGAGAGCGACCAGCTCCAGCTCGATCGCGCGCCGACGGACCTCGGCGCCCTCCTGCAGGCGTTCGTCGCGGAGCATGGCGAGCTTGCCGGGGCTCCGGCCATCACGCTCGACGTCCCGGTGCTGCCGAAGGTGGACGTGGACGCCCGCCGCATCCGGCAGGTCCTCGCGAACCTGGCGGCGAACACCCACAAGTACGCGGGCCCGGGGGCGTCCATCACGATCCGGGCGCGCCACCTGCCCCCGGACTCGGTCGTGGTCACCTTCGCCGACGACGGCGAGGGGATCGACCCGGGAGAGAAGGCGCAGGTCTTCGACCGGTTCTTCCGGGGCGGGCGGATGCGCGAGTCGCGCATCCCGGGGAGCGGCCTGGGGCTCTACGTCTGCCGGCGGCTCGTCGAGGCGCACGGCGGCTGGATCCGACTGGACACGACCCGGCGCGGCATGTCCATCTCGTTCCGGCTCCCCGTCCTCCAGTGATGCCCGACCCGCCGCCCGGGGCACGCATCCTCATCGTGGAGGATGAGCCGGAGTTCGCGGACCTCCTCGCGCTGTGGGTGGAGCGGCACGGCTGGCGGCCGCGGGTGGCGCACGACGGGGCCGAGGCGGTCGTCAGCTTCGAGGCCGAGGAGCCGGACCTCGTCCTGCTTGACCTCAGCCTGCCGCGCCTGAACGGCTGGCAGGTGATCGAGCGGATCCGGGCGACGAGCCTTGTCCCGATCCTCCTCGTGACCGCGCGGGACGCCGAGCAGGACAAGATCCGCGGCCTGGGCGCCGGCGCCGACGACTACATGACGAAGCCGCTCAGCTTCCCGGAGCTGATGGCGCGCATCGAAGCCGTCCTCCGACGCGCGAACGCCCGTGCCATGGCCATCGCGGGCGACGAGCTCCGCCACCCGGGCCTCGTCATCGACGGGCGGGATCACCGGGTGACCGCCGGAGACCGCGAGGTCCACCTCACCCCAACCGAGTACCGCCTCCTGCGCCATCTCGCCGAGCGCCCGGAGTCCGTCGTCGGCCACACCGACCTGCTGACCGCGGTCTGGGGCCCGGGCTACGGCGACGACCTCCACCTGCTCCGGGTGACGATGCGCAACCTGCGGGCCAAGCTCGCCGAGGCCGCGCCGACGCGCCGGTTCATCGCCACGAGCTACGGCGTGGGCTACCGGTTCCGGGGGGGCGAGGAGGCGGCAGGAGACGCCTGATCCGCGCCGTCGGGTCCGCGCGCCGCGGCCACGCGGGTGACGATGGCCTGGGTCAGGACCCACGCCCGGGCAGCGTCCCGCGGGATCCTGATACGGACCTGGCTCGCCGCGAACGTCATGTCGCCCGGCCGCACGCCGGGAAGCGGCGCGCCGGCGATGAGGCGCATCGCCTCGCCTCGCGAAAGGCCCGATCCGAAGCGGACCACCAGCTGGCCCTCCTCGCGAGCGAGCGAGCTGATCCCGGCGGCCTCCGCGGCGAGACGCAGCTCCGCGACCTCCACGAGCCGGATCACCGCTGGCGGCGGCGGCCCGAAGCGGTCGGCAACCTCCTGCCGGAACGCGGCGAGATCCCCGCGGGTCCGGGCGCGCGCCAGGCGCCGGTAGAGCTCGAGCTTCGCCGCCTCGTCGGGAACGTAGGCGTCCGGGAGGTGGGCGTCGACGGGCAGGTCCACCGTGGCGCCCGCCGGGGCGAGCGTCGGCGCACGACCCTCCCAGGTCGCCTTGCGTTCCTCGACCGCCTCCGCGAGGAGCCTCGTGTACAGGTCGAACCCGACGGCCGCCATGTGGCCCGACTGCTCGCCGCCCAGGATGTTGCCCGCGCCGCGGATCTCCAGGTCGGAGAGCGCGATCTGGAAGCCCGCGCCAAGCTCCGAGGCGTTGAAGATCGCCTGGAGTCGCTTGCGCGCCTCGTCGGAGAGCCGGTCGCGGCGCCGGTAGAGGAGGTAGGCATAGGCGCGCCGCGAGCTCCGTCCCACGCGGCCGCGCAGCTGGTAGAGCTGGGCGAGGCCCAGGGTGTCGGCGCGGTCGATCACGATCGTGTTCGCGTTCGGGATGTCCAGGCCGGACTCGATGATGGTGGTGCAGACGAGGACGTCCGCCTGGCCGCCCGCGAAGCTGCGCATGACCTCCTCGAGCTGTCGCTCGTCCATCTGTCCGTGGCCGACCACGATCCGCGCGCCCGGCAGGAGCCGCCGGAGCTGGTCCGCCTGCGCCTCGATCGTCTCCACCCGGTTGTGGACATAGAACGCCTGCCCTCCCCGATCGAGCTCGCGCAGCACGGCGTCCTTGACGAGCCCGGCGGACGCCTCGGCCACGCGCGTCTGGATGGGCAGGCGGTCCTCGGGCGGCGTCTCGATCACGGACAGGTCGCGCACCCCGACGAGTGCCAGGTTGAGCGTCCGCGGGATGGGGGTCGCCGAGAGGGTCAGGACGTCCACCTCGCGGCGAAGCTGCTTCAGACGTTCCTTCGCGGCGACCCCGAAGCGCTGCTCCTCGTCCACGACGAGGAGGCCCAGGTCGCGGATCACGACGTCCTTCGAGAGGAGTCGATGCGTCCCGACGATCAGGTCGACCGAGCCGGTTGCCAGCCCGGCGAGCGTGGCCTGCTGCTCGCGCGGCGGCACCGACCGCGAGAGCAGCCGCACCGTGATGGGGAAGGCCGCAAAGCGCTGGGCGAACGTGCGCATGTGCTGGTCGGCAAGGATGGTCGTCGGGACCAGGACCGCCACCTGGCGGCCGTCCTGGATTGCCTTGAACGCCGCCCGCAGGGCGACCTCGGTCTTGCCGTAGCCGACGTCGCCGACGACCACCCGGTCCATCGGCCGGCCGGCCTCCATGTCCGCCTTCACGTCGACGATGGCTCGCTGCTGGTCCGGAGTCTCCTCGTAGGGGAACGAGGCCTCGAGCTCCTGCTGCCAGGGCGTGTCGGACGGGAAGGCGTGGCCCTCCGCGGCAGCCCGGGCGGCGTAGAGCTCGAGAAGCTCCTCTGCCAGGTCGCTGACGGCCTGGCGGACGCGGGCCTTGGTCCGGGCCCACTCCCCGCCGCCGAGCTTCGAGAGGCCGGGCCGCTCGGCACCCGCGTACCGGCTGATGCGGTTGATCTGCTCGACGGGCACGAAGATCCGGTCCGAGCCGGCGAACGCGATCTCGAGGTAGTCGCGCTCTCCGCCGTCGCTCCCGCGCCGGAGCATCCGTTCGTAGCGGCCGATCCCGTGATCGACGTGGACGACCAGGTCGCCCGGCGTGAGGCGCTCCAGGATGTCGCGCGGCACGACGCGTCGCAGCGCCTTCGGCCGGCGGACGCGGACGGCGCCGAACAGCTCGCGGTCGGTGACCAGCACGAGGCCGTCCGGCCCGCCGGCGAACCCGGCGTTCAAGCTCCGCCCGACCAGCGTCACCGCCCCGGGCGGCGGGGCGACGGCAGGGTGGAAGGTCACGCCGGCGGGGATCCCGGCCTGGCCCAGGAGCTCGGAGAGGCGGGGCGCCTGGTCGGAGGCCAGCACGATCCGCGGCGCCGGCGATCGCTGGGCCCCGGGCGCATGGCGCGAGGACACGATCCCCGGCGGGACCGCCGGACGGACGTCGTCGGCCTCCTCCTCGGCGATCGGCACCGTGGCCGACCGGCCGGCACGCCAGCGCTCGATGGCGCGCGGGAGGCTCGCGCTCCTGCCCGGCGGCAGCATCGGCTCGCGCCAGCCGAACGGGTCCTCGGTCGCCGGCCCGCCGCCGATCGCCTCGACCGGCCCCGGCTCCCAGGTGAGCTCGAGCGTGCGGCCACGGACGAGGCGCGCCTTCCAGTCCCGTGGCCCGACGTAGGCGTCCGGCCACTCGCCGGGCAGCTCGCCCGCGGCGATCAGGTCGCGTCGCCGCTCCGCGGCCTGCTCCCACAGGAACTGGGCTGCGGAGGCAACGTCGGCCGGCTCGTCGAGGACCAGGAGGGTGTCGGGCGGGAGGTGATCGATCCCCGAGGCAGGACACAGGATCGCGGCCCAGACCTCGGCCGCGTCGCCCGCCTCGAGGGCGCGCGTCCCGCTGGCCGTCGCCGGCCCGGCCTCGTCGGCTCCCTCGAAACGGGCGAGATCGGCGCCCAGGCGCTCGGGCAGCTTCCCTGCCAGGGAGCCCAGCCGCGACCGGATGCCCGCCATGCCCGAGACGGGGAGGAGGAACTCGCTTGCAGGCAGCAGGTCGACGACCTCGGCGGGCCCGACCGTGCGCTGGTCCGCGGGATCGAACCGGCGCAGGCTGTCGATCTCGTCGCCGAAGAACTCGATCCGGACGGGAAGGTCCGCTCCGGCGGCGAAGATGTCCACGAGCCCGCCGCGCCGCGCGAACTCGCCCCGACCGGCGACCTCGATCACCGGCTCGTAGCCCAGCCGGAGCAGCTCCGCGAGGAGGGCGCCCTGGACCTGCCGGTCCCCGACACGGATGGAACGCGGCGCGGCCGGCAGGTCGTCTCCGCCGAGCGTCGGCTGGAGGAGCGCCTGGACCGAGGCCACGAGCACCCTGGCGCGCCCGGCTCGCCACGCAGCGAGCGCCGCCACGCGGGCCGCCGATTCGTCACGGACGAGCTCGCTCCGCTCGTAGGCGAGGGCGGTGCGCGGCTCGAGGACGGCCACGGCGGCCGGGTCCCCGAGCCATGCCGTGAGCTCCTCCGCGACGCGATCGCCGATCTCCGCGTCGCGCGCGATCCAGCAGACGCGCTCGCCGCCTGCGAGGGCGAGCGCGGCAGCCAGGAACGTCTTGGCGCCGTGCGGGACGGCGGTCACGGCCGCATGTCGGCCCCGGGGACCGGGCGCCGAGCCGCCCGGCCCGAGCGCCCCGCTCAGCGCGAGGAACGGCGCGGTGCCGTGAAGGAGCGGCGGCAGGACCGCGAGATCGGGGATCCGCCGGCGCGCGCCGCGGTCCTCGGGCTCGACGCCGCGCATCGGGACACCGGAGGTCGTGATGGCCTGCCCCGATCCGGGAACGGCAGCTGCCCGGCCGCCGGACTCTGACCGGCCGCCGGCAACCGGATGGCGTCCGCTCACGCGGGCTCGTCCGGGCCACCCGGCCGGGCTCGCCGCCAGCCGGTCCGGGTCCGCCGAACGCCGTCGGGACCGGGCGGCCCGTCGACCTCGCCGGGCGGCGCGGTCCGCGTCTCGTCGGCCGGCCGCAGCACGAAGGCGTTGAACCGGTTGGAGGCCTTGCTCAGGCCGTCCCGCGCCCATGCCTCGGTCGCATCCGCGGCCGCGTCGAGCAGCTCGTCGAGCCGCTGTCGCTCGGCGTGCTGGAAGACGGAGAGCACGTGGTCCACGGCGTCCCGTCCGGGCTCGCCGATCCCGATCCGGAGGCGGGGGAAGGCCTCGGTGCTCAGCTCCTCGATGATGGAGCGAAGGCCGTTGTGGCCGCCGTGGCTTCCGCCTTCGCGGAAGCGCATCTTCCCGAACGGGAGGCTGAAGTCGTCGGTGACCACCAGCAGCTCGTGGAGGGGAGCGCGCTCCCGGGCGATCAGCTTGCGGACCGCAACGCCGGAGTCGTTCATGAAGGTGAGCGGTTTGGCGAGCACGAGGTCCAGGCCGTGGAAGCGGCCCTGCACGACGGCGCTGGCATCACGCGTCCGCCCGCGCCCCGCCCAGCCAGCACGGTCCGCGAGCCGGTCGACCACCATCCAGCCGATGTTGTGGCGTGTCTTCGCGTACTGCTCGCCCGGATTCCCGAGCCCCACGACGACCTTCACGCTTCCTCCGCTGCACACGCCGAACGGCCCGGATCCGCGCGGACCGGGCCTTGGCGGGATGGTACCGCGCCCCGCCTCGGCGCGGCTATCCGGCGGCGAGGACGGTCCGCTCGAGCGCGCGCATGGCGGCTTCCTCGGCAGGCTCCGCGTGGTCCCAGCCGCACAGGTGGAGCCCGCCGTGGACGACGAGCAGGCGCAGCTCGTCGGCCGGTGCCCACCGGACGTCACCGGCCTGGCCGCCGCGGCCCTCGACTGCCTGGCGGACCGCGCGCTCAACGGAGACCACGACGTCGCCCAGGTGCAGCCGCGTCCCGGGCGGCAGCAGGAACGCCCGGGCGGTGGCCGAGACGGACCGTGCGGCCCGACGCGCGTGCGCCCGGATGCGGCGGGTAGGCATCGGGCGGCAGGAGCGGGAACGAGAGAACGTCGGTCGCGCCCGCCCTGCCCAGGAAGGTCCGGTTGAGCCGGGCCAGCTCCGGGTCGTCGGCGAGGACCAGGCCGACTGACGCCGGCTCGGGTGCCCCGCCTGCCACCAGCGCGGCGCGAAGGTCCCGCGCGATCGCCGCCGCCGGGAGCACGCGTGGCACGCCGGCGCGGATCTCGAGGTCGATGCGGAACGGCGGGAGGTAGAACGGGCGCGGAGCGGCGATCGGCCCGGCCGCGGTCACGTGCCGCGTCCGCCGGCGGACGCCTCGCGGCGCGCCTCCAGCTCCACGATCTTGTTCTGGGGATATGCGATTCGCTGGTGGTACATCCCCAGCAGCTGGGCCACGAACGCCTCGCGGACCCGCTCGATGTCGCGCAGCGTCAGCTCGCACTCGTCGAACTGGCCGTCCTCCAACCGCTCGGTGATGATCCGGCTGACCATCCCCCGGATCGTGGGCTCGTCGTGGCTCGCGAGCGAGCGGACCGAGGCCTCGACCCCGTCCGCGAGCATCAGGATCGCCGCCTCCTTCGACTGGGGCTTGGGGCCGTTGTGGCGGAAGCGACGCTCGTCGAGCGCATCGGCTGCCGCGAGCCCGGCGCTCGTCCCGAGACCGCCATGCGGCGCCGCCGCCTCCTCGCGCGCCTTGGCCCAGAAGTAGCTCATCCGGGCGGTCCCGTGGTGCTGCGGGATGAAGGCGATGAGCGGCTTCGGGAGCTTGGACCGATAGGCCAGGTCGATTCCTCCCGACACGTGCGCCTTGAGGAGCTGGGCGCTGGCTTCCGGCGACAGGTGGTCGTGGACGTTCTCGCCGCCCGCCTGGTTCTCGATGAAACCGGCGGGGTTCTCGAGCTTGCCGACGTCGTGGTAGTACGAGGCCACCCGGGCCAGCAGCGAATCCGCGGCGATCGCCTCCGCTGCGCGCTCTGCAAGGTTTCCCACCATCAGGGCGTGGTGATACGTGCCCGGCGTCTCGAGGAGGAGCCGGCGGAGCAGCGCCTGGGACGGGTTGGCCAGCTCCAGCAGCTGGAAGACCGTCAGGATCCCGAACACGTTGCCGACGACCTGGAACGTGCCGACCGTCGCCACGGCGGCCCCGGCGGCGGCGGCCGCGGACGCCCCGAAAAGCTGGATGACGCCCGTGATGTCGCGCGTCCCGAGGAGCGAGAAGATGGAGACGACGGCGACGTTCGCGATCGCGATCGCGATGCCGGCCTGCAGGAAGACGGCGACCCGGTCACCTCGACGCACCGCGAGGATCCCGGTCAGCGAGCCGACGAAGACATAGGTCGCGAGCTCGAGCGAGAGATCGTTCGAGGTACCGGCGATCACCGCGAGGAAGAACGAAAGGACGGTCGCCGGCCCGGCTCCGAGGAGGATGGCGACGAGCATGCCCGCCCCGGCGCCGGGGACGAAGAACGGCACGACGGAGCGCCCGGCCGTGAGCTTGTAGGCCAGCGCGGTCACCAGCAGGACGAGGCCGAGCAGGGCCAGCGTCCGTGCCCGGTGCCAGAGCTCCTGGCGGTAGCGCCACAGCCAGGCGAGGTAGAGGATGACGATGAGCCCCGCCAGCAGGAACCAGCCGGCGATGCGCGCGATGTCCAGGCGTGCCTCGGTGAGGCCGAGCGCGGCCAGCTTCTCGATATCGGCTGCGTCGACCCTCCGCCCGGAATCCACGACGACCTCGCCCTTGGCGACCGCGACCTCCACCGGCGTCACGGCATCTGCGGCCGCCTGGCGCTTCTGGGCCGTGAGCTCGGCGCTGTACGTCGAGTTCGGCACGAGCAGCGGGTCGACGATCTCCGTCGCGAGCCCGCGCTCGTCGTCGGTCAGCTGTGGCGAGAACAGCCCACCGAGGTTGCGCCGCGTGCCCTCCATCTCCGAATCGCGCAGCTCCGAGCGCTGGAGCATCCCGAGCACACGGGTCGCCTCGGCAGCGACCATCGACCATCGCTCGACGGCCATCGCGTCGAGCGTCTTTCGCGCGGTCGCGGAGATTCCGGGAAGCGTCCCGGCGAGCGCGACGCTCCGTCCGATTGCGGTCAGCGGCCCGATGAACGCAGCGTCCACGGGTGCCATGGTCTTGGCGAGGGCCTCCAGCTGGCGCCGCGCGAGCGCCGAGGCCGTGTCGGCGCTGAAGTCGTACTGCGGCTCCACGCCGTCGCTGGCGGCCTGGCGTGCCGTGGCCGTCTGCACCGCCGACACGAACCGGATCGCCCGTGGCGACCGGATCTGCTGGGGCGCGACGCTGCCCTCCTGGAGGTTGTAGGCCTGCGGAAGGTCGCCGATCGAAAGGATCGCGGTCAGGCCGCCGACCAGCAGGATCGTGGCGACGGCAAGCCGTCCCGCATCCTGCCGGGTGAAGCGGGTGACGCGGTCGAAGCTGCGGGAGAGCATCGGTCAGCCCGCGGGCGTGCCGCCGGTCGACCCGGTGCCACCGCCAGCGTGGGGAGCCGCATCGTGGGCCGCGAGATCCGCGGCCGCGAGCGCCTGCACGACCAGCCCGCTGACGTGCCTTCCGTCCGCGCGGCCGCGGGTCGGGGCGGCCAGCCGGCTCATCACCCGGCCGAGGTCCCGGGCCGACGCGGCGCCGGTCGTGGCGATGGCGTCGGCGATGAGCGTCTGCAGCTCGTCCTCGGTGAGAGGTGGCGGGAGGTATGCGGCGATGATCGCGATCTCGGCCTCTTCCTTCGCGGCGAGGTCCTCGCGGCCCCCCGCGCGATAGGCCTCGACCGACTCGCGGCGCGTCTTCACCTCGCGGGTCAGGACGCCGAGCGTGGCATCGTCGGACAGGTTGGCGAGATCGCGCTTCTCCTGCGCGTAGACGTTGCTCCATACCATCCGGAGCGTGTCGCGGCGCAGCGCGTCACCCGACCGCATGGCGGTCGTGATGTCGTCGTGAAGGCGATCTCGAAGGGACACCGGCGGTGGCTCCTGTCGCGTCCGGCGCCGGGCGGCCCGCCTCGCAGGCGGGGTCGTGGCTCGACGTCGATGTGCGCTGGGGGCCTCGGGGGCCCGGGATGCGGGCCGGGGAAGCGGGTGGAACCGGCGGTGGATGCGGGTCGGGTGATCGGCCGGATTCGGCCGTTTGGCTCCCGCGCCGCCGGTCCCGGCGGCTAACCCTGCTGGCGGGCGGCCTTCTTGCGCTTTGCTTCCTTCCGCTTCCGCTTCACGCTGGGCTTCTCGTAGTGCTCGCGACGGCGGGCTTCGGCGAGAATGCCGGACTGCTGGATCTTCTTGTTGAAGCGGCGAAGCGCGCTCTCGAAGGTCTCGTTCTCACCAACTCGGATCTCTGCCAATGCCGGGATCACCTCCTCCGCCCTGGGATCGTCTGGCCCGCGGCGCCGCCGGGCGAGTGTCGGCGCACGCGTGCTCGGCGCACGCGTGCATACGCGGCGACCGGGCGGGCCGAGTGTAGCCCGGGCGAGGTGCCGCTGGCAAACGCACGTGGGAGACGGCGCGGCTACCCGGCGTTCCCGCCATCGGCCGGGATGGCGGCACCGGGGAGCAGGTAGAGGGCCATCCGGAGCGGGGTCCGCGCGTGGATGGAGTGTGCCGTCCCGGCCGGCATCCGGAACCACGTGCCGGGGCCGAGTGCGCGGGCCTCACCGTCCACGACCGCTCCGCCTTCGCCATCGAGGACATGGACGACGGCGGGTCGCGCCGCCGTGTGCTCGGAGAGCTCCTCACCGGGCGCGAACGCAAAGAGCACCAGCCGGAGGTCCGGTCCCTCGTACAGCGTCTGACTGTGGATGCCGCGAGCGACATGTGGCGCGTCCGCGACCAGGTCGGCGATGAAGAAGACCGATTCGACGTGTTCGTGCATGGGGCAACCTCCGCGCCCCACGGTACGCCGCGGACCCGATCCCGTTGCAGAGCCGGCCACGGTCGTCCACGATGCACGGGTGACCACGACCCGGCGAACCCTGGTCGACCTCCTCGAGGGGGCGACGGCCCGATACGGCGACCGCACTGCGCTCCGCATCCGGCGCGACGACGGCGCGATCGGGGCGTGGAGCTACCGGGAGCTCGACCGCCGGAGCCGGCTCGCCGCGTGGCGGCTCCGCTCCCGCGGGCTGCAGCCGGGCGATCGGCTGCTGACGTGGTCCGCGTCGTGCCCGGAGCTGGCGGCGGTCTACTTCGGGGCGATGCGGGCCGGCCTCATCCTCGTCCCGCTCGACCTGCGGATGGCCCCGGCAACGGTCCGGCGAATCGCCGACCGGTCCGGGGCGACGCAGCTGGCCATCGGCACCGGGCGCGACGCTCCGGATCCCGCCGAGTCCGACCTCGACCATGTCCCGACCATGACGATCGACGACCTGTGCGCAGAGCCCGGCGCGGGCTTCCCGGCGGACTGGGAGAAGACCCTCGGCTCGTGGGCGCGACCAGCCCCGGAGGACCCGTACCTGCTCGTCTTCACGTCCGGCACGACGGGCACGCCGAAGGGGGTCGTGCTGGCCCACGAGAACACGATCGCGGGCATCGACGGCTTCCACCGGCTCGTCCCGGAGATCGCGTACCGGGTCGTCTCCGTCCTCCCGCTTGCCCATCTCTTCGAGCAGGCCATCGGGCTGTACCTCCTCCTCGACCTTGGCGCCGACGTCCTGTACGTCCGGACGCGCAATCCGCGGGTCGTGTTCGAATCGATCCGCGCGCATCGGACCACGGCGATGATCCTCGTGCCGCAGCTCCTGGAGGTGTTCTGGGCGGGCCTCGAGCGCGAGATCCAGCGACAGGGTCAGGCCGCAACCTTCGGGCGTGCCCGGGCGGTCGCCCGGCGGCTCCCGATGGCAGCGCGGCGCTGGATCTTCCGGCGGATCCACGCGCAGCTCGGCGGCGGCCTCCGGCTCCTCGTGTCGGCCGGTGCCTTCCTCCCGCCGGCCGTCCAGCAGGGCTGGGAGGACATCGGGGTCGTCGTGATGCAGGGCTACGGCGCCACGGAGACTGGGTCGGGGGCGTGCACGACCTGGCGGGACCATCCGGTTGGCAGCGTGGGTCGACCGGTTCCCGGGATGGAGATCCGGATCGAGGAGGACGGCGAGATCCTGTTCCGGGGGCCCAGCGTGACCCGGGGATACTGGGAAGACGAGGTGGCAACCGCGGCTGCCTTCACGACGGACGGCTTCTACCGGTCGGGCGACCTGGGCCGGCTCGACGGACGCGGCCGGCTCGTCCTGCACGGTCGGAAGCGGGACATCATCGTGCTGCCCAACGGCCAGAACGTCTTCCCCGAGGACATCGAGAACGCGCTCCGTGTCGCGGGCATCCGGGACTCGATCGTCCTGGAGACGGAACCCGGCCGGATCGAGGCGATCGTCCTCGCCCCGTCCGCAGCACCCGCGGTCCCCGGGGCCGGCGCCGCTGCGCAGCCGGCCGCGGCATTCGACGACCCGGACGAGATCGCGCGGGTCCGGGCCGAGGTCGACGCCGCGGTGAAGGCCGCCAACGCGACGCTCGCGGTCCAGGCCCGGGTGGCGGCGTGGCGATTCTGGCCGGAGGACGACTTCCCGCGCACGCTGACCCTCAAGGTGAAGCGTGACCAGGTGCGAGCCTGGGCGGCCGTCTCCGCGCCGCTTCCCGTCATCGAGGGCGCGTAGGCCGGGGATCGGTCCGCGACGCGCCTGCGCCTCAGCCGAGCGGGATCGGGACCTCCGACCCCACCGACGCGAGCGCCGCGGCCAGGTCCGGCGTCCGCGGGTCGGGCGAGGAGGCCGGCGACCACGGAGTAGAAGACCAGCGTCGAGCCCACCTGGCGCAGCACGAACCGGATGTCCGGCGCGTACTGGACCCGCCCGGGGCCGCTGGAGACGTAGGCGGCGAGGTCGTGCCCTCCGTCGGCCGCGAGGGCGGGCCCCGGGAACTCGTAGATCACGAGGTAGCCACCGGCCGGGTCGTCGGGGAGCACGGCGTGGAACGGCCATCGCGCCACCCCGGCGAACGACGGCGGCTCGGCCGGACGGACCGCCGTGAGCGTCGATTCCACGACCAGCCCGCGAGCGCGGAGCGCCACGTCGACCTGCGCGAGCGTCGCCTCGACGGCGGCGGACGTGCTCGGCTGCGCCGTCGGGAGCGGCCCGGGCGTGCGCGGGGCCGGCGCCCCGCCGACGCACGCGGCAAGGAGGGTGCCCGCCACGACGAACGTTGCGCCAAGCGCCCAGCCCGGGCCGGGCACACCACCCGGCCGGCGGAAGCCACCCGGCCGGCGACGGCCCGTCATCCCGGAGGCCAGCGCATCTCGCGACCGCCCAGCAGGTGGACATGAAGGTGGCCGACGGTCTGCCCGCCGTCGACGCCCGCGTTCACCACGAGCCGGTAGCCGCCATCCGCGATCCCCTCCGAGCGCGCCAGCGCGGCCGCGCACGCCAGCAGCCGCCCCGCGAGGGGCGCATCGGACTCGTCGAGGTCGAGCGCCGAGCCGATATGCGCCCGTGGCATGAGGAGCACGTGCACGGGCGCGACCGGGTGGAGGTCGCGGATGGCGATCACGAGGTCGTCCTCGTGCACCCTCGCGGCCGGGATCTCGCCCGCGACGATCCGGCAGAACAGGCAGTCGGTGCTCACGAACGGCCTCCACTGGGGCGACGCTCCACGTCGAGGGCAACCCAGTCACCCTCCGCGTCGCGGCGCACGATCGCGAGGCCGGCCGCATCGAGCGCGGACCGCACGTCGTCCTCGCGGTCGACGAAGATGCCCGACGCGAGCAGCCGCCCGCCCGGCCGCAGCTCGTGATGCAACTCCGGCGCCGATCGCGACCAGCACGGACGCGACGAGGTTCGCGGCAACGAGGTCGAATGGACCCGCGCCGGTCGGGACGCTGCCGACCCACGCCCGGACGCGGCGGGCGAGCCGGTTGCGCCGCGCGTTCGCGAGCGTCGCATCGACCGCGATCGGGTCCGTGTCCACGCCGACGAGCTCCCCTGCCCCGAGCAGGCCGGCCGCGATCGCAAGGATCCCGGAGCCGCAGCCGACGTCGAGCAGCCGCGCCCGGCCGTCCGGCGCGGCGCCCGCCCCGAGGAGACCCTCGTCCGCCCAGCGCTCGATGCCGGCAAGGCAGAGGCGCGTGGTCGGGTGGAGGCCGGTCCCGAACGCCATGCCGGGATCCATCGCGACCACCACGTCGTCGGGCAGGCGCCGATGCCGCCGCCACGTCGGGCGGATCACGATCCGCCTCCCGATGCGCATCACGTGGACGTGCCGCCGCCAGGCCGTCGCCCACTCGGATTCGTGGACGACCGAGGTCGCGAGCTCGCCGATCTCGCGGAGGCCGAAGGCCTGGAGGTGGCCGAGCGCCCGGTCGGTGCTCGCGACGGCCTCGCGCACGGCCCGCGCGTCGCGCGCCGGGAGGAAGGCGCGCACGGTGGCCGGCCGGGACGGGTCGGTGACGGCGCCGAGGCCCTCGTCGGTCAGTCGGAAGCCGGGCTCGACGCTGACGCCGGCCGGGGGCCACGCGCGACAGGATCTCGCTGACCGCCTCGACCGCCTCCGGGTCGCAGGTGACGGCCAGCTCGAGCCACGCGTCGTCGCCGACGAGCCCGTCAGACACGGGGTCGGCGACCCCGACCCGGATCACCCGAGCGCGTCCTTGAGACGGTCGAGGACCCCGACCTTTCCGGTGCCGAGGCCGGTCTCGCCGGAGGCCGCGGCGAACGCCTCGAGCGCCTCGCGCTGCTCCCGGCTGAGCCTGGTCGGGATCCGGACGTCCACCAGGACGTGCAGGTCGCCGCGCGCGCCGGCGCGACGAAGGTGGGGGGCGCCGCGACCGCGCAGCCGGATCTCCGTGCCGGGCTGCGTCCCGGGCTTGATCTCGACGTCCTCCTCGCCGTCCGCGGTGGGCACGCGGACGGTCGTCCCCAGGGCTGCCTGGGCGACCGACAGCGAGAGGTCGTGGAAGAGCTCGGTTCCCTCGCGCTTGAGCGACGGGTGCGGCGTCACGTGGATCGCCACGTAGAGGCTGCCGGGCGGGCCGCCGCGCGGCCCTACCTCGCCCTCGGCGGAGAGGCGGATCTGGTGGCCGTCGTCGATTCCGGCGGGCACGCTGACGCGGAGCCGCTTCGTGCGTTCACGCCGGCCGTCGCCTCCGCACGCCTCGCAGGGCGTCTCGACGACCTTGCCTTCGCCGCGGCAGCGGGGGCAAGCCACGACGTTGACCATCTGGCCCAGCATCGTCTGTCGCACGTGCCGGATCTCGCCGCGGCCCTGGCACTGCGGGCAGCTGATCGCCGTCGAGCCGGGCTTTGCGCCTGATCCCGAACAGGTGGCGCAGCGGTCGAGCACGGGAAAGTCGATCTCCTTCTCCGTGCCACGGATCGATTCCTCGAAGGTCACCCGCAGGTCGTACCGGAGGTCGGAGCCGACGACCGCCCGGCCGCGCCTCGCGGCCCCGCCCCCGGCGGCCGTGCCGCCGAAGAACGCGTCGAAGAGGTCAGAGAACCCGCCGAAGCCCTGCTGCGACCCGTCGAAGCCGCCGGACCCGTTGACGCCGGCTGCACCGAACATGTCGTAGGCCTGGCGGCGCTGCGGGTCGGACAGGACCTGGTATGCCTCGTTGATCTCCTTGAACCGCTCGTCCGCGCCGGAGTCGCGGTTGACGTCCGGGTGCCACTGCTGGGCCAGCTTGCGAAAGGCGCGCTTGACCTCCGCGTCGCTCGCGGTTCTGGGTACGCCGAGGATCGTGTAGTAGTCGCGTTCGGTGGCCATGCGCCCGCAAGTCTACGGGAGGCGCGTCGTGGGGCGTCCCGCAGCCGCTCCGGCTGTCCCGGGCCGCGAACCGGGATCGACCAAACGACGTCCGGCCCGATCGGATCGTCGAGCCCCGGGCCCGTCAGTGCGTCGGCTGGTCCTCGATGACGAGCGATGCCGCGACCTCGGCGGCCTGCGCAGCGGCGCGGGCAGCGGAGGCCCCGTCGCCGTCCGCCCGGGGCAGGGCGGCCGTCGCAGGGTTGGTTGCATCCTCGCGCGCGAGCACCGCGGCGGCGATCCCGACGCCGGCCGCGGCCAGGCCCGCGCCGACGATCCCCGAGGTGTTCAGGTATTGCGCCGTGACGATGGGCGCGCGCGACGTCAGGAAGCGCGAGTACTTCGCGTACTCCTTGCTGACCCCGCCACCGAGGATGATGAGGTCGGGCCAGAACCAGCGCTCGAGCAGGGCCATGTATTCGCTGAACTCGCGGGCCCACTTCTTCCAGCCGATCCCGCGGCGCTCGCGGGCAGCCCCGGAGACCAGGGTCTCGGCGTCCCTTCCGCGGTACGTCACGTGCCCGAACTCGGTGCTGTCGAGGAGGTGGCCGTCGATGAAGAGGGCGCTGCCGATCCCCGTCCCGATCGTGAGCAGGAGCACCGTTCCCGGCACGCCCTTGGCAGCGCCGAAGGTCGCCTCGGCGAGGCCCGCCGCGTCGGCGTCGTTGACGAGGCGGACGGGCCGCCCCAGCCGGGCCGCGAGCATGGCCTCGGCGGGCGCGTCGATCCAGGACTTGTCGATGTTCGCGGCGGTGAGCAGCCGGCCCGCCTTCACGACGCCCGGCAGCCCGGCGCCGCCCGGCATGCCGGGCGTGACGTGCCCGTCCGCGACCAGCTGGTCGACGATCCCGCCGATCACCTCGACGACCGACTCCGGCGTCGCCGGCTGCGGCGTCTTCACCCGGAGCCGGGGCGACGCCAGGGCGCCGGTTTCGAGGTCCACCACGGCGGCCTTGACGCCGGTCCCGCCGACGTCGATGCCGATCGCGGTCCGGGGGGCGGCAGGTGCTGTGCGCTTCGCTCGTGGGCTCATGGCGTCGCAGGATACGCCCCGTGCTGCGCAGCCGCTCGAACCGTCGCGGAGCGCGGACCGTCGCCGCCCGCCCACACGTGGCGAGGCGGGCACCGCCGCGACCGCGCGGTCCGGCGGTTCTGTCCTGCGCCTACTTGAGGAGGAGCCGTTCCAGGCGCCGCGACGTGATCGCCAGCCCGACGAGGCCCATCACCGTGAGGTATGCCACGTGGACGAGCATTCCCGGCCCCAGCGCACCGGTGGTCAATCCACGGACGAGGTCCACCCCGTGATAGAGCGGCGTGAGCTCGACGAGCAGGCGGATGGGCTCCGGGTAGGTCGTGACCGGGTAGAACGTGCCGGAGAAGAGGAACAGCGGCAGGATCACGAGCTGGACCAGGTCGAAATCCTGCCAGGTCCGCATGAACGATGTCGCTGCCATTCCGGCGGCACCGAACGCGAAGCCGATCAGGAGCGAGGCCGGAAAGGCGAGGATCGCCCAGGGCGAGCGGACGAGGCCCATCGCCAGCATCACCAGCAGGAACGTGCCCGCGTAGAGCGCGCCGCGGATGAGGGCCCAGCCGATCTCGCCCACGGCCACGTCTGCCACTCCGACGGGCGTCGCGAGGATCGCGTCGTACGTCTTGGCGTACTTCAGCTTGAAGAAGACGTTGAAGGTCGAGTCGTAGATGGCGCCGTTCATGGCGGAGCTGGCGAGGAGCGCCGGTGCCACGAAGGCCGTGTAGGGGACCGTGCGCCCGTCGCCGAGCGGGATCGCCCCCACCAGCGCGCCGATGCCGAGCCCGATCGAGAGGAGGTAGAAGAGCGGCTCGAAGAAGCCCGAGACGATCATGAGCCAGCCGCGCCGGTAGACCACCAGGTTGCGCTCGATCAGGAGGCCGGCGCGACGGCCCCCGAGGAGGGCCGGCGGCACGACGCGGGCAATCAGGGCCATGGCGCTTCCGTCACAGCTCGAGCCGGCGCCGGAACGTGCGATTGGCGAGGACCAGGCCACCGGCCGCCATCGCGCCGAGGTACGCCACGTGGATCAGCACGCCCGGCACATCGGCCGTCCCGAGCGCAAGCGTCCGGCACAGGTCCACGCCATGCCACAGCGGCGTGATGACGGCGAGCGGCTGCAGGATCCCGGGCAGCTGCGCGATCGGGAAGAACGTCCCGGAGAACAGGAAGAGCGGGATCACGCCGAACCGGAAGAGCGCGTTGAAGCCGGTCGCGTCCTTCTGCGTGGCGGAGTACGCGACGATCGGCGTCGTGAACGCGAGGCCCGTCAGGACGGCAGCCGGCACGGCGAGGATCGCCTGGAGCCCGTGTGTCGCGCCGAAGAGCAGCATCACGACGAAGAAGACGCCGCACACGAGCGCCAGCCGGAGCCCGATGTAGGCGATCTTGCCGAGCAGGACGTCGAGGACCCGGACCGGCGTCGTGAGCATCCCCAGGAAGGTCCGGTCCCAGACGATGCCGCCCATGATCGGGAAGGTCGATTCGCCGGCGGCCGTCTGCATCGCGGTCGAGGCGAGCAGGCCCGGCGCGATGAAGACGAGGTAGCTCACGCCGCCGAGCGCCGCGGCCCCGCCGCCCGAGGCCGCGCCCGCCGTCCCCGCATTCTGGCCGACATAGCTGCCGAGGCCGACGCCCATCGCGGCCAGGAAGAGGACGGGATTCAGGAACGAGCTGACGATGCTCCCGCGCCAGACGCGGCGATAGAGCAGCAGCTCGTGCTCGAGCACCCGGAGCGCCGGCGGCAGCGCCATCTGGCCGTCAGTCGACCAGGCTCCGGCCGGTCAGCCGGAGGAAGACGTCCTCGAGCGAGGAGCGGCGAACCAGGCTCATCTCCGGTCGCAGGCCCCGCTCGTGCGCCGCGATCGCCGCGGCGTCGCCGTCGTCCGCGTAGACGAGCACGCGGTCCGGGAGGCGCTCCACGCGATCGCCGAGCCCGTCGAGCGCGCCGTCGAGCGAGTCCTGGACCCCGACCGGGAAGCGCATCTCCAGGACCTCGCGGCTGCTGTGCTGCTCGATCAGCTGGCGCGGCGAGCCCTCGGCGACGATTCGCGCCTTGTCCATCACCACCAGCCGGTCGCACAGCTGCTCGGCCTCGTCCATGTAGTGCGTCGTCAGGACGAGGGTGACGCCCTTCTGCTTGAGCCGGTAGAGCCGGTCCCAGAGGAGGTGGCGGGCCTGCGGGTCGAGGCCGGTCGTCGGCTCGTCGAGGAGCAGCAGCTCCGGTTCGTTGATCAGGCTGCGCGCGATCGTGAGCCGCCGCTTCATCCCGCCCGAGAGCGACTCGACCTGGTCACGGGCCCGCTCGGAGAGCTGCACGAACTCGAGCAGGTCGGCGACCCGCTCGCGGATGAGGCGGCGAGGAAGGCCGAAGTAGCGCCCGTAGATCGACAGGTTCTCGGAGACCGTGAGCTCCATGTCCAGCGTGTCCTGTTGCGGCACGACCCCGAGGCGGGCGCGAATCGACGGCCCGTCGGCGCGCGGGTCCATGCCCAGGACGGACAGCTCGCCGCCCGACACGGGCGAGACGCACCCGATCATGCGCATGGCGGACGTCTTGCCGGCGCCGTTCGGGCCGAGGAATCCGAACGCCTCGCCGGGCGCCACGTCGAAGTCGATGGCGTCCACGGCCGTGAACGCCCCGAAGCGTTTCGTGAGCGCGCGGGCACGGATCAGCGGCGCGGTCGGCGTCTCGAGCATGGGAGCCGAGTGTATCCGGCGACGCGGCGAGGGGCCAACCGCGGTTCGCCGGCGGGTCCGGGAATCGCGAGGCCCGGGCTGAGCCGGGCCTCGTGCGCTTGAGCGTCGGCAGGCGGCGCCGCTGGCGCGGCGCCGGGGCTAGACCTCCTTGAACTCGCCCTCGACCGTCTCGTCCTCGGCGTTCGGGGTCGCCCCGGGCTCTCCGGCCGCGTCGCCGGACCCGGTGGCCGACCCGTCGGCCGACCCATCGCCCGAAGGCGCGCCGGCGGCGGCGTAGGCTGCCGTGCCGACCTTCTGGAGCAGCTCGACGAGCTCGGTGGCCCGCGCCTGGACCACGTCGGCCTTCTCGGTCTTGAGCGCGTTGCGGACGTCGGAGACCTTCCCCTCGACCGCGGCGCGGTCCTCCGGCGAGACCTTCTCGCCGAGGTCCTTGAGCGTTCGCTCCGCCTGGAACGTGAGCGCCTCGGCCTGGTTCCGGGTCTCGACCTCCTCGCGGCGCTTCTGATCCTCGGAGGCGTGCTCGGTCGCCTCGCGGACCATCCGGTCCACGTCCTTCTTGTCGAGCATCGAGGACGCGGTGATCTGGACCTTCTGCTCCTTGCTCGTTGCGCGATCCTTCGCCCGCACCTCCACGATGCCGTTCGCATCGATGTCGAACGTCACCTCGATCTGGGGCACACCGCGCGGCGCGGAGGGAATCCCGTCGAGGATGAACCGGCCGAGCGTCTTGTTGTCGGCCGCGAAGTCGCGCTCGCCCTGGAGGACGTGGATCTCCACCTGCGGCTGGTTGTCCGACGCCGTCGAGAAGACCTGGCTCTTGGAGGTGGGGATGGTCGTGTTCCGCTCGATGAGCTTCGTCATGACGCCGCCGAGCGTCTCGATTCCCAGGGAGAGCGGCGTCACGTCCAGCAGCAGGACGTCCTTGACGTCACCCGCGAGGACGCCTGCCTGGATCGCGGCGCCGACCGCCACGACCTCGTCCGGGTTGACGCCGCGGTTCGGCTCCTTGCCCCCGAACATCGCCTTGACGGCCTCGATGACCGACGGCATGCGGGTCATCCCGCCGACGAGGACGACCTCGTCGATCTCGGCCGCGCTGAGGCCCGCGTCCTTGATCGCCTGGAGGACCGGTCCCTTGGTCTTCTCGACGAGATCGCCGACCAGGTCCTCGAGCTTGGCCCGGGTGAGCGTGACGACGAGGTGCTTCGGGCCGCCGGCATCCGCGGTGACGTACGGCAGGTTGATCTCCGTCGAGATCGACGAGGAGAGCTCGATCTTGGCCTTCTCCGCCGCCTCCTTGAGGCGCTGGAGGGCCTGCGGGTCGGAACGGAGGTCGATCCCCTGGTCCTTCTTGAACTCGGCGAGGAGCCAGTCCATCACCCGGATGTCGAAGTCGTCGCCGCCAAGGTGCGTGTCGCCGTTGGTCGACTTGACCTCGAAGACGCCCTCGCCGAGCTCGAGGATCGAGATGTCGAAGGTGCCGCCGCCCAGGTCGTAGACGGCGATCTTCTCGTCCTTCTGCTTGTCGAGGCCGTAGGCCAGCGACGACGCGGTGGGCTCGTTGATGATCCGCTTGACGTCGAGGCCGGCGATGCGGCCGGCGTCCTTGGTCGCCTGGCGCTGCGTGTCGTCGAAGTAGGCCGGCACGGTGATGACCGCCTCGGTCACCTTCTCGCCGAGGTATGCCTCGGCGTCCGCCTTGAGCTTCTGCAGGATCATCGCGGAGATCTCCGGCGGCGTGTAGGTGCGCCCGTCGGCGAGTGCCACCCGGACGCCGTCGGAGGCTGCGTCCTTCTCCACGGTGTAGGGGACGAGCGCCCGCGAGTGCTTCACCTCCGGGTCGTCCCAGCGGCGGCCCATGAAGCGCTTGATCGAGTAGACGGTGTTGGCAGGGTTGGTGACGGCCTGGCGCTTCGCCAGCTGGCCGACGAGACGCTCGCCGGTCTTCGTGAACGCGACGACAGAGGGAACCGTCCGGCCGCCCTCGGCGGACGCGATGACGGTCGGCTCGCCGCCCTCCATGACCGCGACGACGGAGTTCGTCGTGCCGAGGTCGATGCCGATGATCTTTCCCATTGCGTGCAGGTCTCCTGGTGTTCGGGGTGGGGTTGGGGGTGGGTGGATGGTCAGTTCAGGCGCGGGCTGCCGTCGCTGACGGCGACCAGCGCCGGGCGGAGCACGCGGTCCCGCAGGAGATAGCCGCGCCGGATCTCCAGCACGACGTCGCCCTCGGGAGCGCCGCTCCCGGACACGTGGCTCAGGGCCTCGTGCTCGTTCGGGTCGAATGGCCGCCCGAGCGCCTCGATCGGCGTGACGCCCTCGCGCTCCAGGAGCGCCCGCAGCTTCCGGTCGATGGCCACGATCCCCTCGAGCCACGGGTTGTCGCGCGCCTCGGGCGGCAGGTGGTCGAGGGCCAGGTCGAAGTCGTCGGCGAGCTCCACGACGCGCGACAGCAGGCTCTCGCGGGCGCGGTCGAGATCGCGCTCCCGGTCGGCCTCCGAGCGGCGCTTGAGGTTCGCGTAGTCGGCGGCCGCCCGCTGGGCGGTCAGGAGGTTCTCGTCGGCCCTGGCGAGCGCGGCATCACGCTCGGCCGTCAGCGTCTCGACCTGGGCGAGAAGCGACGTGGCGCTCACGTCGAGCTCCGCGATCCGGTCATCGGCGCGCGTCCGGCGGCGCGGCACGGGCTGGTCAGGATGGTTCGGCATGGTGTGTCCCTGCGGTTCAGGTGTAGAGGTGATCCACGAGATCGTTCATGAGGCCGGACACGAAGCGCACGGTCCCGATCGCCTGCGGGTACCGGAGGCGGGTGGGACCCAGCACGCCCACGAAACCCACGGCGGCACCGGGGCGGCCGTACGGTCCGATCACGAGGCTCACGTCCGCCATCTCGTCGGGACGGTTCTCCCGCCCGATGTAGACCCGCAGGCCCCCGTCGATGGTGACGGCGTCGAAGAGCTCGGCGAAGTAGCTCCGGTTCTCGAGCGCCTCGAAGACACGCCGCAGCTTCTCGGAGCTGGCGAACTCGGGGGCCGCCATGACGTTGAGCAGGCCGTCGCTGAAGAGCTGCTCGACGCTCGCGGCGTCGAACTCGCGGAGGAGGCGCAGCGCGCGATCGCCGGCACGGCGGACAAGCGCGAAGATCGCGTCGTCGGGCGGGGCCTGGTCGAACCAGCGGAGGTGCTCGGCGACGTCAGCAGCGCTCCTCCCGGCGCACGACGCGTTGAGGCGGCGAGCAGCCTCGTCGAGCTCCCTCTCGGTTGTCGCCGGGTCGAGCGTCAGGAGCGTCTGCTTCAGGGTCCCCTCGTTGAGGACGATGATCAGGCTCGCCATGCGGTCGCCGATCATGAGCAGCTCAAAGCGCCGGATCTGCGCGGCACGCGGCTTGGCCGGGGTCGCGATGCCCGCCGAGCGCGTCGCGGACGCGAGCGTGGTGGCAGCCAGCCGGAACCACTGGTCCGAGGCGAACTCCACCTGCCCGAACTGGTGGCGGATCGTGAGCTGCTCGATGGGCGAGAGGGGGACCTCGCCCATCAGGCCCTCCACGTAGAAGCGGTAGCCGGCGTCGGTCGGAACGCGGCCGGCGGACGTGTGCGGGTGCGAGAGCAGCCCTTCCATCTCGAGCTCCGCCAGGATCGCCCGGACGGTCGCCGAGCTCACCTGCAAGCGATACCGCTCGACGAGCATCTGCGAGCCAACCGGGGCCGCGCTCGTGATGTACTCCTCGATGACGGCGCGCAGGATCACCTGGGCCCGCTGGTCCAGCGGGCCGGAGCTGCGTCGAATGCCACGAGTCACGGGTGTCCTGCTCCTGTTGGCACTCAGTCGGTGCGAGTGCCAGATCCTGTTAGCACTCTCCTCTATAGAGTGCCAACTGCTCGGACGGATCGTAGCAGGGGACGCGCGCGCGTGTCAATCGTGTGCACCCGTGCGGCTCGGAAGGGCGAGGTCAGACGAGGCGGGAGAAGAGCTCGTTGGAAAGGAGCCGTCCGCGGAGGGTCAGGCGCACGCGGTCCCCCGGGCGGTCCTCCACGAGGCCATGCTCGGTGGCCCATGCGAAGGCCTCGATCCTGCCGAGCGCGACCTCGCGCGGGATGCCGCGCGCGAGGCGCAGACCGAGAAACAGGGCCTCCGTCTCGGCCGCCGCCGCATCCACCGGCTCCGATCCGCCCGGCGGCAGCCTCGGCGCGACCTCCGCCGAGGCGGGCGCGAGCGCGGCCGTCCACGCATCGAGGCGTGCGCCGTTCCAGCGTCGCGTCGCGCCGTCGAAGGAATGCGCCCCGGGACCCACGGCGGCGTAGGGTCGACGCTCCCAGTAGACGAGGTTGTGCCGGCTCTCGTGACCGGGGCGCGCCCAGTTCGAGAGCTCGTACCACGGATAGCCGCTCCCCTCGAGCAGCGCATCGGCAAGCCCGTAGGCCCCGGCGGCCCGGTCCTCGTCCTGTGCCGCGCGTGCCGATGCGCGCCACCGCCTGGCGCCTGGCGGGGTGGGAAGGTGATCGCCGGTCGGCCCCGCGATGCCCTCGGCCTCGGGATCGTCGAGCGTCAGCGCGTAGGCCGAGACGTGGTCGGGCCCGAGCGCGACGGCGGCCTCCAGCGTCTCCGTCCAGCTCGCGAGCGTCTGGCCCGGGACGTCGTAGAGCAGGTCCAGGCTCACGCTGGCGATGCCCGCGTCGCGTGCCGCGGCGACCGTCGCGGCGACATCGGCCGGGCGGTGACGCCGGCCGAGCGCCCGGAGCTCGTCGGGCTGGAGGCTCTGGGCACCGATCGAGATCCGCGTGATGCCGGCCCTCGCCAGGCCGGCCAGGTCTCCCCGGTCGTCACGCCCCGGGTTGGCCTCGAGCGTGACCTCCGCACCGGGCGCGATCCCGTAGCGGGCTCGGACCTGGTCGAGCAGCCCGGCGATCGCCTCGCCTGGCAGCAGCGACGGCGTCCCGCCGCCGAGGTAGACGGTCTCGAGGCGCGGCCGCGTGGAGCTTCCCGGCGCCCCGAATGCCGCGTCGAGCGCGTTCGCGCGCAGGTCCAGCTCGACCCCGACGGCGCGAAGGTAGCCGGCGACGCGACTGCGCGGACCCACGGCCGCTGCGCCGGCAACGACCACGAAGTCGCAGTACGGGCAGAGCGAACGGCAGAAGGGGACATGCATGTACAGGGCGACCGGGGCCGTGGGCGCCGGCCCGTCGCCGCTCGTCATCGATCCGCCCGCGCCTCCTCGCCCGGGCTCTCCGCCTGCCTCCATCCGTCCGGCGATCGTCGGTACTCCCACGAGTCCTCGGCCTCGTGGCCGCGCGCCGCCGGCTGACCGGCGTGGCCGGTGCACACGAAGACGGCGATCCGGGTGACCGCGTGCCCCAGGAATGCCGCGCCGATTCCGCCCGTGACCACCGTCAGCCAGCCCGCGGCGAGCCCCATCCACAGCGCGAGGCCGAAGACGTAGGGGCTGCGGCCCGGGGCGGCCGTGCGCGTGGCGAGCACATAGAGGAGGGCCTGGGCGATGATCGCGAGGGTCGGATCGATGCCGGCCAGGAGAAGGAAGCCCAGGACGAGGCCACGGAAGGTGGCCTCGTCGATGAGCGCGGTCCCGAGCGCGTTGAGCAGGGCGTCCGGGTACGACCAGAGAGGAGGCATCCGCAGCCGGGCGTAGCGGCGTCGTGCGAAGAGCACCGCCTGCCCCGTCCCGATGGCCCCGAGCGCGAAACCGCCGAGGATCGCGCCGGCCCGATCGCCCGGCCCGAGAAGGAGGTCGCTGGCGGGCGCCGGGTGGATGACCAGGGCCGCCACGACCATGGAGAGCCCCAGCACGTACCAGCCCATCCGAAGGCGGAACGTGCTTGCCCGTCCGTCCGCGGACGGCTCGTCGTACTCCGCGGCGCGGAACGTGGCGGCCTCGAGGCGCAGGAGGCACAGCAGGCCCGCGATGCCGAGCGTCACGAGAGCGCGGAGCAGCTCCTCCACCGGACGGCCGCGGCGCCTAGCCGGTCTCGCCCATGCGCAGGACGGCGAGGAAGGCCTCCTGCGGGATCTCCACGGATCCGACGCGCTTCATGCGCTGCTTGCCTTCCTTCTGCTTCTCCAGCAGCTTCCGCTTCCGCGTGATGTCGCCACCGTAGCACTTGGCGAGGACGTTCTTGCGCATCGCGCGGATGGTCTCCCGCGCCACCACCGTGGACCCGATCGCGGCCTGCACGGGCACCTCGAACATCTGGCGCGGGATGAGCTCCTTCAGCTTCTCGGTGAGCTGCCGGCCGGCGGTCTGGGCCTTGTCCCGGTGCACGATCAGGGACAGGGCGTCCACGGGCTCGCCGTTCACCAGCACGTCGAGCTTGACGAGGCGCGCCGCGCGGTAGCCCAGCTCCTCGTAGTCCATCGACGCGTAGCCCTGACTGCGGCTCTTGAGCTGGTCGAAGTAGTCGATGATCAGCTCCGCGAGCGGCATCTCGAAGGAGAGGAGGACCCGGGTGGGGTCGAGGTACTCCATGCTGGTGAAGGTGCCGCGTCGGTTCGTGGACAGCTCCATGAGCGGGCCGATGTACGTCGAGGGGGTGATCACCGAGAGCTTCACCCATGGCTCCTCGATCGTCTCGATCTCGCCGGCCGAGGGCATGAGGGCGGGGTTGTCGACGGCGAGGACGGGCCCGCCCCCCATGGGCGTGACCCGGTACTCCACCGACGGCGCCGACGCGATGAGCTCCAGCGAGAACTCGCGTTCCAGTCGCTCCTGGACGATCTCCATGTGGAGGAGGCCAAGGAAGCCGCAGCGGAAGCCGAAGCCGAGGGCGATCGAGCTCTCGGCCTCGAACGTGAAGCTGGCGTCGTTGAGGTGCAGCTTCTCCATCGCGTCGCGGAGGAGCGGGTAATCCTCGCCGGAGATCGGGTAGATCCCCGCGAAGACCAGGCTCTTGGCGGGCAGATAGCCCGGCAACGGCTCGGAGGCGGGGGCCGCGGCGTCGGTGACCGTGTCGCCGACCTGCGCGTCGCGGACGCTCTTGAGGCCCGTCGCGATGTAGCCGACCTCCCCCGCTGCGAGCTGCTGCACCGGGACGAGCTGCGGGCGGAACACGCCCAGCTCCAGGATCTCGGTCTCCGCTCCCGAGCCCATCATGCGGATCCGCGAGTGCTCGTGGATGGTGCCCTCCGCCAGGCGGACGTAGGTCACGACGCCCTTGTACTGGTCGTAGTGGGAGTCGAAGACCAGCCCGCGGAGGTGACCCCGGGGATTCCCTTTCGGCGGAGGCACTCGGGCCACGATCGCCTCCAGGATCTCGATGATCCCGGTTCCGTCCTTCGCCGACGCCAGGAGGACCTCCTCGCGCGGGATGGCCAGGACGTTCTCCAGCTCGTCCATCACGACGTCCGGCTGCGCCGACGGCAGGTCGATCTTGTTGATGACCGGCACGATCACGAGGTCCTGGCGGAGCGCCAGGTGGACGTTGGCGAGCGTCTGGGCCTCGATCCCCTGGGACGCGTCGATGACGAGGACGGCGCCCTCGCAGGCCTGCAGGCTGTGGCTCACCTCGTAGGCGAAGTCGACGTGGCCGGGCGTGTCGATGAGGTTGAGGCCGTAGACCAGGCCGTCGGCGGCCGCGTACTCCATCCGGACCGCGCGCGCCTTGATCGTGATCCCCTTCTCGCGCTCGAGGTCCATCGAGTCGAGGACCTGGCTGGTCATCTGCCGGGGGTCGATCGTGTGGGTCTGCTCGAGCAGGCGGTCCGCCAGCGTCGACTTGCCGTGATCGATGTGGGCGATGATCGAGAAGTTGCGCAGGCGTGACTGGGGGATCGACATCGGGCTGCGAGTGTAGCGGACGCTGTCGGGCCCGCGAACGGGCATCACCGGCGGGTCAATGGCCGCCACCCGGACCGCCCTGGCGAGCCATTGTTCGCCCTGACAGATTCACTGAGCAGGGACAAGACATTGGTCGCCCCCCGGCGCGTCTGGTACCATTCGCGGTCGCGCCGTCGCGGTGTCCTCTCCCGCTGCGCGGCACCCACCCAAGGACAATCCTTCCCCACCAGAGGACCGAACGCCAGTGGCTCACTCGCCCCGCGGCTGGACCGGCACACGGACGCCGTCCGGCCTGAAGCGGGTCCGTCAGGCCGAACGTCGTGAGGCGATCAACGCCCCGCGGCGCACGAAGGCCAAGACCCTCGTCACCAAGACCCTCAGGATCGCGACCGGCCAGGTCGAGGGCGACGCGACCGTCTCGCTCGCCGAGGCCATGAGCGCGCTCGACAAGGCCGCCAAGGTCGGCGCCCTCCACCCGAACACGGCAGCGCGGCGCAAGTCACGCCTGGCCCGCAAGGTGGCGGCCGCGATCGGCGGCGCATCCGTCCAGACAGCGGCCAAGATCACCAAGATCACCGGCACCGCAGCCGCGGCGAAGGCCGCCAAGGCACGCATCGCGGCCGGCAAGGCGGCGAAGGCCAAGGGCGCCCAGACGGCAGCCGGGAAGGCCAAGGCCGCCATCGCGCGGGCTGGCCGGACCGACGTCGAGGCGACCAAGGCGGCCACACCGGCGCCGGCCACCGCCCCCAGGGCGCGCGTTCGTGCCACATCGAAGGCCGCCACGACCCTGGCCGAGAAGCCGGCGGCCAAGCCCGCCCCGAGGGCCGCTGCCGCCGCCAAGGCGCCCGCAAAGCCGAAGGCAGCCGCCAAGTCGGCACCGAAGGCGAAGATCGCCGACGCCGACGCCGCAAGGCCAAGGCACCGGCCAAGGCCAAGGCACCGGCCAAGGCCAAGGCACCTGCCAAGGCCAAGGCGACGCCGAAGAAGTAGGCCGAGAAGGCCGTCGGCGCCCGCGAATCGGCGCCACTACCCGCCGCACGACCTCTACGACCCCGGGCATCGCCCGGGGTCGCACGATTCCTGGGCCCGGCGACGGGCCGGACGCCCGCGGCAGCCTCCAGGCGAATGACGGCTGCGTGATCCGGGACGGCACGGCGATCGCGTGCGGTGGCCCCGTCGTCGCCCCGCCACGGGACCCTCGCGCGCCGGGCGCGGCTCGTAGACTCGCCTGATGCCGCTGGCTGCGACCGTCCTCGTCCTGCTCGCTGCGCTGCTGCACGCGGCGTGGAACGCATCGGTCAAGTCGTCGGGCGAGCCGCTGCGTGCGACGGCGCGCGCCGTCTGGCTCGGCACGGCGGTCGCGACCCCGTTCGCGGCTGCGGCCTGGCTCCTCGACGGGCGGCCCGGGTTCACGGACAGCGCGCTGCCGCTCGTGACGATCTCGGTCTTCCTCGAGGTCGTCTACTGGGTCGCCCTGGGCGCCGCCTACCGCGGCGGCGCTCTCTCGACCGTCTACCCGGTGGCGCGCGGATCAGCGGCGCTGCTCGGCGCCCTGATCGGGATCGCGATACTTGGCGAGAAGCTCGCGCCCCTGCAGCTCGCCGGCGTCGGCTTCCTCCTGGGCGGGACGCTCGCGGCTGCCGTGCCGGGGGCCGCCCGACGCTCCCTCGCCCCCGCCCTGGCCATCGGCGTCCTGATCGCCGCCTATACGTTCGTGGACCGGCTGGGGGCGCGGACGGGACCCGCCTGGCTCTACGGGTGGCTGCTCTTCGCGGGCGGCAGCATCGGGCTCGCTGCCGTCCTCGCCATCGCGCCGCTCCGGATCGTCGGCGCGAAGCCCGTTCGTGGCGGCGACGCAGACCCGGGCTGGCGCCGCCCGCTCGGCGCGGGGATCTTCATGGTCGCGGGCTACACGCTCGTCCTCACGGCCCTCGCGATCGCCCCGCTCGCGGGCGTGGCGCCCCTCCGCGAGTCGGCGACCGTCCTGGCGGCCGGGTGGGGCGTCCTGCGCCTTGGCGAGCGCGACGGGGCCGCGTGGCGACTGGGCGGTGCCGCGGGCATCGCCGCAGGGGCAATCATGCTGGCAGTCGGCGGCTGATATCCGGCAGGCCCGGCCCTCGGCGGTCAGGCCGTCGGGACTCCGGGCGCAGCTTCGGGACGCCGGGTCTTCGGACGCGCGAACCCGTACATCGCGGCTCCGAGGACGCCGCCGGCAAGGCACAGCATCGTGACCGTGCCGGTGGTCCCCAGCTGCTCGCGCCAGTAGAACGCCGAGAACGAGGCCACGTCGGTGACCCCGACGTTCTGGAACTGCGCGGCCTTGCCGTCCTCGGCGAGGTAGCGCCGGTAGACGCAATCGGCACCCGAGACGCAACCCGCGATCGGGCCGCCCTGGCTGGCATCGCGGTAGCCGTTGTCGGCGAAGAAGAAGATCGCCTTCGTGCCGACGAAGAGCGCGGCGAGCGTGACCGCGGTCAGGAGCGAGGCGTAGATCCCGTTGAGCAGGATCCGGACCCACGGGCCGGCACGCCGGTCGGCCCGAGCGTTCGCGTAATAGCCGATCAGGACCCCGGCGATGGGCGCCATCAGCCAGAAGACGGGCTCGATGGGGATCACCAGGAGGAAGCTGACCGCGATCGTCATCGCCATGCCGACCCCGACCCAGCCGGCGAAGATCGCGCCCCGGTCCACGAACCGACCCAGGAATCGGCTCATCGGCGTGGCAGTCCCGCGCCGTCACCGCCGAGCGTCTCCGGGACGCACGCGGCCCCGACCGGCGTGCCGGTCGGGGCCGCGAGGTACGCCAGGGTCACGCGCGCATCGGAGGCGCGCCGGCGAGCGCGTGGCGGCCGAGGTAGCGCGCGCCGTCGCCCAGCTCCTCCTCGATCCGGAGGAGCCGGTTGTACTTCGCGACGCGCTCCGAGCGCGACGGGGCCCCCGTCTTGATCTGGCCGGTTCCCATCGCCACGACGAAGTCGGCGATCGTCGTGTCCTCGGTCTCACCGGAGCGGTGGCTGACCATCGCCGTCCAGCCGGCGCGGCGGGCCATCTCGATGGCTGCCATCGATTCGGTGATGGTCCCGATCTGGTTGAGCTTGATCAGGGCCGAGTTCATCGCCTCGTCCTCGATGGCGCGGGCGATGATCGTGGGGTTTGTCACGATGATGTCGTCACCGACGAGCTGGGTGGTGCTCCCTAGGCGGGCGGTCAGCTCCTTCCAGCCGGCCCAGTCGTCCTCGGCGAGACCGTCCTCGAGCGAGACGATCGGGTACTTGGCGATCCAGCGCTCCCACAGGTCCACCATCTCGCCGGAGTCGAGGGTCCGGCCCTCGCGCTCCAGGAGGTACTGGCCGGTCACGCCTTCGACCCCGGTCCCCTCGACCAGGATCGAGCTCGTGGCCGGGTCCAGCGCGATCGCGACGTCCTCGCCCGGCCGATAGCCGGCCTTCTCGATCGCCCGGAGGATCACCTCGACTGCCGCCTCGTTCGACGGGAGCGACGGGGCGAAGCCGCCCTCGTCACCCTGGCCCACGGAGAAGCCGCCGTCGTGGAGGATCGCCCTGAGGGCGTGGAAGACCTCCGCGCCGGCCCGGAATGCCTCCGCGAAGGTCGGCCGCCCGATCGGCGCGATCATGAACTCCTGGAAGTCCGTGGAGTTCACGGCGTGCTTGCCGCCGTTGAGGATGTTGAAGAACGGGACCGGCAGGATCCGCGCCCCGGCGCCCCCCAGGTACCGGTAGAGCGGAAGGTCGTGTGCCGCCGCGGCGGCGTGCGCGCAGGCGACGCTGACCCCGAGCGTCGCGTTGGCGCCGAGGTTTCCCTTGTTCGGGGTCCCGTCGAGGTCGATGAGCGCGGCGTCGATGCCGGGCTGGTCGGCCGCATCGGCGCCGAGCAGGGCCGGTGCGATCGTCTCGCGGACGTTGGCGACGGCCTTGAGGACGCCCTTGCCGCCGAAGCGCTTCTTGTCGCCGTCACGGAGCTCGACAGCCTCGTGAACGCCGGTCGAGGCACCTGACGGCACCCCGGCCCGGCCGACGGAGCCATCTGCGAGGACCACGTCGACCTCGATGGTCGGGTTGCCCCGGGAGTCGAGGATCTCGCGCGCCTCGATAAGCTCGATCTCGGTGTTCACGATGCACTCCCGGCGGCGCCGGCCAGATCGCGGTCCGGAAGGATCGCGATACCGGGCAGCGTCCGCCCTTCGAGCAGCTCGAGCGACGCGCCGCCGCCCGTGCTGATATGGGTCATCTTTGCGGCGAGGCCCTGCTGGGTGACGGCTGCGACAGAGTCGCCGCCGCCGACCACCACCGTCGCGCCGTGCTCGGCCATCTCCGCCAGGAGGTTTGCCATGGCCTTGGTGCCGGTCGAGAAGGCCGGGATCTCGAAGACGCCGAGCGGGCCGTTCCAGAAGATCGTCCTGGCACCCTCGAGGGCGGATGCCATCATCGCCAGCGACGCGGGACCCACGTCCACGATGTGCCAGCTGGCCGGGAGCTTCTCGGTGGAGAGGGTCTTGTACTCGGATCCCTGGGTGACTTCCTTGGCGATGACCACGTCCACCGGGAGGATCAGCTTGACGCCGGCCTCCTCCGCGGCCGCCATGATCCGCTGCGCGTCCTCGACCCGGTCGGGCTCGGCGAGGCTCTTGCCGACGGCCTTGCCCTGCGCCAGGAGGAACGTGTTTGCCATCCCACCGCCGACGATCAGGATGTCGACCTTCTGGAGAAGATGGACGAGCACCTTGATCTTGTCGGAGACCTTGGCTCCGCCGATGATGGCCGCGTAGGGACGCTCAGGGTCCTCGACGAGGCGGGAGAGGTAGGTGATCTCCCGCTCCATCAGGAAGCCCGCATACGCCGGGAGGATCTGCGCCACGCCGTGCGTGGATGCGTGGGCCCGATGGGCCGTCCCGAACGCGTCGTTCACGTAGACGTCCGCGTAGGACGCGAGCGCCTTCGCAAACGCCGGGTCGTTCTTCTCCTCCTCCGGGTGGAAGCGGAGGTTCTCCAGCAGGAGCACCTCGCCCGGCTTGAGCCGGCGGACCGCGTCCTCGGTCCCCTGGCCGAGCGCGTCGCCCGTGCAGGGCACGTTGACGCGCAGGAGCTGCGACAGGCGCTCCGCGACCGGGCGAAGCCGAAGGCCATCCTGGACCTTGCCGTCGGGCCGTCCCAGGTGGCTCGCGAGGATCACCCGCGCGCCCTGATCCACCAGGTACTTGATCGTCGGAATCGCGGCGCGGATCCGGGTGTCATCGGTGACCTGCCCGTCCTTGAGCGGCACGTTGAAGTCGACGCGGACGAAGACGCGCTTCCCCGAGGCATCGAGGTCGCGAACGGATCGCTTGTCCATGGCAGGCGGCTGCCTCCGCTAGCGGGGGGTATCGAGCGGGCTGATCACGGCGACGATCAGAGCTTCTCGGCGATGACCTTGACGAGGTCGGCAACGCGGCAGCTGTACCCCCACTCGTTGTCGTACCACGCGATGACCTTCACGAAGTTGCCGCCCAGGACCATCGTGCACGCGCTGTCGATGATCGAGGAGCGGGTATCGCCGCGGAAGTCGGAGCTCACCAGCGGCTCATCGCTGACGCCGAGGATGCCCTTCATGGGTCCGGCCGCGGCGGCCCGGAAGGCCGCGTTGAGCTCCTCGACGGTCGTCTCGCGCTCGAGCTCGGCCGTGAAGTCGACCACTGAGACGGTCGGCGTGGGGACGCGGAGGCTGAAGCCGTCGAACTTGCCCTTGAGATCGGGGATGACGAGCGCGAGGGCCTTCGCCGCACCGGTCGTCGTCGGGATGATGTTCAGGGCCGCGGCACGGGCGCGTCGCGGATCCTTGTGGGCGACGTCGAGGATCTTCTGGTCGTTGGTGTACGAGTGGATCGTGTTCATGAGGCCGCGCCGGATGGTCCACCCGTCGTGGACGACCTTGGCCGCCGGTGCGAGGCAGTTCGTGGTGCAGCTCGCGTTGCTGATGACGTGGTGCTTGGCAGGGTCATAGGCCGCATCGTTGACGCCGAGGACGATGGTCACGTCCTCCTTCTTGGCCGGGGCGCTGATGAGCACCTTCCGGGCGCCGGCATCGATGTGCACGCGGGCCTTGTCGGCATCCGTGAAGCGGCCCGTCGATTCGATGACGATGTCGACGCCGAGCGCCTTCCACGGCAGCTGCGACGGATCGGAGACCTGGAGGACCTTGATCTCGTGGCCGTCGACGATGATCGCGTCGTCGGTGTGCTCGACGGTTCCCGCGAAGGCGCCGTACGTGGAGTCGTGCTTGAAGAGGAGCGCGTTGGTCGGGACGTCGACGATGTCGTTGACCGCCACGACCTCGATGTCGGGCGCCCGCTCGAGGAGTGCCTTGAGGGACTGACGGCCGATGCGACCGAAGCCGTTGATGCCCACGCGTACGGACATGATTCGAACCTCCGCTGTGCGGCTAGCTGGATCCTGGGAACCCGCCCGCGACGGTCGCGGCCGGGTGAGATGCACGAGGACGCAGGGATGCCGGGCTCGCGCCGGAGCGCGAGGTACCCGTCGCGACCGGCCAGCCGGGGTGGCGCGCCGGGCGACACGTGGCGGCACATGGCGACGCGCCGCCGACGTCGGAGGCGCGATCAGGCCGTGGGGACACTTGACCTCGTGAATGCGACGGGAACACGCAGCATTCTACCAAGCGCCTGTTGGGTGTCCGTCGGGCCGAGCGTCCCGGCATGGCGGTCCGAACGGCCCGCCACATCGCCGCGGATCGAAGGTCCGGAAACGGATCGACCCCCCGCCGTCACCGGTGAGGGGTCGATCGATCGCGCGAGGTGCGTCAGCCGCCGATGCGGAACATCTTGGTGCCGCACACCGGGCAGGTGCCCTGGGCGGCGGGCTTGCCGTTCTTCATCGTGATCTGCTGCGCGTTCTTCATCTCGCGCTTTGCCTTGCACTTGACGCAGTACGCCTCGGCCACTCGGGGAGCCTCCCTTTCGTCACGGTGGACGTCGACGGGCCCCTCGCCCGGCGCTCATCCTGTACCAGCGATACGGGTTCGGCGCAGCCATCTGGAGCGGATTCCTCGAAGCCGTCAGATCCGAGGCGGCGCGAACTCGCGCAACGGTAGTCCGCGCCGCGTCGGAGCGTCAAGCCGGTTCCCGCACGAGATTGCCCGGGACCGTGCTCGGCGGGTCCAGTTCGCTCGAGCTGGCGGTCGGCGGCGGCACCCGCCCGCCCGCAAACAGGGCACCCAGCTCGGCAACCCGTCGCGCAATCCGCGCCCGGCTCGTGCGCTGCTCGCGGCGTCGGCGGGCGACCATGAGCAGCGCCCCGGCCGTTGCGAGCGCACCGATCGAGCCCGCCCCGGCCGTCATGGAGGCGGACGGACCTGCGCGGACCGGGTCCGGCGCGGCCGGCGCGGATCCCGCCGGGTCCGCGGCCGGGCTGCCGAACGAGCCTGTGTCCGCGTCGTCGGGCCGGACCACCTCGTCTCCGAGGGGCAGCGCCTCGCCGAGGTCGCCGAGCCGGACGAGGCTCGCCGGATCCGTCACGCGGACGATGGGCGGTGTTCCGGCCTCGACGACGCCGGCAGCGCCGATCGCGTCACCGGGTCCGAGGAGCGGCAGCAGCGAGCGGGCATCGCCCACGAGCTCGACGCGAGCGCTGCCCGTTCCGTCGTCCACCACGAGTCCCACTGCATCCACCGTCACGACGAGGCCGCCGACGAGGACGGAACGGCCGGCGAGGCCTGCCAGGGCCGCGGCGTCGGCCGACACTGGAGCGTTCGCGTCGCCCGCCCCGACCGGACCGAAGGCCGCGGAGGCAGCCACCGCCCCGCCACGGCTCGCGCCCACGCGAGTCCCCCCGGAGCCAGCGGCGGGGGCGGGGGCGAGGACCCGGATGTCGGCGGGCGAGCGCGGCACCATGACGAAGTGCTGGTCGGACGCGGCGGGGTTCGGGCGGCGAACGATCCCGACGATGCGGACACGGCTGCCCTCCACGAGGGCCGACGCCGCGATCCCTGCACCGGGCAGACCCGCGACCGGGATCGAGCCCCCGGCAGCGTCGAGCTCGGCGCGCCAGCGGTCGCCAAGGCGCCGCTGCTCGGCGACGATGCCCTCGACACTGACGAGCCGCCACTCGAGCGAGGCGGACAGCGCCCCGCGGACGACAAGCGGGACCGGCTCCGCCGCGTGCCCCAGGATCACGAGCGTCGTGGCCGTGATCCGCGGCGCCCCGTATGCGCGGCCGAGCGACCCGACGACCCGTACGCGGTCCCCCGGTCGCGGCGCAGAGGCGTCGCGCGGGACGAGAAACTCCACGGCGGCAGTGGCGTCCTGCACCACCGATCGGCGGCCGGTCGAATCGAGGAGGGTGCTCGCAACGCTGACCGTGCCCTCCACCGTGACACTCCCGGAGCCGAGGCGCAGCGCGGCCGCGATGGTCACGCTCGGCGAAGCCGATGCCCCCGGACGCGGCGTCGCCCCCGGCGAGGGCGTCGGACCCGGCATCCCACCCGCCGAGCGGGACAGGTCCGCCGTGCTCCGCAGCCAGAGACGGTAGCCGTCGAGCTTTCCGCGAGCGGACGCACGCTGGCCGACGATGCCGACGAGGCGAACCCGGTCTCCGCGCCGCGCGAGGTCCGGCTGGAGGCCGCTTGCGCGCGTCGCACGGGCCGTGAACGGGGCACCTGCCGCGTCCCGGAGGCGCAGAACGAGGTCGCCGCTCGATTCGCGGACGATGGCCGCGTCGAGGCTGGCATCGAGCGTCACGACGCGACCCTCGACGGCCTCGCCGAGCGAGGCTGCCCCGATCGGCAGGGGGTCCGTGATGGCGGCCGCGCCGACGAACCGGATGCCCTCCGCCGTCGGACGGATCTCGAGCTGCCCATACGGATCCGCGAGACGGCCGGTCACGTCGAGGAGCGCCCCGCGGGCCGGCAGGATGCCGTCGGGGAACCGGATGAAGATGCCGCCGGTCTCATCGGCCACGACGCCGAGCGGAGGAAGCCCCACGCGTCCGGCCTCGGCCGTGACGCCGCCTCGAACGTGGACCGTGGTCCCGATGGCCGCCCCACGGGCCGACCTGATCGTCGTCGGCTCGCCCGTGGGCGACGGCGTGGGCGTCGGCGATGGCGTGACGGTCGGGGTGGCCGTTGGGCTCGAGCTCGCGCTCGGCGTCCGTGTTGGTGTGGGGGTGAGGGTGGGCGTGGGGCTCGGGGCTGCCGACGGCGACGGAGATGGCACCGGCTCGTCGGTCGGAGTCGGCGATGGAGACGGCGCCGGTTCCTCGACGACGTCGAGCGGGTCGATGACGAAGAGGCGATAGCCGGACGTCCCGATTCCCGAGGAGTCGCGCTGGCCCAGCGTCCCGGCCACGGAGATGACGCTGTCGCGAGCCGGCACGTTTGCGCCGGCGATCCCGGCGAAGATGACCCGTACGGATCCCGATCCATCGTCGACCGTGATGGCGGGGCCGTCACTCAGGGCCGTGGCCGCATCGAGGACGGTCCCGCGGACGCGAATACGACGGCCCTCGAGTGGCTCGAGCGCGGCGCCGGTCGTCGTCTCGACCGGGAACGGGGCGGGGCCGGCGGCCAGCATGATCGGCGGGCCGTCCAGTCGGACGGTGCGCTGCCCGTAGCGATCATCGATGTTGCCTGTGACGCGGATCCGCCACCCGGCCGCGACCGGCTCCAGTGCCGAGGCGGCGTAGACCGCGATCCCGGCGGTCTCGTCCTGGAGGAACCCGCCCCGACCGGCCTCGAGAACGCCCAGCGGGGTGGACAGGACGCCCTCCAGCGTGACGGAAGTCCCGTCGGCGGCTGCCCGTGCGGCGGCGATCGAGATCGTGGCGATCGGCGTTGGCGTTGGGCTCGGTGATGGGCTCGGCGTGGGCGTCGGCGTTGGCGCTGGGCTCGGTGGCGGCGTCTGCGTGGGGGTTGGTGTCGGGGTTGGGCTCGGCTCGGGCATCTCCGTCGGCGCCGGGCTCGGCTCCGGGCTCGGCTGGGGCGTCGGCGTTGGCTCAGGGCTCGGCGCCGGGCTGGGTGAGGGACCCGTGGTCGGCGCGGCGCTCGGTTGTCCGCTCGGCTCCGGGGTCGGCGCGGCGCTGGGGTCGGGGCTGGGTGACGGCGCTGGGGTCGGCGTGGCGCTCGGGTCGGGGCTGGGCGACGGCGTGCCCGACGGAGTCGGCGAGAGAGACGGGCCCGGCGTCGCGGACGGCACGGGGACCGCTGACCGGTTCTGTGGGATCGGCGCCGTGAGCAGGCTCCAGTCAGCGGCATTCTGGTTCGTGTCGGCGACGTTGCCGCCGCTCCCCCCAGGCCGGCGCTCGATGCTCTGGCCCGCCGGCGGCGCCACGGCCGCGGCCCCTTCGACGAACGAATTCGTCGCATCTCCCCAGCCAACTGCGTCGACAGGGGCGCCGCCGACAGGGCGGAGCACGAGCACGCCACCTGTCGTCGCGAATCCGCCCGAGTACGTGGCATCGGCAGTCGATGCATACGTCCCAAGGGCGTTCGCCACGAGCAGGTGCTGTCCCGTGGCGAGCAACGTCAGCTCGCTCCAGGTCGCCTTCCTGGTGACGGTGGAACCCGACGACGTGACGTAGGCGAGCTCCAGGCCGGCGAGGTCGGCCGGCACGCCGCCGGCATTCGTGATCTCGACGTACTCGTCCGAGGCGGAGGCGCCACCGGTGACCACCTCCGCGATGAGGAGCCCAGCCGAGGGTGGCCACGTGACCGTCGCCGCCGGGCGCACGTTCGCCATTCGTGTCGTTTCGGGCCGCGGCGGGCCGCCGATCAGCGTGGACAGCAGGAGCAGGCTGGCGACCGCGCCGAACGCGGCGCTCCTCGGGGCGCGCATGGACGACCTCCCGGCGGGCAGGCTGCGGCGATGGATGGCTGGCGGGGCGGGCGTCGCGGCGGCAGTGACACGCCGGGTGTACCACGCGCCGCTCACCGATCGCTTATCCGCAGGCGGGTTACGATGCTCCGCGCGGCACGCACCGCCGCCCCCCAGCTGACCCAGGAGGATTCGTGGCCCGCGCGAAGAGGACCGAGCGCGCCGAAGCTCGCCGCCGCAACCGCTCCCTCGCCGGAGCCCCCCAGGATCTCGACCTCGAGCTGGACGAGGCTGCCGACGACGAGGAACCGTCGCCGGCCCCCGCGCGCAGCTACCGCGCTCGACGGACCGAGTCAGGGACGGCCGCGCGACGTGACGCCTCGCCGCCGCCACGCCCCGGGTTCCTCCCGGCTCTGCGCCGCGCGGCGGGTCCGGCGGACATCGCTGCCGATCTTCGGGCGCTGCCGTCGATCGCGCTCCATTCGAAGGCGCTCTGGGTACCGCTCGCCGCGATCGGCGGCGTCACGGCGCTCTTCTTCATCCCCGGGATCTCGCGGAACCCGCTCGTCGCGCTGCTGGGGAATCTCGCGCTCCAGCCGCCGCCGATGATCCTGCCGTTCCTGGGCGGCATGCTGGCGCCGCGCGGCGCCTGGCTGGTGGGCGGGATCGTGGCCCTCGCCAACGCGATCGCGTACGGACTGCTCTTCGGGGTCTTCACGAACTCGGTCCAGACGGGGCTCGGCTTCACCTACACCATGACATCGGACCAGAAGATCGGGATCATCCTGAACGCGGTCCTGACCTCCGTGCCGTTCGGCCTCCTCGTCGGAGCGTTCGCCGGGTTCTACCGGCGGTTCCTCGCGATGTCGACCCCGCCCCGCCCGGTCTCGGCGAAGTCGAAGCGCCGCTGATCTCCCGCCGATCGGGGTTGCGCTGACGGACGCCCGGCCCGCCGGTCGTCAGCCCAGCCGTCGCATGCCGGCGTGCCCCAGCTGGCGCACGCCATCCGGACGTTCCGGACCGCCGGCCGGCCGGGTCATCTCGACGAGCGGGCGGATCTCGCGGGCCACCACGTTCACGACGCTCGACTCGCGTTGCAGGATTCCGTCGACCACCAGGAGCGCGTTGCGCCGGACCACCCCCCGCAGGCGCGTCCACGCGTCGGGCCAGAGCGTCACGTTGACCATCCCGGTCTCGTCCTCGAGCGCAAGAAAGACGGTTCCCTTCGCCGTCATCGGGTGCTGGCGGGTCACGACCAGGCCGCCGATCCGCACCCGTCCCGGCCGCCGCTCCGCGAGCGCCGCGTTGGTGACCGCGCCCAGCCGCTCCAGCGCTGGTCGGAAGAGCCCCACCACCTGGCGCCGCGCGTCGAGCGAGAGGATCGCGTAGCTGTCACCGAGCCGTTCCAGCTCGGTGAGCGGCGGGAGGTCCGGCGCCGGCGTGGCCGGGAGCCGCAGGTCCAGGGGTCGGCCGGCGGCACGGCCGCCGCCACGCGGCACTCCCTTCGCGGGCCGCGCCACCTCCCGCAGCTGCCAGAGGAGCTCGCGGCGTGGCCGTCCCAGCGAGTCGAGCGCACCCGCGCGGATCAGCCGCTCGAGCACCTCCTCGGGGAGGCCGGTCCGTTCCACGACGTCCGGCAGCGACGTGTAGGGACCGCGCGCCCGCTCCGCGTCGAGGTGGGGGGCGTGCTCCTCACCGATCCCCTTCACGAGGTGGAGCCCCAGGCGGACTCCCCAGCCCACGGCGCCCTCGGCGGCCCATCGCTCCCGCGCTGCGGCGGCGGGGATCACGCAGGCCGGCGAGCGGACCGGGCGCGGGCGTGCCGGGACCCCGGCATCGCCCGGAAGCGGCTCTCCTGGGTCCCTGTCGTGGCGCCCGCCGTCACCGGCCGCGCCCGCGAGCGCCCAGCCGGGCCGGCCCGCCCACTCGGTCGTGGTTCGATGGAAGGACGCGTTGACGTCCACCGGGAGGACCACCACGCCGTGACGCTTCGCATCGTTCACGAGCACCTCGACCGGGTAGAAGCCCATCGGCTGGGCGTTGACCAGGCCGGCGAGGAACTGGGCCGGGTAGAAGAGCTTGAGGAACGCCGACTCGTAGGCGGTCCGGGCGAAGGCTGCCGCGTGGCTCTTCGCGAACCCGAAGCTCGCGAAGGCGGCGACCCCGCGGTAGAGCTCCTCCGCATCGACCCGCGGCATCCCCTGGACGCGCACGCAGCCGTCGACGAACCGGGCGTGAAGCTTCTCCATCTCCGCGCTGGAGCGCCACGTTCCCATCGCGCGGCGGAACCCGTCGGAGTCCCCGGGCGAGAAGCCGGCAACCTCGATGGCGATCCGCATCACCTGCTCCTGGTAGAGGATCACGCCCATCGAGTCGCGGAGGATCGGCTCGAGTGATGGGTGCAGATAGGTCACCGGCTCCAGCCCCTGCTTGCGGCGCAGGTACGGGTGGACGGCGTTCCCCTGGATCGGGCCCGGCCGGATGATCGCGACCTCCACCACGAGGTCGTCCAGGCAGGTGGGGCGCGACTTTGGGAGCGTCTGCATCTGGGCCCGGCTCTCCACCTGGAAGACACCCACCGTGTCGGCCGCCTGGAGCATCGCGAAGACCTCCGGGATCTCCTCGGGAAGCCGGTCGAGGTCCACGCACGTCGCGCAGTCGTGCTCCACGAGCGCGAGCGTCTCGTCCATCGCGGCGAGCATCCCGAGGCCGAGCAGGTCCAGCTTGATGAGCTTGAGCGTCTCCACGTCCCGCTTGTCGAACTGGACGACGACCCGGCCCGGCATGGTCGCGCGTTCCAGCGGCGCGATGTCGATGAGCGGGGCGGCGGTCACGAGCATGCCGCCGCTGTGGATGCTGAGGTGACGCGGGAAGCCGTCGATCCGCCCGCACAGCTCCAGCCAGCGCTCCCACGGCGAGAGGCCGGCCACGCTCCCGCCGCGCGGCGGCGATGGGGTCGCGGAGACGATCCCAGGGGCCATCCCGGGCGTCCGTCCAGCGTTCGATGCCGCGACGGGGACGGGCGGCGGATCCCAGTGCCGGGGCCGGCCCAGCGAGTCCACCGAGCGCGGCGGAGGCTCCAGCGCCCCCGACTCGGCGTCGATCGCCCGGCCGTCCACCGTGCCGGGGGCGCCGCGGGCAAGCCACGCGACGCTCGCGGGAGAGTCGCCCGGACCGCCCTTGTCGTCCGACGTCCCGCCGGGCCGGATCGCGGGGCGCGAGCCTTCGAGCTGCCCCATCTCGTCGACGAGCCCGCGCGCGCGCGCCCGACGGGCGGAGGCTTCGCCGTCGGGGACGTCACCCGGCCGTCGGAAGAACTCCGCGAAGCCGCCGTCCGCCTCCAGGTCCCGGCGGACCATGACCGAGTCGTACGTCTCGAGCGCCTTCGCCACCCGGTCCACGAGCGGCCGCGGGAAGCCGAGGGCGGTGCCGACCTCCCGGACCGCCGAGCGTGCCCGGTACGTGACGAGATTGCAGACCATCCCGGTGTGCTCGGCGCCGTACCGCTCGTAGACGTACTGGATCACCTCCTCGCGGCGGGCCGATGAGAAGTCGATGTCCACGTCCGGGTAGGTGGTCCGGCCCTCGTTGATGAAGCGCTCGAAGAGGAGGTTGTGGCGGATGGGATCCACGCGGGTGATCCCGAGCGCGTAGGCCACGATCGAGTCCGCGGCACTCCCCCGCCCCTGGGCGGGGATCCGGCGTTCCTTTGCGAAGCGCATCAGGTCCCAGCAGATGAGGAAGAACTCGGCGAGGCCGGTCCGCTCGATGACATCGAGCTCGTGGGCGAGCTGGCGGACGACCGGCGGCGTCACCGGGTGATAGCGGCGCCGGATCCCGCCGTGGCAGAGCTCCACGAGGTACGAGAACGGCGTCTCGCCGCCGGGAACCGTCGAAGCCCGGGAAGCGGTAGCGCTCGAAGCCAAGGTCAACCGTGCAGGTCGCCGCGAGCGTCCCCGCGTTCGCGAGGCCCTCGGCCCACGCGCGCGCCGTCCGCGGGTCCGAGGTTGCCGGGTCGCCGGGGGGAAGCGCCGCCAGCTCGGCGGCGGACTTGAGATGGTGCTCACCGCTGGGGGTGCGCAGGTCGGCGAGCGTCTCGAGGCTCCGGCCGTGGCGAATGGCCGCCAGGACATCGTGCAGCTCGCGGTCCTCGCGGGCGCGCGTAGTGGACGTCGTTCGTGACGACCACCGGGAGGCCAAGCTCGGCGGCCAGGCGTGCGGACTCCGCCACGAGCCAGTCGTCGTCGGGCAGGAGGTGATGGGCGAGCTCGATCACGAAGCCCGCGCCGGCGAGCGTCTCGCCGCGACCGCCGAACCGGCGCGCGTACTCCTCGGCGACTGCCCGGGCGCCCGCCCGGTCCCCCGCCCGGAGCCGCCGTGCCAGCTCGCCCTCCCGGCAGCCCGAGAGCGCCACGAGCCCCTCCACGTGGTCCGCGAGGAGCGCCTGGGTGAGCCGTGGCGCGCCCTTGGTCCCGGCCAGGTTCGCGCGGCTCAGGAGCCTGCAAAGGCTCCGGTACCCGGTCGCGTCGCGGGCGAGCAGCACGAGGTGCGGCCCACGCTGGGCGGTCCCCACGCCGCGGTGATCCTCCTTCGTCGCCTCCCGGCCGCCGGGCAGGCGCGCGCGCTCCGGGCGCGGCCTCGCGGGCAGGCCGGCGAGCGGCCGTTCCGCGCCGACGCCACCGGGGGCCGGCACGCTGGGCCGCCGGGCACGCCGGCGACCCGGCATGACGAGCCCGCCCGGATCCGGGACCAGCGGGTCGACGAGCTCCACCTCCACCCCGATCACCGGGTGGAGGCCCGCCTCCTCCGCCGACGTCGCAAAGCGGACAACCCCGTAGAGGCCCCCGTGGTCCGTGACGGCGAGGCCCGAGAGTCCCAGGTCCACGGCCCGCGCGACGAGGTCGGCCGGCGGCGAGGCGCCGTCGAGGAAGGAGAAGTTCGTGTGCGCGTGGAGCTCGGCATAGGGCGGCACGGGCATGGCACGACCCGGTGAGACAGCGTCGGGAATGGACGGCGGCGCGGCCGTCGCGGCCGGCGGGGCCAGGCAAACGATAGAACATGCGTTCTATCGACGTCAAGACCCGGGGATGCGACCGAACGTCGTCTGGACCCGGACACGAGGCGCGGACTAGGATGGCCACGATGCCGCCCCGACGACCCGCCCAGGCTTTCAGCGCGCGCGCCCTCGCAGGCGTCCTGGCCGCGACCGGCCTCCTCGCCTCGTGCGTCGGCGCCGCGAGCCCCGCGCCGTCCAGCCCGGCCCCATCTGCGTCGACTCCCGCCTCGACGCTCGCGGCGGCCACGCCCGCTGCGGGTGCCGCGACGGTCGTGGCGGTCGCCTGGGGCAGGATCTGGGACCGCGTGCCGGCGAGCTTCCCGCTCCCGCCGGATGCCAGGCCGGCGCAGCCCGCCGACCCCGTCGAGGGACCGTCGAGCGGCGCGTTCACGACGGGCCTCGGCGTGGCCGAGGCGGCACGACGGATCGAGACCTCCCTGGCCGCGGCCGGCTGGTCGCTGGTGGGTACGACATCCGGCGAAGACGGCAGCCGCGACATCTCTGCGGCCGGCGCGAGCGCGGCCTGCCGGGCGCTGGTGGTCGTCCGGCCGCTCGGCGGGATGTACTTCGTGACCGTCTACTATGGCGCGGGCTGCCCCCGGCCCTGAGCAGGCGGACCGAGCGAAGGAGCGCGACCGATGCGACCGACGGCACGCGAGTGGCTGGGCGCCGGCATCCTGGTGCTGGTCCTCGTTGTCCTGATCGTCGTGATCGTCGCGGCAGGTGCCTCCGGCGCGAAGCCGGTTGCGCTCGCGGCGTTCCTCGCCTGAGGCGGACGTCCCAGCGGCCCGAGCCGTCCGGCGCGGCAGTCCGGCGGCGTCCACGGGCCGACGGTGCGCGGACCCGCGTGGCCGCGGTCAGTCGTAGAGCCGCTCCAGGTGCCACGAGCCGTCCACGCGGTCCAGGTAGACGAGGGCGAGCCACTGGCGTCCGACGACCTTGAAATAGTCGCGCGCGATCGGGCGACCCCACCACGCCTCGTCGACGCGCCAGCGCGTGCAGACCTCCACCGGCTCGCGGCGGCCGGCCCAGCGAATCGCGACCAGGCGGCCGGCTTCGTCCAGCTCCGCCTCCACGGCCGGGTGCTCGCGCAGGAGGCGCGTCACCGGGCCGGCTCCACGCCGTCGGCCGCCACGGGATGCCAGGTCCAGCGTGCCTCGGGGAGGGGCGCCTCGGGGTCGGCGAGGACGAGCCGGCCGACCCGGCCCTCCCCGTAGCGAACGGCGAGCCGGGCGAGCTGCCAGCCGAGCCGGGCGGCCGCGTTCGCCTGGGGCACGAAGAGCGCCAGCTGGTGGCCGGCGGCGGGCGTGACGTCGAGCAGCTCCAGGTCCAGGCGCGCGATCGGCGCGGCGGGTGGGTCCTTCTCAAGCCGCGCGAGGAAGAGCCGTTCCAGCGCCTCCGGGTCCGCGGAGGGCTCTGGGAGCCGCTGCTCAACGATCCGCCGCGGGAGGTCCTCGCCGGGGAGCGGGAGCCGGCCCGGCCGGAACGTCGGGTCGAGGGTGAGCGTCAGCCGGGCGCGGCCCGCCGCGGAGCCACGCGCGTCCAGCTGGGCCGCGAGCGCACCCGCGACCCGCCGCAGCACGAAGCGGACCGCCTCCAGCCCGACGATCGGCTCGTCCAGCGAGAGCCCCAGCGCCAGCCGCTCGGGATTGCGGCGCGGGCGGAACGGCTCCGTCTCGCGGCCGGTCGCCCGATCGTGGAGCCGCGCGCCGGCCTCGGTCCCGAAGCGCGCCACGAGCGCCGAGCGGGGCAGCGCGCCGACCTCCCCGATCGTGGCGAGGCCGAACCGGGCGAGCCGGGCACGCACGTCCGGGTCGCGCGAGAGGGCCGCGGACGGGAACGAGGCGAGGAACGAGGCATCCCCGCCGGGAGGCACGCAGACGCACGGGACGGCGGCAGGGCCCGGGCCGGTGGCGGCTGCAAGCGCGGCCGCGAACCGGGTCCCGGCGATCCCCGCCCGCGGCGTCCCCGGGAGGAGCGGCGCGAGGGCGGCACGGATCTTGGCGAGGAGGACCGGCTCCGGCCCCCAGAGCGGCTCCAGGCCGTCGAGCTGGACCTCGAGCGTCCCGAACGCGGGATCGGCCGCGTCGAACGGGCCGGCGATGCCCGGGCTGAACGCCGCGAGCGCGTCCAGCGCCGCCTCGACGGCCGTCGCGTCCGCCCCGGGATCGGGCGGTACGAACGTGGCCTCCGGGGCGAGCCGGTGCGCCTGCCCGAGCGGGATCCCCCGCCGGACGCCGAGATCCCGGGCCGCCTGGTTCGCGTCGAGGACGACGCCGTCATCCCACGGCTGCCCGCCGAGGATCAGCGGCCCGTCGGGCAGGTTTCCGGGCGGCCGCTGCCGGGCGAGCCGGAGCGCGAGATGTGGCCAGGAGAGATGGAGGAGGCGCATCGGTCGATGAGTGGGGCTCGTGCTGCGGTCGGGGTGGGACGGCGGGGGTGGGCCCGGGGAAGGTGGCGGCGCCCGGGCGGAGGATGCCGGGCGGCGCCCCCGCGACGGGCTCCTCCACCAGGAGCTCGTCGCGGGCCAGGCAGCGGTCCCGCGGCCCGCCTTCCGCGTAGAGGATCCGGAGCATGGTCCGCCGGTCGGGCGCTCCGTGGTGGTCCTTCGCGACGCGGACCTCCGTCCGCTGCCCCACGACCTCGCGACCCAGCCGGACCCAGCCGCTCCGCCGGAGCTCCAGGCGCAGGCCGGCACCCTCGTCGAGCGCGGCCCGGAGTGGCGCCGGGGTCCCGGCAGGCTCGAGGACGAGCAGGAGCGCACCGGCCCGCCGTGCGAACGCAACCAGCCGGGCCAGCTGATCGGCGAGGCTGGGCGGGCGCGGACCATGCCGGGGCGGGAGCGTGGTAGCCGTCGGCGTGGTGGCCGTCGGCGACCTCGATGCCGCTACTCCCGCGCGTGCCGTCCCCAGGTCCAGCACCAGGATGTCCACCGCGCGGGCCTGGAGCAGCGAGCCGGCCATCGCAAGCGCCTCGGCCGGGCCGTCCGGGACCAGGACCGCGAGCCACTCGAGGCGGACGCCGCGAGCCACGGCCTCGACGGGGTCGAGCGCGCGCGGGAGGTCCACCCAGGCGGCGAGCGCGCCCCCCTCCTGCGCCTCGGCGAGCACGCGGAGCGCGAGCGTCGTCGCGCCGCTGGACCCCGCCCCCGCGAGCGCGACGGTCCCGGCCCGCGGGAGACCACCGGCGGCCAGGAGCGCATCCAGCGCGGGAAATCCCGTCGGGATCGTCCGGTCGGTCGCGGCCGGTGCGGGCCGGGAGCGAGGCTGGACGGAGGGGGGGATCGATGTCCCGATGTCGGGCAGCGGGAGCAATGCCGGCGTGTTCGTCGCGAGACGCGGGGCGATCGCCGGGTGCGGGGCGATCGCCGGGTGCGGGGCAAACGCGAGCGCGCCGAACACCTCCGTCGCCGGCCGCGGAGCTGCCGCGCCCCAGCGCTCCCGGAGAGAGGCGAGGACGACGGCGGCGCGTTCGGGGTGGCGGTCCATCGGACACCCAATGATAGAACATCTGTTCGATAATTGGAAGGGGCATGTGGGGCGTCATGACATCCCCCGGCCGCAGGGCTGCATCGAGAGCGGGCGGGGCTGCCGGCTCCGGAGGGGTGCTACACTCTCGCCCGGTGATCGCCTGCGGCCCAGCGATCGGCCTTGCCGTGGGGATGTAGCTCAGCCGGAAGAGCACCGCGTTCGCATCGCGGGGGTCAGGGGTTCGAGTCCCCTCATCTCCACCATCTCCCCCACATCCTCATCCCGAACCTGCCTTGTCATCGAGCCGCATGGACACACCGTCAACGAGCGGTCAACACCGACGGCGTCGCGTCGGGATCGCGCTCACGCTCGTGGCGCTGGTGGCCATCGCCGCCCTCCTCCTCGCCACCGGCCTGGGCCCCCAGGCTCCTCGTTCCGAGACACCGCCCGGGACGGGTCCCGGTGGTGGGCCGTTGCCGATCTCGACCGGCCGCCCGGTCCAACCGTCGGCCCTGCCGGGGCAGACGCTGCCACCGGGCCAGACCCCCATCATCGCCGCGGACAACGTCCCGTTGTCGCGCCCGACGTTCGAGTTCATGGGCCCCCGGCCCTGGCAGATCCAGGCGCGACCATCGGGCGGAAACGTGCTGGAAGGCTACGCCTCGCGACCGTCGTACCTGCCGGGCGAGACCCTCCGCCTCGCGGTCTCGACGACCGCGCCGTCCTACGACCTCACGATCTGGGTGGTCTCGGGCAAGGCCCCGATCGATGGCCCGTTTGTCCAGGTCGCCTCGGCGGCCAACGTGCCGGGTCGCGTCCGGTCCGCGCGGACCGTCGATCCGACGACGAAGATCGTCGCCGCTCGCTGGGCCTATACGTACACGTTCCCGATCCCGGCGTCCTGGCAGTCCGGGGTCTACCTCGTCCGACTCGCGAGCAGCGATGGCGTCCAGGCGTATGTCCCATTCGTGGTCCGCAGCCCCTCGGCCCACTCGATCCTCGTCGTCTCGAACGCGCTCACCTGGCAGGCCTACAACGATTGGGGCGGCTCCAGCCTGTACGGGTCGACCCTTGGGGAGCCGGCCCCGGGCGTTCGCCGGGCGCTCGGGGTTTCGTTCGACCGGCCCTATGCGAATGACGACGGCGCAGGGCAGCTCTTCTTCCTGGAGCTGCCGCTCATCGCGTGGCTCGAACGCCAGGGCCTCGACGTCGCCTACACGACCGACTACGACCTCTCCCTCGCGCCGGACGCACAGCCGCCGGCCCGGGTCGTGGTCTTCAACGGCCACGCCGAGTACTGGGGCGTGCCGCTCTACGACTGGCTGGATCGCCACGTCACGGCCGGCGACATGGGGATCGCGATGCTCGCCGCGGACAGCGCCTACTGGCCGGTGAGCTTCGCCGGCCAGACGCCGGACGGTCCGCGCGACATCGTGTGCCTCAAGAGCGGGCCCGTGCCGCCGTCCATGCTGCCGCCGGGGCAGACCCCCGACCCATCCGAGGCCCCGGGCGCCACGCCGGCCCCGAACGACACCGAGGAGCGAAGCCTTCCGGGCTACCAGGCGGTAGGACCAGCGGGAGCCGGCCCGTATGTCGGCAGCTTCATGGGCGAACCGCTCTTCGGCGTCCGGTACCGCGGGATCACCTCGGTTCTCGGGCGCTACTCGATCCTTCCTGCGGGTGCCGACGCGCGCCTCCTCGAGGGCACCGGGATCGCGGCCGGAGGGTCGCTCGGTTTCATCGCGGGCGGCGAGGTCGACGGCGTCTACCCGTACGCCGAATGGTGGGGACCGCTCGGAGGCGCGTACGACCACCGGTTCGCCGTCGCCGGGGACCTGGAGAGCCGGGATCCGGCGTCGAGATACACGGCGGAGGCCGTCTGGCGCGAGCTCCCCAGCGGCGGCCGCGTGTTCAGCGCCGGAACGTTCTACTGGGGCTGGGCGCTTGAGCCGGGCTGGGGCCGACAGCACGAGGTCCCGCCGGGCTTCGCTCGCCTCACGCTCAACATCCTGCGGTTTCTCGGCGCCTGAGCCGCGGCGCCTTCGCCCATCCGGACGATCAGAACACTACCCCTGGCCGGCGCCGCTTCAGGTCGGCGACCACCGCCGCGTAGAGTCGATCGGTCAGGGCCGCCGAGAAGGTCGCGGTGAGGTGGCCGCCGTCCCGGTAGACCAGGAAATTGCCGAGAACGGCAGGGCACGGGCTCGACGGGCAGACCAGGCGCGTCGGATCGATGAAGCCCACGCCCTCGAGGTCGGCCACGCGCCGCTCCTCTGCCAACCACGCGTCGTTGATCGCGTCCTTCACCGGGGTGGCGCAGGCGAGGACACTCGACGGATGCTGGGACAGGCAGACGGGCGGGTCCACCAGTGAGAGCGGCGTGTCGGCGATCATGATCACCTCGCCGGCCGCCGGGACCAGCTTGGCCAGCGTGCGATGCATCCCGGCGTCCCAGGCGCGCGTCCGGGCATCGCCGGTCAGCAGCTTGCCGGACGCGTCGACGACTGCGAAACCGCGGGTCCCGGTCACGAGGATGATCGCCGGACGCGCCCGGACGAGGCGGGCGATCGCCAGCGACCGCCAGTTCGCGCACGCGGCCGAGACACGGTTGAAGTTGGCGTTCCAGACGGGCATGTCCGCCGGCGTGCAGGCGGACATCGTCAGGCTGAGGAGCTTCCAACCGCGATCCTCGGCCATCTGTTCGACCGCCGGGAACCAGCTGAGGGCGTGGCTGTCGCCGAACAGCGCGATCGTCGTCCTGGACGCGAGGTCGCCATAGACGCAGGGCGCGGTCGACGGCGGCTGTTCGGTCTGGGTATGGCAGCCATCCCGGTACGAAAGCGGGAGGTCGGTGCGGGCCGCCCAGAGCGCGGGCTGCAGGTCCGACGGGACGCGACCGTCCGCGGTCGGTGGCCGGGGCGGGGGCGGGCTTGGTGATGGGACCGGCGTGGCTGTCGGCGATGGACCCATGGACGGCGCGCCGGATGGCGATCCGACGGGCGGCGACGCGCTGCCCCCCGGCGCTGCCGCGCCGGACGGCGCTGCCGGCACCTCGCTCCCAAGGGCGTTCAGGATGGAGTCGAGCTTCCGCGTGTTGGCGGCGGGCGTCGACACGGTCCCGCTTCCACGCAGGGTCGCCGCGGCCGACGTGTCGACGCCAACGCTGACCATGGCAACGGCCACCGTCAATGCGCCCGCCATGGCAAGGTTGCGCCGCGGCAGGGTCCCGATGAACCGCCCGTGTCGGAAGGGTTCTTCCACCCACCGGTTCGTCGCCGCGGCCAGGACAACCGACGCGACGACCAGTGCCGCGCGCTCCGGCAGGGGCAGTGGAACGCCGGCCGCGACCGCGGGAAGCACGAGGACCGGCCAGTGCCACAGGTACAGCGAGTACGAGATCCGTCCAAGGAAGCGGGGGATTGCCATCCCGAGGATCCGGGCAGGGCCGAAGGCGGTCGGCCGCGCGCCGCTTACGATCACCAGGGCGGCGCCCACGGTGGGCAACAGGGCGGCAGTCCCGGGGAACGGGGTCGTCTCGTTCAGGGCGGCCCCGGCGAGCACGATGAGCGCCAGACCGATCCAGCCGGCTGCCACGGCAGCGCGCTCCGGGAGGAGGCTGAGGCGGGTTCCGGCCACGGCGAGGCAGCCCCCGAGCGCCAGCTCCCAGGCGCGCGTCGGCAGCGAGAAGAAGGCCCACGGCTCGGCCGCGGACGTCAGCCACAGGGCAAACGCGAACGAGGCGACGGCGATGGTGACCACGGTGATCCCGACACGACGCCCCGGTCGGATCGCGCCCCTCGTCACGAGCAGGACGACCGCCGGCCAGAAGACGTAGAACTGCTCCTCGACGCCGAGCGACCAGAAGTGGAGGATCGGGGACGGCGCCTGGCCGGCCGCGAAGTAGTCCGTCGCCTGTGCCGCGAACCCCATGTTCGAGACGTACAGCGCGGCGGCGGCCGTGTCCGTCGCCACCCCGGGGACCAGCAGTGGCGGAAGCACCAGGATCGACGCAACCAGCGTCACGAGGAGGACGAGGACGGCCGCAGGCAGCAGGCGGCGTGCCCGTCGCGCGTAGAAGCTCGAGAGGGAGATCGTCCCGCTGCCGGTCCGTTCGCGCAGGAGGAGCCCCGTGATCAGGAAACCGGAGATGACGAAGAAGACGTCGACGCCGACGAAGCCGCCGGGGACGCCCCCGATCGAGGCGTGGAACAGGACGACAAGGACCACGGCAACGGCGCGAAGGCCCTCGATGTCACCCCGACGATCCGCGTGGGCCGGCGCGACCGGAGCGACCCGGCGGGCCATCTGATGGGGAGGCCGGGTCACCCGATCGTGCTCGCGAGCTGGAGCCGCTGCGCGGCGACAGCGCGTCCGTCCATTCCGCGATCGTAGCGGATGGGGCCGAAACCGCCCCCCGCAGCGTCTCGCGACCCACCGTCCAGGAGGTGGCGTGGGCCCTGCAGGGCCGCGTGACGGGCCACTCACGGTCGTGACACGCATCAATCGCGTGCCAGTCTCGGCCGGGGCGCCGTCGCCCAGTCAGCCGGCCCCGGCGAGCGCGGCGTGGAGCTCCGCGGCGTGGGCCCGGAGCCAGCGCCGTTGGGCCGCGTGATCGGGAACGCGGGCCGCGACCAGCGCCCAGAAGCCCGGGCCGTGGCCGAAGACGCGGAGGTGGGCCAGCTCGTGCACGGCCACGGTCTCGAGGACGCCCGGCGGCGCGAGCACGAGGCGCCACGAGAAGGAGAGCCGGCCCGCGCGTGACGCGCTCCCCCATCGGCTCCGCGTGTCGCGCACGGTGACGCGGGCGGGGACCACGCCGAGTGGCGCCGCGTGGCGGGCGATCGCCGTGTCGAGCGCGTCCCGCGCGCGGACCCGGAGCCACGCCTCCAGGATCGCGGCGAGAGCGCGTCGCTCGGTCGGTGCGAGCACGACCACGAGCTGGTCCTCCTCGTCCCCGCCGACACGCTCCACGTGCGAGCGCCGGCTGCTCGGCGAGCCGGCGACGACGCGAACCCGATGGCGCTCGCCGCGATAGCGGAGGGAGGAGCCGTCGCGGAGGGGTCCCGCCGCGGCGAGCTCGGCGGCGGCGGCCGCGTGGCGGGCGAGATGCCCCCGCAGCCACGCCTCGCGCTGCGCCAGGAACGGCTCGACGAGCGCCCGTGCCCGCGCCTCGGAGGTTCGAACGCCCGGGACCGTCGCGACGACGCCGCGGCCGGGATCGACCGTCACGCGGAGGTGGCGGGCCCGGGCGGACCGGCGCAGGGTGTAGGCGAGCTCGCCCCCCGGGAGCCGGGTGCGTGCCTGGGTCTCGATCGCGGGCTCGCGGCGGCCGGGCGGGCGGAGCGGCATCCGGGAATCGTGCCACACGCGCAACCGGCCCTCGGTGACCGGCGGCGGCGCGCCCACGTTCGCCTGCGCTATACTCCGCCTCCGGACGAATGGGGCTATAGCTCAGCTGGAAGAGCGTCTGAATGGCATTCAGAAGGTCCGGGGTTCGAACCCCCGTAGCTCCACCAGCCCCCTGACCAGTGCCGCAGACACGACCCCCACGCCCGTGCGGCGGGGGGGTCGTTTCGCATCCAAGAGGCCCAGAACGTGACGACCGAACGGACCCGGATCGAACGCTATGACCCAACCTCGGTGGAGCCGCGCTGGCAGGCGCGCTGGGCCGAGCTCGACCTCTTCCGGACCGACCTCCTCGATGCGACGCGGCCGAAGTACTACCTGCTCACGATGTACGACTACCCGTCGGGCGACCTGCACGTCGGCCACTGGTACGTGAAGACGCCGACCGACGCGCTGGCCCGCTACCACCGGATGCACGGCGAGAACGTCTTCTTCCCGGTGGGCTTCGATGCCTTCGGGCTGCCCGCGGAGAACGCCGCGATCAAGAACGGGATCCACCCCGCGGCGTGGACCTATCGGAACATCGAGACCATGCGCCGCCAGCTGCGGACCATGGGCGCCGCATTCGACTGGGACGCCGAGGTCGTCACCTGCGACCCGTCCTACTACCGCTGGAACCAGTGGCTCTTCCTGCGCTTCCTCGAGGCCGGGCTCGCGTACCGGCAGACCTCGCCCGTGGACTGGTGCCCGAACGACGGGACGCTGGCCCGCGAGCAGGTGGAGGGCGCGGACCGACATTGCTGGCGCTGCGGCGCGAAGGTCGAGAAGCGCGACCTGGCCCAGTGGTACCTGCGCATCACGAAGTACGCCGACGAGCTGCTGGACTTCACCGGCATCGACTGGCCCGAGCCGATCCGGATCATGCAGACGAACTGGATCGGCCGGTCCGAGGGTGCCGAGATCGTCTTCGCGACCGCTCCCGACGACCACCAGCCGGGCGGCGACGAGCTGCGGGTGTTCACGACGCGACCCGACACGCTCTTCGGCGCGACGTTCATGGTTCTCGCGCCCGAGCACCCGCTGGTCGCGAAGCTGACCGCGCCCGGCCGGCGCGCTGACGTCGAGGCCTACGTGGCGACCGCGCGCACGGCGACCGAGATCGAGCGCCTGTCGACCGACCGCGAGAAGACGGGCGTCCCGTTGGGCGCGGACGCGATCAACCCGGTCAATGGCGCTCGCATCCCGATCTGGATCGCGGACTACGTGCTGGCCGGCTACGGCACGGGCGCGATCATGGCGGTCCCCGCCCACGACGAGCGTGACTTCGCGTTCGCCACCGCGTTCGGGCTGCCGATCGTCGAGGTCATCCGGGCGGCCGGCGCGCGGGCCCCGGAGGACGGGCTGGCGGCGGCGTACGTCTCCAAGTCCGAGAGCGACATGTTGGTGAACTCGGGGCGATTCGACGGCCAGCCAGCGCCGGCGGCCTTCCGCGCGATCGTCGAGTGGCTGCGCTCGGAGGGGAAGGCGGACTTCGCCGTCACCTACCGGATCCGGGACTGGCTCGTCAGCCGCCAGCGCTACTGGGGCACGCCGATCCCGGTCGTGTACTGCGATGCCGACGGCATCGTGCCCGTCCCCGACGATCAGCTCCCGGTCCGGCTCCCGGAGACCGTCGACTACCAGGGCAGCGGCGAGAACCCGCTCCGCCGCGATCTCGCGTTCCTGGACACGACGTGCCCTCGCTGCGGCGGACCGGCCACGCGCGAGACGGACACCATGGACACCTTCATGGACTCGTCGTGGTACTGGTTCCGCTACCTCTCGCCGGGATTCGAGGAGGGTCCCGTCGACCGTGCGCTGGTCGACCGCTGGACGCCGGTCGACCAGTACACCGGCGGCGCCGAGCACGCCGTGATGCACCTGCTCTACAGCCGCTTCTTCACCAAGGCCATGGCCGACTGTGGCCTGGTCAGCGGGCGCGAGCCATTCCTGCGCCTCTTCAACCAGGGCCAGGTGCTGGGCGCCGACGGCGAGCGCATGAGCAAGTCGCGCGGCAACGTCCAGGACCCCGATGAGCTCGTCTCCCAGTACGGAGCCGACACGGTCCGGCTCTTCCTCATGTTCATGGGTCCATGGGACCAGGGCGGACCCTGGAGCCCGACGGGGATCGGCGGGGTCGCTCGATTCATCGGGCGGGCGTGGACGCTCGCGCTCGACCCGCACGGCACCGAGCCCGGGGACCCGGGCTCCGGCTCACTGCCCGCCGGCGAGGACGCGACAACGGCCGAGCGCGCGATACGCGGGGCCGCGCATCGGACGCTCGCCACGGTCACGGCCGACTACGAGGCGTTCCACTTCAACACGATGGTCGCCCGGCTCATGGAGCTCTCGAACCTGCTCTTCCGCTACCGCGGGACCGAGGTCGCGGGTGGCCCTGCCTGGGACGAGGCCATCGCGCTGCTTCTCCTCATGCTGGCCCCGGCCGCGCCGCACGTGACGGAGGAGCTCTGGTCGCGGCGGCTGGCCGCCCGCGGCGAGGCCTGGCGATCGATCCACACGGAGCGCTGGCCGACTGTCGACGCCGCCGCGGCGGCCGTGGCGACGCGGGAGCTGCCCGTCCAGGTGAACGGCAAGGTCCGCGACCGGGTGGAGATCGCGGTCGGCCTCTCGGAGGCGCAGGTCGAGGCACTCGTCCTGGCCCGTCCGAAGGTCGTGGCCGCGCTCGCCGGGAAGACACCGGACCGCGTCATCCACGCAGGCGGCGGCCGCCTCGTGAACATCGTCGTCCGGGGCTGACGGACGGGCGGCGTTCCCGGGCCGCGAGCTACGCCTCCTTGCCGCCGGCAGATAGCCCCTGGCTCGTGGTCGCCCCGGGCGCGACCTCCCGCGCCACCTCCGCCTCGAGACGCCCGAATGACAGCCGGTCCGGGCTTCCGCTGGCGGCGAGGAGTGCCTTGGCGATGTCCTCGGTCGTCGACTCGAGCAGGCGCATGAACTGGGTCTCGGCGAACGCTCGCCGGGGCTCGGCCGGGTCGGTCCCGAAGACCGCGTCGAGCAGCTGGCTGAGCATCTGATCGAGGGCATAGAGGCGCACGTGGATCAGCTCATGGACGACCGTCTCCTCGAGGTCCCGTTCGTGCTCGGCGTGAAGGAGCAGGACCGCCTTGCGGTCGTCGAGGTCAACCTTGATGTCGCCCGACTTGCGCCATTCCCCCGTGACCATGCGAAGGTCGATGTCCCAGTCCGCAAGGCGCAGGATCGGTTGCCAGCGCGCGAGCGTCACTCGCGCCTGGTCATGCGTGATCGGCATCGGATCGATTCCCTTCGCTCAGCCACCTCACAGCAGTCGTCGGCGATTCCGGGCCGCAGCCGGCGCGCCGACTAGAGCTGCATCTCCGCCCGGACCACGACGTCGGTGGATCCGGGAGTGATGGTGAAGCCGAGCCGCTCGCTGGCCTTCCGCATCCCCATGTTCTCGGCGCGCATCTGGGCGCCGAGCACCGCGACGCCTTCGGCCCGCGCGATCTCGACGAGCCGGCGGAGCAGCTCCGTCCCGATTCCCCGCCCCTGCCAGGCGTCGGTCACGAGCACCGCGAACTCGGCGTCGTCGGTCCCGAAGATGCGGCTGAGGCGGCCGATCCCCACGATCGCCGGCTGGCCGGTGACAGGGTCGTCCCGCTCGGCCACGAGCGCCATCTCGCGGTGGTAGTCGACGAAGCAGATCCGGATGAGCCGTTCGTGCGCGGTTCGCTCGTCGAGGCCCAGGTGGGCCAGGTAGCGCTGGAAGACGGTCTCCTCCGAGAGCGTCCGGTGAAACGCCACCACCAGCGGCTCGTCCTCCGGACGGATGGGGCGGACCCGCAGGATCTCGCCGTTGCTGCACGTGCACGTCCCGGCGTACTTGCGCGGGTATGGCCGGATCGCGAGGCGCGGCAGCTGGTCCTCTGTCATCGAGAGATCGTGGAGGACGACCCGGGCATCGAGGGCGATGAGGCGTTCGGGCGAGGCCAGGAGCGGGTTGATGTCCAGCTCGCTGATCCAGCGCTGCTCGACGACGAGCTGGCTGAACCGAACCAGCAGCTGCGCCAGCGCGTCGAGGTCCACGCCGCGCCGGCCGCGGATGCCCCCGAGGGCCGTGTAGATCTTCGTCTGCTCCATCATCCGCCGGGCCAGCGTCGTGTTGAGCGGCGGCAGGCCGAGGGCGCGATCCTTGAAGAGCTCGACGAGCTGGCCTCCCATGCCGAACAGGAGCACAGGCCCGAACTGCGGGTCGATCGATGAGCCGAGGATCAGCTCGTAGCCGGTCCAGTTGACCATCGGCTGGACGGTGACGCCCTCGAAGTGCTCGGCGCCCTTCTTCTCGGTCACCGACGCCCGGATCGACTCGTACGCCTGGCGAACCGCCGCCGCGTCCTTGAGGTTCAGCTGGACGCCGCCGACGTCGGTCTTGTGGCTGATGGTGTGCGAGTAGAGCTTGACGACGATCGGGTAGCCGATCCGGTCTGCGGCGGCCACCGCCTCGTCCGGCGTCGGCGCGACGACCGTCTCCGTGATCGGGATGCCGTAAGCGGCGAGGAGGTCCTTCGACTCGTCCTCCGTCAGGAGCGTCCGGCCCTCGGCCCGGACCGCGTCGATCAGCGCCCGTGCCCGCGCCCGGTCCACCGGGTGCTCGTCATCCGACGGGAGCGTGGGCGTCTCGTAGATCTGGCGCAGGTGGCTGGCGAAGCGCCACGTATCGTTGAAGATCTTGACGGCCTCGTCGGGATACGAGAACGTCGGGATCCCCGCCTCGCGGAGGATCGCGGCACCCTCCTCGACGTCCGAGCCGCCCATCCAGCTTGCGAGGACCGGCTTGCCCTCGATCTTCGAGAACCGGGTCAGCTCGCGGGCCGTGGCCGTGGGATCCGTCATCGCCTGGGGCGTCAGGATCACGAGGAGCCCGTCGCTGCCCGGATCGCGGGCCGCGATCTCGAGGGCCTTCGCGTAGCGCTCCGGCGCCGCGTCGCCGATGATGTCGATCGGGTTGTTGTGACTCCACGGCCCGGGAAGGAAGCCGTTGAGCTCCTCCATCGTCGCCGGCGAGATCTCGCTGAGCGCGCCGCCGCCGGTGATCAGGGCATCGGTCGCGAGGACGCCCGGGCCGCCCGCGTTGGTGAGGATCGTCAGGCGGCGGCCCTTCGGGCGCGGCTGCTTGGCAAGAACCTCGGCGGCGTTGAACAGGTCCGCGATGGCGTCGACCCGGAGCACGCCCACGCGCCGGAAGGCGGCGGCGAGGACCTCGTCGGAGCCGGTGAGCGAGCCCGTGTGGGAGGCCGCGGCCTTGGCCGCCTCGGCGGTTCGACCCGGCTTGATGACGATGATCGGCTTGGTGAGCGCCACCTCGCGGGCGGCGGACAGGAAGGCCCGCGCGTCCCCGATGGTCTCCATGTAGACCACGATGCTCTGCGTCGCGGGATCGTTCCCGAAGTAGGTGATGATGTCGCCCCAGCCAACGTCGAGCATCGAGCCGAGCGAGACGACGGCGCTGAAGCCGACCTTCTCCCGCTTGCTCCAGTCGAGGACCGCCGTGAGGAGCGCGCCGCTCTGGCTGACGAACCCGACCGTCCCCGGGGCCGAGATCCCGGCCGCGAAGGTGGCATTCAGGCCGGTGGGCGGGCGCATGACGCCCAGGCAGTTCGGCCCGACGATTCGCATCCCGTTGGCCCGGGCCGTGTCCAGGATCCGACGCTCCAGATCCGCTCCTTCCGGACCCACCTCCTTGAAGCCGGCCGAGATGATGACGACCGCCTTGGCTCGGCGTCGGAGCCGGGCTCCCTCATCTCGTCGGGAGCGGTCCCGATGTCTTGTCCGGCATTTGGCTCGGCGTCGATGAAGTCACCGAACTCGTCGAACCGAATCATGTGACCGCTCGGCTCTGCGTGTGGCGAGGGTCCAGCATTCCTTCGGTAAAGCAGGTCCCGTACCAACGGCGTGAGCGAGCAAGTTCGGGCCGAGACCTCGTGGTTGCCTGTGGACCGAAGCTGGGATATGTTTCATAATGAAACAGCATGAAACGAGTGCCGCTCTCACCGCCCTGCCAAGCTCCCTTCGAGCGAGCGCCCAGGCTTTGCGCCGTTTGCCGCCTTGCTCCCGAGGCACCGGGCTTGCGGCGCTGCTCGAAGCTGGTGGCTGAGAGCGCGCCCATGCGCGCCCTGATGCTCCGAGCCGCGCCCATCGCGGCCAGCGACGCGCCCGTCATCTTCTGGTGAGACCGGCACCGGCAAGGAGATCGTCGCCCGGACCCTGCACGCCAACAGCCCGCGGGCGAGCAAGCCGTTCGTGGCGATGAACGTCGCGGCGCTGCCCGCCGAGTTCCTCGAGTCGGAGTTGTTCGGTCACGCGAAGGGTGCGTTCACGGGCGCGGGAGCGCCGAAGCGCGGCATGCTCGAGTCGGCCGACGGCGGCACGCTCCTGCTCGACGAGATCGCCGAGATGCCGCTCGCGCTCCAGGCGAAGCTGCTGCGTGCGCTGCAAGACGGCGAGATCCGTCGCGTGGGTGAGACCCACGCGTTCTTGGTGGATGTCCGAATCGTGTGTGCGACGCACGAGGATTTGCGCGCCGGCATCGCCGTGCGGCGCTTCCGCGAGGACCTCTACTACCGACTGAGAAGTCCTCACGCTGACGTTCCGCCGCTCCGAGAGCGGAGAGAGGACGTCCTGCCGCTCGCACGGACATTTCCGGACAAGGAGGTCACCACGGGAGCTCGACCGTCGCGCGAGGAGCGGCCTCGAAACCCACCCGTGGCCCGGCAACGTGCGCGAGCTCGCAAAGGCGGTGAAGCACGGCGCCGTGCTCGCCGGGGTGCCGACGTCGATTGCCGAGGATCTCCCGAGGATGTGGTGAGCCCGTCGCCAGCTGCGCGCCCATTCGACGATCGATGCACGCTCGCCGACGTCGAGCGCGAGCACGTCGCGCGCGTGCTCGACGCCTGCGAAGGCCCGCAAATCGACGCGGCGCGCGTCCTCGGCATCGCGCGCACGACGCTCTGGCGCAAGCTCAGCACGTTGGGGCTCGTGGCAGACGAGTAGGCCGACAGCTGCTCCGGCTCGGCTCAATCGAAGCCGAGCTGTGCTCGGCCTTGGGAGGAAATGCGGCTCGCAGTCCAGGGCGGATTCCACACGAGCCGGATACGGAGCTCGGAGTCGGGTCGCGCGCGCCGGATGGCCTCGCGAGCGCGACTCTTGATCAGCCCGCCCATGGGACAGGCCGGAGTGGTCATGGTCATCGTGACTTCAATGGCGTGCTCAGCGACGCGAATGCCGTAGATGAGCCCAAGATCGACGATGCCGATCCCGAGCTCGGGGTCGAGCACGGTCGTGAGCACCTCGAGAACCCGTGCTTCGGGCGTACCGGGAACCACGGCTTCGGTCGGCGTCCCGAAGTCGACGGGCTCGCGTGAGCGGGAGAAGAGACTACGGATTAGCAGGAGGAGGCTCATCGCGCGCGCTCAGAGCCGGAATTGCTCGTGACACCCCTGGCAACTGGACAACGCTTGTCCGAGCGCACGACCGGTGCCCGGGACGTCGTTCTTGGATGCCGCTTCGACCAGTTTCTCGAGATCGCCGTGAAAGGCCTTGTCGAGCTCGACGAAGCGCGCGATCTGGTCCGGATTTTCGGCGGCTTGTAGCTGCCGGCCTTCAGCGCGGCGGCGGTCGCTTCCTTGGCCGCGTGCACTTTGCGCAGGCTCTCCGGGACCGTCGTGACCTTCCCGTTGGCGATGCCCGTGACCGTGTCGCGCATGGCATCGAGCAACAGACGCATCTCGTTCTGCACGGGGTTCAGCCCTGCGGGCACGGCCGAAGCCGCGGCGCCGTGGTCGTGCTGCGTCTCGTGGCAGGCTCCGAACACCGCCGCTGCGACGACGAGTGCTGCGAACATGCCCGAGAAGTGGACGTCGTCGGGCTGCGGTGGGGTTTGTTCGAACGTGGAGCATGACGTCCACGCGAAGCATTCGCCGTGCCATCTCGAGACGGCGGTTCCCAGGTGCGCTAGCTTCGGAAGGCCCGAGATGCTGCTTTCCGAGCGACTGTCCGAGGACCACCGGCGTCTCGACGCCCTGCTCGAACGTGCCCTTCGCCCCGACGGCAGCATCCACCTCGAGGCATTCGCGAGCTTTCGCGCGGGGCTCTTGCGCCACATCGCCTGGGAAGAAAAGCTCGTGATGCCGCCGCTGCGGCAAGTCGAAAGAACATCGGAGCTCATCGGGCGCCTGCGGCACGATCATTCGGCGCTCGCCACGCTCTTGATACCGACTCCGCGTGCGGAGCTGATCAGGGGGATTCGCGCCATCCTCGTGGAGCACAACCGCCTCGAAGAGGAGCCAGGTGGACTGTACGAACAGGCCGATGCGACGGTCGGCGCCGGTGCGGGTGCCGTCCTGGAACGAATGAGCCGCCTCCAATCGCTGGCGGTCTCGCCGCATCGAGACGGACCGCAAATCGAGGCTCGGGTCGCCGACGTACTGGCAAGAGTTGGCTCGAGCCCCGGAGCGGTCCCCACCGCCTGACGTGTTTGTCCGCCGAATTACTCCCACCGAACGAGCGTTTGGGTGGAGGATCCCCGGCGCGTCATGTCGTTCAAGTCCGTCTTCATTGCCGTCTTCGTCGGAACGGCCGCCATCGTCGCGGCTCTCGTGATCAACGCCAAGCGACCACGCATCGAGACGTCACAGCCGACTGCGGCGT